>NZ_GL397087.1:0-36556 GCF_000146365.1 Selenomonas sp. oral taxon 149 str. 67H29BP
CCTTGGCAGACAAGCTGAAAAAATAATGCTTGCATTTTCCGATGAAACTTGCTAGAATACATATCGTTGTCGGGATGTGGCGCAGTTTGGTAGCGCGCATCGTTCGGGACGATGAGGCCGCAGGTTCGAACCCTGTCATCCCGACCATTTTTTGTTTAGTGAAGACCAGCCGGTGGGCGGGTCTTTTTCTGTTTATGGGGCGGAGGGCTTTCACGTGACCTACGAAGAGATGAAATGTGCCGAGGAATTGATTGACTTTATTGATATGGCGACTTCGCCATATCATGTGGCAGGCAGGACGTGCAATGCACTGCTCGGGGCACATCTGTCTCCTGAGGAAGGAATTTCTGCGGGGCACAGCTATTATTTTCCCCTGTTTGATACGGGCGGCGTTGTCGTTTCGATTGGCGAGAATGTGCACGGTCCGCTGCGCATTGTCTGTGCCCATACGGATTTTCCATGTCTGCGCGTCAAGCCGCATGCGGTGATGCATGAGCACGGCTATGGCAAGCTCAATGTGGAGGTATACGGCGGGATGATCCGCAGTACGTGGATGGATCGTCCCCTTTCCCTCGCAGGGGCTGTGGCTGTGCGTAGTGCAGATCCTCTTGCTCCGCAGATGCACTGTGTCGATTTTCGCCGCCCGCTGATGATCGTTCCGAATCTTGCGATACACATGAACCGTAAAGTGAATGAGGGAGTGGAGCTGAAGCCGCAGAAGGATCTCCTGCCGCTGCTCTTCCTTGACGGTCGTGAAGAAGGCTCTGACGAGGATAGACTGACTGCACTTCTCGCTGAGGAGCTGAACGCTCCCACAGAGGAGATCCTGTCCTATGATCTGAATGCCTATCCCTGTGAGTGCGGCTGCCTGCTGGGGGCGGACAATGCGTTTCTGTCGGCACCGCGCCTCGATAATTTATCTTCGGTCAAGGCATGTCTCGATGCAGTGAATGGCTGGGATGGCATGGCAGGCATCCGTGTTGCAGCGCTCTTTGACAATGAGGAGGTCGGCAGCCGCACGAAGCAGGGCGCGGGTTCAGCTGTGCTTGGGATAATCTTGGAGCAGGTCTATACGGCGCTCGGATGCTCGCGTGAGGAGTATCTTGAGACGATTCTGCAAGGATTCTGTCTCTCGGTGGATGTTGCTCATGCGCTCCATCCCAATGTGCCGGAGAAGGCAGATCCGACCAATCGGCCCGTGCTGAACGGAGGCGTCGTGCTGAAGGTGGCGGCAAATCAATCCTATGCCGGGGATGCGCTCGGGCGTGCTGTTATAAGGGCACTGTGTGAGGACGAGGGGATTCCCTATCAGGTGTTTACGAATCACTCGGATGCGCCGGGCGGGGCGACACTAGGCTCGATTCTCTCGACGCAGCTGCCGATGCGGACAGTGGACATCGGCGTCCCTGTTCTCGGGATGCACTCTGCGCGCGAGACCATGGGAGCGGAGGATCAGGCGGCACTTACGCAGCTTCTTTCGGCTTTTTTCTCCGCATAAGAAAGACATCTGCGGCAAGGCGTGTTATAATAGAGCACATTATGTAGAGGAAATACGGAGAATACAACGGGGTGATATGTTGCGAGCAGTGGTCACGCGTGTTAAGGAGGCATCCGTCCATATTGATGGGATGCTGCATGGGCAGATCGGAACGGGCTATCTTGTTTTGCTTGGTATTGCGCCGGAGGATACGGACGCCGATGCAGCGCATCTGGCGGAAAAGATCGTTCATCTGCGCGTGTTCTCTGATGATGCGGGGAAGATGAACCGTGCGCTCTCTGAGGTGAACGGTGCAGTATTGGTGATCTCGCAGTTTACGCTCTTTGCGGATCTCAAAAAGCGCCGTCCGGGATTTTCCAAGGCGGCAAAGCCGGATGTGGCAATTCCTATGTATGAGGCGTTTATGACGCATCTAAGGGAACACGGCGTTTCTGTCGCACATGGAGAATTCGGTGCGGATATGCGGGTGGCATCGGTCAACGACGGTCCCGTGACGCTCCTCTTTGATACGGATGAGGTATAGAATGAATACGAATTTGCTTCGTAAATATGCCGCTCTTGTGGTACGTGTCGGCGTGAATCTTCAGGAAGACCAACCGCTCGTTATTCATGCGCCGATCACTTGTGCAGATTTTGTCCATGCGCTCGCGGCGGAGGGCTACAATGCGGGTGCGCATGATGTTGCCGTGAACTGGAGTGATGAGGAGTTCTCACACATCCGCTTTCGCCAGGCGCCTGCGGCACGGTTCCGTGAGTTTCCCGCATGGCGGAAGGCCTTCTATGATGAAAGTGCGGCGCAGGGAGCTGCGTTTATCTCTATCGCGGCGGAAAATCCGGATCTCTTCTCCGATGTCGACCCGAAGCGTCTGACGGAGGCGGGGCAGACAGCAGGCAAGGCTCTGCAGGACTATCGTGCGCGGCTGATGAGCAATCAGAATACGTGGTGTGTTGTCTCTGCCCCTACGCCTGCGTGGGCGTGCAAGGTATTCCCACATGAGACAGAAGAGACGGCGGTCGCGCGTCTCTGGACGGAGATTCTGCGTGCCGTGCGCGTGTCGGAGGAGTCTGACCCCGTTGCGGCGTGGAAGGAGCACGTGTCCGCTCTGCAGAAGACGGCAGATTTTCTGAATGCACATGATTTTTCGGAACTTCACTATCGGAACGGTCTGGGCACGGATCTCCATGTGGAGCTGCCCAAGGGGCATATCTGGATGGGCGGTGCGGAATGGGCGGCATCGGGGACGATGTTTGTCGCGAATATTCCCACGGAGGAAGTCTACACACTGCCGAAGCGAGACGGTGTGAACGGTGTTGTTGTTGCGTCGAAGCCCCTGCACTATAACGGAAATCTGATCTCTGGTTTTTCGCTGACATTCCGTGCGGGGAAGGTAACGGACTACCATGCGGAGAGCGGGGAGGAGCATCTGCGCGAGCTCTTGCAGACAGATGAGGGGGCACCCTTCCTTGGCGAGGTGGCTCTCGTGCCGCACGCGTCGCCCATCTCTGCGAGCGGTATCCTCTTTTACAATACGCTCTTTGATGAGAATGCGTCCTGTCATTTGGCCTTGGGTAAGGCGTATCCGACGTGCATCAGGGGAGGAGATGGCATGACGGAGGAGGAGCTTCTCCGTCATGGAGTCAATCATTCCCTTGTTCACGAGGACTTTATGATCGGAACGGCAGATCTATCCGTCATCGGCAGGACGCGGGCGGGAGAGGAGATCACGATCATGGAGCATGGCAGCTTTTCCTTTTGAGAACGTCCCTATCTGATTGCTTCCGATGGCTGAGGTGAAGAATATGCGGAACAATACGCAGAGCATCCTCTTTTTTCTTTCCTGTATGCTGGCATTCTGTGTTCTCTTTGCAAGAGGAGAAGCGGCGGGGCAGATACAGGACACGGACTTTTCCTATCGTGGCATTTCCCTCGGGGATGCAGAGCAGTCACTCAAACAGGCCTGGGGTGAGGAGGATACAGAGGGGACGCAGATGGTTCATGGGATTCATCTGCGTACGTTCACATACGGGGATGTTGTCGTCTCGACCACTGTCGCAGGAAAGAAGGTGGTGGACATCAGCCTCATGGGAGAAACGTATCGTCTGCGGCAAGATGTGCGCTATGGTGCGACGAGCAGCTACATCTTTCGTGTGTTTGGAAAAGCACAGCGGCAGTTCAGGGATGATCATACCTGCTATGTTTATGACGATCCGATGAATGTGCACCGCCATCTCGTGTTGAATCTGGATGCCGAGCACGGAGCACTGCTTTCCGCGCGGATGACCATGCTGCCGCTGACCGAGGAGGAGACAGAGGAACTCTCACGCGCTCCATACAGTCCGTTTGGTGTGCAGGATCTTGCGCGTGATTTCATCGAACAGAAGGAGATAGATGTGACTGCCTTGCCGTCTGCTGCTCCTGTTCGTCTGGGAGGATACGGAACATGACGCATCATCTGCACATGCGTATACTGGGACATCGCGTCATGCGCTATGCCGGCATTACGCTGGGATGTCTCATCGCGAGCAGTGCGATCAATCTCTTCCTCGTCCCGGCTCATTTGCTCACGGGCGGTGCAACCGGAATTGCGATGATTGTCTACTATCTGTTTGGACTGCCGATCGGTCTGCAGACGTTCGTCTATAACATTCCGCTGCTCTTCATGGCGTGGAAGCTGATGGGACGTGCGTATACGGTTGATATTATCATCGGTACGGCGATTTTTTCCTTTCTGCTTGATCTCACACGCCCGTTCAATGCCTATGCGCCGGTGAACGATATGATGCTGACAACGGTGTACGGCGGTGTATTCGCAGGACTAGGCTACGGCATTGTATTCCGCATGAACGGCAGCACGGGCGGATTCGACATCCTTGCGGCGATCGTGCGAAAGTACTATGATCTGCACATGGGCGGCGTGCTTTTCTCGCTCAACTGTCTCATCATGCTGATTGCCGCATTCCTGTTTGGCATGGCGCCGGCGATGTTCACGCTGATCTATATGTTCATCAATGCGACGATGGTGGATAAGATCGTCGCTGGATTCAATCAGCGCAAGGCCGTGCTGATCGTCTCCGATCGTCATCGGGAAATCGCGGAGAGTATCATCGACAACATGCACCGCGGTGTCACATTTCTGCATGGACAGGGAGCATATACACGCCGTGAGCGCAACGTTGTCTTCGTTTGCGTCGGGACAACGCAGGTCGGAAAACTGAAATTTATCGTCCATAATGTCGATCCTCATGCCTTCGTCATCATTATGTCGGCCAATGAGGTTATGGGGCGCGGATTCGGGCGAATCAATCAAAACGATGCCGCAGCATCCGATGAAAATACCGAAGATGAAAACGAAAGGAGATGAGTGTTCGTGGAAGCGACCTATTTGCTGAACAGCGGATTTCTCATCCGTGTGGGAGAGATTCTGCTCGTGTTTGATGCGTTTGATGATCCTGCCGGCGTACTACCCAAGGAGATTGGGGCACATGGGGATGCGCCGTTGTATTTTTTTGCGTCACATGCACATTTTGACCACTTTAACCCGATGATTGCCGATTTTTCGGCACACACCACACGCTATATCCTCAGTGAGGACATTCGTGAAAATGCAGGAGCAGCACGGATTCCGCAGGATAAGACCACGTGGATCGGCTGCTACGATGCATGGCAGGATGAGTGCATATCCGTGACATCGTTCTCCTCTACGGACGAGGGAACATCGTTCCTCGTCGAGGCGGACGGAAAGCGTATCTTCCATGCCGGCGATTTTAACTGGTGGGATTGGACAGGGGACACCGAGGTGAACCGTAAGTTTGCCGAGAACGGCTTTCGGAAACAGATGAAACGGCTGGCGGGGCTTTCGTGTGACGTCGCATTTTTCCCTGTGGACGGGCGTCTTGGTCCATCCATGGAACGCGGTGCGAAGGTGTTCTGCGCCGAGACGAACCCGCGCGCACTCGTTGCGATGCATTCCGTTGGCTATCCCGCATGGCAGCCCTCCGCAGATTTCTTTGCCAAGGGGCGAGAAATTCCTGTGTGGTCCCCCTGCACGGCGGGAGAGCGGCATAAATTTTCCAATTTTGGTTGAAATATAGGAGAGCATTCGGTAGAATGGGAAAGAAATTTTTTGTCCTTGCGCTCGTTTTTTTCGTTGTGGCTGCCGTGCTTTGTATCGTGCACAGCGGGAACGCAGGGATGTCACTCAATATGCCGTCACAGAATCAAAAAGGAGAACAACACACCGTGGCAAATCACATCGCAGTTTTTACAACGAATAAGGGAACATTTGAGGTCGAGCTGTTTGAGGACAAGGCACCGATCACGACGAAGAATTTCATCGACCTCGTGGAGAAGGGGTTCTATGACGGGCTGATTTTTCATCGCGTCATTGACGGATTCATGATTCAGGGCGGAGATCCGAACGGGAATGGCACGGGGGGTCCGGGCTACAGTATTCCCGATGAGTTCGACCCGTCACTTCGTCACGATGATGAGGGCATCCTCTCCATGGCAAATGCGGGTCCCAATACGGGCGGAAGTCAGTTCTTCATCACGCTAGCCGCGACGCCGTGGTTGGACGATCATCATGCCGTTTTCGGAAAGGTGATCGAGGGGATGGATGTCGTATGCGACATTGGACACACGCAGACCGGTTATGCAGACCGCCCCGTGCATGATGTTGTGATCGAGAAGATCACGATCAAGTCTGCGGACGAATGAACTACACCTACCTCCTGCGGTGCGCGGACGGGAGCCTTTACGCGGGCTGGACAAACGACCTTGAGCGGCGTCTTCGTGCGCATAACGACGGCAGCGGGGCAAAGTACACGCGTGCGCACCGCCCCGTTTTCCTCGCCTATGTCGAGTCCTTTTCGACGAAGGAGGAGGCGCAGCGGAGGGAATGTCAGATCAAAAAACTCCGGCATGCACAAAGAGAAGCATTAGTCCTGTCAGGCGATGAGGAACTCACCGCACTGCTGGATGAAATCAATAAAAAAGTACACATAGAGTGAAGGAGATCATTTCATGGCAGAGAAAAAGGTCATGCTGACCGAAGATGGGTACAACAAACTCGTTGAGAAACTCAACTATCTCAAAAGCGTTCGACGCATCGAGATCGCAGAGCGTCTAAAGGCCGCCATTGCTCTCGGTGACCTCTCCGAGAACTCTGAGTACGATGATGCGAAGAATGAGCAGGCATTTCTCGAGGGCGAGATTCAGGAGCTCGAGAACAAGATTCGCAACTCCGACATCATCAAGGCAGGCGACGGCAAGACTGTGACGATGGGCAGCCGTGTGATGGTTAAGGATTTGGAGTTTGACGAGGAGGAGACGTTCCTCATCGTCGGTTCGACGGAGGCGGATCCCGATGAGGGAAAGATCTCGAATGAGTCCCCGCTCGGCGAGGCGCTCCTCGGACAGAAAATCGGGCGCACCATCAATGTGAATGCTCCCGCAGGTGTCATCCAGTACAAAATTATCGATATCAAGAAGTGAAAGGAACATTGATGGCTGAAGAACATGCATCCGTTGCTCAGGAACAGGATCTGAATGAAATGATGCGCGTCCGTCGGGAAAAGATGGATGCATTCCGTTCCATGGGTATCGCGCCGTTCGGACATCGCTATGAGGTCACGGACTATGCGGAAAATCTGAAAAAGGAATACGATCATCTCGCCGAGGATGAAGAAGGAAAGGAAGTCCGCATTGCAGGGCGTCTGATGGCGATTCGCGGGCATGGCAAGGCGTCCTTCTCCACGCTGAATGACCGCACAGGGAACATTCAGGTATACTTTAAGCTTGACGTGCTCGGCGAGCAGAAGTACAAAGAGGAGTTCAAACGGCTCGATATCGGCGACATCATCGGCATTCGCGGTGTCGTCTTTAAGACGCGGCGCGGTGAGGTGACTGTGCGTGTCGAGGACTTTGACCTCCTCGCCAAGGCGCTTCGTCCTCTGCCTGAGAAGTTCCACGGACTGAAGGACGTGGATACACGCTATCGTCAGCGCTATCTTGATCTCATGGTCAATCAGGAGGTGCGTGAGACATTCCGCAAGCGCACAGCAATCCTCCAATCGATTCGCCGCTATCTCGATGCGCGCGACTTCCTAGAGGTTGAGACGCCCGTGCTTTCCACACTCGCGGGTGGGGCAGCGGCGCGTCCCTTTGTCACACATCACAACGCGCTCGACATCGACCTCTATCTGCGTATTGCGACCGAGCTCAGTCTAAAGCGTCTGATCGTCGGCGGACTGGATCGCGTCTACGAGATGGGGCGCGTCTTCCGCAACGAGGGGATGGACGTACGGCATAACCCTGAGTTTACCTCCATTGAGATCTATCAGGCATTTGCTGATCATCGCGATCTCATGGCGATCACGGAGGGTATTGTCCGTCAGGCGGCAGAGGATGTACTGGGGACGACGAAGATCACGTATCAGGGGGTTGAGATCGACCTTGAACAGGTGCGTACCATCAGTATGAATGATGCTGTCCGTGAGGCGACGGGGAAGGACTTCCTCTCCTGCCGTACAGTGGACGAGGCACGCGCCATGGCGCGCGAGATTCACGTCCCGTTCGAGGAGCGTCATGGCATCGGCGGAATTCTCAATGCAGCATTTGAGGAGAAGGTCGAGGAGTCTCTGATGCAGCCGACCTTCATTACGGGACATCCGACGGAGATCTCGCCGCTCGCCAAGCGCAACGCGGACGACCCGCGCATCACAGATCGCTTTGAGTTCTTCATCTATGGGCGTGAGCTCGCCAATGGCTTTACGGAGCTGAACGATCCCATCGATCAGGAACAGCGCTTCCTGGATCAGCTCGCACAGCGCGAGGCAGGGGATGCCGAGGCACATGTCATGGATCATGACTATGTGACGGCACTTGAGTACGGACTTCCGCCGACAGGCGGACTTGGCATCGGCATCGACCGCCTCGTCATGCTCCTGACGGACAGCCCGTCCATCCGCGATGTGCTGCTGTTCCCGACGATGAAACCTCTTGCTGAATAACGGGAAAAACTCCTTGACAAAGGAGCGCCTTATCGCATATACTTGTCAAAGTTTTTGGGTAGGTGGCCGAGTGGTTAAAGGCAACAGACTGTAAATCTGTCATCTTCGGATTACGATGGTTCGAATCCATCCCTGCCCACCATCGGCGGCATAGCTCAGTTGGCTAGAGCATGCGGTTCATACCCGCAGTGTCCGGAGTTCAAATCTCTGTGCCGCCACCAAATGAACATATATCCTCTCGTCTGATGATTTTCGGACGAGGGGATTTTTTAATGTCATGTCTATACATGAAAGGGTATAAAATTTTTTGATTAGAATAAATAGTTAAAGGAATTAATAAAGATGAAGGAGATTTTTATTGATAGAGTCCTCGATTATTTTGGGGATTTGATACCAGAGGATTGAGTCTCATAATGAGGAATAATCTGGCTTATGAATCCTATGGGAGGTGATGACGATGGAGTATAAATATAATCCGGTAGACTATGTACTATGTGAATATATGACGGCGTTCTGCCGGGTGTATGAGGAGAAAAATCGTCTCTATATGGGCATCCATGTTATGATGACCAATCCGCCGCCTCGATTTATGACCAAATTCTTCCAAAAATGAAGAAAGTATTATCCAACAATAGAATTTTGTATTTATTTTCCATAACTGTGACATTGAGTACGGAAAAGTAATTGATTTTTCTGAATGGAGATGTTATAATGATTTCATAGTTCAGATCTATTGGTATACCTTGTTTTAATTGTGTTGTTTATTGTGAAACAAGCAGCACAAGAGCTTTACTAAGGAGGAAATACGTATGAAGGTAACTGTTGTTGGTGCAGGTAACGTAGGTGCTACCGTAGCAAACGTCGTTGCGCTCAAGAAGTTTGCGAGTGAGGTTGTCCTTATCGACATCAAAGAGGGTGTCTCCGAGGGCAAGGCAATGGACATGATGCAGTGCTCGCATGCGCTCGGCTTTGACACGACGGTCAAGGGTGTTACGAATGACTACGCTGCGACGGCAAATTCCGATGTTATCGTCGTTACCTCCGGTCTTCCGCGTAAGCCGGGCATGACGCGTGAGGAGCTTGTCGGCGTCAATGCAAAGATCGTCAAGAGTGTTGTGGAGCAGGCGCTGAAGCATTCCCCGAATGCGATCTTCATCATCATCTCCAACCCGATGGATGCGATGACCTATCTTGCACTCAAGTCCACGGGACTTCCGCGCAACCGCATCATCGGCATGGGCGGTATGCTCGACAGCAGCCGTTTCCGTTATTATCTCTCTGAGGCACTCAACAAGGCAGGGCATCCTGCAACCCCGACCGATGTGGACGGTATGGTCATTGGCGGACACAATGACAAGACGATGGTTCCGCTCGTCAGCATTGCAACGCTCCGCGGCATTCCTGTCACGCAGCTCCTCTCGAAGGATGTCCTTGCTGATGTTGTCCAGAAGACGAAGGTCGGCGGCGCAACGCTGACGGGGCTTCTTGGTACGTCTGCGTGGTATGCGCCGGGCGCATCTGCTGCAACGCTGGTTGAGGCGATTGCGCTCGATTCGAAGAAGGTTATTCCTTGCTGCGTCTACCTCGAAGGCGAGTATGGCGAGAAGGAACTCTGCGTCGGTGTTCCTATTGTCCTCGGCAAGGGCGGCTTTGAGAAAGTTGTCGATGTCAAGCTCGAGGGCGAGGAGAAGGTGAAGTTCGAGGAGAGTGTCGAGGCTGCACGTGCTGTCAATGCACAGCTCGCTGATGCACTGAAGTAATCTTTTCTCCGTGAAGGAATAAAAAAGGATCTCTTCGGAGATCCTTTTTTGTACGCGTGATTATGGAAAACACGCGGAAGGGATTGACAGGCATGTATTGTTCCTCTATAATAGCTATGCACCGCAAGGTGCAGACGACTCACTAGCTCAACTGGCAGAGCAACTGACTCTTAATCAGTAGGTTCACGGTTCGATTCCGTGGTGGGTCACCATGAATGTTGGCCGCATATGCGGTTTTAGGCAGGTTGGCATACCAACCTGCCTTTCGTGTATCAAGCAAATGAGAGGAAGATGCCTTTGAATATCCTGATATCAAATGACGATGGGATTGCTGCAGAGGGGATTCATGTACTTGCGCGCCGCCTGTCCGGAGCACATCATGTGACGGTTGCGGCTCCTATGCATCAGCAGAGTGGTACGTCTCACGCGCTGACGATCGGGCGTGCGATTGAGGTGCGTGAGGATGAGAATTTCGATGCAGAGTGTCATGTCGCGGCGTGGGCGATCGACGGCACACCGACGGACTGTGCGAAGCTCTACCTGGATGCGATTGCAGAGGAACGTCCAAATGTTGTGCTTTCAGGGATCAACCACGGGTCAAATCTCGGTACGGATGTGATCTACTCGGGAACGGTTGGTGCCGCTTTTGAGGGATATTTCCATGGAATTTCATCGTTTGCACTCTCGCTTCTTGATGGCAGCAGTCTTTCATTTGCCGATGCGGCAGATTGTTTTGTCCCATTCATGGAACAAGTTCTTACTGCTGCAGATCAGCCATTTTTGTTGAACATCAACTTCCCGAAGGATCTGGCGGGAGATGAGCCGCGATTTGTGTTCTGCCGCCAGGGTGGACGCGATTACGTGAATGCATTTGAGCGCATCGAGATGGAAGAGGGGCGTGTGCATTACAAGGTAGCAGGCGAGGTGTCCGATACGGATAAGGGAATTGGAACGGATATCTATGCGGTGGAGCATGGGCTGATCGCGGTGACCCCACTGGGCGTGGATATGACGGACTATCCGCTGCTGCGCCAACTGGGTGATGCGCTATAACCACATTGATAATCACTATAAAGAGAGGAGATTCGGCCTTCTCCTCTTTTTTTTCATTCCTGTATGCGGTATAATATTGAATATGAATGGGGTTCATGTTTCTTTAGCTAAAATTTGCACGGTGAAGAGGAGTGAGTTGTGTGCTGTATCCGCTGAATGTCGATCTGAGCGGACGTCCTCTTATCCTTGTCGGCGGCGGCAGGGTGGCGGAGCGTAAAGCATGCAGCATTCTCTCTGCGGGGACGGAGGCATCCATCTGTGTTATCGCACCAAAAGTCACTTCTGTGCTGCAAGAACATGCCGCGGCAGGCAGGCTGTGCTGGAAACAGACATGCTATGCGGACGGGATGCTCGAAGGTGCGTTTCTCATCTACGCGGCGACGGATCTGCGCGAGGTCAATGCGGCCGTGGCTGCAGAGGCAAAACGCAGAGGAATTCCTGTCAATGTCATTGATGATCCTGCGGCATCTACTTTTCAGGTACCTGCCTCGATACGCCGCGGCGAACTGATGCTGTCCGTCTCGACCGCAGGCGGCAGTCCGGCGCTCTCGCGTGCGATACGGATGGAACTGGAGGAGATGTATCCGCCCGCCTTCGGAATGTGGCTGGAGCGTGTCTCCTCTCTGAGGGGGGAACTTCAAGAGAGTATCTCGTCGATCAGTGCACGCACGCGCTTTTGGCATACGGCACTGCGCCCCGATATTTTGACCATGGTTCGTCATGGTGCGATGGAGAAAGCAGAGGTTGAACTACGGAATGCGGCTCTTGACTTTGGGGCTCAATCATCGGACTGCACCGATTGATGTACGTGAGCGGGTTTCGTTCTCGCGCGAGGAACTGCGCACGGGGCTCCAGAACCTAGGCGACTACGACGGAGTGAGCGGGCTTGTAGTTCTGTCTACCTGCAACCGAACGGAGCTTTACGTTGCTGTGGAGGATCTCGCGGAGGGGGAGCGCTCCGTGCGGCAGTTCCTGTGCGATCTGGCGCAGGGCGGCGATGATCTGGATGCATATCTCTATACGTACACTGACGATGCGGCGATTGAGCATCTCTTCCGCGTGGCGTCGAGTCTCGACTCGCTTGTACTCGGTGAGGGGCAGATTCTCTCACAGGTGAAGGGGGCGTATGCGTTGGCACGAGAGGCAGGCGTGACCGGGACGATCCTCAATTTGCTCTTTCACCGTGCTATTGCTACGGGAAAACGCGTACGGACGGAAACGCGCATCGCTTACCGTTCTGTGTCAGTAAGCTATGCTGCTGTCGAGCTTGCTGCTGCGTCTCTGGGAGGGCTTGGCGGCTGCGGAGCATTGATCTTCGGTGCAGGGAAGATGGCGGAATTGACGGCAGAACATCTGCGTGCGCATGGGATTGAGACGATCTATGTTGCCAACCGTCATATTGAGCGCGCGCGGGGGCTTGCCGAGCGGATCGGCGGAGAGGCCATTCCGTTTGATCGTGCCATGGACTATGCGACAAATGTTGATGTTGTCGTTACATCGACTGGGGCACCGCATTATGTAATCAAGGCGTGGGAGGCGCGCCGCCTCATGACGCGTCGTCAGGGACGCAAAATCTTCTTTATCGATATTGCCGTTCCGCGTGATGTTGACCCCGATGTTGCGGGGATCAAGGGAATTGAGCTCTATAATATTGACGCACTCGAGGCAGTGGTGGATGAGCACCTGGGAGAACGGCAGGCGGAGGCGGTCAAGGCACAGAAAATTGTGGAGGAGGAAGTTGCCGCCCTTCAGGAACGCTTCAAGTATCTTTCCTTTCAGCCGCTTATGGCACTGCTCTCAGGACGATGTGAGCGCATTCGCGCGCGTGAGATCAAGCGTGTGAGCGCGAAGCTGCCCGATCTCTCGGAAGAGGAAGGCCGTCAGGTTGAGCACATGAGCCGCATGATTGTGCGAAAGATACTGCGCATCCCGATGATGAAGCTGCGGTCATCTGCGGGAACCAAGGATGAGGCATTTTACATCGAAGCAATGCGTTCTCTTTTTAAGTTAGATGCGATGGGAGAGACAGGAACCAGTGAACAGCGGCACAATCACTATCGGTACACGAGCGAGCAAGTTGGCTCTGTGGCAGGCGAACTATGTGGCGGAGGCCATTAAAAAGGAGCATCCGTCCTGCTGCGTGGAGCTGCGTGAGCTGACGACGAAGGGAGATCGCATCCTGGATGCACCGCTCGCTAAAATCGGTGGCAAGGGGCTCTTTACGAAGGAACTTGAGCAGGCGATGCTGGATGATGCGGTCGATCTTGCCGTGCATAGTCTGAAGGATATGCCGACGGAGATTCCCGACGGACTGGTCATCGGTGCGATTACAACACGGCTCGACCCCGGTGATGCCTTTGTCAGTGCACACTACGCTGCAGTGGAGGATCTTCCTGTCGGGGCACGCGTGGGTACGTCGAGTCTGCGCCGCCGCGCACAGCTTCTCGCCGTGCGTCCCGATTTAACGATCTGTGATCTGCGCGGAAATGTCAATACGCGTCTTGCCAAGCTCGACGCAGGGGAGTTCGATGCGATTGTGCTTGCAGCGGCAGGACTAAAGCGACTCGGTTTTGAACGTCGTATCCGCACCATTTTGCCGCGCTCTGTGATGCTTCCTGCGGTTGGGCAGGGAGCTCTTGCCATTGAATGCCGTGCTGGGGATGCCGCAATTCTTTCCGCCATTGAGTTTCTGCGTGATGCAGGTATGACGACGGCGGCACAGGCAGAGCGCGCTTTCCTGCGTCGTGTTGAGGGCGGCTGTCAGATCCCTGTCGGGGTTTATGCTGAGGTCGATGCTAACGGTCAGATTTCCATTGATGCTATGATTGCTTCGGTCGATGGACAGCGTATCTGCCGTTCTGATGCACACGGAGCAGGCGAGCAGGCTGAGGCTCTGGGAACTGCTCTTGCCGAGGAGCTCCTCGATGCCGGCGGACGTGAGATTTTGAAAGAGATTGGAATTACAGCATGAAGAACGGAATGGTGTTTCTTGTTGGCGCGGGTCCCGGAGATCCGCGCCTTTTGACCGTGGGGGCGATGCAGTGCCTGAAACGGGCGGATGTTGTTGTCTATGACCATCTTGCCGATGAGAGTATTCTCTCCTATGTGCCTGAGGCAGCAGAGCGGATCTATGTCGGCAAGCAGTCCTGCCATCATACAATGCGGCAGGAGGAGATCAATGTCCTGCTCGCAGACAAGGCGGAGGAGGGAAAGACGGTCGTTCGTCTGAAGGGCGGAGATCCGTTCGTCTTTGGCCGCGGTGGGGAAGAGGCTCTTGTTTTGCTGGAACGTGGAGTTTCTTTTGAGATTCTGCCCGGTGTCACCTCTGCGATCAGCGTGCCGGCCTATGCCGGTATTCCTGTGACACATCGAGGTATGGCAGTTTCCTTTGCCGTGGTCACGGGACACGAGGATCCGACGAAACCCGAGTCTCACATCCGCTGGCAGCATCTCGCGACAGGTGTGGATACACTGATCTTTCTGATGGGCGTGGCAAATCTGCCTGAGATCACGAAGAATTTGATCGAGAATGGGCGTCCTGCAGATACCCCGGCAGCACTTATCCGATGGGGGACGCGTGCCGATCAGGAGACGTACGTGACGACGGTCGGTGAGGCGGCTGAGATGGTACGTTGTGATGGGATACGCCCGCCCGCGATTTTTATTGTGGGAGATGTGGTGCGCCTGCGAGATCGTCTGCGCTGGTTCGACCGCAGAGAGTTCCGCCCTCTTTTTGGGAAGCGCATTCTTGTCACACGCGCGCGTGCCCAAGCATCGGCATTGACGGAGAAACTGACGGCACTTGGTGCATCCTGCGTCGAGGCACCGGTGATTCGCATTGTTCCGCCGTCCGATTCGTATGCTGGACTGGATTCTGCCATCGGAAAATTGCAGGACTATCACTGGGTGATCTTTACCAGTGTCAACGGCGTGGAGCATTTCTTTGCACGGCTTCATCACGCAGGAAAGGATGCACGAGCACTCGGCTATGCTAAAATTGCTGTCATCGGTACGGCGACACGGGATCGTCTGCGCACCTACGGGATCGAGGCAGATCTTGTGCCGCAGGAGTTCCGCGCAGAGGCAGTCGTGGATGCGCTCCGTCCGATTCTGCCGCCGCGTGCCCATATCCTCCTGCCGCGCGCACAGGAGGCACGCGACGTTCTTCCTGAGTCCTTGAGTGCACATGGGGCGACTGTGGATGTTGCCGCAGCCTATGAGACGGTACCCGAGACAGAACATGGGGAAGAGCTCGCTACCAAGATGATGGACGGTGCGTTTGACTACGTTACCTTTACCAGTTCCTCCACCGTCAAGAACCTCGTGCGCATGCTCGGCAATATTACGCCGCTGCAGCATACGAAGATTGCCTGCATTGGACCGGTAACAGCGGAGACCGTAAAGAGTTATGCGCTGGTGCCTGCCATGACTGCCATGACCTATACGATTGATGGACTGGTAGACTGTATAAGGGAGAGTGTAGAATGAGTATGATCCAGCGTCCGCGCCGTCTGCGCATCTCGTCCGGGATGCGCGATCTTGTGCGTGAGACAGAACTGTCGGTGCGCGATTTTGTCTATCCGATCTTTGTTATTCCCGGAGAGAAGATCAAAGAAGAGATCCCGAGTATGCCGGGGTGTTTCCACTACTCTGTAGATCAGGTCGCAGCGCTCGCACATGAGATCGCAGCGCGTGGAATTCGCGCCGTCGAGGTGTTCGGCCTTCCTGCTTATAAGGATGAGGATGGCAGCTCTGCATGGGATATGGAGAGCCCTGTCCAGCGCGCGATCGCTGCGATCAAGGATGCTGTTCCTGACCTGCTGGTCGTCGGTGATGTGTGCCTTTGCCAGTATACGACACATGGACACTGTGGGCATCTCACGGGACACTATGTCGATAATGACAGGACACTCGCACTCCTGCAGAAGGTTGCCGTAAGTCAGGCGAAGGCGGGGGCAGACATCGTTGCACCATCCGATATGATGGATGGACGCATCGCCGCCATTCGTGAGGCACTTGACGAAAATAAATTTGAGAACACCTCCATCATGAGCTACGCAGTAAAGTATGCCTCGGGATACTATGGCCCTTTTCGCGATGCGGCGGACAGCACGCCCGCTTTCGGCGACCGCAGGCAGTATCAGATGGACCCGGCGAATGTCCGTGAAGCACTGAAAGAGACTGCACTGGATGTGGAAGAGGGTGCTGACATCATTATGGTAAAGCCGGCTCTTGCCTATCTCGATGTGGTACGTCGTGTCTATGAGGTGACTGATCGCCCCATTGCCGTCTATAATGTCAGCGGCGAGTACGCCATGGTCAAGGCGGCGGCAGCAAACGGCTGGATTGATGAGCAGCGGATTGTTCTGGAGACACTGACGGGCATGAAGCGCGCCGGTGCAAAGATCATCATCACTTATCATGCCTTGGATGCTGCTGACTGGATGAACGGATAAGGAGAGAGCTATATGCGCCATACCGAAAAATCAAAGGCTGCCTTTGATGAGGCAAAACAGTATATGCCCGGCGGGGTCAACAGTCCCGTCCGTTCGTTTGCCAATGTGGGAGGCAATCCGCTCTTTATTGCACGTGCGGAGGGGGCGTATATCTACGATATTGACGGGAATTCCTACATCGACTACGTGGGATCATGGGGACCGATGATCGTCGGACACGCACACCCACAGGTGGTGAAGGCTCTGCAGGAAGCTGTGGCGCGTGGGACGAGCTACGGTGCACCGACGCTCATGGAGACGGAGCTGGCTAAGCTCGTTCAGTCGGTCTATCCAACCATTGAATCCATCCGCATGGTCAACTCGGGAACCGAGGCGACGATGAGTGCACTGCGTCTGGCACGCGGCTATACCGGACGGGATAAAATCGTCAAGTTCATCGGATGCTACCACGGGCATAACGACAGCCTCCTCGTCAGCGCAGGCTCAGGCATGGCGACCTTCGGCGTCCCAAGTTCTCCCGGTGTGACGAAGGGGACAGCGGCGGACACGATTGCTGTTCCGTACAACGATGAGGACGCCGTCCGCGATGTGATGGAGCGCGAGGGCGATCATATTGCCGCCGTCATCGTTGAGCCGGTTGCGGGAAATATGGGGCTGGTGCTGCCGCGTCAGGGCTATCTCTCTCTGCTGCGTGAGCTGACCGAGCAGCACGGCACGCTTCTCCTCTTTGATGAGGTGATGTGCGGCTTCCGTGCGTCCTTGGGCGGTGCACAGGCTGCCTATGGCATTCGCCCCGATCTCACCTGTCTCGGCAAGATCATCGGCGGAGGCCTGCCCGTTGCGGCATACGGTGGACGCCGTGAGATCATGGAGCAGATTTCGCCCTCGGGTCCCGTCTATCAGGCGGGCACACTCTCGGGCAATCCGCTTGCCATGACGGCGGGCATTGAGACGCTGAAGCTCATCACGGCAGACCCCGAAGAAGGCAAAGCGGATTACAGCCGTGAACTGACCATCAAGACGAAGAATCTCCTGCTTGGCTGGCAGCGTACGGCGAAGGAGGCAGGCGTGCCGATATGCGCGCATCAGGCTGGCTCGATGTTCGGCATCTTCTTTATTGATCGTGATGTCTATAACTATGAGGATGCCGCTGCCGCTGATCAGGATGCCTTCCGCATCTGGTTCGAGACGATGCTCGACGAGGGTGTGTATCTTGCCCCGTCCCAGTTTGAAACGGTATTCATGTCGGGAGCGCATACAGACAAAGACATTGAGCATACGATTGCCGCATCGGAGAAGGCGTTTGCCGCAGTCAAAAAAGCACGAAAATAATTTTCCTCAAAGACCTCATGCGACTGTATCGTGTGAGGTCTTTTTGTGGTTTGAAACATCTGTCCGTGTGAGTGAAGTCCATTGATAGTGGAGGCAGTTCATGATATAATTCAATCGATATTATTCTCATAATTAGCAGTTGAGGCGGTGTTTCTCATTAGTGAGATGAATGTTGCGGAAGGGAAGAATAGCAAAGGAGAATCCTTTCTCAAGGGTACTTTCGTTCTGACCATCGCAGGTTTTGTGGTTAAGGTGATCGGGTCGCTGAACTGGATCTTCGTCTCCCGTATTCTGGGCGGCGAAGGTATTGGTCTCTACCAGATGGCGTTCCCCATTTATTTTTTTGCCATGACAGTTTCGCAGGCTGGTGTCCCGGTAGCGATTTCGATTATTACGGCGGAACGCGTCGCACTCAAGGATATCTACGGAGCGAAGCGTGTGTTTCGCATCTCTATGATGCTCATGGTGCTGACAGGACTGCTCTTTTCGATTTTGACCTATTTGGCGGCAGACTGGCTGATCGAGTGGCAGCTGATTCGTGATGCGCGTGCCTACAAGGCTGTGGTGGTGCTTGCCCCGACGGTCTTTTTCGTGACCCTGCTCGCCAGTTCACGCGGGTATTTGCAGGGATGGCAGCGCATGACGCCGACGGCGGTGTCGCAGATCGTAGAGCAGATTTTCCGCGTGGTGACCATGATTGTCCTTGCGAGTCTTCTCATGCCATGGGGGCTGGACTACGCAGCTGCCGGCGCGTCACTCGGGGCTTTCGCAGGAGCGGTGACGGGGCTCATTGTTCTCGTCTACTTCCATATCAAACTGGAGCGGGATATTGCTCGTGATTACGGGACGGAGCTGAAACCGCTGCCGAATGTTCCTTACGAGACGCGGTTTTCGATCATTCATCGTATTTTTAAGCTGGCACTTCCAGTCTCGGCGGCGAGCATTATGCTGCCCGTGGTCTCGAATCTAGATCTGATGATTGTTCCGCAGCGTCTTGAGGCAGCAGGCTATAGCATCAGTGAGGCGACGGAGCTTTTCGGTTATCTGAACGGCATGGCCGTCCCGCTCGTCAATCTGGCGACGATCCTGACTGCATCCATGGCGATGAGTATTGTGCCTGCCATCTCGGAGTCACGCGTGCTTGGCGATCAGGCGCGCGTCTACGATCAGACAGCAGCGTCCGTGCGCATTTCAAATTTCGTCTGTTTTCCCGCCTTTGTCATTGTGTTTATTTTGGCGACGCCAATTTCTTCGCTGATCTACAATGCACCGGGCGCGGGGCCTGCGGTCATGATCTCGGCGGTGAGCATCATCCTGCTCGGTCTGCATCAAGTCTCAACGGGAATTTTGCAGGGACTTGGTCATCCGACCATCCCCATGGTGAACATGGTGCTCGCAGCGGCGGCAAAGATTTTTCTAAACTGGCATCTGACGGCGATCCCATGGCTCGGCATCATGGGCGCTGCATGGGCAACGGCGGCAGATATGGGTGTCGCGGCGATCATCAATCTTTACTTTATCTACCGTTTTATTGGCTATCGTATCGAGCTCCTCCAGCTCATCAAGACGATATGTTCTGCCGGGATTATGGCATGTGCTGTCCACTTTTTCTACGCATGGACACTGGCATGGTGGGGGATTGCTGCGATTTCTACCTTCGGTGCGGTGTTCTTCGGCTGCTTTGTCTATGTGGCAGCGATGATCCTGCTGCGCGGCCTGATCGAGGAGGATCTGCATCGTCTGCCGATGGTCGGCGCGGTCGGCATCCGATTTTTACAGCGGATTGGAGTGTATAAGTCATGAAGAAAATGGCATTGATCTACAATCCGGTCTCGGGACATGCTCTCTTCAAGGGGAAGCTGGATATGCTGATTGAGCTTTTTCAGCGTCACGACATCATGCTTTGCCCCTATCGCACGCGTGGGAATGGGCAGGATCAGCTCAGCCAGTTCCTCTGTGAGATTGCCCCTGCTGGCGTACTGGCGGCAGGCGGTGATGGAACGGTGCACGCAGTAGTGAATGCACTGCAGGATGCAAAGATCGACCTACCACTCGGTATCTTAGGCAGCGGAACATCAAATGATTTTGCTACGCACCTTGGGATCGGCGGAGATTGGGAGTCCTATGTGGAGCGCATCGCGGCGGATGAGTCGCGGCGCGTCGATCTGGGAGTTCTGGAAGGGCAGGGGCGTTATTTTGTTAACGTCCTCAGTGCCGGTGTTCTGACGGGGATCGCCCATGAGGTGAAGTCGGCCTACAAGAATGCGCTTGGCAGAATCGCCTACTATCTGAAGGGAATCGGAGAGCTTCCGCGCCTGCATTCATTTCCGGTGCGCATTACGGCGGATGGTGAGCACTATGAGGAAGAGATTTTTCTGTTCGTCATCGCCAACAGCCCTGTGGTGGCCGGGATGAAGCAGATCGGCAGCGGTATTGCGATCAATGACGGGATGCTCGATCTCCTTGCCGTAAAAAAAACAGGCCTGCCGCAGTTTATGTCTGTGGCGGCAGACCTGTTTGCCGGAAAACCGGTATCGGAGCGGGACAACATCCTACACATACGTGCGCGGACGTTTGAGCTTGCAACGGGTGCGCAGCTCTTTAGCGATGTGGACGGGGAATGCGGACCGCGTCTTCCACTGTGTGTGAAGACCGTCCCACTCGCACTCTCCGTGTATTGCTGATCCTCTTCCTATTATTCGTTGTTTCCTAAATAGTAGGCGACAAATTGCTGCGCCGTGCGTCCACTGCGCCCACTGTGCGTCATCTCCCAACGAAGTCCCGCGATGCGCAGCTCCTCGGGTGTCAAGTGGATGCCTTTTTGTGTGAGCATGTGGTCGATGATTGCCAGGTATTCCTCTTGATCCGGCGTATGGTACTGGATGATGAGACCGAATCGATCCGATAGAGAAATCGTTTCGTTAATGCTGTCGTCACGATGGACCTCATCCTGCTCGCGCTCACGCCATGTCTCACGGATGAGGTGACGGCGATTGGACGTCGCATAGATGCGTACATTGGAGGGGCAGGATGATACACTGCCCTCGATTGCGGACTTGACCGCCTTGAACTCGGCATCCGAGTCCTCAAAGGACAGATCATCCAGGAAAATGATAAATTTTCGCCCCGCATAACGGCGCAGTTCGTTCATGATCGTGCTAAGTTCACGCAGCTGTTCCTTGGTGACCTGTACAAGACGCAGACCGTTCTCTTCGTATTCGCTGACCAGAGCTTTGACGGCGGAGGATTTTCCTGTCCCGCGTGTCCCAACGAGGAGTACGTGGTTGGACGGCTTGCCGAGGACGAAGGCGCGCGTGTTGCGGATAAGCTGCTCCTTCTGGTGCTGATAGCCGATGATATCCTTCATACGGGGGCACTCAAAGTGGTCGATGCCGCAGATCTGGTGTGCTGCGCTGTCCCAACGGAATACGGAATAGGACGCCATATCTCCATAGCCGTATCGTGCGTAGAACGTTAATAGTGCCTCGGCGTAGTCCTCCGTCGTCTTTGCCGCATCGAGCAGCGGGAGAAGAAAATCCTCTGTCTTATCGTAGATGTTTTTCGTGGGCTCGTAGTTGTCCAGCAGCTCAGCCTTTAGAAATGCACTGGTAGGAAGTGCGAAGATTGGATGCAGCAGGGCGATATCCTGATAGAAGATATGGCGCAGGCTGTTTCCGGGCGGCAGCCCCGTGCGTTCCATTGTTTCCGAGACGATATTCGGTGTGTGCGTAATGATGTGGAGGAGGTAGCGCGGCAGCAGATTTCCGCGCAGACCGAGATTCTCTGCAGCGGCGATCAGTGCTGCACAGCATTCACTGCGCTCCTCTACGCCCTCCTCTCCGTACATCATGGTGTCCTCCAGTGCGGCGAGGACAGGATCCATGCGCAAATTATGCAGGGTGAGCAAGCTGGAAAGATTGACCTGTGGTTCCATAGAACATATTCCTTTCTGTATTTCATTCATGATTTTGTCTTGAAGATCGGCGAGGAGAGAAAATCTGTGCCGCATGTGCCGCCATGTGGCTGTGGCAGTGTCAACGTACGTAGCTCTGTGGCACGTGTATCGAAGGCGAGCATTTGCTGCAGCAGAGACAGCTTCGCTGGGGAGCGCGCACGCGCATCACTCGTCAACGTTTCTGCGGTACGTACAATAATTGGGAGAGGACATTCTTTTTTAATGTGCCGCAGCAGCGTTCTGCCTCTTCCATTAAATGCCAAGGGGCGGATGTAGAGACAGCCGGCGCGGTCAAAGTCCTCTGCCTGTATTTTTTGCAGCCGCAGCAGGAGGTGGATGATAAGACGCCCGATGCGACTCTTTGGATAGCGCTTGGCGGAGGTATGCGTCAGCAGATCTTCGTAGGTTTCTGCCATACGCAGTGCACTCATCAGACGGTTTTCGATCCCCTCAGAGACCCCGCAGATGCTGCGGAGTTCTGTGTCCGTCATGGTGAGGATCTCATAGCGCAGGAGACGCAGCAGTTCTCTGTGGCAGGGAAGGGCGTTCGGATGGGCGCGGCGCAGATCGTCAAGCACGCAGGGCATGACTCCCTCTGCGATGTGCTCCCATGGGGGTATATCCTGCTCCAGTGCTGCGCGAATGGAGGACGCACTGGTGATGCCGCTGCGCAGCCATGGCTCTCCGTGCTTCGCTGTTTTGCGCGGCAAGGAAAGCGGCGTGATGTCTGCACCCTTGGCGTGGAGTGCGCGCAGGTACTCCACGCCAAGGATGTTGTTCGGCGCACGCAGGATGCTTTCTTTGATGCCAAGCTGCTCCGCCAGGGCTGAGGACAGTGCCTCCGCATAGGACAGGCCCATGGAGAGACTTTTCGCAATCATGTGCTGTGTCTTGCCTGTATCGATCTCCCGGGCAGCTCTTTCGAGCGGGGGGATGGCCGCTGCCTCTGTGCCGAAGGCAAGGTGGCTGACGACGCCAAGCTGCATGAGGAGGGAGACGCCGCCGCGCGCAAAGTCCTGTGCACTGCGGCAGGCAAAGACGAAGGGGAGCTCGAGTACGAGGTCTGCACCTCCGTCGACGGCGTGCCGTGCCCGTGCCCACTTGTCGAGAACGGCGGGCGTTCCGCGCTGCGTTATGCTGCCGCTCATGACGATGACGATGCCATCCATGGAGGGGAATCTTCGGCGCAGTTCACCGAGCTGCCAGGCGTGTCCGTGATGAAATGGATTGTATTCGGCGATTACCCCGATGACGTCCATAGTTCACCTCCCCTTTTTTCTTTTTAATTTTATCAAAAAAGAATACGTTTGTGTAGTCCTTCGTTCACAAATACAATATCTTGTATTTTCGGAATGCGAATGCTATACTAAATTCACATTTGATTGAATTTCATAGTGGAGCAAAGGATGGAGAAACAACGTGTTGTCGTCGCGATGAGTGGAGGTGTGGACAGCTCGGTCACGGCGGCACTTCTTCAGGAGCAGGGATATGAAGTCGTCGGTGTGACGATGCGTCTCTCGGAGGAGGCGCGCGACGCCGACCTCGATGGGCGCAGCTGTTGCTCTCTCTCGAGTGTGGACGATGCGCGCCGTGTCGCAGATATCTTGGGGATTCCACACTATGTGATGGACTTCACCGATCCATTTCAGCGGCTGGTGATTGACTATTTTACGCAGGAGTACGCGCGTGGGCGCACGCCGAATCCGTGTATTGCGTGCAACCGCTATATTAAGTTTGAAGGGCTGCTGGAGAAAACACGGGCGCTTGGTGCACAGTATATTGCCACAGGGCATTATGCTCGGATCACGCATACGGAAGATGGAACCTACCATCTGCGAAAGGGCATTGATGCGGCGAAGGATCAGTCCTACGTGCTCTATCATCTGACACAGGAGATGATGGATCATGTTCTCTTTCCGCTCGGGGATTATCGCAAGGACGAGATTCGGCGTATGGCGGAGGACTATGGGCTTCCCGTTGCCCACAAGGCGGAGAGTCAAGAGATCTGCTTTGTCCCACGTGACGACTATAAGTCCTACCTGCGTACGCACGCACCGCAGACGATGCAGACGGGGGCGATCACGGATCGTACGGGACATGTCCTCGGCACACATGAAGGCATTGCCTTTTATACCATTGGGCAGCGCAGGGGGCTCGGGATTGCGGCAGAGCATCCGCTCTACGTGACGGCGTTGGATGCGTCTGAAAACCGTGTGATTGTCGGTGCATCTGATGAGATCTTTGCACACGCACTGACGGCGTCCGATCTGAGTTGGACACTGTCGCGGCCACCACACAAACCTCGTCGTGTGCGGGCAAAAATACGCTATGGAAAACGCGAGGCAGATGCGTGGATGGAGCCACAGGGCGATGGTACTGTGGCGGTACATTTTTCCGAGCCACAGCGTGCTGTGACACCGGGGCAGTCCATTGTATTCTATGAGGGCGATGCCGTACTGGGCGGCGGCAGCATCGACCATGTGATACCATGAGCCGCTATGATGGAGAGAGGGAACAACGATGATGGGCCATGCCATGAAAATAAAGGCCGCATGTGCCGCACTGCTCTGTGTGCTGCTGGTGCTTGCAGGGCTCTTTTGGTATTTTCGCGTCTATACGAAGACGCCGGAGTATGCGCTTCGCTCAATTGAGCGCGCCTTTGAGACGCGGGATGAGACGCTTTTTTTGCGTTATGTGCGTCTGGATGATGTCCTTGACATGGGCTATGATGACTTCATGGCCGGGACGATGGATACGGAGTTCGGTGGAGCACATGATACGTCTGCGGCTCTGGCGGATTTTTCAAAGATGCTCAAGCCGGCGTTTATCAAAATGCTGAATGATGCGGTTCATACGTATCTGACGGAGGGCGATTGGCCGCCGGCGGATGCTGCAAAGGACGGTTCGGACGCAGAGAATATCCTGTCCCGTATCGGCCTGCGTGACCTCTCGTTCCGTGAGACGACAAATCTGACGGTGGATCAGGCAGCACGTACGGCGGTGGTCGATGTCGTTGCGCATCAGGACGAAGCAGATGCGGATTTCACGTTTCAGGTTTGCCTTGCTCCTTCGGATGATGGGGATTGGCAGGTCGTATCAATACGGAATCTGTATGATTATGCAGCCTTCTTGGGCAATGCGCGCCGCCTGCGGGTTCAGCAGTATCTTGAGGAGACGGATGCCATTATTCGGCGGCATGATCAGAGCGTCAGTGCGGCACAGATGCGTCTCTATCGTGTGCTCGGCGCAGGCGCACTGGGGAATCAGACAACACGGGACATGGCACGCCAGATCATGGAGCAGGATGTCCTCGCGGACTGGCAGGAACGGCGCGAAGAGCTGAGTGCTGTTTCCGTTCCCCGTACGATGCAGAGTCTCCAGCAGCTGCGTATCAAGATCTGCGATCTCCATATCGCCTACGCGGAGGGATATGCAGCGTGGATGACGGATAAGAACGCAGCGACGATCCGCTCTGCCGAGACGAATCTGCGGCAGGCAGATGTGCTCGAGGGAGAGGCAACCTTCCTGGCACAACGCGCACGGCGTCTGTTTTTCGATGCGGAAGAGTGAGGAGAGATAGGATGCTCGATTCGAGCAATGATACCGTGGCGATCCTCTACGACATAGAGAATGCGCCGATTGAAATGCTTCAGTATACCATTGATATTGCACAGCGTTACCAGCCATGCCGCATGATCGTCGTCTCGGATTGGGAGGCACATCCCGATCAGAAGCGTTGGGATCGGCTCATGGAGTCCCCGGACTTTACCTTTCGACAGATCAGCCGTACCTTTCTGGGAAAAAATTCCCTGGATTCTGCCCTCTATGACTCGGCGCAGATCCTCTATCAAGAGGGGGTGCGCAAGTACTTTATCATAACAACGGATTCTGACTTCGTACGTATTGCTGAGTCGCTGAACGCTGAGGATCCATCGTACATTATCGGCATTGGAACAAAGCAGGCAAGTGAGGACTTGCGCAACGCATACAACGAGTTCTTCGTATACCCGCCGCCGATGGAGAAAGAGCAGAAGGCAGCACGGAAAAAGAAGGAGAAGAAAACGGAGGAAAACGTGGCAAAGAAGAAAGCAGCAGAAGAAAAGACGACGAAGAATAATGCAAAAGTAAACGCAGAAACAGCGGGGAAGGCACGCGAGCAGAAAAAACGCACGACAGCTGCGGCGAAGAAGAAAGACGCGGCAGAACACACGGCAGAGGCACCAACACAAAAGGCACCTGCACCCAAGGAGACAAAGAAGACGACATCCAAGGCAAAAGCGGCGCCTGCGGCAAAGCAAGCAACGCCGAAGAATGAGGCGGGCAACGCTGTCATGAATGGATTTCTCACTGTTCGTCTGCCCAAGAGCCTGCGTGCGTCCCTCGACCGCAAGGTGCTTGAAGAGGAAGTCTCTCTGGACGAACTTGTGACGTATCTCCTCATGCGCGGTCTCTCAGCAAAATGATGGAGGGCTTGCCATGGCGAACAGCAAGGAGCGTGTTCTGCTCTATCAGTTTCCCGCAGATCAGGCGGAGTTGATTACGGGTGCACTGCGTCCGATGGGAGTGGGCGTTCAGATCCTTTCGCCGGATGCATGGCGTGAGAAGGTCGGCTATCTCCTTGGCCGCAAAGGTTTTTTGAAGCAAACGGCGCAGGAGGGGGATGTGTTCTCATTTCCGTATCGTGTGATGCTGCTGGATGGGGTGAAGGGGAAGCGCCTGACACAGGTTCTCCATGCCGTGGAGGATGCGGGCGTTCCACATATCACCTACAAATCATCCATTACGCCGTACAATACGCTGTGGACACTGCGCTATCTGTGTGAGCACATGGCGAAGGAACACGGCGGCAGAGTGCCTATAGAAGGGAATATAGAATGAGGAAAATTCTTGCCTGCCTATTTTGTCTGACGTTGTTCCTTGTGGGAGGCTGTGGGGCTCCTGTGCAGGAGAAAAGTGAGCCGCTCCCGAAGCTGACCATCGGGCTGATGCCCGATACGGACTCTATTCCGTTCATTATTGCAGCGGAACGCGGCTACTTTGCCGAGGAAGGCGTTGAGGTAGAGTTGCAGCCGTTCAAGAGTGCAATGGATCGTGATGCGGCACTGCAAAGCGGAAATCTCGATGGAGCGGTGTCTGACCTTCTGGCTGTGATTTTCGCCCGTTCCGGCGGATTTGATGTCCGTGCTGTTTCCTATACGGACGGCAATTACAATCTCGTTGCATCCGATGGTGCGGGGATTGCCTCCCCTGCTGATCTGCGCGGCAAGGAGATCGCCGTTTCCAAGAACACGATCATCGAGTATGTGACGGATGAGATTCTCGCCGCCAACGGAATGCGTGAAGAGGATGTCGCAAAGGTTGTCATTCCGCAGATTCCGGTACGTCTTGAGATGCTCCGCAGCGGAAATCTCGGAGCGGCAGTTCTGCCTGAGCCGATGGTGAGCGTCGCGGCGGCATCGGGCAGTCACTATGTGATCGGCTCGGGTGATCTCGGTATCAATCCGGGGGTAATCGTCTTTTCCAAATCCGCCCTTCAGGATAAGGAGAAATCCATTCGGGCGATGTATCGCGCCTACAATAAAGCAGTCGACGATCTGAACCATACGCCGCAGTCCGAGTATCTGGACCTCGTCGTGGAGCGGAGTGGATTCCCGCCTGCGGCGAAGGATGTTCTCGTGCTGCCGTCCTATCGTCATGCGGGAAGTCCAGCAGAGTCGGATGTGACGGAGGCTGTGCGCTGGGTGACGAGTAAGGGAAATGCGGCCGCCTACGGCTATGATGATCTGGTCTCTCGCCTCCTTTCGGAGGAGAAGTAATGCCCTATCTCTCCCAGACGAATGCGCCCATAGAGGAGGCACTTGTACGGATGAAGCGGGCACGCCTCGTTCCGTTCGATGTGCCGGGGCACAAACGTGGCCGCGGAAATCCGGAGTTGGCGGCATTCCTCGGAGCTGCCTGTCTTGATGTCGATGTAAACTCGATGAAGATGCTCGACAATCTCTGCCATCCCGTCTCTGTGATTCGCGATGCAGAGCATCTGGCAGCAGAAGCCTTCCGTGCCGCCCATGCTTTTTTCATGGTCAGCGGGACGACGGGTTCGGTGCAGGCAATGATCCTATCGACGGTAGGACGCGGTGATAAGATCATCATGCCGCGCAATGTCCATCGCAGTGCCATCAATGCACTGATTCTCTGCGGCGCTGTGCCGATCTATGTCAATCCCGGCATTGAGGATACGCTTGGGATTGCGCTCGGAATGCGCACGGACGATGTTGCAGCAGCAATGGAGCGCCATCCGGACGCCAAGGCGGTATTTGTCAACAATCCGACCTATTACGGAATATGCTCGGATCTGCGTGCCATTACGGAGAAAGCGCATGCCCGCGGGATGAAGGTATTGGTCGATGAGGCGCACGGTACGCACCTCTATTTCAGTGATCGGCTTCCAACAGCGGCGATGGATGCGGGCGCGGATATGGCCGCGATCAGCATGCACAAGTCCGGCGGTTCGCTGACGCAGAGCTCCATTCTTCTCTGTGCGGATACGATGCCGCTCGGATATGTCCATCAGATCATCAATATCACACAGACAACGAGTGCCTCGTATCTGCTCCTCGCGAGTCTTGATATCAGCCGCCGCAATTTGGCACTGCGCGGCCGTGAAGTGATCGACCGCATCATCGGACTTGTCGCCTATGCCCGTGATGAGATCAACGCCATCGGAGACTACTATGCCTATGGGCGTGAGCTGATCGACGGTGATGCCGTGTATGACTTCGATACGACGAAGCTGTCCATCTTTACATGTGCAACAGGGCTCGCCGGCATTGAGGTCTATGACATCCTGCGCGATGATTATGACATCCAGACCGAGTTCGGGGATATCGCAAACTTGCTTGCCTATGTTTCCGTTGGCGACCGTCCGAAGGATATTGAGCGGCTTGTCGCGGCACTGGCGGAGATCCGTCGGAACTATCGCAAGGATCCCTCCAAGACGCTCAAGATGGAGTATATCGACCCCGTGGTCGTTTGCGGTCCGCAGGATGCGTTCTACGCGGAGAAGGAGTCCCTGCCCATCCAAGAGACCAAGGGACGTATCTGTGCCGAGTTTGTCATGTGCTATCCTCCCGGTATCCCGATCCTTGCACCGGGGGAGGAGATCACGGACGAGATTCTGACCTACATCCGCTATGCGAAGAAAAAGGGCTGTCAGATCACAGGGCCGGAGGATATGAGTATACAACGTCTCAATGTAATGACGGAGAGATAGACCATGGAATTTTGGTATACGGAAGAACATACACCGAACGTGCGGTTCTCCATCCGTGTAGATCGTCAGCTCTACAGCGGGCAGAGCGAGTTCCAGCGCATTGACGTATTCGAGTCGCCCGAGTTCGGGCGATTTTTGACGCTTGACGGCTATATGATGCTCACAGAGAAGGATGAGTTCATCTATCATGAGATGATCACCCATGTACCGATGTGTGTGCATCCGGAGGCAGAGAACATCCTCGTGATCGGCGGCGGGGACGGAGGGACGGTACGGGAGCTGCTGCGCTACCCGTCGGTGCGGCATATCGATCTCGTGGAGATCGATGCGATGGTGATCGATGTCTGCCGTGAATATCTGCCGTCGACGGCGGCAGGACTGGATGATCCGCGGGTGAGCATCCACTGTGAAGACGGGCTGCGCTTTGTGCGCCGACCGGTCGATGTCTACGATCTCATTATCGTGGACTCGACGGATCCGTTCGGACCAGGAGAGGGACTGTTCACCAAAGAGTTTTATGGCAACTGCTTCAAGGCGCTCAAAGCTGACGGCATCATGATCAACCAGCATGAAAGCCCCTTTTATGAGCAGGACGCCTATGCCATGCAGCGGATGCACAAGCGCATTGTTCATTCGTTCCCATACAGCCGCGTCTATCAGGTGCATATTCCGACGTATCCGTCGGGGCATTGGCTGTTTGGCTTCTCATCCAAGAACCGCCGCCCCGTGGAGGGCGTCGATTTTGCACGATGGAAGGCACTCGGCATTCGGACGCGCTACTACAATACGCAGCTTCATGCAGCAGCATTTGCTCTGCCGAACTATGTGGAGGAGATACTCGAAGATGTGGAACCGCAACGTTGAAACATTTCTCGGCTGCGATAACACCTATGAGGAGAGCCATATCGTCCTCGTTGGTGCGCCGTTTGACTCGACGACCTCCTATCGTCCTGGTACGCGGTTTGCTGCCCGTACAATGCGGGCGGAGTCATACGGACTGGAGACGTACAGCCCGTATCAGGAACTCGATCTCGAGGATGCACGCGTCTTTGACGGGGGGAATTTGGAGCTGCCCTTTGGCGATACCGAACGAGCACTGGCGATGATCAGGGAGCGCGCAGAGGCGATCCTGCACAGCGGAAAGCTGCCCTTTCTGATCGGCGGGGAGCATCTGGTTAGCCTCCCCGCAATCGAAGCTGCGGCGAAGCGATATCCCGATCTCTCCGTCATTCACTTCGATGCACATACTGATCTGCGCGAAGAATATCTCGGCAACAAACTCTCCCATGCGACCGTTATCCGCCGTGCGTGGAATCTGCTCGGCGATGGGCGCATCCATCAGTTTGGGATACGCAGCGGCGAATGTGCGGAATGGCAGTGGGCACGGGCAGGGCATACGGATCTCCATCCATTTACCTTTGCAGGGCTCTCGGATGTGATTGCCGGCCTCCACGGACGTCCTGTCTATCTGACGATTGACCTCGACGTCCTCGATCCCTCCGTCTTCCCCGGTACGGGAACGCCGGAGGCAGGCGGTGTCACGTTCATCGAACTGATGAAGGCGGCACTCTCCGTTGTGCGTGGATGCAGGGTTGTCGCATGCGACATGGTGGAGCTCTCGCCGCCGCTTGACGCCAGCGGTACATCGACGGCAACGGCACTCAAGCTCCTGCGGGAGATTCTGCTCGCACTTTCAGCAGATTTTATCCGTCCGCCGCAGGTGTAGTGATTTCCGTTTGATACCGATGAAGTGATTTGTTATAATAGCGAGGAAACTGCGACTAAGGGAATCGCTGATAAAACGAGGTGTGCCGGATGGTCGTACCGCATTTATCAGTGCTTCCCGAAGCATGGAAAGATGGTGGAGTCTATGAAGGTAACGGAACAGGATCTCAGGGTAACCGCGCATCTCTCGCGTCTTTCGATTCCGACCGAGGAAAAGGAAGAGGCACTGGCGTCTCTGGGAGACTTTCTCTCATACGTGGATAATCTCTCGCATGTTGATACGGAAGATGTGGAGCCGACGACGTATGCACTGCCCATCGAGAATGTCTTTCGCGCAGACGAGGTGCGCTCGTCCCTTTCCAACGAGGCGGCGCTTTCGAATGCACCGCTGCAGGAGGACGGGTATTTCAAAGTGCCGAAGGTACTCGAAGGGTAAGGAGGGGCTGTTTTGAGTCTATATGAAAAACCGGCGCATGTCCTGCACGATATGCTCGCGCGCAGCGAGATCAGCGCCCGTGAACTGACCGAGGATGTGCTTTCGCGCATGGATGCCGTAGAGGGCGATGTCGGCGCATACCTTCTGGAAACACGCGAGGGTGCGCTTGCTCAGGCAGATGCCGTGGATGCAAAACGTGCCGCAGGAGAGAAGATTCCGTTCCTCGCAGGGATTCCGGGTGCTGTTAAGGATAATATCTGTACCATCGGTGTACGCACGACAGCCGCGTCCAAGATCTTGGAGCACTTTGTTCCGCCCTATGATGCGACGGTCATGACGAAGCTGCACGCAGAGGACGCCGTCATTCTCGGAAAGACGAATCTCGATGAGTTTGCCATGGGCGGCTCGACGGAAAACTCCGCCTTCCAGCCGACGCACAACCCTTGGGATACGGCACGTGTTCCCGGCGGGTCGTCGGGCGGCAGTGCCGCTGCCGTGGCATCGGGAACGGCAATTTGGGCACTCGGCAGTGATACAGGCGGGTCGATTCGTCAGCCCGCATCGTTCTGCGGTATTGTCGGACTGAAGCCGACCTATGGGCGCGTGTCTCGCTACGGTCTGATGGCGTATGCGTCATCACTCGATCAGATCGGACCGCTCACGCGCGATGTCACGGATGCAGCCCATCTCCTGAACGTAATTGCAGGGCATGATCCGATGGACTCGACGGCCAGCCGCGCCAATGTTCCCGACTATACACAGGCACTCCGTGCAGATGTCAAGGGGCTGAAGATCGGACTTCCGAAGGAATATTTTATCGACGGAATGAATCAGGAGGTTGAGGCATCCGTCCGCAAGGCGATTGCGGATATGGAGGCGATGGGGGCAGAGGTTCGCGAAATCTCCCTGCCGCATACGGACTATGCCGTCTCCACCTACTATCTGATTGCACCTGCAGAGGCTGCGACAAATCTGGAACGCTATGACGGGGTCAGCTATGGCGCACGGGTGGACGGAGAGGATCTCGTCGATATGATGACGCGGACGCGCACGGAGAAATTCGGCGCGGAGGTAAAACGGCGCATCCTCATCGGCAACTATGCACTCTCCGCCGGATATTACGATGCGTACTACCTCAAGGCACTGAAGGTACGGACACTCATTCAGCAGGACTTTACGCGAGCCTTTGAGCAGGTGGATGTCGTCATGACACCGACAGCACCGACACCGGCGTATCGCATCGGTGAAATGACGAGCCCCCTACAGATGTATCTGCAGGATATTTCGACCGTTCCACTGAATCTCGCGGGGCTCCCCGGGATCTCCGTCCCTTGCGGCTTCACTGCGGCGGGTCTTCCGATCGGACTTCAGATCATCGGTCGTCCGCTGGCGGAGGAGACGATCCTGCGTGCGGCGTTTGCCTATGAGCAGGGGCATGATTTCCATACGAAAATGGCGCCGATTGGAGGAAGGGCATGAAATACGAAACCGTCATCGGCCTTGAGATTCACTGCGAGCTCAAGACAAAGACCAAGATCTTCTGCGGCTGTGCTACGGGGTTCGGAGCCCCGCAGAACACACATGTCTGTCCCGTCTGCCTCGGTCTGCCCGGCGTTCTCCCTGTCGTCAACCGTGAGGTCGTCCATTTCGCCATCAAGGCGGGGCTGGCGACGAACTGCACGATTAACGGATACAGCAAGTTTGACCGCAAGAATTACTACTATCCGGATTTGCCGAAGAACTTCCAAACCTCGCAGTACGACCTGCCTATCGCCGAACATGGCTGGGTGGATATCGATACGGAAGAGGGGAAGAAGCGCATTCGCCTGACGCGCATCCACATGGAGGAGGATGCAGGAAAACTCGTTCACTCCGGCACGACGATTAAGGATTCCGCTTCGTCCAATGTGGACTACAACCGCACCGGCGTTCCCCTGCTTGAGATTGTCTCCGAGCCCGATATGTCCTCAGCCGAGGAAGCACGTGCCTACATGGAGAAGATCAAGTCGATCATGGAGTATATCGACGTCTCGAACTGCCGTATGGAGGAGGGAAATCTCCGCGCGGACATCAACGTCTCCCTGCGTCCTGTCGGCTCAGATCAACTCGGTACACGGACGGAGATGAAAAACATCAACTCCTTCAAAGCGTTGGAAGATGCGATCAACTATGAGATCGAGCGTCAGACGGAGGTGCTCGAGGACGGCGGACACATTGTGCAGGAGACACGCACGTGGGATCCCGAGCGTGGTATGACACTCTCCATGCGCAGCAAAGAGGAGGCGCATGACTATCGTTATATGCCGGAGCCCGATCTTCCGCCCATCGTGACGAGTGAAGAGGAAATTGAGGCGGTGCGGCGTGAGCTGCCGGAGCTGCCGGACGCCCGTCGCATGCGTCTGATGGACGAGGCAGGACTCTCCGCATACGATGCGGGCATCATCACGAGCTCGCGTGCGATGGCTGAGTACTATGATGCCATTGTTGCAACAGGAGCGGATGCAAAACTGGCGGCAAACTGGCTGATGGGCGATCTCTCCAAGAACCTGAACGCAGAAGGGAAAACGATCGAGGACTCTCCTGTCGATGCAAAGCGCCTCGGCGAGATGATTCTCCTCATCGCAAAGGGGACGATTTCTTCTAAGATCGGCAAAACCGTGTTCAAGGCAATGTGGACATCTCCTGATGCTCCCGAGAAGATCGTCAAGGACAAGGGGCTCATCCAGATTACGGACACCAAGGAGATCGAAGGCATCGTCGATCAAGTCATCGCTGCCAATGCAAAGGCGGTAGAGGACTACAAGGGCGGCAATAAAAAGGCGATCGGTGCCTTGGTCGGACAAGTGATGAAACAGTCCAAGGGCAAGGCAAACCCGCAGATGGTCAATGAACTTTTAGCAAAAAAACTTGGCTGAGAAAGCAAGCAGTCTTTTCCGCAGGGGAAAGGCTGTTTTTCTCAAAAGGAGAGACTGCCATGCAGTATAAGGCTGCGATTTTCGATTTGGACGGCACGTTGATCAATTCGCTTGAAGATTTGGCAGACAGTGCCAATGCTGTCCTGTCAGCATATCATTTTCCGACGTATGCAGCGGAGAAGTATCGATATTTTGTCGGAAATGGAACACAGAAACTAATTGAGCGGATTCTGCCGCCGCATCAGGCGGAGGACGCCGCATTTGTCCATCGTTTTATGGCAGAGTACAAAGAACGCTATGCTGAAAACCTCCTGCATAAGACCATTCCCTATGACGGTATTATGGAGATGCTGGAGGAGCTTTGCCGGCGCGGCATTCCACTGGCTGTCTGCACGAATAAACATCAAAGTGCGGCAGAACGCATCATTACGGCGCTGTTTCCTCCGCGTATGTTTCGGGAGATCATCGGTGATCGGGAGGGACTTCCGCGAAAACCGGATCCAACGAAAGTGCTGCACATCATGAAAGAGTTTGGCGTTACGGGGCAGGAAACAGCGTACTTCGGAGACAGCTCGGTCGACATGGACACCGCAAGCAATGCGGAAACGCTTGCGGTGGGCGTTCTCTGGGGATTCCGCACGGAACAGGAGCTCCGGGAACACGGCGCGGATGTGCTCCTAAATACCCCGATGGAAGTATTTGAAAAGGTGACGTTTCGAGAGTCATGAAAAAAACAAAAAAGGCGCAGACACGCGTGCAGACGGCTCCCGTACGTCGAGGGGAAGTCTATGAGATTTGCGTCGACCGGCTCGGAACGAGCGGCGAGGGCGTCGGGCGATATGAGAACTTTACCGTATTTGTCCCCAATGCACTTCCCGGCGAACGGGTCACGGTACGCATTGAGGAGGTAAAAACCTCCTATGCCCGTGGACGTTTGACGGAAATTCTTCAGCAGAGCAATGATCGCATCACACCTTTATGCAGCCTTTATGAGGAGTGCGGCGGCTGTCAGCTCCAGCATCTCTCCTATGCGGCACAACTGCGCGCGAAGCGTCAGCAGGTGATTGATGCACTGTCTCATATCGGCAAACTTCCTCATGTCTCGGTCAGGGAGACCCTTGCGGCACAGTCACCGTGGAACTATCGCAATAAAATGCAGTTTCCCGTCGGCCTCGCTAAGGGGAAAATCGTCGTTGGCTGTTTCGCGCAGGGAAGCCATACGATCATCGATACGGAGAACTGTCATATTCAGCGTGAGCCGAATAATGCGCTTGCCAATGCCGTACGCGCTATTGCCGCGCAGCTTCGCATTCCTGTCTACAATGAGGACACACACAAGGGCATCCTGCGTCACATCGTTGGGCGTGTCGGGCAGAATGGCGACCTTATGGCGGTGATCGTCACAGCGAGCAAACAGCTGCCGCGTGCAAAGGAATTTGTTCGACTGCTGCGAGAGCATTTGCCGAACCTCGTCAGCGTACATCAAAACATCCAGACCTATCGGAACAATGTCATCATGGGGCGTGACACAGTGCTCCTCTGGGGGAAGCCGACCATTCTCGATGGGCTCGGACGGCTGCATTTTCACATTTCACCGCGATCCTTTTTTCAGGTCAATACACAGCAGGCTGAACGCCTCTATGAACAGGCGCTTTCCTATGCGGATCTCCATGGGACAGAGACCGTCATTGATGCCTACTGCGGCACAGGGACAATCACCCTTTTTCTTGCCCAGAGAGCACGTAAGGTCTACGGCATCGAAATCGTGCAGCCTGCCATTCTCGATGCACGAAAGAATGCCCGCGATAACCATGTCAAAAATGCAGAGTTTATCGTCGGCGATGCGACAAAAGTCATGCCGGCACTCTACAAACAGGGGATTCGTCCGGATGTTGTTGTCGTGGACCCGCCGCGTGCGGGCTGCACGCCGACCGTCCTCCAAACCTTCGCCGATATGAAGCCGCAGCGCATCGTCTACGTCTCCTGCAACCCTGCCACACTCGCGCGCGACCTCGCCATACTGAAAGAATTTGGTTATCATGCGCAGGAAGTACAGCCGGTCGATCTGTTTCCACAAACTTCGCACGTGGAGACCATCACGAAATTGTCACGAGACATTCCAGCAGCCAAATGAATGGGATAGAC
>NZ_GL397087.1:37457-48373 GCF_000146365.1 Selenomonas sp. oral taxon 149 str. 67H29BP
CCAATGAATGGGATAGATGTAATATCTCTTGTAGATTCCAAGGGAATTGTTTATAATAGTAACAGTGTATCTTCTTCTATTCGAGAGGTTTTTTCATGAAGCGGTTTCCGCTCTTTATTCTGATGATCGCGACGCTGTTTCTCGTGGCTGCCACGGGGGCGGCGTATCTGTTCGTCGGACGGCAGAGTACGGCACTTGCACGCCGCCCTCTGCAGGAGATTGTGGCATATACGACGCTGCCGACGGAGGCTGCCGCGGCACTGTCGGAGGCGTACGAGAAGGAGTATAATATCCGTGTCAGTTTCGTTCCTCTATCCACAGAGCAGATACAGAAGCGACTGGAGGAGCAGGCAGCGAGCGGCGTGAGTACGCCGGCAGCGCTTGTCCTCGCAGATCGCGAGGTGCTCGACCGCGCGGCGGCGGCAGGGTATCTTGTGCCCTATCAGTCCGAGAGGAGCGATCAGGTCGCCGATCAATTTCGTCAGCCCGATGGGTATTGGACGGGTGTGTGGTATGATCCGATCGTCTTTGCAATAAATCAAGACTATCTACGCACGCATCTCGATCTTCCTGACTCGTGGCAATTGTTGGCGCAGCAGAAGGATATACGCATCGGTACGACGGATTTTATGGCGGCTGATGCCTCGTCGAATCTTCTTTACAGCATGATTGCTGAGTACGGTGAACAACGTACCTTCGCTATTTGGCGCAGGATTCAGCCGCAGATCATGCAGTATTCCCGCTATCTGCATACGCCCGTACGGCAGGCGGGGATGGGGGAGGTCGATGTCTCGGTTGCTGTTCTCAGTGAGACGCTCCGCTATATTCACGATGACTATCCCATCCGTGTGCTTTATCCGACGGACGGGACGGCGGCGGTGATTTACGGTAGAGGGGTTGCATTCCGCGCGAGCGAGCACGATGTGCAGGCGGCAGAGGATTTTGCCGACTGGCTGCTGACGGATGAGGCGCAGTTGGCACTGGCACGGCAGCATATCTATTTTTTGACGACCAACCCCGTGACGCTGTCCTATCGGATGTTTGCGGGAAAGAATATCAATATTTTTAAGAGTAAGCCGTATTATAGCCCGGCGGAGAAGAAGATACTTCTCGATCGCTGGGTCAAAGAGGTGCGGTTCTATGAAGAGTAGTTGTGGGGGAATGTAACCAGTGAAAGCAGGTTTTATCAGCCTTGGCTGTGCAAAGAATCTGGTCGATACAGAAGTCATGCTCGGCATTATGCGTGAGCATGGCATCGATATTACCAATGATCCGTCAGAGGCAGATATCCTGATTGTCAATACGTGTGCCTTTATTCAGTCGGCAAAAGAGGAGTCGATCACGACGGTGCTCGGGATGGCGGACTACAAGGAGACGGGGCGCTGCCGCAGTCTCATCGTAGCGGGCTGTCTTGGACAGCGGTATGGGCAGCAGCTTCTCGATGAGATCCCGGAGGCGGATGCCATCATCGGGACGGGGGCGTGGAGCCGTATCATGGAGGTGATCGAGGCGACGCTCAAGGGGCGTCGCCTGCTCATCGCGGGGAAGGATGATACGATCTACGATGCCAAGACACCGCGCCTGCGGACGACACCGAACTATACGGCGTATGTCAAGATTGCGGAGGGGTGCGATCATCGCTGTGCGTTCTGTGCGATTCCGCTCATACGCGGGAGCTTCCGCAGCCGTCCAATGGAGGATATCGTAGCGGAGGGACGTGAGCTCGCCGCTGCCGGTGTTCGCGAGCTGGTTCTCATCGCGCAGGACAGCGCAAACTATGGGCTGGATTGCTATCAAAAGCCGATGCTGCCGACGCTTCTGCGCGAGCTTGCAAAGATCGACGGAATTGCGTGGATTCGTGTGCTATACAGCTATCCAAAGTATTTTACCGATGAGCTGATCGAGGTCTTTGCCACTGAGCCAAAGGTGGTCAAGTATGTCGATCTGCCTCTGCAGCATGCGCATGATGCCGTGCTGCGTTCGATGAATCGTCCCGATACACGGGCGGGGATGGAGGAGCTGATCGCAAAGCTGCGGGCACGCATCCCGGGAGTCGCGATTCGCTCGACATTCATCGTTGGCTTCCCTGGGGAGACCGACGCCCAGTATCAGACACTGCGTCGCTTTGTGGAGAAGCAGCGATTCGATAAGGTGGGAATCTTTACCTACTCCGAGGAGGAGGACACTGCCGCGGCGGCAATGGGGAAGAAAGTTTCCGAAGAGGTGATGCAGGAGCGTTACCATGACCTCATGAGTCTCCAGAGTAAGATCTCCGAGGAGATTAATATCGGGCTGGAGCATCAGGAGTTGGATGTTCTCATCGAGGGACATGACGCAGAGCAGTCGGGGATTGCCGTAGGGCGTTCCTACCGCGAGGCACCTGAGGTGGATGGCCAGATCTATATCGAAGGCGATGCAGAGGGTGCACCGGGCGAGATTGTCCGCGTGCGTCTCCTTCAGGGCTTTACATACGATATTGTCGGAGAGAGGGTGCAGTGATGCCGGAGAGAGAACGTCTGCCGGATAGGGTTGGGCAAATGCTCTGTGCAAAAGGCTATACGATCTCCTGTGCGGAGTCTTGTACGGGCGGGCTGCTCACGAGTACGCTCACAGACGTGCCCGGCAGTTCTGCGTACGTCATGGGGAGTGTCGTATCATACTCAAACGACGTGAAGTCCCGTATCCTGCACGTGGCGGAGGAAACGCTTGTCGCGCACGGTGCTGTCTCTCCGGAGACGGCGCGGGCAATGGCAGAGGGGGTACGCGACCTCATGCAGACAGATGTCGGCGTCGGCATCACGGGGATCGCCGGTCCCGGCGGCGGTTCTCCCGAAAAGCCGGTCGGACTGGTCTACATTGCTGTATCTGCTCTGGGAAAAACTTCGGTGGAAAAAAATGTATTTTCTGGCGTACGCGCCGAGATTAAGCGTGCCGCCGTCAATAAAGCTCTTGCCATGGTGCAGGAGATGATTAGGGAGATGGATAAATGAAACGCTATCAGAAACTCGTCGCTGCTCTTTCGCTCTCAGCGCTGCTCTGCGGCAGTTCCTATGCTGCAGCGGCTGATGTGCCAGCGGGGACAGAATCAGCGACACCGGCGGCCATACAGACGATTGCCCCCGATGCGCTGACATACTCCTATGAGAGCAAGACATACGGCTACCGCATCATGTGCCCGCAGAAACCCGTCGGAGTGATTCCAGCGTCAGCACTCTATGACGACCGCGAGGGCGAGATTCTCATTTTTGACAATGAGGAGTACAATATCAAGTATGCGTGGGCGGTTTTTGTCAATGCATTCTCTGATACGTCCGTACCGAATCTCAACACGATCAATCCAGAGGATGCGGTGAACCTGCTGGAACGTATTCAGCACAGCAATGGATACGAGGGGATCATGCTGATCAATCTCTCGGATACCAACAAGGCGATCTTTGCCATGACGGCAAAGGAAGTCGATATTGACGAGGATGGCGATGGCGTCGTCGATGCGACGGCGAAGGCGGACAATCAGACGGCAGTGATGTTCTTCCGTGGGGCAAACGGACAGCGGTATGGGCTCGAGCTCATTGATAATCCGACGCTCCGTGCGAAGTCCGTAGCAACGTTTATGGCGGGCGCGCGTACCATGCAGTAAGTGACGTGGCCGAGAGAGAAAGAAGGAGAACAGACTCATGAAGATGTCATCCAAAAACACAATGCTGACGGCGGCAGTACTTGTCGCACTGACCTCCGGTACAACGTATGCGGCGACCCCCGGGACGGTGGACTCGCAGGATCTCTTCCATGCAAATCGACTGGTGACGGATCGTGCCAATGCACCGGCGGTAGAGGAACGTGCTGATGCTGACCACTATGAGGCATCGATCTCCAGGCAGCAGAAGGATGCTGCTGTTCGTCCGCTCGGCACGGCACCTGCCAAGAATACACCGCAGGTGACACGCCTCCGCTGGGAGACGGTGGATGAGGGGATCGCAGAGCGCAATAAGGAGCAGCCTTCGTTCACACTCGCTGCGCAGAAGGCGCAGCCCGTTATCATTACAGCAGCAGATGTCAAACGTGAGCAGAAGCTCGCCGCGAAGGAAGGCCGCCCACCGCAGGAGCTTGTCGGTGATGTAAATCTGAAGCGCGGCCCGATGCCCGTTGCAGTGCGTCAGGAATCATCACCCGCGCCGCAGCAAGCACCGATGCAGACACCTCCTCCCCAGGAGCGTGTCGTTCCGATGCCGCCGCCCGCCGCTCCAGCCGCTGTGCAGGCACAGCTTCCGCCTCAGCCAGCAGATGCTGAAGGCAGACCCGAGCGTCCCCGGTATCAGCAGCTGCCGCGTGAGTTCGCGCTGAATGCACCCGCTACCTCACCCGCCGTACCACAGCAGCCGCAGGAGTTTTCCACTGTGGGAGAGACGGAGTCGCATCTTGCACCGCCGATCACGGAGGACATGTCCCCCGCGCCCGAGTACACGGTACGTCCTGACGGCGTTCCCGCATTCTCGTCAGCAGCGCCTGTGTCGCCTGCCGCAGAGAGTCTGGATGGAATCTCGGATGAGGTGCGCCGGCATATCCTTGCGGGACAGCTCGCGATGCAGGTACAGCTGAAGCGCGATGCGAGCATCACGGGGGTGCAGGCCCTGACGCGTGCGCTGCGTGAGAGCACGAAACTCACGCGAATGCAGAAGGTGGACTTCCTCATTGGCTTTGGCCGAGCCCTGCATCAGAGCGGTCTGCCGCGTCAGCAGGAGTCGTTGCTCATCAAGACGATTGCAGAGGCATTCTAATACGCTTATTCTATGGGATATTCGGTGGGGGAGCTAGATGAAACAGTTTCATATTGCGGTGATTGCAGGAGACGGGATCGGCCCTGAGGTCATTGCTGAGGGGAAAAAGGTATTTTCGGGAATTGCACAGATGGACGGGACGTTCTCTGTCACATTTGAGGACTTTCCATGGGGATGTGAGTACTACCTGAAGTCCGGCGAGATGATGCCGGAAAACGGGCTCGATCTCCTGCGCGGTTACGATGCAATCTATCTGGGGGCTGTGGGCTATCCAGGTGTACCGGACCATGTGTCTCTCGGTGATCTCCTGCTTTGCATCCGCCGTGGTTTTGATGAATACATCAATTTACGTCCTGTACGCCTCCTGCACGGTGCTCCCTGCCCGCTCGCGGATATTTCTCCACGTGATATCGATATGATCGTGGTGCGCGAGAACAGTGAAGGGGAGTACGCGAATGTTGGTGCACGGCTCTATCCCGGGACACCGCGTGAGACGGCACTCCAGACGGGGGTATTCTCACGGCACGGATGTGAGCGCGTCATCCGTTATGCCTACGAGCTGGCGCGACGTGAGAAGCGCACGCTTACCTCGATTTCCAAGGGGAATGCACTGCGATACTCGATGGTGTTCTGGGATGAGATCTTTGCCGAGATTGGGAAGGAGTATCCCGATGTTGAGACACATAGCTTGCTTGTCGATGCGGCAAGCATGTTCTTCGTCAAAGATCCGAAGCGGTTCGGCGTTGTGGTGACGAGCAATCTCTTTGGCGATATTCTCACCGATCTCGGTGCGGCGATTGCGGGCGGGATGGGGCTCGCAGCCGGGGCGAATCTCAACCCTGAGCGACGCTATCCGTCGATGTTCGAGCCGATTCACGGGAGTGCTCCTGATATTGCAGGGCAGGGGATCGCGAATCCATTAGCCTCGATCTGGTCAGTTGCACAGATGCTCGACTTTCTTGGTGAAACAGAGTGGTCAGAGCGCGTGCTCCGTGCCATCGAGACGCTGCTCGTGGAGAAAAAGACGCTGACGCCGGATCTTGGCGGAACGGCACGTACATCAGACATTGGACATGCAGTACTCGATGTTCTGGCACGCTGAATCATACAGAATATGCGGGGGGTTCAAGCGCCCTCCGCTCTATTTATATGGATGGAGTGTATAGTCATGGCACAGCAAATACGAAAAGCGGTTATTCCGGCAGCAGGATATGGAACACGATTCCTTCCTGCGACGAAAGCGACACCGAAGGAGATGCTGCCCATTGTCGATAAGCCGACCATCCAGTATATTGTGGAGGAAGCCCTTGCAAGCGGTATCGAGGATATTCTGATTATCAGCGGTCATGGGAAACGCGCCATCGAGGATCATTTTGACTCCGCGCCGACACTCGAGCACGAGCTCATGCGCAAGGGGCGGCAGGACCTTCTCAACGTCCTGCGTGAGACGACGGATGTCAATGTTCACTATGTCCGTCAGAAGTATATGCGCGGTCTGGGAGATGCGATTCTGTGCGCCCGCACCTTCGTCGGCGATGAGCCGTTCGCTGTCCTCCTCGGCGATGATGTCGTTTACCATCCGCAGCGTCCTGCGCTGCGTCAGCTGATCGATGTCTATGAGGAGACGGGGGGCTCTGTTCTCGGCTGTCAGATTGTCGCTGATGCACAGGTTTCCTCCTATGGTATCGTTGCAGGAGCGATGCAGAATGAGCGCCTGATGCAGGTCTCCGATATGATCGAAAAACCTGCACTTACTGAGGCACCAAGCCGTATGGCTGTGCTCGGTCGATACATCATCCGCCCCGAGATTTTCTCTATCTTGCAGAATACAGAGCCCGGCAAAGGGGGAGAGATTCAGCTGACGGATGCACTCAAGGTACTCGCCCAGCGGGACACGGTCTATGCCTATAATTTTGAGGGACGTCGCTATGACCTTGGAGATAAGCTCGGGTTCTTGGAGGCGACGGTGGAGTTTGCTCTGCGTCGCAGTGATCTTGGCGACTCGTTCCGTGCGTATCTCAAACAGTTAGCGGAAACACTGTGAGGCGGTTGGATTGCAGAAGGAACATCAGGCAAATCTGGCTCTCGCGCTCAGTGTTTTCGGTGCTGTTGGGACGGCAGGACAGGGGAGCAGTCTTCTCCTATCAACGATTCATCATGGATTTATCGCGGCGACGATCGGCGGACTAGCAGACTGGTTCGCCATCAAGGCGATTTTCGGCCGACCGCTCGGCATCTCGCACCGTACTGATATTCTGCGTCGGAATCGTGGGCGGATTATGGAGTCCATCGTTGCGTTCTCCTCGGAGGATCTCCTCAGCAAGAAGAATATTATGGCAGTCATTGAGCGCGAGAATATGGGGGCAATGCTCGCAGACTATTTGCTGCATCGCGGTGGGGAGGAACGCCTGACGGACACTGCCATCGATGTCCTCCGCTATGTGGCAGCGGATCTTGACAGTACGCGCATTTCACATGAACTGACGCCATACGTGAAACAGGCACTCTATCAGCTGCCGCTTGAAGATCACGCAGGAGACTTGATGGCGCTCTTTACGGAGCAGCATCATACAGAGCGGATTTTTCAGGTACTTGTCCGCGTCGGTATCCAGCTAGTGCAGACTCAGCTCTTTCAAGAGATCCTCCATGACAATATAGCCTCTATTCGTGAGAAATATGAGGGCGATGGGATGATCCGTGCCCTCGTTCTCTCATTCGTAGACGATACGATGATTGCATCGTGGATCACAGAACGGCTGCAGGAGATTCTGTCGGCGGCATTGGAGATGGAGAATCCGCGTCACCGCGAAGGCGTGCAGGCACTCTCTTCGGTCTTTGCATCGCTCAGCGATCATGATGATTTTCGCACGACGATGCGTCGAGCGAAGGAGCATCTGATTGAGGACATTGACATGGAGTCCATTTTGTCGGATTTCATCGAGAGCCGAATGAAGGGGAATCATCCGTTTTGGATTCCCTATGTGCGAGAGCTCCTGCATCAGAAAATCGAAGCATACGCCCATTCTATCCCGTGGCAAAGTCGTGTTGACCGATGGATGAAATCGCTCGCGGCGGGAGAGGTCGAGAAACACCATGAAATGATTGCCCGCTTTGTGCGTGAGTACCTGAATCAAAAGTCGGACGATGAACTCGTTTCATTTGTGGAAGGGAAGGTGCGCACCGATCTTCAGATGATCCGCATCAACGGTGCTGTGGTTGGCGCAGCCGTTGGTATGGCACTTTCCCTCATCGTCTGCATGACGGAAAGGATGTGGGGGCTTTAATGCGTACGTGGAATAAAGCAGAGGCCGCACTGCTGCTCTCGGCAGTCCTCTTTCTGTGTGCCCTTTTCCTTCATATCAGATTTGCGGATTTTCTCTGGGTGCGTGCGTTGCTCGCAGTAAGCGAAGCGGCACTGGTCGGTGGAGTTGCGGACTGGTTTGCAGTAACTGCGATCTTTCGGAAGCCGCTCGGATTTCCCTATCATACAGCGCTGTTGCCGCGTCGCCGTGACAGCTTTGTTCAAGCGATTGTCACGATGGTTCAGAAGGAGTTCTTCTCCAAGCGCAAGATTTTCCACCACATGGAGCAGATGCACCTCTTTCCAATGATAGAAAACTATCTGCGCCGTCCGACAACGGAGGAACAGCTGACCGGAATGATCCTGCACTTTATTCGTGCATCCTTTCTGCGTCGGAGGAATTCGCAGATCGTTTCCTATCTCTCGTCGCGCCTGAGGGATTTACTCCTGAAGGAGGATCCTGCCGTGCTGATGCAACGACTCGACGAGCTCCTGCGCGAGAAGGGATGGGATAAAAAAGCCCTGACAAGTATCTCGCGGATACTTGTCAGGGAGGCGGCGACGGAGGAGACGTATGCCTCCATAAGGAATGCACTGGAGCAGCTGGAGCGGGAAAAGATCGGCGACGGATTTCTATCGCGTATTCTCACCGCGACGAATACCATCAATCTGGATGAGGGGGCAGAACTGATTCAGCAGCACACATGTCATGTCATCGAAGAGCTCGGACGGGATAACTCGCCGCTGCAAAATCATGCGGCAAATCTGATCCATGATGCGCTCTCTGACCTCGAACGGGATGAGGAACTCACCACACTCGTGCGTGAGCTGCAAAAGCGATTGGCAGAGACGCTGCCAATCGCTGCGTCGATTGAGCGCATTCTGAGTGGCCTGCGGACACATGTGCAGGCTGATCTGCAGCGTGATGTGGATCCGATGGAGGAGCACATGCCGGCCTTTTATCAGCAGCTGCGCAGCATACTTCATGCAGAATATCAGCGGATGCTGACGCTCCTCACAGAGCACAGTGATCTGCAGCAAATCATGACACGCCTGATGTATGATCTCATCGCACGGTCGGCTCTCCATGCACAGGCATTGGTCGGTATCGTTGTCTCCGATGCACTTATGCGTCTCACGGATGAGGAGCTAAATCGTCTTGTCTATGACAAGGTAGAGCAGGACTTTCTCTGGATCCGTGTCAATGGCTCGCTCGTCGGTGGCTGCATCGGTCTGCTTCTCTTCCTCGGAGCACAGATGTTTAGATAAAATACATCAGTGTCTCGCTGTTCTCCTCGCGTTTCCACGCAGTAAGGAGATCCTCAAGTGTTACGGCATTGAGTGTATCGTGAATGTTTTGGTCGAGTACGCCGAAGAGGTCGCGTGCGAGAACGAGGTCTAGTTTTTCCATCTTCTCACAGGAACTGCCTGTCTTTTCAATCAGTGCGATCTCAATGGCAGAGAGAATGTCATAGGCAGTGATGTCGTGTGGGGGGCGAGCAAGCTGGTAGCCGCCCTGTGAACCCTTGATCGAGTTGACGAGTTTGCTCCGCTTAAGCAGTGCAAAGACTTGTTCGAGGTAGATCTTAGAGATGCCGAGATGCTCTGAGATACTGATGATGGTGACGGGGGAGGAGGTGTCGTAGCTGCGTGCCAAAAAGACCATGGATGCGATGCCATAGCGCCCCTTCGCTGAGATTTTCATATCGATGCTTCCTTCTAAAAACATATTTTTTATAGCTATATAATATGTTAATATGCAGCGAATGTCAAATAAAAATCCCCTCATCCAAATGGAAGAGGGGATTTTCGTATGCGTATCTTAGCGCTTCGAGAACTGGGAAGCCTTACGTGCTTTCTTGAGACCGTACTTGCGACGTTCCTTCTCACGCGGGTCACGCGTGACGAAGCCTGCCTTCTTGAGTGCAGGGCGCAGCTCTGCATCCATCTCAATCAGTGCGCGTGTGATGCCGTGACGGATCGCACCTGCCTGACCGGATGCACCACCGCCGGCTACGTTAGCGATGACATCATATTTATCGACGGTTTCCGTCAGGTTTAGCGGTTGGCGAACAATCAGCTCAAGCGTCTTGAGGCCGAAATACTCTGCCATCTCGCGGCCATTGATGGTAACCTTGCCGTCGCCGGGAACGAGGCGAACACGGGCAACCGAGGTCTTGCGGCGACCCGTTCCGTAGTAAGTGACTTGTGCCATTGAACAGATTCCTCCTTATACAAAACTCAGCGAATATCAAACTTCAGCGGTTCGGGCTTCTGTGCTGCATGGGGATGCTCCGGACCGGCGTAGACGTTGAGCTTGCGGAAAATCTGTGCGCCGAGACTGTTCTTCGGAAGCATGCCCTTGACCGCGTGTTCAATGACACGGACAGGGAAGCGATCGAGCATCTGGCCGGCCGTTGTGAAGGTCGTGCCGCCCTGATAGCCGGAGTGACGGAAGTAGGTCTTGTCCGTCAGCTTCTTTCCCGTGAACTTTACCTTCTCAGCATTGATGACGATGACGTAGTCGCCGGTATCAACATGCGGCGTGTAGATGGGCTTGTTCTTGCCGCGCAGGACCTTTGCGATCTCCGTTGCAAGACGGCCGACCGTCTGGTTCTCTGCATCTACGACATACCACTTGCGCTCAATATCGGCTGCTTTTGCCATAACCGTGGTTTTCACGTAATTCCCCCCTAGAGAGTAAGAGTTTTCAATATTGGTTGATGCGATATACACTCACGCTTCCGGGGCTAATGGATACATGGAAAATATCACACGTCGCTATTCTAAAAAATTTTTACGCGAATGTCAAGAAATTTTCTCCATAGCACGCTTTACGG
>NZ_GL397087.1:49708-111415 GCF_000146365.1 Selenomonas sp. oral taxon 149 str. 67H29BP
GGAGTATAACTAGGGAGAGGCGGTCAAAGGTTTCATTTTTACAAAAGCAGAGAGCTGTGTGGGGGGGAAGCAATAATCTCCAAGCCGTGCACCACACGGCATCTGACGGAGGACGAGATCAAACAGATTTTCGTCAAAGCACTGAACTCCTTGGTGGAAGTCAAAGAGAACGTGATTGCGGAACTATGATTTTTGATTGACAGTGTTTGCCAAACGGGGAAGTTGATGGAGGAACACGATAGAGTAGAGCAAAAACTCGGCGTTTTGGCAGAACGTCTTGAAACGCTGATTCGTGAGAATGCACGGGTGGCACGGGATCAGACGGCGTATCTGAAACAAGAAAATGAGATTCGTGCACGTTATCTGGAAAAGCAGGGGTATTTGGAGACGTTGGACGAGCAACTTGCCGAGAGGGAGAGCAAGAGAAATACCTTGGAGGGGATGATTCAAGTGATATGCGGTATCAACGGGGAACAAGTCGAGTTTGACGAGGAGCTATGGGGCGGGCTTCTTGACCACATTGTGGTCAAGAAGGACGGCGCGGTAGTTGTTGTTTTCAAGGGCGGGATTGAGATTAATGTTGGAGGATAATCTCCAAGGATGCAAAAAGAGATTCCATTCGTCATATTTGGCGCTTGGAATCTCTTTTTGCAAAGAATCATTAGGCAGCATCGCGTATTCTATGTTATGATTATTTTATATTTGATATGAAGGAGAGACCCGTATTATATCAAGAGCTAGGAATGTCTGAAACTGTTGCGCGGCATACGGGCCTGCGCTTTTGCAACGCTTGATAGAAATGGTTTGCCCGCAGTGCGGATCATTGATGTGATGTTGAAGGAGGAGGGGCGTCTCTTTTTTTGCACGGCACGTGGCAAGGATTTCTATAAGGAGCTTCTGGCGAATTCTACCGTTGCTGTAACAGGACTGAATGACAAGTGGCAGACGGTACACACCTTATGGGGCGTGCCGAGCGGCTTGCAGATGCGGAACAACACGCGATGATTGACCGTATTTTTGAAGAGAATCCGTCGATGAATGAGGTCTATCCGGGGGATACGCATTATATCCTCGAGGCCTTTGTTATTGCGGAGGGGAGCATTGAGTTCTTTGATCTTGGGCAAAGTCCCATCTGCTGCGAGAGTCTTGCGCTTGAAAAAGCTTCTGTTACGGAAAAGACTTTTTCATCACGGAGGTCTGTATTGGTTGCGGTACGTGTGCAAGTCTTTGCCCGCAGCAGTGCATCGAGGACGGAGGCTCCCTAAGTGCGCCCTTCTTCCAGAAAATTCCCGATAAAACGGGAAATTCGGGAAGAAACGAAAGAAATAGGGGCATGATTTTGCACTTTTTGCATGGGAAACTGTAGAATTGATGCCTGTGGATAACGCGAGCCTTATTATCCGTGGTTTATCAGAGTTTCCTTAGAAAAATCAACTTTGTTAACAGGAGAACAATATGAGACTATGGCATGAAAAACTTATCCACTTATTGCCCAAAAATCAGCTTCTTGGACAACATAGGGAATGTTGTGCTCTGAGGGGCAATGGATGGAAAAAGAAACATAAAACTGTGGACTATGTGTTTACATATTCCCCGTATCATCTTTTTATTTACCATGTATTGGTTATGGAGGAGATGGAAAAAAGAGGATATAATGTTTCTGCGGAATGGAAAGATAAAAATTATAGAGGAAGGACAGCAGAAAAGTACGATAATCTTAAAGAGGAAATTATAGGCAGTCCAATTTACAAAGAGCATAATATTGAATATCTGGCTGATTGCATAGAAAATTTAAGAGATAAAGGTATACATTTAAAAGTATAGAAGTTGTGGAGGAGTAAATTGATATAAAAATAAAAGAAGTTGAAGATAAACTGGAAAAGGAAGCTGTATCAAGAGAAATATTATATGACTCAAACTTCGCACATCGCAGAACGGCTCGAAATGCTGATTAGAAAGAATGCACGGGTGGCACAGGATCAGACGGCGTATCTGAAACAGGAGAATGAGATTCGCGCACGCTATCTGGAAAAGCAGGGGATTTTGGAGAAGCTAGACGAGCAAATTGCCGCGAGGGAGAGTAAGAGAAACACCTTGGAGGGCATGATTCAAGTGGTATGTGGGATCAATGGAGAGTTAGTTGAGTTCGACGAGGATTTGTGGAGCGGACTGCTTGATCATATCTGTGTAAAGGAGGACGGACAGATAGTTGTTGTTTTCAAAGGCGGGATTGAGATTGGTGTTGATGGATGAAGTATGTCTGCATGTTGCGTAGATTGCATAGAATGATTCTGTTCATCAGTTACCATATGATACGATCCTTTCTTGTTTTTTTCAGCCAATTCAAGAGGAATTGACGGAATGTACGCGCCGCTTCGGTGAGGATGACGGTCTTGTCCTGTATGAGGCATACCTCCTGCCCCACATCTTTTCCGTCGCCAAGTTCTCGCATGACAATGTCCGGCTGTCTGTTCATGACGGCTGCGTAGTCGTAGCCGAGATTGATCGCAGGATTATGACGCAGCAGATCAACAATGAGGGATTCATCGGCAGTTTCGGCTAGAATCTCGATTTTGAGACCTGGCAGGAGGATGTGTTTGTCTATATTATGACGGAAACAGTGATAGGCGCGTCCTTTACTGATGATCATTTGTCCGTCGAGATCTGTGTAGGTGATACGGCTCTTTTCTGCCAAGGGATGATGCGCAGAGAGACGAGCACAGTAGCGGGAGAAAAAGAGTACGTCCCCTTGAAAGCGTGTCTGATCAAAAGGCGCGGTGACAATGGAAAAATGAGATCGTTTTGTTAGAAGTCCCTCCATTGCATCGTCGTCTGTTGTATCGACAATGCTCAGAATAATACTCGGATGAGTAGTATGAAAATCCTGTAGAAATTGCGCTCCGAGATAAGAAAAGACGTGATCCAGTGCAAAAATGGTAACGACACTTTTTGAATGGGTGGCGAGGGATTTCATGCTTTCGATGGATTGATATTCATCCAGCATACGTTGAACGTGGGGCAGTAGCGCTGTTGCATAATCGGTCGGAATGATTCCGCGTGGGGTACGGGTGAAAAGCGGCTGCCCAAGCTCCTCCTCCAATGATCTCATCGCTCTGCTGAGACCTTGTCTTGCAACATAAAGATGATCTGCTGCCGTCTGGATATTGCCGCAGCGATAGATCTCAATAAAATACTCCATCTGTTTTCGATTCATCTTCATACCTCCCAGCTTTTTCATAGTTATCTATTTTACCGCAACAATATTGTTGCGGCAAGTACCGTTGTTTTTCTTGTTATCATTTGGGAAGTTCGATATACTGCTGAAACAGATCAACCAAATGATGAACAGGAGGAACACCTATGAAACTCACACAGATTCGCAATGCAACGAACCGTTTGGACTATGCAGGGAAAGTCTTTCTGATTGACCCGTGGCTTGCACCGAAACATCAGCTGGCGTTTGTTGATATTCCGGACATGCCGTTCCACATCCCCGATCCGATGAAGGAGCATCTTCCGATGCCGTTCTACAATTTGCCGATGGATATGGGGCAGATTTTGAGCGGTGTCGACTACTACATCGTTACGCATCTGCATCCCGATCATATTGATATGGCACCGGACGGGACGGTCGGTGCGCCGCTTGATAAGGCGGTTCCAGTCATCTGTCAGTCGGAGGAGGATGCCTCTGTTCTGCGGAGTTCCGGGTTTTCAGAGGTAATCGTCCTGCCGACAAGCGGTATGGAGTTCGGTGCGGCGAGACTGACCCGCGTCCCTGCCCTGCACGGCACCGTTGTTCCGTGTGGTGACGCGATGGGGATTGTGTTTGAGGCACCGGAGGAGAACACCTTCTATTTGGCAGGGGATACGGTCTGGTATTCCGGCGTAGCTGAGACACTGCGGAACTATCAGCCTGAGGTGATTGCCCTGAACTGTTGTGCCGCAGAGACCGTGGAAAACGGACGCCTCATCATGAACGATGAGGATGTTCACTGCGTTGCAATGACTGCGCCTAACGCCCGTCTTTATCTGACGCACTTGGACAATGTCGCACATGCTGCGCTTACGAGGCATACACTGCGAGGATGTTTGGCACGTCGCGGCGTGGTGAATTATGATATGCCGTCCGATGGTGCGTCGGTTGAATATAAAGCCGCAACAGTCGGAGCTTAATTCCTGTCATACGGTAAATTCCGCACACAACAGAGATTCCAATCGCTCCACTTAGCGGTTGGAATCTCTTTAATTACGTGATTCTATTTGATAGGAGCTTGTATGCCCAAAGTCGCCATGACACCAAAGGAGAATCCGCTTGGTGTCGCACCTGTCGGGGGACTGATTCAGAAAGCCTCTTTATGATCGGATTTGGGTGGGAGATTGAGGGTGCGGCACTCGCCACAGTCGTCATCCAAATTATATCGTTTCTCATCTTGCTTCCTTGTCTCTTTGGTTTGGATGGCGTGCTCTACGCGGGATCCATCGCGGAAATTCTTGCATTTATCCTTGCAATGTCGACAATGTATCGGCATTGGCAGGAGTTGATACATATGGAGCAAGATGTTCCTACTTAGGAGATTCACGGATAAAATAAAGTCTATTAGACTTGGATGTCATCGCCGCAGCGCATTGTCTGCACTGCGACCTGTGCCATGAGAGCTGTCCTGTGGAGGCAATCGAGCGTTTAGGCAACACAGCGTGTTCTGTGTTATGATTTTTTTATTTGAAATGCAGGTGGCTGCTGTTTGAATATGTGCGGCAAGGCGGTATGATGATTTCGGCAGCACAAAGAAAGCGAGGAGGCATGTGGTAATGGAAAAGCAGCCGATGGCGATTGAAGTCCGCGGGGCGCGCGTCCACAATTTGAAAAATATATCTGTCGATATTCCGCTGCATCGGATTGTAGGTATTGCGGGCATCTCCGGCTCGGGAAAGTCCTCGCTCGCACTTGGCGTGCTTTACGCCGAGGGTTCACGCCGCTACCTTGAGGCATTGTCAACGTATACGAGGCGGCGCATGACACAGGCAGAGAAGGCATATGTCGATGAGGTGCGCTATATCCCTGCGGCGCTTGCGCTGCATCAGCGCCCCGGCGTGCCCGGGATGCGCAGCACGTTTGGAACCTCCACGGAGCTGCTGAACATTGTGCGGCTGATGTTCTCTCGTTTGGCAAGCCATCGCTGCCCGAACGGTCACTATGCAGCGCCGACGCGCAAGGTGGCGGCGGAGCAGGAGATCGTCTGCCCGACGTGCGGCGCACATTTCTATGCGCCGGGTGCGGAGGAACTCGCGTTCAACAGCGGCGGTGCCTGTGAGACGTGCGGAGGGACAGGCATTGTGCGCGTCGTTGACGAATCGACGCTCGTGCCCGATGACTCCCTCTCGATCGACGAGGGGGCGGTGCTGCCGTGGCAGACGCTCATGTGGTCTTTGATGAAGGAAATTGCACAAAAACTGGGCGTACGGACGGATGTACCGTTTCGTGAGCTGACTGCACGGGAAAAGGATATTGTCTTTCACGGATCGCCCGACAAGGTGCATATGGTCTATCAGATCCAAAAGACCGGTGCGGCGGGGGAGATGGACTTCACCTACTTCAATGCGATTTATACCGTAGAAAATGCACTTGCGAAAGTCAAGGATGAAAAGGGCATGAAGCGTGTGGAAAAATTCCTGCGCCAAGAAATCTGTCCGTCCTGCCATGGCACGCGCCTCTCGGATGCCGCACGTGCGCCGCGCCTCGCAGAGCGCTCTCTGCCGGATGTCTGTCGCATGACACTGACGGAACTTGCGGCGTGGGTCGCAAATGTTCCAACAGCGATGCCGCAGGATATGGTTCCGATGGCGGAAAGCATCTGCGAAAGTTTCCGGCATACAGCGGCGCGGATCATGGAGCTTGGGCTCGGCTACCTCGCGCTCGACCGTGCGGCATCCACACTCTCGACGGGGGAACGGCAGCGCATGCAGCTCGCCCGTGCTGTGCGCAATCGGACAACAGGCGTGCTCTACGTTCTTGATGAGCCGTCCATCGGTCTTCATCCGTCGAACATCGAGGGGCTGCTGCACGTCATGCGGGAACTTATGTCTGACGGAAACTCCATCGTCCTTGTCGATCATGACGTGCAGATCCTGCGCAGTGCAGATCATTTCATTGAGCTCGGGCCGGAGGCGGGAGCGGGCGGCGGTATGATCATCGCACAGGGAACACTTGCAGAGATAAAAAAGAATACGAATTCACGCATCGGTGGTTTTCTGGCCGGCAGGAAAAAGGTGCAGGTTCATACGCCTGCAGCGGCCGAGGATATGTTCAAGCATGGCAGAATCGTGCTTGAGACGGAGCAGATTCATACGGTGAAGCCGCTCTCTGCCATGTTTCCGCAGAGGCGGCTGAGCGTTGTGACCGGTGTCTCGGGCTCGGGAAAGACGACGCTGATTCTGGAAAGTCTCATTCCGGCACTGGAAGCACAGATCGACAGGACATCGCTGCCCGCACATGTGAAGTCGATTACTGCCGATGGGGTGCTGCAGGTACGCTTGATCGACGCTGTTCCGATTGGTGCCAATGTACGCTCGACCGTTGCTACCTATGCAAACGTGCATGATGAGATGCGAAAGGTTTATGCGCGCACGCCGACGGCAAAGGAGCATGGATATAAGGCGGGAGATTTTTCCTATAATACGGGGAAACTTCGCTGCCCGACATGCGACGGTACAGGCTCAATCAGCCTCGATGTTCAATTCCTGCCCGACGTCACGATCGACTGCCCCGACTGCGGCGGCTCTCGATACCGCAAGGAAGCTGGCGAGATTCTTCGCGTGCCGCGCAAGGGGCAGAAGCCGTGTTCGCTCCCCGCGTTGATGTCCTTGAGCGTTGACGAGGCACTGGAGGTTTGCAGTGATTTGAAAACGGTGCAACGGCGGCTTCAGATCCTGCACGATCTCGGGCTCGGATATCTGACGCTCGGTGAGGCGACGCCCGGTCTCTCAGGCGGCGAGGCCCAGCGTCTGAAGCTCGCGAGCGATATGGGCAGGGGACAGGAGGGCTCTGTATTCGTCTTCGATGAGCCGACAATCGGGCTGCATCCGCTCGATGTAGAGACGCTGCTCGGCGTATTTCAGACCCTCATGGCGAGTGGCGCGACCGTCATTGTCATTGAACATGATCTTGACATCATACGAAATGCCGACTACATTCTCGACATGGGACCCGGCGGCGGTGAAGAAGGCGGCGAGATCGTTGCCTGCGGGAGACATGAGGATATCCGGAAGGAGCCGAAAAGCGTCACAGGGCGCTATCTTTGAATACTATTCGGAGGATCCGCTGCTCAGTGGGCGCATGGGATCGGCACCCGTGTGCGGTGTTCAGAGTCGATCGAACTGCGCCGCAACAATCAAGCATTTTGCCTGCAACAATCAGGAAACGAATCGCTATACCTCGAATAGTGTTTTGAGTCTGCGTGAGATCTATCTGAAACCGTTTGAGATCTGCGTGCGGGAGGCAAAGCCGCGCACCGTAATGATGGCGTACAATCTTATCAACGGGGAGCACCCATCGAGCAGCAGAGAACTTCTGACCGATGTGCTGCGCAATGAATGGGGATTTGACGGCTTTGTCATTATGGTGGTATTGACTTACGAACTCTATGCGGATACCAATTTAATCAATATACGCTACAACTGCGTCGAGGTCTTTCAGAAAGAGGGCAATGAATGGCGCGTGATCCATTCCACATGGTCATTTATCCGCCCTATGGACATGGACTTTGGGTATGTCAAGAATGTTGTGTAGGAATCGATGGCAAGATGACAGCGCTGAATTTGTCAGTGCTTCCTATAGATCGGAAAGAGGGAAGTCTAGCGAGGGAAAAGCAGCCGATTGCAATCTAAGTGTGCAGAGCGCACGTGTACAATCTGAAGGAGAAATTCATCGATATTTCACTGTCCCATTCGGTATTTTGATCACGTTTTCTTTTGCAAAGAATCATTAGCCATCTTGCCCTTTCTTGTGTTATAATTTTCTTATATTTGAAACGTAGGAGGGAATGCCGTTGTTTGCAAAGACCTATGGTGCGACGACCCTCGGGATCGATGGACGGATTATCGACGTTGAAGTGGATGTGTCGCCCGGGCTGCCGGGGTTTGAACTGGTGGGGCTTCCCGATACGTCAGTGAAGGAATTAAGGAATCGCTGATAAAATGAAGTCTGTCAGATTGGTGCAGATTTTTTGTCCTGCCAAGGAGACAAACCGGACGCATAGCAAAGGCTATGTGGAGGATTTGTCGACACAGGCAGGGCGAAAACAGATGAATCAAGATGGCAGTACTGAATTTATCAGTGCTTCCTTAACGATGCTTGTAAGAGCGTAATGATAGAGACCGAAGGAGCTGTTTGTTTGATTTGGGAGAAACTAAAAGATTTTTTTGACTTGCATGGTGACATTGCGTCAATACAGGAGATTACAGAGCGGATCAATGCCGGCGTGCAGTTTCGGGGGACGAATCTCAGTGTCCTGATGCTGGCGATCTTTATCGCCTCCATTGGGCTCAATATGAACAGCACGGCGGTCATCATCGGTGCGATGCTGATCTCTCCGCTGATGGGGTCGATCCTTGGAATTGGCTATGGGCTTGCCCGTTATGACAGCACATACATTCGTTCCAGTGCAGGAAGTCTGCTCGCCCAAGTGATCATTTCGGTTGCCACATCGACGCTTTATTTTTCCCTCACACCGATCGATGGCCCTTCGTCGGAACTGCTTGCACGAACATCGCCGACCATCTGGGACGTTTTGATTGCTGTCTTTGGCGGCTTGGCAGGAATCATCGGCGTAACACGCAAAGAGGGCGGGAATGTCATCCCAGGTGTTGCGATTGCAACAGCTCTGATGCCTCCTCTCTGCACCGCAGGATATGGCATTGCTACGGGCGTTATGGCGTACACCGTGGGTGCACTCTACCTGTTCTTTATCAACAGCTTCTTTATCTGTCTGACGGCGTTCATCGTCCTGAAAATCATTGACATTCCCTCCAAGATAGAGCGCAACTCCGTGGAATTTTCAAGACAGAAACGCTACCTGATGGCCTTTGCAGTGCTTGTCACGCTGCCCAGCTGTTTCTTTGCGTATCAAAGCGTGCAGGAAAATCTGGAGAACGAGCAGGCGAAGATTTATATCGAGGAGAATTTCAAAGCGCCACCTCGTCTGGCAATCTCCTATACTTTGGATAACGAGAAGAAAATGCTGACAGTGTTTACGATTGCCGGAATATCGGAGGATGATTTGACGGTATTGACAGAGAAACTGCATGAAAAGGCACATCTTAGACCGTTCCGGTTGGAGGTGTTTTCTGCGGAAACGGTGGAAGAGAGAGAAAAGATGGAGGCGATGATCGATCAGAGACTCAGCGAGGTCGAAAAAAGTGCCATTCCATCTATGCAGGAGCAGCAGACTGTGACCGCACTCAAGTCAGCCCGCGAGGAAAGCGAGAAGCAGGGAGCTTACATATTGGACTGGAATCGAGAGGCGCGTATTGTATTTCCGCAAATCTCCCGCATCGCTGTCGGGAGTGTACGCGTACCCGCCGGGACTGGGGATAAATCGGCTGCTCTGAGTGAAACGCAAATTGCGTTCATATATCTGCAATCGGATATGGACGAAGCGTCGCGTGCTCGCTTGACCGAATGGATTTCGGACAAAGCAAAGAACCGTGTAGAAGTGCACTTCCTTCCTGAAGTCTCGGCAGCAAATGAAAACAAAGGAGGAACTGTATCTGAGGACGGAGTCCACATATCGTGAAAAAAACATGAGACTACATAATCATTCAGATCGTGTAATTCTGTGCGTTTTTCATTGAGGCTCTTCATGGAGAAGGAGCCCATCTTTTTCCAGATAAGCTCCAAAGTTTATAACACACAAGAGAGATTCCATTCGCCCTACTTAGCGTTTGGAATCTCTTTTTTCTTTGCAAAGAATCATTAGGCAATATACCCTCTCTTGTGTTATAATTTTCTTATATTTGAAACGTGGGAGGGAAGGCAGTTGTTTGCAAAGACCTATGGTGCGACGACCCTCGGGATTGACGGACGGATTATCGACGTGGAGGTGGATGTGTCGCCGGGGCTGCCGGGGTTTGAGCTCGTGGGGCTTCCCGATACGTCGGTGAAGGAGTCGAAGGAGCGGGTACGCACTGCAATTCGCAACTCCGGCATTCAGTTGCGGCAGGAGCGGGTGACGGTGAATCTTGCGCCTGCGGACGTGCGAAAGGACAGTTCGGGGCTTGATCTGCCGATTGCCGTCGGACTCCTTGCATCCTACGGTATGCTTCCCGAGGCGGCGATACAGAGCGCACTTTTCTCAGCGGAGCTTTCTCTCGATGGAAACTGCCGTCCGATCAGCGGCATTCTCCCGATGGCGATTACGGCGCGGGAACATGGTCTCACAGAGTTTTACATTGCGCCGTCCAATGCAGACGAGGCACTCCTTATTGACGGGCTGAAGGTCTATGCGGTCGAGAATCTGGCGCAGCTTGTGCGTCATCTGACGGGCATGGAAACGCTGACCCCCGCCGCACAAAAACAAACCAAAGACACAAAAGACAACGCCTTCACCGATGACTTTGCGGACGTACAGGGGCAGTATCAGGCGAAGCGTGCACTTGAGATTGCAGCGGCGGGAGGTCATAATGTCCTGATGGTCGGCGTGCCCGGTTCAGGCAAGACGATGCTGGCACGTCGGATGCCTTCGATCCTGCCGGAGCTGACGAAGGAAGAGGCCATCGAGATCACGAAGATTTACAGTATCTCGGGACTGCTCGGCAAGGATACGGGACTTGTGACGACGCGTCCATTTCGCAGCCCGCACCACACCTCCTCGACGGTAGCGATGATCGGCGGTGGGAGCATCCCACGTCCGGGCGAGGTGACACTCGCGCATCACGGTGTGCTCTTTCTCGACGAGCTGCCGGAGTTCAGCAAGAAGACGCTTGAGGTACTGCGAGAGCCAATTGAGGATCGTCAGATTACGGTGTCGCGTGCGAACGCAACACTGACGTTTCCCTCTAGTATCATTTTGGTAGCCGCGATGAACGAAGTAACGTCAATAACGATACAATGTAATGATGATCGATAGGCGGCGTGAAAACATTGATAATCCACGCTTTCACTGATTTCCTGTAGGTGAAGGCAGGGGAAAATATAGCATTAACTACTGAAAGGGACTTCTCTCTCAAGCCTCTGGAAGCCGATGTTTTTATGCACACTTGGGGGCGTTTTATTTTTGTAGGTGTGAGCATGAGCAAAGAATTAGCGAATATGGAAAGCAACGATCATTTGGTGGAGCAAATCGCCGCTCTTATTGAAAATGCCAAACAGCATGTTGTCACTGTGGTCAACTCCACAATGATCGTTACTTACTATGAAATTGGGCGCATGATTGTAGAGCATGAGCAAAAGGGGGCGCTGCGGGCGGAGTATGGAAAGAGCGTCTTAAAGGAACTCTCGAAAAATCTTACGAATCGCTTTGGCAGAGGATTCTCGGTAGATAATCTCGAGAATATGCGTCGTTTTTACATTACATATAGCAACGAAGTGATTTCCGAAACACCGTCTCGGGAATTGATCGCGCAGAAATCCGAAACAGCGTCTCGGATTTTTGAACCGCCTCCGACCAATTTGCAGACACTCTCTGCGCAATTCACGTTGAGTTGGTCGCACTATTTGTTCCTCATGCGCATCACAAATGACAAGGAACGTAAATTCTATGAAAATGAGGCTACAAACGAGCGATGGAGTCTGCGTGAGTTGAAGCGACAGTTCAACGCTGCTCTTTATGAGCGGCTGGCACTTTCTCGTGATAAGAAAGCTATCGCCGAGATATCCAAACAGGGCATGACTGTGGAACGTCCCGAGGACATCGTGAAAGATCCATACATCTTGGAGTTCTTAGGAATGCCCGAGGAGAGCCGCTATTCGGAGTCCGATTTGGAGCAGCGCATCATTGATGAATTGCAGCATTTCCTATTGGAGCTTGGCAAGGGCTATACCTTCGTAGGTCGGCAGGAACGACTGACCTTTGATGAACAGCACTTCTATGTGGATCTGGTATTTTTCAATCGTCTGCTTCAATGTTTTGTCCTCATCGATCTCAAGATCGGCAGCATTACACATCAGGATCTGGGGCAAATGCAGATGTATGTGAACTACTATGATCGCAAGGTGAAACTGGCGACAGAGAACCCCACCGTTGGTATTCTGCTCTGCAAGGAGAAAAATAATGCTGTTGTGGAGATGACATTGCCGGAAGATAATAAGCAAATTTTTGCCAGCAAGTACGAGCTTGTCTTACCAGACAAGGCTGCGCTTATGCGGTTCTTGGAAAATAAGTTTAACGATGAGAAATGATCGAGGCGGCAGGGGGAGACAACTTTCCAATAGGGGAGACCGATATTTTGCCTTTGACCTGTTTTTGCTAAATAAATGCTATTTATATTTTTTGTTGTGTCGATAAAAAAATGAGCGTCAAAACTGACGCTCATTTTTCCTTTGATCCATCCACCTCATTAACCAGGAAAAGATTATGTTTGCAACAGCTGCGTAAACTCACCACCGAAGTCTGCTAATCTGTTATCCCGATTGAAGAAATGAAATCCCCATATTTTGTAGCTGTTATCATCAGCAAACATTTTCACAGGAACGGCTTCCTTGCGCAGTTGTAAGAGGAAATCTTCTTTCCATGCATCTTTTTCCAATAAATGTGTTCCCTTCGGTTCAATAAATATTTGCATCTGTTCATAGCCGTCTGTCTTATCCTTTTGTAGAAAAAGAACGTAGTCCGGCTCGAAGCGCTCCCCGTCTTTGAAAGAGTATATATGAAATTCACGCTCGTTGCGGACAAGGAAAATACGGCTGTATATTTTCTTGAGTGCATCTACATATCCGCGAAAGTATGCAACGAATGCCTTTTCCTCGGAGGTTCCAAAATTGTCGGTATAGGCGAACCAATCCTCGGCAGAGAGATCAAATTTCCATTCATCTCGCACTGAAGGATCGTTTTGTGAAACGCCAACACCTCCGTCATGGGGACTCGTGTAGTTAACCGTCTTATTTCGGAACACATGATGAATAGGTCTCGCTCTGAACTCCTTTGTTCCCATATAAGTCGTTTCGATCCTAGAAATAGAATCGACAATTTTTCCGAGTACATTGGAAACTGCAGCAAAGAGAATCTCTATTGACGGTTGATCCTCATTGCTTTGAATATCGATTCGTACACCTCCAAGGTAAGCCCGGTCTGTAATGAACTGCCTCGTAGATGTAACATTTGGGAAATATAAGCGCAACATATTGAACTTGAAAATCGGATATTTCATCAAAGCCTTGTTGACGATAGCATAATTTATTGTAGCGATTTGACCAATCGTCATATGTGCTGTTTTCAGATCTGGATGGGTATCGTGTATTCCCAGTTCCTCTGTCATCACTGTATCAGTGCCAGAGTTTCCTATGGTCGCACGGAAGCGGTATATATTATCTCGGATTGTCGGTGGGAGATCTCTTACTTCACTTCGATCTTTTACCTCTCTATCATTGAGGAAAATGAATCCGTTGGTATATATGGCATCCTTTTTGAACTCCTCTTTGAGGATATATTCACGTTGTACGACGTTATCCGGATCTAGACCGATTTCACGAAGTGCCTTGCGAAGCTCTGTAACGTAGCGATGATCATTCTGGCAGTGATAATAGAGTGTTTCGCAAACACGAAGCTCAGAGGTTATATCTTCATCATATTTTCTCTGAAACTTCGGCTGCTCATCATCCAGTTGAAATGGGCAGTACCTTGCTCCACGACCGATCAGCTGCGCCTCTGCAATCGTTACAGGGGAGATCCTTTTGCTACCGGATTGCCGCGTCTCATATAGACGAACAATATCGAATAGATTTAGGACATCCCATCCCTCGTCTAATTTCTTGACCTCAAATATCGCACGGTAAGGATTATCTGCATCCTCAAGTGAGTTGAGAAGAATCTGCTTCTGTGCGACATCTTTGTCCTCATTCACAGAAACGCAGTGTTCCTCGGAGAAATCATCCCGCAGCTCGGTTGCCAGCATATCGAGAGAAATGTTGTTGTCCTTAAAATAGCCGAACGCTTTCTCTATGATTTCGTTATTTGCTGATGCAGAAAGGTTGCGTAGTAGCGCTCCTGTCAAGTGCTTTGTTGTCTCGATAAAAGCCGCCATAAAATCCTTGCTGTCGGCAACTTTTGCTGCTTTAAACAAGATGACCGGCTTGATGTTGAGACGATGATCCTGAAAGACTTTCAGTCGGTATTGACTGAGAATAAGCGCCATCAAAGCCCGATCCATCAGCGCAAGATCAGAGCGAAATGTAATGATATCCTTAGAATATCTGTCGTTGTAGAACTTCGTCAAAGCATAGTCAAAAATGATCTTATTCTCATATGCTGCACGAATCGCCTGATTTGATAGATCACATGTAGCGGTGAACTCCAATAAAATATTTTCTGTATTTCTACAGAAGATATTTTTCACGGTTTGTTCCCATGAATGATAGAGTTCATCCTCATCTGTCGTTCTATTTCTTTTCGTATCTACGTTCAGGTGATGCGCTTCATCCGAGATCAGAACCACCTTTTGCTCATCAAAGTCATCAAAAGACATCCCGTTTTCTTTTGCCATCCACATATCCGTGTGAAGTCCCTGTGTGGTGGTGAAACAGATGTTAATTGCATCCTTGTCCGTATATTGGAAGTTGTCGACTTGATGAATGCGAATGCGTTCACCGCCCAGAACAATCTCCTCTGCAAACAGGTACTTCGAAGATATCGGATTACAGAAGTTCTCTCTCGTTTTTTCTACAATCGTTGAGAGATTGACAAAGAAGAGGAAGTTGCGATACCCCTGCTGGTAGAGATACAGCATCAGTCCTGCCATGATCAGCGTCTTGCCGCTGCCGGTCGCCATATGGAACAAGACCTGCGCCGGCTTTGGACATTTCGCACTCTCAAAATGTGTAATGAAGTTTTCGAATGCTTGCTTCTGGTATGGACGAAGATCGAATTTTGGGCTTAGGTTTTCTGTGATATATGGTGGTAGTGAGGGAGATCCTCCATACTCGCGGACTGCCTCTATTTTTTCATATAAAAATGCCATCAACTACACCTCTTTGTAAAAACTTCTCGTGAATGCCTTATCCTGTTCGGAAATACCAAATTCAGCATCATCTATATCGCAGTAGTTCACATACAGTAGATTCTTGTCCAAGAGATCCATGAGAAAGCGTTTCTTGTCCTCCATGGAAAGCGCGGCATAATCAGCGGCAGCCGCATCAATATCTGCCGGATTCACCTTATAACTGATAAAGCCGGACTTCATCAACTTGTCCCGTATCTCAGATAGTGCTGCATCGTCTGTCGCTGCCTCGATTTCTTCGACTATTGTCTGATTCAGTTTTGCCAGCTCGTAGTAGATAAAAGACCCACCGCCTTGCCAGCTAACAGCTTTGGAAATGCCTGTTTGATCACCAGAGATAACATTATTTAGACGGACTAGTACGTCGTTTTCACCATAATCCAATTGTTCACACCCAATATATTGAAGGCCCATTTTATGAGCAACGGCACAAGTTGTGCCAGAACCCAAATGGTAATCAAGTACTATGTCGCCCGGATCAGTAGAAATATCAAATATTTGTTTAATTAGACGCTCGGGTTTTTTCCCATTCTTAAGCTTTACGCCTCCCTCACGCGCAATTCCTGCCCATGAAATATGACTCCAGAAATCAGAAAGTAACTCTGTAACGGTCTTTTTACCATCTATTTCTTGCATTTTATTCGAATAAAATGCAAGTGCTCCTCCACGATAAATGTATCCAGATGTTCCATTTTCACGTTTGTACTCAAGAACATGGTTCACCTTTTTTGATTCTTGTAATAACGTTTTTACAGTATCGGTCGGTTTATGTGGATCTCGAATACTAACAACGTCATCGGGGTGGTTGAAGGCATATTCCGCAATTAAATGTTCTAGGATAACTTTCCATGAAGAGCCATATTGTTTCTTTGCTTCTTGTTCAGATTTGAAACCCGCATCGTTAATCACAGCTTTTTTTATAGGAGTGAACGACCAATCTTTTACATTACTAGAACGGGTTATGACAAGATTGTAGTTTTTATTATAGGCTACAGGGACATACCCTTTTTTAAATCTAAACATTTGTTTGTTCTTTGTGTAAAAAAGGATATATTCCGTCACATCAATTGGACCAGGATTCACCGTTTTAAACCCAGCAGGCGATGCAGTTTTTACTGCAATGATTTGCACTTTGTTTTCTACGTCAAAAATCTCGTCCATAAGAACATTTGTATATCCTAATTCGTGATGGTCGACATGTACAAAAATTGCTCCGTCTTCACGAAGCATTTTTCTGGCAAAATCCAGTCTATTTTTCATGAAAGTTAGCCAGGAACTGTGATTGAATTTGTCATTATACGAAAATTCATCTTCACCGGTATTATATGGTGGATCAATATAGATACACTTTACGAGCCCTTCATAGCGTTTAAGGAGCGATGCGAGTGCCAGTAGATTATTTCCCTTTATGATAAGGTTATCGTCACCTGTAAATGTTGTTGCCTCAGAGACTCCATCGACAGAATAGTATTTTGCCTGCGACAGCACCTTCGGATATAAGAGCCGATCAACTTCATCTGGCGCGAGTGTACTGTTGTAGAAGATTTCCTGCCTTTTCTGATCTTCACGTGTTTGTCCACCCTCAAGCACGCAGTCTTTGTACGGAAAAACGAGCTCCACTTTTTCTGACGTTGCAATGAGGCTTCCCTCTGCATCTGTGAGACCTATTTTGTTCTTAAATCGTGTATAGCTGTCAGGCAGAAACTGACGGTTGTTGATTACCCATGCGAAGCCCATCTTATCGAAAACCTTGACTCCGTCGACATTTGTAAAGAAATGAGAGGTGGTTTCGGGATTTGCAAGCAGGAGGCGAAGCAGCGGTGCATCCATCTGCATTGCGGCTTCGTAGACGGCGTTACGAAGGAAGGTGCCGTCCTCGGCAACAAACCTTTTGTCCGATTTTAATACCTGCCGCACCACTTCGTAAAAATTAGACATCGCATTCTTCTCCTTCGTCTAAAAAAAGCTCCGGTACGTTGTACTGGATATATTCAGCGTCCCTCTTCACTAGCTCGTTTGGAGAGTCCAGCAGAGGTTTCTTTAGCAGTTTTGGTCTTTCCAATGATCCTCGGACATATTTATCGGCATGACGCCGTATATATTCTGTTGATTCTCTCTTAAAACCACTGCGTTGCAACAAAATCCGTAAATGGTTGGTTGTGCCATATTCTATAAATTCATACCAGTTGTTCGTGAACGGATCATTGGGATGCTGTCGCCGATATTCCTCTGAGAAGCGCAGAAAATAGCTTGATAATCGAAACAGAAGTACGTTTTCGATTGCTTCAAGTGTGTCAGCAATGATGATATTTTTGTGCTTCTGTGAGCCGTTAAATACCTCTTCTTCTTTATAATCGACACGCACCTCTCGTTTTTTTTCAGCATAATCTGTGATGCTTCTTTCGATGATATAACTTAACCCGTACCCTCGCATCCATTGAAGCAAGAGAACGGTATACCATGTCAGTTTGCTGTAATGCTTTCCTTCGCCGGCACCGAGGGTCTGATGCTCATAGATATGCCACTTAAAAGCAATGGCGAGTTTGTTCAGAAAGGCTAGGGTTTCCTGATAGTCGGCTCCTTGTTTTGAATTATGGATTTTCGGGTAGGAAAGTCCGTTTCGGATGAGGTCTTTGATACCTTGTATTTGGTCATACGACACGTTAATATCATCATCTGGTTTTTTATCGGTTACGGAAAAGACCGCACGTATTTTCTCTTCTGTTTCAGGCGTTAGGTACGGTGCAAATTCCCTCCTGACACGGCTGTTTCGGCCATTTACAATATCACCGACAAGAATCAGCATCGTTTTTCTCATCAGATCGTAGTTGTCCTCACTCTGATTTTTGGGGGTCTTATGTATTTCTACGTTACCCGATAGCAGTGTGTTGACAATAAATTTTTTCTGATTTGAGTTTAGTTCAGCTTCAATGGAGAGTTTTTGTGGGGGAACGTCGGCAATCAATAGATTTTCAAAATTTTTCAAGTCAATCTCTGCTTCATGGGTTTCAAGGCGGACAATAAAGACGTTTCCATATAGATTATATTTTGCACGACCGACGCGCCCGATCAGATTCTTGAAGTCGACTTCTGAGAAACGACTTATGCCCTTCTTATAGCTCGTAATAAATAGATTCTCTGCAGGTAGATTGATTCCTTCAAGCAGGGTGCTTGTGCAAAATATTGTCTTTATGAGACCTTCACGATAGTAATTCTCGAGCTGCATTCTGATATTCGCAGGAAGGTAACCTATGTGATAGGCGACACCTCTTTCGACTAACTCTGCAAGGTAATACTCCTTATGAACATCGCTGCGTATTGCTTTTGCAAAGTCTTGAAGCTTCGTATCACCAATCACAGGCTGCATTTTGGAATAGTTTCGTGCAAACTGGATGGCATCATTTTTTGACTTGCAGTATACAATATTATGCTTTCCGCTACCGATCCAAACAATTAGTTCACTCAATGAATATGATTGGCGCATATCATACAGCTTTATGAATTTTCTTGTGTATGAGTCGAAAATTCGTATGTTTCGTTCCCATAAATCGACGATATACTTCACCTGACTAACAGGAGCATATTTACAAGCTGTACTGCTGATCTCGCCGTTCAAAGTAGTCCTTTTTGAGAGGAGATCGAGAAAAATTTGGGGGTTTGGAATATTTGGCGAGGCGAATATAATATGCGGCGCTGTTTGCCGTTCTTCCAGTTTCCCAATCACTTTATAATAGAATGCGCTTCGTTTGTCACGGGAAGATATTTTATGAGCTTCATCTACGAATAGGTAGTCAATCTTCAGATCAGGCTCATCGATTAGAATGTACAGCATTCGTTCCGGAGTCAGTATGAAAATATAGTTGTGTTCCGTTTCTAGTGCTATTGATCCAGATGAAGATACAATTCGATAATTCGCTTCTTGTAAAAGCGTGGTCAGGTCGTCAATCAATTCATTCGTGACTTCGTTTATTAGAGCCTTAGTAGGAATGAGAAGTGCAAAATTTTTCTTTTCACCTTTCATGATCTGTTGCTTAATAAACACACGTATCATGTAGGATTTACCCATCGAAGTAGGGGCGGAATAGCTAAAATATGGTTTGGACAGGCTGTCGAATATTTCCTTCTGGGCAGGAAAAAAGGAGGCTCCCGTATCCGACGGTACGGAGAGATAGTTCATATTAAAGTGTGTGAGCGTCTGTTCGAGAAGAGAAACACTCTCGAAATGCGGTGTTAAACGCTTCATTCCGAGGAAATTGCACGTAGTCGCAAGAACCGAACCAAGGCAATATAGAATCTCTTCATTCTGGGGATGCATATGGTAGAGGAGAGCAATCATTTCTTGCGCGCGTGTTTTATGTATATCAGATAGACTGGTACCACATGATTTTGAGAGTACATCGATAAACGCGAGGGCGTCTCCGATATTTACAGGCATCTCCTCTTGCTCACTCAAATTGAATAATTTCTTTGAATAATTGATGAGTATGTTCCGATATATTTTCTGTAGATACATATTGCTATCTATTTTTGAAAATAGATATTCACCGAAGGTGACATCTCTGAATGTGTTCATGTCTTACTCTCCTCGGTTTGTAGCAGTTTGTTCATAATATCTTTTTTATCGTTATCGACGTCGGTAAAAGGAAGCAAATAGATATATAGTGAGTATCCGTCGAGACCGTATTGAGCTATTTTGGATTCGATATATGGCACGTTATTCAAGATATCATTCTTAATCTGAGCGATGGCATCGCGCTGATATATATTGATGGACTTGCCGCTCTTTGATATATCGCCCAGAGTATATCCTAAAAACAGACCAAATGCCGTAGCCGGTTTTTTCTCTACGGACTCGGAAGGCAAAATAATAGACTCAAGTTGCTCACATATATCACTTGGAAAAGCTCCATTAAAGATACTAGATTCTACAAAACTGCGCTCATCTTTCTTCCTGCTTTTTAGCTTTTGTGCATCTGCAAAGGCTGCGTCAATAGCCTCCGTCAGACTAGTGTTTAGCATGGATACTCCCAATATAAGCTGACTGAATGTGACATCTGTATTTGCTGTGAGAAGATGAATGCCGGAACTTTCGCTTGAAATTAAATCATTGTGATTCCTCAACTCAACCTTACTCATTAGTTTGGGAGCCTGAAGAACTTGCTCTAAAAAGATATAGAGCAATAATTCTCCAAGGGAGTTTTCGGATTGCAGTTTGTTTTTTTCAATGAATTTCTTGATATGAGCAATTGCATCATAAGCAAGGGACGCAATTTCCTCCTCTATCACATAGCGATTTATTTGCACCCTAGAGTAGACATAATATCCAATATTGTTACGGAGATATCTCCAAAGACCGTGATAATCGAAATCAAAGTCATCAAACTTTAAACAAAATATCTGGAGATCGTGATTAGCAGAGATGGAAAGTGTTTCTCTTGATATGGGGGTAAAAACATGATTGAATGATCCTTTGATGGTTAGAGGAATCGCAGCAACTGCTTTTGGTCTACTCACCTCATAAAATGTGATTGTATCTCTCATTGAACTGTAGACTGCGTAGAAGTTTTTCTTGATGGATTTTGTAAAAGAAGAGTCTGTGGTGTTGTCGGTTTTGGCGACAGCATAGATAAAGATATCTGTCAAAAATTCGGATAGGATAAATTCATTTTTATCCATGAGCTCCTTTTTCGTGAGATTCCTGAGCGTGCCAAGTTGTGTGGTATCTGCTATGTTCTTATCTTTCACTATAATATTTTTCAGAGCAAGAACTGCGTTTTTCTTTCGGGCTTCCTCTAGAGCAGGAATGATTTCAGCGATAAAGTAACGCTCGATATCGTGGGCATCTTTTCGTAAAGCCATTTGCATAATTTCGGTTGGAAGATTCTGCGCTGCACTATGAATCTTACTGAAGTTGGTGGGGGAATAAGTCACTTCAAATCCATCAGCAGCTTTATATGAAAACACTTTTGCTCCCTCATCACATAAAGACAGGAAGATTTTCTCGCAGAAAGGATCAAACTTGCGCTCGGCAGAGATAGCGCATGAGGTCATAACTCTCACATAAGAGCCTATGCAAAGATGCTCCATGGCGCTAACTCCTCCTTGCTATATTTATAACACCCAGATCAATCTTTTTTTGCTACATCAACGATATTGCCAATACTACAGTCTAACGCTATGCATATCTTACCGAGAATTTCCATGCTCACAGCTTTGTTTTTTCCCATTTTAGCGATAGTGGATGAGGTAATACCTGTTTTTGCCATTAGATCTTTCTTTATCATATTTCTATCAATTAATAACTTCCACAACTTGTTGTAATTAAATTCCATCGAGTCCTCTCTTCATTTAATATGTCGATCCCATTAATATAACATTATAGTATAAATCTTCGTTTCTTTCAATTTTAAATTGAAAGAAGTGCCTTTTCTCTTTGCATTCTCGAATGATAAATTTTCCGGGCTCTTCTTGCTTCTTGCAAGAAGAGCCCGGTTTTTTGTTCTGAAAATCTTCTTATCACATTCTTTTTCTATTCGTTTTCTGTAGTCGTTCTTTTGGTTAGACTTTGAAGTAGAAATAGAAAAAAGGGCAGTATACCAGGAAACAAACGGTGACCAAATCGCATGTATGTGTCCGCTTCTATGTAGAGAAAGATTTTTAAGGTGGTGGTAGGAAGAATCACATTCGGTTTCCCTAAGTAAGTCAATCTGTTGTCCAAGATGGCCATAGGACGGCGGGATGCGAATAGGGATACTGACAGGTAACGAGCCTGTCAGCATCTCTATGCTCCCACCGTGCTTCTTTATGCCCATTTTCGGACTGAAGCCCGTGCGTAGTTTTGCATCCTGCCGTTCGGCAAGAACGAAAGGAATGCAAAACTATGAAAATCCAGCTTAACGGTATCATCAAAGACTACTCTGCGCAGGAGGTCAAGGCTCTCCAACAGCAAGGGCATCGTTTTCAGCTCAGTAAGAAGTTGGGCGTGTATGTTCCCGTCCCAATCCAGATTCACGAAAATGGTGGAACCAGAGATACGGGGATGGATGAGCTCGTCCGTCGCAAAGCAACCGGCGAGAAATTCCTCAAGGCATCGGGACAGGCAATCTATGCGCCGGTTGATGGTGAGCAATACTCCGCCGTCATGCGTCCGATCTGGCGGGAGGATAAGCGGGAAAAGCGCGAGCAGCACTGTATGTATGAAGGAAAGCCCTGCTGTGCCGGCTGCAGCTGCGATGGGTGCCCACATCCCGTGTATCGGACAATCTCCTTGGAACGTGCGGTGGAGGTCAATGACCCGACGCTTCCCGTCCATGAGGATGTCGCCGACACTATAGCACGCGAGGAGCGTAGTCGCAGACTGTACGAGGCTCTCGCCAAACTCGATCCCATCGACCATGAAATTCTCGTCCGCAGGGCGGCGGGACAGTCTGAACGTGAGATTGCTGCCGCTGTCAGCTTTAAATCTAAAGAAAGCGTCCGTAAGCGTATGAAGAAATTCATGCCCGGACTGCAAGAGCAGCTCGAAGATATTTTGTAAAATCCGGTGACCAGAATGCGGATACGAGTCCTCTTCTTTATAGGAAGGTGAAAATCCCCGCAGTCAATTGAAAGGAAGTGATCCCTATGCGGGAACAGAATGAAGTCACAGCAGAGCTTGTGGCGGTCTTGCGCCGGCTCGTCGATGTCCTCGAGGAAATCGTACAGAGTTCTCAAGGCGAGGAGCAGCCGAAGGTGTCGGAGTCGGAGGAAGCCGCACCGACACTTGAGGAGGTACGCAGCGTGCTTGCACGGCTCTCCGTCGAAGGTCACAGTGCTGCGGTCAAGTCGCTGATTGCCAAATTCGGCGCGGCAAAACTCAGCGAACTTGCACCGGAGCATTATGTGACCCTCCTGAAGGAGGCTGAGAAGATTGGCTCGTAAACACGCCATCCTCTCGGCATCTTCTGCCGCTCGCTGGATTGCCTGTCCGCCGTCGGCACGGCTCAATGCGTCGCAATCCGACACGCCGAGCGAGTACGCTGCACAGGGAACGGATGCACATACGCTCTGTGAGTACAAACTCCGCAAGGCTCTGGGGGAGCGGGTGCGCGATCCGACCAAGAAGCTGTCCTCCTATGACTGCGAGATGGAAGAGTGTGCGGAATTCTACGTTCAGTTTGTTATGGGGCTTGTGGCTCAGTTTCGCGAGGAGTCGAAGGATACGATGGTGTCCGTGGAGCAGCGCGTGGATTTCTCGGACTTCGTGCCGGATGGTTTCGGTACGGCGGACACGCTCATCATCTCCGGCAAGACCGTCTGCATCGTGGACTACAAGCACGGAAAGGGCATTGAGGTCAGTGCTGAGCGCAATCCGCAGATGATGTGCTACGCTCTCGGCTGCATCCAGATGTTCGACGGACTGTACGACATTGAGTCGATCTGGATGATTATCTTCCAACCGAGACTCAGCAACATCTCGGAGTACACCATCTCGAAAGTAGACCTTCTGACATGGGCGGCAGATACGCTCGTTCCTGCCGCGAAGTTGGCACACGCAGGAGAAGGTGAGTTTTGCGCTGGAGCGCACTGCCAGTTTTGCAGGATTAAGGCAACGTGCCGCAAGCGGGCAGAGTACAATCTGGAACTGGCTCGGTATGACTTTGAGATGCCTCCGACGTTGGAAGATTCGGAAGTAGAAGCGGTGCTTGCAAAAGCCGATATGCTCGCCGCATGGGTCAGCGACATCAAGGAATATGCCCTGCAGCGGGCAATTCAAGGAAAACGGTGGACGGACTGGAAACTGGTGGAAGGCCGCTCGAATCGGAAATACACCGACGAGGCGGCGGTCGCCAAAACAGTCAAAGAAGCGGGCTATGAGCCGTATGAGCAGAAACTGCTCGGGATTACGGCGATGACCGGTCTGCTCGGAAAAAATAAGTTTGAGGAACTGCTCGGCGGTTTCGTTATCAAGCCGCAGGGAAAACCAACCCTCGCTCCGATGAGCGACAAGCGGCCTGTGATGAATACCGCAGCAGAAGATTTTAAGGAAAGTTGAGGAAAACACATCATGGCAAAAATTATGAATCCGACAAAAGTGATCACGGGTGTCAAGACACGTTGGAGCTACGCGAACGTCTGGCAGGCAAAGTCCATCAACGGCAGTGCGCCGAAGTACAGTGTGTCGCTTATCATTCCGAAGAGTGACACCAAAACGGTGACAGCGGTCAAGAATGCCATTCAGGCGGCATATGAGGAAGGGCAGTCAAAGCTCAAGGGAAACAGCAAGTCCGTTCCTGCGCTCACGGCGATTAAGACGCCGCTCCGTGACGGCGATGCGGAACGCCCGGACGATGAGGCATACAAGGACAGCTACTTCATCAACGCAAACTCTGCGACGGCTCCCGGCATCGTGGACACCGCCCGCAATCCGATCATCGAGCATTCGGAGGTCTACTCCGGCGTTTACGGACGCGCAAGCATCAACTTCTACGCATTCAACTCGAACGGCAACAAGGGCATCGCTTGCGGGCTGAACAACCTGCAGAAGGTTTCTGATGGGGAGCCGCTCGGCGGCAAGACACGCGCCGAGGATGACTTCGCCGATGAGGACGAGGACTTTCTCAGCTAAATAAGAGTTGACCGACACGGGCAGCGGGGATTCTTCCTCGCTGCCTGTGTCGCGTGAGGAGAAACAACATGAAATCATTGTCCGTTGATCTTGAAACGCGGAGCAGTGTGGATATTGGGCAAAGCGGCGTATATCGTTACACCGAGGCAGAGGATTTCGCGATCCTGCTCTTTGGATATTCCGTGGACGGAGGCGCGGTGCAGGTCATTGACCTCGTGCGTGGTGAGCGGATTCCGCAGGAAATTCTGGATGCGCTGGCGGATGATAGCGTCATCAAGTGGGCATTCAACGCCAACTTTGAGCGTGTGTGCTTGTCGCGATACTTGTCGGACTTAGGGATGCTTCACACTACCGAGCGCGCTCACTTCCTCAGCCCTCGCAGTTGGCGATGCACAATGGTCTGGTCTGCCTATATGGGGCTGCCGCTCTCACTTGCCGTCGTGGCCAGAGTGTTGGGATTGGAAGAGCAGAAAATGACGGAGGGCAAGGCACTCATCCGTTATTTTTCAACGCCTCCGTTCCACGAACCCACAGGCGAGAAGTGGGAGCTGTTCAAGTCCTATAACCGGCGCGATGTCGAAGTGGAGATGGCGATTCAGCAGCGTCTCTTCAAATATCCTGTTCCGCAGTCGGTGTGGGAGGAGTATGTACTCGACCAGGAGATCAATGACCGTGGGATATGTCTGGATATGCCGTTCGTGGAGAATGCCGTCAAGATTGACGCGCACACCAAAGAAAAAATGACGGACAGGCTGAAAACTCTGACCGGGCTTGAGAATCCGAACAGCGTGGCGCAGATGAAGGCATGGCTCAAGGAGCAGGGCGTTGAAACCGAGTCGCTCGACAAGAAGACTGTGGCTGCCCTTCTTACCAATGTTTCCGCTCTGCTGAAGGAAGTATTGGAACTGCGGCAGCAGCTTGCGAAATCCTCAGTGAAGAAATATCAGGCGATGCAGAATACCGTTTGCGCGGATAATCGTGCGCGGGGAATGTTCCAGTTCTATGGTGCGAACCGTACCGGGCGGTTTTCGGGACGCCACATTCAATTACAAAATCTTCCCCAGAATCATCTCGCCAACCTCGAATACGCCCGCAGCCTCGTGCGGCAGGGAAATTTTGCGGCATTGGAACTGCTCTATGAATCCGTGTCGGATGTCCTGTCACAGCTTATCCGTACTGCTTTTATCCCCAAGGAGGGCAGAAAATTCATTGTCGCGGACTTCTCTGCCATTGAAGCACGGGTACTGTCATGGCTTGCCAAGGAACGATGGCGTATGGACGTTTTTGCAAATGATGGCGACATCTACTGCGCCACGGCAGGCAGGATGTTTCATTGCAACGTGGTCAAGCACGGTGAGAATGGGCATCTCAGGCAGAAGGGGAAGCAGGCAGAACTGGCCTGTGGATATGGAGGATCCGTTGGTGCGCTGAAGGCATTCGGGGCATTGGAGTCCGGGATGAAGGAAGATGAACTGAAGCCGCTCGTGGACGCTTGGCGTACCGCCAATCCGAACATCGTGGATTTCTGGTGGGCGGTGGATCGCGCAGCAAAGGACTGTATCAAGGAACGAAGCATTACAGGGACACACGGTATCAAGTTCATATACCAAAGCGGCATGATGTTCATCGAGCTTCCAAGCGGGCGCAGGCTCGCCTATGTGAAACCGCGCATCGGGGAGAATCAGTTCGGCGGCGAATCCATCACCTACATGGGGCTTGATCTCTCGAAAAAGTGGGCACGGATTGAATCTTATGGTCCGAAGCTCGTGGAGAATATCACGCAGGCCATCAGCCGCGACCTCCTCTGCTATGCCATGCAGACACTGCGAAGCATGGACATTGTCGCCCACGTCCATGATGAACTCATCATCGAATGTGATGAGCGCGTCTCTCTTTCCTCTGCGTGTGAGCAGATGGCGCGGACCCCGCTGTGGGCAGAGGGGCTTCTGCTCCGTGCCGACGGTTTCGAGTGCCAATTCTATCAGAAAGACTAATGTCCATCCTCCCAGAAAATTGGGAGGATTTTTGGTGACCAAAACCTCCCTGTTCGTCCTCTTACTGATGAGAGGAACTAATCCGTTTTCAAAGGGAGGAAATCTTATGTTCTATGTTAAGGAAAACATCAATGACGCTCTGGAGGTCACGGTGGAAATCAACGATGAGAATGTCTTCTGTCACTGTCCGCGCTGCGGAGCGGAAGTGCCTGTTGATCTCAATGAGTTCTTCGGCGATGCGGAGTTCGACCTCTTCGGCACGGCGATCTGCTGCACGGAATGCAGCAGGAAGATGAGGTGCGAGAAATGATTGAGAGAAGAAACCACGAGGGCTACGCTGACCCAACGGCGTATGCCGCTCTTACCAAGGTATTCCGACAAAATCAGTTTACCTATATCTGCTCACCCTATCGGGACAGCCCACGCGTCAACGTCATGCGGGCGCGGCAGTACTGCAAGTTTGCTGTGGGCAGGGGGCGGATACCACTCGCGCCGCATCTGTACTTTCCTCAGTTTCTGTCGGAGGTAGATGAGCGGGAGAAAGCGATGGATATGAATTTCGAGCTTATGAGGCTGTGTGGCGAGGTCTGGGTGTTCGGCGAGAAGATCACCGAGGGCATGGAAACGGAGATTGCTCATGCCGAGAGACTGCGGAAGAGCATCCGCTATTTCACAACGAAGTGCGAGGAGGTATCAGGATGAGAGACTTGGCGATTGCCTACGGAAACACCCGTCAGGCAAAGAATTGGGTGAATAAAACCATTCGGTACGAGGATTTGAAGGAGCGGCTCAAGGTCACCATCCGTACAGCGGAATCTGCGGAAGAATACGCAAAGATGTCAAAGGCACAGAGAGATGTGGCAAAAGACCACGGCGGATTTGTCGGCGGTGCGCTGAAAGGCGGTCGTCGCAAGGTTGATGCCGTGGAACTGCGCTCGATGATCGCTCTGGACGGCGACCGTATTGACAAAGCGTTCCTCGATGACTATGAAACGAATGCGTCGTACACTTCATGCCTTTACACCACGCATTCCAGTACGGAGGCGAATCCTCGCGTAAGACTGGTATTCCCGCTGCTGCGGGATGTCACCTCGGAGGAGTTCGTGGCAGTATCCAGGTATCTGGCGCAGATGCTGGGCATTGACTTTTTCGATGAATGCTCCTATCAGCCGAATCAGCTGATGTACTGGCCGTCGTCTCCGCAGAACGGCGTATTTGTCTTCAAAGAAGTGGAAAAGGAATGGCTCGACCCGGATGCGATCCTGTCGGCGCACCCGGAATGGACGGATCCGACGAGGCTTCCCACATCCTCTCGTGAGAGCAAGGCGAATCAGGTCACGCAGCAGAAGGTGCAGGATCCTCTTGAAAAAGAAGGTACAGTCGGAATCTTCAACCGGGTATTCTTTCCTGTCACCCGTGCTCTTGAAACCTTTCTTGCCGGCGTATACGAGCCGACCGAGAGCGAAAGCCGCTGGCATCTCATCGCTTCCAGCAGCATTGCGGGCGTGGATCAAGGATGAAAAGTTTGTCTATTCCCACCATGCGAAAGACCCGGCATATCTGAAACTCTGTAATGCCTTCGATATCGTCCGCGTCCACAAGTTCGGTGATCTGGATGATAAGGCATCCTTCCGCGCCATGTGCGATTTTGCCATGCGGCAGGATGAGGTCAAGATCGTGGCGGCAAACGAGCGACTGAGTGAGGCAGAAAAAGACTTTGCGGAATCTGTCGATGACGAGTGGAAGAAACGTCTGCAGCGCAATAAGAACGGTGTACTGGAAAACAACCTCCACAATATCCGGCTCATCATGGAGAACGATCCGTACATGAAGAACATCGTGTTCAACCAGCTGGCGGACGGCATGGAGATTCGCGGCGCGGTTCCGTGGAAACATCCTGCGCGGTTCTGGCGGGATGCGGACGATGCACAGCTCATCTGCTATATTGACGCAAGCTACGGATCCTTTTCACAGAGAAATTATGACATTGCCGTGACCAAGGCCGCAGATGACCGCTCCTACCATCCGATCAAGGAGTATTTCGACGGTCTGCCGGTGTGGGACGAGATGCCGAGAGTGGACACCGTCCTGATTGATTATCTGGGGGCGCAGGACAACGCCTACGTCCGCGCTGTGACCAGAAAGGCACTTTGCGCGGCATATATGCGTATCTATCATCCCGGCATCAAATTCGACTACATCACAGTGCTCAACGGAAATCAGGGCATCGGGAAATCCACGCTGATCGCCAAACTCGGCATGGAGTGGTTCGCCGACAGCTTGACGCTTTCCGACATGAACGACAAGACGGCAGCGGAGAAGCTGCAGGGCTACTGGATTCACGAGATCGGTGAGATGGCAGGTATGCGTAAAGCAGAGCTTGAGAAGGTGAAGGCGTTTGTATCGAGGCAGGATGATAAGTACCGCGCCTCTTTCGGCAGACGGGTCACACCTCATCCGAGACAGTGCATCTTTTTCGGCACGACCAACAGCGAGAACGGGTATCTTCGCGACATTACGGGAAACCGCAGGTTCTGGAACGTCAAGGTTACGGGTGACGGCAGAATGAAGCCTTGGGATCTTGGCCAAGAGACGGTGGATCAAATCTGGGCGGAGGTCATCGTTCTTTCCAATGCCGGAGAGGAACTGTTTCTCGACCACACCTTGGAGGACTATGCCAGGAAGGAACAGTCCGAGGCGATGGAGCAGGATGACCGCGAAGGTCTTGTCGCACGTTATCTCGATATGCTTCTGCCGGAAACATGGGACACGATGGACGTGCATCAGAGAAGGGATTATGTGCAAGACCCGGACGGTCTCCTGAATGCCAAAGGAACGATGCACCGGGAGACCGTTTCCAACATCGAGATATGGTGCGAATGCTTCGGCAAAGCGAAGGAGGACATCAAACCTGCGGACAGTTATGCCATATCTGCGATTATGACAAGGCTTCCCGACTGGTCGCGTCCTGAAACGAGGCGGCGCATTCCGATATACGGTCTTCAGCGCCTTTATAAAAAGATGTGACAAGACGGTGTGACAAGGTGGTTCGTGTGACAACGGAGGTAAAAGTTGTCACACTTCTATCGCCGTGTTTCTTGGCAGTTATGACGATTTGTGACGGACAAGACAGTAAATTCTATATAAGAGAAAAACAGTAAATATATACCCATAAGGGGAAAACGCACACATATTCGCGCGTATAGGATTTTTAGTCACTGTCGTCACGGGGGAAAACGATGAGAGAAAAAGACATTGAGAAGGAACTCACAGCAAGAACCAAGGCAATGGGCGGCATCGCACCCAAGTTTACCTCACCGGGATTCGATGGAATGCCCGACCGACTGGTTCTTCTGCCTCGCGGCAGGATGGAATTTGTGGAACTCAAAGCACCGGGCAGAAAGCCAAGACCGCTTCAATTGGCACGGCACAGACTGCTTCGGCGGCTTGGATTCAAGGTGTATGTGATTGACGAGATAAATCAAATTGACGGCGTATTGGAGGACATCAGCCATGAATGAACTTACCGTTTTGGAACATAACAGCATCCGTGTCATGACGACGGAGCAGCTTGCCGAGGCGTATGGATGCGCTCCGAAGCAAATTCAGCAGAACTTCAGCAACAACCGTGCGCGGTTTATTGCGGGAAAGCACTTCTTTGTTCTGGAAGGGCGGGATTTGCAGACCTTCCGTTTGCAGGTCGAAAATATCGAACTGCAAATTTCCCCGAAAACACGTCATCTGAATCTCTGGACAAAGAGAGGTGCGGCTCGCCATAGCAAGATGCTGGGGACGGAGCGGGCATGGGATGTTTTTGATGAACTGGAAGAGAGCTACTTCAATCCCATGAAGAATATGACGCCTGAGGAATTCCTCCTCTACAGTGCACAGCGAATGGTGGAACAGGCAAAAGCAATCAAGGCCGCAAATGCCCGTATCGACAAGGTGGACGAGCGGCTTCTTGAGGTCGAGTCCAAGCAGATGACTATCGATGAGCATCACTACACGATTATCGGCTATGCCAATCTCACGGGAATCCGGGGCGTGAGCCGAGATGCCGCCGCAAGACTCGGACTCAAAGCCTCGGCAATGTCCAGAAAGCAAGGCTACCACATCGGCAAGGAGTACGATGCCAAATACGGCATGGTGAATACCTATCATGTGGATGTGCTGCAGGAAGTGTTTCGGTAATGAATTCCGTTGAGATTGGAGGTGATGCCCCATGAAGTTCATACCGCATGATTACCAGCAGTACGCCATCGACTTTATCGAGAGCCATAAAACTGCCGCCGTACTCCTGGATATGGGACTTGGAAAAACGGTGATTACTCTCACGGCCCTCAACGACCTGCTGTTTGACCGCTTCGAGATTTCCCGTGTCCTCGTCATCGCGCCGCTCCGTGTGGCGCGGAACACATGGCCGCAGGAGATCGGAAAGTGGGAGCATCTGAACCATATCCGTTATTCCGTTGCAGTCGGGACGGAGAAAGAGCGTCGGGATGCGCTTCGCAAGCAAGCCTCCCTCTACATCATCAACCGTGAGAATGTTCCGTGGCTCGTGGAGAAAACCGACTTCACCTACGATGCCATCGTGATTGACGAACTCTCCTCGTTCAAGAATTGGAGCAGCAAACGGTTCAAGGCACTCATGAAGGTTCGCCCATTGGCGAAGAGAGTCATCGGGCTGACGGGTACGCCATCCGGCAACGGTTTGATGGACTTGTTCGCGGAGTTCAAGGTTCTGGATATGGGAGCGCGTCTGGGGAGATTCATCACGAAGTATCGGCAGGATTACTTCAAGCCGGACAAGCGCAACGGGCAGGTGGTGTTCTCCTATGCACCGTTGCCCGGAGCCGAGGAGCGGATTTACGAGAAAATCTCCGACATCACCATCTCCATGAAAGCTGCCGATCACCTCAATATGCCGAAGCTGATCGAGAGCGAATACAGCGTCCGCATGGATGAGGCTGAGAAAAAGATGTACGACTCGATGTGTGAGCAGTTGGTTTTGCAGATGAAGGGCGATGAGGTGACGGCGGCAAATGCCGGTGTCCTGTCCGGGAAACTCGCGCAGATGGCAAATGGCACAGTCTACACTGACGATGGATCTACGTTGCATATACATGACCGCAAGCTCGATGCCTTGGAAGACATCATCGAGAGCATGAACGGAAAGCCGCTCCTCGTGCCGTACTGGTTTCGGCATGATGCAGAGCGCATCGAAAAGCGTCTGCCATGCGTCCGACTGGATACAGATGACGCAATCGCCCGTTGGAATCGCGGCGAAATCTCCGTGGCTCTCATCCATCCTGCAAGTGCAGGACACGGTCTTAACCTTCAGAGTGGCGGTTCGACCTTGGTGTGGTTCGGCATTACATGGAGTTTGGAACTCTACCAACAGACCGTGGCACGGCTCTATCGACAGGGGCAGAACTCAAACACCGTGGTGGTGCAGCACATCATCGCCGAGGGCACGATTGACGAGAGAATCCTCCGTGCCTTGAAACGGAAGGACAAGACACAGACGGCACTGATTGAGGCCGTCAAAGCGGAGGTATCATCATGAACTATGAGATTCTGGCAAACGCCATCGTCGAACAGGCGGCGAAAGACTATCGGTGGGCACGAACGGCTCTTGCCAAAGACGCAGAGAATGTTGCAGCGGCAGCGATGCGCTCTGAGACGGAGCGGTTCTTCCGTTCTGCATGGTTCGGACAGCTGACCAGTCTGGACGGAGAGTGGCTGCTTGAAAAGTTGGAGGGGGAATTTGCATGACAGCGAAAGAGTATCTCAGTCAGGCATGGAACATTGATCGACGCATCAATGATAAGGTCGCCCATGTGTCGCGGCTGCGTGACATGGCAATAAATGTGAGCGCTGTCATCAGCGACATGCCGAGGAATCCGAGTCCGAACAATCAGCGGATGGAAACCATCATCGCTCGTCTGACTGACACGGAAGATGAGATCAATGCAGACATCGACCGTCTGATCAATCTGAAACTCGAGATCATGAATACGATCTGGCAAGTTGAGGATGAAAACTCTCAGATGGTGCTAGAGCGTCGCTACCACAGCTTCAAATCATGGGAAGATATTGCAGCGGATATGAGCGTCAGCATTCGATGGGTGCATAAGATTCATGCCAAGGCACTGGATGAAGTTGAAAAAATTTTGGAAAAAAGACAGCAGAGTTCATCCGAGTTCACATAAGTTCACAAAGGTTCACGTTGCGTTCATAGGGTTGACAGTGATATGATAGACTCAGCAAGAATAGGATATGGAATCAGCCTTCTCGGAGAAGCAATTCTCTGCGAGGGCTTTTTTGATGCCACGAGGAGGTGCGCGATGCCGAGAAAGCCGAAGCGACCCTGCCGCATGACAGGCTGTCCGAACCTTACGGATCGAAAGAGCTGCTACTGCGAGACGCACGAGAAAACGATGCAACGACATTATGACCGCTTCACGCGTGGCTACGATCAGCACGAGAGGTATGGCAGTGCATGGCGCAGGATTCGCGACCGTCACTTGTCAGCGCATCCGCTGTGTGAGAAATGCAAAGAGCAGGGAAGATACATTCTCGCGGCACTCGTGCATCACATCAAGCCGCTCTCAGACGGTGGCACGCATGACGAGAGCAATTTGATGTCGCTCTGCGTATCGTGTCATGAGCGGATTCATCAACGGAAAGCACCAAAATAAAAAGCCGACTCCAATGAATCGGCTAGAAGAGATCGCTATGTGAACCCGTGCGGGAAGCGGTCAGAATCAGTTTTCCTTTGTCGATGGCATATACGAGTAGCCAGTCCGGCATGATGTGGCATTCGCGAAAACCAATGTAATCACCAACGAGTGCGTGATCCCGATACCTTTCGGGCAGTTGTTTTTCTGCGCAGAGCATTTGCAGGACATCATCCAGCTTTTGCATATCTGCTCCACGTTTACGCAGCTTCTTTAAATCCTTGCGGAACTGCGTGGTGGTGACGAGATCAAGCATGAGCATCCTCCGCATCCAGATCATCCATCAGTGCGGACAGCGACGGATAACGCTTCGGCTCGATTTTGCCATCCATAATGTCGCGTGCTTCCTGCATGGCAAGAAGTGTTTCCCTATTATAACGGGGCTGTTTCGGTTGGAAGGGGAAGCCTCCCTCCATGATGGATGCGTGCAGAAAGATGTTAATGGCGTCGGTAACGGAAATACCGAAACTGGAAAAAACACTTTCAGCCTGCGCTTTGATTGTCGGTTCGATGCGCATATTGATTGTTGCAGTCTTGGACATGATGGATAACCTCCTTTTGATTATTGTAACGTGAAAGTGAAGCAAATGCAACACGATATTGCCCCCCAGGGGGCGGTCAAATCTCTAAAACCGCGCTATTACTGGACCGGGGAGGGGGCGTACGCACAAAAACGTCGGTTCAAACGGGGTATTAAAGAATGTGCATAGAAAACGAGCCATCAAGTCGGAGCGGAACCCCACACAAACTTGATGGCTCGTTTTACAGATGTGCTTTCCAGTCACGAGGAAAGCCCAAGTGGTATAACTCAATATCATCTGCATATTTTTGAAAGAGTTTTTCTGCACGCGGGACAAATTCTTCACTCCATTTTTGAGGGGAAGGATAGAGTGCTTTTATGACAAGCATAACAGCCCACATGCGCCAACGAACGCCGGCAGAGAGGTTAAATCCGGCAGGAGCTGCAGAAAACACACGATAGTACAAACGACCATAATGCGCACAGATATTTCGCGCATCTGTACAACAGCGCAGCCAGCTTTTTAAGACCGTATGGCTTGTGTTATATTGCCGCGCTATGGCTTTTTGATCTTGTGTGAGTAAGTCGCTATAAAAATATGACAGCATACCGAATGTGAATAACTCGGTAATTACCCATACTGGAAAATAACCGTGATATTTCTGTTGATGATGCTGTACAAAAGGGACGTTCCGATTACTGGTAATCTCTCTTTGTATATTTTCTAAAAATCGATCCGTGTTATGTCGCGCGTTAAAATTTGCAGAGTCGAGATATCCAAGGGCACCGTAACGTAGCCCGTGCAGATATGAAAGACGTGCCCGCAAAGCGATTTCAATGGACTCTATCGCACTGAAAAGGAGCGACCGCAACTCCCGATCAAACTCGTAAATACGATAAATTTTTTCAAAGGTTGTGTCCGAAAGAAAACTTCTGTCCTCATTTCTAAAGGGGAGGAAATAAGCAGACAGGCGGTAATAGTTGATGGTTGATAAAATTTCCTCTGCAAAAGTGGAATCGGAAATGATACAGCCATGATCTTTTAGAATGGCAATTTGTTCAGCAATGGTCGTAGGACGTTTTGTTTCTGTCATGATACATCATCCGTTTTTATAAAAAAATGTCTCCCCTGGGACACATCGTTGAGAGGTGCGGGGAGTCCTGTTACTTTGTATTATACACGAATTTGGCAATAAATCAAGGCAGCAGAATACCAAAAAAGTTCGTGTCTATAGTTTTGGAAAGGGGGCGAGAAGATGGCGCGTGACGGTACAAATCGCGGAGGACGGCGCATCCGCGCGGGAGACAAACCCGAACCACTCGCAGATAAGATTGCGGGCGGGCGAACGGCGCACATCATGGAGTTCCCCATGACGGAGTTGGACGGCACAGACCTTGTGGATGCCGCCGACCTCTATGGGGAGGAAATGCCAACACCGAGCGAGTTCCTATCTGCAAGGCAGCGCAACGGAAAGCCGCTCGGCGCGGATGAGATTTTCCGCGAAACATGGCTGTGGCTGAAGGAGCGCGGCTGTGAGCGGCTTGTGAATCCTCGCCTCATCGAAAGCTATGCGCAGGCATTTGCCCGCTTCATTCAGTGTGAGGAGGCGATGAGTCAATACGGGCTCATCGGCAAGCATCCGACCACAGGCGGCGCGATTGCAAGCCCCTTTGTCCAGATGGGACAGGCGTTCCAGAAACAGTCCAATCTGCTCTGGTATGAGATTTTCGACATCGTCAAGCAGAACTGCACCACGACCTTCAACGGCTCTCCGCAGGAGGATCGGATGGAACAGCTGCTGAGGTCAAGAAAATAAAAGAAGCATCCATAGATAGATGCTCCGTATTTTTAGTTTAGGTTAATCGAGATACTGGCTCAGATCAAGGACTCCGGCACAATACCAAAACAGACCATTCAAAAAGCCGTTGTCAGATCGGTATGTGCTTTCGGTATCATTCTTTCCGGTATTTGGAGAAACAGAACTCAAGAATTTTATGACCCGTTTATCTGTCTTGTAAGTGCTGAACCGAATGATCGTCGGAGAATGTTTCGCGGCATTTCCGTTACCGTCAGCACCTCCGCTGCCATAATAAACAAGGCAAGAAATAATTGCTACACCATCTGCAATCTCGTACTTGCAACTTGTCTTATCAAGAAAGATAGCGCCATATGTAGTGAGTCCAACAAGAGGATAGTTTGTGTCCCCATACATATAATTCTGCTTTGGAGGTTTGTTGGGCTTTGGCAATGCGGCAACAGTGCGTACGTCATCACCATATTGTTCGACTTTGTTTGTAATGTCATAGCCGTCATATGGACTAGCATATGCTGTTGCAATAAAAAGAATCCAACCGGCAATCAAAGAAAGTACTATCTTTTTCATCACATAATCCCTCTCTTTCCAAACTCTCAACTCTATTTAGTTGATTCGGTAAAACAAATAAAAAATCCTGCTTAGTTGAGGAGGTTAAACATTGAATAAAACAACATCAGAGATGAAGCTCGTTCCGATTGCCAAACTCGTGCCGTATGCCAACAATGCGAGGACGCATTCGCCCGAGCAGATTAATAAGCTGCGCGGAAGTCTGCGCGAGTTTGGGTTCGTCAGTCCAGTCATTATCGACAAGGAGTATGGCATTCTCGCAGGACACGGACGTGTTGCGGCAGCACGGGCGGAGGGGATGGAGAGCGTACCGTGCGTCTTTGTGGATCATCTGACGGAGGCACAGAAGAAGGCATACATCCTCGCGGACAACCGTTTCGCACTTGACGCAGGGTGGGACGAAGATATGCTGCGCGTTGAGATGGAAGCCCTGCAAGGCATGGACTTCGACATCTCGCTCACAGGCTTCGACGAAGCCGAGATTGCCAACCTGCTCTCCTTGGATGACGGTGAAGCACAGGAAGATGACTTTGATGTGGATGCAGAACTCGCAAAGCCTTGTGCCGCTCGGTCGGGCGATGTATGGCATCTCGGCAAGCACCGTGTCATCTGCGGAGATTCCACTCTGCCGGAGACATACGAGCGTCTGCTTGGCGGCGAGAAGGTCAACCTCGTGTGTACAGACCCGCCGTATTTTGTGGCTCTGGAAAGTTCCTCAGGGAAAATCAAGAACGATGATCTGAATGACAAGGACGCCTACGAGTTCCTCAAATCTGCCTTTACCGCCTTCCACTCGGTGATGGCAGCGGACGCTTCCATCTACGTTTTCTACGCAACAGCAAAAGCCCGCATCTTTCATGACGCTTATGAGGATGCGGGCTTTAAAGTTGGTGCGGGCTTGGTGTGGAAGAAAGACCGCCTCGTGCTCACACGGACGGATTGGAAGTACATTCACGAGCCGATCATCTGGGGATGGAGGAAGGATGGACGGCACAGATGGTATGGCGATCAGAAGCAGACCACCGTCTTTGCTTTCGACCGCATCAAAGACTCGAAGAAGGACGGCTGCGGACATCCATCCTCGAAGCCCGTGCCGCTTATCGCGTACCTTGTCAAGCAGTGTACGCAGACAAACGGTGTCGTACTTGACGGCTTCCTCGGCTCGGCATCAACGCTCATCGCCTGTGAGCAGTTGGGGCGTATCTGTTACGGTGTGGAACTTGAGCCGAAGTTCGTGGATGTAGCGGTCGAACGCTACATTCAGAGCAAAGACGGGAATGCCGAAGATGTGTTTTTGGAACGTGACGGTGAGCGCATTCCGTATGCGGATGTGTTAAAAGCGAAGGAGGAATTGTGATGCGTGTGTTTTTGAATCCAGGTCATGCCCCGGACGGGAATCCAGACCCAGGAGCGTGCGGATATGGGCTGCGGGAATGCGATGTGGCAAAGAACGTCGCAGACCTTGTGGCGGGTTATCTCGCTGCCGCAGGTGTTGAGGTGGTCGGAAATTTGCAATCCGACAGCCTACACGAAGTGGTCTCGGCTTCCAACTGCAGCGGTGCGGACGTATTCATCTCCATCCACTGTAATGCTTGTAATGGAGTGGCGCAGGGGACTGAGACGTGGCACTTCTACGGAAGCGGCGCAGGGGAGACACTGGCAAGCTGCATTCAGAACCAGATTGTCACATCATTGGGGACTACGGATCGCGGAACAAAGGGAGCGAAGCCCGGTGTCAACGGTCTGTATGTTCTGAGCAACACTGATGCGGTCGCTGTGCTCGTGGAGCTTGCGTTTATTGACCATGTGGGTGACGCAGAGCTTCTACGGTCGCAGCAGGATGAATTTGCCCGCGCCATTGCGCGTGGGGTAACGGATTATGAAGGAGCGTGTTGAAGATGAAACTGGAACACATTCAAAATGAACTGAAGAATCATGTAGGGGACTTCGTACGGACGGAGGCAAAGGAAGCGACCGTCCTCTGGCTGCATGAGAAGGGGCTTCCTGCGGTGCGTGAAGTGTCGGCGGCGTATACGGCGGCACTGAAAGAGAGTGCCGAGAAGGAGTCAGGATGGTGCAGATTCCGCGACCGCATCTTCCTGCCGCTTGTCATTGACGGGGCGATCTGGATGACGGGCAAGATGCTCGAGCGCATGACCACTCCTCATTCTGTGAAATGATAATACTCTGTGGTTTATCTCACTGAGGCTATGGGTGTATACAACACAATTTGCTTGCTAATTATCCCGGCTAGAGTGATGAATGTAATGACCAAAGTTCATAAAGGAGGTTTTCAAAATGAAGGTCAATTACAACATCCAGAAGGAAGAGCGCAAGGCGATGGTCGGGATCGTCGGCAAGGTGCTTGAGACGAAGCCCGTCTACTGCGGCGCACCGAGTTTTTCCTACAAGGTCGGCGCATTCGAGATCACGAAGGACGGCAGCCTTTGCTTCGACGATGCCGCAGACGAAGCGACTGTTACGCGTGTGCGCACGGCACTACGCGAGGCAGGTTTCACGTCCAAGGACGGCGAGAACGAGGCTTTCTGCGGGGACACAGGGGCGAATGAGCCGAGCCGACCGGAAGCGGCGGTGGAAGAGCCTAGCGAAGTTGATCCGGCAGAGGATAAGCTGACACCAACAGAAACGCCGGCAGAAGTTACTGCGATGGAGGAAGCTGTCGTCGCAGCAACCGATGAGGACAACCTTTCCATCAGTCTCCCACGCAGCCTTTTCACCGAGACGGCACTGCAGAATCTCGATGCACTCCTCCTGAGCAAGGGACGCCTGATTCGGCACGCCTTCGACATCCGGGAGGCAACCTACACGCTGACGGATGACCGCATCACCTTTGCATGGCTGCACGGCACGGTCACCGACGAGACGGCAAAGGCATACGCCGAGTTCATCAGCAAACTCTGCCAGATGGCACGGACGCAAAAGCGCGTCACGGCAAAGGAGAAGATTGTGGACAACGAGAAATACGCATTCCGCTGCTTCCTCCTGCGCCTCGGCATGATTGGCAATGCCTACAAAGAGTCGCGCAAGATTCTCCTGCAGAATCTTACGGGCAGCAGCGCGTTCAAGAGCGGACATCGGAAAGGAGATGAGCGTAATGAGGTTTCCGAGTAGAGAGCAGATCGCCGCACTTCGTGAGCAGTACCCGCGCGGGACGAAGGTGGAACTCCTCGGAATGGACGATCCGCAAGCCCCGCCGATGGGAACGAGGGGCGAGGTCATGGGTGTTGATGACGCGGGGCAGCTTCTCGTCCGATGGGAGACAGGATCCTCGCTCAGTTTGATCCCCGGCGTGGACTCCTTCCGCATCGTGCAGAAAGACGGTCAATCATGAACGAGAAGGTTGTTTCCCAAATCATGGATATCCGTGATTCGGGGCAGGTGAATATGTTCGATGTTCCTGCGGTTCAGCGGATAGCGTTTGAGAAGGGATTCTACGAGCTGGTCTGTTTCATCGAGGAAGACCGTGCGGCGTATGTACGCTTCATCCTCACGGGTGAACAATAGGCGATAGTTTCAGCGATTCAGCACAGCCTTTCGGGGCTGTGTTTCTCTCGAAAAATAAGTGTGGTTTATCCGAAATATGACTTGCTATATTCCTCGTTTAGAGTGATATATACACATGGAAAAGGGAACAACCTACACACAGAAAGCGAGGAACACAAAATGAAGAACGCAGAAGCAAGATGGCCGAAGACCACCACGATGGAGCACCTCGATGAGTTGCGGTTCGGGACGAGCGGCGCGATCCTGCGCTACGGCGAGCAGATCCTTGTCGTCGGGATGGAATGTTGGGGTTTCCACGCAGCCGTCTACGAGATGGTTGAAACGCCGGAGGAGACGGGACTGGCAGACATTGAATGCCGCCTGAACCTCGTCGAAGCCGCCACGGAGCTTTTTGAGGACGGCGGGCACGCGATGGCATGGTGCATGAAGCGCATCTAAGCCACGCCGAACAACAAAACAGCCCTTCGGGGCTGCTTCTCGTTTCTGCGTTTTTGAGTCGCTGACGGCGGCTCTTTTTTGATGGGGGTGATTGCTTGCGGAAACTGACGGATTACAAGCCGACGAGGTTCATGGCAGAGGACGCACACTATGACAAAGCCGCTGCGGACTATGCCGTCGGCTTCATCGAGTGCCTGTGCCATACGAAGGGGACGTGGGCAGGAAAGCCCTTCGAACTCATCGACTGGCAGGAGCGCATTATCCGAGACATTTTCGGAATTCTGAAGCCGAACGGCTATCGGCAGTTCAACACGGCGTATGTGGAGATTCCCAAGAAACAGGGAAAACAGTTGGCACTCGATACGAAAATCCCGACACCGAGCGGGTTTACCACGATGGGCGATATTCGCGTGGGAGATACCGTTTTTGATGAAAACGGACAGGCCTGCCGTGTTGTCGCCAGAAGTGATGTGGATGATACGGAGCAAGCCTATCGGCTGACTTTTCGTGACGGCTCGTCCATCGTGGCAGGGGAACGGCATCTCTGGAATGTGGATTACATCATCGGGAAGCCGCAATCTGTGCTTTGGACAACAGGTGATATTTATCGCCGAACGATGAAATATCGGGCGCGGTACGCAGACAACGATAAAGAGGCACGCCGTTCCATTATCCGTATTCCCGTGGCAAAGCCGCTGAATCTCGCAGAGTGCGATCTTCCTGTTGACCCGTATCTTTACGGATATTGGCTCGGCAACGGATGCGCCACAAAGCCTGAAATCACCATCTGCGACAAGGATGTACAAGCGGTCACTCAGAATGTGCCATATGCTCCATACAACAGCATTCCTCAGCCGGGAAGTGTGCGCGTGTACTATGAGGAACTAAAGAGCATTCTCGTGTCGACATTCCGCGATAAGGTGATCCCAGTCGCATATCTTAGAGCCTCGGAGCGACAGCGATGGGAACTCCTGCAGGGGTTGATGGATTCTGACGGATGTATCGGCAGTCGGAAAGCGCAGAGCGTCTACGTCAGCACCATCAAGCAGCTTGCCGAATCAGTACGCGAACTCTTGTGGAGTCTCGGCATCAAGAATGCCATGACGGAAGCACCGTCTACGCGATGCGGAAAGCCGACGGGGGAGACATTATACATCATACGATTCACCACATTTGACGATCAACCGACATCAAAACTGCATCGGAAAATCTGCCGGAAACGGGAGCGGGTTAAGGAAACTCGCTCCTGTTTTCATTATCTGGCAGATGTTGCGCCGCTCAAAGAGCATGTCCCCATGCAGTGTATTCAAGTGGACAGCAGAAGCCATTGTTATCTTGTAGGGGAATCCTTCGTTCCGACGCACAACAGTGAGCTTGCCGCTGCCGTCGCGCTTCTCCTTTGCTGCGGCGACGGAGAGGAGCGTGCCGAGGTTTACGGCTGCGCCGCTGACCGTCAACAGGCGAGCATCGTATTCGAGGTCGCAGCCGACATGGTGCGTATGTGTCCCGCACTCGGCAAGCGAGTGAAGATCCTTGCCTCCCAGAAGCGGATGGTGTATCTGCCGACGAACAGCTTCTATCAGGTGCTTTCGGCAGAGGCGTACTCAAAGCATGGCTTCAATATCCACGGTGTTGTATTCGACGAGCTGCACACGCAGCCGAACCGCAAGCTCTTTGACGTTATGACGAAAGGCTCCGGCGATGCGCGTATGCAGCCGCTCTACTTCCTTATCACCACAGCGGGGACGGATACGCAGTCCATCTGCTACGAGACGCACCAGAAAGCAAAGGATATTCTCGAAGGGCGAAAGATCGACCCGACCTTCTATCCCGTGATCTATGGAGCGAAGGAAGATGAGGACTGGACAGACCCGGAGGTCTGGAAACGGTCGAATCCGTCGCTCGGTATCACGGTCGGTATCGATAAGGTACAGGCAGCCTGTGATTCCGCACGGCAGAATCCAGCCGAGGAGAACAGCTTCCGACAGCTGCGGTTGAATCAGTGGGTGAAGCAGTCCGTACGATGGATGCCGATGGACAAGTGGGATGCGTGTGCTATGCCTGTGGATGCAGAGTCCTTGGAGGGGCGCGTCTGCTACGGCGGGCTTGACCTTTCCTCCACGATGGATATTACGGCATTTGTGCTCGTATTCCCGCCAACCGAGGAAGATGAGCCGTTTGCCGTGCTTCCGTACTTCTGGATTCCCGAGGAGAACATCGACCTGCGCGTGCGGCGTGACCATGTTCCGTATGACGTGTGGGAGAGACAGGGATTTCTTATGACCACCGAGGGGAATGTTGTGCATTACGGATTCATCGAGACGTTCATTGAGAAACTGGGCGAAAAGTACAACATCCGCGAGATTGCCTTTGATCGATGGGGTGCGGTGCAGATGGTGCAGAACCTTGAGGGGATGGGCTTTACCGTTGTTCCGTTCGGGCAAGGCTTCAAGGATATGAGCCCGCCGACCAAGGAGCTGATGAAGCTCACTCTGGAAAAGAAAATAGCGCACGGCGGGCATCCCGTCATGCGCTGGATGGCAGACAACATCTTTATTCGCACCGATCCTGCGGGGAATATCAAGGCAGATAAGGAAAAATCCACCGAGAAGATCGACGGCGTGATCGCCCTTATCATGGCACTGGATCGTGCGATCCGTTGCGGGAATGATACCTCGGAATCCGTGTATGAGAGCCGTGGTGTGTGGGTGTTTTAGGGCGATCGTATACACGCTTTATCTTCACATATGGCCTTGCTATTTTGCCGATAGTACGGGAATATACACATACCGAAAGGGAAAACCGAAGGAACCAGAAACGGAGGAAAAGAAAATGAACAAGCAGGAAATCGCCAAGATCATCGAGAGCAAGGCTGCCGAGTACGGACTCAAGCTGCAGGAAAACACGATGGGCTGGGCAAACGAGAGCAACCACGACAGCTACATCCGCATCGAGATTCGCAAAGAAACGGATTACGAGAAGACGGATTGGGAAGCCCGCGAGGTTTTCCGAGACATCAAAGCCAATGCCAGCATTTGCCAGATGGGCGGAAATCCCACGCCGGAGGAGCTTTTGAAAGCCGCCGACGAGATTGCGCGGGGCGCGAAATTCACAGCCGACATCAACAGCATGGAGCTTTCCTGCATCGAAATCTTCTAAGCTGAAACGACGGAGCACCGCTCGAAAGGGCGGTGCTCTTGCTCTCATCATCTTCTGTGTTAAGGCTTTTTCATACCGTTTTGGAAATGGAGGTTTCCATGAGCTTCTTCACAAAACTCTTTCGTTCGCGGGACAAGCCCAGAGATTATCTTGGCGGCTTGTCCTTTTTGTTTGGGCAGACAGCGGCGGGCAAGGCGGTCAACGAACGGACGGCAATGCAGACGACGGCGGTCTATGCCTGTGTCCGTATTCTCGCGGAGTCCATCGCAGGGCTGCCGCTTCACGTCTACGTCTACAAAGGACAGGGCAAGGAGCGCGTGCCGGAGCATCCGCTGTACTTCCTACTCCACGATGCGCCGAATTCCGAGATGACGAGTTTCGTCTTTCGTGAGACGCTTATGGCGCATCTCCTCCTGTGGGGAAATGCTTATGCCCAGATACTTCGGGATGGCAGGGGGCGTGTCCTTGGACTCTATCCGCTGCTCCCGGACAAGATGGATGTGAGCCGCGACAGCCGTACGGGGGAACTCTACTACACCTATATGCGAAGCACGGAGGAGAATCCGAATTTTGCAGACAAGGGGCAGATTCGTCTGCGCCATGAGGATGTTCTGCATATCCCGGGACTCGGCTTCGATGGTCTTGTCGGATATTCTCCTATCGCTATGGCGAAGAACGCCATCGGGATTGCGCTTGCCACAGAGGAATATGGTGCCGCCTTCTTCAAGAATGGGGCGCGTCCGGGCGGTGTTCTGGAACATCCGGGGGTTCTCAAGGACCCGTCGAAGCTCCGTGAGAGTTGGCACGCCGTTTACGGTGGAACGATGAACACGGGCAGGATCGCCGTCCTTGAGGAGGGCGTAAAGTATCAGCAGATAGCCATACCGCCCGAGGAGGCGCAATTTCTTGAAACGAGGAAGTTCCAGATTGACGAGATCGCACGTCTCTACCGTGTGCCGCCGCATATGGTCGGTGATCTGGAAAAGTCGAGTTTCTCGAACATCGAGCAGCAGTCCTTGGAGTTCGTGAAGTACACACTGAACCCGTGGGTCGTGCGGTGGGAGCAGTCGCTTCAAAAGGCGTTGCTGACGGAGAAGGAGCGGAAGGATTACTTCATTCGTTTCAACGTCGATGGGTTGCTGCGTGGGGATTACAAGAGCCGTATGGAGGGATATGCCATCGGGCGGCAGAACGGATGGCTCTCCGCGAATGACATCCGCAGTCTTGAGGACATGAATCCCATCGAAGCGGAGGAGGGCGGCGATCTATACCTTATCAACGGGAATATGACGAAGCTAAAGGATGCGGGGCTGTTTGCCGGTAGGCAGAAGGGAGTAAGTGATGAAACGTAAATTTTGGAACTGGGTACGGAACGAGGGAGAGAAGCGTGTCTTGCTCCTCGACGGTGAAATCTCAGACGAAACGTGGTGGGGCGATGAGGTCACACCTCAGATGTTCCGCTCTGAGCTGAACGCCGCTGAGGGAGATATTGACCTCTGGATCAACTCACCTGGCGGCGACTGTTATGCAGCGGCACAGATCTACAATATGCTGATGGAATATCCCGGCGAGGTCACGGTCAAGATTGACGGGATTGCCGCTTCCGCCGCATCCGTCGTTGCGATGGCAGGATCGACCGTCGAGATTTCTCCTCTAGGTTTGTTGATGCTGCATAATCCGATGACCGTTTCTATCGGAGACACGCACGAGATGGAGCGGACAATTACGTTCCTCTCTGAAATCAAGGAGAGCATTATCAACGCCTACGAACTCAAGACGGGACTTTCCCGTGCGAAGATTTCACGTCTCATGGATGCCGAGACATGGATGAATGCAAAGAAAGCAGTGGAACTTGGGTTTGCGGATTCCGTTCTCTATGAGAATAGGGAACATCTCACAAGTGCTGCGGCAGACGGGCTGATCTTCTCCCGCGCCGCCGTCACAAACTCTCTGCTCTCGAAATTCGGGCAGGGGACACACAATGTCGATGCAGAGCCTCTGAAAAGACGGCTCTTTTCTATTTCACACTAAGGAACTAACGGAGGGACAAACACATGGATAAGATCATGGCAATGCGCGAGAAGCGTGCAGAAATGTGGGAACAGGCAAAGCAGTTTCTGGATTCTCACGAAAAGGACGGTCGTCTTACGGCAGAGGATGCCAAGGCGTATGAGCAGATGGAGAACGAGGTACTCGCGCTTGGCAAGGACATCGAGCGCATAGAGCGTCAGGCGATTCTTGACGCGCAGCTTGCAAAGCCTGTAACGGCAGCAATCACCAACACTCCGGGGGCTGCGTTCAATGCAGAAAAGACGGGGCGTGCAAGCGAGGCATACCGCTCTGCGATGCTCAAAGCTCTCCGTACGAACTTTCGGCAGGTGGAGAACGTCCTGCAGGAGGGGACGGATGCCAGCGGAGGCTATCTCGTTCCCGAGGAATATGACAAACGTCTCATCGACGTACTCAGCGAAGAGAATGTCCTGCGTCCGCTTGCGACGGTTATCACCACGAGCGGCGAACACAAGATCAACATTGCCGCCACCAAACCTGCGGCATCGTGGATCGAGGAGGGCGCTGCGCTTACCTTCGGCGACGCGACCTTTGACCAGATTGTTCTCGACGCACACAAGCTCCACGTCGCGGTCAAGGTGACGGAAGAGCTTCTCTACGACAACGCCTTCAACATTGAGAGCTATCTCATCGAGCAGTTCGGCAAGGCTCTCGGCAACGCAGAGGAGGATGCGTTCCTCAATGGCGACGGCACGCACAAGCCGAAGGGACTTCTCACCTCGGCAAAGACATCCGTCACCACGGCGGCGGCAGACATCAAGGCGGACGAACTCGTGACGCTCGTCTACAGTCTCAAGCGTCCCTACCGCAAGAATGCGGCGTTCATCGTCAACGACCAGACGCTTGCAAGCATCCGAAAGCTCAAGGATGCCAACGGTGCATATTTTTGGCAGCCATCGTACCAGATGGGTGAACCAGACCGTCTGCTCGGCTACCCCGTCTACTCTTCGGCGTATATGCCCGCTGTCGAGGCGGGAAAGATCGTCATCGCATTCGGCGATTACTCCTACTACAACATCGGCGACCGTGGGACACGTTCCCTGCAGGAACTCAAGGAGCTGTTTGCAGGCAACGGCATGGTCGGCTACGTCATGAAGGAGCGTGTAGACGGCAAACTCGTCCTCGAGGAAGCCGTGCAGACGCTCAAGATGAAGGGCTGATGTATGGAAGCGCTGATAAATTCAGCACCAATTTGATGGACTTTAGTTTTGCGGCAAAGAGGGGAGGTGGTTCTATGCTTGTGCCACTTGCAGCAGTCAAGCAGTATCTGCGTGTAGATACCGACGATGAGGACGATCTCCTCATGCACTTTACGGAAACGGCAGAACAGATTTGTACGGCTCTCCTGCGTGTGAAGAAGCTGTCCAAGGTCGAAGATCAGGCAATCGTGCGTGTCGCGGTGCTCTATGCCGTGTCCTATCTCTATGAACATCGGGAGGAAGCGGATCACAGAGGGCTTGCGCTGACGCTTCGCTCCTTGCTTTTCGGTGTACGGAAGGAGGACTTTTAGGTGAGAGTGTCCATGAGCGAACTGCGTCATCGAATCACTTTCCTGCGTCCCGTCACGGATACGGACGATGAGGGAAATATCCTCGCGCAAACAACACAGGAAGTCGGGAAAGCATGGGCACTCGTTCTGCCCTTTGCGGCAAAAATCTCCGACGGATATGCGGAGAAGGTGCAGGAGGTGGATTACCGCATCGTCATTCGTTATTGCAAAGATGTAAAAGTGACGGATCGTATCCGTTGGGTCGATAAAACCCTCACACCGATTGTGCCGCCGTATCCGCTTGGCGGGAAGAAGCGATGGCTCGTGATGGAATGCAGGGAGTTGGTGGAAGATGGCTAGATATAGAGGTTTCGTCTCTGCCGAGAAGATCCTTTCGGAACTCGGCGCGGAGGCAACGACTGCGGCAAAGGAAGCCCTTGCGCATGGCGCGGACGATGTGGTCGCAGAGGCAAAGAACCGCTGTCCTGTCTATACGGGAACAGATAAGCGCGTGGTAAAGGGCGCACTCCGTGACTCGATCCATAACCGACTGCGCAGGAAGGACGGTTCTGTTTGGCGCATAGCGGCAGATGCAGCGTCTCAGGATGGCGTATTCTACGGCGTGCTCGTTGAGTTCAGCCCACGTATTAACAAGCCGTTCCTCTATCCCGCGCTCGATGCCAAGAAGGACGGTATTCGTTCTGCCATCGTCGATGCTGTGCGTACGGCGATTCGGAGGAGGGGAAAATGAGTGTTGCCAAGATGGTGTATCAGGCACTTGTGCGCTCCAAGGAGCTGACGCAGCTTCTCGCGCATGGAAAGAAGAGCATCTACCACGGGCGCAGTCCCAATGCGGGGACGTATCCGATTCTCGTTTACTCCGTCATTTCCGACGTTCCCGCGCTCTCGGCAGACGGTGCGGAGTTGGAACGCCGAATCACGGTGCGTATCCATATTCTGACGAAGGATGGTAGATTCGGAGAGATTCATCACGCCGTGCAGAACGCGCTTTTGCCACTCGGCTTTGTCCGTGCGCAGACGCAGGAACTGACAGAGAAAGATATTTTCGTGGAAATCACAGATTACAGAACAGCAGTGGAGGGAGAATAAAATGCCAAGTCCAACACCGGCAACAAAGCCCGCAGGGAATCTTACGAGCGGGCAGTTCATCAACATCCAGAAACTTCATATCGCCAAGATGCTCACCGATGCGGCAGGAGGGGCGGCGACCTACGAAGCTCCGATTCCGCTAGGAAAGCTCCTGCGCAAAGTGGACATCAAGCCGCAGACGAATCAGGCGGAACTTTTCGCGGATGGGCAGTCCGTGGATACGGCATCTAATACCGCATCCTACGATTTGACCTTCGATACTGCCGCGCTTCCTTTGGAATACACGGCTTACCTTCTGGGACACAGTATCGAAAACGGCGTAATGAAGGCGGGCAAGGACGATGTCGCTCCGTACTTCGCCGTGCTCTTTCAGTCGGATAAGCGCAACGGCAAGAAGAGATACACCAAATTCTACAAAGTCCAATTCACGGAACCCTCCGAGAGCGGCAACTCAAAGCAGGAGAGCATTCAGTTCGACACACCGACGCTGACGGCAAAGGCGATCTACCGTCTCTCGGACGGTCTCTCTTACGCCAAGGCAGATGAGGAGGCAGCGGGCTTTGCCGCAGAGACGGGGACGAAGTGGTACGAGCAGGTCTGAGGGAGGAAGCTATGGAAACACCGAAACTGCATATTGCGGGCAGGGAGATCACGCCGAACCCTCCGAAGATGAAGGTCTGGCGTGCGTTCCTTGCCTTTTTTGATGCCGACAAGGAAGATTTGAGCCTTGAAGATTTTCTGGACGAGCATGTCCGTCTGATCGTTCTCGGCTTCGGCAGGGAGGAAGTGACAAGGGAATCCGTGGAGGAGAATGTAGACGTTGCGGACATTGTGCCGCTGACGCGCTTCCTTTTCCGTTGGATTCAGTCACTGACCTTCTCCAAACTGGTGAACCTCCCAAACGGGGAGACGGGGAAAGAGGCGTAGTTCTTTCTCCGTACCAGAATTTACTGCGTTACTACGAGCGACTGCAGTCCGCCTACGGGTGGACAATGCACGAGATTGATTCACATGAGATTGGATTCCTGCTCGATCAGCTTGTGGTAACGGCACTGTGCGAACAGCAGCAATGTGAACGCTTTATTGACGATGTGATGTAGGGAGTGAGATGGAGTGGCAAAGCGCGGACAGAAGATCGATGAACTCTATCTCGACATCGGTCTCAACATCGCACAGCTGCAGCTGGACTTCGATACGGCGGGCAAGACCGTCTCGGATTCCATCGCACGTCTCAACAGCAAGGCAAACAACATCCATCTGAAACTGGATGCCGACCTTGCCAAACTCGACGGCGTGGGGACGGAACTGGACAAGATCAAGGTGCGCTATCAGGCGATCAACCGAGAACTCGACATTCAGCGGCAGAAAGAACAGATTCTTGCCGCTGTCCTCCAATCCGCAAAGAAAAACGATGGCGCGGACAGCGCCGCCTATCGCCGTGTGGAGAGCAATCTCCTGCGACAACAGCGCGCTGTCGCACAGACCGAAGCAGAGGTGCGAAAGCTGAATAACCGCCTAAAAGAAAGTGCGGTACTCTCCGGCACGCTCGGCGGACGTATCTCAGCGGGCATGACGGCGGCACAGGCGGGTGTCAAGAATCTAACGAGCGGATTCAATGTCCTCTCCACAAAGATGGCTGCCGTTATGGCAGTCGCTGCAACAGGCGCGGGACTGTTCAACATCACAAAGGACGCGATGCTTGCGGGCGAGAACGTCTATAAGCTGACGCAGCGACTTCATGTCTCTGCGAGTGAGGCGGCGGCGCTCAATCGGGTGTTCCAACTTGCGGATACGGACATCAAGAGCGTCATTCCTCTGATTGCACGTCTCGACAAGCAGGTATCTGCAGCGGGCAATTCCGGCAATGACACGTCTCGCGCACTCTCGCGCTTTGGCATCGCACTCAAAGACCAGCAGGGGAATCTCCTGCCGCTGAATGAGCAGCTCGCCCAACTCGCGAAGGGATATAAGACCGCAAGCGAGGCCGGGATGGAGGAAGCATATACCGCCGAGGTGCTCGGTGCGCGTGGTACGGCGCTCATTCCGATTCTCGAACAGTATGACGATCTGATGACCATTTCCTCGCGCGTCAAGACCACGGGACTGCTCGACCCGGAACAGGCGCATGAGACCTATCTCAAGTGGCGCGAAATGGAGATGGAAGCGGGACAGCTGAAACTTGCACTTGGTGCGGCACTGCTTCCTGTCGCCGAGGAACTCATGCCGGAGATCAATGACGGCTTTGAATCTCTCGTTGAAACGATTCGGGATAACAAGGACGAAATCAAGGATGCCGTCCTCGGATGGGGTGAAGCACTCAAGACCGTCGCGGAGCTTGCGGGCTTTGTCGGCGAGCAGATTCATAAGGTCAATGAACACGCCGAGGCGAATGCGTGGCTCATGAAGAATCATCCTGTGGCATCTCCGCTGATTGCTGTTCCGTTCCTCGGCGGTACGGTTCTTGACGCACTCTATGGCGATGAGTACAAGAAATACCAAGAACAGCAGAAGATTGCCAAAGAGAAAGCGGCGGCAGAGGAGAAGGCACGTGCCGAAGCGGAGAAGAATGCCAAGGCGCAGGAGCAGAATGCAAAGGCGGCGAAAATCCGTGCGGCAGCCGAGAAAGATGCTGCAAAGACGGTCAGCGAGTCTGCAAAGGCGACCGCACAGCTGACGGACAATTTATATACACTGACACACACGGATGTTCAGAACAGCTTTCACAGTCTGGATCGCGAATCCTTCGATTTCTTCCGGAAGGGCGCAGATCCGCACCTCATTGACGAATACCGTTTGGCAAAAGAAGCGAAGATTTACGCTGACTTTCAGCGGGACGTTGTGGACAAGGCGAATGCGCTCTACAAGACGGATCTGCAGAACAAGCTGGATTCCATCGCCCGTGAAGCCGATGCCTTTCGTCAGAAGGGCTTGGACGAAGTCCAAACGCAGAACTGGCTCAGTGAGAGCAAGGCGCGTGTCATGGAGCAGTGGGAGCGTGATGTCGCTTCCAATATTGACTCGATCTGGAAAACGGAACTCGAAAATCGCCTTGCGGAGATCGAGCGCGAGAAGGATGCGTGGGTGCAGAAAGGTCTGGACGAGGTCGAGGCGACACGCTGGGCAGAGAAGGAAAAACTCGATGCCAAGCGTAATGCCGCCTTGGAAGTCCTGCGCTCCCAGAAAGAGGAACTGAAGGTATTCAAGCAGTCCGGGCAGGTCGGGCTGATGGAGTACCTGCGCAAAAAGAACAAGTTTACGGCAGAGGATCTGAGGCTGACGCCGGAACTCCTGCAGCAGTTCCAGTCCGGGCGCAAATGGGCGATGGAGAATCTCCTGCCGAATTTTGCCCCCGAGAAGCGTGAAGACAGTTCCCGCATCCGTGTCAATGGGCAGGAGTTCTCGTATGCACAGATGATGGCAGGATTGGGGAAACAGGTGCAGATCGTGCAGGGAGGGGGACAAAATGTCCCGTCCTCTCGTGAAGCACAAGGTTCTCCCTCCATGACGGACAATCGCCAGATTCACATACAGGTGCAAATCGAGAACGCCGTCACGGAGGATAACGAGGGAATGCGTATGCTCGCCGATCATGTCGCCGACCGCATCCGTCCTGCCGTTGAAAATGCCCTAGGGGGTGATTCCAATTCATATTCACATTGGTGAGGTACGGACATTATCCGTTGAAAACTGGCAGACCATTCCCGACGACCGTCAACAGCTTTTGGAAATTGTCGGCGGAGCGGTCGTGCAGGATTTCGGACACATCACGGAGGGCGACCGTATTTCCTGTTCGGTCACGGTCACTGCTGCCGATTGGGAGAAAATCAAGGCATATTGGGATAGCCGCACGATGGTATCCGTAACGGATGAGGGCGGGAACATCCTGCCCTCTATGCGTGTTGTGGTGAAGTCCTACGAGTATGTGGCTCATTTTCCGAAAGTATATAAACTGTCTCTGGAATTTTGGAGGGTGTGACAATGGCAGAACTCCTGCATATCTATATGAACAATCCGACGGAGGGTAGCAAGGATGGGACGGAGGTCAGCTCCGGCACGGAACTTGCGCCCATCTCCGTCCTCCTCGATGCGGGCAAGGGCGAGCAGAAAGCTGTCAAATGCGCCGTGCGGTGTGAGAGCGGCTTCCATATTGACGGAGCCTTGACGATCAAATTCATTGGCGATCATGCGGATAAGTGGAAAGCGGCAATCAATAACGGATACACTGCCGAAACGGTATTGGAGTCCGCCGAGTGGAAAGACAGTATCGCATTATCCAATGTCGGCGACACGAATACCGTCTTCTGGGTCAAGGCACTCAGCAGTGCAGATGAGCCACCGCAGCAGGATGTGAGCGTGGACATTCAGGCAGAGGGACTCCTAGTCTCGAATTGAGGAGGTTTGTATGGCGTTCAAATACATCAATCCGGGCTATGCGGAGCTGCTCTCGGCTCGTGGAGGCACGACGGTAACAGGGGAGCAGTACAGCAAGACGGGCGTATCCTTTTGGCAGCCGACCAGTGACAAAGGGCTGACGATTTCAGAATTCCCCACAGAGCTTTACGGGAAACTGGATCTGTACTTCAAAGCACCGGAGAATGCAGACCGTGCCAAACTTACCCTTGCGATTGGAGGCTACATCATCGTTAGCGCGGAAACGTCCTGGAGCAGGTGGCGCATGAAGGGAAACAACAATAACGATACCATTGCCACTTCCGACAGCATTCGCGTAAATGCAGTCAATACCTTGTGGTTCCACGTCAAACCGGGGCAGAACAATGACGGTATCTTTCGGGCACTCCTGAACGAACGCGAGGTTTATAACAAGCAGGACTGCTCTTTTTGGTACGCCTACAGTTCCAGTGAAAAGACCATTACGGTTTACAGTAGAACCGAGGACATTCTCGTCTCGAACCTCATCCTCTCGGATGAGGAGATCAGTCCGAGAGAGCAGGTCATTATGCTGCCCGTCCAATCGACGCAGACAAATATGACCGACTGCGGTGATGGAAGCTATGAGGCGACAGCGGCGAATCAGGAGATTCTGCAAACGGTGGATGTTGCCGCCCTGTCCGCGCAGTATGGCGCGGACTCGCGTGTGACGGGGATTTCCCTTCTCGGCAATCCCGCCTATCGCACGGCAGAGGGACTGTGTGCCTTGACAGCACATGAAAAGAGCGGCGGGAATATCACGGAATACGGAAGGCACATTGTAGAGCAGAATCCGACGTCCGTTGTTGCGGATGCACGATCCGTCTCCATGACGATTGCAGAACTCACGGGGCGGCAGTTCGGATGGAGAGCGGGAACATGAGCATCAAGCTGAAACCTGGCATTTGTATTGCGTGGCTGCCGTTCGGGCGCATTCACATCAAGTCTGTTATATATGCCACGGTGATTCCCGTATTTCGTCAGCCCGTGCAGGTCAGCGGAGATACGTCGCGCCGTCTCAACACGTCCATCGCCATGCGTGCAGATACCTTGCGCGATATTCGGATCGTCAAGAAAATCACGGTAACGGGCGACACGCAGCGTCGTATCGGTCATTGTGAAGCAGCGTTGGTAGATATGAAACGGACTCTTGTCAAACAGTCACGCATCGTTGCAGACACGAAAATCGAGATTCCACATACGCTTACCTACGCAGAGTTTAGAGAGCGCGGGATTCGCTCGTTCTCCGTGACGCTCGGCGAACTCAGTCTCTCGGATAACATTCAACTCGAAACCGTGAATCCTCTCCCCATCGGCTCGAACGTCCAAGGTCGGGTGCTGGACTATGCCTTCCGTTTTCTCGTCGAGGAAACAAGTCAGCGCGGCATCGTGCAGTCCGTCAAGGGGACGTACAGTAAAGACACACTCCTCTACACGCCCATCCATATCTACGTCGAGCGGGCGAAGGTCTCGCGCTATGCGGCGGAGATTGCGGCGGCACTGAGGATTCGGCTGCATCGCCTGACCGATGATTTCACGCCGTCGCAGAACTTTGAGGGCAGCGGTATGACGTACCATGACTTCATCTCCGCACTCTTCGGATGGACGGCAAAACTGCCGCAACGTCAGATCAACGTCTTTATTCGCGGTGATACGCTCCACATCATTCAGCGCGGCATGGAGGAGTCTGTCATTGACATTACGAACTGGCCGCACGCACAGCCGACCGTAGAGCGGAAGCTCCTGCGCTCCGTCTGGCACAGCTCTCACAACGATTCCACCGGAGCGCACAACGAGGAGGACACGTCTCCCGTTCCTTTTACGGGCACGATTTCCTTCAAAGAGATCAGCAGAACCTACTCCAACGGTTTTCTTGTCCGTGAGACGAACGAAAACGGCTACAGTACCTATTCCTATGACGGGGAGTATCTCGCCGAAAAGCGCACGCACAATGTGGACGGTTCGACAAGCCGTACGGATTATGCTTATGCCTCTACAGGGCGTGACGTGTATCTCTTCAAGGAGTGGGAGCGTACAACAGAGGCGGTCAATGACGGGAAGAAGCATACGGAATATGACTGGGAGGATTGGAGCCGTGAGAAGGGGACGGAGCGCATTACCTACCATGCGCCGCTCGGCTATGGATGGTATGCGACCACGGTCTATGTGGACGGTGTGCTTGAAGGAAGTTCGCTCTCACAGGGAAAGCCCGGCGGTAAGGCGAGTCAGTTCACCGTCGAGCAGTCGAATCTGAGCCTTGGTGCTCATTACGCCAGTGACGATACACTGCCGTATTCCTCGCTCATCGACACCGAATTTCCCGTTGTGGGGGCAGAATATTTACGGATGCTGACAAAGGAAATCGAATGGCTCAATCGCAAAACGCAGGAGACAGTTACAGTGGAGATTCGCGCACGGATTCGTAGCGGCGTTCCTGACATTGACCACATCGTCGATTTTACCGAGCGCATCCGCTTCGAGGGGTACGAGTATTTCTTGCAGTCTAATACGGTGGAACTCACGCCGCGCCTCCTGCGGCAGACAATCAAGATGGTGAGGTGGTACGGATGAACGGCGTTCTTGGACTTGCGGCGGCAATACGAGCAGGACTGCAAAATGGACAATCTCAGGAATCTCGCGCACAGAGGGGAATCATCCGTAACGGGCGTGTTCATATCGGCGAGCGATCCTATCCTTTCCGTGCGGCAGTGGACTGCAATACGTCAGACGGCAGTTTGGTGTGGGTACAGATTTCAAAGGGCGGCACTGCCGTTATCGTGGGAGCGTGAGACGATGCACAGGGCGAGAGTGAGAGAGGTGCGCGGGAATCGGGTGCTTGCGGATGGTGTGTGGCTTACCTGCATAGGAAATCGCACCGTCTATCCGGGCGAATGGATCTGGACGGACGGTCGCTGCGTCTACGGGCATGAATCCAATGGGGGCAGCAGTTATGTTCCGACGAATGTTCTTTCCGGCATACCGCTCCTCCAGATAAAGTGGAAGGATCAAAAAAACCAGATGCTCCATTCGTACTATGCAAAAGGAAAGATTCATCCGCTCGGTTTTTCCCAAGAGGATATATGGATGGTCAACAGCAGTCGCCACTTCGCGTATGTTACAGGCTATGGAATGCTTGATGCCGAAATGGATGAGCGGGGAAATCTCTATACCCTCGAAGCTGTCAATGCTCTCGTGTTCCCGCTCATCGGGGCAGATCAGCGTGACAGTATCCTCGCTGTTAAATGCAACGGAGAGATTATTGCCTCATACGATCTTGTGCCGATGTTTGGTGCTCCCGCCGTATCCGGTCCCACTGACCTCTATAGCTGCCAAACAGAAGGCGGGCGGGTGGATAAAGCAGGGAACTTCAAAGTGATGATATGGCACTCCATATCAGAGCATGGGGAAAACGGAAGCCATGTCAGCACAGACCGTTATGTGTTCTTCGATGGCAGCAATCTTGAGCCTTGGATGGAGAAAACCAAAACAACGTCAAGAGACTCTGTTACAGGGGAATCCCATACTTCGGAAAGCAGATGGAGCGCACCGGATTACAGCATCCGCTATCCTCTCCATGATGGAATGTATATGCGCTTTCCTGCAAATCTGGATTATCTTATCTCTGGGAAAAAATATATCTCAAAGATTTACAGCGCAAAGGATGAGCTGCTCATGGAACTGGAAACGAATCCGACTGCCCGTACAAGTCTCTGCCCTCTGGGACAGGGGAAATATCTTGTCAGCACAGGCTCGCCCTTATATTTATGGAAAGACGGTCAGTTTACGGAACTGATGCGCGGATGCTACAACTACCGTCTGCGCAGGATGAGCAATCTCAATAAATGGAAAAAGGCAGGAGGTCTTTGATGATGGATCATATTCTTACCATACGTCTTTATGCGGCGGGCATTGGCATCGTGGTCGGGGAGTTTCTTGGCAGCTTCGACGATCTGCTCTATGCCCTTGTCGCGTTTGTGGCGACGGACTACATCACGGGAGTTCTCCGTGCGATTGTGGAAAAGAAACTGTCTAGTGCGATAGGGTTCAAGGGAATCTGCAAGAAAGTCTGCATCTTCACTCTTGTCGGCGTGGCGAATGTGTTAGATGTTCACATCATTGGAAGCGGATGCGTCCTGCGCTCTGCCGTGATCTTCTTCTACATCTCGAACGAAGGAATCTCGATCATCGAGAACGCAGCACGAATGGGGCTTCCCGTTCCACAGAAATTGCAGGACATGATGCACAGCCTCAAAGATCAATAGGATACATAACAACTTCAACGCCCGGCGGATGATCGTCGGGCTTTTTATATTGGCGTAATTGTGTTTCATACAGAAATTTTGCCCGTAGGGGTGACCAAAAGTGCCGTTTTTGTCTGCTGCTTCATGAAGGGAGATGTTGAGATGAGCAAGGAAGATGGACTTCGGGAAATGACGTATCAGATGGTGATGCGTGCTTCATGGAAAATGCTGCAGAGCGGACTTTTGTCAGAGGACGAGTATCTTGCCTTTGAAGCGAAAATGCGCGAGAAATATCGCCCCGTCATAGGGCTTCTATTTTCAGATATTGACTTGCTATCGTGCGGATAGTACGGGAATATGGGAGTGGAAAGGAGGGATTGCCTTGAAGATACGAAGAGTCCAACCAAGCCCTATATTGCAGAAAAAGCTGCGTGTGGCTGCCTACGCCCGCGTCTCTGTGGACACTCTTCACCACTCTCTTGCGGCGCAGGTCAGTTACTACAGTGCTCTCATCCAGAATAATCCCGCATGGGAATACGCAGGAGTGTACGCAGATGAAGGCATCACAGGCACAAGTACCGCGCATCGGACGGAGTTCAAGCGACTGATCGCCGACTGCAACGCCGGGAAGATTGATTTGGTGCTCGTCAAAAGCATCAGCCGTTTTGCCAGAGATACCGTGGATTGCCTTCATACCGTTCGACGACTGAAAGAGAAGGGGATTGCCGTCCGCTTTGAGCGCGAGAACATTGATTCCACATCCGAGGACGGAGAACTCCTCTTGACGCTGCTCGCATCCTTTGCCCAAGAAGAGAGCAGAAGCATCGGCGACAACATTCGGTGGGGCGTGCGGAGGCGGTTCGCAGAGGGGATTCCGAACGGGCATAAAGCACCTTACGGCTACCAATGGGACGGTGAGATGTTTCGCATTATCCCTGCTGAGGGCAAGATCGTCAAGGAAATTTACCGCAGATACCTTGCCGGGGAATCTGCCTACGCCATCGCGAAGAGACTCGCAGGGCGCGGAATCACGGGGCGGCAGGGGAGACCCATCGAGCAGACCACGGTAAAGGATATTCTCTCCAACATCTCCTACACGGGTACAATGGCATTGCAGAAAAACTACATCAGTGAGGGGCATATTCGCAAGCGGAATAAAGGGGAGCTGCCTATGTATCTGGTGGATGGGATGTTCGAGTCGCTTGTGAGCAAGGATGACTTCGATAAGGTGCAGGAGATACGGAAACTGAGAGCCGCGCAGTCTTGCAATCGGAATCCTGTGCTAATGCCATTCTCGGGAATGGTGAAATGCGGATGCTGCGGAGGCGGCTTCAGCAGAAGATCTGCAGGGAAGTACAGACGATGGGGCTGCAACACAAGAGAGCGGAAAGGCAGCACTGCTTGTGACAGCCGTCCAATCAAGGAAGAGGAGCTTATGGCTGCGGTCAGAGCCGTCATAGAGAAGGATGATTTCGATGCCGCAGAACTCAAGCGCAAGGTGTCCAAGATCGTCATTCACGGTGACTGTGTGGAATTTCACCTAACCAATGGTCGCATAAAAAAGACTGCCCGCATCTACAACGGGCAGCGCGGCAGCAATCCCTTCACCAACAAAGTGTACTGCGCCTCCTGCGGCAGCAAGTGTGAGCGCGATACATGGACGAAGGGGACTAAGGTGTGGGCGTGCAGTCAGCCACGCACGAAATGCGGATTGAAACGGCTGCCCGAATCCGAACTAAAGGAAGCGGCAGAATCCTTGTTCGGTGACTGCTACGAGGGCAAGATCGTGCAGAACGTCGAGCGGATCATCATATCCGACGATGAAGTTGTTTTCCATTTGAAAGAAGGAGGCGCATACCGATGGCAAAGACAGTGAGAGTCATCCCAGCAAGCCCTAAAATCTTTCGCTCTGAGGTTACGGCAGAACCAAGGCGGCGCAGAACGGCAGGGTATGCTAGAGTTTCGACCGATCATGAAGAACAGGCTTCCAGTTACGAAATGCAGATGGCACATTACAAGAACTACATCGAGAGTCGTACGGATTGGGATTTCGTCGGCATGTATTCGGACGAAGGGATAAGTGGAACCAACACAAAGAAGCGTGACGGGTTCAACCAGATGATCGAGGATGCCCTTGCCGGCAAGATTGACCTCATCATCACCAAGTCCGTCAGCCGCTTTGCGCGGAATACCGTGGATTCTCTGCAGAATGTCCGCAAACTCAAGGAAAACGGTGTAGAGATTTACTTTGAGAAAGAGAACATATGGACATTTGATTCGCGCGGCGAACTCCTTATCACGATTATGTCCAGCCTGGCTCAGGAGGAAAGTCGCAGCATCTCGGAGAACACCACATGGGGCAAGCGCAAGCAGTTCGCCGAGGGCAAGACCAGTGTGGGCTACAGTGCATTCCTCGGCTATGACAAGGATTTCAAAATCAACGAGGAACAGGCGAAAGTTGTAAAGCTCATCTACAAACTCTTCCTTGGCGGGCGATCCTTCTACGCCATCACTAAGGAACTGGAGAAGCGCGGCATCAAATCACCGTCGGGAAAGGACAAGTGGTACATCTCCACAGTGCGTTCCATTCTTACCAACGAGAAGTACCGTGGCGATGCACTGATCCAGAAAGAGTATACGGCAGACTTCCTCGATAAGACGCGACGGAAGAATACGGGCGAGATTCCGCAGTATTATGTGGAGGAGCACCACGAGGCTATTATCCCACCGGACTTCTTCGACTTTGTGCAAGCGGAGATAAAGCGTAGAGAACAGAACGGCAAGCACAGCGGCGTGAGCATCTTCGCGAACAAAATCAAATGCGGCAGCTGCGGAGGTTGGTACGGGGCGAAGCTGTGGCACTCCACGGACAAGTACCGCAGAGTCATCTATCGCTGCAACAAGAAATATGCCCACAAGGGCAAGCCTTGCAGCACAAGGCATCTGACGGAGGAGGAGATCAAACGAATTTTCGTCAAGGCACTGAATTCCTTGGTGGAAGTCAAAGAGCACGTGATTGCAGAACTTCGGTCGCTGGTTGATGATGTTTGCCAGACAGGGAAGTTGATGGAGGAACGGGATAAAGTAGAGCAGGAACTTCGCGCTTTGGCAGAACGGCTTGAAAAACTGATTCGTGAGAATGCACGGGTGGCACAGGATCAGACGGCATATCTGAAACAGGAAAATGAGATTCGTGCAAGCTATCTGGAAAAGCAGGGGCATCTAGCGAGGTTGGATGAGAAAATTGCCGAGAGGGAGGGCAAGAGAAACACCTTGGAGGGCATGATTCAAGTGGTATGTGGTATCAACGGGGAACAGGTTGAGTTTGACGAGGAGCTATGGGGCGGACTGCTCGATCACATTGTGGTCAAGGAGGACGGGCAGGTGGTTGTTGTTTTCAAGGGCGGGATTGAGAGCGGCGTTGATGGATGTAGAGGTTTGTTCTATTTAAGGAAATAAAGCGGATGAAGATCGGTACTCTATAGGGGGACATTGGCAGGGAAAAGATGCGCTGAGAGAAGTTGGACTACAGTTATCAGCGTTTCTTACAATACAGTCAACAAATTAATTAAGAAGTGTTATCCTTAAAGCTTTTCGAGTTGTTTTAAATGATCTTGCACTAATGTGTGTGAATACATTTTAGGTTGATCGGAATCACGAACAATTCGCCATAGGATAGCAGCTGCCTTTAATTTTGATTTGAACTTGTCATTTATGGGATCAGCGCAGAAATCTTTTAAGAAGCGGTTCCATTCGCATACAGAAGAATCATACTTTGCATACGTCGATATCCCCTTATATACATTCAACATGTCCTGTATAGTAAACGATGTGTCGTGATCCGCTTTCACCTTTCGCCATGCGGTCGCCATATCTGCTGTAAATTTAAAGGGAGAAACCCTCGTCAGATTTGAGAAATATGTTCTAAACTTTGTGTTGAACGAAAAGTTGCAAGCAAGTAATGGTGTGTCCAAGGAAATCGCTCCAGATGACATCATCTGCTCTTTTTGGGGAGTGGCTTTGACTATGTTCCCTTTAAAGTATTCTGCAATGTTGTGATTGAGATCTTTTTTTACCCCCCTGTGTGCAATTCCAAGCTTTTTGCAAATCTCTACGAGTTCTGTTCGATACCAATAATATTTTATAAACTCCTCATATGAGCGAATCTCATCAAATGCAGGACGCTGTGTCATAATGACATCTCCTCGTAAATAGCAGGTCAGACGAATAGATGTCTATCATTATATCACATTTATGGTATGACACAACGCATGATTTCGAGATGGGGCAGGCGCGTGTCTTTCGGTGTGGCCGCATCACTGTGGTGGAGGAGTGTACGGATGTGACGGGGATGCCACTTTTATCCTTTGCTCATCCCGCAGAGGATCTCTATTGCCGTGTCGATGCACTCTCCTTTGTCGTCGAGATTACGGCACAGGGACGGGATTTCTTTTTTATAAAGAACACTATCCATCCATGCGACTTGTGGAGGAGAATGGGCGGTACTATATCCATGGATTTTACAATGTGGGCGAGGAGGAGTTCATCGCAGATTACTTTATCCACTATGGGGATGCAGTGCAAACAGTCGAGCCTTTGGCACTCAGAGATGTGATCCGCACAAGACTGCATACGTTGACGGTGCATTATAAGGAGATAGCGTAATTCTTCATTATGTGTAGAGCCTCCCGCATGGGGGCTGCTACAGGCAGTTTTTTTCACAAAGAATCATTAGGCAACATACCCTATCCTGTGTTATAATTTTCTTATATTTGAAACGTAGGAGGGAAGGCCC
>NZ_GL397087.1:113373-147594 GCF_000146365.1 Selenomonas sp. oral taxon 149 str. 67H29BP
CCAGAGGCGGCGGTGCAGAATGCGCTCTTCTCTGCGGAGCTTTCCCTCGATGGAAACTGCCGTCCGATCAGCGGCATCCTTCCGATGGCGATTACGGCACGGGAGAACGGTCTGACGGAGTTCTACGTTGCACCGTCCAATGCAGACGAGGCACTTCTTATTGACGGACTAAAGGTCTATGCGGTCGAGAATCTGGCGCAGCTTGTGCGTCATTTGACTGGCACAGAGGTGCTGACTCCTGTCACACCGAATCATATCGAAACACAAAAAGACGCCGCTTTCACCGATGACTTTGCGGACGTGCAGGGACAGTATCAGGCGAAACGTGCGCTTGAGATTGCAGCGGCAGGAGGGCACAATGTCCTGATGGTCGGCGTGCCCGGTTCCGGCAAGACGATGCTGGCGCGCCGCATGAGTTCGATTCTGCCGGAGCTGACGAAGGAAGAAGCCATCGAGATCACGAAGATTTACAGCATCTCGGGACTGCTGGGTAAAGATACGGGGCTTGTGACGACGCGTCCCTTCCGCAGTCCGCATCACACGTCCTCGACGGTGGCGATGATCGGCGGCGGGAGCATCCCGCGTCCGGGCGAGGTGACGCTTGCCCATCACGGCGTGCTCTTTCTCGATGAGCTGCCGGAGTTCAGCAAGAAGACGCTTGAGGTGCTGCGTGAGCCGATCGAGGATCGCCAGATTACGGTGTCGCGTGCGAACGCAACACTGACGTTTCCCTCTAGTATCATTTTGGTAGCCGCGATGAATCCATGCCCCTGTGGATTTTTGGGCGATAAAGATCATACCTGTGAATGTTCTGCAGGGGAGATCAAACGTTACACACGCAAGCTGTCGGGACCGTTATTAGACCGTATTGATCTTCATATTCGTGTATCGCGTGTGGATTATGCGGATTTGCATACGACGCAGCGGGCCGAGTCATCTGCAGCGATACGTGCCCGCGTGGTGCGGGCACGTACGATCGAGCGGGATCGCCTAGAACGTCACGGGCTTTTTTGTAATGCACAGATGAATCACAGCATGATCAAGAAGTACTGTACGATGGAGAAGGATGCAGAGCATCTGCTGGAAGCAGCATTTCACCGTATCCAGCTGTCGGCACGTTCGCATGACCGCATCATTAAGGTGGCGAGGACGATTGCCGATCTTGACGGAAAACCGATCATCGGAGCATCTCATATTGCTGAGGCGATACAGCTGCGCAGTGATGTCGGACTGAGCATCGAGTGACTTCTTGACACGAAGAAATAATAGGTGTTTGCGCCCATGAAGTATGTAAAGATGGAAATATTTATTCCGCGAACACATCTTCCTGCACTCCAAAAGGCACTACAGGTGGTGGATGCCGGACATATCGGGAACTATGACTCCTGCCTTGCCTATAGTCCTGTGATGGGGACATGGCGAACTCTTGCTGGAACAGAGCCTTATGAGGGAGAAGTGAGCGAGATTACCGAGGCGGAGGAACTAAAGGTCGAGGTACGTGTTGAAGAACGGCGAATTGATGAGACGATGCGTGCGATTCGGAAGATCCATCCATATGAGATGCCGGTTGTCTTTGTTTTGCCGCTGCTTGACGGTACTGCGTTTGATGAATAATATGGATACAACTTCTTTGCGGACTGTGTTATAATGATTTCGATATATACCTAGGGAAGCACTGATAAATTCAGCACCGCCATCTTAGCGCATCTTTTTTGCCCGCTTTTTGTCGGCAAATCCTCCACATAGCTTTGGCTATGCGTCCGGTTTGCCTCCTCAATCGGGCGAAAAATCTACGCCAATCTGACGGACTTCATTTTATCAGCGATTCCCTAACGGCAAAGCGGGGGAGGACATTGTTTGGCTGAAAAGATTCGATCAGAGCTCCTTTCCTTTCTTGTACCTGATGCTGCTCCGCTGCGTGTACTTATCATTGAAAGCCTTGAATATCTGCCACAGCTGCGGGATATGTTTCCTAATGCGGAGCTTCATGCACTTGCCGCTGAATGCGATCCGACAGACATTCCCACAGGTGTTCATTGGCAGGAACTCGATTACGTTACAACCCCTCTGCCGTATGGACGAAAATGTTTTGACTATATTATTTCCGATCTGGCATTGGAAAATGTGGATAATCCGCAGGATATCGCGGCAGGGTTTTCCCTGTTCCTAAAAGATACAGGGGCACTCCTGACGAGTTTCCGCAATATACGTCATTGGTCTGTCCTGCAAAATCTGATGGACGGGCACTATTATTCCATTGTTTCGCGTCTTTATGCACGTGCAGAGTTTGAGAAGCTGCTGTATGCTTCCTTTTATAAGAGTGTGCGCTGTCTAGCACAGCAAAGGAAGGCACCGCCCGGTATGATTGACCGGCTCGTCGCAGCCGGGTTTGAGAATCATGACGATGATCTGGAGGCAGAGTTCTACTTGATCCGTGCAGATCGGTCGATGCCGGAGCTCTCCCTGATCAAGTCGATGTATACAGCCGAACAACGTAGGCATATCGTGCGTCTCCTTCATCGCATCGAGTATGATGTTGTACGAGTAGAGTCTACGCGCTCGCTGTGGGATGAAGTAGCACAGCTGAATATTTTTCCTGCCTATCTTGCGGCATTGATTCATGAGACTGTGGTGCACACTGAGCGATTCTATCGTGCCCTTTTTGCATACTCACAAGGGCATGATCTATATATCCAGCAACTGCTGCATGAGAGTGCAGCAGAGAGCATCGACCCTGCTAAGCAGGAGCTGTATCTGAGTTTGCAGAGAGAATGTACGCATGAAGAGTAAGCCGATCGTGTGCGTGGATGAACATAAAATAGCCTTTATCACCTGTGTCAATGATGAAGATATGTACCGAGAATGCCTTCTCTATCTCAAGGCACTCTCCGTTCCCGTAGGGATAACTGTCGAGTATATCCCCGTGCGCGGTGCGCAATCCATGTGTTCAGGGTACAACGAGGGGGCGCGTGCAACCAATGCGCGCTATATGGTGTATCTGCACCAGGATGTCCTTGTGGTCAATAAGAATGTGATTGCCGACCTGCTCTCTATTTTTCGTGATGAGACCATCGGCCTTGTCGGTGTGATCGGATGCCGAAGCCTGCCGCAGTCGGGTGTTTGGTGGGACGGACTTCGCACCTATGGGCGTGTTCTTCATCACTGTGAAACAGAGAGTGTTATTGACTCACATTGTATGGAGCCCAATGGACCACACATTGACGTTGAGGCGGCAGACGGCCTCTTTCTGGCGATACAGTATGGCGTTCGCTGGCGGGAGGATCTCTTCAGGGGTTGGCATTTCTATGATACATCGATGTGTATGGAGATGCGGCGTCACGAGTTCAGATGTGTTGTCCCAAATCAGGAGGAAGATTTTTGGTGCATTCACTGTCCGCAGGAAAAGCCGCTTGCACCAGAGTATAAGCACGATCAGAAAATCTTTTTACAGGAGTACGGGAAAGAACTGCAGCCAGAGATCTGAGTCAAAGGGGAAAGGGGGATGAAGATGCAGGAACAGGTGCCGCTAGAGGAACATGCTGCCGAGGAGAAGCTGAACTGGCTGCGCCTTGCAACAAAATTTTCCTCCGATGGAGATCTAAAGGGGATGCGTGCATGCGCGCAGGAGGTCGAGCGTCTGAAAGCCGGCGATGTCGATGCTGTCGCTGTAAATGCCGAGGTGGCACTCTACAGCGGCCGTACAGACGAGGCAGAGACACTTGCTGATCAGGTTCTTCGTGTTCAGCCGCGTCATCCTCGTGCCCGTATAGTGAAAGCAGGGCTTGCCGCACTCGATTTTCGACTGGATGATGAGATTGCTCTTTTGGCGGATCTCATTGAAGAATTGTCCTATAAGGAGAAACTGCTCGGTGCAGAGGATCTCTCATACACAATCTACCATCAGATCCTAAGACGTGCGCGCGGCTGGCTTGCCGATGCCCTCTATCTCGTCGGCGAAGCAAAAGGAGCGGCGCATGAATTACTCATGTCGAGCCGTCTCGCTGATGATGATTCCGTTGCAGCTGAGCTTTACAGCAAGTATCTTTTCATGCGAAACTATCGTCAACTCGGAGCGCAAGAGGGGCGACAGAAGGCAGAGCACTATGAAGAGCTGCTCCATGTGACACCATATACACATGCACATATTGCGCGCTCATCTCAGCGAAAGCTGCGCATCGGCTATATATCTCCAGACTTTCGGGAGCATGCTGTTTCCTATTTTATCCCTCCATTGCTCCGTCATTTTGACGGCGAACATTTCATGGTATTCTGCTATGCGCTCGGCAGGAGTGATGCAGTGACCGAGCGATTCCGCACGCGTCGTGTGACGTGGCGCGACTTGCGCGGGCGCCCGCCACGGACAGCAGCACGGCTCATTGCAGAGGATAAAATTGATATTCTGGTCGATCTGTCGGGACACTCACAGGACAATGCACTTCCGATTATGGCGTATCGCCCGGCACCGGTGCAGGTGTCAGGAATTGGTTACACCAATACGACAGGGCTTCATACGGTAGACTATTTTCTCTCCGACGAGGTATGCATTCCAAAGGGAGATACGCTTGCAGAGAAGGGCTTTACAGAGAAGATTCTCCGCCTGCCGCATTCCCATCTCTGCTATATGCCGGATGTAATTCGTGCGATGCCTGAGGCGGAATATGAGGCTCCGGTACGAAAAAATGGATATGTTACATTTGGCAGTTTTAATAATTTTGCCAAAGTGACGGATGAGATGCTGCTCTTATGGCGCGGCATCTTGGAGACCGTCAATAATTCACGACTCATCATCAAGGGGAAGATTGCGAGCATTGACGCGGGGCTCCAGTTTGCAAAAAAACGACTTGCTTTGCTAAACTTCGATCTTGACCGGATCGAGTTTCGCCCGTTCAGTCCCGATTATTTGGAGCAGTACCGCGATATCGATATCGCACTGGACACAGCCCCCTATAATGGTGGCTTGACGACGTGTGAGGCGCTTTATATGGGCGTCCCTGTGATTTCCATGCGTGGACGTACGCATGGTGCCCGCTTTGGTGCGTCCATCCTGACCAATGCGGGCGTACGTGAGTTGATTGCAGAGAACGACATCAACTATGTTCGTCGTGCCGTTCAGCTCGCAGAGTCACCTAAGCTGATCGCGGGCTACCATGCAGGGCTGCGTGCGAATATGAAGCAAGCTCCACTCATGAATGCGCAGGAATATATGCATGGGTTGGAAACGGCCTATCGAGAGATATGGGATACATTTCTGCATGCCCGTATCCGTAATGGCAGTGAACAGACCTAAGGAGGGAAAGACATCAATGGCCTTTGCGCATCTGCACGTACATACAGAGTATAGTCTGCTGGATGGTGCGAGCCGCATCAAAGATCTTGTGCGACGAACCAAAGAGCTCGGCATGGATGCTGTCGCCATGACCGATCACGGTGTTATGTACGGTGCAGTCGCCTTCTATAAAGAGGCAAAGGCTCAGGGGATTCATCCGATCATTGGGTGTGAGGTCTATCTCGCTCCACGTCAGCGGCAGGAACGTGCAGAGGTGAATGGGACACGATATTATCATTTGATTCTGCTTGCCGAAAATGAGTGTGGTTACCGTAATCTGGTTCAGCTAATATCCCTCGCCAACATCGAGGGATATTATTATAAGCCCCGTATTGACAAGGAGCTGCTCCATCGCTTTCATGACGGCCTAATCGCCCTGTCCGCCTGTGTGGCAGGCGAGATACCACAGGCCATCCTGCGTGGAGATATGGAACTTGCTGATCAGCTTGTACGCGAGTATCGGGATATCTTTGGCAAGGATAATTTTTTCTTGGAGGTTCAAAATCATGGCCTCCCGGAGGAAATGACCGTCAATCGTGCACTCCGGGATCTTGCAAAAAAATATGATATCGGGCTAACTGCCACCAATGATGTGCACTATGTCCATGCAGAAGACAGCGAGTTTCATGATATTCTTCTTTGCGTGCAGACGGGACGCACACTCAACGATCCCGATCGAATGCGTTTTTCGGGCCCTGACTATTATCTGAAATCCGAGGAAGAGATGTCCGATCTCTTCACCGACTATCCAGGTGCGATAGAGAATACGGCAAAAATCGCAGCGCGCTGTCAGGTGGACTTTACCTTCGGGGAACTGCAGCTGCCGTACTATCCGCTCCCCGATGGATATACAACAGATGATGCCTATCTCCGTGCACTTTGTATAGAGCGTCTTCCTGCACGGTATCCTACGGCAAGGGACGAGGTGCGTCAACGTCTGGACTACGAACTCGGTGTCATTCATAAGATGGGATACGCCAGTTACTTTCTCATTGTGTGGGACTTTATTAACTATGCGCGCGGGCATGGCGTCGCGGTCGGGCCGGGACGTGGCTCTGCGGCAGGAAGTATCGTTGCCTACTTACTTGGCATTACGAATATTGATCCCTTACAGTATGCACTTCTTTTTGAGCGTTTTCTCAACCCAGAACGCGTGTCGATGCCAGATATTGATATCGACTTCGACGATATCAATCGTGGTCGCGTTATTTCGTATGTCAAAGAACGCTATGGAGAGGATCATGTCGCCCAGATTGCTACCTTTGGCACGATGGGGGCAAAAGGTGCAATTCGCGATGTCGCTCGTGTGCTGGAAATGCCATTTGGCGAAGTGTCAACCATTACAAAACTCGTCCCCGCCGAGCTGAATATCACGCTAGACCGCGCGCTTGAGGAGTCCGCCGACTTTCGCAAGCGGTATGAGGAGGATGAGAAGACGCATCGCGTCATTGATCTCGCACGTAAGATAGAGGGGTTGCCGCGCAACACCTCGATTCACGCTGCCGGCGTTGTGATTGCAAAGTCGCCGTTGACGAGACAAGTGCCCGTGTGGGTCTCTGACGGTACGCTGGTCACAGAATATGACAAGGATGACGTGGAGGCACTAGGCCTTCTCAAAATGGATTTTCTGGGACTGCGCACACTCACCATCATCGACGATGCCGTGAAGAATATACGACAGTCGCACGGTATTGAGCTGGATGTGGACAAGATCCCTCTCGTTGATGAGAAAACATCACGAATGCTATGCGCTGGAGATACAGGTGCTGTCTTTCAGATGGAATCGACAGGCATGACGAATCTCGTCAAGGATCTTCAGCCCAAAGGGTTTGTCGACCTCATTCCGACAGTTGCCCTCTATCGTCCAGGGCCTCTGGGGAGCGGTATGGTGACCGATTTTATCGACGGCCTGCATGGAAAAAAAGAGGTCGTTTATCTGCATCCGCTTCTTGAGCCGATTCTCAAGGAGACATTTGGCGTCGTCCTCTACCAGGAGCAGGTCATGCAGATCGTCCAGGTTCTGGCGGGCTTTACCCTTGGACAGGCGGATCTCCTACGACGTGCCATGGGGAAAAAGAAACATGAGCTTTTGATGGCGCAGAAAGAGATTTTCCTCCAGGGATGCGAAAAAAATGGAATAGAGGCGGCACTTGCCAATCATATCTTCGATCTCCTGACACATTTTGCTGATTATGGATTTAACAAATCCCACAGTGCCGCGTATGGTCTCTTGGCATGGCAGACGGCGTATCTCAAGGCACACTATCCTGTGGAGTTCATGGCAGGGGTATTAACGAGTATCATGGATAAAACGGATAAAATTCCCGTCTATATTCAGCTATGCCATCAGATGAACATCAAAATTCTGCCGCCGGACATCAATGCAAGCACAGCGGGATTCAGTATTGAAAGCGGTGCCATACGATTCGGACTCGCGGCAGTGCGCAACGTTGGAGAGACAGCGATCGAAAGTATGGAACAGGTACGCTCAGCAAATGGGAGTTTTCGTTCGTTGATAGATTTTTGTGCACGCATTGATGTGCGCATTTTGAATAAGCGTGCGATAGAGAGCCTGATTAAATGCGGTGCCTTTGACAGCCTTGGCACCGAACGGAATCAATTGCTCTCTTCTCTGGACTCTGCGATGCAGGATGCTGCGCGAACCCAGCGGGATCGTATCAGCGGACAGATGGGGCTGTTTGGACAGGATACGATGGAATCCATCCATCAAGTTCAGAATGCTGTAGAAGTTCCTCCAAGTACACCTCGCGAACGTCTGATGTGGGAGAAAGAGGCTACGGGATTCTACATCACCGGACATCCGCTCGATGACTACCGTGACACCCTTTCCTGTCTCCTGCCAATTTCAGATATTTTAACGGGACTGTGTAAAGATCGTCAACTTGTTCGTATCGGCGGCATATTGACCAATACGAAACGCTACACGACAAAAAAAGGCGATACAATGCTTTTTGCTGAGATGGAGGATTACAGCGGACACATCGAGCTCACAGTATTTCCGCGCGTGTTCTACGCTCACGTGTCCGATCTTGAACCGGATTGTGTTCTCGTGGTGCAGGGGCATGTCGACGCGTCGGGAGAAGAACCGAAAGTGCTGGCGGATGAGATTTGGCCGATGCACGAATACAGCACATCGTTCTATCTTGTTCCGCCGCCCGATGTGGATCGGCGTGTCCTATGGACAAGGATGAAAGAATTGTTTACGAAGTATGCAGGCACGCATCCCGTCTATGTAAAGAGTGATGGAAGCTGGCGTCAGCTGGCATCCTCGTATTGGATCGACGGGTCGCGCGAAATTCGTGAAGAACTTATTACTTTGATGGGGGCACAGGCCGTGAGAGTGCGGTAGAGACAGTATGGAAGAACGATTGCAGAAAATTCTCAGCCATGCCGGGGTCGCTTCCCGCCGTGCAGCAGAGGCATTGATACGAGATGGCCGCGTTACGGTGGACGGCGTGCCCGTCACGATGCTTGGCAGCAAGTATGATCCATCGTTCCATGAGATCGCCGTCGATGGTACACCTGTTCAGGGGAGTGAGGAGAAGCTGTATATTCTTCTCCATAAACCACGCGGCTGTCTCTCGACGGCACACGATGATCGGGGACGCAGAACAGTACTGGATCTCCTGCCGCATTTTCCTGTACGTCTCTATCCTGTCGGGCGACTCGATGCGGATACCGAGGGACTTCTGATTATTACAAACGATGGTGCTATGACACAGGGGCTCCTTCATCCGCGCTTTGAGATCGACAAGGTATACCATGCAGAGGTAACAGGAACCGTCACCGAGGACAAGCTCTCAAAGCTTCGACGGGGGATTCTTCTGGATGATGGGAAAACAGCTCCTGCGCAGCTGAGCATTCTGCGCCGGGAGGGAGGACGCACGCTCGTCGAGACGATTATTCATGAGGGGCGGAACCGACAGGTGCGGCGCATGTTTGCCGCCGTCGGCTGCCGTGTGCAAAGACTCCGCCGCGTCCGCTTTGCTATGCTGACGCTGGATGGGCTGCCCTGCGGAGCATTTCGTCATCTGACTTTGGATGAGATACATGAACTGCAAAAAATAGCGGGAGGGATACATAGTGAGGAAGGTTCTCGTCGTAGGCGCAGGACCAGCGGGGATGATGGCGGCGGCAGCGGCGGCGGAACACGGCGGGAACGTAACGCTGCTCGAAAAGATGCCGCGCGTCGGCCGCAAGATGATGATCACGGGAAAAGGCCGCTGCAACGTGACAAGCGCAGATGATGTCCCGGAAATTATCAAAAATGTGGTAGGGAATGGACGATTCCTCAACAGCTGCATTCGTGCTTTTGATAATTCCGATGTTATCAACTTCTTTGAGAAACTGGGTGTGCCGCTCAAAACGGAACGCGGCAATCGCGTTTTCCCGCAGAGTGATCGCGCCGTCGATGTGGTCGATGCGATGCTGCATCATCTGCGTGACTGCGGTGCAGAGGTTCGTACAAATACAGCAGTGCGCAAACTCATCCTTGAAGATGGTTCTGTGCACGGCGTCTGTCTCTCGGATGGCTCATGTCTTGTGGCAGACGCCGTGATTCTTGCCACGGGTGGTGCATCCTATCCTGCGACGGGATCCACAGGAGATGGTTATGCGCTCGCACGTGCAGCAGGCCACACTGTTACACCCATCTTTCCCGCACTTGTCCCGCTTGTAACACGGGAGGTATGGGTGAAGGGTGTGCAGGGCCTGTCCCTGCGCAATGTGCGTGCGTCGCTCTGCCATAACGGCAAAAAGGAGCAGCATTTCTTTGGCGAAATGCTTTTCACTCATTTTGGTGTCACGGGACCGATTATCCTCCAGCTGAGCCGCCGTGCGTCTGAACTGCTTACAGAGGGCGTACAGGAACTGTCGCTTCATCTGAACCTGAAACCTGCGCTGACCCATGAGAAATTACGTGACCGACTGGATCGGGATTTTGCAAAATATGAACAGAAGCACCTTCACAATGGGATGATGGATCTCCTGCCAAAGCGTCTGATTGATATCGTACTGAGCGCAGCGCAGCTTTCTCCCGACAGCATCGTTGGCCATATATCTTCGAAACAGCGTGAATGTCTCGTTCGAACACTGCAGGCACTTCCGTTGACCATCGTGGGGACACGTCCTCTTTCCGAGGCGATCGTGACAGCAGGGGGCGTTGCAACACGTGAGATCGACCCGCGCACCATGGCATCAAAGCTGGTGCATGGACTTTATTTTGCCGGAGAATTGGTTGATGTGGATGCGTATACGGGTGGATATAATCTTCAGGCAGCATTTTCGATGGGACACGCTGCTGGAACTCACAGTGTATTGATGGAAGGTGGTTAAATAATGGCTGATGTCAAGACAGTCACTGCCGCAGCACACGGATGGCAGGGGATAATTGATATTCCGGGGGATAAGTCGATCTCGCATCGCAGCGTGATGTTTGCAGGACTCGGGAATACGCCGGTGCACATCAAAAATTTTCTCCATGCGGCGGATTGTCTCTCGACCGTCGGCGTGATGCGGGCACTCGGCGTCAATGTTGAATTTCTGAACGAAAAGGAACTCATTGTTACGGGCAGGGGACTGCATGGCCTCTCTGAGCCATTGACCGTGCTCGATGCAGGCAACTCGGGGACGACGCTGCGCCTGATGATGGGCCTCCTTTCCCCGCAGCCCTTTCTTTCCGTGTTCAGCGGCGATGCTTCGTTGACGCACCGCCCGATGGGACGCATACGCCGCCCGCTCTCAACGATGGGTGCACGAATTTATGGACGGAACGAGAACAATAACCTCCCGCTAACCATTGTTCCGTCAGAGAAGGAGCTGCACGGCATCCACTATGACAGCCCTGTTGCGAGTGCACAGGTAAAGTCCGCCATTCTGCTTGCGGGACTTTATGCGGATGCACCGACCACTGTCACGGAGCCGTACATCTCACGCGACCATACCGAGCAGATGCTCACGGGGTTCGGTGTCCATCTTGAGCGCAGTGGAACGAGCGTTACCATCTTTCCCGTGGAGGAGGACAGCTTCCATGCGCCGGGCGAGATCACGGTGCCGGGGGACATCAGTTCGGCGGCGTACTTCCTTGTCGCTGGGACGATCATCGCAGGCAGCCGTCTGCGCCTGAATAACGTCGGAATCAACCCCACACGTACGGGGATACTGGATGTACTGAGAGATATGGGGGCGCATATCTCCGTGCACAATGAGCGTGAGAGCGGCGGGGAATGCGTTGCTGATCTCCTTGTTGAGGCAGCGCCCCTGCACGGCGTTTCTTTTGGCGCAGAGATTATGCCGCGGCTGATCGATGAGATTCCTGTACTCGCCGTCGCTGCACTATTTGCCGAGGGCGATACAATCATTACAGGAGCGGGTGAACTCCGCGTCAAGGAGACCGACCGCCTCCATGCCATCGCGACGGAGCTGCAGAAGTTATCTCCCGGAAGCATCGAGGAGCGTGAGGACGGCCTCGTGATTCACGGAAAATCCGAGATACGGCGGGCGCAGGTCAAGAGCTATGACGATCATCGCATGGCAATGTCGCTCGCTGTGCTTGGTGCAGCAGGGGCGGGAGCTCTCATTGAGAATCCCGAAAGCGTGAATATTTCCTATCCGACATTTTTTTCCGAGATCGATCGGCTGTGAATGAGGAGGATTTCGTATGAAGCGTGTCATAGCAATTGATGGACCGGCAGGCGCCGGGAAAAGCACCGTTGCCAAAATTGTGGCAGAAAAGCTCGGCTATACCTACATTGACACGGGCGCGATGTATCGCGGTGTGGCATGGAAAACACTGCAGCAATCGAAGGAAGCAACCGATGCGGACATCCTGCAGGCTGTCCATGACATCGATGTACGGCTCACCTGCACAGAGAGCGGGACACGCGTCACCGTTGATGGGACGGATGTGACGCATGCGATCCGAACGCCTGAGGTCACACATATTGTCTCGCGCGTCGCTGCCCTCGGCCCGGTACGGGAAAAGATGGTCGAGCTCCAGCGTGCGATGGCAGCAGATGGTGCCGTCGTGATGGATGGGCGTGATATTGGGACGAACGTGCTCCCCCATGCTGATGTGAAGGTATTTCTCACGGCATCTGTGGAGGAGCGGGCACGCCGCCGTTATGATGAGATGAAGGAAAAGGGCTATGCAGTGGATTTTGACGAGCTGAAACAGGAGATCGCCGCACGTGACAAGCAGGACAGTGAGCGTGCCATCTCGCCGCTGCGTCAGGCAGACGATGCCGTTTTGCTTGACTCGACCACACTCTCCATCGACGAAGTTGCCGCGCGGATTATGGAACTCGCAGAATAGGCAGGCGCATATATGTTTTATGGATTTTTGCAGCATCTCTTTCGGCTGATTTTCTACGTTATCTTTCGCGCGCGTGTCTATGGCCGCGAGAACATCCCTGTGGAGGGAGCCGTGATTCTCGCCGCCAACCATGCAAGCAATATTGACCCGCCGCTGATGGCAAGTCTCATCGATCGTCCCGTCAGCTACATGGCAAAGATCGAACTCTTTGAGAACCCCATCTTCGGTGCGGCGATTCGCCGCTGCCATGCCTTTCCCGTGAAACGTGGCGCATCTGACCGCGGCGCGATCAAGGCGGCAGTTAATATCCTAAAGGAAGGACGCATTCTTGGACTCTTCCCCGAGGGGACACGCAGCAAGACTGGAGAACTCCAAAAGGCGGAAGCAGGCGTCGCGCTCATCGCCGCCATGACGGGGGCTCCGATCGTGCCCGTTGCCATTCTCAATTCACATCGTATTTTTTCCAACGGCGGACTGATTCCACAGCTGCGGATCATGTACGGCGCACCGATCATGTTTCACGGCGACCGCAAGAGCAAGGAGGAGCTGGATGCCTTCTCCGAGGAGATCATGGCACATATTGCACGGATGAAGGATGAACTCGTAAAAAAGTGAGGCGATCTCATGGAGCTATTCGATGTCTTACCAGAGCGCTTCTTCGGGCTTCTCGCGGGGAAATGTCGCCGCATCTATGCGGAAGCTGGACTTTGTCTCTACGAACAGTACCGTCTTGCCCAGTTTGGTATCGAGCAGGAGATTCTACGAGACAAGTTTCAGGAACTCATCGAGAGCTGGGCAGAGGCGGGCGTAGCCTATGAGGACGACGTTTTTTCGGACAAGGACAATGCCATAGAGGAGTCGCGTGCCAAAGCCAACCACATGATTCGCCGTATGAAGGAATTCGGTTGGCTGGATTACGAGCAGCGCGAAAACTTTAAAATCTTTATTTTGCTTCCACACTACAGCAGTCGTTTGTGGGGGCTTTTTGCAAATCTGTGCGAAGGCCGAGCCGTTGAATACCAGCGCTTTGCCTTCACGACATATCAGGTACTTTCAGGTGATGGAGCAAAGGTACAGCCAAGTATGGCAGTACTCGAAGCGGAGCGCTTGGCAGAGGAGTTTGTTGAGGAGCTGCGCATCCTGCTGAACAACATTAAAAGCAAAATGGAGCAGGTATCTTCCCAAACGAGTCTACAGGATGTACTCTCCCATCATTTTGTCGAATATCGGGCAGATATTGTCGATCGAAGTTATCATCGCCTTAAGACCTCGGATCATGTTTCCCGCTACCGTATACGTATCCTGCAGGAGGTGCAGGACATACGGCAGAATAAGGAGCGTTTTCGCTCACTTTGTGATGATGCTGTGCGACGTCAGCTTGCCGACTCGATGGATGCAGCAGAATATCGCATGAAAGCCTCGCTTCAGGCAATCGAGGAAATCTATCGAGGGCTTGATGATATGTTCGCGCAGATCGACCGCCGGCACAATCAATATGTTCGTGCATCCTATGAACGTGCACTCTATTTGCAGCAGGAGGGAAGCGCTCGCACGGAGAGTATGATCGCGGGGATTCTCATGGCAGTCGCTGAGGCACGCGATCAGAGACGGGATATTGATGAGCTGCCGTGTATTTTTCGTCTGCAAACAACGAATATGCTTCTTCCGTCATCACGTTACGTGCCACGCAAAAAACGCGTCCTGCGCCCAAATACGGACACCCCCGTACGCAGTATCGACGAAACACTGCGTGAGCGTGTACGCCGCGAAAGTGCGGAGCGCGTCGCACGCAGTATATCACGGCAGAAAATCGAAACGTGGATTTTGAATGTTCTTGGGCAACGGAGTTCCATGGAGATTGACGAATTGCTCGCGCTGCTGAGGGAAACTGAATCTCCGGATCTCCTCCAACTGCTCTACGTTTATCTCTATGGATATGATGATTGGGCAAAGTACCGGCTGGGTAAAAATAAGGAGATCGAAGAGCAAGATACGGTACGATACAGCAACCGCACCGTCAGGCGCAAGGGGAAAATAAAATGAAACTTGAGCTGCTGAACGAAGAAGAACGTACTCGTATTCGGAGTGTCATACAGGCATTGTTGTCGTGCAATTTTTTGACACGCGAACACGATACTGCACTTTATATCGCGGCACGTCGCTATCGGGAAGAGATTGCGGAGTACTTTCAGGTCATCGGCTGGGAGTTTCGTGTAGACGAACGCTATGAGATCGTATGGCTGCTCTCCACGGGCATGGCACACAGACGGGCTCTGACCATGGAGGAAAGTATATGGCTGCTTGTACTGCGCCTCATCTACGAGGAAAAGCGGACGAGTCTAAACCTGAGCGCGTTTCCAATGACGACGCTCGCAGAGATCCGCGCCAAATATTTGGCACTTCATCTGCCCGATCTCAAGAAAACGGCGATACAGCGCCTGACCCAGCTCACGAAGCAATATCGCCTCGCAGATGTGTTGGATCGGGATCTCTCCGAAGAGTCACGCATTCGCCTTTTCCATACACTCGCCCTTGCCGTAGACGGGGAAGAACTTTCGGACCTATATAGCAGACTTGACATCTATCGACAGAGGAAGGAGGAGGACTATGAAGACGCTGCGGAAAATGAAGGTGATTAACTGGCATTATTTTGATGAGGAAGAGATTGCCTTCGGCTCGGCAACAATGCTGTCAGGACACAGCGGTGCAGGTAAGTCCACATTGCTGGATGCACTGCAGTATCTCTTTATCGGAAGTCAGACACAGACGCGCTTCAACGCTGCAGCGACGCAGGAGGCACGGAGAACTCTGCTGCACTACCTGCGAGGCAAAATCAAGGCAGAGGGCGTACAGTATCTGCGTGCAGACGAATTCACCTCCTATATTGCACTTGAGTTTTATGATGACATCAAGAAAAACTCCTTCATTGTCGGATACGTGGTCGATGTCTTTCATGATGACAGGATGCAGGAGGAATTCTTTCTCATCGATCAGCATACGCTCTCGGAGCTTGACTTTCGCAATACGGACGGCACACTCTATACGCAGGAGACATTTCATCGCAGGTATGCGCACGGCAGCAGTGTGTTTGAGACGGGAAAGAAACAATGGCAGAAACGCTTGATGAACCGGCTGGGGCAGCTGTCCTCGCGTTTTTTGCCGGCGTTCTCTCGTGCGATCGCCTTCCGCCCCATCGACCAGGTGCGCGATTTTATCTATGAATATGTCCTTCTTCCCCGCGATTTGAAGCTGGATGTTCTGCGCGAGGTGTTCTATTCCTATCAGAAATTCGAGCGTGATCTGCAGGATCTGCGTGCTCGAAAGCATGAATTGGAAATACTGAAAGATCACTACGATACTTACTGTAAATTGCGGGATACGGCGTATGAGCAGGAATTCGTATTGCTGTCTTTTCGGCATAAGAACGCCGACGAGAAACTGGCTGTGGGACGCCGGCAGAGACAGACCTGTCGTGATCGATTGGACGATTTACAGACGAAACTGCATGCACAGGAACGCCTCTCAAAACGCAGAAACCAGGAACAGCAGGAGGCGTATGCTGCATGGCAGGGAAATGACGAAAAGCGCAGACGGGATGAGCTGCTGGAGACACAAAAGGAACGGGTGGAAAAATACCGTTCGCTCACAGACGCACGACAGCTCATGCGTAAGGAACTCATGGGTGAGTTCGAGGAAGTATCCGCACTCGGCGCATACCCCGCAGGAGAGTTCTTTCGCCTGCCAGAGGGAATGCCACAGGCGTTGGAGGAGCTCGCGCGGACACTCAAATATGCGGCAGAAGATACCATCCAGACAACACAAATCGAACAGATCCAGGAGCAGCTGAAGGCGGGCGGCGAAATACTTGCTGCTGTCAGCAATCTATGGCAGCGCGGCAATCTTCTCTTGGAACAGGCACAGAGTGCAGCAGTCCAGCGGCGGGAGGAACTGTGCTCGGAGATTGAAGGTCTGAAACGGAGGCAACGCAGATATCGTCCGGAGATGATGCGTCTTAAGGCTTTGCTTGAAGAGCGACTTGCGGGTCGCTCTAAGGTCTATGTGCTCTGTGAGGAGATTGAGATTTTGGACGAAGAATGGCGTGATACGTTGGAGGGGTATCTGAATACCCGGAGATTTGACCTCCTTGTGGAACGAGAATTTTTTCGCGAAGCACTGCACATCTATGAAACAGAAAAAAGAGAACGCAACATAGAGGGCGTCGGTCTTGTGAATACGGAGGCGGAAAAAAAGTATCTCGGCCAACAGGAAAACAAATCCCTCGCCGCACTCCTGCTGACACAGAACCCCCTCGCACAGGCGTGTATCGACCACCTGCTCGGAAACGTGATGCAGGCGGACAATGAGCAGGATATGCTCAGGTATAGAAGCGCGGCGACAAAAAGCTGTATGTCCTACAAGGGCTTGGTTGCGCGTCAGATACCACGACGGTTCTACGAGATTCCATACATCGGTGCAGGTGCTATAGACCGCCAGCTTGAAATTCGTGAGCGAGAACTTGCGGAAGTAAGGCAGCGCCTAGTCGTACTTGCTGAAGGGGCAGGCCACATGAAGCAGATCTCCTCTGTTCTTCATGAACCGCTGCATCGATACGCAAACGCTGCGAAGAGAATGAACGTTCTTGCCGAACTTGACGCCTGCAAAGCAGACCTTGAGCGCATTTCTGGAGAATTGAATGCGATGGATCTCAGTGAGGCAGTGCGCCTGAAATCCGTCTATGAGGAATCCAAACGACGCGCCGAAGAGGCAGCGCATGATTGCGCAGAGACGATGCGGGCACAGGCACACGCTGAATCCGAGCTAGATCAAGCAGAACGGTCTATACCAATCCTAGAGCGTACGGCAGCTGCTGCGGCCGAGGCCGTCGAGTCATGGCGAGAGACTTATCCTGATCTCTGTACTGGCGCAGAAGCACGTCTTGCCTCACTCATGCAGGAGGCGCGTGGAGGACGGAGCATGGAGGAACGTCTGCAGAGCTATGAGATCAGCCGACGAGGGAATGAGACCCGGCGCGACAACATGTGGCAAAAACTTCTCGTTGCGCGAGAGCATTATGGGCTCGCGCATGGAGATACGGGACATGTCTATGATCCAGATCACAGTTATTACACAGAGATCCTAGAGCGACTCTCTGGGACGGATATACCTTCCTTTGAGGAGAAGGCACGTGAGGCTCTCGCTCAGTCGGAGATGGAGTTTAAGGCTCATTTCATCTTCAGTATGCGCGAGGCGATTGAAAGTGCACGTTATGAATTTCGTGAGTTGAACTATGCCTTGAATCAGTTTCAGTTCCACAAGGATAAATATAGCTTTCTTGTTACGCCAAGTGCGAAGTACAAGCCGCTCTATGATGCAGTGATGATGGCGGATTGGGAGACGGCAGGCGGGCTCTTTGCCGATGCGGACACCGCGGCAAACGAACAGGCAATGGAGCTGTTTGACAAGCTAGTCAAAGGAACACCCGAGGAGCAGGAAGAGTTTTCAGATTATCGGCGATATCTGGACTATGACATCCGTATCACAGATACGGCAGGTCAGAATTATCTTTACTCTAGAGTCCTCCGGCAAACGTCGGGCGGAGAGACGCAGACTCCTTTTTACATTGCAATTCTCGCCGCTTTTCAACAGATTTACAATGATAAAACAATACGCCTGACTGTCTTTGATGAAGCATTCAACAAGATGGATGAAGAGCGCATTAAATCATGCATCGAACTGATAAAACGGATGAAAATGCAGCTGATTGTTGCTGTTCCCGATGAGAAGTTGGCAGCAATCGCCCCGCTGATGGATCAGTCAATTATTGTCACCAATGTGGGAAATCATTGCTTTACTGACGAATTAGGGGATGTAGCAACGTGGGAGAAAGGACTGAATCATGGAGCTGATGCCTCTGCAGATGCACTATGAGGATATTATTCTAACAACTTTATTGGAAAAGTACGAAAATAGTAAAGCAGCAGTTGGGGAGCTGGGGCGTCGGCCACAGTTTCGTATCCTGAAATCAGCACTTTCCGCTGACTATACCGATGAAATGGATGTCGATAAGCGGGAAGCGATACATGCAGCAGCGTGTGAACTTGAGCGTCAAAGACTGATTCTCGTCGTCTGGGAACGCCACGGGGCAGGACGGATAGAGCGTATCCTTCTTTCTGCAAATGTATCTACTCTGTATCAACGGATGGGGAAAGTCATGCCTTTGATACGGGTGAATGAATATCAGACAAAGCTTTTAGCTCTTGCAAATGTACGTACACCGTGGGTGCAGAATTTTTATGCCACGATGATGGAATCACTTGCAGATAATGTGATTCCCGCGATCTTACCTAAAGAACAGGTTCTTTACGCGAATTTGATACGCGCTATCCTTGCTCTTCCAGCCGAAGGCGAGAGCGCCATACCAAGACGTGTATTTAGCCAGCGTATTTTCCGCAACAGCAAGTATTTTGAACAACACATAGAGCTGCCGCTGCTCCGTCTCTTACGTCGATTTGTCGATGAGCCATGTGCGTCGGCCGCAGAGTATATGGATGCAGCAGGGATTGCCGTGACGCAAGGAAAGGTGTGGATCGCAGGAAATCTAACTTTTCTGCTTGGTGATCGACGATATTTCCTCGCAGATTTTCCGGGTGGATTGATGCTTACCTATGATACAATCACTGCCATGAAAATAGATGTGCTTCCCCCTGAAATTCTGACCATTGAGAATCTGACAAATGCAGAAACTCTGACACGAATGGTAGATACCAATCACCTCCTCATCTATACGGCAGGATTCCCAAACCGTACGGTACAAGCTCTTCTTTTAAAAATTGCCCCCCTCCATCGGACTTTCCATATACGTCACTGGGGAGACATCGATTACGGAGGTATCCGTATCTTTGAATTCCTGCGAAGACGGTATTTTCCGACACTCAGCCAATATCGCATGGACGTAGAGACATTTCGTGCATATTTACCATTTGCACAGAGCCTCACCCCTGCGCAGAGAAAACCTCTTTCGGGGCTACTCGAGCAGAAAGATTTTTCAACGTGGCATAGCCTCATTCGCGTGATGTTGGACGAGGGGAAGTGGGTCGAACAGGAAGTCATGTTATGGCAGGATTCGTCTGGGATGGATTCCCTGAACGAAGAGTAATGTTCTGTGAAGGATTGCAGCCAAGATCTGGAAACATCGTCAAGAGATATCACCGGACTTTATCGGTGCTTCATTAACGCAGTCCATAGAAATTATGCAGAAAATTTACAGACAGAAAGAATAAGATGTGTTCACTGGAGGGGATATAGTTTGCAGGTAACTGTGTTAGCGAGTGGAAGCAAGGGAAATTCCGTCTATATAGAGCTGGACGGGGTGCGTCTTCTGATCGATGCCGGCATCAGTGCGGCACGGATCACGAAAGCACTCAGAGCCAATGAAATCGATCCGCAAACCATTGACGCCATACTCCTTACCCATGAGCATATCGACCATGTACGAGGTCTGAAGACTCTGTCGAAGCAATACCACCTGCCAATCCTTGCGACCCGGGGGACTCTTGCTGGAATTGACGGGGGTGCCGTGTTCGCGGAGGATATGCATTGTGTCTCTGGGGATTTTTGCGTCGGTGATGTTACCATACACCCATTCCCTATTTCCCATGATGCGGCAGATCCCTGCGGATTCCGCGTAGAGGGCTCATATTGCTGTACACTTGCTACCGATCTTGGCGTTGTGACAGATACCGTACAGGAGGCGATGGAGGGGGCTGATGTGCTCGTCTTCGAGGCCAACCACGATACAGATTTGCTCCGTAAAGGAAAATACCCTTGGCCGCTCAAACGGCGAATCCTCTCCAACCGTGGACATCTTGCCAATGTCGAAGCGGGATGGGCACTGACGCGCATGAAGAAGATACCGCACAAGGTTTTTCTGGCGCACCTTTCGGAGGAAAACAATGGCCCCGATCTTGCTTTCAATACGATCAAGGATATTCTCGCAATGCGCGGTATGACGATGGATGTCGAATCCTGTCTTCCTGAGGGCGGAGCGGAAGTTAAGCTGTAAAGAGGAGCTGTTATGATGAATTTACATTTCAAATGCCATCGGCGCAAGGGCGTTGTTTTGACCGCCGCCGCAGTATTGGCATCCCTTGCAATTTTGGGCGGTTGTTCCATGGGCACGGCTGCCGACACCCGAACGACAGGGACAAAACCCGCACAGACCGTGGATGTTTCTAATATCTCCGATGCGCGTAATACACCCGTAGTGCGTGCGGCAAAAGCTGTAGGTCCTGCTGTCGTTGGGATTACGAACAAGGCTGTGGCACGCGACTGGTTCAATAATCCGGTGCAGACAGAGGGCGTCGGCTCCGGTGTTATTTTTCGCAGCGACGGCTATATCGTCACGAACAATCACGTAATCAGTGGGGCAAAGGAAATCATCGTTTCTCTCGCAGATGGACGATCACTGAAGGGAAAATTGATCGGTCAGGATGAGTTTACCGACCTTGCTGTGGTGAAGGTGGATGAGGACAATCTTCCGACAGCCGTATTCGGTGATTCGGACGGCGTGGTTGTCGGAGAGCCTGCTATTGCTATTGGCAATCCCATGGGGCTTGAGTTTCAGGGCAGCGTTACGGCAGGTGTGATCAGTGCCTTGAACCGAACCCTTGACATCAGTGACAAACGCGTCAAGCTCTTTCAGACGGATGCGGCAATCAGTCCGGGCAACTCCGGCGGGGCATTGGTCAATGCTGATGGAGAGGTCATTGGCATCAACAGTGCGAAGGTCGCAGCGAGCGGCGTAGAGGGAATGGGCTTTTCCATTCCGATCAATACTGTACAGACAATCGTCAACGAACTGATCGAAAAAGGTTATGTGGCACGCCCCTATCTCGGTGTATCCGTCTTCGATCCGGACACGGCAGCTCGCTACGGCTACCAGCTGAACATCGATAAGGGTGTCTATATCTTCCGTCTGACACTCGACGGTCCATGCGGTAAAGCGGGCTTCCAACGCGGAGACATCATTCTTGAGATTAACGGAGAGGAAGTCAACAGTGTTGCTGACCTGCGAAATAAGATTGCCTCCTATAAGGTCGGTGACAAGGTGACGGTAACCTATGAACGAAACAGTACGAAGAACAAAGCAGAAGTCGTTCTGGAAGAGATGCCGCAGGAGGATCGTTGAAAATTACGATTGTCTGCGCGGGGAAGCTAAAGGAGAAATATTTACGCGACGGTATTGCAGAGTATAAAAAACGTCTCCGCCATTATACCGATCTGCGTACGATCGAGATCATCGAAGAACGCATGAAGGATCGACCTTCTCCCGCGGAAAAGGAGGAAGTTCTTCGCCGCGAGGGCGAACGGCTGTCTTCGCAAATCCCACAGGGGGCTTACCTGATCGTTTTAGATGTGGGCGGCGAGGAGATGTCTTCCGAGAAATTTTCCGCGCGGATTGATCGTCTGATGCTCATGGGAGAAAGCCATATTGCATTTCTAATTGGTGGTCCCTTTGGACTGTCCGATGAATTGCGCCAACGAGCAGATCTGCGTCTGTCCTTCTCACAATTTACCCTGCCGCATCAACTGATACGGCTGTTCTTAATGGAACAGATCTATCGCTCGTTCAAGATCAGCCGTCATGAACCATATCATCTATAACTTGAGAAGAGTGTTCCTTTCTCCTCATTGAACGGAGGAGGGGAACACTCTTTGTATTTGTAAATGCATATTGTATTCATGCCCACAACCGCTATACAAAACTTCATCCTCTATGCTATACTCATTCTCGTTCACTGGATAATCTCCAGGAAGGATAAGAGGGAGGAATTATTATGTCGAACATGAAACAGTACGTGGATGATATTTTGGATCTGGTATCGAAGCGCGATCCCGATCAAAGCCATTTTAAAAACACCGTCAGTGAGGTGCTGACCTCGGTTGTCCCTCTCTTGGAAAAGCATCCTGAGTATAAGGAGCACAAGATTCTGGAGCGCCTGATCGAGCCGGACCGCATCATCTCCTTCCGAGTCCCTTGGGTAGACGACAAGGGGGAAATTCAGGTCAACCGCGGCTTTCGCGTCCAGATGTCCAGCACCTTGGGCCCCTACAAGGGAGGTCTTCGCTTCCATCCAAGTGTTACGCTTGATATCCTGAAATTCCTTGCTTTCGAGCAGGTCTTCAAGAATGCTCTGACCGGCCTTCCCATCGGCGGCGGCAAGGGGGGCTCAGATTTTGATCCGCACGGCCGCTCAGATAACGAAGTGATGAAGTTCTGCCAGAGCTTCATGACGGAGCTCTATCGTCATATCGGTCCGAATGTGGATGTGCCGGCAGGCGATATTGGCGTCGGCGGGCGTGAAATCGGTTATCTTTTTGGACAGTACAAGCGCATTCGTGACTCCTACGATGCGGGTGTTCTGACAGGCAAACGTACGGACTACTGGGGAAGTCTTGCGCGTACTGAAGCGACGGGCTATGGTCTTCTCTACTTCGTGCAGGATATGCTTGCGGCAAAAGGAATCGACCTCGCAGGCAAAACAATCGTTGTCTCCGGCGCTGGAAATGTCGCTACATATGCCATTGAGAAGGCGCAGGAATTTGGTGCGAAGGTTGTGACGTGCTCCGATTCGAACGGCTATATCTATGATCCGGACGGCATTGACCTTGCCGCACTCAAGGAGATCAAGGAAGTGCGTCGTGCACGGATCAAAGAATATGCAGATACGCACCCTAATGCAGAGTATCACGAAGGATGCAGCGGCGTCTGGTCGGTGAAGTGTGATATTGCACTTCCGTGCGCGACACAGAGTGAAATCGATCTGGAGTCTGCCAAGCTGCTGGTCGCCAATGGAGTGCAAGCAGTCGGCGAAGGTGCAAATATGCCGTCTACGCTTGACGCCATTGCTTATTTCCAGAGCCACAAGGTACTCTTTGCCCCGGCAAAGGCGGCCAATGCGGGCGGTGTGGCCGTATCCGCCCTTGAGATGTCGCAGAACTCTGAGCGCCGCCAGTGGACTTTTGAGAAGGTGGATAAGCGCCTTCGCAAGATCATGAGCCATATCTACCGTGATGCAAAGAAAAATGCAGAGCTTTATGCTGACTCCGATGATCTCGTTGCGGGCGCAAATATCACTGCATTCTCCAAGGTGGCAGACGTCATGCTTGCACATGGTTTGGTCTAAAAGAAATCGTTTGAACGAGGGCTGCTTCGGCAGCCTTTTTTCTATGCATATCGTTCATAAGCCTGACAAGTGAGCTATCATGGGCGAGATTTTAGTGGTACCACGCAGGCGTATGCGTATATGGTATGCTTCTGCTGGATGAATTTTATGATGGCGTGAAAAGAAATTCTCGCTGAAATATATGTTATAATGGCAGCAGAGAAGTCGAGGTGGATGTATGGAGAAATACGACGAGATCGTCTTGGCGTGGAAGAATCAAAAGCTCAGGAGTGCTGCCGAACTCGAGGCTGCACTCAATGGGTACGTGATTCAGTTCGCCTATCATTCCGGGAAGATCGAGAACCCGCAGATCACCTATAACGACACGCAGGAGATTTTCGATCATGACGGCGTGACGAACTATACAGGGGATGTACGCACCATCTTTAAATAGAGCTTGTCAAAACATGGGATCATCCACGATTTTTGCGTCACGCCCATGATGCGGCCGTCCGTTGAGGAAAGGAAAGTCCATGCGCAACGAGAATGCAGCGGATATTTACGCAGAAGAGCAGATGCCGCAGGAGATTCGGGAGAAAATCGCTGCTCTTGAATCCGTGGGACAGGCCGCGCTGATCCCCAAGGCGCAGCACGAGCTGAAAAGCAGTATCGAATGCGCCCTCGATACGGGAAAGATCTCAGCCGGAACATGCGCATATCTTAAAGCGCATTATCTTCACGAGGCGTTTCTTCCTGCGCAGATCACGCAGCGACAAATTATTCTCTTTCACGGCTCTCGTGATGCCATCGGTTGGCCAAGCCTGTCGAAGTGCCGTGAGGCAAACGATTTCGGCAAGTGCTTCTACTGTACAGAGGATATGGAACTTGCTAAAGAGTGGTCTTGCCAGCGCGGAGAGAGCGGTGTCGTTTCAGGCTACACATTAAAAACGGATGGGCTGAACATAGTCAACCTAAATTCAGAGCAGTACCATACACTCAACTGGATTGGGACACTGCTGCAGCACCGTCGGCCGAACAACCTGGACGATGACAGTGACTATGCGCGGGAGTATCTCATCCAAAACTTTGCGGTGGACTTATCGCGGGCAGATGTTGTTGTTGGGTATCGTGCGGACGATTCATACTTCCAGTATGCAACGGATTTTTTGCAGAACCGCATCAGTCTGGATAAACTCAGTGAAGCAATGCATCTCGGTAAACTAGGGGAGCAGGTTGCGATAAAATCGGAGCGGGCATTTGAGCGGCTTACATTCAAACGTGCCTACCAGACAGCGCAGAAATACATCCGTTTATACATGGAGCGTGATGTACGTGCGCGTGATGACTATCGACGGTCTCTCAGGGGACAGATCCGCGTTCCCAACAAGCTGACCATCGAGCGTATCATCCAGGAGGGAATCAGGAATGACGACGAGATCTTACTCAGACCTCTATATCGCGGACGCGCAGGTGAATCTTGGCAACATGTTTGACTACGCAGTCAACACCTGCCATATCCCCATCGGGAAGACGGCAGAGTACTTCGTGGACTCCGGTGTGGCCGATCAGTTCGGCAAGGGGAATCCCCGTTATGTCGCCGGCCGCACCGGCTGTGAACTGCTCTGGGACTGCTTGTGGGAGCTGAATATAGAGCAGCCTCCCTATCCGGCAGCACTCTATGCGGAAAAAACGCCTGCATACTGGGCGGGATGGACGCTTGCCTATTACCAGTGGCTGCGCTGCGTCCCTTTTGAGACGATCCTCGCTGCCGTACCGATGGAGCAGATTGAGCGCAGCTACTATCCACTGCATGAAGCCGACATCCGCAAATTCGTCGAGGTCATGGACGAATGGATGCGCGAAAAGGCCGTGCATCCGCAAACAAAAAACCATACGCATACACCACAAGCAGCGTACACACGCTGACCGCAGTATAGATACATAAAAAGAACTTGTCATGACGGCAAGTTCTTTTTATGTGTGCAAAAGAGCGGAATTTTTTCCCTTTCCTGTCGTTTATACTAAAAAGAACAGACAAGGAAGGAGAATGCTATGCACTATATCAGATTATTTGTCCTTTGTGCGCTCTCACTGAGCGTCCTCCTGCCGGGCAGGGGAGAAGCCGCCGACCTCTACAGCGTCATCTATACCGATGCCAGCTTCTATAACGGCGACACGGCGCAGTGCGACTGGATCACGAATGCCATTTTGTACGCTTCGGCAAGCTACAACGTCGATCCACTCCTCATCACGGCCGTCATGGAGACGGAATCCCACTTCTACCTGGGAGCGGGCAGCCCTGCCGGTGCGATTGGACTCATGCAGCTCATGCCCGCTACGGCGGCCGGCATCGGTGTGAATCCCTATGATCCGCTCGGCAACATCCTCGGCGGAACGATCTACCTGCGCACACAGCTCGACAACTTCGGCGGGCTCGGCGAATACGGCGTAAGTACGGCCGTCGCCGCCTACAACGCCGGCAGTGCTGCTGTCTACCAGTACGGTGGAGTGCCGCCGTACCGGGAGACGATTGACTATGTGGCCAAAGTACATCGTGCCTACATGAACCTCTATCAGATGTATCAATACGGGTGAGGGAGGGAGCTATGAATCTAATCCAAACCGCAGGTATTTCCCTGCTTATCCTCATCATCGGCGGCTGGATCTACACGCGCTGCCACGGCGATGGCGTGCGGACACTCACAAAACTGCTGCTTCTCGTCAATGCACTGCTTCTATTCGTCACGCTCAACCTCTATTATGCAGCAAAAAACGAAATTGCCGTCAAGGAAGTGATCGAAAAGTACAGTGTCGCGTCTACCGTCGACCTCCTTTCTCTGATGCATGAGCCGGGGCACAGCGTTGAGATGCAGGAAAATCGTCTTCTGATTGACAAGGGAAGTGACCATGAGCGCATTTTCATCCTGATGCGTGAGCCGTTTTTCCACATCATCGACCAGGGAAAAATGATGCAGATGACAAAAGAACTGCCAAATTAACTTCAAAATGCAAAAAGATAGGATTTTTCGGCAAAAATTTCCATTACCATAGATTATGGAGGAGAATTGTCAAAAAGGAGTGTTTACCAAAAGGAGTGTTTACCATGACCATCAGAAAAACAGCTGTTGCCGTCGGTGTCGCATTCGGCATCTCTGCCTCGCTGCTCGCCATGATTCCGGCAGGGCATCACAGTGAGGCGGCGATTGCAGTCATTGACCAAAAGAACATCGAGGAAGCGATCAAAACGGCCATCCAGACGGCTAAGATCCTCTCGACCGAGGAGAAGGAACTGGCACTCATGATCCTCAATTCGAAGAAGATCAGCAGCGCAGAGATCGAAAAGTATGCACAGATGCAGGGTGCACAGCAGAAACAGATCTTTGACGAGAAGATGGGGCAGGAGGGCGTGCTCGGCAAGATTTGGGGCGACAAAAAGGGCGGGACGAATCCGAATCCTCTCGATACCGTCTGGCGTGAGCGTCTTGGCGACCTGCAGTCCATCCTCAACGGCAACACGACCGTCGCCACAGGCATCCTGAACGAATGCCGCCGGGAAGAGACACTCGCGGCCACATTCAAGGATGCAGCGCAGTCTGCCCAGAACACGCAGCAGGCAAACCTCGAGATCGCAAAGTCCACGCAGGAAGCCCTGAATGCGTCGAATCAGGCGGAGGGAACCATGCAGGTCATGCAGTCGGGCAACGCCATCAACGCCAACAGCGTGCTGGCACTGCTTCAGATGACGAAGATGTACAGCAACGCTGTTGCCGCTGAGGCATCGCACTACCAGGCAGAGAACCTGCGCCGCGCGACCATTGAGTCGAATGAGCAACAGGCGGCACAGCGCAATCTTGCCACAGGTAAGGCTGCTCTTGCAAGCATCAAGGCACAGCAATGAATGGAGTGGTGGATATGCACCGATGCACTGAGACGCTGCGGCACATCCTGCCGCTCGGCATCTTTGTCCTCGTCGCCGTTCTCGTCCTTGCGGATGGCACAACAGCGTCCGCCGCCGCGAGCTTTAGCTCGGACATCGGTCTAAAGGGCGGCGACAACGCCTTCCAGAACAACCTCACTACCATGGCGAACGGAATGTTTACCGTTGCGCGGATCATATCGACCATCATGATCGCACTCGCGGGCATCATGATTGCCTTCAACGTCGAGACGGCCAACAAGACCACATGGAACATCATCCTCGGCATCGGGCTTGCGCTCAACTTCGGCACGGTGCTCATGAGTGCGTTCGGCGGGAACTTCGGCGGTGCGGATCAGGCACCGTTCGAGTACCGGATGCACGTCACTGCGGACGAGGACAGCAAATGGTATGACTTCCTCCAGCCATTTACACGCACCTATATCGACTATACGAAGTCCGGCGCAGTCAGCATCATGCCTGTCGCTGCGAAACTTCTCATCGTCTTGACGGCAATCTCCGCCTCCGTGAAGATCTCCCTCGATCTCATCAGCGGCGATAAGATGAAATTTCTCGTCCAGACACTCCTCGAGACAGGGCTTTATCTTTTCCTCATCCTGAACTGGTACGGCCACGGGATTGATATTATGGGCAGCCTGTGCAGCGGCTTCCAGGCGATCGGGTATCACGCGGGCGGCTACAGTGACGGGATGGGCTCCGGCTCACTCATTGCAAATGCAGTCACGATGTTCACAACGGGGTACGGTGCAGCACAGGAAGCATTCTCGATCTGGTCGCCGATCTCCGGGCTGTTTACCATCCTCTGCCTTGTCATCATGTTCATCCTGCTCGTTTTGGCAGGGATTGAGATGCTCATGGCAAAGATTGAGTTCTTCACGATGGCGATGATCACCATCCCCCTGATTCCGTTCGCTGCGCTTCCGCAGACGAAGTTTCTCTTTGAACGGGCTCTGGGTGCCATGTTCAACTTGGCGATCAAGGTCGCCGTCATCTCCTTCCTCACGGCAATGAGCAGCAGGATCCTCACGGACTACTGTGATGAATTTGCAAAGATCGCACAGGATCCCTCTAAAGGCGGTATCATCGGTAATATGCCCGTCCTCATCCAGGCCGTTGTCGTAAGTCTCCTGCTGTATCTCCTCATCAAGAAGATCCCCGACCTGGTGCAGGGGCTTCTCAACGGCTCTCCCTCGCTCAACGGTGCGAGCATGACACAGACCGCGAAGAATGTGACCTCCGCCGGTGTCGCTGCCGGTGCAGCGATCGCATCTGGCGGAACAAGTGTTGCGGGCAATATGGCAAAATCTGCGGTGGCGGGATATGGACAAGGTGGCGGTGGCATAGCTGGTCTCGCACGCGCCGGCGCAAACGCCATGAATACCGGGACTGGCATGATGATGTCCGCTGCTGGACGAGGTATGGGGCACTATGCAAGAGACTCTATGGTTGGCAAGTCTACGAAGGCGGGAATTGAGGCAGCACAAAAATACTTTGGCGTAGGCGCCAATCAACAAGCACCTACGGCAACGGGACTTGCCGTAAGCGGTGGGAAAAGTATCGCGCAGAGCGCAAAGAACGGGGTAAAAAGCGCGGGCAGCGGCATAGCAACAGTGGCACGCGGTGCGGCAACTGTCGCGAATGATGTTGCAAGAGATATTTCGAAACTCTCACCGATCAAATAAAAAAATGCTTCTCGATCCAGTTGATGGATGGAGAAGCATTTTTTATCTCGTTAGAGGGGTGCTCTTCCTTGCAATTTCTGCAATGAGTTCGCTTTGCCTATCGTATTCTTTTTTGAGCTCGTCATACCGCTCTTTTAGTTCCTCATATCGTCCTTCCAGTTCGTGTAAACGCGAAACATCGGCTTGATTGCGGTAGATTTCTCCAAGCATTGCGGATATTTTAGGGGCTTGCCCTTTAATGAGTATATCTAAGTCGCATTCGGCAAATACATCGAGTAGATGCTTGATAACGTGTGCTGTATTGGGGTAGCTGTCGATATAATCTTCTATTTCCTGTTTCCACTTCAGGCGACGTTTTTCAGCCTCTTGCTGTTCAATGATTTTTCCCCGTTCGTTGCACTCATCGTTCCACTGTTTCAGGCTGGACAAAATTCCCATGGAAATCACTCTCCTTATCGTACCGATGTATCGTTTGGTGACTCATAGAGCGGCGCGTATGAAGACAGAATGTGCTCGATCAGGCGGTTGAGACTTGTCCCCGTTGCGATCGCATGGATCGCAAGCCGGCGGTGCAGTGCCGGGGCAATGCGGACATTGAAGCTGCCCTTGTATGGAATCTCCGGCGCAACGTTTTCCCGTGCGCAGCGGTCAAGATACGCATCAATCTCCGCTCGAAACTTCCTGACCAGTTCGTCCGCGCGTTCTGCACGGTACGTGATCTTCTCCTGGATCCCGAGCACGCGCCCATAGAGGAATCCTTCATGCTCGTCGATCTCCACCGAGCCGACATACTCTCTGTGCCGTAATATATTCTTCATCGTCCACCTCCCTCCTTCTTCCACTATACCGCAGCTTGCACAAAATAACAACTGTATATAGTCGCTTATATCGCTGAAGTGTAAAAAAGATAGGAAAATTTCAAAGATGTTCTGGAGTACTATGAATATATATCTGTATGAGAGGATTCCGCACATGAAATCGAGATACATTTTGCTGCTGCTTGTCCTTTTCCTATTTGCATCATCCACATCCGTGCGTGCGGCCGCGCTCTTGATGATGGATGCGCCGCTGCATGGACACGAGATCCAGGTGACCAGTCCGTTCAGCTCGGGGCGTACGCATCCCATCACGGGAGTAGTGCGCCGACATAACGGCATCGACATCGGCGGCGAGGCACATGAGCCTGTCTATGCTGTTGCGGATGGAATAGTTACCTATGCGGATTATGAGTACTCATTTGATGGTCTTGTAGTTATTGAGCATACTTCACCCGATGGCAGCAGGTTTGAGACTGTGTATGGTGACCTCGACCCGAACGACGGGTATCTACCGGCTGCTGCCATCATGGGGAGTGTTGACAGGCATGTGCAGCGCGGGCAGTTGATCGGGTATCTGGAGCCAGCATGGGCGACCAGCGTATCGACGGGACCGCATCTGCATTTTGAGGTACGGATCAATGAATCGCCGATCAGTCCGGCGCTCTATCATCCGTATGCGCCGTGGCTTCCGGACAATGCGACAGATGACGGCCTTGCAGCGAGCCGTCAGGGAAAGCGCATGGTCTGGGATGCGGCATTTGCCTTTATGGAGCCCGTCAAGAAAGCGATAGATACCATTGCCCTCGCATGCACCAAGGCAGTGGATCTCCTCAAGGACATCATCAAGTACGTGATCGGCATTCTCATGACGATCGATCTTGCGCTCACCTATATCCTGATGAGCGTCGATCGGGAGAAAGGACAGGAGCCGAGCTTCAGCATCTTTAAGCTGCTGGCACTCAAGATGCTGCTCTATCTTCTGCTCTTTTATACCATCACCTACTGGGGCGCGTTCCTTATCAACGGATCACGCGACCTCTTCCTCAGCCTGGGCGCAGCCACGGGCGGTGTAGATCTCACTCAGGCAAAGGCGATGCTCGTCGATCCGACAGCACTCGTGACAAAGGGCGCACAGATCATCGAGCCGATTTTTACCGTTCTCAACGAAACGGATTCGAGCGGATTTGACTGGCTCAACAAAATCGTCACGGGACTGTTCGGGAGCATCTTCCTCCTCATCATCTTTGGCTCGTTCCTGCTCTTTGCCTTTGAGATCATCCTGGCGTACCTCGAGTTTTACTTTGTCGCCGTGTTCAGTCTGGCGAACTTTATGTTTGCGGGACACAAGTGGTCACGCCGGTATGCAGAGAACAGCATGAACGGCATCTTCAGTGCCTCGATCAAACTGTTTTTCTTCTGCTTCTTTGCCCTGATGCTGCAGTCCGTCATGTCGAACATGGTGGTGGATGATCTCATCCATGTGCAGACCGTCCCCGTGGAAGAGGCGATGAAGAACAGCAATGGGAACTTCGGCGGGCGCGAGGGCATCGATGAGGTACTCGAGGCAATCCGCCGTGTCGAGACCGGCGGACAGGAGCATCCATTCCAGACCCCTTCACAGGATGGATGGGGCTACGGTGCGTATCAGATCAGCTACGAGTACTGGAATGTCTGGTGCGAAAGAGCGGGATTCGAGCCGCCGCCGATGCCATGGGCAGATGACTCGGAGGCCTGGAGCGATCCGGGGTATCAGTCGAGACCCTACAGCGGCGCATGGGAAGATCAATTCCCACCGGCAACGACGCCGTGGCCGGAGAATGTGCAGACCGCCGTGGCGCGTCATCACCTTCTGGAGCTCTATGATGCAAACGGCAGCTGGGAAAAAGCAGCGGGGGCATGGAACGGTGACCGCAGCGGCGGATATTGGCGCAAGGTCGTGACGGCATCAAACTCCATCCAAAAGACCAAGCACGTCCTTCAGGTCGCTATTTTGCTGAAACTCGCCCTCGTCTGCTTCCTGTTCGTCATGATGGGAGACAAACTCTCCCAGCTGGTCATCAAGCAGTTTGGCATAGGCAACGGGTTCAAGTTCCTGCCCGGCACATAATAGAGAGGAGATCGGATATGAAACGATGGAAACGGTCAAAGAAAGTGACCGCAGCACTCTGCGCATGCTTTATGGGGGCTGCCGGCATCGGTTATGCGTGGTCAATTCCTGGCGTAACAGAGCCCTATGATCCGCCGAACTATTACAGCCCCACAAGCATCTCCTGGGCGGACAGTGCACCGTCCCCCTTTGCCCTGAAAGACCTCGCCGCGAACGGGGGCAATGTCTATGACTACACGCGGCATATTAAGAGCATCCTCTATGGGACGAAGTTCGTTTCCTGGCTCGAAAAACTGACGGCCAAACTCGGCATCGAGGAGGAAAACGCCCGAAAGCTCCCGGCGGAGAGCAGAGAGCAGGGGATGAAGGACATCAAGATCCTTTATCACTCCATGGCAGAAAACCGCACGAACATCGACCTCCATCCGGAAGCCTTTGAGCGGGACTATGACGATGGTGTTGCGGGCAAGGCGATCGACTGCCGCAAGACGAGCAAATTCATGTCGGACAGCTACACAGCGGCAACGCAGAACACCATCAACCGCTACCAGGACATGGATCAGATCATGACGGCACTCCAAACGGCACTGCAAAACTCCAATCAGGCGGTCGGAGAGACACAGGCACGTCAGGCAGGAGCGCAGATCGAGGCGGTCAAGCAGATGGCCATCATGCAGCTCTCGAACGCCATGGGGGATCAGATCCAGATCCGCAACGTTCGCCAGATGCAGGATACGGCAGATAAACAACGGCAGGCAGAGCAGCAGATGAACGGCTCCTATCACTTCTTTAACCCCGGTGATCCCGGAGATCGGGTAATGCTCGAGTCCTACGAGGCGGATACAGGGCGAAAATTCTATCAGTCACAGCCAATGCCTGATTTTTGATGCAGAGGAGGTGCGCGTATGCCGGAAGAAAACGACGATATCATCCCGTTTCGCGAGGATATGACGTACGATCTTGCGCGTGATACGCTGCGGATCGAGCGGCGGCATCTGCATTGCGTGCAGGTCGTCCTGCAGAGCGATTCTCCGGGAGAGAGAGAACGGCCTCAGGCGAAGAGTGCGTTCATCGGCGGTGCTGTCATAGAACTGGATCTTCGTCCCGAAGGGAACAAGGCAATCCTTCGTACTGCGCAGGGGGAGAAAAGAATCTCCATTGCCAGCAGCAGCATTGAACCAAACCGCACGTTGATCGGGAAAAAGAGAAACATCATTGAAATCGGGGAAATCCTCAGAAACCAACTGGCGGGCAAGGAAGCTCTGCGGACATTCCTTCGCTCTCCGCCGCAGGAGAGCGATTCGCTCGTCGTTTCCTATCTGGACAGTATCGTCCACCGACTTGCCCAGGAAGCCCACCTTCTTCCGCCGGAGGCGAGCGTCACGGAAGAAATGAAGATGTTGCAGCAGCGGGAGGATTTTGCCTACGGGAAGGATTATACAAGCCTGTATGATCCTGTCATATATGCACCGCAGAAAGAAGAGGAGCGCGATGTTGAGGCGCACGAAGCGAAGGAAATGCGTCCATCCGCGCGTGAGCAAAGGAGGAACAACATGCAGAGCGAATGGTTTGTCTCAAGCAATCCGATTCCTGGCCCAGAGAAAAGAATCATGATGTATCAGGCGCAGCGCAGGAAGGATGCGGATGTTGCCGACTACAGTGGAAACCGTGAAGAAGCGGGCGCATGGTTTAAGAACAAAGAAAAAGCACAGGAAATCGTCGACAAGCTGAATGCGGAGGAGAAGGAACGCGGGGAGGCACTGACGGCACAGGAAGCACAGGCAATCGCCGACAAGCTGAACGCGGAGGAACATCGCAAGGAAGCGCAGGAGGAGGCAAAACCAATGGCCGTG
>NZ_GL397087.1:148449-243975 GCF_000146365.1 Selenomonas sp. oral taxon 149 str. 67H29BP
AGCAGAGCAGGAGGAAAAGCGGCCGGAGAAGGAAACCCAGGCAAAAAAGCCGCAGGAAAAGAAGACGACAAAAGAGCTGGTCAGCGAGGCAAGCAAAGCCTTTAGTGACCGTATGCAGGAAGCCCACGCCAGTGGGAATGCCGTCTGGCAGAACCCGTACGAAGAGCGGCAAAATATCCATGCGCCTGTCCTGATCTATCAGGGCAGGGATGGAGAACACAAGTCGTTCTATCCGCCTGTTGCGAATATGCTGCCCGCCGTTCAGCATCAGCTGGATATTGGCAGTCAGGATAATCGCTGGATTCCCGCCAAGGAAGCAGGGGCGAACCCCGACATCACCATCCGTAAGGATGCGAAAGCCGTTACCTTTGTGCTCTTTACCAAAGACAAGCAGCCGTATACGAAGAAGTTCTTCAATATGGCCGACGTGTCAGGAAAAGGCGTTCCTGCACTTGCGCCGACACCGGAACTGCGGCGGGATACCTATCTGCACGATATGATCGACTATCTTGCACGGCGCACCGAGCGCGGCACGTTCAAGGGGGACAACTACTTCCTGATGGTCATGGATGCAAAGGAAGCGGCCAACAAGAGCTATCAGGCGAAAAAGGAAGTCTACGACTTCCAGAACCTCGACTACGGTACCTACATGAAGGCACGCCTTGAAGCCAATCGACGGCTGGACGCGATCCTGGGCGCGGATGTCCGGGAAGTCGTTCCCGCGAAGGACTACGAAAAGACCTTCATTCAGCTGCTGGCAAAAGAGATTCGCGAGCCGTCCAAAGAGACGAACTATGTCATTCGTGCGGCACGTAAGGCACTAAATGAGCTGAAATGGCAGCAGAGCCATGTAAAAGCGGCGATGAAGGCTCTTGTTCCACAGGCGGCGTTCGATTCGCTGGCACGCAGCGGGAAGATGCCGTCGCAGACACTCTTTATCATCGCAGTCAAGGGTGTGGAGCAGAACAATGCACAGGAGGCCGCCCGCTGAAGGAGGTGAACACAATGACGGATGAAGAGATCTATGAAATGTACTGCGGAGATGTTGACGACATGCCCGCAGATGATGCGCTGATGGAAGACTGAGCGCAGCTGCAGCAAGTGAATCATGAACGAAAGTCGGATGTTTTGCATCCGGCTTTTGTGTTTCTCATCAAGTTCTAACAGGAAAGTAAAAAAGATAGGAATTTTTTCCATTTCCTGTCACATATACTAAATATGAAATGGATGTGAAAGATTTACGTGAACAACAACACGTGTTTATGCGGTACACCGCATAGAAATCATATCTGTTTCTGAATGAATGGTAAGAGTATAGGAACGACGAGGAGGAACGGTCATGCAGCTTTTGGTGGCAAATGACAATGGAAACGCCGAACAGGATCTGGTGATTAACGGCCAGCGAATCAGTGCACCGAATGTTTTTGCGCGTGTCGGGAAACTGGTGAATTTGGACGAACTGAACCCGGAGTATGTGCTGAAGCACATCCACGACAATCTCATTGTCTCCGTGGAGGGAGCGATCTACTACGTCGGCGCGTATGCACTCTCGAGCGGGCAGCAGTGCCGGTCGATCACCGTCGGCGTAGATAATGACAAGGTGTCCAGCGATATTGTCTATGTGAATACGCTCGCACATATCGCAGGAGAGGCAGTCGCTGCGTGCTATCGGGAGAGCGGAGCTGTTCCTGATACGGGAGACGCGATCAAGGTGCATGTGGATATGGCGACAGCGATTCCCGTGTCCTACTACACGAAGGCAAAGGCGGCCGCATTCGCCGAGAAGTTCATGCACAAGCAGCATAAGGTTACCGTGTATGTCGGGGCAAAGGAGTATGTCGTTTTTATTCAGTTTGATTTCGTCAAGGCGATCCCCGAGGGAGTCACGGCAGCACACGCCTTTATGCACCGTCCGACACTGATTCATCAGCCCGAGAACCTTTCCGCCGGAAAGTTCAAGACGCTGCGTGTCCTTCATATCGCCATCGGTGAGGGCACGACGGAGTTTCCCATCACGACGGGAATCTCCTTTAAGCCCGACTTTATCATGGGGACGCATAACGGAAACGGCCACGCGATTGAGCGGGTGCTGGATCCGTTTAAGAGGGACTTCGGATTGCAGAGTGTGACACGGCAGGATTTCTCCCGCTATCTGCGTGATGCTGCACACAAGTATCATGATGCAGCCATGTCCTATTTCATGCCGGCACTCGAAGATGAGGCGGAGGAAATCCTGACGATGGCCGAGCAGGTCATTTCAAGAGCCAACAACGAAGTGGATGTTGTCGCTGTCTATGGAGGCGGCTCTATCCTGATGCGTGAGGCACTGGAAAAGCGGCTTATGGCGTTCTGCACACGGGCGAAGATTGAGCTTGCCTACATCGACGATCCAAGCGATGCCGTGTTCCTCGAGGCAGAGGGGCTGAACGCATTTATCAACAGCCCGCTCTTTCAGCTGCTGGGCGACAAGGCACGTAGTGGAGAGAAAGGATAACGGAAATGGCAGAGAAGAATGTGATCACAAAGTCCGTCTGCTTCCCACGGACAGCGGAATTTGAGGAGTTTGTCGCAAAGCAGAAGAATTTCAGTCGGACGATGTGTATCCTGGTTCAGCAGTCCATCTTTCAGCACGGCGGTAAGATCGTTGATGTGCTGGAGGAGTATGAAAGCGTGAGCAGGGACATCGTGTTTCGCCGTCAGATCAGCGAGCTCTCAAAAACAATGGAGGAGAGCGAAGGGGGACTGTTCCTCGTCGATGAAAATCCGACGATTCCTGCCGAGGAGGAGCACCGGAGGGAAGAACCAATGGCATCACAGGGGGATGACAGCATCCCCGAGGGCTACCAGTAAGAGGTTGTTGTCGCGGCATCCGCTCTGCGGTATAATTGATGTAGGAGGCGAGGCGCATGGAGCAGTACAAATATAATCCGAGTGACTACGTTGATTATCTCTGTGAGAGCATGACGAATTTTTACGCGGCACTTCCAACGGCGAATGCTATTGACTTATCTTGTATCTGGCAACGGATTTTTTTCGACACGAAACAGGCGATGAAGGAGCGCTTTATATCTCCTGATGAACGTGATGCTATCCTTGATTATTTTGGAGAGTTGATACCGGAGGATGAAGCTTTATCATGAGGCGCAATCAGGCTTATGAATCCTATGGGAGGCGATAACGATGGAGTACAAATATAATCCGGAAGACTATGAAGAGGTGCTTTGTGAATATATGACGGCATTCTACCGGGCGTATGAGGAGAAGAACCGTGCTTTCATGATCTCGGAAATGGAGCATCTTTTTTCCGAGACGAAATATGCTATGAAAGAAGGAGATATTACCTCTGCTGACCGTGAGGAAATGTTGATGTATTTTGGAGGATTGCTGGATGCTTGATTTAAGATATGCAGAATGGCTCCCAAATCGCTTTGGTGGTTCCGAGAGCAAGTGGACGATGGAGTATGAAGGGAAACTCTACATGGTGAAATTTCCAGACCCCAATCGTTCGCCAAAGCAGACAACATTGAGTTACATTAACAATCATTATTCAGAGTACATAGGCTGTCACATTTTCCAAACACTTGGAATCCCCGCGCAGAACACTTTTCTAGGCCGTGGGACTCCACCCAACAGCAAAAGAGAGAAAGTCGTTGTTGCTTGTGAGGTCTTCTGTCAAGATGAACCAGGCTACCTCATTGAATTTAGCAAGTTTCTTCTGCATGAGACGGACAGTGAGAAGCGGAAAAAAACGACCATTGAAGATGTCATGCGCGTGATTGACGAGGATGTGACGATAAAAAACAAAGCTCAGCTAAAAGAGTTCTTCTGGGACATGTTCGTAGTGGATGGCTTTATTGGCAATGGTGATCGTCATTTGGATAACTGGGGGGTCATTGCCCATGCAGACAAATCGCTTACTCCTGCTCCTGTATATGACTGTGGGTCGGGACTTTCTCCGTTATCATCTGACGAGAAAAAAATCGTCCTTTTAGAGGATGCTGTCAGCTTCAAGAATACGGAATACAATCTGTGTTCTGCCTATCGTTATCAGGGAAAACGAATTTTTTACCACGAAATCTTCAAGAACCCGCCGGAGGACCTGCATCGTGCGATCCAGCGCATCGTGCCGAGAATCAAGACGGCATCCACACAGATCGACCGGCTGATTGACAGCACGGAAGGACTATCGGACATCTCCAAAGAGTATATGAAAAAGTCCCTGCTGCTCAGAAGGGAGCTGATCCTGCTTCCAGCTCTTAAAAAATGCAACAAGAGGGACGAGTCGCGGGGCTTTGCCCGGTAATATGGGGATGCAGCTGCGCACAGAAATGTGTGCAGCTTTTTCAAAAGGTATACTTTTTAGGAGAGTGGCAGCCGGCATGAAAAAGTGTCTCAAAATATCATGTATATCATTTTGAAACATCTCAAAAGTAACATAGAGGTTTTGAAACAGATTGATCGAATGATGAAGGGAAGGAGGGCAAGATGAACATAGGATACATTCGTGTCTCCGACAAAAGTCAGAATCCTGATCGGCAGATTGAAAAGATGAAAGAGATCGGAATCGAGGAGCGGTTTATCTTTGTGGATCGACAGAGTGGGAAAGACTTTTCACGGCCGGCCTACCAATCCATGAAGCGGGTTCTCCGCGCAGGGGATCTGCTCTACCTGGATGCGCTTGATCGCTTGGGGCGCGATTACGACGGGATTATCGATGAGTGGAAAGATATGACACGAAACATCGGTGCCGATATTGTCGTGCTGGAGCAGGAATCACTGTTTGACAGCCGCAAGTTTCGAGAGATGGGGGAACTGGGAAAACTGATGGAAGACCAGTTTCTCAGTCTGCTCAGTTACGTTGCTGCGCAGGAGCGTAAAAAAATACGCACGCGGCAGCGGGAGGGGATTGATCTTGCACGACGGAAAGGCGTGTGTTTTGGCCGGCCACGGGTCGAAACGACAAAGGATTTCAGAGAGACCATAGAACGATGGAGGAACGGGGAAGTGACGGCAAGGGAAGCGATGCGCATTTGCCGTATGAGCCCGTCGACCTTCTATCGCCGCGTAGAAGAATGGAAGGAAGAGTTACGATGAAGCGATTGTTGTTGCTGCTCCTCTGTATGCTGGCCTATATGTCGGCAGCGTTTGCCTCGACATGGCAGGAGGACGTGGAGGCCGTTACAAGCCATCCAGAGAAAGTCTATGAAGTGTATTGCGGAATGCCTTATGAAGACTTTGAACAGACATGGGAGAATGTACCGAACTGGAGCTGTAAGGATAAAAAGCCGCGTCGGCAGATATTTGAGAAGATCATGGAAGGAACGCCACCGCTGCGGGAGACGTTCACCGTGCTCGGTGACCGTACGAGCGTCATACACATGGAGGTTTCCTTCCTGACTGATGACAAGAAGCTAATGGACTGGATCTTTAACTATACGCGAAACCGGTTGGCCATCAAATTTGGCAATCCGGGAGAAGTTGAAGGGTGCCAGGTCATCGACATGAATTATCCGACGTTTATCACATGGCCGGGACATCCTGTAATGCTGACACGCGGTTCCGTTGAACGGGGCGGAAAGACGTACCGGGTTACGATTATGCTTTAGCACACATAACGATGATAAATAGGGACTGCACCAACTAGGCGCAGTCCCTATTATCGTCTCAATTATTCCTCGTCGTAATATTCCATAGCCCATATCTTGTACTTTTCGAATCGCGGGAGCAGTTCCTTTTCAATATGCAGTGAATCGAAGGATTCTCCATTGGAAAAGTACACGTCGGCCAGGCTTTCCTGTATCACTTGGTTGTCGCCATCAGCACGTAAAAGATCATTGATGGTTTGATTCACAGTTGTGCATAGAAGGCCATTGCGCCGCTCATAGTCTACCGTATCGAAGGATGGGATTATGTGCTCCCGCGTTCCCTTCAAGTTTAATGGCGATAATACGTAAATGTCGGCCGCCTCATGAAAACTGCTTCCGTTGGATAGACCTAAGTAGTCCGCAGCAGTGTCGTATGCCAAGATGCAGGGCGCATCCTTCAGCAGATCGCGCAGATAGTCATTATATGTGTATATTGCCATTATCCTCATCCCTCCTTCCATGTCTTAGTCATATCTTATCGGAAAATGATGCTTGCTGTCAACGAATGAGCGTCTATAGATCACGATACATCCGCTTATTTGCCTCTTCCTCTTTTGCTGCATCAGACATGAGTGTCCATGTTTTGAGTGCAGAATTATCGTCCCGCATGGTGGCGACAAGGCTCGCATAATGTTCATTTCCAGAGACAGCCTCGGCGATAATACCGGGTCTGTCTTTTACTTTTTCCGGCGCAGCGATCTTGTAGCGTCTCACGTCGTTCCGATCTGTTTTTACCGCTTTGGCGAGCGCATCCATTTGCACTTTGGCGCGATCCATCCTTTCTGTCGCACGATCCAGCCGTGCTTTTAGTGCATCGTATCGTTTCTGATACGGCGCATTTTTCCGTATGATGCCGAGGGCGATTTCTTTGATTTTTTCCTTTCCCTGTGGGGCGTCAATCTGTGCGGGCAGACGTTTTTGCCATGCGGCCAGTTTTGCTTTCTGCTCGGCCAGTTCCTGTGCTTTTTTCGTCAGCGCATCACTTCGTTCGTCGAGTGCACGCTTGCGATCCTGATACTCCGCATAGGCATCCCGATCATCAGGAGATGGGATCGGCCGCCTTTGAAAAGCTACGATTTCCTGCTCCAGTTTTGTCCGATCATTTTGCAGATAACCTTCTTTCTTCTTCCAAGCACGAAGAGCTTCTCGCAGCTTTTTGAGTTCTCCCTTTGTGTAGATATTTGCCCCCATCTGCAAGGCGCGATCCATGGAAAATCGACGACATTTGGGGGATTGGTTTCGGAAGCATCTGTGCATGAAAATGCCGAGGGAAATCCTTCTGGTAACGTGAGTCAAGCGACCACACCGGAGGAGACATTCCGTTCCGAATCTGCTGTGCAGTGACTTTGACAGAGATACGACGAGGATGGTAGTATATGGATAAGCGACAGCTTTCTATGGACGAGATACAACGCGCGTAAAAGGAGCATCAGCGATGGTTGGACACAAATCATCAGTCTGGTACTCAGGCAGATTTCTCCAACTGCGATTTTCGCAGCTTCGATTTTTATTATGAGAAACGTGGGGAGCTACATGAGTTTCGTTCCATGAATTTTCGTGGAGCTGATTATGTCAGATGATGGAGGTATTACGATGCAGTATTGGGTAGATGCAAAACGATTGAATGACTTCATCACACTCCGTGAAATGACGATTGATGATGTCGAAGCGGAATGCAGTACGAAAGGACGACATGACGTTTTCCAACGTTTGGTAACAGAGGGGGGACCGACGCGTGAGTTCTTTTTGATCGGTGAGATTGGTCGGGCAATCAACGTCCCCAGTCCAGAATTTGTGAAATGCAAGATGGAAGAAGGCGATGGGACAGATGATCTTGCTGCAATAAAGAAAAAACAACTGATGCCGCTCGATTATGATGAAAGTCATTACATTGATCAGAGCATGGGCATTGAGCGTTTGAAGGAACGCGGTATAATCTGATGGATCACTAATGTGCAGGGTAGTACAAAAGATAGGTTTTTTTCCTCGTTTCAAGATATAGGTATGTCTTGAAAGGAGGCTTTATCTATGCGACCTGTCTGCCAAGACTGGGGTAAAGTGATGCGGCTGCGCAAGGGGAAGTAAGGGAACTTCTGGGCATGCGCCGGTCATCCTTTGCCAATCACAAAGACGCTCTGCCTTTTTGAATACCCGCTGCATGAAAAAAGACGAGTTGTGCAAATCGCAGGGCTCGTCTTTTGACTGTAATCTCGTTGTTGGTTGATCCGTCACTACGATCTATTCTCTTCTATTTTTGCCCCTAATTTGCCCCCTAAGAGATTGAAAAAGACGTAGAATATGTGTAATATGGAGAACTGAGAGAAAAAGAGTAGGCGAAATACACAGTTTGAGATATAATGTTAAACTGCTGTAGTTTTGCTGATATGGTCGAAGGAGGATTTAAATACTGTGGAAATATCATTGGCGGAGATGCTAAAGGTCGTTATTCTGGGAATTGTTGAGGGACTCACCGAGTGGCTTCCTGTGTCCAGCACAGGGCACATGATCCTCGTTGATGAATTCATTCGACTGAATGTATCAACTGCCTTTATGGATATGTTTTTGGTGGTCATCCAGCTCGGCGCTATTCTTGCTGTTGTGGTACTGAATGCAAAAAAGCTAAATCCGTTTCTTGGAAGTAAGACTAGATCAGAGCGACGTGATACATTGGATCTCTGGGGGAAAGTCATCGTTGCCTGTCTGCCTGCTGCGGTGATCGGGCTCGCGTTCAACAAATACATGGAAGAACATTTCATGAATGCGCCTGTTGTTGCTTCCATGCTGATACTATACGGTATTCTTTTCATTGTTGTAGAGCGCTGGAATAAACGCCGGACGCCGCGTGTCGATAGCCTTGCTGCACTGGACTATCGTACGGCATTCATCATTGGCGTCTTTCAGGTGCTTTCGCTCGTTCCGGGGACGAGCCGCTCCGGGGCAACAATCCTTGGCGGCATTATCTTTGGGGCTAGCCGCTATGTCGCAACGGAATTCACCTTCTTTCTCGCCATTCCTGTCATGTTTGGCGCATCCTTTCTGAAACTTGTCAAATTTGGCTGGCACTACACGGGGGCAGAACTGCTTATTCTCGCTGTTGGCATGGTAACAGCATTTGCCGTGTCGATTCTCTCGATTCAGTTTCTCTTACGATACATAAAGCGCAACGACTTTACCGCGTTCGGCTGGTATCGTATTGCTCTTGGCATCCTAGTACTTGCCTATCTCTTTATGATTGGTGATCCGACGAAGGAGCAGTGAATGAAACTTATTGCGGGGCTTGGGAATCCCGGAGCAGAGTATGCCAACACCAAGCACAACGTCGGTTTCATGCTGATCGATGCTCTGGCAGAGCATCTGAACGTCTCTGCATGGAAAGAGTATTTCTCTTCATCTGTTGCAGAGGCGCGCATCGGCGGAGAAAAGATTTTCCTTGTCAAACCATTGACTTATATGAATAACAGCGGGGAAGCGATCGGCCCCATGCTTTCCTACTACAAATTGAGCAGTGAAGATTTGATCGTTGTTCACGATGATATGGATATTCCTGTCGGGACAGTACGTATTCGGAAGAAAGGAAGTTCAGGCGGGCATAATGGGATTAAATCCATCCTTTCCCATGTCGGCAGCGAGGCGTTTGCTCGTGTCCGTATTGGCATTGGGCGTCCGCCAGCCGGATGGACCGTCATCAACCACGTTCTTGCTCCATTTGCACCAGAGGATACGCCAAAGATTCGCGAGGCGATAGCATATCTTTTGCCCGCAGTGACGTGTATCGTAACGGATGGGACAGATTTTGCAATGAACCGCTATAATCCACATCGGAAGAAGAAAAAACATCAAGAGGGCGATCATGAAACGAACGAGAACGGCGACACTTCTGCATGAGAAGAAGGATAGGATTACGGCAGTCTATGCCGACCATCACGGCAACATCTGTGACGCAGCGAATTTACAGGGGTTAGGTCGAGTTGGCACATTAAATGTTTCACTTCATCCCGATGAACTCATTCCGCTTCCTGACAGTGCTGATCTTATGTTTATGCCTTCGCATAAGGCGGTGGGTCTGCGTATGGATGGATGTGAGGAAGAGATCAATGGCACTGCCGTAGCCGCCATTCTTCCACAGGGCTATACCCGAACCCATCTTCCTGCTTTCCATCGCACAGATGATACATCTCTACTCCCATTATATGGCTATACGGCCGTATTGTCCTATCGCGGACAGCTGTGGGTGACTGCCGTATATACGGATGAAAATGACAAATGGGATCCATCCAACTATAATGGTACTGGACTCAAGAAGCTGGTGCGCCGCACGATGAAAGAGCTCCCCCATAACCGCATCGTAGAGCAGGTGGGGAACTGCTCGCTGAACTATCATTGCCTCACGGCACAGAACCTGTTCTACCGGCGCTGGGAATGCGGTGTGCCGACATCACCCGCCTGTAATGCCAACTGTCTCGGCTGCATCTCCCTACAGAGTTCAGAATGCTGTCCGTCTCCGCAAGAACGAATTACATTCGCACCGACAGCAGATGAAATCGCTGAGGTCGGCATCTATCATCTCTCGCTCGCCCCGGATGGAATCATCAGCTTTGGACAGGGCTGTGAAGGTGAACCGTCACTTGCCGCGGATCGGATTTCTGATGGAATCCGTAAAATACGCAGCGTTACCACGCGCGGTCAAATCAATATGAACTCCAACGCCGGATATCCGGAAGGCATGAGAAAAATTGTCGATGCAGGGCTTGATTCTTTGCGTGTATCCATGATTAGCGCACGGCCTGAAAGCTACAATGCATACTATCGCGCAAGCTATCAGCTGGACTCTGTTAAGGAGTCCATCCATTATGCATTGAAACACCAAGTATATGTCTCCATCAACTTGCTGCATTTTCCGGGATTTACCGATCGCCCCGAGGAACTCCATGCGTGGCAGCAATTTTTCCGCGAGCTTCCGGTTCAGATGATTCAGATGAGAAATCTCAATATTGATCCGACACAATTTCTGCAAGTCATGCCGGGGGCGGAAGGGATGCCCGTTGGGACGAAAAATTTTATGCATCTTCTTCATGAAGAATTTCCGCAGCTCGTCATTGGGAGTTTCAGTCACTATGTTGCCAAAATGCCATGAATCAACAGTATTTTTTTCTCGCAGATATGAACGATTGACTTATTGCGCTATATCGGATAGAATGTCCCCATGCATCATCTGATGCATGGGGGATTTCATTTATAAAAAAGAATTAATCTTAGCGCTGGCTCTGGGAAGATGTTTTCTCAGAGGACGAGGAGAAGGTTGTCGAGCCGTCAGCGGATGCCTTCCGGCATACTCTGCCGATAGGCTGTGGTCAAATCATGCGGGTGACCGCGTGGACAAAGCTGCAGTCAGAGTGAAATCCCTGAGCGATGTTTTACTCGATCAGGAGGTATTTTTATGTGTGGAATTGTTGGTTATGTCGGTGATCGTCAGGCAGCAAAGTTCCTGCTGGATGGTCTGTCCAAACTGGAGTATCGTGGTTATGACTCAGCCGGAATCGCTGTTTACGACAACGGAAGCATTCGTGTCGAGAAGAGCGTTGGACGCCTATCTGCACTTCGTGACAAGATCAAGGGAAACGTCCCCGTTGGCAACATCGGTATCGGTCATACACGTTGGGCGACGCACGGTCGTCCGTCGGATGTGAATGCACATCCCCATGTGGATTGTCACAACGATTTTGCCATTGTCCATAACGGCATTATCGAAAATTATCTTTCACTGAAGGAAGAGCTCATCGAAAAAGGTCATGTATTTAAGTCCGAAACGGATACAGAGGTAGTTGTTCATCTTCTGGAGGACGTATATCAAGGCGATTTCGTTGCAGCTGTTCGCGAGGTTCTGCGTCGTATCGAAGGGTCTTATGCTCTGGCATTTATGAGCCGCAAACACCCGGATATGCTTGTCTGCACAAAGCAGGACAACCCACTGATCATTGGCCTCGGCGAAGGGGAGAACTATATCGCCTCGGATATCCCCGCGATTATCTCCCGTACACGCCGCACCTACATCATGGGGGACGGCGAACTTGCCATTGTACACAAGGACAGTGTCGAGATCACTGACCGCAAGGGCGAGCCCGTTGCCAAGAAGGTATTTGAAGTCACATGGAATGCTGAGGCAGCAGAAAAGGGCGGCTATGAGCATTTCATGCTCAAGGAAATTCATGAACAGCCGAAAGCCGTTCGTGACACGATGAGCCAGCGTATTACGAGTGACAAAAAAAGTATTTCTTTTGAAGAACTTTCTTGGACCCCCGAGTATCTCAATTCCTTCAACAAGATCTATATTGTCGCCTGTGGTACGGCATATCATGCAGGACTCGTTGGGAAGTACTATATTGAGAAAATGGCGCGTGTCATTGTCGAAGTGGATGTCGCATCAGAGTTCCGTTATCGTGATCCGATCGTCGATGACAAGACGCTGCTGATCGTTGTATCGCAGTCCGGCGAGACAAGTGACACTCTTGCAGCACTCAAGGAGTCCAAGCGTCGTGGAGCGAAGACACTTGCGATTACGAACGTGGTCGGATCCTCCATCGCACGCGAGGCAGATCAGGTCGTTTACACATGGGCAGGACCTGAGATTGCCGTCGCATCGACGAAAGCATACACAACACAGCTTGTTCTCTTCTTCATGCTTGCACTCTATATGGCAGAGATCAAGGGAATGATTGCGCCAAAGCGTACGGCGGAATTGGTAGAGCATCTGCAGGAGATTCCCTCGCAGATTTCAGAGATCTTGTCTGATGTTGATCCCATCAAGACCTTTGCCAAGCAGTACGGGTTCAATGAGGATGTTTTCTACATTGGCCGTGGTCTTGACTATTCCGTATCCCTCGAGGGAGCACTCAAACTCAAGGAGATTTCGTACATTCATGCGGAAGCCTATGCTGCGGGCGAGCTGAAGCATGGTACGCTTGCTCTGATTGTAGAAGGCGTTCCGGTCATCGCACTGGCAACCCAGCGGAATGTCTACGAGAAAACGCTCTCCAACATCAAGGAGGTCAAGGCGCGTGATGCTGTTGTTATCGGTATCGCCGCCGAAGGGGATACCGAATTGAAAAAGTACGTGGATCATGTGATGCACGTACCGGCATCCGACGAGTTCATTATGCCGATTCTCTCGGTTATCCCGCTTCAGCTGCTTGCCTACTATGCTGCAATCACACGCGGCTGCGATGTAGATAAGCCGCGGAATCTCGCAAAGTCTGTTACCGTAGAATAATATCGTACATGGTGTATGCAGCAGGACTGTGAAAACGGTTCTGCTGTTTTTCTTTGAAAAAGCGTGACATAGCAATAAAGACATGTTATAACTATGTTCATTATGATAAACGAAACAGCACGAATTAACATCAACAAGATTCTGGAACGTGCCATCGATATTGGACAGCGCATGCTCGTAACGGGTGCGGAGGTAAGCCGCGTAGAGCGAACGATCAAATTTATATGTCGCGCCTACGGAGTTCGCCATGTGGATGTCATGGTCATTACCTCCAGCATTGTTGTGACGATACGTGGGGAGGACATCGGCGTCATTACACAGATGCGTCGTGTTCCGGGCCAGAACTTTGATTTTCAGCGATTGATCGCATTAAATCAACTTTCACGAGAAATTTGTGCACGTCCCATCACTTCGGATGAAATAAAGGCGCGTATACGCGACATTGATACGATGGGTGAGATTTCTCTCAAAGCGTCTGTATTTTATTGGGCCATTATCGCGGGCAGTTTTTCTGCTTTTTTCGGTGGGCGTTTAGAAGATGCCGTATGTGCCGGGATCGTTGGTGTTTTTCTTCGGCTCATTCAATATTTGCTTGGCAGAACAAAACTGAATCCATACTGTGCCCTTGTTTTGCTTAGTTTTATCGGTGGTGTTTTTGCCAACTCATTCATGTGGATGGGGATGGATATTCATCCGGCTGCGATAAATATGGGCAACATTATGCCGGTGATCCCAGGGCTTGCCCTCATGAACTCGATTCGCGATATGTTCAGTCAGGAAACGATTTCCGGGCTGCTCAAGAGTGCAGAGGCATTTATTCTGAGCCTGCTGATCGCTACCGGCTTTGCGTTTAGTTCATCAGGAACCATCATCGCTTTTCAAACAACGTGGTGGGTCTATCTCCTCACGTCTCTCATCGGTGGATTCTTTTTTCATCTGCTTTGGCATGGGCATATCAAAGATGCCTGTGTAGGAGCTGTAGTCTGTATGATTGCCTGGGGATTCACCATCCTGTTCATAGCACTCGATTGGAATGAGTATGCCGGTTACTTTGCTGGAGCTGTATTTGCGACACTTGCCGCAGAAATTCTGGCACGTTTTTATAAATGCCCCGCAACAATTTTTTTGATCATCGGTGTTATCGCCATGGTTCCCGGTGGTTCGCTCTACCGAACAATGTTCTATGCGGTTGCTGCTGACTGGGATAAATTTGGTACGCAGGGGATAAAGACCTTCCTCTATGCGGCATCCATCGCAGCGGGAATCGTCATTGCAACTGCAATATGGGAAACGATAAAGGCATGGCTGATGAGCCGCGGAAAGAAATCAACTGCTGCAAACGCTGCTTGAAACAATTGGTACATACAGCAAACGAGGATCAGGGAGAAATACAATGGACATGAATGCGCGTACGCGGCTTTGGCTGACCATATTCCTTGGTGTTATGACGGCAATTGCACCGCTCTCAACGGATATGTATCTCCCGGCACTGCCTGAGGTGCAGGAAGCCTTTTCTGTCCCAACGTCATTGGTACAGATGACGCTTACTATGACAACGCTGGGCATGGCACTTGGACAGATTCTTGCCGGTCCATGGAGTGATCTCTGGGGACGCCGCAGGCCTCTTCTGATCGGAATGCTTGTCTTTGTCGGTGCAACGCTCGGCTGCGTACTCGCGCAGAATATATATCTTTTCCTCTTCTTTCGCTTCTTTGCCGGTTTCTCTGGGGCGAGCGGAATTGTTATCTCACGTGCAATCGCACGTGATGTTTGCGAAGGCTCAGAGCTCACACGGTTCTTTTCTGTACTCATGATGGTCAACGGATTTGCCCCCATTATTGCGCCTGTGATCGGCGGACAGATTCTTCTTTTTGCAAATTGGCGCGCCACTTTCATTTTATTGACACTCATCGGCGTAGTGCTGGCTGGTGCAACTCTCGCTTATCAAGAGACGCTCCCCAAAGAACAGCGCAGCAAGAACGTGATGGATTCTCTGAAGAAATTCCCCATCCTTTTACATGATCGTTATTTTCTCGGACATTGTCTGTTGCAGTGCTTCGTATTTGGTGGTTTCTTTTCCTACCTCTCTGGCTCTTCATTCGTCTTTCAGAATATCTATGGTGTCTCTCCACAGGGATTTAGTATGATTTTTGCCGTAATTGGAGCGGGGCTTCTCCTTGCCGGAATTTTACCGGCCCGTTTTGCCGGACGTGTGCCGGATATCGTTATGTTGAAATATGCCGTACTTGTTCCACTGATCGGGAGCAGCTTGCTTCTGATTGGATTTTTTGTTTCCGCACCGCTTCCTGTTATCTTTATTCTACTCTTTATTACCATCATACCACTCTCGGTGATGGGTGCGGCGAGCTTTTCTCTCGCGCTTTCACGACAGGGGAAAAATGCGGGCAGTGCTTCTGCATTGATCGGGTGTTTCTCGATGCTGCTGGGAGCCTGCATGATGCCTGTGGTAGGCATCGCAGGTGATTATACTGCCATTCCGATGGGAGTCATTATGCTGACTTGCTACGGGCTTGGGATGTTTGTCTTTTATCGCATGATTGCATCAGTGCACATAGCGATGCGTTAGCTCCTTTTTCAGCTATCTTTCACCCCCCTTATCTATAATTCTATTCGATATAGCAGGGAGATGGTATTATGCGTGTGCTTTTGGCAGAAGATGATCTGCGCCTTGGCAAGCTCATCCAATATATGCTTGAACAAAACGACATCAGTGTTGAGTGGGTGACAGACGGCAGTGATATTTATGCGTATGCAACCTACACAGAGTACGATATCCTGATCTTGGACTGGATGATGCCGGGCGAGTCAGGAGTCGATGCCTGTGCACGCCTGCGCCGAAACGGCTATGATCGTGCCATTCTCATGCTGACCGCGCGGGACTCTGTGGAGGATCGTGTGAAGGGACTTGATGCCGGTGCGGATGATTATCTCGTAAAGCCATTCGAGTTTTCTGAGCTTTTGGCTCGTCTACGCGCACTTGGCAGACGATCAACGCAGCGTATACAGCATGAGGTTGATGAAATCGGCGGTTTTAAGTTGAATCGTACGGCAAATATTCTCGAAAAGAATGGAAAGATCATTCAACTCTCTCCACGAGAATTTCAGCTGTTTGATCTCCTAGCACAGAATATCGGAATCGTGGTTCCGCGCGATATCATCCTCGATCGAATCTGGGGCTTGGAGGCAGACGTCAGCTCGAATAATATCGACTCCTATATGAAAATGCTGCGAAAGAAGTTAGACGCAGCGGGAGAGGGGGCCTCCATCAAAACGATACGTGGTGTCGGATATAAGCTGGAGGCACCGAATTGAGCGAACAGAATCTGTTTGGACGCAGCCGCTTGCTGTTGATGCTGCGCTATGCACTGGTTATGGGAGGGCTGGTTATTGTCCTCCTTTTTGCTATGCACAAGACGATGCAGTGGGCGATTACTTCCGAGCAGGCGCGGGAACTTCTGGATACAGCGAACAGCATCGCAGAGTCTCAGGTGTATCATGAACTACATACGGGAACAGATGCAGATGAGGCACAGCTGTATCGCAGTACCAATGATCGTCTCTTTTATTATGTGTTTGATGATCGGGGTCGTCTCATAAATTTTTCGCGTGCCTCATCCCGTATCGAATCCTTTGTCTTGGACATCGTCGGGACATGGAATTCGTCCGACCGTGAGGTACGCGTATTTACCAAGACGAGTGAGCGCGGAGTTCAGACGAAAGTGATGATGACCTCACAAACGGTATCCAGCCCCCCCATGCCAATGCAAACGGTATATGTAGGAAAAGATGTTACAGCCATGTATAATGGACTAGAAAAAGCAACATCGGCACTGGCAGCATTGGGCGTTATCGCCATCATCTTTGCCGCAGCAATCGGCTATATTCTTTCGGGTGGCGCCATGCGGCCAATCCGTGAGGCGTATGAGCGCCAACGTCAATTTGCAGCAGACGCTTCCCATGAACTGCGCACCCCTCTCGCTGTTGTCCTAGCTTCTGCTGATCTTCTTCACAGTGATCCAACAATAACATCACCATTTTTAAAACAAGTCATTGAAGATGTACGTGATGAAGTAAAAAAAATGACAAAACTCGTGAGTGATCTACTTACGGTTGCGCGCACAGATGGACGGGCAACACAGTTCAAACCGGTACGCATGGATATCGCGGCAGCAGCCAGACAAACGGTACGCATGATGCGCCCATTTGCCGAGAAGAAAGATATTGCGATCGAAGAGCTCCTGCCCAAACGTGCAGAGGTATACGCAGATGAACAGAAAATACGTCAGCTTATTCTGATTCTTGTCGATAATGCAGTGAAGTATACACCGGAGCATGGTCACATTGAAGTTTCCTTGAGCACAGAGGAACGAGGCATGGTATGCCTTTCTATCACGGATTCGGGAATCGGTATTGAAAAAGAACATCAGGAACGCATCTTTGATCGATTTTATCGTGTTGATAAAGCGCGTTCGCGCCGTATGGGCGGCAATGGGCTCGGCCTCGCCATTGCACGCGAGATAGTTGAGGCACACCACGGTTCAATTACACTCAACAGCGAACTTGGCAAAGGTACGACATTCCATGTTCGCCTGAAAACAAAGTCGAAAAACATACGGGATGATAAAGACTAATGGAAGCACAATCTTTTTTTTCACTTGACCATGTGACGCATATCTATCAAGGCACGGATAACGAAAACCACGAGGCACTCCGTGATGTATCTCTGGAAATTCCGACCGGTGCGTTTATCGCTATCCTTGGCGCTAACGGCTCAGGGAAGTCTACACTAGCACGTCATCTGAATGCACTTCTTCTGCCATCATCAGGAATCTGTCTCGTCGATGGCATGGATACGCGGGACGAATCCCAATGGTGGAAGATACGCCAAAAAGTCAGTATGGTATTTCAGAATCCTGACAATCAACTGATCGCCGCTGTCGTTGAAGACGATGTAGCATTTGGCCCAGAAAACCTTGGTATTTCCCCATGCGAAATACGGACACGCGTCGAGGATTCGCTTGCATTGGTCGGGATGAGTAATCATGCGACGGATGCGCCGCATCTGCTTTCCGGAGGACAGAAGCAGCGTATTGCTATCGCGGGTGCTATCGCTATGCAAACGCAGTGTATTGTCCTGGACGAGCCCACAGCTATGCTGGACCCGCGCGGACGCTCGGAAGTTCTTTCTGCCGTGAAAAAACTGCACGAAGAGCAAGGGACAACGATCATCTATATCACGCACTTCATGGAGGAGGCAATTGCTGCGGATCGCATTATTCTGATGGATCAGGGGAAGATTGTCATGGATGGAACGCCGCATTACGTATTCTCTCACACGGAACGTATACAGCAGCTGGGACTCGATCTCCCCCTTGCTGCCGATATTGCACAACACTTGCGTCGTGCTGGAGAGCATCTATCGGAAAATATCTTAACAGACGAGGAGTTGATCCATTGTCTATCGAAATAGGTTCTGTTTCCTATACCTATATGGAGAACACACCTCTCTCCCATACAGCACTTTACGACGTTTCACTTGTCATTAACGAGGGAGAATTTACTGCAATAGCAGGGGAAACAGGCGCGGGAAAATCTACGCTTATGCAGCTGATCGGCGGGCTGATTCAGCCCACTTCCGGCACAGTCTCCGTAGATGGCGTGCCTCTTGGGAAGCGAACTCCCAAAAACAATATGAAGGATCGTTCCGCTCGCTTTCGCGTAGGCATGGTTTTTCAGTACCCTGAGCATCAGCTTTTTGAAGAAACTGTCTACGAGGATATTGCCTTTGGTCCGCACAACCAGGGCTTGTCCGAAGCCGAGGTTGAGCGGCGTGTGCAAGAGTCAATGGAGCTTGTCCATCTCCCACAGATCTATCGGGCGCGTTCTCCATTTGCGCTCTCCGGAGGAGAGCGCAGACGTACGGCGATTGCCGGTGTATTGGCTCTTGCACCACGCTATCTCGTTTTGGACGAACCGGCAGCCGGTCTTGATCCACGTGGTCGCGAAGAACTATTGTCGATGCTCTCGACACTTCACCGTGAGCGCGGTATGTCCATTGTTCTCGTCTCGCACAGCATGGAGGATATCCTTCGTTCTGCCGAGCGTTTAATCCTGCTGGCGAATGGTCGTGTCATCGGAGAAGGTGCTCCATGTGATATATTTCGCAATACAGAACTGTTGGAGCAAGCCTCGCTTACAGCACCGCATCTCCTGCTGCTTGGAAAGCAAATCGAAGAGATCGGCTATCCCGTCGGTCGTTGCAATACAGTAAGAGAGATGGCCGATGTAATCCTGAGAACGCAAAGATAAGCAACAAAAGTCCGTTAGTGTATGATAGATGCACGAGATCTACCATACGCTAACGGACTTCGTTTTATATTAATTCAACTTCGCACGCGGTGCCATCGACACACCGGAGGATTTTATCCCAGCGGCCGCATCCTTTTTTCGTTCCTCTTCGAGGTAGTAAGATGGGTCGACGCCTAGTTCATGGATGAAGTGATAGAGCTCATTTCCTGTAGGAACGACCTGTATGGATTTTGCTCCATTTGGTGTCTCATAGAGATCGATGACACTTCGCTCATTCAATAATTTTCCGTTTGTATCGGCAAAAAGAATGATGATCGGCGTTGTTGTGCGTCCGAACCTACTCTCTTTCACAACGGCAAAGCCAAATGTTGTCTTTAACACGGCACCTTCTGGATAGAGTGCGACGTTGTTGAAAAATGTATCCAGCAAATCTTGGTCAAATTGTCCCTTGTTGATATTATGCATGATATTGTAGGCGATATTTGGCATGTACGCCTTTTTGTAAGGACGTTCACTGGTTAGTGCATCATAGACATCGGCGATTGCCGTGATCTTTGCATAATGATGCATCTCATTGCCTGTAATCCCATTGGGGTAGCCTGATCCATCAATGTGTTCGTGATGCTGCGCAGCAATGGCTGCCAGAATACTTTTCTTGGGAAGGTCACTGACATTGAGGATTCGGCGAGACCCATCGAGTGGATGGTTTTTCATAATCTTGAACTCACGGTCAGAGAGTCCTCGATTTTTTGTCAGGATAGCTGAGCTCACGTCTACTTTGCCAAGATCGTGCAAGAGACCGCCGAGTGTAATCAGAGAGATTTCATCCCTTGGCATATGACAGAGCATGCCCATCATGGCAGAGAGTACGGCCACATTGACGCTGTGCGCGAAAGTATAAGCATCATGGGCGCGTATATCGGTCAGCTGGACGAGGTTATTCCGGTTTTCAAAGAGATCAAAGACAATGGAGTCTGTCACCCTCTGCAATGCCGTCGTATCAAGTGTTCCGTTCTCTTCAATGGATTGAAACGTATTGTAGACCGTACTGATTGCATTGATTCGTGTCTTTTCTTCAATGACATCGGGAGGAGGCGGCAGTTTATGTGCCGGATCCATGGAGGTAACCGTTACAGATTGAATGCCAATCTGACGCAGTTTCCGAATATAGTCAATGGTTACCGGCTGTCCCTTGACAAGATAGCTTCCTCCTGCCGTATTGAACAAGCTTTGCCCAAGAACCATTCCGTCTTTTAATTTCGATACAGGAAGTCGAAGCATAATTCCCTCTCCCTTGCAGCATTAGGCAACATCCCCATCTGTATTGCACTATGCCGATATACCGTTACAAATCCATATGTAAGTATAAATCATAGTTTACATGATATGTCTTTTTTTGTAAAGAAGGATTAAAACAGCATGGTTGTAGAAGGTATGTTTTATTGCAAGCATTATATTGCTCCCACTTATTCATACGTAGAGAATTTGCGCGGAACGCCTGTTTTTGCTATACTGGAGCCGATTGGTATAAGCGGAGAGGGAGATTTACGAATCGATGGCACAAGAACCAGAAATAACTCCATCAGACAAGAAAACAACAGATCGTATGTTCATTAAGTATGCGGGAATTATATTTACGTTTTCATTTGTACTGGTGTGTGTGATTTATTATGCAGGAGGATATTTTTTTTCCAGTTCATTAAAGGATGCAGATGTCGGCACCAGTGTTTCCGACGATCTCGGTTATGTGCTGCTCATGGGAGTAGATCGCAGAGATAACGATATTGGACGAAGTGATACGCTGATGCTTGCCGCCGTCGATGAAAAAAAAGATCGGATATCACTGCTGTCCATCCCTCGCGACACACGCGTTGAAATTGGAAACTATGGATATGATAAAATCAACCATGCGTATGCATTTGGCGGTCATGATCTGACAATTGCCTCCATTCGCAAGCTGCTTGGTGTTCCTGTCTCGCACTATATTTTGATTGACACGTCAGCGTTTGAGCGTATTGTCGATGCCGTCGGCGGTGTCGATATCGACGTAGAGAAACGAATGTATTATGAAGATCCTTGGGACGACAATGGCGGTCTTATCATTGACCTTCAGCCTGGCATACAGCACATGGATGGTGCTCATGCCATTCAGTATGTGCGTTATCGAGATGGGGAAGGGGATATTGGGCGCATTTCACGCCAACAACGCTTTATGCGGGTTTTTTTTACGCGTCTTATATCCCCTGAGATTCTTCCCCGCATCTCTGCCATCATAGGGGAAGTAAAGAATGCTGTTCAGACCGATCTTTCTCTGCGTCAGTTGATTGCGCTGGCAAAACGGTTTAAAACCATTGATGCAGATGGACTTTCGATGGCTATGGCTGCAGGAACCCCTGCATATCTTGGCGATGTGAGCTATTGGATTCCAGACATTGTCACGTCAAGATCACTGCTCATGGAAGGCGTTGGCAGAGAGCTGTCAGCCCCCATGCGCGAAGAAGCCGAACGGGATGCCGATAAATACCGTGCCGATATGCCGGAACGGCTGCGCAGGATGATGGAGAACAACGCAAAAGTCAATTTTCCTTCTGCTGATGAACTGCTGGCGGAGGGCGATCGCGTGATCGGCGCACATCGTACAGCCGAAAAAAAAGAATCAAAAGAAGCTGGCGCGGAAAAGCGCCAAGATTCAACGGATCGTATTTCCGTCCTCATCGTCAATTCCAGCGGAATTGACGGGGCAGGGGCAGATGTAGCAGATATTCTGCAGGCAAAAGGGTTTCGGATTTCAAGTGTCGAGACGGGACGATCGTCAGATCGCCCAAAAACTGCAGTCATGACGGCGAATTCGCATGTCAATCTTTTTTATGGCATGCCGTTTCCATGCGTTATTATGCCGGTGGAGGGAGCCGGAGAACAGCAGGCAATCATATACATTGGGCGTGACTATCAGTCAACGCCAAAACACAAGGACGGAGAAACGTAATATGGGGAGTTTTAAGGCGGTCGGGCTGGAAAAATCGTATGGGATACATACACTTTTTTCTCATGTGAACCTTGAAATTATGCGCGGTAATAAAATAGGTCTTGTTGGCGCCAACGGAAGCGGTAAAACAACACTGATGCGTGTTCTCCTTGGACGGGAAGAAGCGGATGATGGTACAGTGTCTGTCGATCCGACCGATACTATCGGCTACGTTGAGCAGCAGGCAGTATTTTCTTCGGAAACACTGTATAATGAATTATACAGTGCCTTCTCTGATATCATTTTACTTCGTGAAGAAAAAGAACGGATGGAACGTCGTATCTCCTCCGGACAGAGCAGCGAAGAAGATCTCAAAGCCTATGGAAATCTTGTAAATCGATTTGAGTCCATGAATGGTTATGATTTTGAACGACATATTCGGCGCGTTGCATTTGGTCTTGGTTTTTCAGAACCGGATTTGACTAAGGATGTTCATCATTTTTCCGGTGGTCAGACAACACGTATATGTCTTGCCAAAGCACTTTTGCGTGAACCAGATTTTCTTTTTTTAGACGAGCCGACCAATCATCTGGATATCGGCATGATCGAATGGCTGGAGGAATTTATCCGCTCCTACAGAGGCGGTGTTCTTTTAATTTCTCACGATCGTTATTTTCTTGATCGTGTCGCCTCACATATTCTCGAGCTCGAACATCAGACTATTACGTCGTATACAGGAAATTATACACATTACATACGCATAAAAAATGAGCGCCGCACAGCACTTCAGCATGCTTATGAAAAACAACAGGACCATATCCGTAAGACAGAAGAATTCATTCGCAAGTATAAAGCAGGGATAAAAGCCAAACAGGCACGCGGCAGACAGAGTCAGCTCAATCGGTTGGAACGCATCATACTTCCGCCTGAAGCAGCACAGTTTCAATTCTTTTCCTTTGCTCCCCCGGAGGAGTGCGCACAGCGTGTTGCGGAACTTGAGAATGTCTCGTTTTCCTATCAGGATGGGCATCGTATTCTTGATCACATCTCCCTTTTGATACGAAAAGGAGACGGTGTGGCACTAATCGGAGAAAATGGTGCAGGGAAGACGACACTCCTTCAAATTCTGGTGGGAGAACGTGAAGCAGAAGGCCGTGTCAAGATCGGCAGCCGTGTCAAGATCGGATATTTTTCCCAGCAGCACGAAGGCCTTAACCCTAATAATACGATACTAGATGAAATCAGCTATACCTACGGATTAAGTGAGGAGACTGCACGTAGCTATCTCGGTGCATTTCTCTTTCACGGAGATGATGTGCTCCGGCGTATTGGGGAATTGTCCGGTGGTGAACAGGCGCGCGTCGCATTTCTGAAACTGATGCTGACAGGCGCTAATTTTCTCGTTCTGGATGAGCCGACGAACCATCTGGATATCCCGGCACGTGAGGCAGTAGAGGAGGCTCTTATGGCCTTCCCTGGAACATTCATTGCCGTATCTCACGATCGTTATTTTCTGGATAAGACAGCAAACTGCACATTGGTATTGAACCAAGGAACGATCACAGAGTATCTCGGTGGATACAGTTACTATTTGATGAAAAAAGAAGAGGAGTCTTCACGGCCACAAGAGCAAGAACATGTCTCCCAAAAGAAGAAAGCAGAACAACCTCCTGCGCAAAAAAACAATTCCCATAGACAGTCGTCAGCAAGCACGCTGCCTACGAGCCGCCGTCAGGAAATGATTGAACGTGCTGAAGCAGAGATCGCTATGGCGGAGGCAGAGCTAAAAGGGTTGGAGTATGAGATGAATTTACCGGAAACACAATGTGACCCCGAACGCAGCCGTACTGTTGCTGCAGCGTATGCAGAAAAGGAGCAGGAAATTATACAGCGTTATGCTAAGTGGGAGCAGCTGACGGAGGTCGATGATGCAGCTTCAGCAAGATCTTGATTTCAATAACAAGGAAGAACGACTAACCGGTATTGTAGATCATATCATTTTTTCGGCTGCAAATGATGAATTTTCTGTTTTTCGCCTGCGGCTGCAAGGTCAGTCAAAATGTACGGCAACGGTGAACCTTCCCGCACCGCTTCTCGGACAGGAAGTGCATTTAAGCGGAACATGGTTTGTACATCCTCGCTTTGGGAGACAGTTTCGAGCTGTGCAAATGCGCGTTAGTACACCGACGACGGCACATGGAATCGAGCGGTTTTTGTCTTCCGGTGTGATCGAAGGAATCGGCCCAGCGATGGCACGTCGCATCGTTGAACGTTTTGGTACAGACACACTAAAGGTCATAGAGAGCACACCACGTCGTCTAACGGAAGTTACCGGAATTGGACCTAAAACGGCAGAAAAAATTACAGCATCCTATCTTAGGCAAAGCGAACTGCGTGATATTATGCTTTGGCTGGAAGAGCACGGTGTGACTGGGGGCTATGCTGCACGTATCTTCAAAAAATATGGCTCACTCTCTCTGAAGGTGATGGAGACAAATCCATATCAGCTGGCACAAGAAGTGGATGGTATTGGGTTTATCACGGCGGATACGATTGCTGCAGCATGTGGGTGGGAAAAAAACTCAACGGAACGGATTGCAGCAGGCATCCTTTTTGAACTGGCACAAATTGCATCCAATGGGCATTGCTGCATTCCGGAGGCTCTGCTGATTGAGCATACCACCAAGCGCCTCGGTGTTGAGCATGTTGAGATTATGGATGTACTCCGACGCGAAGTGAAAATGCATCGCGTCTATGCCGTGGACGAAATGGGAGAGCGTCTGATTTATTTGCCTCAATTGTATCATGCAGAGGTGGAAACCGCGGATCTTCTCCGCATGCTCAAGCATAAGGCAGAACCAATTCACGTTCACAACCCTGCAGCACTTGTCAGAAAATGGGAGGAAGAGCATGAGGTAACACTCGCACAGCAGCAGCGAGATGCCGTGATTGCATCCCTGCTTCATGGCGTTGTCATACTTACCGGCGGCCCTGGCACAGGAAAGACAACAGTAATTCGAAGCATGATTGATATAATGGGAAAGCAAGGGCTGGAAATCCTTCTCGCTGCGCCAACAGGCCGTGCGGCAAAACGTCTTTCAGAAGCGACTGGGGCTCCCGCAGCCACTGTACATCGTATGCTCGAAGCACAAGGACGTGAAGACGGCAATATGCATTTTGCACGTGATGCGGAATGTATGCTTGAGGCAGATGTTGTCATCATCGATGAGGTATCCATGATGGATATTGTGCTTATGCAGCATCTGCTTTCCGCTGTCCTTCCAGGCTCACACATCGTCTTCGTTGGAGATGCAGATCAACTTCCGGCAGTCGGGCCAGGATCGGTATTAAAAGATATTCTTCGTTCGGGCGTTTTTCCATGTGTGCGTCTGACACAGATTTTTCGTCAGAATAACAGAGGAACAATCGCGCTCAATGCACACGCAATCAACACAGGATCTATGCCGACATTTACAGGAAACGATTTCTCCTTTGTTTCGGCAGTATCCGCCGAGGAAGCTGCAAAACAAGTCCTATCAATTTGCCAATCGTTGATCGAAGCGGGGCACTCTGTGATGGACATGCAAGTGCTTTCGCCCATGCGTCGCGAAGCATGTGGCGTAGATGCACTAAACCGCACACTGCAGGAAGCACTCAACCCAGAAACGGAAGACAATGCGTCAATCGCCGGATTTCACAGCGGCGATAAGGTCATGCAGATACGAAACGACTATACTAAAAATGTTTTCAACGGTGATGTTGGCCGTATTGTATGGATTGATACAGAGAAACTTATCGTACAATACACAGATGATGTGGATGTTACGTATACACGGGATGAGTTCGCATCGCTTACACTCGCCTATGTGATGAGTGTACACAAGAGTCAGGGCAGCGAATATAGTACTGTCATTTTACCGCTTGTACGTGCGCATCATATTATGCTGCAGCGTAACCTCCTCTATACGGCTGTCACACGCGCAAAGAAACGTGTGATTCTTGTAGGAGATCGCATAGCACTCTTTACCGCTGTAAGCAATGATCGAACAAGACGACGCTATACACTCCTCGCGGAGCGACTCTCCGAAAGGATTTGAGTACAGTCAAATTTTGGCTTGCTGTCAATCTGAAATAATGATATTATTGGGGTGTGATTTTTCTGTATGTACCTCCAAGTAAATGTATTCCTGGGGAGGATCTGGATTTATGTTTAATTTCAAACAGAAGGATGATGAGTTCTTTGATCTATTCCTTGAAAGTGCGAAATTCTTTCATGCAGGAGCTTTGATTCTGGACGAGGTCATCCAGGATTACAAAACGACGGCGGTTAAGGTAGAAGAAATCAATAAAATTGAACACGAAGCAGATACTATCAACGACCGTATTATTGACAAGCTGAACCTCACTTTCATTACACCGATTGATCGTGAAGACATATACGCATTGGCAAATAACCTCGATGACGGCGTTGATCTCCTCCAAGGAATATTACAGCGATACGACATGTACCATATGGGGGAACCAATGACGGGAGCAGTAAACCTGACCAAGTTATTGCTCTCTGCAACGGAGGAGATCGTTCGTGCGGTATCCTTTTTGGGGAACATCCGCAAAAATCAAGTGGGTATATTGGACGCATCGCACAAGATTGAACGCTTTGAAAGTGAAGGCGATCTCATCTACCGTCGTGAAGTTGCCTACCTGTTTGAACACGAGAAGGATCCGATTGAGCTCATTCGCTGGAAAGATGTTCTGGAGCAGCTGGAAGACACGCTGGATCATTGTGAACATATTGCTGATATGCTGCGAGGAGTGGTAATGAAGTATGCCTGATTTGCAGCTATTGATCTTTCTGGTCATTCTGTTGGCCTTGATATTTGACTTTATCAATGGTTTTCATGATACAGCGAATGCAATTGCCACTTCCGTTTCCACGAGAGCGATTCATCCGCAGCATGCCATTATTATGGCCGCGGTCCTTAATTTTTTCGGTGCAATGTACAGCACCGGTGTGGCAAAGACCATCGGTTCAGATATCGTAAAATCAGCCTCTCATGTAGATGAACACGTTCTTATTGCTGCGCTCTTCGGCTCTATCGTATGGAATGTGATTACATGGAAGTTTTCGATGCCTTCCAGTAGTTCACATGCACTTGTCGGTGGGGTGATCGGTGCTGTTCTGATGACGTCCTCGGGCGTCGACGGATTAAACTTCACGGGAATCGGAAAAATTGTTCTCTCGTTGATTTTATCCCCTTTGGTTGGTATGGTTTCTGGATGCATCATCATGTTGCTTCTATTCCGCGTGTTTGGGCATTCGCGTCCGACATCCATCAATGGGAAGTTCAAGAAGATGCAGATCCTATCAGCTGCTACAATGGCATTTTCTCACGGCTCCAACGATGCACAGAAGTCTATGGGCATCATTACACTCGCCTTATTGGCCGGTGGATACATTGATGCGTTCGAGGTTCCCACTTATGTCAAAATCCTTGCCGCAACTGCAATGGCTTGTGGAACGGCCGTCGGCGGTTGGCGCATTATTAAGACAATCGGAGGTAAGATATTTAAGTTACAGCCGATTTCAGGCTTTTCGGCGGATTTGAACTCATCCATTATTATATTTGGTGCAACTTTGCTGCATCTTCCTGTGAGTACAACACATGTCGTCTCCGGCTCCATTATGGGGGTAGGAGCGGCAAAACGCATTAACGCCGTTCGATGGGGTGTCGCACAGCAAATGGTAGTAGCGTGGGTGCTGACAATCCCATGCACAGCCGCCATGGGGGCAATCACCTACAAAATTGTTACATTCTTTATCTGATGATAACCTGCTCGCAATGGGCAGGTTTTTCTGTAAAGAGAGAAGAGGGTTCTGATGAAAAAAACATTGATGCAGCTTGCACAAGAGGAAGAGCAGAATTACTCTAGTCCGATTGTTGCAGCTAAAATCAACGGTGAAGTACGAGATATACAGTCAGAATATGATCATGATGATGAAATTTCATTTATCGAGCTAAATACTGCCCTTGGATGGAGAATCTATCAGCGCTCCATCCTCTTTCTCTTTATCGTGGCCGTATCCAATATGAACAAAGAAGCAGAGGTCGTCGCCGAGTTTACGGTCAATAAAGGCCTATATTGTGAAGTTAAAATCCCAGGACAATCCATCAATCCTCGATTAATTCAAGACATCGAACAAGAGATGCGGGGGATGATTGCAAACAACGTGCCTATTCTTAAACACGGTATTCCGCGTCAAGAAGCAATTGAACTCTTTCAGGCGCGCGGTAATAGGGGAAAAGCTGCACTGATTGCGTCACTTCCACACCCTATGATCAGTATATATACGTGCTGTAACTACCCGGATTATCTGTATGGAGCGATGCTCCCAGAGACAAAACTCCTCGGACAGTTTGCATTAGATGTGGAACAATCCGGTGTATTGATACGTACGCCAGATGAAATGACAGACGGGAAAATAAGAATACGTGTAGAACAGCCGAAGTTTGGACACATTCTTTCTGAAGCGAAGGAATGGGCGAGGATCTTGGAGTGCCCATATATCTCGAGTCTGAATCAGATCAATACAGAACATCGTATGGGAGAACTTATACGCGTATCTGAAGCATTGCAGGAGAAACGTATCGGACAAATTGCGGATCACATCGCTTCACATCGAAACAATATACGACTCATTCTGATTGCTGGACCATCATCTTCCGGGAAGACATCCTTTGCTCAGAGACTGCGGATACAGCTTCGAGTCAATGGGCTGCATCCCATTATGATCTCATTGGATGATTATTTTTTGAATCGTGAGGATACGCCTCGAAATGAAAAAGGACAGAATGACTATGAGTCGATTGACGCCATCGATACGGCTCTCTTCAATCGAAATATGCTGGAACTCTTAAATGGACATAGGGTACAAATCCCTTACTACAATTTTATTACAGGAAAGAGGGAATGGCATGACGATAATTTCTTGTTGATGAAAGAAGATCAACCAATTATTATTGAAGGAATTCATGGCCTGAATGAACGGCTTACGGCCGATATAGCACGAAAAAATAAATACAAAATATATATTAGTGCATTAACACAACTGAATATTGATGCGCATAATCGTATTCCGACTACAGATGTGCGGTTTCTTCGCAGATTGGTTCGAGATCATCAATTTCGTGGTGCGAAGGCCATTAAGACGATTAAGCAGTGGCCGGACGTCAGGGCGGGGGAGGAAAAATATATTTTCCCATTTCAGGAAGAAGCCGATGTTTTGTTCAATTCCGCGCTGATCTATGAAATTGGTGTGTTAAAAAAATATGCAGTACCTCTTTTAGAGGCGATAGGCAGAGGGGAAGAGGGATATACAGAAGCGCGATTGATTCTGCGTTTTCTTCAATATGTCGATGAAATTCATGACATCGATGATATCCCCAATAATTCCATCTTTCGAGAATTTATTGGAAAATCGGTATTCTTCAAGGAAAAATAAAAGAAGGCGGAACGCGACGAGTCGCGTTCCACCTTCTTTTATGTCTGAGCTTATTCTTTTACGTATGCTGTAATCGGCTTGTAGTGTGCCTTGAAGAACTCCTCTGCAACTTGCGGGAAGAGGGCATAGGAGAGAACATCCTCATCGGTCGGATTGAGATATCCCTTTCCTTTCAGTTCTTCCTTAAACTCGGCGAATGTCTTTGCCTTTGCATCTTCGATCGAGCAGTCTTCGATGATATCTTCCGGAGCAATCCCAAGTGTATCGGTCAGGAACTTACGATCGACCTCAACGGGGGTTCTGCCGAATTTTCCGCGAGCAAGATCCTTGAACTCATTCGGCACCATCTTGTAACGCTGGCCGCTCATAACGTTAAACGTTGCCATGGTTCCAACGATCTGCGAAGAGGGTGTAACGAGCGGCGGATAGCCGACATCTTTGCGTACGCGCGGCATCTCGTCGAGAAGATCCTGGTACTTGTCTTCCATGCCGGCTTCTTTGAGCTGGTTCGCAAGATTGGAAAGCATACCGCCAGGAATCTGGAAATCCAACACGTTCGGATTGACGTCAAAGTATCCCTTAAGGTTGAACGTCTTAATGAGATCCTGCTTTACCTTGAGGAAGTACTTGGAGATCGGCGTCATTGCCTGACGGTCAAGTCCGGTATCACGCTCTTCTCCTTCCAGCATCGCAACCATCGTTTCAGTACACGGCTGAGATGTGTCGCTGGAGAAGGGCGCCAGTGCTGTATCGATGATATCAACACCCGCCTCGATGGCTTTCAGATACGTTGCATGACCAAATCCAGAGGTGCAGTGTGTATGGAGATCGATGGGGATCTTCACCGCTGCTTTGAGCTTCTTGACCAGATCCTCAGCAACATATGGCTTCAGCAGGCCTGACATGTCCTTGATGCAGACGGAATGACATCCCATCTTCTCGAGCTCGACAGCCAATTCAACAAAGCTTTCGTTTGTGTGAACCGGGCTGATCGTATATACAAGGCAACCCTGGACATGCGGTTTCTCCGGGCATTTCAGAGCCGAATCAATAGCAACCCTCAGGTTGCGGATATCGTTCAATGCATCAAAGATGCGGAAGACACCGACGCCGTGTGCAGATGCTTTCTGGACAAATTTCTCAACAACATCGTTGGAATAATGATTGTATCCAAGCAGGTTCTGGCCACGAAGGAGCATCTGAATTGGCGTCTTAAGATTCTTCTTCAGAATATCCAAGCGCTCCCACGGGTCCTCATCGAGGAAGCGAAGGCATGTGTCAAATGTGGCACCGCCCCATGCCTCAAGAGCATTGTAGCCGATGGCATCAAGCGCCGCAAGCTGTGGAAGCATGTCCGAAATGCGCATGCGCGTTGCTACCAACGACTGATGTCCGTCGCGGAGGACAGTCTCGGTAATTTTGACCGGATTCTTTGCCATAAAAGAACACTCTCCTTGATTAAAACTATAATCTATAGTTATATAACCCAATATCTAAATTATAGTTTCAAATTGCGTTATTGTCAATGACAAGTTATAAGATTCACATATCTTTTGCTCCAGTTTTTCTTTATTTCACCAGCTATCCATAATTACCATTATAGATAGTTGAATAAAAGAAGAGTTACATATCTGGACGTATGCCTGTCTTACCGGCAAATTTATGATATTTTCCTCCGCTGTTTCTCCGCTTCAATTCTTCCAGTAGATCTTCCGGCGTCATGTTGTGATACGCCAACAAGACGAGACAGTGATACCACAAATCTCCCATCTCATAGAGGACATCTTCGCGAATGTTATTCTTGGAGGCAATGATCGTCTCTGCCGTTTCTTCGGCGAGTTTCTTCAGGATCTTATCCTGTCCTTTATCAAATAGATAGTTGGTATAGGATCCTTCGACTGGATGCAGGCGTCGGCTCTGAATGACCTGATAAAGGGACGCCAAAACTTCAGTCAATGGATGCTCTTCTTTTTCTGTTAGAGGGATAATACTCTTACTGTCTGCGTCATAGAGTTTACGGCCGCTAAAACATGAGTAGGTGCCTGTATGACACGCTACGCCTGACTGCTTGACACGCAGCAATATGGTGTCACCGTCACAATCGTAAGAGATTTCTTTTACGCGTTGGACATTACCTGATGTTTCGCCTTTTTTCCATAGTTTTTGGCGGCTGCGGCTGTAATACCATGCAAATCCGGTCTCTATTGTTTTTTCAAGCGATTCCCGATTCATATATGCCAGCATCAGGACTTGATTGTTTTCTTCCTGTACAATTGCCGGCACCAGCCCTCGGTCGTCAAATTGAATCATTGACATATCTACATTCATCATAATCGAACCCCCAGTCCATGTGACCTAAGATATGTTTTTACCTCTTCTATCGTGAACTCACCATAGTGGAACAGCGACGCAGCAAGAACAGCATCCGCTTTTCCTTTTGTGAGAACATCGTAAAAATGCTGCAGTGTTCCTGCTCCTCCGGAAGCAATCACAGGAACGTTAACGCTTTCTGATACAGCACGTGTAAGTTCTATATCATAGCCGTTTTTTGTCCCATCTGCATCCATGCTCGTCAGCAGAATTTCACCGGCTCCAAGACGTACTGCATCCTTTGCCCACGCTACACAGTCAAGTCCCGTTGCCGTACGCCCACCATTGATATACACTTCCCATGTATCTCTTCCGGTACGACGTGCATCGATTGCGGCGACAATACACTGACGGCCAAATCGTAAAGCACCCTCTCGGATCAATTCTGGATTTTTTACGCCGGCGGTATTGACTGCGGTCTTATCGGCTCCCGCCTTGAGTATATGCTGCATATCATCTAGGGTGCTTATTCCGCCGCCAACGGTGAGCGGAATGAATACCTCGGACGCACAGCTAGAGACGACGTGATCCATCGTCTTCCGTTTTTCATGAGATGCTGTGATGTCCAGAAATACAATTTCATCAGCACCTTCTTCATCGTATCGTTTGGCTAATTCGACAGGATCTCCTGCATCCCTTAGTCCAACAAAATTTGTTCCTTTGACAACTCGTCCGTCTTTGACATCCAGACATGGGATGACACGTTTTGCAAAGGTTGTTTGCATGATGATATCAATCCTTTCGAAAGATACACGTATATGTCAGCGCGATGCTGCAATTGCTTCAGTGAGCGATAGTGTTCCTTCATAAATGGATTTTCCGACAATCACCCCGATGATGCCATCACATTCCCTTTTCTTGAGTTTCTCAATATCGCTGATGGATTTCACTCCGCCCGAGGCAATCACCTTGATCCCGGAGGAACGAGCCAAATGTGCCGTTTCTGTGACGTTCACACCGGAAAGTGTCCCATCACGTGATATATCAGTATAGATGATCGTCTCCAGACCAAATGCGCCGAGTTTTTTCGCAAGCTCTACTGCCGATATGCCGCCTGATTTTTCCCATCCATCCGTTGCGACAATTCCCTTCTTCGCATCAATGCCAACGACGATACGATTTCCGTATGAGCTGCATGCCTCCTGTACCAGTTCCTCTTTATGCACGGCAACAGAGCCTAAGATAACACGCGAAACGCCGATGGAAAGGAGACGATCAATCGATTCCATTGACCGTATGCCGCCTCCGACCTCAACGGGTATTGTCACCGCCTGAAGAATACGCTTTATCGCGTCCATATTCTGCGGCTCTCCAGCAAGAGCTCCATCCAAGTCGACGACGTGAAGAAATTCTGCACCTTCTCCTTCCCAGCGAAGAGCAATTTCTTCGGGATGTTCACTGTAGATCGTTTCTTGTTTGAAATCTCCTTTAACAAGGCGGACACAGTTCCCGCCGCGTAAATCAATAGCAGGGAGAATCAGCATAAAAACCCTTCCTATCAACAGTTTGCAAAATTTCTTATCATCGCCAGCCCAATTTTCCCGGATTTTTCCGGATGAAACTGCGTTGCCATGATGTGGTTGGAAGCAATCGATGCGGTGATCTTCTCTCCATAGCAACATGTCGATGAAATCATCGAAGGATCTGAAGGAACCGCATGGTAGCTGTGTACAAAATAAACATAAGAGGCATCCGGGATGTTTTTGAGCAGTCCACTCCTCCTATAATTCTCTTCGATATGCACGGCATTCCAGCCCATATGCGGTATTTTCTCATTTTTTGCACAGATTTTTTTCACATGTCCGCGCAGTAGTCCCAGCCCCTGCACATCCGGTGATTCCTCACTGCCCTCAAATAGGATCTGAAGCCCAACACATATTCCAAGGAGCGGTACTCCTTCGGCAATACGCTCTTTTAGCAAAGGAACCAGTCCCGACGCATTGAGTCTTGTCATGCAGTCTCCAAATGCACCCACGCCTGGCAGGACAATTTTATCTGCAGATGTAAGATCCTCTGCTCTTTCGCTTACACATACCTCTGCTCCGATTGCCGAAAATGCTTTTTCGACACTAAATAAATTACCTGCCCCATAATCTATTACGGTAATCATGTACTCTCCTTACAGAAGCCCCTTCGTGGAAGGAATCTCGTCACCTGCTCGTGCGTCCTTCTCTATGGCAATACGCAGTGCATGTGCAAGTGCTTTGAACACGGCTTCTACACGGTGATGTGAATTTTTTCCGTATAAAATTTTCACATGAAGTGTGATTCCTGCATGGGTGGAAAAAGCACGCAGAAACTCCTCGGTGAGTTCTGTGTCATAGGTTCCGATCATCGGCGTCATTGGCTCAGTTCCCGGGTCATAACACAAAAACGGACGTCCACTGATGTCCAAGGAGACCATTGCCAACGTTTCGTCCATTGGCAGGAAGAAGGTACCGTATCTGGAAATACCACGCTTTTCTCCAATGGCTGTCCGAAATGCATCACCTATGCTGATGCCGATATCCTCCACCGTATGATGTCCATCGACCTCGATATCCCCATGACACGTAACAGTCAAATCGACACGAGCATGTGCAGCAAACAGCGTGAGCATGTGATCAAAAAATCCAATCCCCGTATCAATATGAGATGTTCCGCTGCCGTCGAGCTCCATGGATACAACGACATCGGTCTCCGCTGTTGTCCGATGAATCTCTGCGTGTCGTGTACTCATGTACGTGCCTCCACATAATCTTTTATTGCGCGAAAAATGGCGTCATTTTCATCGGGTCTTCCCATGGAAATGCGCAGCGTATCCTCCAGCCGAGGTGCATTGTGAAAACTACGCACGCCAATTCCCTGATGGATCAATTCATCATTTAGCGCGCATGCTCCTGCATAATGAATCAGGATAAAATTAGTATATGACGGATATACCGTTACACCGCGCAGATGTTTGTATTTTTCCTGCATACGATCACGTTCTCCGCAGATCATCTGGATCTGCGGTTCAAATTCAACGCGCATTTGAAAGACTGTGTCTGCCGTGGTCAAGGATAACGTATTGATATGATACGGCATATATGTTTTCGCAGCCATGTCAATGATATCGCGATGTGCCAACATATAGCCGACACGACACGAAGCCAAGGAATAGGCCTTGGAGAAGGTACGTGCAATCATCAAGTGGTCATATTTTTTTAGAAGCGAAACGGCACTCTGATCACAGAATTCTGTGTATGCCTCATCAATGAGAAAAGCGCAGCGAATTCGCCCGGCAATATAATCTATGGTTTCAATCGACAGAACATTGCCAGTGGGGTTGTTTGGATTACAAAGAACGGCAAGGGATGCATTGTTTTGATTTACGGTCTGAATGAATGCATCTGCATCAAGAGAATAATCCTCTTGCAGCGGGACAACCACATCCTGCGCCCCGGATGCAGCTGCATAGATTTTATACATAGAAAAGGAAGGAGCCGGGTAAACGATCTTATGCGTGGCATCACCACCAAAGGCATAGAATATCTTTTCAATGATCTCACTGGATCCATTTCCAAGAATAACGTTCTCTTTCCCCAATCCGTAGGCGCATCCAATCTGTTCACATAACATATCGTATTCCAGATTCGGATAGCGTTGGAATGTAACGCGTGATAATCGGGAAAGCACACGTTCCTCGACCAATGGAGGAAGTCCAAGGTTCGATTCATTGGCATTTACTTTGATCTTCCAATCCTGTTCTGTCGTGTCATAGGATGGCATGCGATCCAATCCGTTTCGGTAGTTCAACATATATTGTCTCTCCTTGTCCGAATGGCTCTTGCATGGGCTTCCAGCCCCTCTGTTTCTGCCAGACGGATGATGTCATCACTCACTTCATCAAGCGCTTTTTTCGTATAAGATATGATGCTGGTTCGCTTCATAAAGGTTTCTACATTGAGGACGGAATAAAACCGCGCTGTTCCTCCTGTCGGAAGGACATGATTCGGTCCTGCGAAATAATCCCCCAATGGCTCCGGAGAATACGCGCCAACAAAGACGGCGCCTGCACATCGGATCTCTGGAAGTAAGTGAAAGGCATCCTTTACGAGAAGTTCAATATGTTCAGGTCCAGAATAGTTCGCAAGATGAACGGATTGCTGAATATTTTCCGTCACGATGATGCGTCCGTTGCGTTCCAGTGAAGCAGACGCAGTCTCCCTGCGCGGCAGACTCTGCAGCTGATCTTGTATTTCACAGTGAACGTTCGATGCCAAGTCCGCGCTATCGGTGATTAAGATGCTGGATGCCAGAGGGTCATGTTCGGCCTGGCTGAGCATATCTGCCGCAATATATTTTGGAGAAGCCTCCGCATCCGCTAGAATCAGAATTTCACTGGGGCCCGCGAGCATATCGATATCTACATGCCCGTATACTTCTTTCTTCGCCAAGGTGACAAAAAGATTCCCAGGACCCGTGATTTTATCGACACGAGGGATACTTTCTGTTCCGTATGCCATAGCGGCAATGGCTTGTGCGCCGCCAACTCTGAATATTTTCTTGATGCCAAGCATGTGTGCTGCGGCCAATACATATGGATTGAGAATGCCGCCTTTGGTCGGAACTGACATAATAATGTCATCAACGCCAGCGACAATGGCAGGTATGGCGTTCATGAGCACAGATGACGGATACGCCGCCGTCCCTCCCGGAACATAAATTCCAACACGCGAGAGTGGAATCACTTCCTGCCCCAAGATCGATCCATGGGCGCGATAGGTCATCCACGATTTCGGCTTTTGTTCTTCGTGAAAGGCGAAGATATTCTTTGCTGCCCGCTCCAGTGAAGCAAGAACGGCTGCATCCACCTGATCCGCTGCCGCCTGTAACTCTGATTCAGACACCATAATGTCCTTGCTGTTTAGGTCAAGACCATCCAGTAATTTAGTATAACGAAGAAGTGTTTGATCCCCCCCACTACGTACATCACGAACAATGCGATGAACCAATTCACTTGCGGTCAGGTCTTCGCCGAAAATCTCTTGATTCTTCGCCCGCATGGACGCCCCCAGCTCAATTTCGTCAAAGGCTTTTTTCGTGAGCTGTAATTCAGCCTCTTTTATTCCGACATCAGCAACAGAAATTATCTTCATAGGATTTCCCCACTCTCTATGATTGGTCTCAGGTTATTGACAATCTCATTGATTCGATGAAATTTCAGTTTGAAGCTCACGCGGTTGACAATAAGGCGTGCACTCACATCCAAGATGTGTGCGATCTCTTCCAGATCGTTTTCTGCCAGCGTCGTTCCCGTTTCAACAATATCTACGATGCTCTCGGACAGCCCAACAATGGGACCGAGTTCAATGGAGCCGTTTAACTTGATGTACTCCATCTGCATCCCCTGCCTTGCAAAAAAACTTTCTGCAATATGAGGGTATTTGGTTGCGACTCTTGTATAGGAGTAATCGAGCAAACGTCGACGCTTTTCCTTTTGGGGAACAGCCATCATCAAATGACATTTTCCAAAGCCAAGATCCAAAATTTCATACACATCTTTTGGGGATTCCAGCAGAACATCCTTCCCTATGATTCCGATATCCGCAGCGCCATATTCGACATAGGTCGGAACATCCGATGTTTTGGCAATGATAAATCGTACCTTTAGATCTCCATTTTCGATGACAAGTTTACGAGATTTTTCACTCAGGTGATCCGCTGAAAGTCCAACACGATGAAGAAGATTCTTAGAGATGGTAAACAATTTCCCTTTTGGCAAAGCTATCGTCAAATAATCATTCATGTAATTTTCCATAGAAAACAGCTCCAATCCTTTAGTCCATTAAAGAACTAATATGAGCACATACTAGCACTTAAATTCATGATGGTCAATGCTTAAAAAAGGATTTTTCCGGGGAATCTAGAATAATCCCTATGCAAAGGATTCATTTTATGAGAAGGAGATGCAGATGACGCTTCAGATATTATCATTTATTCAATTAAGTGATTCACAAAAGGATCTCATCCATAAAAGCGGCGACTGCCATATTAACTGTCTGCGCCCCAAAGAAGCTGCTGTTCATTTTGGACAAATCGACGTCCTCTTGGGATATGATGCGCAGATGGATATGGATGCATTTCTTCCACAAATGCCCAATTTAAAGTGGATCCATACATACAGTGCTGGTGTAGAGCGTCTTCTTTCCAACGAGAACTTCCGACGTTCCGATATTTTGTTGACCAACTCACGCGGGATTCACGGTATTCCCATGGCTGAACACATCCTCGGGACGATGCTCTCGTTCAGCCGCTGTCTCATCGAAGCGTGGGAGAATCAAAAAGCACACCAGTGGAAGAGGCTCACAGCCCCTGATGAGCTCTATGGGAAGACTGCTGCTGTCGTTGGCCTAGGAAGCATTGGTCGAGAGGTGGCAAAGCATCTAAAGAACGTTGGAATGCGTGTCGTTGCCGTCAAGCGAAAGAAAACGACCGAGCCGTTTGTAGATGAACTGTTCGACACGGAGCATCTGGGAGAGGCGTTGTCCAAGGCAGATTATGTGATCGTTGCACTTCCTCTGACTCCACAGACACATCAGCTCTTTGACAGCAGAGCATTCAATATGATGAAGGAGACTGCATTCTTTATCAACGTATCCAGAGGTGACGTGGTCAATGAAGACGACCTTGTTGATGCCCTGTCCTCAAAGCGGATTCGTGGGGCTTCCTTAGACGTATTTGCAGAAGAACCACTGCCGGAGGATTCACCGCTATGGGATGTGGAAAATCTTTATATCACTCCACACCACTCATCAATCTCCCCCATGTATCTGGATCGTTCTCTCAAAATTTTCCGCAACAATTTGCAAATCTTTCCGCAGCGAATTGGAATGCTCAATGTCGTAGATAAGATGCGCGGATATTAATGGCATGATTCTCCACGGCGCACCTCCCTGCGTCCCGTTTTTTCCTCGTTACGACCAAATGAACTGATAGCATAAGCTCAGTTCTCTCCATCAGCTTCCTTCAGAATAGCCAGCACCAGTGGATCCTCCGGTGCTGGTTTTTTTTGATGCTGTGAGATGATTTCTGCTTCTTTTATCGCTCCTATTTTCCGCAATTTATTTGCCCCAAGGATGGGATGGTATTGGCAGATATACAGCGCTGTACCAATTCTTCCACGATGTCCGTTCGTTTCCCGGATAAAGTACTCAACAAGATGTGGAAGGAACCGATACACAAGGACAGACAGTACCTTCCCCCATACATCAGCCATCCCCTTTTCGCGCCCGATATCATGCAATAGTGCACATCGCGTCAACAGGATATACGCATCGGAATGGACGACGTCATATTGCAGATATTTTTTTTGCGCACTACGTGCGACACGCCATGCATGAAATTGATCCGCTTCGTGCATGGCATAAAACAGCTTCTGCTCTTCTTTGGATAAGTAGCAACGAACGAATGTGTTTGCCTCTGCATCCAAACGTCCGAATACAGCATATAGAAACTGCCGTATACGCTGTATCATGCGAAATACTCAAAAGCAACGTATCCCTTTTGTTTTCCTGAGGATGCCGCTTCATTCTTTGTCTGCGGAACGACAGCAAGCTCTACGACATTGCCCTCATTTCGGAGGGCTTTTGCACGTGTGATCGCCGACTGGATCTGACCTTCCCCATATCCGATATATACGTCCTTCTGTGCCATTTGTGCATTGACGTTCTGTCGCTTTCGTGCCAGTATAACACGTTCCATCCCAAGGGCGAATCCGGTCGCAGGCATTGGAGCTCCATATTTCCCCAACAGATCATCATAGCGGCCTCCCCCGCACAAAGGAAAGCCAAGTCCCGGGGAGTATCCCTCAAAGACCATGCCCGTATAATAGTGAAAATCGCGAATTACGCCAAAATCAAAATGCACGTAGTCTGCCAAGTGATAGTCTTTCAGGATCGAGTATATTTCCACCAAATTATTCGTTGCATGTTGACTTTCTTGGTTCAATGGGAGTTTGTAAATATGTTCAATGACATCCTCCTTTCCATTCAAAAGAGGAATACTCTTTAGGAGCTCTTTAGAGGCAGAAGAGATAGCAAGTGTGTCAATGAGCTGATTCGTTTGCACAATGTCGTGAGATTCCATCGCATTCTTTAATGCTTCACGATGTGCATCATCGATCCCAAAGGCCGTCATCATTCCTTTGAGGAAGTTCACCTGCCCAATATGAATCTGGAATTCCTTGATCCCACATGCCAGAACAGCCTCGATGGCAAGCGCAATGATCTCTGCATCTGCTGCCGCAGTATTGCATCCCATCAACTCTACACCTGCTTGATGGAACTCGCATTGACGACCTTCCTGCGTCTGTTCAATGCGAAATACGTTGCCGATATACGATAATTTAAGCGGTGCAGGAAGATCTTTTAATCGACTGCTGACCAAACGCGCAATCGGCGTTGTCATTTCATTGCGCAAGGCAAGAAGTCTATTTTTATTGCCAGAAAGAATAAAGAGGTCATTCTCTTCCTGAATGCGCGAAACAAGAGTTTCCAAATGCTCGATTGTCGGCGTAGCGATCTCGTCATATCCCCATGAGGAAAAGATCTGCGATAGAATTTGATCGAGATAACGCATTTCAATGACATCAGCAGGAAGCAGATCTCTTGTCCCATATGGGGTTTCTAGGATAGCGTTTTTAGCATTCATCTGTATCTCCTCCGTCCGCATTCACCGAAAGACATCCATTCTTCAGAACGAGTGTGTATCCATCTGCACCGTAATTTAGGCAGCGCTTCACACGACTGATTGTTGCCGTGCTTGCACCTGTATGGGCAACAACCTCATCATAGGTATTCCCCCCATATAACATACGGGCGACATCAAGTCTTTGTGCCATAGCACGAAGTTCGCCAATGGTGCAAAGATCTTCAAAAAATTGATAGCATTCATCAACAGTCTGCAGAGAGAGAACCGCACGAAACAACTGATCAGTGGAAGGATCCTTTCGTCTTTGATCTATCATTTGCCGTTTCCTTTCATAGTATGTTCAGCAACAGTATAGCATAGATTCATGCTCACGAAAAGAATGAACAAAACATACATTCCCTACAAAGAAAAGTATAATTCGATTTGATCCGTCTGATGAAGATCAGACCAATCCGTGTTCGGCATAGAGACGGAAATTAAGACAGGGACATCTTCCTCTCCTGAATCATCTGCGGGGGTGATATCTTCTACCGTACCTTCCCTCTTTATTCCATCGAGTGAATAGGTAACGATTTGCCCGAGATAGATTTGTTTTGCCGTATCGGAGGAGACTTCTGCTTCGATTCGTATACGATCCGTGCATTCTATTTCCATAATGTTGCTGTCCGGTTCGAGGACATCTCCATTCTGAACATATAATTGAGAAACGACGCCATCCCATTTTGCATAGATATCAGTGGATGAAGATGGTTCTTTTGCTTTTTTTAACAGTGTTTCTGCCTGGTTTAATTGATCTTCTGCGCCTTTTAGCGCTGCAGAGTTGAACACTCTCGATGAAGTTCCCCTATTTTCTTGCACGGAAGACTGTATTTCCTCATACGCCCGAATCGCTTCCTCTTTTTTTGCTGCACTGACCGCCCCCATCTCATATAACGCAGACATACGTTCCACTTTACTGCGTGCAGCATCAACAGCTTCGTTGGAAATCGGTGAAATCTCTGGCTGATCAGAAACAGCTGCACCAGCGCGAAGCTGGTTAACATTGTTTTGAGCGAGTGTCACGCTCTGCTGTAAGCGTTGAATGTCCTCGTCAGAAAAAGTCTTTTGTACTGTTACTAGGAGATCTCCTTGTTTTACATGATCTCCGGTGCTGACATGGAGTTCCTGTACCATCATGCGATCCGAAGACTGCAGGTATTTTTTTTCGTAGGAAATATACGCTTGAGAAACATGAAAGCCACTGCTCGTACCTTTTGCATAAATCAATATGCCAGAGGCCAAAAGGATCATGCAGATAAATACAATAAGATAACGAATACTTTTTCCCTTGATTTTTTGTGTTATATCCTGTTCCATGTCTCTGCCTTCTAAAAAAGGGCTGTCAGCACGTGACAGCCCGATCATCATGGTTGTATTATTTTCCTGCCTGCTGACGTATGATAAGAACTGCATCGTCAAAGGCCTGCGACAAGTTTTGCGGTATTTTTCCCCCCGCCTGTGCCATGTCGGGGCGTCCACCACCGCCTCCGCCAACGGCTTTAGCAGCCGCCTTAATGATGTTGCCGGCATGGGCACCATAGGCTACAGCATCTTGGTCTGCCTTAACGACAAGATTCACCTTATCGTTGTCCGCCATACCAAGAACGACAATGCCCGCACTGAGCTTTTCACAGGCGAGATCTGCAATATTGCGAAGCTCCTCCATGGAATACACATTTACTTTTCCAACAATGACGTGGAATTTTCCAATTTCCTGGACATCTGACAGCAGTTTTTGTGCGTCTGCTTGATCACGAGAGTCCGCATAAGTACGTAACTGCTCCTGCATATTCTTCTTCTCGTCGATCAGTTTATCGACTTGCGTGGGCAGGTCTCCCGCCTTTACTTTCAGCCGCTGAGAAAGTGTACGGATCAGCGCATCCGTTTCTGACACATACTGATATGCCGCACGGCCGGTAATTGCTTCGATACGACGTACGCCTGCAGCAACACCAGATTCGCCAATAATCTTAAAAAGACCGATCTGTCCTGTGTTGGATACATGAGAACCACCACACAGCTCGATGCTGAAATTCGGAACCTCAACCACACGGACAATATCGCCGTACTTCTCTCCAAAGAGAGCCATTGCACCGCGTTCTTTCGCCACTGCAATTGGCATCGTCGAAATATCGAGATCGATTGAGCTAAGAATTTCTTCGTTGACCAAATCCTCGATATCCTGCACCTGCTGCTGTGTCAAAGGTTCAAAATTCGTAAAATCGAAGCGAAGTCGTTCAGGTGTCACCAAAGACCCTGCCTGATGCACATGATCTCCGACAATTCTCTGAAGTGCTGCCTGAAGAAGATGTGTTGCTGTATGATTACGTGCAGATGATAGCTTATGCACCTCATCCAGCTGGATTTGAACTGTCTCTCCGCGCTGAATCTGACCTTCCTCAACGTACGCCAGATGATAAACCGTCCCATCAGGAAGTCTTTTCGTATTACGGATAACAATTCGTCCGACATCACTGAGGAGAAGCCCAGCATCTCCCACCTGTCCGCCGCCCTCCGCGTGGAACGGCGTGGTGCTCAGGATGATTCCGGCGCTTTCTCCATCATGCAGCATGTCGACCAGAGTTCCATCACGCCAAATAGCGACAACGTTGGCCTCACGCACCTCTGCATTTTCGGTCAGGGCTGATGTATCCAATCCGGAAAGATCCGGAACAGCCACAGCCTGGTTCTCAGCCCGTGCACTTCTTGCCCGGTTGCGCTGTTTTTCCATCTCCTGCACAAATCCGGCATCATCCAACTTGAGGCCATTCTCATGAAGAATTTCCTCAGTAAGTTCACGGGGAAATCCGTAGGTATCATAGAGTTTGAATCCGACTTCTCCGGGAAGTATCTGCTGGGCATTCGCTTTCAGCGTGTCGATCTCTTCATTCAGGAGATCAATGCCCTGGACGAGTGTCGCAGCAAACCGTTCCTCTTCAATGCGTATGACACGCCTAATGTATTCCTCTTTCGATACAAGTTCGCTAAAGTCTTTTACATCACCAAAGATTTCGATGACAGCATCAACCGCTCCGTCCAGGAATGGCTTTGTGATGCCCAACATCCGTCCATGACGAATCGCACGCCGTATCGTACGTCGCAACACATATCCTCTTCCCTCATTGGAGGGCAGAATGCCGTCCATGATCATAATGACAACAGAACGCGCATGATCGGCAATGACCTTGAGGGATATATCTTTTTGTGGATCAGCACCATACTCCGTCTGAGATACATTGGCAGCATACTCGATAACAGGATAGAGCAAATCTGTCTCGAAATTCGTCTTCTTATTTTGTACGACAGAAGCAAGACGCTCAAGTCCGCAGCCCGTATCGATGTTTTTATGGGCAAGGAGGTTATACTCACCATCCTCGGTGCGATCATATTGCGTAAAGACGAGATTCCAGATTTCGAGGAATCGATCACAATCGCATCCTACACTGCAGGTCGGACTGCCACAGCCACGTTCCTCTCCAAGATCAATATATATCTCAGAATCAGGCCCGCATGGCCCCGGGCCGATCTCCCAGAAATTATCTTCCAACGGGACAATATGATCCGGGGAAAGACCAGGCTGCTCCAACCAAATCTGTCGTGCTTCGTCATCGTTTGGATAGATGGTTACCCAAAGCTTCTCTTTGGGCAGTTCGATGACTTCGGTCAGAAACTCCCATGCCCAAGGAATCGCTTCTTTCTTGAAATAGTCTCCAAAGGAGAAGTTTCCAAGCATCTCAAAAAATGTCTGATGCCGCGCTGTACGTCCGACGTTTTCGATATCTCCTGTACGCACACAGCGCTGACAGGTAACGATGCGATGACGCGGCGGCTTTACCTTACCGGTAAAAAAGGGCTTGAGGGGTGCCATGCCAGCACCGATCAAAAGCAGCGTCGGGTCATTCTCCGGGACAAGAGAATAGCTTGGCAAACGAAGATGTCCCTTCTTCTCTGCAAAAAAATTAAGATATGCTTCCCGCAGTTCTTTTCCCGTCATATATTTCAATTCAATCGCCCTCCCAACATCATTTCGTTTGTAAGTATAGCACATTTCATCGGAAAAATATATTACATCAGACTTTTAACCAATTCCATGGCCTGTTCCTGTGACATGAGGATTTCTCTCGGTTTATTTCCTCCCCCGCTCGGGCCAATGATACGCAGTTCCTCCATCGTATCCACCAGTCGTGCCGCTCTGGAGTATCCAACACGAAATCTCCTCTGTATACTGGACGATGATGCCTGCCCCGTGGACATGACTAGCTCTACGGCATCCGGAAGAAGTTTGTCCTGCTTGACGAGGAATTCGTCCTCTTCGGAAGAATCATCTTCTCTGGAGTCATTCTCAATAAAGTCAATGAGCTCTTCGTTTTCACTGACCTCTTGTCCTTGTGAGCGGATGTAGTCCAGAAGCATTTCAACTTCCTCGTCACTGATAAACGCCCCCTGCACACGAATCGGTTTGGGCGCTCCCTGTGGGGAAAAGAGCATATCACCCTTACCAAGCAAAGTTTCTGCACCGCCGCGATCCAAAATCGTACGGGAATCGACCTGTGAGGAGACTGCAAACGAGATACGGGAAGGAAGATTCGCCTTGATGATGCCCGTAATAACATTGACGGACGGCCGCTGTGTCGCTAGAATCATGTGGATTCCGGCGGCACGCGCTTTTTGCAGGATTCTGCAAATGGAATCTTCCACATCGCGCGGGGATACCATCATAAGATCTGCCAGCTCATCAATCACGATGACGATGAACGGCATCTTTTCGTCGGCATAACGACGATTGAACGACTTGATGTCACGCACACTATGTGATGCAAAGACAGCGTATCGTTTCTCCATCTCCTGCACAGCCCAATTCAGTACGGATGACGCCTTCTTAGGATCCGTCACAACGGGAACCATGAGGTGTGGGATTCCATTGTAATTAGAAAGTTCGACCATTTTCGGATCGATAAGGATGAACTTAACTTCATCCGGAGCAGCTTTGAACAGAATGCTGGAAATCAGCGTATTGATGCATACCGATTTACCTGAACCAGTAGCCCCGGCAACCAACAGATGCGGCATTTTCCCAATATCTGCAAAGATCGCCTGCCCGCTGATATCCATGCCAAGACCAACGGTCAGCTTTGACTTCGCCTCTTGGAAAGCAGGATTCTCCAAAACATCACGCAGCTGGACACTTTCCAAGATACGGTTTGGAATCTCAATACCAATGGCAGCTTTTCCCGGCACCGGTTCGATACGAACCGATGTTGTGGCAAGCTGTAAAGCGATATCTTCAGCCAAATTCGTGATTTTGCTCACCTTCACCCCGGGAGCAGGTTCCAAATCATAACGCGTTACGGCAGGACCGTGACATGCACTAATTACCTTTGCATTCACATGAAAGCTCTCCAGCGTCTGTTGGAGCGTATGTGCATTTTCTTCGATTTCTTGGTCAAGTGACTCATTCTCTTTCTTCACATGCTTAGAAAGTATATGCGTGACTTTAGGAAGTATATAAGCTGTTTGCCCTGCTGTCTCGGCGTTCGAGGAGCTAATCTGCGCAGAATACATTGCCGTAGCTGCCTCAGTATCGTCCTGTCGCACCTCTTCGTCTGACGGATCCTGTTCCTCTGCGTCGGATATCGTTTCGTCTGTTTCCTCGATTTTATCTTCCGCAATTTTTAGCGCATCAACGACCTGCTCGTGCGACGCAGATGGAATTTTCTCCGGTAAGTGTTCTTCGCTTTTTTGTATGGAGAATCGAATGGGTGTGTTCTCGTGTTCTTGTTTCAGCGTTGTCAAATAGGCGCCGGAACTTGTCTCCTTCTCTGCTACCATGCTTTCCATGGGAGAGGCGACAGGAACAGGTTCTTCCTCGGCGATAGGCGTATGTATTTCCAGATCCGCTGACACGCTGTCATGCATCTTTTCTTCGGTGTCATCTGGATGATGTTTCGGATCCTCCATCTGACTGTGCTGCTCTACAAAGAGTGGGTCTTTTTCCTGATTGTACGGCATCGTGTCGGTCATCTGATGGACCATCTGCGTTGTCCGCTGCTCAAATTTTTCTGCGACTGTTCCAATTGTCTCACGTGTCGTGTGAAGGGCAGCCCCCGCCGCCTGAGCACTTTTCTTTGCCTGTTCACGCGTTTTCATATAGCCGGATGCCAACGACCATGTCGTCGATAAGAGAATCGAACCGACAACGAATGTACCCAATAGAATGACCGCACCGTCTACTCCGAAGAGAGCGCGCAACACAAATAAAACACCCCCGCCAAGAAGTCCACCACCTTCCGAAAGACTTTGCGGAAGAATCTCTTCACCCACGGGAATGACGAAATGATGCCATATTGCCAAAAGGGAGATGAATAAACCAATCACACCGAAGAACTTTTTGGTGTACTGTACGCCGCGATGATGTGTGATATATTGTGTACTGATCAGCAGAACGATAAGGATGGCAAAGAATGCCCCCCAGCCAAATAGATAACGAAATATATCAGCAAAAAAGAATCCAACGAATCCCACGTTAAGACCGAGCAGCCCTATGCCGGAGATCAGTGCGAAGGAAAGCAGTATAAGACCGATGAGTTCGTATTTCCGTCCTGATCCATTGGTCGTCGTATTTCCACGTTTTGCAGAAACAGATTTAGACGGTCGCCGACCAGAACTTTTCTTTTTCAAAAAGAATCCCCCCATATCATATTATGCCTCCGTTCTTGACAGAACGGAGGCATAACACATACCCCATTGATCTGGGAAACAGTATACTATTTTGTCAGTCGATCTGCAACCCTTTGCGCCTCATAGAGGATACGCTCTTCATCAAGTGTTGTCAAAGTGCCCTTTTCCATCAGAAGTGAGCCATTGACCATCACTGTGTCAATCGATGAGGACTTCGCCGAATAGGCAAGAAGAGAAGCCGGATGATAACATGGCGTCCACTCCGCACCGTGCATCGAGAAGAGCACGATATCTGCTTTATCCCCCTTCTGAAGCTTGCCAACACGAGGAAGGGACAGTGCTTGAGCACCATATTCCGTCCCCATTTTTATGGCGGTCAATGCCGGGACAGCCAACGGATCTAACGTATTTACCTTATGAAGGAGCGCCGCCAGCTGGATCTCATCGAGCATATCCAGATTATTGTTGCTGGATGCGCCATCTGTGCCGAGTGCAACGCAGATACCCTCTGTCAGAAGTCGTGGAACAGGTGCCGTTCCGCTCGCCAGCTTCATATTGCTGCCCGGGTTGTGTGCCACACGAATGTGATACTTTTTGATGATATCAATGTCCTCATCATCCAAATGCACACAATGTGCTGCAAGCGTTCCGTTTTCGAAGAGACCGGTAGAAGCAACATGGGCAAACGGGCGTCTCCCGTATTTCTTCAAGCAATCTTCAACTTCTCCGATGGTCTCTGACATGTGGATGTGAACCTCAGCACCGAGAGACTGTGCTTTTTCAGCGACTTTTTTTAGATAGTCCGGCGGACATGTATAAAGTGCATGAGGACCAAACATGATCGTGATACGTCCATCTGCTGTGCCGTGGAAATTCTCGTAAAGATGCGCGTTTTCATCGAGTTTTTGCTCAGCATCGGGAGCAAGCCCGATGAGCCCTCTGGATAGTACGCCGCGCAAGCCGGAAATCTCAACGACTTCAGCAACACGTTCCATATCCGGACCATACATATCGGCAAACGTCGTTGTTCCGCTGCGAATCATCTCGACAGCAGCAAGCATCGCGCCCCAGTATATATCATCTGAGCAAAGCTTTGCCTCTATTGGCCATATCATCTGCTGCAGCCAGTCCATTAGCTTCATGTCATCTGCGTAACTGCGGAGCAGTGTCATCGAAGCATGTGTATGGGCATTGACAAATCCTGGAACGGCAAAGTGTTTCGTTCCATCGATCACTTTCTGTACGCTGAAGTCATCAGGAACATCACCGACAGAAAAGATTTCATCGTTGGCGACGGCAATATTGACAACATCCGTTGTCCCATCCGGGAGAAGTGCCGTTACATTCTGAATCAGCGTATTCAAGGTATATCTCCTTATGCCAAGCCAAGATAGCTCTTCTGGTCTGCACTGAGTTCATCGATTGCGATACCAAGCGATTTCAGTTTGATATTTGCAATCTCCACGTTGATCTCCTCCGGCATGAGATGAACGCCTTTTTCCATTTCCCGTCCATGACGAATCAAATGAAGGGCTGAGAAAAATTGAACGCCGAAGGAAAGATCCATGATCTCTGCCGGGTGTCCATCCCCTGCTGCGAGGTTGACCAGGCGCCCTTCTGCCAAGAGGTAGAGGCGTCGACCATCCTTCTGAACAAATTCGCGGATATTTTCACGCACAACAGCATTCGATACAGAGGCTTCGGTCAGTTCCGGAATGTTGATTTCAACATCAAAATGACCTGAATTTGCCATCATCGCGCCATCCTTCATCACATCAAAGTGATGCTTTCTAAGAATGTCTTTATTGCCTGTCAGTGTTAAGAAGATATCGCCAACCTTTGCCGCCTCATCCATCGGCATGACTCTGAATCCATCGAATACGGCTTCAATTGCTTTGATTGGATCGACTTCCGTAATGATAACGTCTGCCCCTAGGCCGCGTGCACGCATTGCACCGCCTTTGCCGCACCATCCGTAACCCGCGATGACCACAGTCTTTCCAGCAATGACCAAATTTGTCGTACGCATGATGCCGTCCCAAGTGGACTGCCCCGTTCCATATCGGTTGTCAAACAAGTATTTGCAGTATGCATCATTAGCAGCAATCATCGGGAACTCAAGTTTTCCCTGTCGCGCCAATGCATGAAGGCGATGAACGCCCGTCGTGGTTTCCTCTGATCCGCCAATCAGCGACGGAAGCAGTTCGCGCCGTGTGGTATGAAGCATATCGACCAAATCACCGCCGTCGTCGATGACAATATCCGGGTGTATATCGAGCGCCTTGTTCAGGAATTCGGCATACTCCTCATCGGTACAGCCATGCCATGCAAATACGTGGATACCTTCCTCAACCAGCGCTGCAGCAACGTCATCCTGCGTGGACAGAGGGTTGCTCCCCGTCACGGCAACGTCTGCTCCGGCATGCTTAAAGATCGTGGCCATGTATGCCGTCTTTGCCTCTAAGTGCAGCGTGATAACCATCTTAATCCCTGCAAACGGCTTCGTCACGGAATACTCTTTATCTGCAGCCGCCATGACAGGCATAAAGCGCTTTACCCAGTCAATTTTTGCATGACCGGACGGTGCCAATTTAATATCACGAATCATGGATGTCATTACATTCATCTCCTCTAGTTTTCAATTCCCTTACGCGCGTCAACACCATGTCGGTAGTAGTGCCGCACCTCTTCCATATTGGTGATCAGATCTGCCCGATCCTGAAGCCATGAAGGAGCATTTCGCCCCGTGCAGACGACCTCTGTCTCCACAGGAACAATATCCAACAGTGCTTCCATTTGCTCTCGCTGAATCAGTCCAAACGAGAGTGCCACATTGATCTCATCCAAAATGACGAGATCAAAGACCTGTTTGCGCAGGAGTTCGGTGACATGCTCCATGCCGTCAACCATCATAGCAAGATAGTCATGTGGTGGTTGTCCGTGTGGAAAAATGACGAGATCATCCCCAAAAGCAAGCCTCGTCTTTTCGTCCACCATCCCTTCCTCAGCAATAAAGAAGGGCTTTCCCGTTGTCTCCAGCATCATATTCGCTAAGTCCTTTAGAATATGCTGCTCTGCGTATGCAAGGCTTTTCATAAACTGCATCATGTATACACGATGCCCAGCCCCTAAAGAACGAATTGCCAATCCAATTGCAGCGGTCGTCTTCCCCTTACCGTTTCCGGTGTAAACTTGAAGCATTAGAGCAGTACCTTGTGACTGACGTTGATACGCCCTTTTTCATCGATTTCGACGACCTTGACTTCAAGTTGATCGCCAATATGAACAACATCCTCAATGTTTTCAACGCGGTGCTTGGCAAGCTGAGAAATATGACAGAGGCCTTCCTTTCCAGGGAGGAGTTCGACAAATGCCCCAAACTTCAAGAAACGCGTCACGCGCCCGGTGTAAACCTCTCCCACCTGTACTTCACGGACGATATCCTCAATCATCTTGCGTGCGAGATTCATGGCCTCTGTGTTGGGAGAGGTAATAAAGATATTCCCATCTTCATGGATGTCGATATCCACCCCGGTCTCATCGATGATTTTGCGTACGACCTTACCGCCGGTACCAATGACATCACGTATTTTCTCAATATCGATGGTAATTGTTTCTACGCGCGGTGCATAAGGCGAAAGTTCTTCTGCCGGCTTATCGATACACTCAAGCATTTTGGAGAGAATAAAGGCTCTTCCCTTCTTTGCCTGTTCAAGCGCTGAGGCAAGAATATCTCTCGTGATCCCGGCGATCTTAATATCCATTTGAATGGCTGTAAGCCCCTTCGATGTGCCAGCCACCTTAAAGTCCATATCTCCAAGAGCATCTTCCATCCCCTGTATGTCCGTCAGGATGGAATAGTCATCACCATCGCGCACCAAGCCCATCGCCACACCGGAGACTGGACGCTTAATGGGGACACCGGCACACATAAGGGAGAGTGTGCTTCCACACACGCTGCCCATCGAACTGGAGCCATTGGATTCCAATATTTCTGAGACCAGCCGTATGGTATAGGGGAAATCCTCAATCGATGGAATCATCGGAAAAAGAGCGCGTTCCGCCAACGCTCCATGACCGATCTCACGGCGTCCGGGACTTCGCATGGGGCGTGCTTCTCCAACACTGTAGCCAGGGAAATTATAATGATGCAGGTAGTGTTTGGTTGTCTCAGGGCCAAGTCCGTCGATGATCTGCTCATCACCAATAGCCCCCAATGTCGTTACCGTGAGCACTTGCGTCTGACCTCTGGTGAAAAGGCCTGAGCCATGGACACGCGGCAGAATGCCAACTTCACAGCTGACCGGACGAACTTCATCCAAGGCACGCCCATCCGGACGTATCTTCTCGTGCGTAATCATATGGCGCACGATTCCCTTCTCGATATGGTACAGGATCTGGGCAATTTCCTTCACAGCATCCGGGTATTCCTCAGCGAAATGGGCTATGGTCTCTTCCTTGATGGCAGAAATATCTGCATCACGGGAAAGTTTATCGCTGTTTCGCGTTGCAGTGTCGAGACGAGCTTCTGCATAGGAGCGCACTTTTTCTTCGAGTTCTTCGGATACTTTGAATACAGAAGGAATCTGTTTCTCTTTCCCACAGGCCTGTTGTATGTTCTGTTGGAACTCGACTAGTCGCCGAATCTCTGCATGTCCAAAAAGGATAATAGCATCCAAAACAATTTCTTCCGGCAGCTCGTTTGCTCCGGCTTCCACCATCATGACAGCATCGTATGACCCCGCGACGGTTAAGTTCAAGTCAGAGTCAGCGCGCTGCTCCTCTGTCGGATTGATGACAAATTCACCATTGATATAACCAACGCGCACTCCGGCAATCGGACCCATAAAGGGGATGTCAGACACCGTCAGGGCACAAGAGGCGCCGAACATCGCTGCGATTTCAGGAGGATTGTCCTGTTCCACGGAAAGAACCGTGGCTACAATCTGTACGTCATTGCGAAATCCATCCGGAAACAGCGGACGGATGGGACGGTCAATCAAACGCGCACAAAGGACAGCATCGCTGCTGGGACGTCCTTCCCGCTTGATAAAGCCACCTGGAATCTTTCCTGCGGCATACATCTTTTCTTCGTAGTCTACGGTTAATGGGAAGAAATCCACGCCTTCCCTTGGTGCTTTTGATGCTGTGGCTGTTACTAATACAACAGTATCACCATATCGAACTAAAACAGCACCGTTTGCCTGCTTCGCCATTTTTCCATGTTCGACCGTCAGTTTACGTCCGCCCAGGTCGATCTCGAAACTCTGCATAGTACCCTCCTCGGATTCTCACATACGCGTACAGTTAATCCATTCGACAAAACATTGCAGAATCCTTGTTTTCACAATAAAAAAGGACGGGAATCCCCCGTCCTGTGTTTTTGCTCCGCTAAGAAGTTACTTGCGAAGATTAAGTTTCGTGATGATGGAGCGATACCGCTCAATATCCGTCTGATAGAGATATCCAAGAAGACGACGACGATGTCCGACCATCTTCAGTAGACCACGGCGTGAATGATGATCCTTTTTATGCTCTTTCAGATGCTCAGTGAGATACTGAATGCGGGCAGTTAAAACAGCGATCTGTACTTCAGGAGAGCCCGTATCCCCCTCGTGCACTGCATATTTCTTGATAATGTCTTGCTTCTGTTCCTGTGTGATCATAAAAAATCCTCCTCATAAAATAAATAACCAATGACCAAGAAAACGTCGGATTACTCGCTATCTGAGTCATGGATACAACTGCGCAGTTCATATTACCATAGAAATTTTTTCTTGTAAATGAAAAGTTTCCTGAAATACGCATTCCGCGCATTCTTTATCAGATTTAATTTGTGAAATAAGCGCCTCAACGGAATCAAATCGCGTCTCACTCCGTATCCTTTTATGAAACGATACAAGAATCTTCTTTCCGTAAAGATCTCCGTCAAAGTCCATAATGTGAACTTCCATGCGCCGATCACATAGCCCAAACGTTGGATTATTTCCTATATTGGCAACGGCTGAATAGATACGGTGATGATATACAACCGTTACCGCGTATACGCCGTTCGGCAGAATCTCATAGGATTCGCGGAGTGCAATATTGGCTGTGGGAAAGCCAAGCAGCCGTCCACGTGCCTGCCCGTGTATTACCGTCCCAATCATCGTAAAAGGGTATCCAAGAAGCTCATTTACGTGCGTTATATCCCCCTGTTCAATATAGGTCCGAATGCGCGTACTGCTGATTGGTTCCCCATCGTACAAAACGGATGAACACACAATGGTCTCTATGGTATACCGTTTTCCCATATCGTGCAGGAGCTGTGGTGTTCCTGCACCTTTTTTTCCAAACGTATAGTTTTCACCGACAACAATGTATCGCGGTGAAAAATGGCGGTACAGCAGGTGAATAAATTCCTCGGGCGACGTGTCAGCAAAATCATGTGTGAAAGGAATTTCAACCAAGACATCGACACCCAAATTTCGCAGAATCCGCAGACTTACCTGTTCGCTGCTGATGCGGCGTGGGGCTCCCAAGGAATCAACGATGGTCCGCGGATGATTCGTAAAGGAAAAAACAAACGTAGTGCCATGAATCCTGCTTGCCTGTTCAGATGCTGTGCGGATGATCTTTTGGTGTCCGATATGCAGTCCGTCAAACATGCCAAGTGCAACGACGATATTTTTGTATTTTGACGCAAAATCAACCAGCTGATGATATGTTTTCATGGGGGAAAACATTCTCCTTATGGTTCTCCAATGATGCGAAGCTCCGGAAACAGTCTTACGTGATGCTTAGCATATACACGATTCTGTACAGAGTGTATGAGCTGCTGTACATCACGCGCTGTCGCACCGCCTATATTGATAATAAAGCCGGCATGTTTATGTGAGACCTGTGCCCCCCCGTATGTAAGCCCCTTAAGGCCTGTCTGGTCAATCAGCGTGCCGGCAAAATATCCGGGCGGTCGTTTAAACGTACTGCCGGCGCTGGGATAGGAAAGCGGCTGTTTACTTTCACGACGCTGATTGAGGTCAGACATTCTCTCCAAGATAGACGATGGATCATCCGTACGAAGACACAGGTGGGCTTCGCAAATCGCCTCATTATTCGTGTGAAAAACACTGTGACGATAGCCGAAGTCCAGCTCATCCGCAGAATACCGCCGTACCTCTCCATCTGGTGAAATGGTCTTGACTGCCATGACGACAGATTTCACTTCACCGTCGTAGGCGCCTGCATTCATAAAGATAGCACCGCCGATACTTCCTGGTATCCCACAAGCAAACTCCAAGCCAGAGAGGCCCTTCTTTTGTGCAAATGATGCAATATCTTTCAGAAGAGCTCCAGAGCAGACAATAAGCGTTGTCCCCTCCTGCGTGATAGCTGACATCTGACGACTAAAACGAATCACCAGGCCTCGTATACCGCCGTCTCGGATCAGCAGATTGGACCCATTGCCAAGTACGGTGACCGGAATATCATAGTGTTTCGCTTTCTGTATAATCGCGCGCACTTCTTCTGTGTTATGCGGATAAAATAGAAGATCCGCAGGTCCGCCGATACGAAACGTTGTATGGAAGCGCATGGGAGCGTTTTCAAAGAGTCTTGTCCGTTCAAACTCCTGATAACAGGAATGAATGAATGCTTCATTCATATCTGTGTGCTCCTTCCGTGGCAGCCGTTTCCGTATATACGCAAGTCGGCAAATCGATGCTGCCGCAGAGCTTCAAACGCCACGACGGCAACAGCATTGGATAAATTTAACGAGCGTGCTTCTTCCCGCATCGGAATGCGGATAGTATTGGCTTCGTAATCTGTCAATAAAGACTCCGGCAGTCCCGCACTTTCCTTCCCAAAAACGAGAAAATCGTCTATTTTGTAGGATATGTCACAGTAGCTGTGGCGCGCTTTTGTACTGCAGAAGTAAAATGTATGCTCATGATATTGTTGGTGGAGCGCCGCAAAGGAATCGTGATAGTGAACGCGGACAAGATGCCAATAATCGAGCCCGGCGCGCTTTAAGTGCTTATCATCGGTTGAAAATCCGAGTGGCTGTACCAGATGCAGCTCCATTCCTGTCCCCGCGCACAGCCGTGCAATATTTCCGGTATTTCCAGGGATCTCGGGCTCGACGAGAACAATATGCATATTGTTCGCTTCTCCATTCTTTTCCTGAACAACGCAACGACATTATATCGAATCGGCATCATAAAAACAACCCATAGGAGGAGAATCTCCCATGGGTCGAATCAAAATCACTGCAGAATTGCGCCGGTGTTGGCCGATGTTGTTAACTTAGCATAACGCGCAAGGTATCCCGTTTTGATTTTTTGTTCTGGTTTTACCCAATTCTTACGCCGTTTTTCAAGTTCTTCATCACTGACTTCGAGTTCAAGTCTGCGATTCGGAATGTCGATGGTAATCATATCCCCATCTTCGATCAGTGCGATAGGACCGCCTGACATAGCTTCGGGAGACACATGCCCTACACAGGCACCCTGACTTGCACCACTGAAACGTCCGTCAGTGATGAGCCCAACCTTGAGCCCCATGCCTGTAATCACGGCAGTTGGATTCAGCATTTCCTGCATCCCGGGTCCGCCTTTTGGGCCCTCGTAGCGTATGACAACGACATCACCATCATGGATCTTCCCCTCCATGATGGCATTTACTCCCTCTTCTTCGGAGTTAAAGCATTTCGCCGATCCGCGATAGGTAAGCATATCATCTGACACGGCAGATGCTTTCACGACAGCATAGTCCGGTGCAAGATTACCGCTCAGTATGGCAAGACCGCCCTCAGTGCGATAGGGATGATCAACGCTGTGGATGACCGTGGGATCCAGGACTTCTGCGTGTGCAATCCGCTCGCGTACAGTCCCCGTCACTGTCAATGCGTCCAGATGAAGCAAATTCTTCTTGGACAGTTCCTTCATCACCGCAGAGATGCCTCCCGCCTCGTTCAGATCCTGCATGTGATGTGTACCGGCAGGGCTCAACTTCGTAATGTACGGAGTGCGTCGGCTGATCTCATCAAAGAGAGGCGTAGGAAGCTCAATACCTGCTTCGTGTGCGATTGCCGTAAGGTGGAGGACGGTGTTGGACGATCCACCAATCCCCATATCAACGGTGATGGCATTCTCGAATGCATCACGTGTCATTATATCGCGCGGGCAAATATTCTTTCGAACGAGATCGAGAATAATGGTACCTGCCATCTTGGCGAGCAGACGACGTTCTCCGGTATACGGTGCAGGTATTGTCCCGTTCCCGGGAAGCCCCATGCCGAGCACCTCGGTCAAAGAGTTCATGGTGTTTGCGGTAAAAAGCCCAGAGCAAGAGCCACAGCTGGGACAGGCATGTTCCTCGATCGCCGTCATTTCCTCTGCGTCCATCTTGCCGGCGGCAAACATGCCGGCGGCCTCGAATGCCTGACTGACACTGATGTTACGCCCGTGATGGCGACCTGCCAGCATCGGTCCGCCGCTGACCAAAATGGCTGGAATGTTCAAACGCGCTGCCGCCATCAACATTCCCGGAACAACTTTGTCGCAGTTTGGGATCAGAACAAGTCCATCAAAGCCGGATGCCATGGTAACGGCCTCTATCGAATCGGCGATCAGCTCACGGCTGGCAAGGGAGTATTTCATCCCTGTATGCCCCATTGCAATTCCATCACACACACCGATGGACGGAAATTCAATCGGTGTGCCGCCGGCTGCAGCCACGCCGAGTTTTACGGCTTCCGCAATCGTATTGAGATGAAAATGACCGGGAATAATCTCGTTGAATGAATTGCAGACACCAATCAGTGGCTTTGCAAGATCTTCCTTTCCATATCCATTGGCATGAAAAAGTGAACGATGCGCACAGCGCGTCGCTCCTTTTTTTACAACATCGCTTCTCATAAGGATTCTCCCCCACTTCCACTTCGCTCATGCAGGAAGAATTTTTTCAGCACAAGTGAAGATAACAAATACATGACAGAGATTTTAGCGCATTCCTCCATTTTTTTCAACCGAATATTGCTGCAGTATGTATATCTTTCATAGCACGCTGTTGTCAAATATGCTATAATCGGATTAGAATTCGATCCCTTCTTGCGCCTTGATTCCCTGTTGATAAGGATGTTTGATCAGCTTCATCTCTGTGACAAGATCCGCCCGCTCAATGAGTTCCTGTGCGGCATTCCTGCCTGTGAAAATAAGGTGCATACAGGAAGGTCGTGCGGCGATCAGATCATCCAATTCATTTCGTTGGATAAATCCAAAGGAATATGCATAATTGAATTCGTCGAGGATGACCATATCCCACATTCCCCGTTGGATTTCATTCTTTGCCGTATGGAGAAGCTCCTGCGCGGCCTGACGATGCTTTTCCTCCCTATTGTCTCCGCGCTGAGAAAAGCCAAGGCCCCCTTGTCGAATCTCAATCCGCCCCTGCAGCGAATGAAGTGCCTTGATCGCCTCCAATTCACCGTAGGTTCGGCTTCCTTTAATGAATTGGAGGATCAATACGCGCATGCCATTTCCCCACGCACGCATCGCCATTCCAAGGGCTGCCGTTGTCTTTCCCTTACCGTCACCGGTGTGAACGATAATTAGACCTTTTTTTTTCATATTGACCCCTGCCTTTCTAAGGAGTTTTCTATCATATCATCTTTGGGTGAATCTATGAAGCAATATTTGTTTTTTACAAGTCTCATCTTTTTTATCGTTATCGGATGCATTTTTTTTCTTGAGAAAACCGATTTCCTGCATTTTCGTGAACTTGACATTTCTGCCAAGGTATACGAGGAAGACGGCATCGTCACATTGCGTTGGGAACGCCCTGCATATCCATGCTACTATCGTGTGGATACCTATATCAAGACAACGGGAATGGGCACAGACAAAGCTGAATTTGAGCTTGTTAAGACGGAATTTACAACAACACCTTCCTACCGGATCTCCTCGGCGCCGATTCCCTTTTATTATCGGATCACCGCATACGGTATGTTCGGTGCTCTGACATCTCCATCGACGGAGATTGCTTCCCCCTATTTCGCTGCACAGGCACCTATTCCAATCTACCATTATACAAAAGAACATCCAGCAAGTCTTATGCCCTTTCTCGTTTGGCACAGCATTCCTAACGCGGTTCTCTACGAAGTGGAGCTGCTCTCTGCTCCCCCGGAGCAAGAAGGCGGCATCGTACTTTCCACGAAATACCATTTGACCAGCACTCGCGATGTATTCACGAATGGTTGGCAGGCAGACCTGCGGAAGTTTTCCTCCCATAAAACAATCTATTGGAGAGTCCGTGCCTTGGGATTAAAGCAGGAACCCATCGGCGAGTTTTCTTCCGCTGAGCCGCTTGTCATCGATCAAAATGCAGCGATTCCCGATCGTCCCCTACCGAATATTTTCGATCAGGTCATGAATTTCCATCAGCCAATCTACCCAGTCTACCAATGGATTCCGATGAATGGCGTCCATACGTACGAGGTTGAACTTCTGACGGAAAAACCAAAGCATGACCACGGAACAAAACCTGATCCACACCGTGCCTGGGCACAAACCATCTCCGATGTTAATGCCATTTACGATGAATACGCACGCCCCTATGCCGGTACCTACTACTGGCGTGTACGCGGGCTGGATGCCAAAGGTCATACCGTTGGAACATGGTCGGATGTGGCATCATTTACAGTGAATCCATCTCCATCGGGACATGTTTACGCTGCGGCACTCGGAGACAGCATCACTCATGGAGGCGGTGCGATATCGAGCTCCCCCGCATTCCTAGAGTACAGCTATACGACATATCTATCCTTTGAATGTCTCAACCTTGGCCGCAGCGGGGATACATCGCACACGACACTGGAGCGCTTTGACCAAGACGTGCTCCCCCTACACCCGGCCAATCTTTTGATTCTCACAGGCTCCAACAGTCTGCGTGCGGATACGCCTGCACAGGAAATTATAAAGGATCTGGATGCCATCCGAAAGAAATGTTCTCTGCATGGTATACGTCCTATTTTCTTAACGCTGCTGCCGCTGAATCCGGAACGTATCCAGCTGGCATTTCATACTGAAACGGATCCCACGTGGAAAATGAAGTTGAGTCTCATCAATGCGTGGATTCGATCACAGGAGTATTACATTGACATAGAGCCATATTTCTATGATGCAAAGTGGAGTGTCCTAAATCCACTTCTGTCAACCGACGGACTGCATCCGGATGTCAACGGTAAGAGAATGATGGCCGATTTGATCAATCAGCACCATGACCTCCTGAGCGAGCTTCCGGAAAAGTAAGGGACAGTCATACGAAGAGCAACACCTTCGTATGACTGTCCTTTCTTTATGCTCGTGATTGAATCAACATGGCATCGCCGAATGAAAAGAATCGGTAGTTCTCCTCGACGGCTGTTCGGTACGCCTTCAGGGTAAATTCTCGTCCGGCAAATGCACTGACCAACATAATCAGTGTGGATTTTGGAAGATGAAAGTTTGTAATCACAGCATCAACGATTTTGAACTGGTACCCCGGATAGATGAAAATATTCGTCCATCCCTGCTTTGCTTCGATCATTCCATGGTCGACCGCCGCAGACTCCAGTGTTCGGATGGAGGTCGTCCCCACTGCAATTACTCGTCGGCCTTCCTGCTTTGCCATACGGATCAGGTCCGCTGTCTCGGTCGGTATGGAATAAAATTCACTGTGCATTACATGATCTTCGATCTCATCGACTTGAACCGGACGAAATGTACCGAGGCCAACATGCAGTGTGACGAATCCAAGGCGCACCCCCTTTTTTCTCAGCCGATCCATAAGGGCCTCCGTAAAATGAAGCCCTGCCGTCGGCGCTGCTGCAGAACCTTTCTCTCGGCTATAAATCGTCTGGTAACGCTCCGGGTCCTGCAGTGTCTCATGAATGTAAGGCGGAAGAGGCATGGTCCCCAAACGCTCCAGAATCTCTTCAAAAATCCCCTCATAGGAGAATTTTACAATTCGTCCGCCGAAATCCGTATATGCAAGCACCTCGCAGGACAGCTCATGACCAAACGTAATCACAGAGCCGACGCGCATTTTTTTGCCGGGCTTCACAAGAACTTCCCATCGATCTCGTTCCAGTTGGCGCAGTAAAAAAACCTCAGCCTTTCCCCCAGTCGGCTGTCTTACACCAATGAGACGCGCTGGAATCACACGGGTATCGTTGAATATCAGTACATCTCCATCCGTTAGGTATTCATCCAGCTGATAAAAGTGTCGATGTTCGATGCTCTGTGTTTTGGGGGACAACACCATCATGCGTGAAGAATCTCGCGGGTCTGCCGGAACTTGCGCGATTTGCTCCTCTGGAAGAAAGTAATCGAAATCAGAAATATTCATAGATCTCACCTTATATGACTACGGACTGCATAACACAATGTGTTGCTCGGTGTATCCGTAGTTCATTTAGTATATTTTCTCGATGGTTATATCCGTATAGTAGTGCGATAGGATCTCTCGGTCGGTCTTCCCCCGGTCGGCAAATGCCTTGGCCCCCCACTGCGAGAGTCCTAGACCATGTCCTCCACCATAGCCGCGAAAGACAATATCGAACGGTTCACGCTGAATCTCAAACAGGGTACTCGGCAGTGCAAATATCCTGCGTAAGTCATTTCCTGAAACAACACAAATTCCTTTGTCACCGAGGACCTCAATAAACTGGACGCGGCCGCTCGGGCTCCGATCTTTGCTCCCCTTGCCGATGCTGAGAGGAGAAAGATGAATCGACTTCAGATGCCCGACTCTTTTGCTGCTCTCCTCCAATTTTTTCACGAACAGTGTCGTCGAAACGCGCTGTGTCCACGGCTTTGTTTTCGTCTGCAGTTCAGATACGGCATGCAGATAAGGAACATAACTCCCCCACACATGCTCGGCGGACTCAGTCATACCGCCGGAATCCGTATGGAAGACTGCATCAATGACGGCACCATGATAAAACATCACTTCTCCGCGCGTACGATCAACAGCTTCCGTAGTTTCCTTCGTCTCTGCCGAACTTCCTTCATAAACTTGACAATGCGCAGTATTACACAGATCGAATCCTTGCTCGCTATGGCGATTTCTGTTCTTCAGGGCAAACGTTCGTGCTGCAATACTCTGCGCACGTAAAGCGCCCATCGGCCACGTCGAAGGCATTTCTTTGGGCACAACTCCGTACAAATAATCCTCCGTCAAAACATGGTTGATAACAGTCATACCGTTTTGTTTCAGCAATGTAACATAACCACGATATGGCATATCGTTGATGTAAATGGATTCATCTTCGCCTGCCTGAATGTATAACTGCTTAGCCTCATACAATTTTCCATTGAGTTCAAATGTATTATGAAGGAATCGAACCCGCAGTTTTTCCTTTTGTGGAATCGTCAGAATGGGGCTCTTTTGCTGCTCGTCTGTGTATACATAAAGCGGTGCATTCCTTCCGGAAAATTCTGCTTCCGCGACACCCTGGCTGATTCCTACCGTAATTTCCGGCTGCCACGATGCGGACACAATGCCAGGAACAACGAACAGAAATGTACTGATGACAAGAATACTGCACCGCAAATACAATTTCATTGCTGCACTCCCTTTTCATACGGAAAGCATTTGGCGTTGTCGTTTCTTCTCCCGATTTTCCTTTCGATGAATTTTTTGCAGTTCCTTGCTGTATCGTTCTTCTTCACTAAAAATACATCCACAGTAGGATTGACGGTAGAGCTCCATATCCTTGCTCATATCAATACCTTCCTGCCATCCGATACGAAAGTCTTCGTAGTAGAACGTGATGCAGTACTGATCTGCAAAATATTCTGCAACAGAGCGCATGAGATCATGCTGTTGGTAGATACTGTAGAACAGGGTTGATGTAAAGGCATCGAATCCGTTCTGTGCCGCATAGGCGGCAGTTTCCTGCAGGCGCCATGTATAGCACATACGGCATCGTCCACCGCGCGTATCCTCTGCAGGAAGAGCTTTTTTCAGAAATGAACGCATCTGATATTCCCGATCAATGACAATCGGCATCTGCACCATTTCCGCAAACTGTGCTGCCCCCTGCATCCGTGCTTTCCATTCCTGATATGGATGGATGTTCGGGTTAAAGAAATACCCGGTCGGCTCTATGCCGTCGCTGCGTAATTTTTTTACCGGATAGCAGGAACATGGACCGCAGCACATATGCAAAAGCATTTTCATGTTAGAGTAACTCTCCCTGTCTGTCATCACCGCGTGGATACGGTGCCCCGATGTGTTCATACCCACCCTGTGTCACAACACGTCCGCGCGCAGTACGAGCGATAAAGCCAAGCTGGATCAAATACGGCTCATAGACATCCTCTATGGTCTCTGTCATCTCACTCAGTGCCGCCGCAAGGGTCTTGAGTCCGACGGGGCCACCGGAGAATTTCTGAATCATGACTTCAAGCATATAACGGTCTTTGTTCTCTAGACCACATTCGTCGACTTCCAATGCATCCAGTGCATCGATGGTAACGGAACGCGAAATAATTTCCTCGCCTGCCACTTGTGCAATATCACGCACGCGCTTTAGAATACGGTTGGCAACGCGCGGCGTTCCACGCGAGCGACGTGCAATCTCAAGTGCACCGTCTCGTTCAATATGAACGGAAAGAATCTCAGCGGTACGTTCGATGATGAGCAGGAGAGCGTCGGTCGTATAGTACTCTAACCGCGCCTGTATCCCAAATCGGTCGCGCAGCGGTGCCGATAGAGATCCGGTCTTCGTCGTTGCCCCAACCAGCGTAAACGGTGCGAGGTCTAAACGGATGGATCGCGCACTTGGCCCTTTTCCTATGATAATATCAATGGCGTGATCTTCCATGGCAGAATAGAGTATTTCCTCAACATGATGGGAAAGACGATGGATCTCATCGATGAAGAGAACATCGTGTTCTTGTAAATTGGTCAACAGGGAGGCGAGATCTCCCTGCCGTTCGATGGCAGGCGCCGATGTCTGGCGAAAATTAGCCCCCATCTCATTGGCAATAATGGCCGCGAGTGTCGTCTTTCCAAGTCCCGGCGGGCCACAAAGGAGGACATGGTCGAGCGCTTCTCCCCGCGACAGCGCCGCTTGTATAAATTTGGATAAATTGGACTTTACTCTATCCTGTCCGATGTATTCACTGAGCCGCCGCGGCCGCAGACTATACTGCCAGCCATCGGTGGACTGCTCTTCATAGGAAATGATTTCTTCATCTTCCCCCATCTCAGGCATTGTGTTCCCTCCTCTCCTGGATCAGAGTCGCTGTAGTTCTGCCAATGCATACCTGATCAGCTCCTCCGTATTTTGGCAGGAATGCCTCTGTCGGAATACACGCTGAATCTCACTATCTTGAAAACCAAGCGTGAGAAGCGCTTCTGTCGCTTCAGCGATCATACTATTTTCGGTCTTTGTTCCGACGTTGTTGTCACCTTCCGGCAGATCTGCAACCGAGACATCTGATAGCTTGTCTTTCAGCTCCAATAGAATACGCTCAGCCGTCTTCTTTCCAATACCGGGAAGTTTTGTGATACCTTTTACGTCCTTTTGCTGCACCATACGGTAGAAATCATTTACTGTTGCCGAAGAAAGGATTCCCTGAGCGACTTTTGGTCCGATGCCTGAAATGCCGATCAAATGGAGGAACAGATCATATTCTTCCCGCGAAAAGAAGCCATAGAGAAGAATGGCGTCCTCTCGTACATTTGTATGAATGTAAAGCATGACTTCCGCACTTGGACTGATATGTGCACGCGTCTGATTGGAAATGAATACGCGATAACCTACATCATGCACATCAAGAAGGCAATAGTCGGATGTGATATGCGTTGCTTTTCCTTTTAGAAATCCGATCATAAATCTACTCTGCTCCTGTCAAAACAAATCCTCGCGAAGTTCAGCCTTCATTTCATCTCGGTCAACATGAGCCTACAATCGATTGCGCAAGGCAATTGTGTCCATGCAGTGTGCAGCACTGATCGCGACAGCGAGAGCATCCGCCGTGTCATCAGGATGAGGAGCCTCGGGCAGATGGAGGAGTTTTGTCACCATGTAGATGACCTGCTCCTTTGTTGCCTTTCCGTATCCCGTAACGGATTGTTTCACCTGAAGCGGCGTTCTCTCAATCAACAGAAGGTTATTTTTTGCCGCGGCGAGAAGTACGACCCCACGCGCCTGTCCGACCGGTATGGCTGTCGTAACATTGCGATTGAAGAAGAGCTGTTCCACGCCCATTGCATCGGGGCGATATTTTTGGATGAGTTCATCGAGCACTGTATGGATTTTTAACAAGCGCTGTTCCACAGGCATTTTTGATGGTGTTGTAACAGCTCCATAGGCATGTGCATGTAAACGCGACCCATTTTGCTCTACAAATCCGTAGCCGCAAATAGCTGTTCCTGGATCAATACCAAGTACTAACATTGTATATTCCTATGCGATTCCTAAAAAAGTGCAGACACGATGTCTGCACTCAAGGAAGGTTGTCGTCTACTCATCCATTTCATAGTTGCTGTAGACGTTTTGAACATCGTCATTGTCTTCCAGCGCATCAATCAGCGTCTGCATTTTCTCCGCATCTTTGTCAACGAGGTGAACCGTCGTGTCAGGAACCATCGTCACCTCTGCTGATGCCGTTTCAATCCCCTTTTCGCCCAATACAGTCTCAATGGCATCGTAGGCATCCGGCTCAGCGACGATCTCAAAGACATCGTCCTCGGAGCGCATGTCCTCAGCACCCGCCTCCAAAACGAGCTCCAGAAGTGCGTCCTCATCATCAAAGGTATCTCGTTCGACCACGAAAACAGCTTTCTTTTTGAACATCCATGAGACACAACCATCCTGTCCAAGGTTTCCGCCATACTTCGAAAAAAGATGACGCACATCCGCAGCAGTGCGGTTACGGTTGTCGGTCAGAATATCGAGCATTACCGCTGTACCACCCGGACCGTAACCCTCGTAGATCACCTCTTCGTAATTGCTGCCCTCGGTTGCTCCGAGTCCTTTTTGAATGGCGCGATTGATATTGTCCTTCGGAATATTATTGGCCTTTGCCTTGGAAAGCGCCAATTTCAGACGCATATTTCCCGTTGGATCCGCGCCACCCATACGGACAGCAATCGTGATTTCGCGCCCGATCTTCGTCGTGATTTTTCCGCGGATTGCATCATTTGCACCTTTTTTACGCTTGATATTTGCCCATTTTGAATGCCCGGACATTATTTATCTCCTTCCCATCGTCAACGTAGTATTCAGCAAACCAACTGATAGTGCTTCTTTTTTCCTTTTTTCAGCAGTGCTTTCCCCTCTGAAAAAACATCTGCCTGTAAGACATAATGTTCATCCGAGACGCGCGTCTCATTGAGCGTGACACCGCCCTGCTGAATCAAGCGGCGCGCCTCTCCTTTGGAAGAAAAGACGCCCTCGCGCGTCAGTGCATCAATCAGCTTCTCTCCACATGTCACATGGAGCTGTGGAACCTGTTCAGAGACACCACCACCGAACAGAGCCCGCGCCATCTCCTGTGCCTTATGTGCTTCCTGCTCTCCATGAACGATCTTCGTCACCTCGTAGGCAAGCACTTCCTTCGAGTGATTCATCTCCTGCCCTTCAACGGACGTCAGACGATGCACTTCCTCCATGGGGAGGAATGTGAGCAGAGAGAGACAGGTCAAAACATCCGTATCATCGACGTTCCGCCAATACTGATAGAAATCATAGGGAGAAGTCTTCTTCGGGTCAAGCCAAAGTGCTCCGCCCGCCGTTTTGCCCATTTTCTTTCCATCGCTTTTGGTCAGCAGCTTATTGGTTAGGCCAAATACGGTAATATTCTTCTTGCGACGGCAGAGTTCGACACCGGCGATAATATTCGACCACTGGTCGTCGCCGCCCATTTCAAGGCGACAGCCGTAGCGTCGGTTGAGCTCTAGGAAATCATACGCCTGCATAATCATGTAGTTGAACTCAAGGAAGGTAAGCCCTTTCTCCCACCGCTGTTTATAGCTTTCTGCAGCAAGCATACGATTTACTGTAAAGTGTGCTCCAACATCGCGGAGCAGATCAATATAATTGAGCTTGCGCAGCCAGTCGCCGTTATCGACCATGATGGCACGTCCATCCGTAAAATCGATAAAGTGCGAGATCTGTGCCCGAAAACAATCGCAATTATGCGCAATGGTTTCATCGGTCATGACCTTGCGCATATCTGTTCGTCCTGAAGGATCACCTACTGTCCCCGTGCCGCCACCAACAAGACAAATGGGACGATGTCCTGCACGCTGCATGTGGGACATGGCCATAAGTGCAATCAAATGTCCTGCGTGGAGGCTGTCTGCCGTCGGATCGAATCCTGTGTAGAATGTCACCTGTTCATGATCGAGCAGGTCGCGCAGTGCAGCTTCGTCTGTGCACTGTGCAAGAAACCCGCGCTCCTTTAAAATATCAACAGCATTCAATGAATGATCCTCTCTTCTCTAGTTTTGTCCTTTTTCTATCCCCATGCCAGGTTCAGGCGCAGCTCCTTGAGACTCGACCGGTGCAGAACGTACGGATTCCGCAGGAGCAGTATTTCCCCCGCCCTTGGAAGTGCTTCCAGAGGTCTTTCCCTGCTCCTTCTTTTTTTCATCCGCTGCCTTTTTCTCACCAGAGGACTTCTCATGATCGACTGCCGTCTCCTCTTTGGCAGACGTGTCAGAATGGGCCGAACTCCCAGCGAAGCTTCGTATGGGCATCTGAGCCAATGCTTTCTGCATAAATGCCTGCCAAATAACGGCGGGGGTCATACCACCGGACATGCCGTGCAAGTCACTGACACTGTCATTTCCGATCCACACGCCGGCAACCAGATCCGGTATATAACCGACGAACCATGCATCATGATAGTCGCTCGTTGTGCCGGTCTTTCCTGCGGCCGGGCGTCCGATGTTGGCGCGCGTACCCGTCCCGCGCCGAATGGCATCTTCAAGCATCGCCGTCAGTGCCGCCGCATTGTCCGCTGACATAACACTCTTTTCTTTGCGCTCTGCTTCTTCGAGTACCTTCCCGGTACGCGATACGACACGCAGAATAGCAACGGGTTTGACGTGGATGCCACGGTTGGCAAATGTACCATAGGCGCTGGTCAGTTCCAGCGGGGTTACACCGCGCGTCATTCCGCCCAGGGCTGTTGCCAGATTACGGTCATTCGTCGCACCATCCAGGACAAATGTGGAAATTCCCATCTCCTGCGCGTAAAAAATTGCTTTATCGATGCCAATATCCTGTGCGATACGAACGGTTGGAACATTGAGCGACCAGCGTACAACATCGCGCAGGCGAACCTTGCCGGAGAAGTTGCGGCTGTAGTTTTGCGGCTCCCAAGAACCGACCTTCAGCGGCTTGTCTTCGATGATGGATTCCGGCGTATACTTGTTCTCGAGAGCAGCGGCAAAAACGAAGGGCTTAAACGCTGAGCCAGGCTGTCTGACTGCCTGTGTCGCACGATTGAACTGATCCGTTCCACGTCCGCCAACCATCGCTTTAATATAGCCCGTATGCGGATCGATGGCGACCAATGCTCCCTGTGGCTGAACGATCCCATTGGCATCCGTAAAGTAGGTCGGCAGATTCTTCATCGCCGTCTCTGCCGCGGCCTGCATATCCATGTCGATGGTTGTATATATCTTCAGACCGTCCTTGTAGATCGCATCATCTCCATATTTCTCTGCCAGCTGCTGGAGAACGTAGTCCACAAAATAGGAGGCACTCTTGCCGCCATCATTTGTATTTTTTGCAATATGCAGCGGCTCCTTCTTTGCCGCTGCGGCTTCACTGTCACTGATATAGCCGTACTTAACCATCTGATCGAGCACGACAGCCTTGCGCTCTGTCGCCGCATCCATATTGTTGACCGGCGAGTAATAGTTCGGACTCTTTGGAATCCCCGCAAGCATGGCACACTCATTGAGTGTCAAATCCTTGGCATCCTTGCCAAAATAGGTGCGTGCCGCTGCCTGAACACCGTAGGCTCCCTGTCCAAAGTAGATCTGGTTCATGTAGAGCTCAAGAATTTCCTGCTTCGTATACTGCCGTTCCAGCTGCAGCGCGAGGAATACTTCCTGTACCTTGCGCTTCAGTGTGCGATCCTGTGTCAGGTAGGCATTCTTCGCAAGCTGCTGCGTAATCGTAGAGCCGCCTTCCGTGACAGTCCGGCCGCGAATATTTGCCCAGATCGCACGTACAATGCCACGTGGGTCAATACCGATATGATCATAGAATCGATTGTCCTCCACCGCAATAAAAGCATTTTGGAGGTTTTTGGGGATTTCATTGATGCCAATCGGACGACGATTCTCCGCCGCATGGATATTCGCAATCTCATTTCCATGAATATCGTAGATCTGCGACGATGCCGGCGGAACAATGTCCTCTGCAAGATTTGATCTGGTATTCAGACTCGCCGTCAGGAAACCACAACCGACGCCGATGACCATGACGAACAAAACCAGTCCTACGACGAGGAGCATCTTTCCCAGGGAAAACCCTGACGACTTCTTCGTTGCTTTCTTTTCGCTCTTCTGCATGGATACCTTCCTAACCTAGGGAAGCACGATAATTTTAGTGCCATCATCTTGACGCATCTTTATTGCCCGTACTTTGGGGGGGGAAATCTAGTGCAGAGTCTCACTCTGCGTCCGGTTTTCCACCTCGTTCGGACGAAAAAATACGCCAATCTGACAGATTTCATTTTGTCAGTGATTCCCAAGATGTGTCCATTGGAGGCGCTTTGTGCACTCAATTTCTCTATTGTAACACAAAGTTTGTATTTTGTAAGGAGATTTTCTCAAAAAGCGCGCGTCAAGAGGAGTTTTTCACTTCTATTTCAGTGTAACAACGGTTGCACCCGTACCACCCTCAGCAATATCAGCAAAGGAGAACGAGCGGATGGATTTATTTCGCTTAAAGTAATCACGCAGCCCAAGGCGCAGCGCTCCTGTCCCCTTTCCATGAATGACCAGCACAGTGGAAAGCCCTGCAAAGACAGCATCGTCGATGAATTTCTCAAGAACTGCCTCAGCCTCCAATACGGTCATGCCACGCACATCAATCTGTGGGCGAACCTCTGCCGATTTTTGCGCCAATGAACCGCCGATGCGTATCTTGTTGATCTTTTTTTTACGCTTTGGGTGTCCGACAAATGTGCACGCATCCATCTTGACCATGGTACGCAGACCGCCAACTTGAACACTGAGCTCCTTGCCCTGCACGGAAAGCACTGTACCCTCCTGGGCAAGCGTACGGATGTAAACCGTATCCCCGCTTTGGATCTCACCGGGGCGAACGGGTCTCCCCTCCGCAGGAATTTTCGGCGATATATTGTGCACATAGGCCTCATTCAGTCTTGACCGTGCTGCTTGAATCGCTTTTTGACGTTCCTTGATGCCATGGTCATCAAACTGTTCCTTGAGCGACTGAATGGTCTCCTCGGCACTTCGTCTTGCCTCACGTACAATGTTGTTGGCTTCTTCGCGTGCCTTATGGAGGAGTTCCTGCTTCGACTGCTCAAATGCAGCACGTTCTGCACGAAGGCGTGACTCAGCCCTGCCAACATCCGTTTCTTTTTTATAAAGGAGCTGATTTTTTTCCTCATAAATCGTCTTGGCACGTTCCAAATCGTGAACAACGGTTTCAAACTGGGCATGATCCTCGCTTACATATTCTTCCGCCCGTGCAACGATCTCCTCCGGCAGACCGAGTTGGCGGCTGATGGAAAAGGCGTTGCTTGCCCCCGGTATACCGATGAGCAAACGATAGGTCGGACGGAGCGTCTTGAGGTCAAATTCAACCGATGCATTTTCAACGCCTTGCTGTGTATATGCATACGTTTTGAGATCGGCATAATGCGTTGTCGCAACAGTAGCAATGCGATTCATAAGGAAGTGTTCGATGATACTCCGCGCAAGAGCAGCGCCCTCATCAGGATCAGTTCCCGCGCCGACCTCATCTAGGAGCACCAGGTCGCCAAATGTCGCTCGATCGATGATGCGTACAATATTGCGGGTATGCGCGGAAAACGTGGATAAACTCTGCTCGATGCTCTGCTCATCTCCAATGTCCGCATAAATATTTTGATAGATCGGTATCTCCGAGCCTGACTCAGCCGGAAGAAAACAGCCGGACTGGGACATCAGCGCAAGAATGCCGAGGGTCTTCATGCTAACCGTCTTACCGCCGGTGTTCGGCCCCGTGATCAGCAGTGTGGAAAAAGTTTTCCCCAGCTCTATATCAATTGGAACGACCTTGTCCGGAGGGAGCAGCGGATGCCGCGCTCTTCGCAGATGCACATACCCGTCTCTGTTCAAAATCGGTGGATAGGCGCTCATCTCACGCGCCAAAGAAGCACGAGCAAAAATGAGATCGAGATCGGATAAAATCGTGCAGTTGGCAGACAAAACATCAGCAGAACGGGCAATTTCACCGGTCAATCGCTGCATAATACGCAGGATTTCCTGCTCGCGTGCAATCCCCATCTGACGCACAGTGTTATTCAGCTCGACAATGGCGAGTGGTTCGATAAACAGTGTCGCGCCGCTTGCAGATTGATCGTGAATGACACCTGGAAATTGGCTGCGATATTCCTGCTTGACCGGGATGACATAGCGTTCATCGCGCACGGTGACAATAGCTTCCTGAAACATTTTTTGATAGGCTGCATCGTGAAGAATGGAAGAAAGCCGCTCCTTTACCCGCGACTGCGCCGTACGCAGCTCATTCGTGATGCGACGAAGGACGGGGCTGGCATCATCGCGAAAATTTCCGTATTCGTCAATCGCTGCCTTAAGATTCCGTTCCAACATGCCCAAGATTTCAATGCGCCGTGCCAAGTCTTTCAGCAGCTCTGCATCAGCAGACAGATCGCGGAAAAAACACTTCACGTCTCTCATGCCGCCAATGGTGCTCTTGACCAAGCGCAGCTCATCCAGCTCCAGCAGAATACCACGACCTGCCCTTTTAAGAATCTCCTGCAGATGATGGATGCCATCAAATGGAGGCGGCTGAATCTGCGCAACCCGCACTGCCTCTTCGGTCTCCCTCTGAAGCCGTGCAACGTGATCATAGTCGGAAGATGGCATGATACTTCTGCATCGTTCTTTCCCATAGGCTGTGGCGGCATACGATGCGAGTCTGGTTTTTATTTTTTCGTATTCTAAAACCTTAAATGACTCCGTGTCCATAAGTACCTCTTTTTATCGAGAATGCGTCAAAATAATGCGACAGAACTAATCGGTGCTTCTACAAGATTCCACGAAAGTAATGACCGCGTGTAATGTCATTTCCTTCCTGCATTTGCAGGCGCTTTTCTTCTTCCTCAGTTAATGGCAGAGATAATTTCATCGCATCCCTGTAGGCAGAAACCGTACGCCGCAGCTCATCCGGTGCCGTGCCGCGTCCTTCGATGCGCAGGGTCGTAATCCCCGCACGTAAAATCTTCGGAACATGTGGGAGGAGCGACAGCTTCTTGCTGTTCAATATATGCATACGACAGAATTGATCGGTTACAATGGGAAAATCGATCCCCTTGCGGTCATGCAAAGAATATCTTCCTTTTCGGCATGGCATCGTGCACTGTCCCTTATCTAAATCGCCGAGAAAACTTCCGAGCACACAGTATTCCGATACCATCAACGGCAAGCGGCCGCTGACCATCATGCTGAGCGGGATGGCAGAGTCATGGGCGAGCCGCGCTGCCTGTTTTTCGTTTAACTCTGGCGAAATCGTTGCTTCCTTAAAGCCATAAGACTGCAAAAACTCAATGGTTGCCCTATTGTAGCTGATCATTGATGCATCTGCATGAAGAGCAGCAGAACAATGCTCCTGCGCGAGATGGGCAGTTCCGATATTATGGACATGAAGAGCAGCAGGTAATTTGTTTTCAAAATGTGCCAGAAGATCCGCCAATGCAGCACATTCACTTTCATGGACGATACGTGGCGTATTATAGTCAATGCGTACGTGATGCGCCTGTGCATAGTCCCAGACAGCATCATAATCACGCGGCTGCAAATGGCGCCCCTCATAGGACTCACCGCCGTAGAGAATCCCATCTGCACCGCCGGAAATTGCTGCTTCGGCAGCCGCAAGGGAATCCACAGAGACCATCAATTTTGCAGGAGGTGCAGTCGGCACATTCTCCCGTACCGGAACCGTGACGTGACATGTCTTTTTCTTCGCCTGAAAGTGGCTAATGCGTACCTCTTCTAGTGCGGCAATAGCTGCTCTGCGGAGCTTATTCAGTTCGCTGACGGGAACCATTACTTCCGGATCGATCTCACAGGTGAGTTCTTTCATGACAAACGCCGTTGTTCCCAGGCGTTCCATCTGTGCTTTTGCTATTTCGTTGGTGAGAGGACGCTTTGTCGCGCGCACCGGCAGGTACTCACTTTTTTCATCGACACAGTTTCCTGCATCATCTTCAATATGAAGGGTCAGCGGAGCTCGTACTTTGGCATGAAGGTGCATGGCGACAGGAATCTTAGCAAGAGCATCCGCTGCATAGGAACGGCGCGCCGTCTCCATCAGTTTTGTATCATAGACCTTGAAGGCTCGGTCATGCATACGTACACGCCCACGGATCCGAAAGGAGACAATATCCCCCGCAGATGCTGCCGGACACTCGCGCCCCTCTTCGTCATAGAGATGTTCGATCTCCGCAGAAACGCGTCCTCCGACTTTGACCCAGAAATCCAGCTGATCGCCAACAGCAAGATCACGGGCAAGTTTCAGCGACACCATTTCCGTACGGGCATCATAATCGACGACACGGCCGACCAAGAGCCCCCGATTGTTCGGACGGCGGTCGCTCATCATCTGCTTCCCTTGGTGTCTTTCCATGTATGCTGTTGTGAAGTCCCGATTAAACACCTGCGCCAGATGATCGCGATCATCATCGTCGATCGGCGGATTTTTTGCAGCAAGATAGTGATCGATCGCCTTTCGGTACGTGCGGACAATGGTCGCAACATACTCAGGACGTTTCATCCGCCCCTCGATCTTCAGCGAATATATCCCTGCGTCGAGCAGCTGTGGAATCAGATCAACGGCATTCAGATCGCGCGGAGAGAGCAGAAAATTTCCGGCAGAATCGCCGAGCACATCTCGTCCTGCTGCATCGATCAGTGTATACGGAAGGCGGCAGGGCTGCGCACAGCGGCCACGATTCCCGCTGCGCCCGCCGATCATGCTGCTCATCAGACATTGTCCTGAGTAACAGACACAGAGTGCGCCATGCACAAAGCATTCGATCTCAATACTGCTCTCACAGCATATCTTCTGTATCTCAGGAATGGACAATTCCCGTGCGAGAACGACGCGGGAAAATCCAAGCGCTGCAAGAGCCTTTACCCCTGCACTGTTGTGGATGGTCATCTGCGTACTCGCATGCAGCGGAAGAGACGGTGCGATTTGCTGTGCCAGACGTGCCGCGCCGAGATCCTGTACCAATACAGCATCTGCTCCAACCGAGGAAAGAAAGGATAGGTATTCCTTTAACTTAGGGAGTTCCTCATTGTCGATGATCGTATTGACAGCGACGTGTACCTGAACGTTCTTCAGATGCGCATAGCGGATGACATCGCTCAGTTCCTGCTCGTCAAAATTGGCCGCATAGGCACGCGCACCAAACATTTTTCCCGCGAGATAGACGGCATTCGCTCCATTTTCAACAGCAGCATAAAAAGCCTCTTTCGTTCCCGCAGGCGCGAGCAGTTCTACCAATGATTCCACCCCTTTATTTCGCATAAGCTAAGTTATTCTTCTTCCGTAGAATCCGATGCCCCCTGCATCTCCTCAAATAGACGCAGCTGGTCATCATCCAGCGTCTTCTTTATATCGTCGATGTTCGGTAAGGCAGGAAGATCCTCTATCCGCGCTAGGCCAAAGGAGCGCAAAAACAAATCTGTCGTTCCATACAGAATGGGACGCCCGACGACGGGTTTACGTCCCATTTCACAGATAAGTTCCAGCTCCATCAACCGTCCAATGGAGCGTTCGGCGCGCACCCCGCGGATGTGTTCTACCTCCTGCTTGGTGATGGGCTGCCGATAGGCAATAATGGAAAGGGTTTCCATCGCAGACGAGGACAGTGTCGGCTGTATTTTTTCAGCGAGCTTCTGCACCCACGGAAAGGCACTGGGGTGCGTCACGATCTGATAGCCGCCTGCCGATCTGCGCAAAAATATTCCGCGCCCCTGCGCAGCGATATCGCGTTCGAGGACGGTCAGCGCCTCCTGCACCTCCCACTCCGGAACCTCGATGATCTCTGCCAGTTTTGAGAGTGGAAGCGGTGCACCTGCGGCAAACAGAACGGCTTCAAGAATACTCGAGCGGCTAAGAGACTGCACTGCTACCCTCCTTTGTTGAAATCGTAATCACATGATACAGACATTCCTGCGTAACGAGTACCGTCTGCATCTTGACGAGCTCCAGCAGTGCCAAAAAGGCAGAGAGCAGCTCTTCCCGCGTTCCGCTGGGAAACGCGTCGCTCAGTTTCATGCGGCCATGATGTGTATGGAGAAGAGACAGAATATCCGCCATCTTATCCTGCACACGATACTCCTCCGCTGAAATGACAACCGTCGGGATGCGTGGCTTCTCCTGCGCGCGCAGGACATCCGAAAAAGCCCGCAACAGCGCATCAGGAGAAAGACCAAGCAGCGGCATGCGATGCGCAGGGAGCGGCATGGGAGAGCGTTCCACATAGGGACTTTGTGCATCGTTCATCGTTGCGAGAAGCGACGCGATTTCTTTAAATCGACGATACTCCAATAGACGTTCGACAAGTTCCCTGCGCGGATCTTCTTCCTGCTCCTCATCTGTTTCGGCTGGAGGAAGCAGCATACGGGCTTTAATCCGCAGCAATGTTGCCGCCATGACCAAGAACTCGCTGGCATATTCAATATCGAACTGGTAGAGCCTGTCAATATGATCTAGATACTGGCGCGTCAAATCGGCAATTGGAATATCGTAGAGATCGATCTTATTCTTTTCAATAAGATGCATGAGCAGATCCATGGGTCCTTCAAACGCATCTAATTTGACCAGATAGTCGTCCTTCATGACACAACCTAAAATAGGAGTGCCGATCCAAGCACTTTATAGAATCCGTAAACCAATCGAAAAAGCGGCATCAGTACAACGCTCAGAATCGGTGTGGCAATAAATACGATCATGATGAGAATACTGTATCGTTCTATCGACTGATAACGATAAGCAAGATCCGGCGGCAGCAGGTTGCGGAGAATATGCGAGCCATCGAGCGGCGGAATAGGAAGCATATTGAAAATGGCGAAGTTCACGTTGTAGACAAAGATCATCTGTATGATCGTATAGGTGATCTGCGAGACATCAAGGCGGTGTGCATTGATCAGCAGCATAACGTAAAAAGCCACAAAGCCGAGGAACAAATTCATCATCGGCCCCGCGAGTGATACGAGGATATCGTCACGTTTGGGTTGACGAAAATTGCTTGGATTGATCATGACCGGCTTTGCCCATCCGAATCGTACCAAGAAGAGCATCAGGAGACCAATGGGGTCGATATGGGCCGTTGGGTTCAACGTCAACCGCCCCATGAGACGCGGGGTAAAGTCCCCCAGAGAGACGGCGGCACGCGCATGCGCATACTCGTGAAAGGTCATTGCAATGACAAGCCCGGGAATGCCGAGCAGCATTTCCTGTAAATCAAATCCGAACATCAATATCTCCTATGACTCGATGGGACAATGCGGTGCTGCCATCATCAGCGAGATGATGGTTTTGGCATCGATGATTTCTCCTGTATTGACCAGATGCAGTGCTTCTTTTAGCGGCATTTGTACCACATTGACAAACTCATCTTCATCCGTATGCTGTCGTCCGGAGGAAAGCTGACGTGCGAGGTACAGATGAATGTACTCATTCGAAAAGCCGACGGTGGTTGCAATCGTCGTCAGTTTATCGTACTGCTCCGCCGTGTAGCCCGTCTCCTCCGACAGCTCCCGCCGCGCACAGTGCAGTGGATCTTCCCCTTCGGCATCAAGCTTTCCGGCAGGGACTTCCAAGGTAACCTTGCCGATCGGGTGGCGATACTGCCGCACGAGAATAACATTTCCATCGGGGAGGAGCGGAAGTACGGCCGCAGCCCCCGGATGGCGAATCCACTCGCGCACCCCCTCTTTTCCGTTCGGCAGACGCACTATGTCGCGGCGCACATGAAGCAGCGTGCCGTCAAATATATCCTCGCTGCGAACGGTATGTTCGATCAGATCTTCATCCATCGACGATCCCTTCTTTCGTTACAGATACCTGTCTCTATTATGCTTCTGCATCTTCGCGTTTGGCAAACAGTGCGTTGACGAAATCCTCCGCATGGAAGGGACGTAAGTCGTCAATGCCCTCGCCTACGCCAATCCACTTGATGGGAATGTCGAGCTGCGCTGTGATGCCGATCGTGACGCCGCCCTTCGCCGTTCCGTCCAGCTTGGTGAGGACGACACCGGTGACAGGGGCTACCTGTGAAAACAATTCTGCCTGGCTAATCGCGTTCTGCCCCGTCCCTGCATCGAGAACAAGCAGTGTCTCATGGGGAGCCCCCGGGACCTCGCGTCCGATCACACGGTAGATCTTCTCCAGTTCCTGCATGAGATTGGACTTTGTCTGAAGGCGCCCCGCCGTATCCACGATGACAAGCTCCGTTCTGCGTGCCTTTGCCGCCTGAAGCGCATCAAAGACAACGGCGGCGGGATCCGATCCTTCGCCGTGTTTAATGACCTGAACATCCGCTCGCTTGCCCCAGACCTCAAGCTGCTCGATGGCGGCCGCGCGAAACGTATCTGCCGCCGCCAGCAAAACACTTTTGCCCTGATGACGATAGTAGGCACTCAGCTTCCCGATGGTCGTCGTCTTGCCGACACCATTTGTCCCAACCACCAAGATCACCGTTGGAGGTTGATCCGCCATGGGCGTATCACTCTCTCCACGATCCAAGATGCGAACAATTTCTTTTTCCAGAAAAGGAATCAAGTCATCCGGCGTCTGAATTTCCTTATTTCTGATCCCCTTTCGTACAGATGCAATCAGCATCTCCGTCGTCTTGACGCCTACATCGGCCATCAAAAGGGTTTCTTCCAGCTCATCGATGAGATCGTCATCAATATCAGCATAGCCAATAATCAAGCGTTCAATGCTATGGGTAAAATTCTCCCGCGTCTTCGTTAAGCCTTTTTTCAGGCGATCAAAGAATCCCACGACAACTCCTTTCTCTGAGGAAGCACTGATTAGGCGCTCTGCTCTGCCTCATAATCCTTCAGGCGGATTGACAGCACCTTGGAGACGCCGGCATCCTCCACGGTAACGCCGTACATCGTATCCGCTGCCCTCATGGTTCCCTTTCGATGCGTGACCACAATAAACTGCGTGTGTTTTGCAAACTCCTGCAGGAAGTCACCGAAGCGCAACACATTTGCCTCATCCAGCGGCGCATCGATCTCGTCGAGAATAGAAAATGGAGACGGCCGATAGCGAAGAAAGGAAAACAACAAGGCGATCACCGTGAGTGCACGCTCACCACCAGATAGAGCAGACAGATTCTGCCGTTTCTTATCCGGCAGAGTAACGAGAATCTCAACACCGCTGTTCAGAATATCTTCCTTGTCCGTCAGCCGCAATTCTGCGATTCCTCCGCCAAAGAGCCGCACAAATATCTTGTTGAAATACTCCTGAATCTGACGGAACGCTTCGCGGAATGTCCGGGTCATATCCTGGTCTATCTTTTGAATGATCTGCTCGATATCCTGTTTGGCCGACTTCAGATCCTCTACTTGACGTTCTTCTTCCTCGTATCGCGCTTTCTTTTCTTCGTACTCCTCTATGGCATTCGGATTGACTGTGCCAAGCGATTGGATGGCGGATTCGAGTTCGTGCAGATAGGCGCTGACTACCTGCGGCTCTGCATGCTTTGCCTGGACAGATGCTGATTCGGGCGTGAGGCCAAAGTCGCTCAGTAAACGCTCACGACAGTCCTCCATGCGCAGCTGAATCCGTTCCACGAGCTTATCGCACTCATGCCGTTTGGAGCGGATCTCTTCCAAATTTAAGAGACATTTCTTCAGTGCCTCATCCAAAACGCGCACGTCTGCTTCGTGGGCAAGACGTGCATCCCGGAGATCACTGCTGTTTTTCCTGCTCTCACGAAGGAGTTTCTCCTGTGCAGATATCTCCTCTGAGAGCGATGCGATCCGCGCTGTCCCCTCTGTCAGTTCCTCAGACAGCTGTTTCTCTTGGGCAGTAATATCACTTTGTGTCTTACGGGCATCCTGCTCTTCCAATACGCGGGACTTACGATGCATTTCCTCCGTATCAATGGAGGTTCGAAGTGAGGCAAGCTCCACTTCGAGTGCATGGATGGCGTCCGCTGTCTTTTTTAATGCAGCACCGTACTCCCTGCCAGCCTGATTCAGCTTCTCCTGTTCATGGATAAAGCGAGACTCATGTGCCTCACACTGCGCAATATGACGCTCCAACTGCACACGTTTCTTGGCGAGCTGTGCGGAGTATATGGCACGTTCCTGCTCAGCATGCTCCATCTTCTGAACGGCCTCTGCATGATCCAGTGCGCGCGCCTGTAGCAGTTCACGATTTCCATTGTTTTTTAATAGTTCACCCGACAGTTGCTCGATTCGCTTCGTACAACGCTGAACGTCACGATCTTTTATTTGCCACGCATTCTGATGCGCTTCTCGTGCAGCACGATATTCGCCGCATAGTTTGCTTTTCGCTGCAAGATTCGCCTCAGTTGTCTCGATCTCCGCATGGCGATTGAGCAGCATTGTCTGCTGTTTCCTTCGCCCTCCACCCGAAAGTGACCCGCCGGGATTCAGCAACTCTCCGGTAAGTGTGACGATGCGAAGACGATATCCTTCCTTCTTCGCTGTCACAAGAGCATCGTCAAGGGTTTCCATCACCAGTGTCTGTCCAAGGAGATGATCCACGACCCTCTGGAATCGTCCATCCGCCTGAACAAGTGTATTCGCCCAGCCGATAATGCCTTTATGCTGCTTGGTATCTATATCCCGTGGAGGGCGCACCGTAATCGTCGTCAGTGGGAGAAAGGTGACGCGTCCGCCATGATTCCGTTTCAGATAGCCGATCGCTTCCTTTGCCGTCTGTGCATCTTCGGTGACAATATTGCGCACACTCCCACCGAGCGCTGCCTCCATTGCCGCAAGGAAGCGCTGCGGAATACGTATGAGATCGGCGACGGTTCCCGCCACGTGGCTTCGCCACGGCTCCTGGGCACGGAGGACGATCTGTACGTCCTTGCCAAATCCCTCATAGCTCTCCTGCATACGCCGAAGAAACTCCAGACTCTGCTGTGCACGGAGCATCTCGCCCTCAGTCTGTCTGATCTGCCGTTCATCATTCTCCTGTGCGCGGCGAAGTTCTTCCATCTCTTGTTGGATGCGGCTGCATTTTTCTTTCCCCCCGCACAATTCTTCTTCGATACGGCGGGCCGCATCCTCTGCTGCTGTAATTTCAGACTGTGTCTCTATCAAAAGTGACCTTCTTCGGGCAAGCTCCTCCTGTGCCGATGCCGCATGGTCGCTGTCTTGATGCGCCCCCGATACGGCAGCAAGTTTTTCACGCAGGCGTGCCAACACACGCTGCACGGCGTGCCGTGCATGCGCATTACGCTCCTGTTCCTTTTCCTCTGTATGCACGAGAGCCTGCACGCGTTCAAGTTCAGCACATGCCTCATGCAGCGCATGTTCTTTTCCGGTACATTCCTCTCTTTTCCGTACGAGGAGAGCATCAATCTGAGCAATTTCCTGTAGTGTCGTCTGAATCTTAACTTCGGCAGACTGGCGTTGTTGCTCAATATATGCTTTTCGTTTCTCTCCTTCATCCCGGCGCCCTTCCAGGAGAGCAGCTTCTCTGGTTAAATGATCCAGCTTAGATTGAAGCTCTGTACTCTTTTGCTCCTGTTCTCCCATACGGAGATCAATGGCAGCCATTTTCTCTTCGAGTGCAGTCTTCTGATCTTCTTTTTCTTTCCTCTCCTGCATCGCACGTATCTCTGCCTCTTCGTGCACATGCAGATCTCGATCAGCGGATTCTTGCTCTTTTTGCAGGCTTTCGTGCTGGTGGACAAGGGCAGTCAGCTGGTAGCTCCGTCGCTCTGAATCCAGTCCACGGAACTGTTTGGTCTTTTCCGCCTGTTGGGACAACGGCTGAAGCTCAGTGGCCTGCGCGTGCATAATGTCACTCAAGCGCACGAGGTCAGTATCATTGTCACGCAGCTTGCGGAGTGCCTCCTGTTTGCGCGTGCGGTATTTTGTGATCCCCGCAGTTTCATCGAAAAAAACGCGCCGATCTTCCGGACGGCTGTCAAGGATATCGTTCAGGCGATTCTGTCCGATGATGCTCATACCATCGTGTCCGATCCCTGTGTCGGCAAACAACTGATATATATCCTTGATACGACAGCGGGAGTCATTCAGGTATATTTCACTGTCCCCATTGCGATACAGTCGGCGCTTGACCACAACCTCCTCGTAGTCAATGGGCAGCGTCTTATCCGTATTGTCAAATACAAGAATTACCTCTGCCACACTCAACGCACGCCGTGCAGAAGAGCCGGCAAAGATGATGTCCTCGGCACGCAGCCCACGCAGCATACGGATATTCTGTTCCCCCAGAACCCAGCGCACTGCGTCGGTAATATTGCTTTTTCCACTGCCATTCGGTCCCACAACCGCTGTGATTCCCTGATCAAACTGGACGACAATTCGCTCGGCGAATGACTTGAATCCATAAGCCTCCAAGCGCTTTAACTGCACGCGATGCACCCGCCTTTACCGATTAGTGTTCCCATTATAGCAGAACCGATGGGAAATTTCAAAAAGCGGTATCTTCACTCAATAATCTATGCTATAATTAAGACATTCGATGAATCATTGTTAATCTGTTTAGGGGGTAATCACATGCCACTCGTCGGAACAAAAGAAATGTTTAAGAAAGCCTACGACGGCGGATATGCCATCGGCGCTTTCAACGTCAACAACATGGAGATTGTCCAGGGGATTACGGATGCCGCCGGAGAGTTAAAGTCTCCGCTGATTCTGCAGGTCTCCGCAGGTGCACGCAAGTATGCCCGTCATGAGTACCTTGTCCATCTCGTCAAGGCAGCACTCGAAATCAACGATATTCCCATTGCGCTTCACCTCGATCACGGCGCAGATTTTGACATCTGCAAGGCGTGCATCGATGGCGGTTTCACCTCCGTCATGATCGACGGCTCGCATCTCCCCTACACAGAAAACGTGGCACTTGCTAAGCGCGTTGCCGAGTATGCACATGCGTACGGCGTTGTTGTCGAGGCGGAGCTTGGTCAGCTGGCAGGGATCGAAGACGATGTCAACGTCTCGGCAGAAAATGCGTCCTACACGAAGCCGGAGGAAGTCCAGGACTTCGTCGAGAAGACGGGCGTTGACTCCCTCGCCATCGCGATCGGCACCTCGCACGGCGCATTTAAATTCACGCCGGATCAGTGCACGCGCAATGCGGATGGCGTTCTTGTCCCGCCGCCGCTCCGTTTCGACATCCTTGCGGATATCGAGACGCGCATCCCCGGGTTCCCCATCGTGCTCCATGGTGCATCCTCTGTTATTCCGAAGTACGTCAAGATCATCAACGAGAACGGTGGCCACATGCCGGATGCGGTCGGCATTCCCGAGGATCAGCTCCGCCGTGCCGCAAAGTCGGCTGTCTGCAAGATCAACATCGATTCTGATCTGCGTCTTGCGATGACGGCAGGCATCCGCGAGCACTTCAAGAAGGAGCCGTCGCACTTCGACCCGCGTCAGTACCTGTCCGATGGTCGTAACTACATCAAGGAGCTCGTTGCTCACAAGATCAAGGAAGTCCTCGGCTCGGATGGAAAGGCACCCGAAGTTCAGGCTCTCATCGACCAGAATAAGTAATTCTGCGACTTAAGCAGTACAAAATAGCTCATCCATAAGGATGAGCTATTTTTATGTTATTTCAGGTTTCAGGAATCACTGATAAATGCTGTTCAAATCATCCGCGCACGGCTTTCACAACGACCGAAAGCAATTTATCCTCGGACGAAACCTCGGTGAATGACAGACCCGCAGCATCCGTCGGCACGGCACGATCACGACGATTGTACCAAACAGCACTCCAGCCTGCCTCTATCGCACCTTTCACATCCATCTCAAACGCATCACCGACATAGAGAAGCCCTGCTTTATCCAGATCCATACGTTCCTCCATCAGTTGGAAAATGCGGGGGTCTGGTTTACGAAACTTGTGGTCACCTGATACGATCATCGTCTCTTCCGGTATCCATTTTGAGAGACCGAGGGAGGCTATCTTTTTTCTCTGATGTGCAGATTCGCCATTGGTAATCACACCGAGTTTGGCGCGCGGACGAAGCTCGTTGAACATACGGATCATCATCGGCGAGAGCCGAATCTGATACTGGAGCCCCATATAGACGCGCTGAAAGGCCAACGCCTGCGCATCCGTCGTCTGAACGTCAGCTTCTTCTAGCGTTTTTTGGATGCGATAAATATAGAATTGCTCCATACTGATTTTCCCTGTTTGTGACTCCTCAAACCGCTCATCGCTATGGCGGCGAAAGGATAGAAAGAGAGATGGCAAGTCGAACTCACTGCGCTCTCCATAGAGTCTTCGTAATGCAGCATAGAATGGCTGAGCCATATCATACAGCGTGTCATCAACGTCAAACACTACGCCCTGTATTCTCATAACATCCTCATTTCATATAACTCTTATGACTCTTATTCCTATTATAAGGGAAAAAGGAATATCGCGCAATCTAGGAAAGCACGGATAAAACAAAAGATGTTCTCCAATGAAAGAGAACATCTTCTGCATGGATATTATTTTTCCGCCAGCGTGCGTGCCGCCTCGGCAATATGGTCTGCAGTCAGACCAAACTCCTTCAGGAGCTCGGCCGCAGGGCCAGAGTGTCCGAACGCATCATTGACACCGACACGGCGGACAGGAACGGGGCATCCTTCCGCAAGCGTAGCGCAGACCGCTTCGCCAAGTCCGCCGATGATGTTATGTTCCTCTACCGTGACAATCTTCCCGCATTCACGCGCTGCACGGAGAACGATCTCTGTATCGAGCGGCTTGATCGTCGCCATGTTGATCACACGTATGCTGATGCCCTCGGCCGCAAGACGTTTTCCTGCCTCGATCGCCTCCGGCACGAGAATCCCCGTGGCAATGACCGCGATATCCGTGCCATCCTGCAGCACCTCTCCCTTGCCAACAACAAAAGGAAAATCCTCTGCATGGTAGACCGGCGTTGCTGCACGGCCAAAGCGGATGTAGACAGGACCATCCATCTCGTAGGCAGCATGCAGCATTTTGCGCGCCTCCACATCATCCGAAGGGCACATGACCGTCATGCCGGGGATCGTACGCATGAGAGCAAAATCCTCACAGCACTGATGCGACGCACCATCCTCCCCGACGGAGATGCCGCCGTGCGTCGCACAGATCTTGACGTTCAGATGAGGATATCCGATCGTATTGCGCACCTGCTCATAGGCACGCCCCGCCGCAAACATGGCAAACGTCGAGACGAACGGCACGAGCCCCATCGTCGACAGACCTGCGCCGACATCCACCAGATTGCACTCTGCAATGCCGCAATTGAAGTGACGATCGGGGAATGCCTTCTTAAAGATTGCCGTCTTGGTTGCACCGGCAAGATCCGCATCCAGCACAACGACGTTATCGTGTTCTTTTCCTAATTCCACCAATCCATTGCCGTAGCTCTCACGGGTTGCGATTTTCTTTACCTCTGCCATGCTCATGCCTCCTCGATGCTCTTTCGAACCGCAGCCAAGTCCTCCAACCCCTGGGCAAGCTCGGCATCGTTAGGAGCTTTGCCATGCCAGCCGACCTGATTCTCCATAAAGGAGACATCCTTGCCCTTGACCGTCTTCATCAGAATCACCGTTGGTTTCTTGCTGCCCTTATTCGCATGGAACGTGCGGAATGCCGACGCAAGAGCAGTGAAATCATGCCCGTCAATCCACTGAACGGCACAGCCGAACGCCTCGAATTTCTTATCCACAGGAGCACTATTCATGACATCTGCTGTTTTGCCGTCGATCTGAAGCCCGTTGACATCCACCGCAATGCAGAGATTGTCGAGACCATAGTGCGCGGCGAACATCGTCGCCTCCCAGATCTGTCCTTCGGCAAGCTCGCCATCACCGAGCAGTGTGTAGACGTTGATGTCCTTTCCAAGATACTTCGCGCCCTTTGCCATGCCCGCAGCCGTCGAAAGCCCCTGACCAAGCGAGCCTGTAGACATATCGATGCCGGGCGTGAGGTTCATATTCGGATGCCCCTGCAGACGCGATCCAATATGACGGAGGGTCAGCAGTTCCTCCACGGGGAAAAATCCGCAGTTCGCCAGTGTCGCATAGAGCCCCGGTGCAACGTGCCCCTTGGAAAGAACAAAGCGGTCGCGGTTCGGATCACGCGGATTTTTCGGATCGACACGAATTTCCTTATTGTAGAGATAGGTGAAATAGTCCGCTGACGAGAGTGATCCGCCCGGATGCCCGCTTTTCGCCGCATGCGTGCCGCGCAGAATCCCTTCGCGCACCTTCACTGCAAAGAGCTGCAGCTCTTTCTGTTCAGCCGCTGTCATAAAACTCCTCCTCATCCACTTCAAAAACTATCACAAAACATGCTTATTCTATCTCTTTTTCTGCGCGACTTCAAGTTATCTGTGCAGCAATATCATCAATATTTTCCAACGAAAACACCGCTCCGATTTGGAGCGGCGTACATAGATCAAACTTCCATAATGATTGGAAGGATCATTGGGCGGCGGCGTGTCTTGTCGAACAGATAGCGGCTGAGCGCATCGCGCACATTCGACTTGATCGCCGACCACTCACGCACATTCTCGTCCTCACAGCGGTCGAGTGCCTGCTGAACGCGGGCACGCGCCTCATCCATCAGTGCCTCCGATTCACGTACGTAGACAAAGCCGCGTGAGACGATATCAGGTCCTGAGACAACGCGGTTGCTCTGGCGGCTCATCGCGACAACAATGATGAGGATTCCGTCCTGTGAAAGCTGACGACGATCACGCAGAACGATATTGCCAACATCACCAACACCAAGCCCATCCACCATGACCATGCCCGACTGCACGCGTCCAACGACCTGTCCCTTTTCCTTCGTGAACTCAAGCACCTGTCCGTTCTCACTGATAAAGATATTTTCCTTCGGCATCCCGAGCTCACGGGCAAGCCCCGCGTGCTGAACGAGGTGATGATATTCGCCATGTACGGGCATGAAAAATTTCGGACGCACAAGATTGTGCATCAGCTTCAGTTCCTCGCGGCTTCCATGTCCCGAAACGTGGATCCCCTTATCGCGCCCGTAAATGACATTGGCACCGAGCTTCATCAGATTATCCACCGTCTTGGATACCAGCTTCTCGTTCCCCGGGATCGGCGTCGCCGAAATGATGACCGTATCGCCCGGTACAATCGTGATTTTACGATGATCGGATGCAGCCATGCGTGAGAGTGCGGACATCGGCTCGCCCTGGCTGCCCGTTGTCACGATGACGATCTGCTCCGCACGATAGTTATTGATCTCATCGATGCCGATAATCGTCCCCTCAGGCGCAGTCAGATAGCCGAGCTCAAGTGAGATGCCGACAACATTCTCCATGCTGCGGCCAAGAACGGCAACGCGCCGCTTGTACTTGACCGCCGTATCAATGACCTGCTGAATGCGGTGCACATTCGAAGAGAACGTGGCGACAATAATGCGCCCACGCACATTGTGAAATGCCTTGTCAAATGCCGCACCTACTGTCCGTTCGCTCGCCGTATGTCCCTCACGCTCGGCGTTCGTACTGTCAGCGAGCAGGAGCAGAACTCCCTTGTTGCCAAGATCGGAAAAGCGGCGGAAATCCGTCATCTGCCCATCTACCGGCGTATAGTCGAGCTTGAAGTCGCCCGTATGGACGATCATTCCTACAGGGGTCTTGATCGAAAGTCCGACCGCATCGGGGATGGAGTGATTCACTCGAATAAACCCGACGCTGAAGCACCCGATATTGATGATGTCACCAGCCATAACGGAGTGCAGATTCGTCGAGTCCACCCCGTTCTCCTTCAGACGTCCCTCCAGTATGCCTAGCGTCAGACGCGTACCGTACACAGGACACGGAATCTGCTTCATCACATACGGGAGAGCACCGATATGATCCTCATGTCCGTGCGTCAGCACGATTGCTTTGACCATATCACGGTTCTCGATGAGATAGGTAATATCCGGGATAACAAGATCAATCCCCAGCATATCCTCCTCCGGGAACATCAGCCCAGAGTCTACCACGAGGATTTCATCATCCACGCGGATGACCGTCATATTCTTTCCGATCTCACCCAAGCCGCCCAGCGGGATGACTTGTACCTTCTGTCCGCCTTTTCCATGATTGCCATTACGATTGAACGACAAAAAACACACCTCCATAAATCCTTCGGGAAAATTCCCTTCTATATTTTCTCAGTCTTTCGATCATGAAATCAGAATTCATCCGCACGAAAACACAGCGACCACACGTCCTATACGCCTGTCGCTATACGGAAAAGAGCCATTTTCGATGTCATTGCCATGAAAATACGTCCGCACAGCAAATACGAAAATCGCAAAAAAATAATCCGATCCAGTCACTTGGTGCTATTGTACCATCTGTACAGTGACAATGCAAATAAAATTTAAGGACTTGCTGATAAAAAAACAATCAGCAAGTCCTTCTCATTGAAATTACGACAATATATTCTGTTTTTCCGTCAGTACGGAGACGATGCGCTTCTCCTCCGTCATGAGATTTTTCGCAGCCTCAAGCTGCATTTCTGCCTGCTCGTACGATGTACCGCCGTAAGAGTTGCGGCAGGAAACGCAAGTCTCAGGAGAAATGGCATCATAGATATCCTCCGCAAAGAGCGGCGAGAGCTGCTGATAGTCTGCGATCGGCAGATCCGCGAGATAGATTCCGCGTGCGATGCACTGTGCCACTGCCTGCCCCGCAGCGGCATGTGCCTTGCGGAACGGCAGTCCCTTGCGCACGAGATAGTCCGCGAGATCCGTGGCATTCGAGTAATCCGCTTCGACGGCATGACGCATGACGTCCTCACGCAGTTTCATGCCCCGTATCAGCTGTGCATATACCGCAAGGCTGAATTTCACCGTGTCGATGGCGTCAAACAGCCCCTCCTTATCCTCCTGCAAGTCTTTGTTGTAGGCAAGGGGAAGCCCCTTGACCGCCATGAGCATCGCCATGAGATGCCCAACAACACGTCCAGTCTTCCCGCGCACGAGCTCGGAGACATCAGGATTTTTCTTCTGCGGCATCATCGACGAGCCCGTACAGTGCGCGTCGTCCAATTCGACAAACGAGAACTCACGTGAGCACCAGAGAATGATCTCCTCTGAGAGGCGGGAAAGGTGCACCATGAGAATTGATGCGGCAGAGAGGAACTCGAGGATATAGTCACGATCGCTGACGGCATCCAGACTATTCGTGTAGATGCGCTCGAAGTGCAGCCGCTGTGCCACGAACTGCCGATCTATCGGCAGTGTCGTCCCCGCAAGTGCTCCGGCACCGAGCGGCATGATATCCGTACGCGCATATACACCCTGAAACCGCTCAAAATCGCGCGCGAGCATTCCAAAATACGCCATGAGATGGTGGGAAAAGAGGATGGGCTGCGCACGCTGGAGATGCGTATAGCCCGGCATAATCACATCCCGATGCTGTGCAGCGGACTCTGTGAGGGCCTGCTGCAGCGCGCGAATGTGTGCCATCACGTCCACGACGGCATGGCGTACAAAGAGATGCGTATCGAGAGCCACCTGATCGTTGCGGCTGCGTGCTGTGTGCAGGCGGCTGCCCGCATCGCCGATTGCGTCCGTGAGACGCTTTTCGATATTCATGTGAATATCTTCAAGTGCCACACTGAAATCAAAATCTCCGTGCTCGATCTGGGCAAGGATGTCCTTCAGCCCCTTCTCGATTGCCGCATGATCCTCCTCCGAGAGGATGCCGACCTTGGCGAGCATGGCGGCATGGGCAAGTGATCCCGCGATATCCTCGCGATACATACGGCGGTCAAATCCGATGGATGCCTGAAACTCATTGATCATCTCATCGGTCGTCTTGGAGAAGCGGCCGCCCCAGAGCTTTTCGCTCATTATTTCTGCCCCTCCTGCATGAGTGCACGCACCTTGAGCGGCAGGCCGAAGAGGTTGATAAAGCCCGTTGCATCCGCCTGATCGTAAACATCGTCATGTTCGAAGGTGACGAACTCCTGACTGTAGAGGGAATAGGGGGACTTCGCACCGGCAGAGATGATGTTGCCCTTGTAGAGCTTCAGGCGTACCTCACCCGTCACGGTCTCCTGCGTGCTGTCCACGAAGGCAGCGAGTGCCTCGCGCAGCTGACAGAACCACATGCCGTCATAGACCAGCTCACCGTAACGGATGGCAAGTCCCTCCTTGTAGTGGAAGGTAGAGCGGTCGAGGCAGAGGTATTCCAGCTCACGATGCGCATAGTAGAGAATCGATCCACCCGGGTTCTCATAGACACCGCGCGACTTCATGCCGACGAGACGGTTCTCGCAGATATCGACGATGCCGACACCATTGCGTGCACCGACCTCATTGAGTTTCGTCAGCAATTCGACTGCGCCCATCTTCTCACCGTTGACAGCGACGGGGATTCCCTTCTCAAAGGAAATGGAGACATACTCCGGCGCATCCGGTGCATCCTCAGGTGCACAGGAGATGAGGAACATGGAATTCTTCGGCTCGTTCGCGGGATCCTCGAGGTCTGAGCCCTCATGTGAGAGATGCCAAATGTTGCGGTCCATGCTGTATGTCTTATTCTCCGTCGCAACGGGGATTCCGTGCTTCTTCGCATAGGCGATCTCTGCCGTGCGCGAGTCAAGATCCCATTCACGCCACGGTGCGATGATCTGGAGATTGGGCGCAAGCGCCTTGACCGTCAGCTCAAAACGCACCTGATCGTTCCCCTTTCCTGTTGCGCCATGAGCAATGGCATCCGCCCCCTCGCGCTTCGCGATGTCAACGAGCGCCTTGGCAATCACAGGGCGGGCAAACGAAGTGCCAAGCAGATATTTGCCCTCGTAGACCGCACCTGCCTTCAGTGTCGGCCAGACATACTCCTCAAGGAACTCCTTCGTAAGATCGACGATGAACACCTTCGATGCACCAGAGGCGAGTGCTTTGTCGTGAACAACACTCAGCTCATCGCCCTGTCCAACATCGGCACAGGCAGCGATAACCTCACAGCCATCGTAGTGCTCTTTCAGCCAAGGAATGATCACCGACGTATCCAGTCCGCCGGAATAGGCAAGAACGACTTTTTTGATCTGTTTAGCCATAATAAAACAACTCCTTAATTTCCCATGGTGAGTGCCATGATTGCCTTCTGAACATGCAGACGGTTTTCCGCCTCGTCAAAGATCACATCGGCAAATTCCTCAAAGACATCCTCCACGATCTCCTCTCCCCGGTAGGCGGGCAGGCAGTGCATGACGATGCAGCGCGCATTGCCTGACTCGGCAACGAGCTCCCAATTCACCTGATAGGGACGGAAGACCGCCGTGCGTGCGTCGTGCTCCGCCTCCTGTCCCATGCTCGCCCACGTGTCCGTGACGATGACATCTGCGTCCGCAGCTGCTTCCATCGGATTGTGCGTGATCGTGACGGTCGCGCCCGTCGCTGCCGCATCAGCCTTGGCATTTGCTACAACTTCGGCATTCGGTTCATATCCCTCGGGGGTCGCTGCCGCGAAGTTCATGCCGACCTTTGCCGCCGCATACATGAGCGAGTGCGTCATATTATTGCCGTCGCCGACGTATGCCATCTTCAGCCCCGTGAGATTCTTGCCCTTATACTCACGGATCGTGAGAAGATCGGTGAGCGCCTGGCACGGATGCAGGAGGTCACTGAGCGCATTGATAACGGGCACATCCGCCCACTCCGCAAGCTCCTCGATACGGTCATGTCCATACGTACGGATCATAATTCCGTCAAGGTAGCGTGAGAGCACGCGCGCCGTATCCTTGATCGGCTCACCGCGCCCGAGCTGCAGATCACGGCTACTGAGGAACAGTGCCTGGCCGCCAAGCTGATACATCCCCACCTCGAAGGACACGCGCGTCCGCGTTGAGGACTTCTCAAAGATCATGCCGAGCGACTTGCCCTCCAGAAGGCGGTGCGGTATCCCCGCCTTCTGCTTTTCCTTGAGCTCTTGCGCGAGGGAGAGAATCTCCTCGACCTCATCTCGACTGAGTTCATGAATGGACAATAAGTCCTTCCCTTTCAGCATATAACCCCTCCCATTTCTGTATTATATCGTATTACAGCATCGCCGTAAAGAAAACAGCACATCACGCATAGTGCGAGATCACATCATCAAGAACACTGACGACCTCGTCGATCTGCGGCTCGGTGATGATGATCGGCGGCAGGAAACGCAGCACCTTCCCCACCGTACAATTGATGATGATTCCCTTTTCAAGACACACATTCACAATATCACGTCCATGTGCATCCGATGCGAGTTCCGCGCCAAGTATCAGCCCCGTGCCGCGCACGTCGACGATGAAAGCCGGATACTTCTTCTGCAGCTCTACGAGCTTCTGCTTGAAGTACGCGCCGAGTACCGCGACACGTGCCAAGAACTCCTTTTTCGGGACTGTATCGAGGACAACGTTCGCCGCCGCACAGGCAAGGGGGTTGCCGCCAAATGTCGTGCCGTGATCCCCTGCATGGAACGCAGCTGCGACTTCATTCGTGACAGCAAAGGCACCGATCGGCACGCCGCCAGCAAGACCTTTTGCAAGCGTCACAATATCGGGCTTTATGCCGTATTTCTCATAGGCGAAGAACGTCCCCGCGCGCCCGATGCCCGCCTGAATCTCATCGAGGATGAGGAGCGCACCATGCTGGTCGCAGAGGGCACGAACTTTTTTCAAATAGTTGTCCTCCGGCGGATAGACGCCACCCTCCCCCTGAATCGTCTCGAGCATGACCGCTGCCGTCTTATCGCTGATCTTCGTCTTGAGATCTGCAATATCATTGTAGCGGATATAGTCAAAGCCTGCCGGTAGTGGCCCAAGACCCTCGTGATACTTCGGCTGCCCCGTCGCGGTCAGTGTCGCAAGCGTACGACCATGAAAACTGTCCCACGCCGTGAGAATCTGCGATTTCCCGGGATGGATTTGGCAGGCGTACTTACGTGCAATCTTTATTGCCCCCTCATTTGCCTCTGCTCCCGAGTTGCAGAAGAATACTTTGCCGAGCCCGCTGAGTGCCGTGAGTTTTGCCGCTGCGTCCGCCTGCGGCTTCGTGTAGTAAAGGTTCGAGGCATGGATGATCTTTGCCGCCTGCGATGCAATTGCCTCGACAAGCGGCGGATAATGATGCCCGAGAACATTGACAGCGATGCCGCCGAGAAAGTCAAGATACTTTCTGCCCGCAACATCCCAAACATAAACGCCCTCACCATGATCGAGCACGATTTTATAGCGATTGAATACGGGGAGATAGTCTTTCTCATCGATTTCAAAAATTTTCTTCTCTGCTTCGCTCATATATACTCCCTATCGTACAACCTGTGTACCAACACCAGTCGACGTAAAAATCTCAAGGATAATGGCGTGCGGCAGACGTCCATCGATAATGTGCGCCTTTGCCGCGCCGCGCTCCAGTGCCGTCAGACACGCCTCTACCTTGGGAATCATCCCGCCCGAGATGATGCCGTCGCGGATGTAGTCGCGCGCCTCCTGCAGATGGATGGTCGAGAGAAACGAACTCTTGTCGTTAAAATCTTTATAGATGCCCTCGATGTCCGTCAGGAGAAGCAGCTTCTCCGCCGCAAGGGCCCCTGCGATCTCCGCCGCAACGTAGTCGGCGTTGATGTTGTAGCTCTCGCCGTCCATCCCTACGCCGATTGGCGCAATAACCGGCACATAGCCGTGATCCAGCAGATCTTCAATTACAGAGACGTCGATTGTTTCCACTGCGCCCACGAAGCCAATGTCCACCTCATGCACCGTATCGTTCTTGTATACGGTCGCCATCTTCTTGCGCGCACGGATCAGCCCTGCATCCTTTCCCGAGAGGCCGACGGCACGAACGCCGCGCTGGTTCAGGAGATTGACAATCTCCGAGTTGATCTTGCCGTCGAGCACCATCTCGGCGATCTCAACGGTCTCCTCATCCGTCACGCGGAGCCCGGCGACGAAAGAGGACTCCTTTCCGACCTTTTCCAAAAAGCCCGTGATCTCCGGTCCCCCGCCATGGATGATGACAGGACGGATGCCGACATACTTCATCAGTGCCACGTCGCGCATGACGTTTTCCTTCAGCACATCGCTCACCATCGCGTTGCCGCCGTACTTTATGACGACCGTCGTGCCCGAGAACTCCTGGATGTACGGGAGGGCATCAACCAAGATCTCTGCCTTGTCCTTATCGCTATACATAGCCCTCACCTCAGGTATGATACTCGCCATTGATCTTGACGTACTCATAGGAGAAATCACAGGTCCAGACAGTTGCTTCCTGTGCGCCCATCCCCATGTCGATGTCAATCACAATATCATGTTCGCCCATGACCTTCTTGAGCGCTGCCTCATCGTAGTCTGCACCGACACCGTGCGCGTAGACGGGGATGCCGCCGAACTTCACAACGGTTGTCTCGGGATTCATCGGAACACCTGCATAGCCGACCGCACAGATCACGCGACCCCAGTTCGGATCCTCACCGAAGAACGCCGTCTTGACGAGCGGACTCTTTGCCACGCTCATCGCAATTGTCTTGGCATCGGCAAAGCTCTTCGTCCCCGCCACATGAACCGTCAGGAACTTCGTTGCACCTTCACCGTCGGAGGCGATGCGCTGTGAAAGACCTTTGCAGATCTCTGCGAGCGTTGCCTTGAATGTCTCGTAGTCCGCCCCCTCTGCCGTGATCTTCGCATTTCCTGCCGCACCGTTGGCGAGCACAACGGCCATATCGTTCGTGCTCATATCGCCATCAATCGAAATCATGTTGAACGAAATTTCAACGACCTCGGAGAGTGCCTTTTGGAGAAGCTTGCCGTCAATCGCTGCATCTGTCGTGATGAAGGCGAGCATCGTCGCCATATTCGGCTGAATCATCCCCGAGCCCTTTGCGATTGCACCAAACCGTACCTGCTTGCCGCCGAGTGTCACCTCCGTGGCACACGACTTGGAGTAGGTATCCGTCGTGATAATGGCGTTGCCCGCACTGGCACTGCCGTCCGTCGAAAGTGCGGCAACTGCGGCTTTCAGTCCCGCCTCCATCTTGTCCATCGGAAGATTTATGCCAATCACACCCGTTGAGGCGACGAGAACGTCCTCCGGCGTGCAGCCGAGTGCTGCCGCCGTGATCTCCTGCATCGCGCGCGCATCCTTTTCCCCTTGTGCACCGGTGCAGGCATTCGCACAGCCTGCATTTGCTGCAATCGCATGCGCTGCCCCCGTAGCAACGACCTTCTTCGAGGCGAATACCGGTGCAGCGGCAACGGCATTCTGCGTAAATACACCTGCAACAGCCGCCTCCCGCTCTGTATAGATCACAGCAACATCGAGATTGCCGCTCTTCTTGATGCCCGCCTTTACCCCCGCTGCCTTAAATCCCTGCGGGAATGTAACCCCGGCTTTTGCATTCTGCTCGCTGAACATATCAATATCCTCCATTCCCGTTTATGGATACATCGGCACAAGGTCGAGTCCTGTGCGCTCATCCAAATCAAGCGCGATGTTCATGTTCTGAATCGCCTGCCCTGCCGCTCCCTTGACGAGATTGTCAATCGCGGAAAAAACAATAACACGATGCGTACGCGGATCAATATGCCATGCGATATCGCAGTAATTTGTTCCGCGCACATACTTCGTCGATGGATACGCGCCACGCCCAAGCAGACGGATGAAAAACTCATCTGCATACTGAGCCGCAAACGCCGCGTCGACATCCTCTTCCGTTACGCCATCCGCAAGGCGTGCATAGCACGTGGCAAGGATACCGCGTGCTATCGGGGCAAGATGTGGCGTAAAGTTAATCGTAACCGGCTCACCTGCCTGCTCGGAGAGCGCTTGCTCGATTTCTGGGGTGTGTCGATGACTGACTGCGCCATACGCCGTGAAGCTGTCATAGAACTCCGGGAAATGCGTGCTCTCCTTCGGTGTACGCCCTGCGCCGGAGACACCGGAAACCGCATCGACGAGAATTGAATCCATCTGTACGAGATGCTCCTGCACGAGCGGGGTCAGTGCGAGAATGCCTGCCGTCGTATAGCAGCCTGCATTGCCGATGAGATGCGCCCCACGGATTGCATCGCGGTACAGCTCGGCGAGTCCATAGACCCGCTCTGCCTCCGGATCCGTGTGCGGGACATGATACCATGCCTCATAGACCGATGTGTCGGCAAAGCGATAATCTGCCCCGAGATCAATGATACGCACCGGCAGATCAGCAATCGCCTTGACCAATTTCATTGCATGTCCATGCGGAAGTGCGATAAAGAGAACATCGCTGTCCTCTGCCATACGGTGGATATCCTCCATCGAGTCTAGTATATTGTCATAAATATGCGTTAAATGTGGATAAAGTTTCGATATTCGCTCGCCCGTATGGCGCTCCGATGTCAGATGTACAATCTCGGCATGCGGGTGGCCATGAAGAAGTCGGATGAGTTCTTCCCCTGCATAGCCAGATGCACCGATGATACTGACCTTCATGACTGTTCCTCCATCTCCCTAAAAAGATGTTTATGATTATACATCCTTTATGCATATTCTTGCAAGTATTTTTTTAAATATTATGCCCCCACTTCCTCTATTGCATGGAGTGGGGGCATATACTACGGGAATCACTGATAAATTCGC
>NZ_GL397087.1:244900-260543 GCF_000146365.1 Selenomonas sp. oral taxon 149 str. 67H29BP
CGGGACCTTGCGACAATTAAACTTGCAATTTGCCATCACTGATAAATTCGGCACAATCATCTTGACGCATCTCTTTTGCCCGCACTTCGGCGGAAAATCCTCCACAGAGCACCACTCTGCGTCCGGTTTTCCACCTCGTTCGGACGAAAAAATCTACGCCAATCCGGCAGACCTCATTTTATCAGTGATTCCTATGATTTTACATTCGCATTCCTGCGATGGAGGACACGCGCTCCCTTCGTATCGAGACGAAGCTGCAGGGGACGTGCTTCGATCTCGTGCGAACGGAATGCCTCGCGCATCGCATGGGCAACATCCTCGGTGCAGTTCCGTTTCTCCGGAACAAAGGCGATGAGACAGGGACCCGCTCCGCTGAGCGCCGCGCCGCATGCCCCCGCCTTATTTGCAGCGGCAAAGACATCGAACATCCCCGGGATGAGCGGCGCACGGTAGTTTTGATGCAGTGCATCCGCAAAGGCGTTGCACAGATGCTTCTCAGATCCGCGCGACAGAGCCGCCACAAGCATGGCCGCATGGCTGATGTTAAAGACAGCATCCTTCATCGGCACCTCGGCAGGGAGCACCTCACGCGCCGACTTCGTCGAGAGGTAAAAGTCCGGCACCATGACGACGAACCGCAGAAAGATACGCGGCAGGAAGGAAAAGCATTCCACCGTTCCATCCGTCACGGTATTTACCGTAAAGCCGCCATAGATCGCTGGTGCCACATTGTCCGGGTGCCCCTCAATGTCCGTCGCAAACTGCAGCAGCGCATGACGGTCAAACGGACTGCCAATGAGCGCATTTGCTGCTGTCAGTCCTGCGACAATCGCTGTCGCACTGCTGCCAAGCCCACGCGAGAGCGGAATACGGTTGCTCATGCGGATCTGTGCACCGCGAAATTCCTCCGCACGCCCCGCTTTATCCAAGAGATAGCGGATGGACTTCCAGACGATATTGCGCTCGTCGCCCGGAATGTAGGCGGCGCCCTCACCGCGTGCCGCGATCAAAAGCCCCGGCTCACGCGTAAGCGTCAGGGTCATTTCGTTATACAGCGTGCAGGCAAGGCCGAGCGCATCAAAGCCGGGGCCGAGATTCGCGCTCGTCGCAGGGACACGTACGCGTACACTGCGCTCTGTCATAGTGTATCCTCCTGCCCGTCCGCCACACGGATCAGGCTGCGCACCTCGCGTACGACAGGAAGTGCCTGCAGTGATGCAGCAGCGGCAGAGGCAGCCGCATGTGTCACAACGTGTGTCACAGCAACGATCTCCGCATCTCCGCTCACCGTCGACCTTGCCTGAATGACCGACCGCAGACTGACCCCCGCGCGTCCAAATGTCGTGGCGATCTCACCGAGTACGCCCGGCTCATCGGCGACGACAAGGCGCAGATAATAAGAGGAGCGCGTCTTCTCCACAGGGCAGAGTTTTTTCTTCGCACCAATCCGATACTTCATGCGCCCCGTCGTCCCTGCAACGATATCGCGCGCAACCTCAATGACATCCGCGACCACAGCAGATGCCGTAGGAAGCGAGCCTGCACCGCGGCCGTAGAACATCGCCTCACCGATCACATTGCCGCGCACAAAGACCGCATTGAATACGCCGTTGATTGAGGCGAGCGGATGCGTCTTTGGGAGGAACACGGGATGCACACGCACATCGATTCCCTCCTCCGTATTGCGTCCCACTGCGAGGAGTTTGATGACGTAGCCAAGGTTCAGCCCGTACTCAATGTCATCTTCCGTAATATGTGAGATTCCCTCGACGGAGACATCCTCGAACTCGACGATGGTATCAAAGGCAAGTGACGCCAGAATCGCCGCCTTACGCGCGGCATCCAAGCCGTCTACATCCGCCGACGGATTTGCCTCAGCATAGCCCTTTTCCTGTGCACGTCGCAGTACAGCATCGTAGCTGATATGCTTCTCCGTCATCTTCGTCAGCATATAGTTCGTCGTTCCGTTGATGACGCCCATGACCTCGGAGATTTCGTTCGCCGTCAGACATTCCTTCAACGGCTTGATGATCGGGATGCCGCCGCCGACACTGCCCTCATAGAGGAAATCGACGTGATGCTTATCCGCTATACCATAGAGCTCCCGCAAATGTTCGGCAATGACATCCTTGTTGGCGGTGACGACATGTTTGCCCGCACGCATGGCACGCAGCATGTAGTCCTTTGCCGGCATGAGCCCGCCCATCACCTCGACGACAATCGAGATCTCCGGGTCGTTCAGGATCTCCTCAAAGTTGTCCGTGAGGGCAATTCCCTCTGCCTCCGGACGATATTTCTTCGCATCGCGGACGAGAATCTTCTTGATCTCGATGCGTGCGCCACAGCGTCCTGCGATCGTCTCCCCGTTCATAGACAGGGTGCGGATAACGCCGGAGCCGACTGTCCCCGCACCCAAAAGAGCTATCTTGACTGTATTCACAGAATCCCATCCTCCCTGACCACTGCTGCTGATGCACTATCTCAGTCCAAGTATATCATACCATACACACCCAGTATCACAAACGATAGCGTCAGATTTTATTTTCGGTTCCGTGCATCAGCCGTCCGATGTTCTCACGGTGACGGAGAATAACGAGAATCGCCGCCACAGCCGTAAAGAGAACGTACTCTGTCGGATACCCGTAAAGTGCCGCAAGAAACGGTGCAAGAAATGCCGCGACGACAGAGCCGAGGGAGACATAGCGTGACACATAGACGATTGTCAGCCAGATGACAAAGATGATAAACGTCACCTGCCCCATCAGCATCGTCAGAACGCCAAGTGAAGTTGCAACGCCTTTGCCGCCGTGAAAGCGGAGAAAGAGCGAAAAGCTGTGCCCGAGAATGGCACACAATCCTCCGACGACTGCAGCGAGCGGCGTACTGACAAGGAGCAGTCCAAGCATAACGCCCGCCTGCCCTTTCAGGCTGTCCGCAACAAATACGGCAATGCCCGCGCCCTTTCCGAGCGTGCGCCACGCATTCGTCGCACCGATATTGTGACTGCCATAGTCGCGCAGATCCTTATGCCAGATCAGTTTTCCAAGAATCAGTCCACTCGGAATCGATCCGATGAGATAGGCGGCGATGGCTGCGGCGAGATACATCATTGTTCTTCCTCCTTGCGCGCGCGCACCACGAGGCGGATCGGCGTTCCCTCGAAACCGAAGCTCTCGCGCAGACGATTTTCGATAAAGCGCAGATAGGAGAAGTGCATGAGTTCGGGGTCATTGACGAAAATAATGAACGTCGGCGGGACAATACTCACCTGCGTGACAAACAGAATCTTGAGCTGCTTGCCCTTCTTCGTCGGCGGCGGATTGACCGATACCGCATCGCGGATCAGCTCATTGAGTACACTCGTCTTGATGCGCATCGACTGCTGCTCCGCCACATATTTCACGAGTTCCGTCACGCGCTCCACACGCTGTCCCGTCAAGGCCGACGTATAGAGGACAGGGGCATACTGGAGGAAGCCAAGCTTTTCGCGCAGATCATCTGTAAAGCGCAGCGTCGACTTGTCGTTCTTCTCTGGGAAAATATCCCATTTATTCACGACGATGATGACACCCTTGCCCGACTCGTGCACATAGCCCGCAATCTTCGTATCCTGTTCCAGAATCCCCTCGGCAGCGTTAATGACCATGAGGACAACCCCCGCACGGTCGATCGCGCGCAGGGAGCGCATCACGCTGTACCGCTCCACAGGCAGAGTGATCTTTCCCTTGCGCCGCATCCCTGCCGTATCAATGAGAAGATACTTTGCACCGTCTTTGGTAAAATGTGTGTCAATCGCATCGCGGGTCGTCCCCGGCACATCACTGACGATCACGCGCTCCTCACCGAGCAGACGATTCACGAGCGATGATTTGCCGACATTTGGACGACCGACGACGGCAATAGCGATCTCATCCGTCTCCTGTGACTCCGCCGGCTCTTCCGGGAACGCCGCGACGACGGCATCCAGCAGATCGCCGAGATTCATCGCATTGGAGGCAGAGATGGGAATCGGGTCACCGAGCCCAAGCGAATAGAAATCGTAGATCAGCGCCTCACGCTCAAAACTGTCGATCTTGTTGACCGCCAGAATCACGGGTTTTTTCGTCCGCCGCAGAAGACGTGCGACCTCCTCATCCGAAGTTGTCAGTCCTGCCCGCCCATCGACGAGAAAGAGGATAACATCTGCCTCCTCCATCGCCAGCTCTGCCTGAGAACGCATCGAACGCAGGATATGGTCGCTCTCATCGAACTCTATGCCGCCGGTGTCAATGATCGTAAACTCATGGTTCAGCCACTCCGCATCCAGATAGATGCGGTCACGCGTCACGCCCGGCATATCATCGACAATGGAGACACGCTTTTTGCCGATCTGATTGAACAGCGTTGACTTCCCGACATTGGGCCGCCCGACCACTGCCACAATAGGTTTGCTCATGATCCCTCACTCCTCTCCCTGCATCCTCAGCGATTTCCTGCCACAGGCTTTGTATAGCCCGCGTTGCTCTGCCATGTATAACCGCCGCTCGCACGTGTGCGATGATAATGTGCCCAATCCGAAAGCGCTGCATAGTAGTCCGCGCCCGTCGCTACCGGCTCGATGCGCAGGGCAGGAAATTCCGCCCGCAGGGCATCAAGAGTCATATCATCCAGAAAGACATCCTCCCCCTCACGCAGTGCCGATGCGGGAATGAGTACACCGTCAACGTCACGGGGCATCTTTCGCAGGGCCGCTGCAATATCTGCACCGATGAGGAGGCCCGACACATTGACCATCGCACCGAAATGACGATTTTCAACGGGCAAGACGAAAATATTCTGCTCCAGAGGATCAAGCTCCCGCGCCTTTGCCGCCAGAACGGGAGCAATCGCCGTTCCGCTCACGACGGCGAGGTGAGCGTCGCATGCGGCGCCGCGCTCCTTTGCCGCATCCCACTCCCCGATGAAGCTGCGCGTCAGCCCAATCCCATTGTCGAGCTGGGGAAAGCCATCGTACATTGCGGCAGGCGGAACCTCGCGCCCTGCCAGAAAGTAAAATTCATCGGCAAGGTAGATGAAGGTACGCCCTTCTTCTACACGCATTTTTTCCTGCCACGGCTCGGCCTGGTCGATCACGCGCGCTGCACCGTCCCGATCAAACTGAACGAGCGGGAACGGATCCGTTCGATGCTTTGTCAGTCCAACGGGTACGATGGCGAGCGAAAGTGCATGAGGACGCCGCGCCGTAATGTCACGAATCGTCCGCTCGAGTTCCTCTCCGTCATTCAGCCCGGCACAGAGCACCACCTGCGTATGATACTCCACGCCCGCCTCTTCGAGCCGCGCGAGCTGCCCAAGAATATCCCCTGCCCACGAACATCGCAGTATCTCCGCACGCAGGACGGGATTCGTACACTGCACCGATACGTAGAGAGGAGAGAGATGCAGCCGTGCAATACGCGCGTAATCCGCCTCCCCCATGTTGGTCAGTGTCACAAAATTACCATAGAGAAAGGACAGGCGGTAATCGTCATCCTTCACAGAAAGGCTGTGGCGCATGTGCGGGGCAATCATATCGACAAAGCAGAAATAGCAGTGATTCGCACATTCACGAATCCCGTCGAATACGGCGCTCTCAAACTCCACGCCGAGCTCCTCGTCATAGTCCTTGTCGAATGCAATGCACTCCTGCGTCCCATCGGCATGTTCAACGAGAAGCTCAATCTCCTCGTCCGCCATCGCAAAGCTGACGTCAATAATATCGCGCAGCGGCATATCGTTGATCGCAAGGATCTTATCCCCCGCCACAAGCCCCAGCTCATCGGCAAGGCTTCCCTCCGGCACGCGAAGAATTACTCCTGGATATGCCTTTGCCACATTCCCCTCCCCTTCTCGAAGCAGCTATTTCAAAGTACTGCCAGCATATCCTTCACGCCCTTCAGGTACGTATCCCGCGCAAAGTCCACGAGTTCACCGGATTGGCGGATCTTCACCTCAATCGTTCCATTTTCTATGGTCTTGGGTCCGATCGCAATGCGCACAGGATAACCGATGAGATCACAGTCGTTGAACTTCACGCCCGCACGCTCACGACGGTCATCGAGCAGTACATCGACACCTGCAGCACGCAGCTCCTCGTAAATCTCCTCAGCGTATGCGAGCTGTTCCTCCACCTTGGCGTTTACTGCCACGACGACGACTTCGTACGGTGCAATCGCACGCGGCCAAATGATGCCATGTGCATCGTGGTTCTGTTCGATTGCCGCCGCCATCGTGCGCCCGACACCGATACCATAGCAGCCCATCTGTAGGGGCTGCGTCTTCCCAGACTCATCGAGGAACGTCGCCCCCATTGCCTCACTGTACTTCGTGCCGAGCGCAAAGATCTGTCCTGCCTCAATGCCCCGTCCGATATGAAGATGTCCTACTCCGCAGGAAGGGCACAGATCGCCCTCTGCAACAAGGCGAATATCCGTCACGGTCACTGACCCAAAGTCGCGCTGCGGGTTGACGTTAATATAGTGAAAGTCCTGTTCATTGGCGCCAGAGACCGCATTGTGCATCCGCATGGCCGTCTCATCAACCACGATACACGTGCCCTCTTTGATGCCAATCGGGCTCATAAAGCCCGGGCACCCGCCAGCCGCGCGAATGGCCGCCTCATCCGCCATACGCAGCTCCTGTGCCCCAACGGCATTCGCAAGCTTCACTTCATTGACTTCGTGGTCGCCGCGCAGGAATGCGAGGACGAGTACATCCTCCTCGGTCTGATAGGCGACTGCCTTGATCGTCTTCTCGACAGGAATCCTGAGATACTCAGCAAGCATGGCAATCGTATGAGCATCGGGCGTTGCCACTTTTTCAAGCGGCAGTGCTTCCTCCGCAGCGGCATCGATGGGACGCAGTGCCGCCTTCTCGTCACTCGCAGCATAGCTGCACGCATCACAGCAGGCAATACGCGACTCCCCCTCAGGGGCAAGAACGGTAAACTCCTCCGAGTGCCCGCCGCCGATTGCACCGCTGTCGGCCTCCACCGCACGGAAGTTCAGTCCGCAGCGCGTGAAAATATTCGTATAGGCCACGGCCATCTTGCGATAGGACTCGTTCATCCCCGCGATATCCTTGTCAAAGGAATAGAGATCCTTCATGATGAACTCACGGCTGCGCATCACTCCAAAACGTGGGCGACGCTCATCACGGAACTTGTCCTGAATCTGATAGAGCATGAGCGGGAGCTGCTTGTACGAGCGCACCTCATCACGCACGAGCGCCGTAATCATCTCCTCATGCGTCGGTCCCATGCAGAACTCGCGGCCATGGCGATCCTTCACGCAAATCATCTCCGCGCCGTATGCTCCCCAGCGGCCGCTCTCCTCCCAGAGTTCGGACGGCTGCAGGATTGGCATCATGATCTCCTGTCCGCCTGCGGCATCCATCTCCTCACGGATGATCTGCTCAATCTTTCGGATGGTGCGCCACGCGAGCGGCAGATAGGTATACATCCCGCCGGCAGACTTGCGAATGAGACCAGCGCGGTACATGAGCTGATGGCTCGCAATCTCCGCCTCCGCAGGCGTATTTCTAAGGGTAGGCGCGTACAGATTCGTTGCTCTCATGACCGTTTCCGTTCCTCCAATATCGCATCAATCTCCCGAAAAAGTTCGGGCAGCAGTTCTTCTTCCTTTACCTTGCGAATGACCTCTCCCTTGCGGAAGATCAGCCCCTCGCCATTGCCGCCGGCAATACCGACATCCGCACCGCGTGCCTCACCGGGACCATTGACGACACAGCCCATCACAGCCACCTCGATGGGATCCTCCATGCCGCGCAGACGTTCCTCGACCTTCTCCGCGATGGAGGCGAGATCGATGCTCGTCCGCCCGCACGTAGGACAAGCGACGAGCGTTGGCCCATACTCCTTCAGACCGAGCGCCTTCAGAATCTCATTTGCCGTACGAACTTCGACGACGGGATCACCTGTCAGCGAGATGCGTATCGTATCGCCAATTCCCTCGGCGAGGAGAGCCCCGACACCGACAGCAGACTTAATGATGCCCGTCCCCGCCGTGCCCGCTTCCGTGATACCGAGATGCAGCGGGTAGTCTGTGCGTTCACTCATCAGACGGTAGGCCGCAAGTGTCAGCGGGACATCATGTGCCTTGAGCGAAATCTTCATGTCATGAAAATCCAGCTCCTCCAGAATGCGCACGTGTTCCATGGCAGATTCAACCAAGGCCTCCGCCGTGACGCCACCATACTTCTTGAGCATTTTATGGTCAAGTGAGCCGGCATTCACGCCGATGCGGATGGGGATCCCCCCCTCACGTGCCGCCGCGACGACCTTTTTCACGCGCTCCGTCCCACCGATATTGCCGGGATTGATGCGCAGAGCCGCAATCCCCTGTGCCATCGCCTCAAGCGCAAGCTTGTAGTCAAAGTGGATATCGGCGACAAGCGGAGTTTTCACCTGGCGAATGATATTGCCGAGGTTCTTTGCCGCCGCCATATCTGGCACAGCGAGGCGTACGATATCACAGCCTGCCGCCGCGAGTTCGCGGATCTGCCTTACTGTAGCCTCCGTATCCGTCGTCTTCGTGTTGCACATGGACTGCACGGAGATCGGTGCACCACCCCCGATGGGGATATTCCCAATATGAATCTGCCGCGTGTGGCGGCGTTCAAATGTTGACATGACGCGGGTCAGCCTCCTGCAAAAATACGTACGACATCATTCTTCATCGCGAGCAGCATCAACAGAATAATCAGCCCCACACCCGCATTTTGGATATAGTGCATGACCTTCGGGCTCAGGGGCTTGCCACGCACCGCCTCAACACAGAGCGTCAGAAAGTGTCCGCCGTCCAGTGCCGGTACGGGCAGAAGATTGATGATCGCAAGATTGAGACTGAGGAGTGCGGCGAAATTGAGGAGCGGGACAATGCCCATCTCTGCGACTTCTCCCGCCATCTGTGCCACACCGATTGGCCCCGCAAGTTCCGAGCCGGAGAGCTCCAGAATGATCCGATAGAGCGCATCGAGCATCATCACGACAATCATCGCCGTCCGCTCAAATGCCATCGAGATGGACTGGAAGAAGCCAGGATAGGTGCTGGTATAGGCATTCACAATGCCGATGTATCCACGCTGCTGTGAGGCATCATAATGTGGGGTCACACTGACCGTCAGCTCCTGCTCATTGCGCTCCACCTGCATCGTCATCGGAACTGTTCCGTGGTTTGTGCGAATGGCGTCCACCATCTCCTGCCACGTCTCGATGGGCTTACCATCGATCGCAATGATGCGGTCATTCGCCATGAGCCCCGCCTGTGCAGCAGGATTATCGGCAAGCACCTTGCCAAGAACAGGCGCAGGATTCGGCGTCTGCACCCCGGCAAAGAAAAAGATCCCGAAAAAAAGAACGATCGGCAGGATAAAATTCATCGCCGATCCAGCAAGAATCACAATCATGCGGGAGAGAATCGGCTTGCGGCAATAGCCGCGATCACCGGCATCGTTGTCATCTGCTGCCATGCCGGCAATATCATTGAATCCGCCCAGCGGAACCAGACGGATCGAATAGACTGTCTCTCCATAGCGAAAATGCACAAGACGCGGTCCAAAGCCGATGGCAAATTCATCCACGCGCATCCCAGTCAGTTTTGCCGTGATAAAATGCCCCAGCTCGTGCACAAAGACGAGCAGTCCGAAGACAAAGACTGTCGCAGCAATTTTCTCTAACATCCAAGCTCCTTTTGCCCCACTCAGCGCAGGACAATGTATACCGTATAGTAATAGACCAGCGGCGCCGTAAAGAGGACACTGTCAAAGCGATCCCATACACCGCCGTGCCCCGGGATAATCGCGCCCGAGTCCTTGATGCCCGTCTGTCGCTTCATCATGGACTCGACAAGATCACCAAGCGTACCGAGCACGGCAATCGCTGCGCCCAGTGCAGCCATCTGCGGCAGCGGCATTGCGAGAAGCCAGCCAAGCCCCACAATGACAGCAATCGTACCGATCAGGCCGCCAAAGAATCCCTCGATCGTCTTATTCGGGCTAATAGCAGGTGCCAGCTTGTGCGAGCCAAACGCACGCCCGGCAAAATAGGCGAAACTGTCACTCGCCCATGTCCCGATAAACATCACCCAGACCATCGCTGCTCCGCAGGAAAACGTCTCAATCGGCGTCGTATAGACAGGCCCCGTCATATTCCGCAGGAGAATAAGCAGTGCAAATGGCATGCCGATGTAGCAGATCCCCGCCACAGAAACAGTCGCATCGTGAACTGACACATCGCCGCGCAGGAGGACGCAGGTCATCAGGGCTAGCGTCGAGGATGCGATCAAGGCAAGCAGAATCACGCTCTCCTGCCCGATGAACGCGCCATACAGCATCCCCCCGATGCCAAGAATACCGGAGAATAAGGCAGGACTACCTCCACGGTGCGAAAATGCACGTGTATACTCAAACCACGCGAGAGCTGCGAGCACCGCTGCGGCAACCGTAAACGTTGTTCCGCCCGTCTGTGTAACATATCCTGCAATACCAATGCCGATAATGCCGGAGATAATGCGTGTAATCAAAGACAGCCTCCATCTTTATTCTTCTGTAGTAAGCCCGCCAAAGCGCCGACTTCGTCCCGCAAAGTCCTCAATGGCACGCTTAAGTTCTTCCGGTGTGAAATCCGGCCAATGCGTCTCCGTAAAATATAGCTCTGCATAGGCAGACTGCCATAGGAGGAAGTTGCTCAGGCGAAGATCGCCGCTCGTACGGATGAAGAGATCCACGGGCGGATCGCCCGCCGTATCGAGTGCATTGGAAAAGAGTGCCTCGTCGATTTCCTCGGGGCGAAGCTCCCCTTCTGCGACACGCGTGGCCAACTTGCGAACAGCACGCACGATCTCATCCTGGCTGCCATAATTCGCCGCCAAATTAAAATGCACGCCGGTATTATGCGCCGTACGCTGCTCTGCATCCTCCATACGGGCAAGGAAACGATCAGAGAAGCGATCCCGCCGACCGATGAAGCTCATACGGACATTTTGCTCATGCATCTCCGTGATCTCCTTCTCCAGGAAAGAATCGAAGAGATTGAGCAGAAAATCGACTTCCCGATGAGGGCGCTTCCAATTCTCTGTTGAAAAGGCATAGACGGTCAGCACCTCTATGCCTATATGCGAAGCGGCACGAACAATACGCTTCAAGGTACGCGCCCCCGCCTCATGGCCTGCCGAGCGTGATTTTCCTTTCCCTTCTGCCCATCTTCCATTGCCATCCATCACGATGGCAACATGACGTGGCAGACTGGCACGATCGAGTGCAAGATTGGAAAGGCTGTGATCGCTGTCGATGTCCGGCGTATCATTTTTTTTGCCGAATATTCTCTTCCACATATCAAATCTTTCCCCTTCTCCTATGCCTTTACTCTTCTACCAAAACACCCCTTCGGCGGATGCCGAAAGGGGTGTCGCGCATTCAGCGGAAATGTTCTTCGTAGGCGGCGACAGTCGGACTGCACAGCGGAAGTTCCGTGAGCGTGACCTGATGCACAGCCCCATTCTGGTGAACACGAATGACATAGGACTGCGTCTCATCGACGGGAAAAAAAGGACGTGATGCACGCGATACCGATATCGTGTAGGATGCGCCTTCGGCATCCAGCTCCCGTCGCACCTCATCCCATGGACGTGCCGAAAAGGAATCCTCCATCAGATCTCCATGACCTCTTTTTCCTTTGCTGCACGCATCTCGTCCATCTGCTTGACGAACTTATCGACGAGCTTTTGCACAGAGTCCTGACCGCGCTTGGACTCGTCCTCATTGATCTCCTTGTCCTTCTCGAGCTTTTTGATCGCCTCGTTTGCATCGCGTCGGATATTGCGCAGAGCGACCTTCGCCTCTTCCGTCTTCTTGCCGACCGTCTTGATCAGCTCCTTGCGGCGCTCCTGCGTTGGCTGAGGGATCGCAAGGCGAATCACATTCCCGTCAGAGTTCGGCGAAAGACCGAGATCAGACTTTGAGATGGCGATTTCGATCTCATGCAGAATAGACTTCTCCCACGGCGTAATGACGATCATGTGCGGCTCCGGCACCGTCACCTTGGCAAGCTGGTTGACCGAGGTCGGTGTCCCATAGTAGGGCACCATGATCTTATCCAAGAGATTCGGCGTTGCGCGTCCTGCGCGCAGCGAAGAGAACTCGCGGCGAAGCGCCTCGATCGCCTTACTCATACTCTCCTCATGCTTTGACAGAATATCCTTGATCATACTGCTTCGCCTCCTACTGTTGTGCCAATCGGCTCGCCAAATGCTGCCCGTGCAATATTTTCATGCACATCAATATTAAACACCACCATGGGGATGTTATTCTCCATGCAGAGACTAGTCGCCGTCGCGTCCATGACCGCGAGTCCCTTGTTCAGAATATCAATATACGCCAGTTTCTCAAAACGCTTGGCATTGGGGTTCTTATTCGGGTCGGAATCGTAGATGCCGTCCGTTCCCTTCTTCGCCATGAGAATAACGTCCGCCTCGATCTCCGCAGCGCGCAGAGCGGCCGTCGTATCCGTGGAAAAATAGGGATTCCCCGTACCTGCACCGAAGATCACCACGCGCCCCTTCTCCATGTGACGGATGGCACGGCGGCGAATATACGGTTCTGCCACCTGACGCATCTCAATGGCACTCTGGACACGCGTGTCAACGTCCTGATTTTCGAGAGCATCCTGCAGGGCGAGTGCGTTCATCACAGTCGCCATCATCCCCATATAGTCTGCCGTCGTGCGGTCCATCCCCTTCGCACTGCCCGCGAGTCCGCGCCAGATATTTCCTCCGCCGACCACAATGGCGACATCGATACCGTGATCGCGTACCTTCTTAATCTGCGCGGCAATTGCCTCGACAACCTGTGGATTGATCCCGAATCCCTGATCTCCCGCGAGCGCTTCTCCGCTCAGCTTCAACACGACGCGACGATATTTCGTTTCCAAGACGACTCCTCCTGTCACGCACATTCTCTGCGCCATTATAGCACATTTTTCCAAAAAAATCCGCAGACCATCTGCAAAAAAGAGCTGCCGTCGGGCAGCTCTCCTCTCTTCATATCATCTTACTTCATCTGAGCAGCGACCTCTGCAGCGAAGTCCTCCTGCTTCTTCTCGATGCCTTCGCCCAGCTGATAGCGCGTAAACGCCTTGATCTCTACCGAGCCGAGCACATCTGCAATCTTCTTCTCTGGATCCTTGACGAATTTCTGCTCAAGCAGGCAGACTTCCTCATAGAACTTATTGATACGCCCCTCAACCATCTTCTCGATGATCTTCTCGGGCTTGCCCTCCTCAAGCGCCTGTTTACGGAGGACTTCCTTCTCATGCTCGATATGATCAGCCGTCACGCCAGCACGATCAATCGCGAGCGGCGCCGCTGCCGCAATCTGCATCGCAATATCCTTGCCGAGCTGCTCATCCCCACCGGAAAGCTCAACGAGGACGCCGATCTTACCGCCCATGTGGATGTACGTTGCCACACGGCCTGCATCCTCATAGCGGGCGAAGCGGCGAAGGGAAATCTTCTCCCCGATCGTTGCCGTTGCCTCGGTAATGAGGGAGGCAACATCCTTGCCATCCAGCGTGCTTGCATTCAGTGCATCGAGATCTGCCGGGTTCGTCTCTGCAATGTGCTTTGCGACCTTCGCACTGAGCTCACGGAACTGTTCATTGCTGGCAGCAAAGTCCGTCTCGCAGTTGATCTCGACAATGACACCGACCTTCGCGTCGGACGAGAGATATGCTGTCACCGCGCCCTCAGCAGCGATGCGTCCCGCCTTCTTCTCGGCCTTTGCAATCCCCTTCTCGCGCAGATAGTCGATTGCCTGCTGCATATCGCCGTTCGTCTCTGCGAGAGCCTTCTTGCAGTCCATCATACCTGCGCCCGTGCGCTCACGCAGTTCCTTTACCATCGCTGCACCAATTGCCATTATCGTTCCTCCTATGATCGTTCCATAAAAAAGGGGTAAGGGGATAATGCTCCCTTACCCCACTGTCTTTGATTACTCAGCCGCTTCCTGTGCGCCGCCCTGATTTCCCTCGAGCACAGCGTCTGCCATGCAGCCCGTGAGAAGCTTCACGGCACGGATCGCATCGTCGTTGCCCGGGATCACATAGTCGATCTCATCCGGGTCACAGTTCGTGTCGACAATCGCGACGATGGGAATGTTCAGCTTGCGTGCCTCGGCAACCGCAATACGCTCCTTGCGCGGGTCAACGACAAAGAGTGCACCCGGCAGACGGTTCATATCCTTAATACCGCCCAGATAACGCTCGAGCTTCTCCTTCTCGTGGCGCAGCCCCTGCACTTCCTTCTTCGTGAGAACCTCGAACGTGCCGTTCTCCTCCATCTCCTCAAGTGCCTTGAGACGATGAATACGACGCTGAATCGTCTGGAAGTTCGTCAGCATGCCGCCGAGCCAACGCTCGTTGACGTAGTACATATTCGCACGGAGCGCCTCCTCGCGGATGGCCTCCTGTGCCTGCTTCTTCGTGCCGATGAAGAGCACGGACTTCCCTTCCTGCGCAACGCTGCGAAGGAAATTGTACGCCTCATCCACCTTGCGCACCGTCTTCTGCAGATCAATGATGTAGATACCATTGCGCTCCGTGAAGATGTAACGTGCCATCTTCGGGTTCCAGCGACGCGTCTGATGTCCGAAATGGACACCTGCCTCCAGAAGCTGCTTCATAGAAATGACTGCCATAAAATACCTCCTGTTGTTCTTCCGCGCTTCTCATCCGCTGTACCACCGCATAAATACGGCACAGAACAGCTATCGAAAACGCGTGTTTTTTACACTAGGGCGTATTATAGCATACCATAGGCGCCAAAACAACGCCCTGCAGAATTTTTTTACAAAAAAAAGAGCTCCAGCACGAAGACGTTGGTCTTCGCGTAGAGCTCCTCTGCCTATCATTCAGTTGGTCTTCGTCGCTGCAAGTGGATCCGTCACATCAACACCCTTCGGTGCATAGAGTATGATCGTACTCGACACGACATGTGCCGTGCCATGCATTACATAGCAGGCACCATTCAGGAAGTCACAGACACGACGGCGTTCCGGCTCGCTCATGCAGTCAAAATTCACGGCGATCGCAATCCCCTGTTTCAGCTGGACCACCGCCGGGGCCGCATCATCGTAACGACGCGGACGATGAATCCGCACGCGCAGTTCCGATACCTTCGTCGTATGTACCGTCAGCGGCGTCGAACTCCCCTCCCCTGTCACAGGCGTACGCGGAGATTGAAAGGAACTGGTGCTGCCATAGGAAGGCGATGAGAATGACGACACCGTTCCCCCATTGGCAACGCGTCGCTGGGAAGCAAAACTCTGCTGTGCTGCCTGCGTCGTCTGAGCAGTCTGTGACGCCTGCTGTGCGCGAATCGCCTCTTCCTCTTCTTCGTCCTCAGCAATCGGTATAAATGAGTCCACAACGTGTGAAACCATATCTTTCACACGTGAAAACAAAGATTCCGCCCCCATATACCTCTTCCTTCCTTGATCTGTATCATCCGCCGAAAATTGGCGACAAATTCTCATCCTGCTAACGCAGACATATTATCATATTTCTTTCAGAAAAGCAAGTGCACCGACAAGAAAGTTGATGAAAAAACTTTTC
>NZ_GL397087.1:261346-264789 GCF_000146365.1 Selenomonas sp. oral taxon 149 str. 67H29BP
GAGGCGAAGGTGTACTATGCTCATCCTTACGCACCTTGGGAACGTGGAACGAACGAGAAGCAGAATGCCCTCGTTCGGTATTTCATTCCGAAGGGCATGGATATGACGAACTTGAGCGAGGAAGAAGTGTAGCGCGTAGAGGATTGGATCAATTCACTGCCACGTAAAATTCTAGGTTATGAGACGCCACAAGAGCGCTTCGATGCCGCGCTAAAAAATCTTCACCCATAATTTTTGATTCTGTTATGCTCTACTGTCCGATTTGATATTGCAATTTAGGGAAAAACTTTTCATCGTTACTTGCGCGCATTCTTCGCCGCACGGCCGCGCGCCGTACGATCGAGAATCGCCTTGCGCAGGCGAATATTCTCCGGCGTCACCTCGACGAGCTCATCATCATTGATATACTCCAGTGCCTGCTCCAGACTCAGAATACGCGGCGGTGTCAGGCGGATCGCCTCATCTGAGGCAGAGGTACGCATATTCGTGACATTCTTCTTCTTGCACGGATTGATGTCCATATCAATATCGCGTGAGTTCTCCCCGACAATCATCCCTTCGTAGACCTGCTGGCCCGGCGAGATAAACATCGTCCCGCGATCTTGCAGGGAGAAAATTCCGTACCCCGTCGTCTCACCCTGCTCAAACGCAACAAGCGACCCATGCGAACGGCCCGTCATATCCCCCTTGTACGGAACATATCCGTGGAAGATATGATTCATAATCCCATTGCCCTTCGTACTCGTCAGGAGCTCCGAACGGAAGCCGATCAGCCCGCGCGCCGGGATAAAGAACTCCATGCGGATATAGCCCGACAGCTCCGTCATATTCGACAGCTCCGCCTTGCGCGTACCGAGCGCCTCCATCACGGCGCCCATATACTCCTGCGGAACCTCAACCGTCAGATTCTCCATCGGCTCGCACTTCTGTCCGTTGATCGTCTTGTAGACAACCTCGGGCTTTCCGACCTGCAGCTCATAGCCCTCACGGCGCATCTGCTCGATCAGGATGGAAAGATGCAGCTCACCACGTCCCGATACCTTGAACACATCGGCGGAATCCGTCTCCTCGACGTGCATGGCGACATTCGTCTCGATCTCCTTGAACAGGCGATCACGCAGATGGCGCGACGTAACGAACTGCCCCTCACGGCCTGCAAACGGACTCGTATTGACACCGAAGGTCATGGAGAGCGTCGGCTCATCAATATTGATCGTCGGCAGTGCCTCCGGATTCTCCGCGTCTGCCACAGTATAACCGATGCTCACATCGCCGAGCCCCGTCAGAGCGACGATCTCGCCCATCCCCGCTTCATCGACTTCGACGCGCTTGAGTCCCTGATACACATAGACCTTGCCGACCTTTGCCTTCGTCTCATGGTCGCCGCTGATCACAACCACATTTTGATTGGGGCGCACCGATCCACGAATCACGCGCCCAATGGCAACGCGACCAACATAGTCGTCTGCTTCGAGCGTCGTCACCATCATCTGCAGAGGCCCCTCCGCATCGCCCTGCGGCGCCGGAATCTCCTTCACGATGGTCTGCATCAACGGCTCGAGATTATCGTTCGTATCCTCCATGTTAAACTTGGCGATACCGTCGCGCGCCGCCGCATAGATCACGGGAAAATCGAGCTGGTCATCGTCCGCATCCAGTTCCATAAAGAGCTCCAAAACCTCATCGTACACATCGTCCACACGCTGATCCGGACGGTCGATCTTGTTGATGACAACAATCGGCTTCAACCCTTGTTCGAGTGCCTTGCGCAGAACATACTTCGTCTGCGGCATCGGGCCCTCAAACGCATCGACGAGCAGGAGAACACCGTCCACCATGTTGAGAACGCGCTCCACCTCACCACCGAAATCCGCATGACCGGGAGTATCCACGATATTGATCTTGATCCCATCATAGAGGATCGCCGTATTCTTCGAAAGAATCGTAATCCCACGCTCGCGCTCGATATCACCCGAGTCCATCACGCGCTCGTTCACCTGCTCGTTCGAGCGAAACACGTGGCTCTGCTTCAGCATCGCATCGACCAGCGTCGTCTTACCATGATCAACGTGAGCAATAATCGCGATATTGCGCAGTTTTTCATTGATCGCCATATATCATATTCCTCCCCATAGTTCCGTTCAAAAGATAGTGTGTCTATCTTAGTATAGCAAAGCATCTTTGTCAACAGGTATTATGAGCAGATGCTACATTTTCCCACGCAAAACAAAAAAGCCGTGACACAAAGCCAATTAACTTCGTGCCACAGCCCCACTGTATGAAAGAGCTTACTTTCCTTTGCTCTGCGCCTCCACCGAACGCTGCCAATTCTTGTAGAACTGCTCAGAAAGCTTGGAGAACGTCGCCACCGTATTCCCATCTGACTTATTTGCACGCACCTCATACGTGTAGAGGAGCTCGTTCGTACCGGCACGGTAAACATCGAAGAAGAACACCGTACGGCTATTATTCGCAACGGTCAAAATGACATAGGCATTCGCATAGGAAGCAACATTATCCTTGAACGCCTTTGCTGCATCACGGCGCGGAAGAGCCTTCAGATCGATCCCCTTGCTCTGCTGGAGATCACTCGCAACCGTATCATAGCTGACCACATTGGCACGCGTCACATTGGACGCATCTGCCTCAATCTGCGTCAAAATATCAATGGAAGGAGCGGTATTCTCAACCTGCACATAAAGCGGAGCTCCGATCGCCAAACGATTGACATTTGTAAGCACCGCGCCCTCGGGCAGCGTAACCTTATCCGTAAAAGGGGAAGCACTCACCTGTACGGCAAGCAGCGTGAGACACAAAACAAGCGCCATTTGGACGAATTTCTTCATGGATCGATCTCCTCCTTAAATAGACAGCAAAAGCTCTTTGCTGTTCGTCATTCTACACTATAATGGAATGTTTGACAAGAAAAAGAAGATAAAAGAACAAAAAAACCGTATCAAATCGATACGGCTGAACCTCAATGGCAGGGGCAGTAAGACTTGAACTCACAACCTACGGTTTTGGAGACCGTTGCTCTACCAGTTGAGCTATACCCCTATGGGGCGACTTATGGGGATCGAACCCATGCATGCTGGAGCCACAATCCAGTGTGTTAACCGCTTCACCAAAGCCGCCATGTCATTCATAAATAGAACTCGTGAACACGTCATTCACGAGTTCTATCCTTTGCGGCAACTACCTACTCTCCCACGTCGTCTCCAACGAAGTACCCTCGGCCTGTGGACGCTTAACTACTGTGTTCGGAATGGGAACAGGTGGAACCGTCCAGGCATCATCACCGCATCTTGTTGAATGAGTCCTGCTCACTCAAAACTTCACAGAAGAAACGTCAGCAAATTGTTAGGCAATACCTTCTTAGAATAGCGGTCAACGTCATCCAATCACACTTCGCTTTCGCTCGTGTTCTTGGGACGTTTTCGTCG
>NZ_GL397087.1:268399-270425 GCF_000146365.1 Selenomonas sp. oral taxon 149 str. 67H29BP
TTTTTTTCGCTTTTCGTCGAAAAAACCGTGTGATATAATCATATTCTATCATAAAACTCGACAAAAGGAACTATTGTCATGCATGAATACAAGCACAATCTCATCCTCCCAGCGCTCCACGCAGCGCTGCCATACCCGCCGTCACAGGAGATCATCTGTATCGGCGGAGGGCGGACACCGACAAAAGATTGGATGGCGCAGCTCGTGCAAAAATCCGAAAAGGGAGGTACCGACCGCTCCATCTGGGCCATTGATCGCGGAGTGAATATCTGCCATACTCTTTTACTCTCCCCGGCACATTTGATCGGCGATAGGGACAGCGCAGCGCATGATGCGTGGGCGTGGGCAGAGGAACACGGCGCACATGTGCATGCCTTCCCGCCCGCAAAGGATTTTACCGATACAGAGCTTGCGCTCAGGATCGCCGCAGAGCTCGTGCCCCGTGCGCTCGTTATCCTGACTGGCGCATTTGGCGGCAGGTTCGACCACCTCATGAGTGCTGCCGCAGTCGCGGCACACGCTGCTCTCCCCTGTATCCTCGCTGATGAGCGTGAGTCACTGTTCTTCCTGCACGGCGACGAATCCTTAACCATCACATGTGACAGTCCTCCGCAGGCGATTTCCCTCCTCCCCTTCACCGAGGAGTGTACAGGCATCACAACAAATGGACTGCGATGGGAGCTGAACGGTGCACAGATACATTCGCACTCTTCCACGACAATCAGCAACGTCCTCGCCGAGAGCAACACAAAGCATCGCTTCTCCGTCACCCTCGGGAGCGGTATTCTCGGAGTCTATCTCTGTCATAAAGAATAAAGGAAGCAACTCGATTCTATGAACATCAACATCCCACAGACCTATTTCAGCAAGCTCATGCGTGCCGTCGTCGAGTTTGAACTCATCGACAACGGCGACCACATCCTCATCGGTGTCTCCGGTGGCAAGGACAGCATCTTTCTCACCTATGCACTCGCCATCCTGCGCGAACGACTGAAGAAAGACTTCACCATCGCCGCATTCACCATCAACCCACAGTTCGACGATCCCTTTGACACCGATGCGATTGCGGCGTTCTGCAAAAGCCTCGGCGTTCCGTACGAGGTCGTTGACGTTGACATTGCTGGGGCAATCGTAGAGCAGGAGGAAAAAAGCCCCTGCTTTACCTGTGCCTTCTTCCGCCGCGGTGCGGTCAACCGCTACGCAAAGGAACATCACATGAACAAGGTCGCCTACGCCCACCATCATGATGATGCAGTGGAGACCTTTCTCATGAGTCTGTTCTACTCAGGACAGCTCAACACCTTCCGTCCCAAGACCTACCTCGACAAGACGGGCATCACCGTCATTCGCCCGCTCGTCTACTTCCGTGAGCAGGAGATCATCGATGCTATTCCCCTGCACGGCTTCACCCCCATCCCATCGCCCTGTCCGCACAACGGCAATACCACACGGCAGGCCGTCAAGGAACTCATCGCACACCTCAGTGCGGAGAATCCAAACCTCTACAACCACCTCGCCGCCGGGATGCGCGAGGGCGCCCTCGGCGAACTCTGGCCTGCAAGCAAAACCCGCAAAGAGATGGAGCACACCTACCGCGCCTTTATGGCAAAATAAGACTCAGCCGAAACACTTTTTCACCAGCTCCGCGAGTTTCCCCTCCTTTGCCGCCTGCGACGCATCTGCCTGAACAAAATTCTTCGTCTCAGACTTCATACTCTCATCAAACCCCAGAATGTAATTCGTCGCAATGAGATAGATAATGCGCGTTGGTGCCATCCCATAGACCTGATGCTGCAGAATATGCCGAATCCGCTCCGCGTCATTTGGGTATTCTGCTTTTATTTTGTCCGAGTGATAGAGCCGCTTCACAATCTCCGTGATATAGAGCCCCGACTTCATATAGAGATCCGCAAACGTATGCGTCGCATCGTCAAAGCAGCCGGGATTCCCACACGCGAGTGCATCCACCATCTGCCGCACAACACGGCGCGGCGTAAAGATCTGATTCGTCTTCTGCGGCGGGATC
>NZ_GL397087.1:271589-310688 GCF_000146365.1 Selenomonas sp. oral taxon 149 str. 67H29BP
CCGTTTTTCACATCTGAAAAGGAGGCTCTCTCATGAATTCGCCGCATTCATTTAGCCGCCGAACCTTCCTAAAGGGAAGTCTCGCCGCAGTGATTTCCGCCGGAATTGGTTCTTCGCTCGTTCTTAACAAAACGCCGTTCCGCCCCGTCGCAGCAGAGACGGTCGAACAGGTTTTTCAAAGTGCCTGTCCGCGCAACTGCTATGACTCGTGCTCCATTCTATCGACGGTCAAAGGCGGCGTTTTGAAATACGTCGAGGGCAACCCCGCCAACACGTATACACATGGGCGTCTCTGTGCAAAGGGATTTTCCTATACACGATCCGTCTATAGTCCGGATCGGATCAAATACCCCATGCGCCAGGTGGGGCGCGGCAGTGGGAAATGGGAACGGATCAGCTGGGATGAAGCATTCGACATCATTGCCAAGCAGATTCTCTCCATCAAGGAAGAATACGGCTCTACACTCCCCATCTGTCTCAACAAGTACTCGGGCAATTTCAACCTGCTCAACTACTGCGTAGAGGGCATGATGTCGAGCATCGGACATACGTCGCGGGCGACGGGAACACCGTGCTGGCCTGCGGGCATTGATGCGCAGACCTTCGACTTCGGGACAATCTGGAACAACGACCCTGAGGATCTCGTCAACAGCAAGTACCTGATTATCTGGGGGGCAAATCCAGCATGGTGCTCGGTGCACTCCATGTATCTCATTGAGCAGGCACAGCGACAGGGCTGCAAATTGGTCGTCATTGACCCCACACTTACCCAAACCGCCTCGAAAGCGGATTGGTACATCCAGATCAAAGCGAGCACGGACGGTGCTCTCGCACTCGGCATGGCCAGCTACATCCTGGAGCATGATCTCGTCGATAGGAATTGGCTGCAGCAGAATGCGAAGGGCTACGAAGAATACTTCCAGTACCTGCGTGAAAACATCACCGTCGAATGGGCGGCGAAGGAAACGGGCATTGAGGCAAGCGTCATCGAAGCCTTGGCACAGGAATACGCAACGACCAAGCCCGCGAACATCTGGATCGGATATGGGATGCAGCGCCATGTAAACGGTGGCCAGAATGTACGCTGCATCGACACACTCGCTGCCATGACAGGAAATATCGGGGTCTCCGGTGGCGGCGCACAGTACGCGCAGCTCCAAACATGGGGCATCCAGTATCATGCCATGAAAATGAAGCTCCCCGCAGGAACAGCCACGGAAAAAGATCGTATCATCAATATCAATAATTTTGGCCGTGAGGTTCTGGACGCGCAAGATCCTCCGATCAAAATGCTTTGGATCGCCTGCCGCAACCCTATGACGCAGGATCCCGAGGCCGCCGTGGTAAAAAAAGTGTTCGAATCCATGGATCTCGTCGTGACGGCAGATCTCTTTATGACGCCGACCGTCGCCATGAGCGATATCGTCCTCCCCGTAACAACTGCCTTTGAAACCGCCGGACTGAACGTCTCCTACTGGCATTACTGGCTCTCGCTCAACGAACAGGCAATTGCGCCTATGTACGAGGCAAAGAGCGATCTTGAGATTGCCATGGGGCTTTCCGCCCACCTGAATGCGCTCTCGCCCGGAAGCTGTACCTATCCGACCTCAGGTACTGTCGACGAATGGCTTGCCGCTGAGTTTTCCCCAGACTTTTTGGCGCAGTTCGGACTCACGCATTGGGAGGAACTCAAAAAGGGTCCGCGCAAGGCAGTAAAGGGTCTGATCGGCTGGCAGAACGGCAAATTCAAGACGCCGTCAGGAAAATACGAATTTGCATCCGAGGCGGCACAAACCGAGGGGCACGAGCTGCTCCCGATCTGGAACGAGCCGATGGACGTGCCCGAGTCATACCCCCTGCGTCTGATTTCCCCGCATTGGAAGCTCAGCATAAACTCGCAGTTCCAGAACCTCGATTGGATGGCAAATATTTGTCATGAGCCGACGGTGGAGATTCATCCGAATACGGCAGAGCAGTACCATGTTGCCGAGGGGGATATGGTTCGTCTTTACAACGACGAGGGCGAAGTGCGTCTAAAGACACATCTTACGCACACGGTTGCGCCCGATACTCTCGTCGTCTACGAGATGTGGCTGAAAGATACGCCGTTTAACATCAACACGACCCTGCACGCCATTCCCTCCGATATGGGAAAGAAAGCGACTGGCTCACCAGGTCTCGCGTTCCACGATAACTTTGTCGCCATGGTGAAAGCCTGAAAGGAGTGAGTCTCTTGAGCAAACGTTATGCCTTTCTCGTTCATACGGATCGCTGCATTGCCTGCAATGCGTGTGAAATTGCCTGCAAGAACTTCTATCAGCAGGAAGCCTCTGTCCACTGGCGCAAGGTGTACTATATGCAGGAAAAGGATCTCCCCCAGCCCTGCCGCGTCAGCGTCTCGCTCGCCTGCAATCACTGTGATGCGCCATCCTGCATGAAGGCGTGCCCAACCAGTGCCTACAGCAAACGCGACGACGGCATTGTGATGCACGACCAGGACCGCTGCATCGGCTGTAAGCTCTGCATGATGGCGTGCCCGTATCGGGTTCCCTGCTTCGACAAGACGCTTGGCAAGGTCAGCAAGTGTGAGATGTGTGCCGAGCGTCTGGATAACGGGGAAGCCCCCATCTGCGTAAAGAGCTGCCCTGTGGAGGCACTAGAGATCATCGATCTGTCCACCCCCCAAAATGCAGCGTACCGCGACACGCTGCCGGGGCTTCCGCCGACCGATATGACACACCCCTCTACGCGATTCATCGAGGCTAAGATGGGCAAACAGAACTGGAGGGAAACAAAATGATGACATTCGACGAACTGCCGCTCGTGTTTTTCACGACGCTCTCTCAAATTGCTGTCGGTGCCTTTCTCTTCCTGACAATTATAGAAGCAAAAAATTCACTGGAACAAAAGGTCGTCCGCTTTTGCACCTGCGTCATCTTTCTCTGCGCCGTGTTGTCGATGGCGTGTTCGACCGCGCATCTCGGAGATCCTGCCGGCGGATGGCGCGCCCTCCTCGGCCTCGATCATTCCTGGCTCAGCCGAGAAATTTTGGGGATCAATATGTTCTGCGTCATGGTGGTGCTCTACTTCTTTTTTTCAGCACGAAATGCTGCACTGCATCGTTTCTGTGGTATACTGGGAAGTGTTGCCGGTCTGCTCAGCATTCTCTCGACCTCTCTCGTCTACACCCTCCCCTCGCGCCCTGCGTGGGACGCTCCCTTCCCTCTGCTGTTCTTCCTGCTGACGACCTTCGCTGCGGGATCAGCGCTCCTGCAGTTTCTGCTGCTGCAGAAAAAACAGGCGGTGCAGTTCCCCCTCGTGCGCATCATTTCACTCGCCCTGCTTGCGGGCATTGTAATCAGCATTGCCTATGCTGTTGTGCAGGCAGACCACCTGATGCTTCCGACCGGCTGGCTCGTTCTTCGCATTATCGTCGGTGCACTCCTGCCGCTCTTCCTGCTCAGGAAAATGTCCGTACCGCGTGCTGCGGCACATCGCCTTTCTCTCTGGGCGTTTCTGCTGATTGCCCTCGGGGAGCTGCTCGGACATCAGCTCTTCTACGCCTCCGTTCTCCCCTTCCCCTTGTTCCACTGAGATAAAGGAAGCAGGAAACGCATCGCACAGAATGCGTTTCCTGCTTCCTTTTAACGAGGTTTTCCATGCTCACGCATAAAACAGATCAAATCACCCATCATATCTGCACGCGCAACTGCTATGACTCCTGCGCCATCATCGCACGAAGTCGGGACTGACAAATCACGGATCTCTACGGCGATGCACAGAACCCCATCACGGCAGGTCGTCTATGCGCCAAACGCCAGCACATTCTCTCCTCCATCTACGACCCGCGCCGCATTCTCTATCCGATGATTCAGCATGGGCGCGGCAGCGGCAGATGGTCACGCATCTCATGGGCGCGGGCCATCGATCTCCTCGCACACAAAATCTTGGACATCAAAGCGGCCTACGGCTCAACGCTGCCGCTCTGCCTCAACAAGTATTCAGGCAATTTGGGACTCCTGCACCGTTCCGTCGAAGGGATGTTCAACAGTCTGGGCGCAACCACTCAGACGCGGGGAACCCCTTGTCTTTCCGCAGGTCTTGATGCACAGTATTTCGATTTCGGTGCAAATATCACCTCCAGCATTCGTGATGTCACACAGTCCAAGCTCATCCTCCTCTGGGGTGTGAACCCCGCATGGACAGCGGCGCACTGTATGCCATATTTCTACGAGGCACGACGCAGAGGTGCGACGATCGTCGTCCTTGACCCCGTTTTTACAGAAACAGCACGCAAAGCAGACTACTATATCCAGCTGCGTCCCGGGAGCGATGCCTCCTTCGCACTTGCCCTGCTCCACCTGCTCGAAAAACGCAACATGCTCCACGATATGCCCGCACATATTACAGGCGGATCCTCGTTCCTGCGCGACCTCTCGGCACTCGATGCAGACGAGCTTCTGCGCACCGCAGGACAATCGCTGGATGCCGTCCAAAAACTTGCCGCGCTCATCGAAGAAAACCATCCCATGCACGTATGGTGTGGCTTTGGAATGCAGCGACATCGTTACGGCGGCTTCGCGGTTCGACTCATCGACGCACTCTCCATGTTGACGGGAAACATCGGATGCAGAGGGGGCGGCGTAAACTATGCCCATCAGGGGATGCTTCTATTTTCTGATGCGATTATGCAGCGACGCAGTGATACGCGTTTCATCGACATCAACCAGTTCGCCGATTCACTTGCCGCCCTTCATGACCCGCCGGTTCGCTTCCTATGGATCGCCTGCCGCAATCCGCTCGGTCAGGATGTCTCTCTGCAAAAGCTTCTATCCACTTGGACACAGCTTGATTTTGTTGTCACAGCAGATAAATTCCTCACGCAGAGTGCCGCACTGTCCGACCTGTTTCTGCCCGTCACAACAGAGTTCGAGGAACTCGATGCCTACACAGGATATTTTCATCACTGGGTCGGACTGAACACCCCCGCCATCCTGCCGCGCGGCGAGGCGAAGAGCGACCTTGAGATCGCCCGTTTGTTGACGCGCCGCCTCAACGAACTCACCCCCCATACGAGCACCTTCCCACATCAAAAAGAGGCCGCTGACTTCCTTGACGAGGCCTTTACGCCCGCCGTGTACGAGCGCCTTTCCATTCAGCACTGGCGCGAACTCGAAAAGGGCACACGCTCTTATGATGTAGGCGTCCCGTGGGCAGACCATCAATTTGCCACGGATGATGGAAAATTTCACTGCTGTTCCCTCGCCGACATTGGCAGCATTCTCTTTCCAACACAGGAGTATCCATTCTATTTTCTAACGCCGCACGCACAGCAAAACATCAACAGTCAGTATCAAATGCCGGAAACGAAGCTTCCCGAGCATCCCGTTGTCTTTCTTCACCCCAAAACCACTGCGGCAAACGGGCTGTCCGAAAACAGCGCCGCCATTCTCTGGAATGAAATGGGGGAACTTCACGTCACGGTACACCTCACGGAAACCGTGCCACAGGATACGATTCTCTGTCCACAGGGGGAAAGCCGCGTTTTCACGCTCAACTGGCTCAATGCAGGACAGTCCGCCGATATGGGAGAAGTGCGAACCGGCACGCCGGGGATCGCCTTACACGACGTTTTGGTCAACATACGAGCAAAATAACTAATGGAAGAAAAAGAGATTCCAAACGTCATAGATAATGACCTGACCCCCAAAAGTTAGATTCCTCAAGTCTAACTTTTGGGGGTCACTACATTTCATCGCTGCTCTTTATCTTGCTGAAATACCTGCTATGCGAAGATTTCCACATCTGGAATAACAATGCGCGTGCAATTCCTACACGCTGGCGCTGTCCCCCGCTCATATTGGTTGGACAGCGTTCGGCAAATTCCTAGGAAATATACAAAAGCTGAAATGTTGTCAGATGAAATTCTTCACCACATTGGGCGGCACAACATAGAACTCCGTTAATCTGTTTTCCCTTGCCGTAATCGCCATCGAGAAAACACCGCTAAACGGACGGCAGTTCCCATCAAGAGAGAGTTCCGCTGAGAAAAGTGCATTCCGTACCGTTGCCTCCGGAACCATGCCGTAGGATGCAAGGAGACCAACGGCAATCGGCAGATCAAGCCCGGAGCTGTCCTTTCGCACATCGGCGGGCGCAAGATTCACCGTCACTCGCTCCTGCCGCAACTGAATGCCGGAGTTGCGGATTGCAGTGCGCACACGCTCCTTCGACTCCTTCACTGACGTATCGGGAAGCCCCACCAGTTCAAAGCCCGGCAGCCCCGGTGACACATCCACTTCAACGTCGATAATCTGTCCATCAATCCCGAGGGTCGTCGCACCATAAGTCTTTGCAAACAACGGCCTTCCCTCCTACGTTTCAAATATAAGAAATTATAACACAGGATAGGGGAAGATGGCTAATGATTCTTTGCAAAGAAAAAAGAGATTCCAAACGCTAGGCAGGACGACTGGAATCTCTCGTTTGTTGGTTTGAGAGGCATCCTTCAACAAGCAGGCTCTCTCAGCCATAAAAATTTGAACGTATCATATAACGCCAACCGCGCCTTGAAGATCATCTTCGCGCAGGATTCTTTTTCCGCATAATGCGTGCGGGACATTTCCTGCCATCGGTGAACCATCGACATGTTTTACAACCAAGACAGGGGCGATAATTCATATTCTCCATCGATCGCACGACAAATGATGGATCGGCAAGAAACGCCCTACCACAGGCGACAAAATCACAGGAATTATGTTCCACGAGAACGTTGCCTCGTGCAAGCGTGTCAATCCCCCATACGGTGACGATGGGGATGTGTATGTGCGGCTTGATCGAAGAACCTGCGTATACAATGCTGCTATATTCATAATCGGCAGGCAGATGGAAGTTCCGTGTCTGCGGTATCCCGTGCGAGACATGTAGCATTTCGATGCCGATATCCTCGAACGCCTGCGCTGCTGCAATATCCTCCTCCAGTGAATTTGTCCAGCCCATTCGATAGGACAGGATGAAATGGTCATCGGCGAATTTCTGAATACCGCCCACGATCTCTCGGGCAAGCGTCAGCCGCCCATACAGATCTCCTCCATATTTGTCGCTGCGTCGATTCGCCTCGGCAGAGGTCATCATATTCAGAAAAAAACCATGTGCGCCGTGTAGTTCGACACCATCTGCTCCCGCACAGAAACAAATATATGCGGCATTTATAAAATCATCTCGTATGCGCTCCAAATCTGCTATTGTCAGCGTGTTGACATCTTTGGAATCAAATGCCAAAAAATCATATCCACCTTTGCCCAGCTGTACAAAGAACCTGCTTCCGCACCTATGACAACGATCTGCAAGCTGCTGCAGATATGGAATATGTCGCTTTGAATACGCTCCTGCTCCACCGGATGTTCCGGCAGAACGCGCCATGGGATCGTCTGATGCTGATATGCTCAGAGACTGGCTGATGAGAAGCCCAATCTCTTGATCGCAATATTCAAGGTATTCGCGGATAAGCACATCTCCCATAATCCCGTCACTGCAAGGAAACCCGAACCGTACCATCGGCGCCATAACGATTCTGTTTTTGAACATCACTTTTTTGATCTGATAGGATGAAAAAATATTGCTCATCCATGACTCCCTCCTAAATCTTGCTATTTTTGTCAGCATCATTATAATCATTGTATACCACTCAATATAGTACGCACTAATTTGTAAGATACTATCCAAAAGGAGAGAATTACATGATTCAAAATCTCTGCCGCAGCAAAGAGGCTCCGTTTTTATCAACCTTAGCAGTCATCGGGGGTAAGTGGAAAATGCGCATCCTCTATGAGCTTTCATGTGATTCCATTTTACGATATGGCGCTCTGAAACGAAATCTGGCTCCTATCACGCACAAAATGCTGAGTACGCAGCTGAAGGAGCTTGAAAAAGATGGCATGATTATACGCAAGGAATATCCACAGGTGCCCCCAAAGGTCGAATACTCCCTGTCCGATAAAGGAAAAACATTCGTCCCCATCATCAACGCAATGTGCGATTGGGGAAAAGCGTATCCCATCAACAGCTCATTCGGCACTCACTAAAAAGTGCCTACTTGTGCCAGTCTCCGACACGCAGTACTATAAATCAAGCGTTTTACGACATATAATACTGCAAAGGAGAATGAAATGAGTAAGCAGGCACATGATAAGAACGTATATATCATTCACGAGTTTGACGCATCATCCACGCGGCACTGGTTCCCCTGGCTGAACAAATTTCTGACAGACAAAGGTGTTACCACTGAATCCATCGATATGCCGACACCAGCACAGCCGGACTGCAAAACATGGATATCATTTCTCTCAGAGCATCTCACGAGCGTAACATCAAACACCTATTTTGTTGCCCATAGTCTGGGATGCATTACAACGCTGCGATATTTACAAACAGTCGCTGCACCAATCGGCGGCGTTGTACTCGTTTCCGGATTCGATCAGTCGATTCCAGACTTTTCGTTCCTCGATGAATTCACCGCCACACCCCCAAACTATAAACTGCTTTCAAGAACAATCCCAAACAGAGCTGTTGTTTCCGCCATAGACGATCCGATTGTCCCCCACGAGTTCAGCCGCTCGTTTGCCGAACGATTCGACGCAGTCTTTTATGAGACCAAGACGGGCAGACACTATCTGGACGTTGACGGCGTGACAACACTCCCCATTGTTGCCGATGTACTGTCTCGCATGATGGAATAATTGCAAATAGCATATGAAGTAACAAAGAGATTCCAAACGTCAATCGGACGAATGGAATCTCTTTGTTATCGCTCAAGTGATTTGAGTGCCGCCTGCTTCGCATGAATGAGTGTAGTATCAAAGAGTGGAATATCGGTATCGGATTGCTGGATAAGAAGTCCGATTTCAGTACATCCTAGGATGATGCCCTGCGCCCCGTTTCGTGCGAGTTCATGAATAATGTCCAGATATGCGGCTTTGGACTTCTCCAAGATTTTCCCGAGACACAGTTCATAGTAAATAATGCGATTTACGATATCGACACCAGCATCATTTGGAATGACGACCTCAATCCCCTGTTCGATCAAAATATTTTTATAGAAATCCTGCTGCATGGTATATTTCGTGCCGAGCAGGCCGACTTTTCGGATGCCGTGTTTCTTTAGCTGTACAGCGGTCATGTCCGCAATATGCAGGATTGGGATATGAATTCTCCTGCCGATTTCAGGCGCTACCTTGTGCATCGTATTGGTGCAGATTACGATATAATCCGCCCCCGCCCGTTCTAATGCTTGTGCGGCTTCAGACAAAACATCTGCGCTCTTATCCCATTCCCCGCTCGCTTGATATTTCTCGATTTCATCAAAATCGACGCTGTATAGAATACATTTTGCAGAGTGCAGACCGCCCAGCTGCTTTTTTATAGTTTCGTTGATGACCTGATAGTATGTCACGGTGCTTTCCCAACTCATACCACCGATCAGCCCTATTGTTTTCATTGTATCACCTCTTCCATTACGATAGCACCGCCCGTCCGTCATGACAAGGTAAAAATTGTAGGGAGGACAATTCACTGCGCTCTTGCTTTATTCTTCCTAAAGGATCAATGTCTCCGTCTGCGGCGGGATCGTATTTTCCTCCATCAGATCATGAACAATCCGCAGTCCGCGCACGAGCTCCTCATTCGTTGGCGGCGAGCAGAGGGCGAGGCGAATAAAGGAATGCTCCGCCTCCCCGCCGACGGCAAAGTGATCCGACGAGAGTACACGCACACCGCGATGCTGTGCCTGTGCCTCGAAATTCGCCCCACCGCATCCCACAGGCAGTGGCATCCATTGGAAGAAGCCGCGTGTATTCCCCGTATGTGCAGGGAAGATCCCTCGAAAGATGCGATTGCGATCCTCTGACATCCGACATTTCTCCCGCATTATACGCTCCGCTGCGCCGCTTTCAATCAGATCTGATGCGATCTCCGCACTCAGCGGCGGGATCGCCATGCTGATGCTGCGCGCCGCTCTTCGAATGCGCTGCCTAAAATGCGATGGAACAAGCATGTATGCAACACGCAGTCCGGGACAGGTAAGTTTTGAAAGACTGTGCAGATAAACGGACTGCCGCGGGAGGAGCACGGTCATGGGCGCAGCGTTCCCGCGTGCCGTAAAGCCGTAGGCATTGTCCTCAATCAAAAGGATGTTGTGCTTACGCAGCACTGCTGCAATATCCCTGCGCCGCTCCTCAGGCATAACGATGCCAGTCGGATTCGCGCAGGACGGCATAAGATAGATACCCTTGATGTTTATCTGCTGATGCTGCTGCGCGAGCGCATCCGGCAGCATCCCGTCCACATCTCCCTCGATGGGGATGAGTCGGATGTTCAGCTGTTTTGCAAGGCTGATGAAATTCGCATACGTATACCTGTCCACCGCAATTCGATCCCCTGCATCGAACAGCGCAGTGAGTACGATTGCAAGTGCACTCTGCGTTCCGGCAGTAAGGAGGAGATTCATCGGCTCTGCCGTGAGAGAAAAACGTGCAAGCCAGCTGCACGCAGTCCGCGCATGACGGTTCTCATCCTGTTCACTGCCAAGCGTGAAGAGCCGCGCTGCATCCCTGCCGCGCAGGATCTCCCGTGCAGTATCCGTAAGAATCTCGCTAAGTGAATCGTACGGATGAATGCTGCCAAGTTCGATGAGTAACTTTTCCGTTCCTCCCACGGTATCATGCAGCATGGCATTCGGCGAGACGAACGTCCCGCGCCCAATGACCGCATAGATCAACCCCTTGTCCGTACAGAGACGAAAGGCACGCGTCACTGTGCTCAGATTGAGATCGAGGTAATCGGCAAGCTCCCGCTGCGGCGGGAGCTTTGTATGCGGCGGCAGTCGTCCGCTGAGGATATCACGTTCAAGCTGCGCGGCAAGCGCACGATAAAGCGGAGGATGGAGCCCCGCGCGTGCGGGACTCCATGTCATCGGATAATCATCGAACGAATTGATGGGCATAGGACATCTCCTACAACATTGTCATACATACAATTTTACTGTTGAAATCATACAATAAGCAGTCTAACATAATAATTGTATGTATTATATCACAAAGGGGATGCCAGTGGAGATGAAAAACAACGTTACTTCAACGTGCACAGCGATATCTGCCTCACTTTATATCCTGCCCTTTATCCTGGTCGGCTCGTTTCTGTCCATCTTCGACCAGTTCGTTATCAATGTCGCCGCCCCCACCATCATTTCTTCCTTACATCCGTCGGCTGCAGAATTCGAGGGCATTATGAGCGGCTATGCGCTCGTCTACGGCGTTGGGCTGGTTGTCGGCGGACGCCTTGGTGACCGTTTCGGACGGCGGCGTATCTACCGTCTCGGGCTTTTTCTTTTTGCCGTGACCTCGGTGCTCTGCGGTGCTGCTCAGACGGCACCGCAACTTGTTGTCGCACGCCTGCTGCAGGGGCTTTCGGGCGCTGTCATGGTGCCGCAAGTACTCGCTCTGATTCGTGTCTCATACGAAGATAATGCACGTGTGCAGGCACTATCCGCATTCGGCGTGTCCATCGGACTCGGACAGATCATGGGGCAGGTACTCGGCGGCTGGATTCCCGCATGGGATTTCCTCGGACTCGGTTGGCGCATGATTTTCCTCGCCAACATGCCAATCTGCCTGATCGCCGGCATTGGCTGCAGGTCGCTGCCCTCAAGCCCAAACGCTGTACACGAGGCACACCAAAAGCATCTCGGAAGTCCTCTTCGGCTCTTTCGTTATCGTGGCTATACGGTCGGAATTTTTCTCAATGTATGCCTGTACGCCGCCATTGTCCCCTTCTTTGTCGTGCTCGGTCTCTACCTGCAGAATATCTGTGAACTCACACCACAGACGGCGGGGCTCGTCTTTATGGCGGTCGGCACGGGGTTCGTCCTCGCCTCGTCCGCAGGACCTGCACTCATGCGGAAGTTCGCGCCGCCGCGCGTACTGATCTGCGGAACAATCTGTACCAGCGCGGGCATCTTCGCCGTCTTGCTCGACTCGATCACGGGGCTGTCCACTGCGATTCCCTTTGTCATCCTCGCGCTGTTTGTCCTCGGTGTCGGCAATGGCACAGTGATTCCCATTGCAACGGGTGTTGTCCTGCGCTATCTGCCGATGGAAGACGCGGGCGTTGGCGGTGCCATCCTGACGACGGGGCAGCAGCTCGCAGGTGCATTCGGGATTGTGCTTACGGGTGAGTTTCTCATGGGAGACGGCGCATCCCTCAGCTCTCCCGCCACCTATGTGGACGGTCTCGCACTTCAAGTGTGCGCCGCATCGGCTGCGCTCTGCTGCGCTGCTCTTCTCAACCGTATCCCTGCCTCCGCGCAAAATGTATCCTAAGTCGCAATATCAAATCAGACAGCAGAACATAACAGAATCAAAAACTATGGCCGAAGATTTTTTAGTGCGGCATCGAAGCATTCTTGCAGCGCCTCATAACCTAGAATTTTGAGTGGCAGCGTATTGACCCAATCCTCTACGCGCTCCACTTCTTCCTCGCTCAAGTTCGTCATATCCATCCCCTTCGGAATGAAATACCAAATGAGCGCATTCTGCTTCCCCTTCGTTCCACATTCCCTATGGACGTAAGGACGAGCCGAGCATAGTACGCCTTCGCCTCCAGAACAGCGTCTTGCAGACGAACAAACCGCTCCCATTGTCGCAGATGGTCGTATGAAACACCTGTGAAAACTGTGCCCCGCAGCGATCTCTTAGTTAGGTGGTCTTCGTGCAGATCTGAACCTCAAATAGATATGTACGTCTGTTGAGCCCGCAGATCGCACCAGGGGAATGCTTGTCTTTAAGAATGCGGGGGCTTCTACATATCGGATGAAATCCCGCGCGCAATGAGCTTGGAGGACTTTACTGCGTTCTTGCGATTACGCTCATAAACGATTTGACCAGTTTCGTCAAAATGCTGGTCATAGTATGTCCAGTCTGAACGCATCTGCCTTGCTGTACTGCGCTTTATTTCAGCGTACAGAGTGGAGCATGCGATGCCGAGGTTTTGGGCGATTTTCACCTTAGGAATTCCAAGACGCAGCATCGCTCCGATCGGTCAGTGCTGATAAGCGTTTAAGTATTTGAATGTGCGGCGTTTAGTGAATGCAGATCAAGTAATTGACCCGATTTATCTGGAATATCTGAAAGCTAATGTGTCATATATACATGATCGTCGGGTGGAAACATACCCTTACGCAAGAGATTCCATACATTATGCTCTCCCGCCGCTGCAATCTCAAGCGCACGCTTCGCCTGATACTGTCCCTATACGTCCGCAAAGTCATCGGTAAAAGCCGCATCTTTTTCTGTTCTGTTGGATGTGGCACAGCAGGAGTCAGCGTCTCCGTTCCCGTCAGATGACGCACGAGCTGCGCCAGATTCTCGACCGCATAGACCTTTAGTCCGTCAAACGAGCAGTACCTCATCTGCATTGGACGGTGCAACGTAGAACTCCGTAAGTCCCCGCTCACATGCTGTAATCGCCATTGGAAGGATGCCGCTGATCGGACGACAGTTCCCATCGAGAGAGAGTTCCGCAGAGAAAAGTGCCTGCCGCATCGCCGCCTCGAGAACCATGCCGTAGGATGCAAGGAGACCAACCGCAATCGGCAGATCAAGCCCGGAACTGTCCTTTCGCACATCGGCGGGCGCAAGATTCACCGTCACCCGCTCCTGCCGCAGCTGAATGCCGGAGTTGCGGATTGCAGTGCGTACCCGCTCCTTTGACTCCTTCGCCGACCTATCGGGAAGCCCGACCAGCTCAAAGCCCGGCAGTCCCGGTGACACATCCACCTCCACGTCGATCATCCGCCCGTCATTCCCGAGGGTCGTCACACCATAGGTCTTTGCAAACAACGGCCTTCCCTCCTACGTTTCAAGTATAAGAAAATTATGACACAAGAGGGGGGGGGAAGATGGCTAATAATTCTTTGCAAAGAAAAAGAGATTCCAAGCGCTAGGTCGGGCGAATGGAATCTGTGATATGGTTTACAAAAGCGAACATGAAAAGCACGGAAAGGATACGGTATTGATTAACTTCCCTCTGTTCTGTCCTAAGTGCCGGAAAGAAACGCTGATTGATCTGAAACAAGGAAATGTCACTATCATCAAAGAGCCTGACGCACAGACGCAGAGCCGATGATCGACAGTCCGTGGCTGTGATCATCGGCTCTTTTTGATAAAAATAATTTAGAAGGCATCATTCCTTTTTCAACAGACGATTAATTCCTGCGACAAAAAAAGCACATAGCGTTTCAACATAAAAACGTGCTTCCCTACGGTTCATGTTGTGGCGGAGAGGTTCGAACATAGATGCGTAAAAGGAATTGGTCAGCATGTGCAGTACTCTCATCATCAATTCTTTTTCGGTCCCTGCACCCCCCGATGGTTCCGGCCATATAGAGACATAAGAAAGATTCTTATCAGTTAAATCTTCAATCAGCGCCGTATGCCGTGTGCCCCCTAAGGATGTTTGAATCAACAGAAACTCATCTTTATGATCATAAATATAGTCAATCATGTCAACATAGATCGCAGTATCATCAAAAGAAATGGCATCTGCTCCATCCTGACCTATACCCTTCGACCAAAACTGCTCTGCATAGTTCTGATATAGTTCGATAAGCCCATCTGTAATGGGCGAAACGATTGCGTCAAAAAGGCCCTCTTTATTTGGAAAGCGCGTATAGACAGCACGTGCGCTGGTTTCTGCTTTTTTGGCAATCTCCCGTATGGAGGCAGCTTGGAACCCTTTATCTAAAAATTCACTTCTGGCACATTCTAATAAGCGTTCTGATACACCGGCAATTCGTTTCATGTGAATCCTCTCTTCCTGAAAGATTGAAACTCTGTTTTCATTTTATAGAACAGGATGCTACATGTCAAGAAAGAACAGATTGACAATAAGCGATATAAGCTGTAAAATCATATTTGAAACATCGTTTCAAATGCCTCGAAAGGGGCAAAAATTTTGGCTCTATAGTTAGCTCTGACTAACCAATATGCAAATCAAGGAGTTGACAGTATGAAAGACAATATGAAAGAAAAAGGGGTGCTGGGGCGTCTGTTCCGGCATATGGGAATGTTCAAAATCACAATGGGCATCGCCATTGTATTATCTGCTGTTTCCTCAGTTATCAACCTATATGCCTTTGTGTGCGTGTATAACGTGGCAAAAGAGATCGTTCAGTCTCTTGGCAATATTTCTTCACTGGATCAGGCCTATATGGTCGATATGGGCTGGCGCGCCGTATCCTTGATCCTTATATCCTTTGGATTATACGGGATGGCATTGCTGTTTTCTCACATCACCGCGTTTAATACGGTTGCAAAGCTGCGGATTCAGATTGTCCGACACATTGGGAATCTGCCTTTGGGGTATCACACGACAAATCCCAGCGGGAAACAACGAAAAATTATTGAAAAGAACTCGGACAATCTGGAAACGCTGATTGCACACCAGATTCCGGACTTTGCAGGAGCGGTTGCGCTGCCGGTTGCTTTTCTTGCATTTATGTTTGTGTATGACTGGCGGTTGTCTTTCATCTGCCTGATCCCGATTCTGATTGGCTTTGGTATCCTTTATTATATGCTGAAGGATGAAAGCGAAGGTTTTGTCAAGCAATATCAGAAATCTGCCGAGGACATCAGCAATGCCGTTACGGAATACGTCAGGGGCATTGCTGTTGTAAAGGTATTTCAGCAAACTGCCAATTCTTTTCAGCGCTATAAAGCTGCGGTAAAAGAGTACGGCGATTATTTGCTGAAGTACGCGCTCTCCATGCAAAATACAGACAGCGCTTATCATGCCGCAATTAACGGTATCTTCTTTTTCCTGATTCCCGGAGGCATTATCCTTTTCAACGCAAGCTACAACCCTGAAAAAACGGTATTGAGTTTTCTGTTCTTTTCGGTTCTGATTCCTACCGTCGTAACGATCTTAGCACGTATTATGAACAGCTCGTCCAACCTAATGATCTCCCAGGCGTCATTGGACGCAATCGATCAGATTTTGAAGGAAAAGCCACTGCCGGAAACGAAAACGCCGCAGCTTCCGACGGGGTATGGTATATCCCTTGACCATGTTTCATTTTCTTATGAGGATGCTGCCGGAAAAGCCTTGGACGATGTTTCTTTAGACGTGCGGGAGGGTACGATTACTGCGCTGGTCGGGAAGTCTGGCGGTGGAAAAAGCACCATTGCAAATCTGGTTGCGAGATTTTGGGATGTCGATGACGGCGTTATCCGGGTCGGCGGAGTGGATGTGCGGGAAATGGACTATAGGCATTGGATGGAGCAGGTCAGTATTGTATTCCAGGACACGAATTTATTTAAGATGTCGATTATGGAAAATGTCGCCGTTTTCAATCCAAGTGCCTCGCGTGAGGATATTTTTCAAGCCCTCCATTTGGCACAGTGTGACGATATTTTGGAAAAGCTGCCACAAGGCGCAGACACGGTGATCGGGACAAAGGGAGTCTATCTTTCCGGTGGTGAAATGCAACGAATCGCCCTGGCCCGTACAATCCTGAAAAATGCCCCTGTGGTGCTGCTGGATGAAGCTACTGCATTTGCTGACGCAGAAAATGAATACCTGATACAGAAAGCTCTGGACGAACTGCTGCGAGGGAAAACCGTCATTATGATTGCCCACCGCCTTTCCACCATCATACACGCTGATCAAATCTGTGTTTTGGAGCGGGGAAAGATTGTTGAGAAGGGAACCCATCGTGAACTGATGGATTTGCACGGCGTATATGCCAGGATGTATGAAGAATACCAGAGCAGTATTTCATGGAGGATTGGAGAGGAGCAATATGCTTAAAAGAATATATCGCATTAGCGACGAGGGAAGTCGGAACATCCTGAAATCCGGTTTGTATATGTGTCTGTTCAATCTTGCTACGCTGTTGCCTGTTCTCTTGCTTGCAATGGTTGCAAATGAAATGATGAACCGATACTTTGGCGAAACACATGGGAACATACCACTGTGGGGATATTGGGGAACTGCCCTTTTGCTGCTGTTCGCAATTTACTTTGCTTACCGCCTGACATACCGAAAGAAGTACCTGACTTCCACAAAAGAAGACATGTGGCTTCGCATGGAGATCGCAGACAAAATCCGAAGGCTTCCGCTCTCTTACATCGGGCGGCGCGACTTGAGCGATTTAACCTCTACGGTTATGGATGACGTTGCCACTGTGGAGTTAGCGCTTTCTACGAGCGTGGCAGAGTTTATAGGAGGATTTCTGTCGGGCGTAACGGCCCTTGTCATCCTCGCGTTTTACAACTGGAAACTGGCTGGCAGTCTGGCGATTTGCCTCCCATTAGTCGTGATCGCAATGGCCTTGTGCCGGGTCATCTCTGAGGGGACAAATAAAAGAAACAGGCAAAAAAAGCTGGACATCAGCGACGGTTTACAGGAATACCTGGAAAACATAAAGGTACTGCGTTCCTCAGAAACAATGAAAGGCTACCAAAACCGTCTGTCAGCCACGATCAAACGCATTTTGAGGGGGCTTGTTCTGTACGAATTTCTGTCTGGCTTTGCGATTGGCCTGTCCCATAACATTATGCGGATCGGTTTAGGGCTTGTCATCGTCACCGGTTCCACACTCCTGATTTCGGGAGAAATCAGTTTGTTTACATTCCTCTTGTTTCTCCTCGTTGCGGTCAGGATTTACGAGCCCCTGACCAAGGCGTGTGAATCGCTGGGGGTAATGATTTCGTCTTTGGTCAGCGCAGGGCGGATTCGGGACTTGATGGATTATCCGGAGCAGCAGGGAGACGCGGATCTGCAACCAGAATCTTTTGATATTTTCTTTGATCATGTGTCGTTTGCTTACAACAAAGAGGATGTGCTGCATGATATCTCTTTTACGGCGAAGCGGGGACAAATCACTGCATTGGTGGGTCCGTCGGGCTGTGGAAAAAGCACGCTTTGCCGGCTTGCCGCCCGTTTCTGGGACGTAAACAGAGGGAGCGTGTCTCTGGGGGGCATCAACATAAATGAAATTGCTCCGGACACATTGTTGAAGAATTATTCTTTTGTTTTTCAGGACGTGGTTCTGTTCAATGATACGATCTATAACAACATCAAGATCGGGAAAGAGAATGCAACCCATGAAGAAGTCCTGACTGCGGCAAAGCTGGCCTGCTGCGACGAGTTTATAGATCGGCTCCCGCAAGGTTATGAAACCATAATTGGAGAAAACGGAACGATCCTGTCCGGCGGCGAAAGGCAGCGGCTTTCGATTGCCCGCGCATTCCTGAAGGATGCGCCTGTAATCCTGCTGGATGAGAGCACGGCTTCCATTGATCCTGAGAACGAAACAAAAATACAGAAGGCCATCGGAAGGCTTATTGAAAACAAGACGGTGCTGATTATTGCCCATAAACTGCGCTCCATAGTAGCGTGCGATAAGATCATAGTTTTGAACGAAGGGAAACTGATGGAATCCGGCACACACGAAGAACTGATGCAGAGGGACGGCTTGTATCATCGCCTCTATTCACTGCAAAACGAGAGTCTGGCATGGAAAGTCAAATGAATTCAATCATTTATTTATTAGAAAGGACTGATTAACATGAAAAAAGCAACGAACAAAAACCGGCTGAACGGAAAAGACCTGATGAATGTTGGTATCTTTACGGCAATCAATGTCATAGGCGGTGTGTTGATCGCTGTGGCGATTGGTTTGACGCCCATTGGCTTTATGTTGATTCCGTTTGTTGCTGCAATCATCCTTGGTATTCCAATGATGCTTTACTTTGCCAAGATCAAAAAATTTGGAATGATCTTGATTTTTGAGATTATTAACGGCGTTGTTCTTTTACTGACGGGTATGGGTCCCGACGCGCTGATCTGCGGAATTATTATCAGCCTGATTGTAGAGTTTATTATGAAGTCCGGAAACTACCAGAGCGCCAAGCGTGCCCTTTTGGGGTATGCTGTCCTGAATATCACAACCTGTGCCAATTACATCCATTGGCTGAATGCCAGTGCAGAGTGGCTTGATAAAAATGCGGCAACATATGGACAGGATTTTATGTACACAATTTCCGGCTGGTTTGACTATTGGTGGATGCTGCCTTTGGTTATCCTTTCCGCCTTCATTGGAGGTTTGATTGGTGGACTGCTTGGCAGGGCTGTACTGAAAAAACACTTTGTGAGAAGCGGGTTGGTCTGATGGAAACCGTGCTAAAAAACACAAGGCCGACAGCAAAGCAGATGTTTCTTGATCCGCGGACAAAGATTCTGCTTTGCCTTACGGTTTCCAGCGTTATGATTTCAAGCGACAGCTTCGGAATTATGAACATTGTACTGCCGTGCCTTGCCGCGATCCCGTTGTTATTCCTCATTTTACTCAAAAAACCGCAGATTGCAGCCTACTATGCAGTGATGTATTTGTTCACGGCGACGGTTCCCCGGCTGCTGATGCCGCATGTATCACCCCTGTTCAACCTCCTGTTTACTGGCATGATCGCCATGTTTACAAAGCTGATTCCGGGAATGTCCATGTTTTGCCTTCTGGTGCTGACAACTACGGTAAGCGAGTTTGTTGCAGCTATGGACAGGCTGCATATACCCAAGAAGTTTTCAATCCCGGTATCCGTGATGTTTCGCTTTTTTCCTACGATACGGGAGGAATACAAAGCGATTCGGGATGCCATGCGGCTCCGGGAAGTCGGATCATGGCGCAATCCCATGGAGATGCTGGAATATCGGATGGTGCCGCTGCTGACCGGCCTTGTCACAATCGGGAACGAACTGTCCACATCCGCCCTTACGAGAGGGCTGGATTCCCCTGTACGACGCACCAATGTCTGCCCGATTGGATTTCATTGGCAGGACGGTGTCGCACTACTGCTCTGCATCGCGGTCATCACTTGCTTTGTTCTCTCAACCTTCTATGGATGGTAGCAGGAACTGCTTTAAGGAGGAGATTTCCCTTTGATAAAAATTGAGAACGTATCTTTTACTTATGAAAATGCCGACAATGATGCGGCAATCCTTGATAATTCCATACAAATTTCCAAAGGAGAAATCGTCCTGCTGTGCGGGGAATCAGGCAGTGGAAAAACCACGTTCAGCCGATTGGTAAATGGGCTGATCCCAAACTACTATGAAGGCGCGCTTACCGGTAAAGTTCAGGTCGAGGGCAAGAACCCGGAGGAGGTCGAGCTGCACGAGCTGGCACCATATGTTGGCTCCGTGTTCCAGAATCCCAAGGCGCAGTTTTACACGTTGATAACAGATACGGAAATTGTATTTGCCTGCGAGAATATGGGTATGGATCGCGGCGAAATCCTGCGTCGTTTTGATACCACCGTGACAGCAATGCACCTGGAGCCGCTGATTGGAAGGAATCTTTTTACGCTGTCCGGTGGTGAAAAACAGAAAATAGCCTGCGCTTCTGTCCATGCCCTTCAGCCTGATGTGTTGGTTTTAGACGAGCCAACTTCAAATTTGGACATAGGATCAATCCACGAACTGGAGAACATTCTGCGCTTGTGGAAAGCACAGGGAAAAACCGTCATTGTAGCGGAGCATCGGTTGGATTGGCTTCGCCTCCTTGCAGACCGGGTGCTCTATTTCAAAGATGGGAAAATTGAACGGGAATTTACCGGAGCAGCCTTCTTTGAAAAACCTCCACAGGATCTGCATGAAATGGGGCTTAGGGCAATAAACCGTTTTGTTCCGCAATGCGTAAAAAAGAGCAGAACGAAGGAGAGCCTGGAGCTGAGGAGCTTTTGCTTTACGAGCAAAAAGAAAGACATTCTCCATATTGAAAACCTGACGATCCCTAAAGGAGCCGTTGTTGCCGTGTTGGGGAATAATGGCGCGGGCAAAACAACATTGGCCCGGTGCCTATGCGGTCTGGAAAAGAAAATGCGCGGTGCTTTCGTTTTTCTCGGCAAGGAATATAAACCAAAGCAGCGGTTGAAACTCTGCTATATGGTTATGCAGGACGTAAACCACCAGCTCTTTGCCGAGAGCGTGCTTGATGAAGTGACGCTTGGCATCAAGGATATAGCGGAAGAAGAAAAAACAGAGTATGCCCAGAACATCCTGTCCATGCTGGATCTGCTGGCACACAAAGACAAGCACCCCATGTCTCTTTCAGGTGGACAGAAACAGCGCGTCGCCATAGCAGGGGCCATTGCTTCCCATAAAGAAATCATCGTGTACGACGAGCCTACCAGCGGCCTGGACTATCGACATATGAAGGAGGTCTCTGCGTGTATCCAGAAACTCTCTGAAATGGGCAAAACGCAAATGATCATCACCCATGACCCTGAGCTTGTAGCTCATTGCTGCGATTATATGGTGTTTATGGAAAACGGAGCTGTGTCCCGTTTTGGGGAATGGACGGATGACAATGTTGAGTTTGCGTCTTGCTACTTTGAAAACGCGAGATAGTCTCTTGCTATTTGAAAGGACGGGTGTTATGGAATGAAACTTCATACTTCCGGTGAAGATGATATTGTCAAGAACAGTTGACAGATTTTCCACAAGGGAATGAACGCTTAAGAAGCAACGTCTAGAGAAGCATAAAATAGACGGCGTTTCACCATCGGAGGAAGCCCGCCGTTTCTCGAACAAATTCGACGGTTGTTCCAATAACTCATGAAGTATCGCCAGATCAACACCTTCAATTCTTCCGTTGTCATCTTTTGTGTGTCATAACGACCATAAAGCAGTTCCGACTTCATGCGTGCCCACATACTCTCACAGCGTGCGTTGTCATGACAGCGACCACCGGCACTGTTCATGCTTTGGCGAATCCCATAATCCTGAACGGCTTGTCGATACAGCCAGCTCGTATATTGGCTGCCGCGATCGGAATGCACCGTTGCCCCTTTGAGTTTTGGATATGAAATCATGGCATTATCGAGCATCTTGACGCACAGAGGTGCTTTCATGTTCGTATCCATGGACAGGCCGAGCACTGCGGCATCATAGCAATCAAAGAGCGCTGAAATATAGAGGTTTCCATCACACGCCTTGAGCTCCGTTATGTCCGTAATGCACTTGGACAGAGGCATATCGGCATGAAAATCACGGCGCAGCAGATCCTCCGACATGTGTGCCTGCCGATCTGCTTTGGTGATACCGTTTGGCTTTCGATTGGGCCGATGGCTTAATCCGATTTCTTCCATGACACGGTAAACGGTACGTTCGCTCGGAATGCGCACGCCCTCCGGCTGCTTGATGTTGAGTGCTTGCCACATGCGGATTCTTCCGTAGGTGTCATTGCATTCATCCTCTGCATGAATCTGCATCATGGCATCGGCCAGCGCCTGATATTTCCACGGACGGTCTTTGTTTGACATGTACTGATAGAACCCCTGCCTTGTAACATGGAGCATCCTGCAACAGAAGCTGATATTCCCCGTGAGCGCGCCATCTGAAGTCTTGAACGCAATAAACTTCATACGTTCGTTTTTGTTGACTTCAGACGGCTGGCGGCGAAAAAAGCGCTTGCTTCTTCCAGAAAGTCGTTCTCTTTTTTCAATCGCCGAATCTCCTTATCCTGCGCTTTGAGTTGTGCACGCAATCGGGTGAGTTCCTCATGCACCGGTAAGGTGCTCTGCGGTGTTTGCGTGCCACATCCAAGATCCAGACGATTTTGACAAGAATTTGATACATATAAACAAAAGCTATGCACGACTGGATAACGTAGTTTTAATCGGTCCACCCAAAACGCCAAAAAGCAGACGTGATATTACCATCCCTGCATTTCTTGTCGATGAAATCCAGCAGTTTATCTGTATGCAACATGCAGTAGATTCAGATACACGATTGTTTGAAACAAGTAAAGATGCACTAGGGAATGAAATAAAACGCGTGGCTGCACGAGTTGGCGTAGAGAAAATTCGTCTGCATGATCTCAGACATTCTCATGCGTCGTATCTGATCCATCGCGGCATACCGATCATAGCGATTTCACAGCGCCTCGGCCATGAAAAAATCGAGACGACACTACAAACTTACGCTCATCTATATCCTCAGGAGCGAGATATGATCATTGACAGCATCGAGAGTGATCCTGTGGTAGAAAAGGAGTCAAGCGGGGGTCATGGGAAATAAATAAGCGCAGAGAGCCTTGATATGCAAAGATCTCTGCGCTGTTTTTAATTATTCTGTTCCAGTTGTCCGCATACTGCAAGAGAAGCGTCAGCTTTTCCTCCCGCGCGGCAACGCTCCTATTATCTTCGACATACTGCCCGTCATGGTAGACGATCGCCTGTACCTCCTCCTCTGTCAGTGGGAATCTGCTCGCTGCGAGATAAAGTCCGCGAATCGGAACACTCAGATAGAGGAGGTCGCGGTTGAACTGATAAGGGCTGCGCGATGCTCGCTCACCAGATGACGGTTCGCTGCTCAGATACTGCGGTGTGCCGGGCATTCCTGCCTTGCCGAGGTCATGGAGGAGAGCAACGATGACGCAGCTCTCGTCGCTAATCTCAGGGGCGAGGACCGCCTTGATTCGCAGCAGATGTTCAGCGACATTGATGCTGTGTTCAAGCAATCCGTGCTCTCGACAGAGATGGTATCGCGTCGAGGCAGGTGCCGTCAGATAGGCCGTCTCCTGCTCAATATACGCCATCAGTGCGCGAAACTCCTCTCTGCGCTGCACGACTTTTGTCTTGAGAGCCTCGTAACGCTCCATGAGTTCCATATCCTTCATTCCTCCTCGTCAAAATCGACCATTGTCGCCTGAGCCTCACTCCGCTCACAATCCCGTACACCTGCACAGAATGCAAGTGCCCCGCGCACCTGCGCAGTATGTTCAGGCCCCCCATCATAGATATAGAGCGAAGTATCTATAAGTGCAGGAGGAATCTCCACGCGCTCCATGAATACGATAACGAGACTCCTGTCCTCCGCATAGGCTTCGTGATAAAAATTCAGCAAAATCTCACGCTCGTCTGCGTCCATTGCGTGTGGCTGCACGAAAAGGCCAATCGCCGGAAATGCAAGCAGATCGCTGAATTCCTCCGCTTCATACAGATGATACCCAAAGTCTGTCACGAATGTCCTGCGCACCCACTCCATCTCCTCCGGTGTCAGTCCGTAGGTGTAGATGTTGCTCCAAAGATTCATACGTTCCCCTCATACATGCTTGCCATCCGCCGCAGATTCTCACGAACTGTTGTACGCAGACTCTGCGGCTCTAAAATCTCAACATACAGGCAGCGATGCAGTGCCCAGTACTGCATCGCTGCCTCATTACACGAAAGCGTAACAATCATCTGATCGTCCTCCTCCTGCATGATGCGGAAGTCTTTGCCAAACCAGTCAACGAGCGCATCCATCATATAGGGAAATGTCCGCATCTTCACTGTGACACTCTCGCCGCCGAACATATAGATATGCTCTGCCATGTGGCGCGGGAGGCTGAATCCACGAGCGAACTCACGCACAGCACTCTTCGGCTTTGCCGCATCTGGCAGCATCTCAATCGCCGTGATGCGGTCAATGCGGTAGTGCGATACGTCATCGTATTTATCGTAGTTACCGATGAGATAGTACCAACCGTTGTTTACAACAAGTTGATAAGGATTGACGATGTACGGAACACTGCTCTTCGGATGCAGCTTGAAGTCCGTCCCATAGGTGTTGTAGGTAAACCGCACCTTGCGTTTTTCCTCGATGGCATCGTTGAGCACGTCGAGGGTGATCATCACCTGCTTGTTGTCCGCATGTGCGAGTTCGGGCAGATTCGAGATGTGCGCCACCTTCGCATGAAAGTAGCGATTGCCGAATGACCGCAGCTTTTCAACGAGGCGTCTTGCCTGCGCCGTAGAGAGCGTCCGCGAGAACAGCACGCTGTCGATCAGCATGCGCAGCTCGGCATCATCGAAGTCCCGTTCTACGAGCCAACATCCGCCGCGTGTTGCGATGTCGTAGCCCATATCCTGCAGGGACTGAATGTTGCTGCGCACCGAACGACGATCACAGGTAATCCCGTACTGCAGATGCAGCAGACGGATAATCTCGCCCTGTGTCAGCCGATGGTCTACATCCGAGTGCTCCTGCAGCACCTTTAGAATCAGCAGATTCAACATTTTCTTGTTTGCACCGTACATCGCGCTATCTCCCTCTCGTCTTGATTACACAGAGAGTATAGCACAGGTGATATACATTTTTTTGCACATTTCTCCATGCGCATATAAATAAATGGAGAAATAATCCATCGACCTCAATCTCAACTCCACGATATGGCGCTGCATATTTTCTCGTGTACCCCTCAACAGCAGCACTTTCAGTCTATAAGATTCGGACACCCCGTCATGCAATATGGTCGTTTCGGTTTTCTCGGTATCGCTTCACCTCCATCAAAAAAGCCCTCACGGAAAATTACTTCTCCGCGAAGGCTGATTCCATATCCAATTCTTGCTAAAAAACGCTGATAACTTGAAAATAATCTTTTACAACAGCGTCAACAGCCCCCGATGCACCTTATCCCCAACGCGTGTCTCCGTGACGCGGCAGTCGATGTCATAGAACCGACGAAGGTTCTCCTCGTTGAGCAAGCTTTCTGTCGGCCCAAAGAGGTGCTCCCCGCGCCGCATGAACAGGCTCTTGTCCGAGATCTTGAGCGCATTCTCGGGCGAGTGCGTATTCATGACAATGGTCATGTGCTGCTCTGTTGATAGCTTCTTCAGCAGGCGCAGGACAATCATCTGGTTGTGAAAGTCCAGATGTGCCTCCGGCTCGTCGAGGATCATCAGCTTCGGCTCGACCGCAAGTGCGCGGGCGATGTAGACCATCTGCAGCTGTCCGCCGCTGAGTTCGGTCGCCGCACGATCCGCGAGCGGCAGAACGCCGACCAGATCGAGCAGCTCCGCAACGCGTGCGCGGTCTGCCGCCGCAGGTGTCCGAAAGAGTCCGATGCGCCGCGCACGCCCCATCATGACCATCTCAAAGACGGTGTAGGGAAAGGCGGGCGCATGGCTCTGCGGCACATAGCCGATCACATCGCTGACCGCAGCAGGGTCGGGTCGCTGCCCGTCCACCAGACACTCCCCGCGCGTCCATGGCAGAATACCGAGCAGACAGCGCAGGAACGTCGTCTTGCCGATGCCATTGCGCCCGAGAATGGTGAGAACCTCACCCGCCGCGAGGGAGAAGGAGAGATCGGAGAACAGCTCATTTCTGCCGTCGTAGGAAAAGGCGGCATTCTTCACCGTAATCATGACCAATCCCCCTGTTTCTCCCGCGTACGCTTCAGCAGGAAGGCAAAGAACGGTGCGCCGAGGAGTGCCGTGAGAATGCCGATTGGCAGCTCTGCCGCAAGGAGACTCCGCGCGCAAATGTCAACGAGTGCGAGGAAGATCGCCCCCGTGAAGCACGCAGCGGGCAAAAGCCGCGCATGATCGACGCCGACCATGCGGCGGCACATATGCGGAATGACGAGCCCGACCCAACCGACAATACCGCAGACCATTACTGAGAGCGCCGTGAGCACCGTCGCCGCGACGATGGCAATGTTGCGGATGCTCGCAGGATTCACACCAAGGCTGCGTGCCTCCTCCTCGCCGAGCGAAAGGATGTTGATGCGCCAACGGATCGCAATCAGGAGCACCCCTGCGGCAATCATCGGCAGCCCGATGATCTGGATTTTATCAAAGTCCGCCTTGCCAAGGCTGCCCATGAGCCAATAAGTAATAGCGGGCAGCTTGTCATAAGGATCCGCGACATATTTCACGAGCGAGATGAGCGCGGAGAAGATCGACGAGATGATGATGCCCGAGAGCACGAGCGACATCATCGAGACAGAGCCACGGCTGCGCGAGAAATAGTACGCGAGTCCGACACTTGCCATGCCGCAGACAAAGGCGATGATCGAAGTCCCCGTGCCTGTCCCCCAGAGGAGGATGCCAAGCACGGCACCGAACCCTGCACCGCTTGAGACACCAAGCACGTCGGGGCTGACAAGCGGATTGCGGAAAATGCCCTGGTAGACAGCCCCCGAGAGCGAAAGCCCCGCGCCGACGAGCATGGCGAGGAGCGTCCGCGGCAGGCGCAGCTCCAGAACGACGGTCGATGCCATATCCGTCCCCGCATTGCCTCCGGCCGCGCGCATGAGAATGTCACAGACAGCCGTCGGCTCGATCGCAAAGCGCCCCGCTGCAAGAGAAAGGAAGAACACAACGATGAGCAGCACCGTCATGATCGTCCAGAGAGCTGCATTGCTTCGTTTCATCGGGCAGCTCACTCGTGCAGAATCATCTTGAGATCGGCATCCGTCAGCGTGTATGAGAAGAATTTCTCATAGAAGCCGCGCAGATCATCCGTCAGACGGTAGTCATTAAAAACATCCGGATGCAGTTTCTGCGCGATCCACTTGATCATCAGCGGTGTCTCGACACAGGGTGCATCCCAGCGGTACAGACCAATCGGAGCCTTGTAGACACGCCCCTCGCGCACCGCCTTGATATTCTTCCAGTTCTGTCCCTCAAGTTTATCCTCGAAGAGATCGGCCGGCTGAATCGGGTCAAAATTGCTGAGGATGATAACATCGGGATCCCACGCAGCGATCTGCTCCATTGTGACCGGCGTCCACTGTCCCTGCACATCCTTTGCGACGTTCACGCCGCCCGCCGTCTCGATCATCATCGTGTTGACGGTTCCGCCCGCTGCAACCTTGAGATCGCGATCGCGCAGGTAGAGTACCTTCGGCGTTGCTTTGCCTTCGAGTGCCGCCTTTTTCGTCTCAAAATACGCCATGATGTCCTGCTGAAAGCGAACAAGCTCCTCGGCGCGTTCCTCCTTGCCGAACACCTGACCGATGACGCGGATGCCCTGCTGAACATCCTCCAACGTACCGTACTTCAGCGCAATCGTGGGGACCTTCAGCTTCTCGAGCTGCGCAATCTCATCCTCCTGATAGTTCCAGACGATGATGGCGCTTGGGTTCAGCTTGCCGAGTTCCTCCATGTGGATGGAAAAGTCCTGCCCGACAAAGTCTGTTGCGGCATTCGCCATCCCCGGCGCAAGCACCTTGAGCATGGACTTCTCATACGACGCCTTCGCCGACGGGTGCATGCCCGCAATGCGGTCGGCCGAACCGTCTACCGCAAAGGCAACAGATGCCCACGGAATCGGCACAACGGCGATGCTCTTGACCTCTCCCGGCAAATGCACCTCGCGTCCGGTCGTGTCCGTCACAACCCGCTCCGCCTTGGGCGCGGCGGCCTCTTGCGATCCGCATCCTGCGAGCACGGAGCAGAGAAGCATCAGCGCTGCAAGAAAACCGAATGAAAAACGATGTGTCATCATGTCCTCCTATTTCTGCCTACACTTAAATATCCGCCCGAGATTATCAATTGACGGAAAGGTTATCATAGTCTTTAATCGAATGCAATTGAATAAATTCGAAACAACACTTCAATATTTTCGAATGATTATTGTTTCAGAAGTGCCTGTAATAGCGAAGTGAAGTCCGCGCCAAGTACACCACTTCCCTCTCCTGCAGCATCTCTGCCCGAAAGCAGCCCCGACGGCAGCGGAACAATACGCTTCTCCCCCATCACAGGCAGCAGCGCAGGATCGGCAATGACAGCATCTGCCGCATTCCATGCAGACTGCAGGTCTGCAGCCGTACGGAAGACGAGCACGTCGGTATCGGCTGCCTGCCGATAAAGTACTGCTGTCTCCTCTCCCCACGCATAGGCTGCGCTGTGGATATTGCAAAACCCATATGAACGAAGCAGATAAGCAATGGCTACGGCAGCAATCGGATCGGCGATGATGAGGATCTTATCCGCACGCATATCTCCCGCTGTCTGCTCCGCAAATGTGCCCTCTGAGGGCAAACCGAGCGCCGCAGCGATCTCAGCCCGCCAGGCCGTCCGGCCGGCATCCCCGAGCGGCAGGCTGCGGACAACGGGCACACCGCACTCCCTGTGCAGCCATTCCGCCGCAGACACACCGGCAACAGATACCAGCCAGACCAGCGCAGGGCGTTCGGTCAGTGCATCGCGTCCTGCAATGCACACATTGCAGCCGTACGCAGTGAGAAAATCAATCGGGGCATCCAGCTGCGCCATATCGCCGAACAGCAGCGGACTGTACCCGAGGATGAGAGCTGTCCGTCCCGCCTCCCGCCATCCGTCGGCCGCCTCCTGCACAAGACGAAGTGCCGCCTCTGCAGCACCGTACACGGCATCATGAAAGTCGTCCGTCGGTGAGGCACATGCGCGGCAGCCATGTTCCTCCGCCGCCTGCAGAACAGGCGTCGTCTCCATCGCCATAAACGCGGGCACCGGCGAACTGAGGAGATGCACCATGCGGTACGCGCCCTCTGCCGCAAGCGCACCGGTCTCTGCGGCAGCAGTCTCCTCCATGCCGAAGATGTAGTCCTCTGCCTGCGGTATGAGCGCATAGATATCGCTGCGCCCCGGCATGAGATCCATGCGTGCGAGCGCATTGCGGCAGCCCGACGGCGTGACAAGGACATGCGCCGAGCCCTCTTCCCGCAGGAAATCCGCCACGCCTGCCGTATCGCTCATCGGCGGCGGCAGCTGGGCTGATGCCGTGACCGCCCCCTCCTCCGGCGGCAGTGCGGCGAGGATCTCCTCTGCAGTCTCGTGACGGATGCCATCCGCCTTTGCCAGAGGCCCGCGAAAGAAACAGCGCACGATGCAGCCCGTCTCCGCAGAAAGTGTGCGCTCGATGTCTGAAAAATCTGGGCGTGTGAGGATGTCGAGGCAGGAGAGATAGATCACGACCGCGCGTGTGCCAGGAAGGCGTGCGGCATCCCGCACCGCATCTCGGATCGCTTCCTCCGCCGTTCCGAGCACATAATCCTCTGCCCGCACGGCAGCATAGCGGAACTGCCCGAGTGCTCCGATCTGCCGTGCGCGCCGGTAAATGGAGCGAAAACAGATGAGTGCCCCTGCCGCAACGACGACGAGATCGCGTCGTGCCCACAGTCTGTCGAGGCTCGTATCAAAGTCTTTAATGTCCTCAGCGACGATTGGCTGCATCCGCATCCTCCCCGTAACGCAGCAGTGCCTCCCCACCCGAGAGTCCACTCTCTTCCTCAAGGATTTCGAGAAAAAGATTCATTGCAGGGCTGCGCCATTTATTCCGATGAACCCCGTAGTATGACGTGACAGTCATCGGATCCGACTGCGCGGCAGACAGCCGGCCGAGAGCCATGCGCTCCCGCACCGCATGATCCGGCAGTAGCGCAATCCCCATATCGTTCTCAACCAGATTGATGATGGTCTGCGTGCTTCGCAGCTCAATCATATTCGTAAACGAGATCCCCCGCTGCCGCAGATAGTCATCTGCCATCTGCCGAATCTCACCCGGATGCGGCATCGTGATCAGCGGCATCTCGTTGATCTCCATCTCCCGCTCACGAAAGTTCGGGCACCATACAGCCGCATCAACCGAGGTGTAGAAATGCACGGGATTTTCCTCAAACATCCAGAATGCGAGACTTTCCTTATCTCTTTCCTGAATCGTGTACGCGAGACCGACATCGATCTTCCCTTCACTGAGTGACGCAACAACATCACGGCTCGTGAGTGAACGCAGGCGCAGATCGACGCGCGGTGCATGTGCATGAAGATGTTGGAGCAGTGGGGGCAGACGGAAGCAGAGCAGCGACTCCGGCGCACCTACCGTGAGTGTCCCCTGATAGGCGGCAATGCCGTATTGAAAGCTTTTGATCTTCTTCACCGCAGCAAGCACCTCGTCCACATATGGAATCAGTGCCTCGCCCGCCTTTGTCAGGATCATGCGCCGCCCACTTTTCTCAAAAAGCGGTACCCCCACGAGCTTTTCCAGCTGCGCAACGTGGAATGTAATCGTTGATGGTGTGTAGCTGAGGAGACGTGCCGCCTTTGTAAAGCTGCCCGTGCGTACAATTGTCTTGAACGTCGTGAATATCTTTAGCTCCATCCGTATCTATCCTTATTGGCAAGTACGAAATACTCAAAAAAATGTAGAGAAGAACTCGTTCATTGTAAAATGAAATTGGACACATAAAAAGTCGAACATACAAAATTGCCGCAACAAAACACCTTTGCCAAGGCCGGTATATTCGACGCTCATTCTACCATAAAACACCGCGTATTCAAACATCTAAACGTCAATCAGCGCGTACAGTCAAGCCGATGATTCGACTCCTTCCGCCTCTCTCTTGACAATAGGCAGAAGCAGTGATATTCTTCCTCACGGAAGCCATCATCACGACAAACAGCATACTGATGAATCAGGTGTCGCAAGACTCAATAGAGAAGCCGGAAGAGCCGGCGCGGTCCCGCCACTGTGTCAGCGAGCGAATCTGCAGGAAACGTCACTGAGGAAACTTTGGAAGGCGCAGAGGAGCGATGAACTGGAGCCAGGAGAACTGCCTGATCGACGATCACCGTCTGACCTGCGAGCGACGGGAAGGGGATCTGTGTCTTGCGCTGGATCGATCCGCATCTTTGCGGTGACCTTTCGACGGCGGTTTTATGCGCTGTGACGCTGCACGCGGCAAGGCAAGGATATTTTGCAGTCTCTTCTCTCATTTGCAGAAAGGGGCTGCTTTTATTTGTGAACGTTCAGGACGCAGAACTGCCCTCTTCCCGCCGGCCTCGGACGTATGCTCTGCAAATCTACAGCTTCCATGGGCGTCGCAGGAAATGCTTTCGGCAAAAGGGGACTGCGGCGGAGAACTCATATTTTTGATGGGGTGAACACATGAACACGAAGAGAAGAAATGCACTCATCACGATCGGCGTCGGACTCATCCTATGGTTCCTGCCGGTTCCTGACGGAGTCACACCACTTGCCTGGCATTTGCTTGCGGTCTTTATCGCGACAGTGCTGGGCTTTATCCTGCATCCGCTGCCGATCGGCGCGGTGGCCTTCATCGCGATTTCCTTCTCCGCATGGGCAGGCCTGCTAAAGACGTCCGATGCCTTGGCAGGCTACGGCAACAGCACGATCTGGCTGATCGTCTGTGCGTTCCTCTATTCCCGCGGCTTCATCAAGAGCGGACTCGGCAAACGCATCGCTTTCCGCATCATCGAGGCAATCGGCAAGAGCGCGTTGTCGCTCGGCTATGCCATCGCCCTGAGCGAGCTTGTGATCTCGCCCGCAACGCCCTCGGCCACAGCGCGCGGCGGCGGCATTCTCTATCCAATCGTGCGTTCACTCGCGGAGGCTCTAGGCTCAAAACCCGGTGAGAGCGCACGCCGCATCGGCACCTACCTCATGCAGGTCGGCTACCATACAGACGCCGTGACCTGCACGATGTTCGTGACCTCGATGGCGGGCAACCCGCTCTGCGTGGCGCTCGCCGAGAAGACGCTGGGCGTTCAGGTCACGTGGATGGGCTGGGCGAGCGCTGCAATTGTGCCGGGACTCATCGCGCTCCTGCTCGTCCCCTATGTCATGATGAAACTTTCGCCGCCCGAACTCGTGCGTATTCCCGACGCCAAGGATCTGGCACAGCGTGAGCTTTACGAAATGGGGCCGATGAGCCTTGCGGAAAAGGGACTTTCCGTCATCTTCGTCGTCTCTCTCGCACTCTGGGCAAGCTCCGGCCTCACGAACATCGACGCGACACCCGTTGCCATGGGCGCAGTCTGCCTCATGCTGATACTCGACATCATCAACTGGCAGGACGTCATCCAGGAAAAGGGTGCATGGGACGCGATGTTCTGGATGGGCTCTTTGATGACACTCGCTTCGGCTCTCGCAAAATCGGGCATCATCACATGGATCGCCAATGGTGCGGGCGCGGCGATTTCCTCGCTCGGCTTCGGTTGGCTTATTTCCTGCCTCATCATCCTGCTCTTCTACACCTACATCCACTACGCCTTCGCCAGTGTCACGGCACGCATCAGTGCCCTCTATGCGGCATTCATCGCTGTCAGCGTCAGCGTCGGTGCACCGCCCCTTTTGGTCGCCATCATCTTCGGCATCTTCGCCGATGTGCCGATCTCCCTCACGCATTACGGCAACGGCTGCGCCCCGATCTACTTTGGCGGAGGCTATGTCTCGCAAAGCGAATGGTGGAAGAACGGCTTCATCATGACGACCATTACGACGCTGATCTACCTAACAATCGGCGCGGCATGGTGGAAAGTCCTGGGCCTTTGGTAAATAGTAAATCACTGGCAGCCCCCTACGTGGGGGCTTTTTATATACCATTCTCCCCTCCCTCGTTGCCCGTAAACAGGACGACAAACTCTTTTAGGCTCCCTGAGTCTGTCATAATATCCTCTTGTAACTGATTCTTGATATAATTCCAGAATAAGAGAATTATGACTTAGTGTAGGGGAAAATGGCTAATGATTCTTTGCAAAACTACAAGAGATCCCAAACGCTAGTACAGTGACTGGGATCTCTTGTATGATAGAGTTTTTCTTCGTTCAGACGTACGGACGGACATCCTATTTTCCTGTGATAGGTTGACCTTCATCAAATCGCTCTGCCATATGCTTGTAATGAAGTACAGCTGACTAAGCAGTATGAACTATCACAGCTGTCAGTACGAATTGCCATTTTCATAGGTTTCCTCCATATTTCCGGTTTTTGGATTGAACCCATCTATAAATAGCTCTGCACCATGTGCCAACAACAATTCTTTTTGTTCCTCGTTGTATTTTTCTCCTACAACAGACAGCTCATCATAAACCATGCTTAACGCCGATGACCGAATATGCCACTCATCCTTCGTACTGCACATAGAATCGAAATCCGTATTGTAATTAGGGTCAGCCCCTCTGCTTAGTAAAAATTCCATAATACGAGCGTCTGGAATATATACCGATTCGCATAGCGGAGTACACAGACACCCAAATCCGTATAAATTGATATCAGCCCCATGCTCGAGAAGGTAATCAACGCACTTCTGCATCTGGGAAATTTTTCGTTCCACATCGTCCATGGATTTCCTAGGATCACATTCATCCAAATAATCATCTGCGACAGCCTCAACACATTTATAGACCGGAGTCCCACCGTCTTGGTCTATCGCCAGTACATCTGCACCGGCTTCTATTGCAATCCGTATGGCATCTATGTCGAGATTATCACAGGCCTTAAATAGTGATATATCCTTCTCTGTAAAGCGATTTATCTTCTCGCCGTGTAGTAGCTCCATATCCTTGAGAGAAAGCGTCGTAAAATAATCCTTGATTTCGTCCCATCCATAAGAAATGTCCTTTCGTTTATATCTGTTCCAGCTGAGCAAATCGTGAGCTCCATAATCTTTTTTTACGTCATCTGTGTCGATGATAATGTTCAGAACAGGGGCCGGAGTCATGCTCAACGAAGGCCCATCAATAAAGGTAGAATCTGTTATTTGATATTCCGTGGAAACTGAATACCCCTCGGAAACTCTTATGATTCCAGATTCTGCAATCGACGCCATCGTTTCATACAGTGAATCAATTGCATCATTAGGTGTACCATTTTTATAGACCAGTTTATTAAAGGAACTGTTGATAGGAACCCATTTCACATCAAAGGCCGAGGAGTTTTTAGATTTCATTACGCCCAATGACATAACGATTAGCTGCATGGCATAGGACAGCTTAAGTGATGTAATTTGATTCAGAATTGACGTATCAAAGGGCAATTCATCATGCGTTTGTCCATAAATCCGAATGCTTTCTTTTGGTCTGCTTATCGCCACTGGAAAATATCCGCAATTATAAGTCCGTATATCCGCATTTCGCAGACAATCGTTCACGCTATAGATATCGGAAATATTCATGCTATACATCTCCTACAACAGATAACAGCAACGAAACAGACATCGGAAAGAGACATTCAATCGACAGTAATTATACCATTTCCACTGCTTTGTGAGTAGAGCCTATTCCTCCCCTGCCAGATCGACCATTGTATTAGGCAACGGCTTGGCATCCTCCCCGCGTAGCGACTACGTATAGAAAGAGCGATACCTCTCAGTCACTGATGCGTGCCATCTTTGGGCTTGGTTTGAAGGGTATCGCTTTTTGTTGACATGCTTGTTTTTCGTGCAATACTAACAATATGAAAATTGCTTGTTCCAGCTGCCATGGGGAATTGGCCCCCGGCAGGAGCTGGAACAGGCAATTTTTTTCTTATTCACCGTCCGCCTTTTCCTCGCTCCTCCTGTGGGAAGAACTTCGCATAAGCACGTAGGGTCTCCTCGACCTTCGATCGACCAACATACGGCGCATAGTCCTCCTCAATATCTGTCTTTTCGCGGCTTGTCAATTCCCGTGAGAACTCCTCACGGAAGAGATCGGCCGGATCGCGAAATGGCGTTTTCTCCTTGTCATAGAGACACTCCCCCGCTCGATTGTAGATGCGAATGCCTTGAAAGGTATCCTGCTCGTAGAGCGTATGCAGGTTGTCAACGAGAGAGCGCACAACACGGTCATGATGTTCCCTTGGCGTCATGCGCGGGGTAAGCCCTGCCTCCTCCATCAGTCGATAGCGTTTCAGTGTACTGAGATATGATTTTTCGGGACGCACGAGAATCACATTTAGAGAGACATCATATCCACGTGCGGCAAGAAGATCATGCGTCCGTAGCGGCACCTCGGTCGTCCGCAGTGTCCCTTCAATGATAAGATGATACCGCGACAGGCTCAGATCGTCGATCAGAGACTCCGTCATCTTCCCCGCTAACTGTTGTGTATGGAGGACAGCATCATCACCGTACTGTGCTTGTAGCTCAATGAAACGAGGGTGATACCTGCGGTAATCATCGCTCGAAATAAAGATGATATTTCCACCATGTGCTCGTGCACAGATATCTGCCAGTTTCGTTTTCCCTGCTCCAGGCTGTCCTGCAAGCAAATAGGCACGCGGATGCGTATCAGGTGCTGCACTGACCAAAAGATCGTCTTTGATGCGTTCTTTTTGTTCATTAAGTTCCTGCGGAGTGTAGTTATCCTGCATGATTGGTCTCCAGTTCCCGTATATAGGTGCGGGCATTTTCAAAGGTCTGCCGGAGTCTTTGTATATCCTCCATGGTATTGTATGAATCTCCAAGAATATTATGCAGCGTCACTCGTAGATTCTGTTGAACGAGGGAAATCGGCTGAACGGTATCATACCGATCAATGCCCATACGTTCTTTGATTCGATTCACATCGGCAAGCAGCTCTGCTATACCTTCATGCAAAATTTCTTTCGCTTCAATTACTTCGTACGGAATCATAGCATCGCCTCCTCTCTTTCATGATACCACAATGGTGCAGTGTTGACCATAGCGATCTTCCCTGTACCGCACTTGCCTGTGGGATAGATGCACCTCACTTCCTGTATCACATGATTATTGGCGATGCCCCTATTCTCATCAATTGTATGTATACCAAGTGCCGCGCATCCCTTCTACATCAAAGGGTTATTGAAATACGGCGCATTTTAGCGTATAATGCGTTGAGAATTCACCATGATGGGAATTATACCAATCCATAGGGGGACATTGTATGTCATTAATTGTAAAGAAGTTTGGCGGAAGTTCGGTGGCTACCCCGGAGAAGATCAAGAACGTAGCAAAACGCATATTGCGTGAGAAAGCCCCCGATGATCGCATTGTCATGGTGGTATCTGCCATGGGCGATACGACGGATGATCTCATCGCGCTAGCTGGCGAAGTGGTGGAAAGCCCCTATCAGTACACGCGCGAGATGGATATGCTCATGACGACGGGGGAGCAGGTCTCGATCGCACTGCTCGCGATGGCATTCCGTGCTCTGGGACAGCCCGCCATATCTCTCACCGGTGGCATGGCAGGAATGCGCACAGATCATGCGCATACCAAGGGGCGTATTCTCGGAATCGAGCCAAAACGTGTGCACGAGGAGCTTGAAAAGGGCAACATTGTCGTTATCGCTGGCTTTCAGGGTACAGATGTCGACGGCAACCCAGTGACGCTTGGACGCGGTGGGTCGGATACCTCCGCCGTGGCGATCGCGGGCGCAATCGGCGCGGATACCTGCGAGATCTACACGGACGTTGATGGAATCTACTCCGCCGACCCGCGCATTGTCAAGGGCGCGCGCCGCATGAAGGAGATTACCTACAACGAGATGCTCGAGATGGCACGTCTCGGCGCGGGCGTTATGCAGCCACGCTCGGTGGAGATGGGACAGCTCTACAGCATCCCCATCCACGTTCGTTCGACCTTTACCTCAGAACCCGGAACCATCATTAGGGAGGAATATACAGTGGAAGAAAAGTCCTTTATCATTCGCGGTGTCGCACACGATGAGCACGTCGCTAAGATCACAGTGCTCGGTGTCTCCAACGTCCCGGGCGTTGCCTACAAGATATTCTCTGCCCTCGCCGATGCGAACATCGACGTGGATATGATCGTGCAGAGCCTCCGCAGTGCCGACTCCAATGTAACCGATATGGTGTTCACTGTTGCATCCATTGACGCCGAGGAAGCGCGCCGCGTTGTCGAAGGGATTTCGGCCGACATTCACGCATCTGGTGTATCCATTGACAATGATGTCGCGAAGATCTCCATTGTCGGAGCCGGTATGCTCGGCAATCCCGGTATTGCCTCCCGCATGTTCGGGGCACTCTCCAATGCAGGCATCAACCTCGAGATTATCAGCACCTCCGAGATCAGCATCTCCTGCCTCATCAAGGGCGGCAGCGTCAAGGACGCTGTCAACCGCATCCACGACGAGTTCTTCCCGAACGAGGCATAAGAATACGTGTATACACCTGTGCGGCTTGTGGACATAAGGAGAGTCGCGCGCTATCATCATATTACGCTACGACGGCACGGATCAACGACGCCCTACCCCTGCGGAGGACACGATGATCCGTGCTTTCCATCGAAAAGGAGAGCATATAACATGGCAATTCAAATGGCAGCATCACACGCGGCATCGCGCCGCCTGAAGGACGCGATCTTCGGAGCCAATGCGGCGTGCCGCGCCGCAATCGCAGAGCATGGCGAAGAGCGCGTGATCAACGCGACAATCGGCGCCGTCATGGACGACAACGGAAAATTGGCGCATCTGCCGACAGTTGAACGCGTCTTCCGCTCCCTCCCCATTGAGGATTATATCGCCTATGCGCCGATCTCAGGGCTCCCGGAGTATCTCGAGGCTGCCATCGACATTACATTTGCCGGCAAGCGTCCTGCGGGCTATCTCGCCGCCGTCGCAACGGCAGGCGGAACGGGAGCTCTGCGCACCGCCGTCGACGACTACGTCGAGCGCGGCGATCAGGTGCTCACCTCGGACTGGTTCTGGGGAACGTACAACATCATTTGTCAGGAACTTGGCTCCTCTGTCACGACTTTTACACTGTTCGACGAAGCCAACAACTTCAATCATGCAGCGTTCTCTGCGGCAGTCGATGCCCTTTGCAAAAGACAGGACAGCCTGCTCATCATCCTCAACACACCTGCGCACAACCCGACGGGATACAGCCTTTCTGCGGAGGACTGGGATCACGTTCTGGACACGGTCAAAGCACAGGCAAAGACCGGAAAGAAGATCCAGATCCTCGTCGATATCGCCTACATCGACTTTGCAGGCGAAAAGTATGCGACGCGTGCCTTCATGCAGAAGTTTGCAGGACTCCCCGAAAACATCCTGACACTTTTTGCGTTCTCCATGTCCAAGGCGTATACATTCTACGGACAGCGCTGCGGCGCACTCATTGCCCTCTCTGCAAGCAAGACGGTCATCGATGAGTTCAGCGAGATCAGCAAGTATACTGCACGCGCAACGTGGTCGAACATCAACCGCGGTGCGATGACGCTTCTGACACGCATTCAGCAGGACAGCGCAGCGTATGCCACCTATGAAAGTGAGCGCGACGCACTATACCGCCTTGTACAGGAGCGCGGCGACATCTTCATGCAGGAGGCTGCGGCGTGCGGTCTGCCCGCCCTCCCTTATAAGGGCGGCTTCTTTCTCGCTATTCCTTCGAGCGATCCACAGGCGGTCTGCGACGCTCTCCACGAGGATCTCATCTTCGCTGTTCCACTGAAAATGGGCGTGCGTATTGCGGCATGCTCTGTGCCGAAATCGAAAATGCACGGGGTTGCAGAAAAAGTAAAGCGTGCTATGC
>NZ_GL397087.1:312427-428940 GCF_000146365.1 Selenomonas sp. oral taxon 149 str. 67H29BP
GGTCCGATTTCATTTTACAATGAACCCATATTTCTTTTTCTCATCTCGATAAGTGATTACAATACCGCCTTTGATTGGTGTGGACAAATTTGGGAAAACTTTGTCACTGTCTTCCTCATATTCCAACACTTTGAAATGTGGATCTTGCAACATCTTTTCGTTCCACGCCTTCGGCGTCGACCCTGCATTAAACAGAAACCTTGCAGGATGTATAAGTTCAACTTTATCAGCAACTTTATATGCTTCATAAAGAAATAAATGATAAATCGGAGGAGCATAATTACGCAAATCTCCATTAGATTCATCCTGATACGGCGGATTTCCAATCACAAAATCAAACTTCATTGTTCTTCCCCCCGTATTCACCCTACGATACTCCAGTCCGCTCTTCCGCCGCCAGTCATAGATGCGCACAGGCGGCATCTCTCCCGTATGCGCGGGGAACAGTCGGAGTTCCTCGATCTCCTCGGGCAGATCAAAGAGCATCAGCTCCATCGGCTCACTCTCCTCGGCATAGGGAATCGACCCACGTATCCCGTCCATCTGCCAGAGATTCCACACTATCGTGCGGATGATGGCGCGGTACTCCTGTGCTGTCGGCTTTCGCCGCCAGCGTGCACGCAGATACTTCTCGAACGTCATGAGGAGATTGTCCCCTTGGAACTCGTAGCCATACGTCGCCTGATAGGCGCGCACTGTCCACCGCATCCATTCCGTTTCATCCGCGGTATTCTCGCACACGATGCGCAGTTTACGGTCAAGAACGCCCTGCCGCTCCGCGAGTGGTACGCCCTCCATCGTCGCGACATCATAGCGGTGCACGAGATAGGGTACCTCGCCGCAGGTGATCTCAAGCCGCCGTGCATCGCGACATAGTGCTGCCACTTTCTTCGGCGCGGGAAACTGACGCGCGCGGACGGTACACCGTCTGCCATGAATGGATCCGCTCCACCGAAGTACGCGGCATCCACATCACCGATCATCTGCCGACAGACGGCAAGCGGGGTAAACACCTCAGCATGACGGCGCGTGCGCTCCGACTGCTGTTCCATCTCCTTGCGCGCCCGCGTCTTGATCACATCCGAGTGCTCTCCCGTAATCAGGGCAGATCGGATCTCCTGTGTCCGCTCGTACGGAAAACCGAGGGAACGGTAGGCGTCCGTCGCCCAAATGATATTCCGTTTGGTCGTCTTATCCGCGAGAAACGGGGCAAGGAGGCCCTTCGCGTGCAGCCGCAGAATCTCATCCTGTATTCCGACGAGCAAGATACACCTCTTTTTCCCATTCTCTCTCGTATGATCTGCTATTCGATATGATACTTCTCATAGAGCCGATGTCGCGCCTCACGATCCATCTGGTGGCTGTTTAATTGCAGGATCCATGATCGCTAGCTCCTTTCTTTCGTTCATTTCCTTTTATTTTATCAGACATCACGTATTTCTTCCAGTAGGCACATTGTTTTCTCAACAAAGAGCACCCCCATATATCGAATGCTCTTCCGACATACGGGGGTGCTTCCGTTACCCCTCTCCGCTGCCTGCACCTAGGGTGCGTGTGACGCGGTAGACGTCCTTGAGCTGGCGGACACGCGTCATGACTCGCTCGATCTGGTCGATGTTGCTGACGCTGAGTCCGAGCTGGACGGTGGAGGTTTTATTGCGGCGGTTCGGTGTGGCGTTGATGGTCTGGATGTTGATCTTCATCTCAGACGGCACGGCGAGGATCTCCGAGAGCATCCCGTTGCGGTCGTTGCAGATGATCTCGATGCCGACGGTGTACTCCTTGTCCAGACCGATGTCCCAGCTCACCTCGATCATGCGCGTAAACTCGGTGTCGTTGAGGACGTTCGGGCAGTCGGAGCGGTGCACGGAGACGCCCCGTCCGCGCGTGATGTAGCCCGTGATTGGGTCGCCCGGGACAGGGTTGCAGCAGCGCGCGAGGCGCACGAGGTAGCCGCCCTCCCCTTCGACGAGGACGCCATGACTTGCCTTTTTCCGCTTGCCACGGCGTGGCGCCTTGAGCTCCGAGAGCATCTGCGAGACCTCTGGCGGTGTGCTGTCCTTGATTGCCTGCTGATAGAGCTCAATCAGCTTCGTCATCGCTCCGCGCAGGCTGACACCGCCGTAGCCGAGTGCGGCGAGCAGATCGTCCTCGCTCTGCACATTGAGCTTTTCCGCGACCTTGGCAAGTCGCCCATCCGTCATGAGATCCTTTGCCGCATAGCCAAGACGCTTTGCCTCATCGCGAATGAGGGTCATGCCGCGCTCGATGTTTGCCTCGCGGTTCTCCCGTTTGAACCATGCGCGTATCTTCCCGCGCGTCGCCGAGGAGGCAACGGTGTTCAGCCAGTCGGGGCTCGGTCCGCTGCTCGCCTTGTTCGTGACGATGGAGACGATGTCGCCGTTCTTCAGCTTGTATTCGAGCGGCACGATCTTCCCGTTGACCTTGGCGCCGACGCAGTGATGCCCGATCTCCGTGTGGATGTGATAGGCAAAGTCGATGGGGTTCGAGCCTTTCGGCAGATCAATGACATCACCGCGCGGCGTAAAGACAAAGACCTCGTCGGAGAACACGTCGAGCTTCAGCGCCTCAAAGAATTCCTTCGGATCGTCGTATTCCTTCTGGAGGCTGACCATCTGACGCAGCCACGACATCTTTTGATCGTTCTCATCGCCCGCGCCGACGCTCCGCCCCGCCTCCTTGTACTTCCAGTGCGCCGCAATACCGAACTCGGAGATCTGGTGCATCGCCTTGGTGCGGATCTGGATCTCGAGCGGATCCCCCTCCGTCATGACGGTCGTATGCAGGGACTGATAGCCGTTGGACTTCGGCATGGCAATATAGTCCTTGAACCGCCCCGGGATCGGCTTCCACATCGCGTGGATGACGCCGAGCACACCGTAGCAGTCCTTGACCGTCGAGACGAGGACGCGCACCGCTGAGAGGTCGTAGATCTCATTGATGCTCTTGTTATCCCGCTTCATCTTGCGATAGATGCTGTAAAAATGCTTCGCGCGGCCCTTGATCTCTGCCTCGATTCCCGCCGTCTCAAGCTGGGCACGGATTTTTTGAACGGCATCCTGAATAAATTCCTGCCGCTCACGCCGCTTCTGCTTAACCTCTTCCACGAGCGTATAGTATGCCTCGGGTTCCAAATACCGCAGGCAAAGATCCTCGAGCTCCGCCTTGATGCCGGAGATGCCGAGACGATTCGCGAGCGGCGCATAGACTTCGAGTGTCTCCCGCGCGATGCGCTGGCGTTTGTCCTCGCGCATATACTTCAGCGTGCGCATGTTGTGCAGACGGTCGGCAAGCTTAATCATGATGACGCGGATGTCCTTCGCCATGGCGAGAAACATCTTGCGGTAGTTCTCGAGTTTGACATCCTCCTTGGACATGGACTCAATGCGCCCGAGTTTCGTCACGCCGTCAATGAGCGTCATGACGTTTTTTCCGAATACCGCCTCGATCTCCTCGAGGGTGGTCTGTGTGTCCTCCACCACGTCGTGCAGAAATGCGGCGCATATCGTCTCATCGTCAAGATGGAGCGTTGTAAGGATATAGGCGACGTGCATGGGATGGACGATATATGGCTCACCCGAGACACGTTCCTGTCCCCGATGAGCGTTTGCCGCAAATTCGTAGGCGCGTATAATTTTGTTGATATCCGCGTTTGGCTGATATGCGGCAATTTCCTCCAGGATCATATCGAGTGTCACAGGTTTCAGTTCATCCGACATTTTTTGTCGCCTCCTTTCTCTCCTGATGCTGACGATAGGTCGGCGCATCCATCAGCTCCATTGTACCCCGCGGCGGAACAAAATTCCACCCCTCAGACGATACATTCAGCACGCCGAGCTCCAAAAAGATCTGCAGGGCGCAGTCCATCGTGTAATGTGAGATATGTTCCATCGTATATGAAAAGCGGTGAGTAAGCACAGGTGCACTCCCTCGTATCGTCCCATCCTCCGCCGCAAGAGAACGCAGGAAGGCATAGATCCTGCGAAGCAGTTCCCGCTCCGGAAAGATGCGTTCGTGTGCGGCGGGCGTGACCGTATCCACCATGCACTGCACGGAGCGTTCGCCCTGCCACTCGTTGATGCCCGGCGTATAGGCGAGGTCGCTGTCCTCCTCCGTCAGCACTGTCGCGAGATCGCCCGCATTCCAGTAAAGTGCCGTGATGTGATGCTCCCGCGTGCCGATGTCCATGCGCAGATGCTTTCCCTCCGCACCGATAGACGATGCCTTCTGCGGACGGACGTTCCGCACGCCGAAGATCGGGCGCGGATTTCCCATCCCATACGGCTCCAGCAGAGCCAGTTCCTCCACTGTCTCGACGGTCCAGTCCGCAGGAGCGGCAAGAGCAGAAACGGCGACCTTCGGGATAAAGTCCTGCGCGGTCAGTCTGGTGCGCACCACCTCCGAAAAGGCACGGCGAAAGTCCGAGAGACGTTCACAGGAAAGTGTCAGTCCTGCCGCCATAGCATGTCCGCCGAACTGGATGAGGGTGTCACGACAGGCGGAAAGTGACTCATAGAGATGCAGTCCCGCGATGCTGCGGCATGAGCCCTTATAGACATCGTCCAGACGCGTGAGGACAATGCTCGGTCGATAATATTTTTCGACCAGGCGAGATGCCACGATGCCGATTACGCCTGCGTTCCATTCCTCTCCTGCCACGACAATGGCAGGAACATCGGGAGTGAAATCCGCCAGCTGCCGCTCCGCCTCCGCCAAGATGTCCTGCTCCAGATCACGCCGCTCCGTATTGAGTGCATTCAGCTCTCCTGCCATGCGGGAGGCACACGCCGTATCCTCGGTCAGAAGGAGCTCTGCCCCATGACGTGCTGTCTCAAGACGGCCTGCCGCATTGAGACGCGGGGCAAGCTGGAATCCGACCTGTCCCGTGTTGATGCTCTTGTCCGCAAGCCCCGCGACCTCGATGAGGGCGCGGATGCCAACACAGGGGTGCTCTGCCATCTGCCGCAGTCCCATCTGCACAATTTTTCGGTTCTCGCCGACGAGCGGCACAAGATCGGCGACCGTGCCGAGTGCCGCGATGTCCAGATACTCTGCAAAGGACTCCTTTCTCTCCATCTGCCAAAGTGCCTGAACGAGCTTAAACGCGACACCAACACCTGCGAGATTCTTCTCCGGATAGGCGCAGTCTGCACGATGCGGGTTCATCACGGCATAGGCAGGCGGGAGCATCTGCCCCGGCAGATGATGATCCGTGATGACGATGTCCATGCCGCCCGCCGCCTCTGCCACAGTATCCACCGAGGCAATGCCGCAGTCCACCGTCACAAGAAGGCGGCAACCCTCCCCCGCGATCTGCTGCAGGGCATCGGCGTTCAGCCCATAGCCCTCCGTGAAACGGTTCGGGATATAGTAGGAGACATTGCCGCCAAGCGTGCGGATACTCCGCATCAGGAGGGCGGTTGCCGTCATGCCGTCCACGTCGTAGTCCCCGTAGATCACGATCGGCTCGTCACGGCGGACGGCACACAGGACGCGCTCTGCCCCGCGCTCCATATCCGCCATGAGAAAGGGATCATGAAACGGCGTATCCGCGGGGTGGAGAAAAGCTCGCGCTTCCTCTGCCGTGCGGATGCCGCGCTGCCAGAGGAGCTGTCCGATGATGGACGTGACGCCGATCTCTGCGGCGAGCGCGTCCCCCTCGTCTGTATGCTGTGCGACGATCCATTCTTTCAGCACGTTTTTCTCCTCCTCTTCCCACCTCATCAAAAGAGCCTGCTCAGCGACCCAAGCAGGCTCTTTCCCTATGAAATCACTCCGCCGCTGCAGGTTTTACCGCGGGGCGGCGATGCTCCGTCCGATTGCGCAGCTCAATCCAGAGCTGGCTCGCAATGAAGATGGAGGAATAGCAGCCGACCGCAAAACCGATGAGCAGTGCAAAGGCAAAGTCCTTCGTCGTCTCGCCGCCGAACCAATACAGGGCGAACGTCGTGAACAGCACCGTGAACACCGTATAGAGCGAGCGGGTCAGCGTCTGATAGATGGAACGGTTGACCAGCTCGTTCACATCCCCGCCGCGGCGGAAATGCAGTTTCAGATTCTCACGGATACGGTCAAAGATAACGATGGTATCGTTGATGGAGTATCCGACAATCGTCAGCAGAGCGGCGATAAACGAAGAGTCAATCTGCCGCTGCGTGAACGAAAAGACTGCCATGACGATGATGATGTCATGGATGAGCGCGAGCACGGCCGACACACCAAAACGCCACTCAAAGCGATACGCGACATAGAGGATGATGAGTGCCCATGAGATCACGAGTGCAAGCACGGCATTCGTGATCAGCTCGCCGCCGATGGTCGCACCGACCTTTTCCTCGCGCAGCACCGTATAGGGACCGACATCCTGCGTGAGTGATGCCATGACCTCTTTGCGCTGGTTCTCCTCGAGGTCGATCGTGCGGATCATCACGTTCTCAGAGGCATCAATTCCCGCCTCTGCACCTGCAAACTGGATCGTGCTGCCGTCCAGATCGTACTTTGCGAGGCTGCTGCGCACCCCCTGCAAGGTCACAGGCTGCTCAAAGCGCAGATCCATGATCGTGCCGCCCGTGAAGTCGATGCCGAAGTTGAAGCCGCGCACGCACATACAGATAATCCCCGGGATAATGACGAGCAGCGAGATCAGAAACCATATTTTGCGATGTCCTGCGATATCGAACTTAGGCATTCTTCTCAGCCCCCTTCTTTCCTCCGAGCATGAAGCCCGTCGCACCATAGAGGCGCGGATTCTCTGACAGTTTCGAGTTGATCATCAGCTTGAGCATGAACTGCGTCAGCGTGATCGCCGTGAACATGGAGAGAATTGTGCCGACGCCGAGCGTGATGGCAAAGCCGCGTATCGTCCCCGTTCCGAGGAAGAAGAGTACGCCCGCTGCGATCAGCGTCGTGACATTCGAGTCAAAGATCGTTGTAAATGCACGCTTGAACCCCGCGTCCATGGCAAGGCGCAGGGACTTCCCATTGATCTGATACTCCTCTTTGAAGTGCTCAAAGATGAGCACGTTCGCATCCACCGCCATGCCGATGGAGAGGATGATGCCCGCAACGCCCGGGAGAGTCAGGGTTGCATCCATCAGGTAGAGGATACCGAGCAGCATGATCGTATATGCCATCAGTGCCACGTCGGCAATGAACCCCGAGAAATGATAGAAGAAAACCATGAAGAAGACGACCGCACCAAGACCAACCGCAAAGGCGAACTGAGACTTGTCCTTCGAGTCCTGTCCGAGAGTCGGACCGACCGTGCGTGTCTCGATGATCTCGACCTTCACGGGCAGTGCGCCGCTGCGCAGGACGACGGCGAGGTTCTGTGCCTCCTCGAGCGTCTTCTGTCCCGTGATCTCCGCACGCCCGCCGAGGATCGGCTCGCGTACGTTCGGCGCGGTGAGCACCTCTCCGTCAAGCAGGATCGCAATCGTACGCCCGACGTTCTTCATCGTCAGGTCGGCGAATTTCTGTGCGCCCTCATCCGAGAACTCGAGGTTGACGACGTTCTGCCCCGTCTGCGGATTCGTCGATGCCTGTGCATCTTTCAGATCGGTACCGGTCAGGACGGTATTTCCTTCCTCATCACGGAACTCGAGCATCGCCGTCTTTCCGATGGTCTTGATTGCCGCATCAGGATCCTTGACGCCCGGCAGCTCGATGATGACGCGCCGCTCACCCTCGCGCTGGATGATCGGCTCGGTGAGGCCAAGTGCATTGACGCGCTTCTCCATGATCGCCACCACGCGGTTCATCGCATCGTCGTTGACCTGTGCCTGCTCCGTATCGACCGCCTCCAGGACGACGTGTGTACCGCCCTGCAGGTCAAGCCCCTGTCGTATGGAGCTCGCAAGCGGCCGAACGCACACAAAAAAAGCTGCGATGATGACGGCGACCGTAATCACCAGCTTTAACAGACTATGTTGTCTCAACAGCCTTTACCCCTCTTTCACTCTGCCGTTTCGGCAGTCCATGCTGCGCCGCTCGGTTAGAATCCGATCGACGCGTGCATCCCACGCCGCCATTGGAACGGCAGGAACGATCTGAAAATCAAATGCCAGAACGAGACGTTCCGCATGCACCGCACGCGGCAGGAAGCGGTCATAATATCCGCCGCCCAGTCCCAGCCGTCCGCCGTCTGCATCAAACGCCGCACCGGGGACGATGACGACATCGATCTCCTCGGGCGGAATCTGCGCCCCACGTGCAGGATCAGGTGTCGGTATATCAAATGCACCATCGATCAGAGCATCCATGGCAGCCAGTTCCCGTGCCTCCATTGTGCCGCGCCCCGTGATCTCGGGCAAAGCGATGCGTTTCCCCGCAGAGATCAGCTTCTCCATCAGCGGAAAGAGATCAATCTCCTCCGGCATGGATGCATAGAGCATGACTGTTCCTGCCCGCTTCAGTTCCGGCAGGACCTGCGCCGTAATGATGCCGCCCGCGTGCGTCCGCTGCTCCGGTGAAACTGCACGGCGGCGGCTCAGCATCTCCCGCCGCAGGGCCTTTTTCTCAGCACGTATATCCTCTGCCATCACAGCGGATTTACTCCTGTCCCTCACTCACGCCGCTGATCGCAGAGCGCTCAAAGACGATGCTGACGTTCTCGGCAGCACTGAGGGTAACGGTTTTCTCATCAATCGCAGTAATCCTGCCATGCATCCCGCCGAGCGTAATGACCGCATCGCCGACCTTCAGACGGCTGAGCATTTCCTCACGCTTCTTCTGTGCCTGCTTCTGCGGGCGGTAGAGGAGAAAGTAAAAGAAGAGCACCAGTATAACAATCGGGCCCCACGAACTCAGCTGTGCCATCATTTCTGCATCCATAAAGACAACTCCTTCACTTATTTCTATGATAGTGACTCATAAAGTCCTGATAAAACGATAAAAACATCCCATCCAAAATTGACGCACGTATCCGCCGCATGAACTCCTGCAGGAAGTAGAGGTTGTGCAGGGAGAGCAGCCGCAGTCCAAAGATCTCCTGCGCCCGTACGAGATGACGGATGTACGCACGCGTGTACCCATTGCGGCAGGCATAGCAGCCGCAGCCGTCCTCCATGACGGTATGGTCATGCGCATACGCCGCGTTCTTCATCACGAGCCGCCCCGTCCATGTCATTGCCATGCCGTTGCGCGCCACGCGCGTCGGGAATACGCAGTCAAACATGTCGATGCCGTGCCGTACCCCCGTGAGGAGGTAGTCGGGGGTCCCGACACCCATGAGGTAGCGCGGTTTCTCCTCGGGCAGAAGCTCTGTCGTATAGGAGAGGATCTCCTCCATCAGTGCATGCGGTTCGCCGACGCTCAGCCCGCCGATGGCATAGCCCGGCAGATCGAGCTCCGTTGCAGCGGCGGCGTGCCATGCGCGCAGGTCGCGGTACATCCCGCCCTGCACGATGCCGAAAAGCCCCTGCTCCTCTGCGCCCGCCATCGCATCGCGACAGCGGATGAGCCAGCGCTGTGTGCGCTCCGTCGAGGCCTTCGCATAGTCATGGTCGGCAGGATACGGAATGCACTCGTCAAACGCCATGACGATATCCGAGCCGAGCGCGCGCTGCACCTCCATCGATACCTCGGGCGAGAGGAATTTCTTCGCCCCGTCAATATGCGAGCGGAACGTCGCCCCCTCCTCGGTGATCTTGCGCAGGTCGCCAAGGCTGAACACCTGAAATCCTCCGCTGTCCGTGAGGATCGCACCGTCCCAGTGCATGAAGCGATGCAGTCCGCCCGCCTCCCGCACGAGCTCCATTCCGGGACGCAGGAAGAGATGATAGGTATTGCTGAGGATGATCCCCGCGCCGAGATCACGCAGCTCATCGGGTGAAACGCCCTTGACGGACGCCTGCGTCCCCACCGGCATGAAGATCGGTGTTGGAAAGCTCCCATGGGGGGTGTGAATGACACCGGCACGCGCACCCGTCGCAGGATCTTTCCGAATCAACTCATAGGTAATCGCCGCCAATCATCCACCTCCACGCCTGCCAAATTCTCTCTATTGGCGCAAACTCTTCCAACTCACAACATTACTATATTATGTATCACGCCCGACATTGTCAAGCCGATTCGCGACAATTCAATGAGCAAATCCAAATTTTACATTCCATAACATTTATCAGAGAGCCGAAATCGGTTAAAATATGGCATCATGCCATGCAGTGTGGTATACTTGCCATGATTTATCGTGTGCAGGAGGTAGGAATGTGCGAATTGTAGTAGCAGGCGCGGGACAGCTCGGATACAGCATTGCCTCGCTGCTCTCGGAGGAGGGCATGGACGTCGTCGTGGTGGACGGCGTGTCAAAGCAGCTGGAGGCGGCGAAGACGACGCTCGATGTGCTCACGGTCGAGGCAAATATCGCGAGCCCCATAACGATGAACGATCCCGACATCAATAGTGCGGACATTCTCATCGCGGTGACGGAGAGCGATGAGGTGAACATCGTCGCCTGTGTCCTCGCGAAGAAACACGGCATTCGTCATACGATTGCCCGCATCCGCGATATGAAGGTCACGGTGGAGGCAGGCAAGTATCTCAAGGAAAATTTTGACATTGATCTCGTGCTGAACCCCGAGCTCATCACGGCGAATGAAATCAACCGCATCCTCATGACCCCTGCCGCACTCAACGTGGAGGATTTTGCACAGGGCAAGGTGCAGCTCTTCGAGACGCGCATCCGCCGTCATGCGCCGATCGCCCGCATTCCGCTCAAGGACTTAACCCTGCCGCAGGGTGTCTTGGCAGGGCTGATCTTTCGTGACCATCGAATGATTATCCCCCATGGCGATGATATGTTTCTCCCAGGTGACAATGCCTACTTCATCGGCCTGCAGGAGCGGATCGAGGAGTTCAGCCAGAGCCTCGTGCCCAGCGACACGAAGAAGCTCGCACGCGTCGCCATCATCGGTGCGGGCCGAACGGGACGTGCGCTCGCGCTCATGCTCGAGCGTCAAGGGGTACAGGTAAAGGTGATCGACCGCAGCCGCGAGCGCTGCGAGCTGCTCGCAGGAATGATGTCAACAGGCCTTGCAATCTGCGGCGACGGTACGGATATGGATCTCCTGATGCAGGAGGGAATCGCCGAGGCGGATGCCATCGTCTGCCTGACGGAGGACGACAAGCTGAATCTGATGCTTGCCCTCCTCGCACGCCATCTCTCAAACAGCAGCATCAAGTCATTGGTGCGCGTCAACCGCAATGAGTATATCGATCTCATGGAGAAGGTCGGCGTGACCATCGCGCTCTCGGCGCGTCTGCTCTCCGCAAGCGAGGTGCTCGCCTTTGCGCGAGGCGGCGATGTGGCGCGTGTCACCCTGCTCGAGGGCGCACGTGCAGAGGCGCTCGAGGTGATCGTCCGCCCCGGTGCTCCCGTCGCAGGAAAAAAACTGATGGATGCACGGCTCCCGCGCGAATGTCTCGTCTGTGCCTATGTGCGCGGAGAGAAAGCGGCAATCCCGAACGGCACGACGGAGCTGCAGCCGGGAGACCGTGTCATTCTCTTCGTCCTGAAGAGTTTTGCCAATAAGGCTCTCACCTACTTTGGAGACGACTGATGCGTTTTGATCTCTTTTGGGTGCTCATGGGGCGCACGGCGTACGTCTTCGCTCCGCTCTATCTTATTCCCTTTGCCTATGGGATAATCGTCGGCGATGCCTCGACCGGTTTTTTTCTCGTTCTCAGTGTACTGACCTTTATCCTCGGCATGGTGTTCGGCAATATGGGGCGCAGTCACATGCGCCAGTTATCCGTGCAGGAAGGGACGCTCTTTCTGCTCGTCGTGTGGTTTTTCCTCGCGCTGCTCGGCATGCTGCCCTTTCATCTGGCGGGGCTGCATCTCTCGCCGATCAATACCTTCTTTGAATGTATCTCAGCACTTACGACGACGGGTCTGACGGCACTGCCCGAGAATCTGCCGCCCGCACTCCTCCTCTGGCGCGGACTCATGAGCTGGTTCGGCGGACTGCTCTTTGTCGTCATTCTTGTGACGGTGCAGCCCGTTGTCAGCGGCTGCTTCGGCGTGGATTTTTCGGTGCGGCAGGAGCGGCTCTTCAGCCCTCTCTGGAACCGCATGACGCGCCCCATGCACGAGATGACGCTGCTCTACATTGCCATCACAATTGCTGCGGCTCTCCTCTATCTTGCGGCGGGCGACACGGTCTTCTCAGCACTGCTGCTCGCCCTCTATACGATTGCCTCGGGGGCAGGGCCGATGGCGGGCGACCTCCCGCCAACACCATCTCTGATGCTCGCCGGCGGTCTCAGCGCTCTGCTCTCAGCACTGCCGCTCCTCACGATCCGACAGCTCCTGCGCCGACGCAGCGAGGTGGACGTACTGCGCCACACGGAGCTGCACGCCTTTTGCCTGCTCTTTCTCGCCGCTGGATTGGCGCTCACCATTCCAGCTCTTCTGTGCAGCACATCCTCCCCCATCGATGCCATTGCCCACGGATTTTTCTACGCCATTTCCTTTCTCTCCACGAATGGGCTGCTGCTCGCGGGAGCGATCCCCGTCCACGGCGGTGCTGTGCTGCTCCTGACGCTCCTCGCCATCATCGGCGGCTGCATGGGCTCGGCAGCAGGCGGTTTCCGCATTTCGCGCCTGCTCGTACTGCTCGCACTCTCATGGACGGAACTGCGGCGCACCCTGCACCCGCGCATTGTATTCGCCGTGCGGCAGGGGGGAATGCCGATCCCCATCCACTCGGTCGGACGGGTGCTCGTCCTCTCTTTTTTCTTCGCTGCAGTCTTTTCAGTCAGCAGTCTCCTCATCTCTCTGGCGAACCTTGCCCCCATCGAGACGATTGCCCTGACGGTCTCCTGTCTCACAACGACGGGCGGTGTCGCGGGGCTGGTACACATGGACACAGCAGCGGCGCTCCCGGCATGGACAAAGATCGTCTGTGTCTTTCTCATGATCCTTGGACGCATCGAGATTTTTGCCTTTTTCCTTTTCATCGGTGCGCTGTTCAAGGACACCGGGCATAACTGGTAGGACGCTATGAATATCTATACGGTCAACTATATTCTGTCACGCCTTTCCTTTGCGATGGCGGCGGCACTCGCGATCCCCCTCGTCCTCGCCATCGTCGGCAAGGAGGCAAGCCGCGAGGCGTTCATGCTGTCCGTCTTCGTCAGCATTTTTTTCGGCATTGCCTTTCGCCGCTACGGGGAACGCTCCGATGATCTGACCCCGCGCGAGGGGATCGCCATTACAGCGTTCGGCTGGTTCACGGGGACTTTTCTCGGGATGCTTCCCTACCTCCTCGGCCACTACCTCGGTTTTCTCGACGCACTCTTTGAGAGTATCTCGGGCTTTACCGGTACGGGCGCGACGGTCTTTGTCACACTCAATGGGGTGCCGTACAGCATCCTCTTCTGGCGGATGATGACGGCGTGGATCGGCGGCCTCGGCATCATCGTGATCTTTATCGCGCTGCTCCCGCAGTCCGGGGCAAGCACGATCTATATGTACAGTGCCGAGGGCAGCGGTCCGACGCTCGACCGCGTCATGCCGCGCCTGCACGAGATGACCGTCGCACTCTTTAAAATTTATCTGATCTTCACCATCATAACAACGGCTGTTTTCATGCTGTGCGGTGTCGATTTCAGTATTGCTCTTGCCCACGCAATGTCCACCATCGGAACCTGTGGATTCTCCACCTACGACGACAGCACGATGCACTTTCACAATCTCCCATTCGAGCTGTGGACGGCGCTCTTCATGTTCCTCGCAGGCGGCAGCTTCTCACTCTACTACCGTGCCTATGTCAAGGGACCTGCGGTCATTCTGCACAACACGGAGTTTCGCACCTATCTTGGCATCGTTCTCGCGGCGACGCTCCTCATCGCGCTCAACCTCATCCTCTCGATGGGGATGGACGGCAGTATGGCGGCACGCGTCGCAATCTTTCAGGTGACCTCGCTGTCGACGACGGGATTCGTGTCGGCGGACTTTGAGACGTGGCCGACCTTCTCCAAGATGGTACTGCTCCTCCTCATGGTGATCGGCGGCTGCGCAGGCTCGACAGCAAGCGGCATCAAGGTGGTACGCCTCATCCTCCTCGTGCGCAACGCACGTGCCGTCGTCCTCCAAAAGCTGAATCCGAACCGCGTGGTGGATATCACGCTCACGGGCGCACATGTCGACGGCGCAATGCTGCTGCGCGTCGGGACATTTTTCTTTCTCTACCTCGCCGTCATCTTTGTCACGGCGTTCCTGCTCGCCATGGACGGTCTTCTCCCGTTCGATGCTGTCGCCGTCGCCATCACGACCATCGGCAACATCGGCCCCGCATTTGGGATCGTGAGCGCGACCTCCACCTACGCACCGCTCTCCGATTTCTCAAAGGCGATACTCTGCCTCACGATGCTCCTCGGCCGCCTTGAGATCTTCACCCTGCTCATTCTCCTGCAGCCGTCGTTCTGGCGCAGGACGCATCGGTGGTAAAAAATGGGGACTGTCCAGCGAAACATCTTCGCCGACAGCCCCTATTTTTTACGCCGCAGTTCTTCGAGCCGCGCCAGTGTCGCGCGGTCGATCCGTTCGTGCACCTCGATGCGCCCGAGCGGTTTCGTGTGCGTGCTGATGTACTCCGCACGCATCAATTTTTTTGCCTTTTTTACCGAACGGCGCAGCTCGGGCGAGGTAATGCGATACGCGCCTGCCCCGAGGATAAGGCTCTGCTCTGCTCCGTCCGACGTGACGACGTGTACCTCACGTCCCATGCGCACCGCTGTATAGGCGAGCCTCTCGATGCAGCTGTCCGCCGTCTCCCCCGTCGCTGTATAGATGACACGCATACGACTGCTGATCTCCAGCGCATGCTCCTCTTCGTCCGTAGCAAATGCGTCAAAGACAACGGTCATCTCGTAGTTCTCAAACGCACCGTACTCCGTCAAAATACGGATGAGGACATCACGCGCCTCGTCGAGGTTGCTGCGCAGGCGAATGAGCTCCGGCCACGCGTTGATGACGTTGTAGCCGTCGATGAGGTAGTACGCGGGTTCCCGCTGCGCTGTCATGTCACACCGCAGCCTTTGCCCTGCGCTGCCGCTGTGCCTCGTACATGAGGATCGCCCCCGCAACGGAGGCATTGAGGGAGTTGATCTTCCCCACCATGGGCAGGCGTACGGTAAAGTCACAGAGATCACGCGTGAGGCGGCTCATGCCGCGTCCCTCGCTGCCGATGACGAGGACGAGAGCGCCTGTGAGATTGGCATGGTCATAGGTCTCCTCGCCGCTCATATCCGCCCCCGCAATCCAAAAGCCCTGCTCTTTCAGCGCACGCATGGTCTGTGCGATGTTGCCGATGCGCGCAACGGGCACGTATTCGAGTGCCCCCGCCGAAACGCGCGCGACGGTTTCCGTCAGGGGGACACTGTGGCGGCGCGGGAGAAGAATCCCGTGGACGCCGGCCGCATCTGCTGTGCGGAGCAATGCGCCGAGATTCTGCGGATCCTCGATGCCGTCGAGGAGCAGGAGGAGCGGATCCTCCCCGCGCGCCCGCGCGCCCGCGATGATCTCCTCCACCGCAGCGTAGGCGACGGGTGCAACATAGGCGACTGCCCCTTGATGCCGCACATCCTGCGACACGAGGGCATCGAGCTTGCTGCGGCCGACCGTGTCCACCGTGATGCCATGCTCGCGTGCGAGATCCCGCAGTTCGTTGACGCCACCACCGCGCACATTGTCGGCGAGCAGAATGCGGTTGATGCCGCGCCCCGCCTTGATCGCCTCGATGATGGCATGCCGTCCCGCCAAGATGGGCGGGGCCTTTTCCTCCTGCGGCACAGCATTGCGCTGTGCATGCTTTTCTTTCATCGGATTCACCTTCTGCACCATCAGCTGCGCGGGATAAACGCTTCAAGCCACGGCTCCTCTGCGACGATGAGATCGCGCATCCGCAGCATCATCTCTTTGATTTCCCACTGCGCCCCGGGGGTTGTGACGCGCTTTTCATAGACATCCATAAAGGAGCGCAGATTGAGTGTCGTGACGAAATTCGTGCACGCTCCGCCCGGCAGAACAAAGCGCGCATCCTGCTTCGCGACACCGAGCGCGAGAAGCTCGTCGTATGTCTTTTGGATCTCCTGCATACAAGCCATATAGCGTGCATACGCCTCTGCGTTTTCCGCCACGGTCTGCGGGACGACATGCTCAAAGAGCCCGTCCGTCTGCTTTTCGGACTGCTCCGAGACATAGCGCTGACTCTGCACGCTCAGTGAAACGCCGATGCGATGACGGCTGTATTGGGCGAGGAGCGTGCGCGACACATCCTTAACGGCAAACGTCATGGAGCAGTGCTCGACGACAGAAAGATGTTTGCTCGTCATAATGCGCGTGAGGAGACGCAGCATCTCCTCCTCCGTCTTTTCCTCCGTGAGCAGTTCGATGGGCGAGTCTGCGCTGTAGCAGGTGCGCGCCGCTGTCCAGCAAGTTTTAAGGTAATTCGGCGTCTTCGAGATCAGTTTAATTTCCATGCTTTTTTTCCCCCTGCATCTCCTCCATCATTGCCTTGGCAATGATCTGAAATGCCGCTTCTGTAATCTCCTCGAGACGCTCTGTCTCATGGCGAATGTAGAGGCTGCCGAGAAGCGCCTCAAAGCCCGTACTCGCATGGTAATCCGCGACTGATGCACTGCGCGGCGCATGGCTCTTCGTATTCCGTGCACGGCGGTAGATCGTTTGCTCCTCCTCGGTCAGCATAGGGGCGATGCCGCGATAGGCGCGTGCCTGCCAGACCGCCGAGACGATCTGAGCACTGAATGCGTGCAGCCCCTGCACCTGCGTCTGTTCGTACGAGAGGAGACGCATGCGTACATAGAGGTGAAAATATGCGTCGCCAATGTAGGCAAGCACGAGCGGATGCACCTGGGCGGCATCCACATGGTCATAGCGCACGGCGGGATTCCCGTCGCCATCCGGCAGGAACATCGTGCGAACGAGCTGCTGAAAGCGTTCAAACTTCATGCGCTTGTTACGCCCGCTTCCAGCGCACACCAGTCGGCGTGTCCTCGATGAGAACGCCCGCCTCCTTCAGCCCGTCGCGAATCTTATCCGCAAGTGCCCAGTTCTTCTGTGCACGCGCTTCCTGCCGCAGGGAGATAACAAAGTCCATGATAGCATTAGTCAGGCCATCGTCTGCGGGAGCCGCCTCATCCTGCTCAAAGATGCCGATGATCCCGGCCATTTTGCGATATGCCTCGGCTGCCATGCGGAAATGTGCCATGTCAAACGCTGCGCCGCGCTCGATCTCCTGATGATAGCGATTGATCTCCTTCGCGAGCCCAAACATCTGACTGATCGCAAGTGCCGTGTTGAAATCGTCGTCCATCGCTGCATCAAAGTCGCGCAGAAATGTCTCCGCCTGCGCGGCAAGATCCGCCGCCGTGTCCGCTGTTCCCTCCCGTTTCAGGAGCTCGTCGATCACGTCATTCGCGCCTTTCAGACGCGCAAGAGCCGCCTGTGCCTCCTTCAGCCGCTCATCGCTGAAATCGAGCGGGCTGCGGTAATGGGTCTGGAGGATGAAGAAACGGATCACCTCGCCCGGATATTCCTTCAGAATGTCCTTGACCGTAAAGAAGTTATTCTTCGACTTCGACATTTTCTCGTTGTCGATGGTGATAAAGCCATTGTGCAGCCAGTAACGTGCAAATTTTATGTCAGCGTCGATGCATGGATCTGCCTGTGCAATTTCATTCTCGTGATGCGGGAAGATCAGATCGCTGCCGCCGCCGTGGAAGTCAAACGCCTCACCGAGATACTTCACAGACATTGCCGAGCACTCGATGTGCCAGCCGGGGCGTCCCTTCCCCCATGGGCTGTCCCACGAGGGTTCGCCCGGCTTTGCCGCCTTCCACAGAGCAAAGTCCATCGGATGATGCTTCGTCTCGTTGACCTCGACGCGCGCACCTGCCTCCATGTCGTCAAGACTGCGTCCGCTGAGGCATCCGTACGGAGCAAATGCCTCGACGCTGTAGTAGACGTCGCCCGCCTCCGTAACGTAGGCATAGCCGCGCTCGATCAGCGTCTCGATCATGCGGATGATGTCGTCCATCGTCTCGGAGACGCGCGGGAATACATCGGCACGATGCACATTCAGCGCATCCATCGCCGTGAAGTAGGCGGCGATATAGCGGTCAGAGATCTCCTTCCACGTCACGCCCTCGCGATTCGCCGCATGGATGATCTTATCATCCACGTCGGTGAAGTTCTGGATGTAGCGTACGCGATAGCCCTTGTGCGCGAGATAGCGGCGTATGACATCCCACGTCACAAAGGGACGTGCATTTCCGATGTGCGGGTCATTATAGGGAGTTACACCGCAGCAGTAAATGCTGACCTCGCCCTCACGCAGCGGGTGAAACTCTTCTTTTTTTCGGGTCATTGTATTGTAAACAGTAATCATCGTATCTCCTTATTCACGCTTTTCAAGGACATCCAGCCGCGCCTTCAGTGCGGCGATCTCCTGACGCATCTGTTCGATCATCTCCGCCTCCGGATCGGGCAGCATGTCATGATCGAGGTCAACATCCAGCTCACTCGCGATCTCCTCGGCACTCTCCTCACAGTCTATGGAGTAGGCGCGTGCCCTCAGCAGCTCTGCCTCTGTACGGACACGCTGTCCCTTCATCACGACAATGCGCCCCGGGATGCCAACCACTGTGGCATGTGCGGGAACGGGTCGCAGGACAACAGAGCCCGCACCGATCTTGGCGTGGTCGCCCACCGTGAACGAGCCAAGCACCTTGGCACCCGATGCCACGACGACGTTGTTGCCGAGCGTCGGATGGCGCTTTCCCTTTTCTTTGCCCGTTCCACCGAGGGTCACCCCCTGGTAGAGCGTGACATTCCGCCCGATCTCCGCCGTCTCCCCGATGACAATGCCTGTCCCGTGGTCGATAAAGAGCCCCTCGCCGATGCTCGCTCCCGGGTGGATCTCAATCCCCGTCAGAAAACGCCCGAAGTTCGAGATCAGGCGCGGAATCAGCACCCAGCCGCGCACAAAGAGTGCGTGGGCGATACGGTGCAGCCAGATGGCATGCAGCCCGCCGTAGCAGAGCACCACCTCGATCACGCTCTGCGCCGCCGGGTCACGCTCAAAAACGACGCGAATATCGCGCCTGATCTGTGCGAACATGAAAGAATCCTCTCTGTGATAAAACACAAAAAACAACACGGGTAACATCGAAGTTTGTGCCGTGCTTTTTTATTTTATCAAAAAAAGAGCTGCCGCGCAACCGCAAGAAAACACCCGCAGAGCCACGCCCCACGAGTGTTTTCTTGCAGCTGTCGGCACGCTCAGAGCCCCTCCTCATCACGGCCATGATGCGGCTGTCCATCGACGATCTGCATTGCGCGCACCGTCTCTGTGAGCACCTCCACCTCGTATTGGAGCTCCATGCCCTCAGCGCGGTTCAGGACGTCGCCCTTATGCGTCGACACATAGCGCGGGGGCAGATTGTTGAGGGCAATCATCATCATATCCGTCCTGCACCGATCGCACATACAGATGTCGGGGTACTGCGGCGCAAGACGCTTCAGCATGTGATCGACGGCATCCTCCATGTAGTTCTTAAATGGCAGATGATTCATCGCATCATTCCTCCCCACCGTGGGTTCAGCCCAGACGAATGGTATAGATGGTTCCCTTGTAGTTCTTCGCCATGAGCGCCTTTTCCGCAGCAACCGTGTACTCAATCGTATTCGGCGACTTCTTGCGGATATAGACACCGACATCGTCGTCGTCACTCACATCGCTGTCGTCGACCATGCACCGCACCATGCGCACCTCAGCCGCCTTCATGTGCCCCTTGAGCGCACGCGGTTCCTGCGTGTAGTACAGCTCGAACTCATCCTCATCCGCATACGTAAAGTAGGTCCATACACCGTAGTCGACGCGTGCATCGATGTCCACATGGAAGCAGCCATGCTCGTTCAGGCTGCCGAGAAAATACGGGAACAGCAGCTCGTCATGCGCATCGACATTCTTGTTGATGATCTTGACATCCTTCCCGCCCTTACGGCAGCGGAGCAGACCAAAGGCCACGCCCGTCTTTCCCGTGCGCAGGCGGTCAAAACCATCGAGGAGCTTTTTGCCCATCTCCTTCTCCTCATGCTCCATACCGAGCGGGAGGTAGAGGATGAAGGGTGCGTCCTTGCGCTGCATCGTAGACTTTGTATGCTCTTGCTTCTTTCCGTCCGTTTTCTCGCCTGCCGTTTTCGCTGCGGGCGATATGGCGCCGATCTGACGATCAATGTACTCATCGAACAGCTTCCGTACGATGGGTGCCTTACAGGAGTTGCCCGCGAGGAAGATGTGTACCTGCCGTACATCACGTCCCTTGAAGGCTGCCGCCATCGCCTGGAAGAAGTTATCTACGCCGCGCCGTATGCGGTTCTCAAGTGTGCGCTCGAGCTTTTTCACGTCGATGTGCAGGCGGACATCCGCACGGTTTCCTGCATTCCCCGTTTTTTCCGAGGAGAACAGTGTCATCTCCGTATCGAACGCATCCCCAGCCGCGAACTCCTCATAGCCTGCGCCATGTTCCCAGAAGGGACGCAGCCGCTCGGCGAGGATCTTGTTGTTGAGATGCGACGCCGCATCGCGCGTCTCGCGCACGAGTGCCTCCGCCCCCGCAAATGTCTCACTCTCGGGCGGGAGCGCAAATGTGATCTTATGCTGGCGCATCTCGGGCAGATTGTCCTTGAATACCTCGTAGGCAAGCAGCTCGAGGATGTTCTCTCCGCCGAGATACATATCGCTGCCGAAACCAAACTGCTCGATGATGAACTTGCGCCGCCCATTCTCCGGTACGGACTCCACGCCGAAGTCAAAGTCCGTCGTGCCGCCGCCGAAGTCAAACACGCCGTAGGCGACCTCCTCGCCCGCACGCTTCGGCTCAAGCCCGTATGCTTCAAGGGCACTGATCGCGTACGCAGCGGGCTCATTTGCCCCATCGTACACGCGGAAACGGCGCATCATATCCGCATCGTCGAGAAGAGCCTTCGGCAGCGTCTTTCTGAGTCCGCGCTCAAAGCTCTGGCGGATGTGCTCGCGTACGCTCTTCTCATAGCCCACGGGGAAGGAGAGGATATAGTCGAGATAGATGCTGCGATGCATATTGTTGATATAGAGTCCGAGATAGTAGGCGTAGATCTCGATGGGGTCGAAGCCGCCCGCATCGAGCGGCTGCGTCTCCGCATACGGCTTTACCTCCTGAATGTAGCCGTGCCGATCCTTCAGGATCGGGGAGTTCGCCGTGTCCCTTGTCCAGCGTTTCAGCTCGCTGAACACGGAGTAGTAGACAGCGATCCCCTCCGTCGACTGACGCTCAAAGATCGCATCCGCCGCCTGATGCGACGCGGTCACCTGCGCCCACTCCGTATAGGGGCGTCCCTCGCGTGCACGGTAGAGCTGCTTGAACTTTTCAATATCGATCAGCTCAATCGCCGTCGGATTCTCATAGTCCTGAATCGTCGGCTCATTGGAGTAGTCGCCCTTGCCGATGCGCAGGAGACGTGCCTCGCGGTCACGGCAGACGACGACCGTACTGCGCGTACCGAAGTCGATCGCGCAGGTTCCGTTCATGATCACGTCCATCTGGGGCGGACGTGCCACGAGGAAATCCGTCGGTGGCAGACGCAGACAGACGCTGTCCTCACGCCCCTCATCCGTCAGTTCCTCGTAGAGATCCCAATGCCCCAGGCTCATATCCGTCAGGATGCGCTCCGCATAGGGCTGGATATTGGCGCGGACATGGTCCGTATACAGGAGAGATTTCTTGAACGGCTCGATGGAAAAATCGAGGGCAACCGAGCCCGTATTGATCGCCGTCTCAATAACGCTCTGGATGTCAAAGGTCGTGCCGAAGATCGTCTCCTTGAACCGCCCTGCCACCACATCCTCGGCAAAACGCTCATGGTCAAAGATGAGCTGATCCTCCTCGATGCGGATGTAGGCACGGATCTTCGGATACTCCGCCACCAGACGGCGCAGACGCTCCTCCTGCTCGTGCGAGACATCCTCGGCGTTGAACTCATCCGAAATCCATTTCAGAAAGCTCTGTGCGCCGCTCGTCTCCATCCCAAGGGAGAACATATACTTCTTATTGACAATGGAGGCTGTCTCATCTTTGAGCGCAGCAATATCGCTGCCGATTTGCTTTCCAAAACGAAGCGTACTCTCGTAAAAGAATTGCCGAAATGCGTTCTTTTTCAGATGTAAGCTGCGCATGAGCACCGGACGCGCCGTCGCCTGCACCTCTTTTCGCGTCATTCATTCATCTCCTAACGAAAAACAAAATTCCTTTATATAAATATTCTTCGTATTTCAGAAAAATCCTTTTCTTCTCTGCATGAAAAAACCCCGCGATATTTCGCGGGGTGATGGATCATCATGGTGCGCTCGGCGGGAGTCGAACCCACGCTTTCAGCTCCGGAGGCTAACGTCCTATCCACTGGACTACGAGCGCAAAGTACATGGTGCATTATAACGCAAAAGTATCTATTTGTCGATATTTTTTTCTTGCTCCGCGCGTGCGCCATCCTCCTCATCGGCACGATGTGCTGCCGAGATGGGTGCAAAATAGTCGCGAACCGCAATGATATCGTCCTCGATGAAGAGTGCTACAGGCGATTCGCGCAGCATGACGAGCTCCAAAAGGCGTGCCTGCGCCGCAGCATCCTTCTCCTTCATCGCGGCGGACTCGGCGGCTGCACGCGTCAGCGTCACTGCCTTCTGCTGCGCCGCCGCATAGTCATCGGTCTTGCTGAGAATGGACGCGAGATGGTCGTAGACATCATCTGACAGTTCCAGCGGAGGTGCATTTTTCTCGATGCGGCTGCGCTGTTCCTGCATGTCCTGTTCGAGTGACGAAAGCCGCTCGCGCGTCACCGACAGGCGTACATTCCCCGCCTTGGCATCGGAGAGGATCTGATGATAGCGCGTCCAGCCGCGGTCGAGCTCTGCGACCTGCTTCTGATACGCCGCCCACCACGGCATGAAGTAGTCCTGATCCCGCGCAATCGCGGCGCGCTGCTCCTGCGTCAGCGGAGCAGGAGCACGCTCCGGCAGCTGCATGTGGACAACGATAGCACAGAGTACTGCAGCAAGCGCGACAAAGACAATAAAGATCCGATGCGGCAGATAGCGAAACAGCAATATGAGCAGCAGCAGGACAAGGACGACAAGAGCATAGATCAGCATCGCTTACGATCCCCCACGCCTTCATCAGCACGGCGACGGAGTGCCGCACGGTCAAGAATGTGAATACAGCCACGCGAGGCACGTACCATGCCCTCCTGCGCAAACTCACCAATCAGACGGCTGACGACCTCACGTGCCGTACCGAGCGCCTGTGCCGTCTGTTCATGGGTCAGGCGAATCTCACTGCCCGCCGTGCGTTCGGTCTCTGCCAGCAGGAATTTTGCCAAACGCTGGTCGGCGGGAGTAAAGAGCATCTGCTGAAACCGCCACAGCATCTCTGAGAGACGGTGAACGGCACCCTCATACGCCAGCAGCCGCGCGTGGATGTTCTCCTCGAGAATTTTATGGCAGACGCCCATCTCCGAGCTGAATAGCTCCGTATCTTCCGCCGCCGTAATCGTGACCTCGCAGGAAACACTGCCGAGAAATGCTGCGCTCGAAAGGAGGGCGACTTCGCCGACGCGCATGAAGCAGAGGGTCAGCTCGCGCCCCTCATCCGTGACGACGTAGACGCGCAGTGTGCCGGATACGATGTGCAGTGTTCCGAGATGCCCAAGCGCACCGCGATGAATGATCTCCCCTTTGGTGCAGCGGCGATAGTGCGTATGAGCAGCTAGGAGAGCACGCTGCTCTGTCGTCAGCGGCTTCCACAGATCAAATGTATCGATATAATCCTGAAAAGGACGTGCCTTTGACACATGTTCCGACATAATCATCCCCCCTTTTCGTTTCATTTCCTTTCCACGGCTATGCCGTTTTTACAGCGGACAGTCCCGCCTGTGCCCCCTCGTACACAGCCTTGGCGATCTGCAGCAGACCGCCCGTGCAGTCCCCTGCTGCATAGACGTGAGGGACATTGGTCGCCATGTGTGCATCGACGGCGATCCTGCTGCCGTCAAGCCGAACGCCCAGTTTTTTTGCTAGCGCTGTACTCCCCGCCACACCGACGGCAAGAAAGATTCCGTCCACGTCTAGCGGCGTCTCATCGGCAAAAACAACGCGCTCCACGCGGCGCTCCCCCTCGACATGAAGCAGACGGCGCGTATCGACGGAGACGGCAGGAGGAAAGGAAACCTCTGGTGCGGCGCCATTCGTCAGGAGTGTCACGCGTGCAGCATGCGGGAGAAGGATCTGCGCCTCATGCTGCGCGTATGCCCCTGCCCCGATGACGGCGACATGTCGTCCGCGATAAAAGAACGCATCGCAGACCGCACAACTGCTGACACCGTGTCCCTCGAACGCGCGGATACCCGCGACGGGTAGTCCCGCACGCTGTGCTCCGGCGGCCAGAATCAAGGCGTCTGCTTCATAGCTGCGCTGCCGTCCGACGACGATATAGCCGTTGCCTTCCGGGGGCAGGGCAAAGCCCAACACCTCATCGCGTTCAAATACAACGCCCAGACGACGGGCACCCTCACTGCCGCGACGCAGAAGCTCCGCCCCGGAGATAGGCTCCTCGAAACCATAGTAGTTCTCGATCCGATCGGCAGCGGAGAGTGCCCCGCCGTCCTTGGCGACTACCGTCACATCGGCACCGCCGCGCCGCGCATAGAGCGCAGCCGAGACACCGGCGGGACCGGTGCCGACAATCACAACATGCATACCTCTCTCCTATATAGGAAGCACGAATAAGTCCAACATTGCCATCCTGACGCATTATTTTATCAGCAATTTCTACAGATGCGAAAAAGGGACGTCTCAGGGGACGCCCCTTCCTCCCTCCATCGGTATCGTCGGCTCAATGATGGTTGAAGAGCAGACTTACTGAACGATGACTTTGAATGCGCACAATCACATCGGCGAGCGACTGTGCGAGTGAGAGTACGACGAGTTTTTCCGACTGCTTCTCCGGTGCGAGCGGAATCGAGTCCGTAATGACCAGCTGATCGATCACGGACGCGTTGATCCGCTCCATGGCTGGATCGGTCAGGATCGCATGGGAACATGCCGCCAGTACGCGCTTCGCACCGCGCGCGGCAAGCGCCTTTGCCCCCTCACAGAGCGACCCGGCTGTGTCGACAATATCGTCGATCAGGAGTGCCGTCTTGCCCTCAACATCACCGATGAGGTTCATGACCTCGGCACAGCCAGGGCACGGACGCCGCTTCTCGATGATGGCAATCGGCGCACGGAGGAAGTCCGCCATGATACGCGCACGCGTCACACCGCCCAGATCCGGCGAGACGACAACGAGATCCTCGATGTTCTGCTCACGGAAGTAATTTGCTAGTACCGGTGCTGCGGCGAGGTGATCCACAGGAATATCAAAGAATCCCTGAATCTGTCCTGCGTGCAGATCGACGGTGACAACGCGCGTCACCCCTGCCGTCGTCATCAGATCGGCAATCAGCTTTGCCGAGATTGGCTCGCGGCCGCGCGTCTTGCGATCCTGTCGCGCATAGGCATAGTAGGGGACGACCGCCGTAATGCTGTGTGCCGACGCCCGCTTGCACGCATCCGTCAAGATCAGCAATTCCATGAGGTTGTCGTTCACAGGATAGCTGGTCGGCTGAATGATGAAAATATCCTTCCCGCGGATACTCTCCTCAATCATCACCTGGATCTCACCGTTGTTGAACTGTCCGACGAATGCCTCACAGAGCGGGATGCCAATGCGGTCTGCGATCGCTTGCGCCAGCTGTGGATTGGCATTTCCCGTCAGGATGCATACATTATCGGCCGGAAAACTCATCTCTCTGTTCCTCCCAAATACCGAGCGTGCGGTTATTAGTGAATACACAATTCATACTTAGTATAGCACGCACACCAGCATTTGGGAAGCCTAACAGGGGCTTTTTCATTTTTCTGTTATTAGCTACGCTTGTCGTGCCAGCCCTCAATCTCCTTCTGGCGCGCACGGGCGATGGAAAGTGTATCGGGCGGGACGTCGTGTGTGATGGTCGATCCCGCAGCGACGTAGGCATTCGTTCCGACCGTCACAGGAGCAACGAGGTTGGAGTTACACCCGACGAAAGCATGATCTCCGACCACCGTGCGGTACTTTTTCTTCCCATCGTAGTTCACCGTGATCGTGCCGCAGCCCATGTTGACGTGCGCGCCCATATCACAGTCGCCGATGTAGGAAAGATGCGGCAGCTTCGTTCCCACGCCGATGTCGGAGTTTTTGACTTCGACGAAATTCCCGAGCTTAACGTCCGCAGAAATATGACTGTCGGGGCGGATGTGATTGAACTGCCCAAGATCCACATTATCGTCGATCTGTGCATCGTGCACATAGGCGTAGTGTGCCTTGACGCCATTGCCGACCACGGTGTTCTGAAAGCGCACATGAGGACCGATGCAGCAGTCCTCACCGATCACCGTATCGCCCTCAAGGAAGGTAAAGGGATAGATTACCGTGTCCATGCCGACACGAACATCGGCATCCACGAAGGTCGTATGCGGGTCGATAATCGTTACCCCGTCCGCCATCAATTCCTCTGTCTTGCGCCTCCGCAGGATGCGCTCAGCGATGGCGAGCTGACTGCGCGAGTTGATGCCAAGTGTGCTCTCGTAGTCGTCTGCCGTAACCGCCCAGATCTTCTCCCCCGCATCGCGCAGAATGCTGAGCACATCGGGCAGATAGTACTCACCCTGTGCGTTGTCATTCGTCACCTTGGCCAGCGCCGAAAAAAGCGCCTGTGCGTCAAAGCAGTAGATCCCGGCATTGACCTCGTGAATCTGACGCTCCTCCTCCGTCGCATCCTTGTGCTCGACAATCTTCAGAACCTCGCCATTGTCACGGCGCACGACACGCCCGTAGCCCTTGGCGTTCGGCATGATGGCTGTGAGCACACTCGCCTTTGCCCCCGCCTGGACATGTTCCTCGTGGAATCGTGCCAAGAGCTCTGCCGTAAGGAGTGGGGTATCGCCACAAAGCACCATGATCGTCCCGTGCTCCTCGCCGAGGAGCGGCTTTGTCTGCAGAACGGCATGCCCTGTCCCGAGCTGTTCTTTCTGCTCAACGTACTCCACGCTGTCCCCGATCGCCCTGCGCACTGTTTCGCCGCCAAATCCCGTGACGACAATATTGCGGCGTGCGCCCGCCGCATCTGCTGCATCTATGACATGCTGCAGCATCGGTTTTCCTGCTGCGCGGTGCAGCACCTTCGGCAGCTTCGATTTCATGCGCGTTCCCTTGCCTGCTGCCAGTATCACCGTTATAAAATCCAACATGACACGCCTCCCTTTTTCCATCGCTGCCTATTCGGCATCGCTGCCATTCCGTTTGGAGCGCCGCTTGAGCAAGGGCGTCCCCGTCTTCTTTTCCTGTTCCTCAATCGCACAGAGCAGCGTCTGCTCCGAGTTCTCCATGTGCTTCGCCGCCATTTTGCGCGCACGGCGGGCATCGCCCGAACCGATGGCATCGACAAGAGAGCGGTGCTCCTCCAGTGTCGCCTTGAGACGCCCGGGATACGACATGGAAATCGTGCGAAACCGCGTCAGCTGCTCGCGCAGATTGCCGATAATCGCGAGCAGGCGCTCGTTGCGCGCTGCCTGATAGAGCAGCTCATGAAACTCGATGTCCGTCTGCACGATACGCTCCATATCATGCTCCTCGATCGCGCGTCCGATGGCGACCAGGAGGCGTTCCAGCCGCTCCTGCTCCTCCTCCGTGATGCGCTCTGCCGCCAGCTCACAGGCCAGTACCTCAAGTGCGGCACGGATCTCGAAGATCTCGTTGATGTCACGGATGGAGACGCTCGCCACGTAGGCACCGCGCCGCGGAACGGTGACGACGTAGCCCTCCTGCTCCAGCTTGCGAATCGCCTCGCGCACGGGGGTACGGCTGACGAGCAGCTCATCGGCAAGATCGTTCTCCTTCAGCCACTCCCCCGGCTTCAAGACGCCACCGCGAATCGCCTCGCGCAGCACCTCACAGACGATCTCGCGCAGGGGCTGATAACTGTTGACCACAACCGGCGATAATTTTCCTTGCATAGCTATATCCCTCTGCCTACTGCTGACCCCTCACATCTGCCCCATCGTATGCGTCAGATGTACGTCAGCATCTGTCTCCTGCCGCATCATTTCTGCCGCACGCGCTGCATCATCTGCATCAGTAAATATGCCGAATACCGTGGGGCCGCTGCCCGACATCATCGCACAGACCGCCCCTGCCGCACGCAGGCGCGCGCGATAGTCGCCGACGACGGGATGTGCCGCCTCCGTTATGGGCTCGAGCACGTTTGCTGCCATACGCAGGCACGCCGCTATATCCCCTGCATGGAGCGCACGCAGGAATGCCGCACGATCTGGATGCTGCGTCGGCGGATTTGCATCATAGGATCGGTACGCCCACGGGGTTGAGACCGCCACAGGCGGCTTTGCGAGGACGACCGGCAGATCGAATGCAGCGGGCAGATGCTCAAGCACCTCGCCGCGTCCCGTGGCAAGTGCCGTCCCTCCCATCAGGGAGAACGGTACGTCCGAGCCGATCTGCGCTCCAAGACGGCAAAGTTCTGCATCGGATTGTCCGAGCGCATAGAGCTCGTTCACGCCGCGCAGCGCAGCCGCCGCGTCTGCACTCCCGCCGGCAAGGCCCGCTGCAATGGGAATTCGCTTGTCGATGCGGATGTGAACGCCGCCGCGCACGCCGCACTCCCGCATGAGAAGCGCCGCTGCGCGATAGGCGAGATTTCGCTCATCCGCCTCGAGTCCCGGCAGGTCAACCGTCAGCGTGATCCCCGACTCCTGCTTGGTGAGCGTCAGCGTATCGGCGAGTGCGAGGGACTGCATCACCGTCGCGATTTCATGGTAGCCGTCCTCACGCTGCCCGAGAATGTCGAGCAGCAGGTTGATCTTCGCATACCCATTTACCGCCACCATCGGCAGACCTTCTTCCATTGTGCAGAGGATTTGCACCACATAACGTCACAAACTCCTTCTTCTCTCAGATTAGCAGGATTTTGAATTATATTCAATAGTTTCCAATTAAAAAATAGTAATTGGATCGATATCTATGGCAACATCATCGCGCAGATGCATCCCCTGTTCCCGCAGGAAGTCCTGCACATCGACCAAGTCGGCTACCTTGATGAGTACGACAAAACGATACTCCCCACGTTCCTGTGCGATGAGTGCCGGGGACGGCCCAACCAGCATATATCCCTGTCGCCCATGAAACTCGTTCTGAAACACATCCGCGAACGCAGCTGCTGCATCCCATGCGCGCTGCCGATCCATCTGGTGAAAGAGGAGCTTGACGAGACGGCTCAGCGGCGGATAGAACAGCTCCCGCCGCAGCACGATCTCCTGTGCGTAAAACGTCTCGTAATCCTGCCGCAGAGCAGATTGCACCGCATAGTGCTCCGGATTGTACGTCTGGACGATGACCTCGCCGCGCGCACCATGGCGCCCTGCGCGTCCCGCCGTCTGCGTGATGAGCATGAAACATCGTTCTGCCGCACGAAAATCCGGAAGATTGAGGCTCGCATCCGCACTGATGATGCCGACCGTCTGAACGCCGGGCAGGTCGTGCCCCTTTGCCACCATCTGTGTGCCGAGGAGGATGTCGTAGTCGCGTCGACGAAAATGCGCAAGGATCTCCTCATGGGCGTGTTTGCGTCCCGTCGTATCACGGTCCATGCGGATCACACGAGCCTGTGGGAGCAGCTGTGCCAACTCTGCCTCGAGCTTTTCCGTGCCCGCCCCGAAATATTTGATGCAGCGGCTGCCGCATTTGGGGCAGACCGTAGGTACATCGGCACGCAGATCACAGTGATGGCAGACGAGAGTACCGTTGGCATGGTAGACCATCGGCTGCCCGCACGCATGGCAGGAGAGCACGAAGCCACAAGCGCGGCAAAGGACAAACGTCGAATAGCCGCGCCGATTCAGCATGATGATCGCCTGCTCACCGCGCGCCAGCGTCTCCGTCAGGAGATCACGCAGATCGTTGGAGAGGATCGTGCGCCGCCCATGACGCAGCTCTTCACGCATATCGACAGCACGCACGTGCGGCAGTGGCTGCGCACCGATGCGCTCCGGCATGCGGAGGAGCGTCAGTTCCCCGGAGAGCGCCCGTGCATACGTCTCAAGCGAGGGCGTTGCGCTCCCCATGATGAGGATCGCCCCATGCCGACGTGCCAGGATCTCTGCGACAACGCGTGCGTGATAGCGTGGGGACTCATCCTGCTTATAGGACATATCCTGTTCCTCATCGAGGATGATGCAGCCGACGTTCCCCGCCGGCGTAAAGAGCGCGGACCGTGCGCCGATGATGACCCCCGCTTCGCCGCGCCGCACGCGGAAGATGGCATCGTTGCGCTCGGCAAGTGAAAGGCGGCTGTGCAGGACGACAATATCTCCGGCAAAGCTCTCTTGAAACGCCGTGATGAGCTGACCCGTGAGCGCGATCTCCGGCACGAGTACGATGACCTGCCGCCCTGCGCGCCGAACGGCTCGAGCTGTCTCCATGTAGACACGCGTCTTGCCGCTCCCTGTCACCCCATGAAGGAGATAGCCGTGAAACGTCTCCGCGGCAGCGCCTGCCTGCAGTGCGGCGACGGCATGCTGCTGCGCCTCCGTCAGCGTCTCCCCGCACGTCTCACGCGCCCCTGCCGCATAGCTGTCACGCACCTGACGGCGCAGGTGCTCCATGAGGATATGCGCATCGGTCAGATGTCGGATGGTCGCGGTCGTAATCCCTGCCTGCTTCAGTTCTGCGAGCGTGTGCTCGCGCTTCATGCGAAAGAGCTCCAATGCGCGCCGCTGCGCCGGTCTCCGCGTGAATGCACGGAGCAGTTCCTCCGTAATCTCGCCCGCCGTATAGTACTTCTCATACTTTGCCTTGTCACGCCGATCGGCACGGTATTCCTTGCGTATGAGGCCATAGCGCAGGAGCTTTTCCAATGCCCCATCCACATCGCACGCCGGCAGAGCCGTCCGCAGCTGTGCCCCGCGCTGCTCGCCATACTCGCAGAGGCAGTCGTAAACGGCGCGTGCTGCCGCATCCATGAGGATGGGATGCGTTTCATCCACATCCTCTGCCGGCACATAGGCGGAAAAAATACGCAGCCCACTCTTGCCCGGCATAAAGAGCCGCATCATCTCTGCCGCAGAGCAGAGATAAAATGCCGCCAGCTCCTGTGCCGCAGCAAGCAGCTGCGGCGTAAACCACGCCTCCTCATCCACAGGCTCGAGAATCGCGCGCAGACGATGTGCGCCATCACGTGCCGCATCGTAGGAGCGTACGGCGACGACGAATCCCTCAACACGCACCTTGCCAAACGGGACGAAGACACGCCATCCTACATCGATCTGCGGCAGCGCATCCGGCACGACATAGGTAAACGCCGTGGCAATACTCTTGACGGGAATGTTGACATAGACATCGGCAACCGTCATGCCTTCCCCTTTTCCGCAAAAAAGAAGCCGTCACACGAACACATCCGTGCAGCAGCTCCTTTCCTCCCGTTCGTCTGATTATCCAATGACCGCCTGATTGGCGAGAATCGCCTTGCCTGCCTGACAGGCAGGGCATATACAGGTATCCTCGCCCTGCTCCTTTGCCTTCTTCGCAGCAGCTGCCAGTTCCTGCGCTTTCTTTTCACCAAAGACCTTGACGCCTTCCGGTGAATCCATAAAACCGATGACCTGATCAATCGTCAGCACATCGCCCTTCAATTCCTCGACCAGCGTGTGGAAGGAAGCGTGCTCCTCTGCAGTTCCCGCTGCGCGGAGAAAATACTCTGCCTTCTCCTTCAGTCCCGCATAGACCGACGGTGCTTCTGCCAATTTCTTTACTTGAGCAATCACCTCTTCACGACTGAGTGCCATAACAACATCTCCCTTCGAAGTCATTGATACGATAACATAATCTATTTGTTATTATAGGGCATGACACAGTGTTTGACAACAGAAAACAGCCAAATAAACATAACTATTATAAATCTTTATTTGAGAATAAATATTATTTTTTCTGCACATCTTTGACTTTTTGACAAACCAGATGTTATACTATCAGCATAAAGGAGGGATTACCATGTCAATCTTAAACAATATCGAGCACGCACAGGTGCTGTCACTCAAGGACCAGGTTGCCTATGCAGACGGACAGGTCGTCAGCAAGACGCTCGTCCAAAATAAAGGTCTCGGCATCACACTCTTTGCCTTCGCCAAGGGCGAGGGCATCAGCACGCACGAATCCAAGGGAGACGCGTTCGTCACAGCGCTCGACGGTGCGGGCATCATCACCATCGACGGTGAGAAATACGAACTCCACGCCGGTGAGAGCATCGTCATGCCCGCCAACCACCCGCATTCCGTCTATGCGACAAAAGATGTGCCGTTTAAGATGCTTCTCGTCGTCGCATTCCCCGAGGCTTAGGGAAACACTGATAAATTCAGCACCGCCGTCTTAGCACATCTTTTTCGCCCTGTCTGTGTCGACAAATCCTCCACATAGCCTCTGCTATGCGTCCGGTTTGTCTCCTTGACAGGACAAAAAATCTGTACCAATCCGACGGACTTCATTTTATCAGCGATTCCCTAGAGAATCACTGATTCGCGAAAATAGAGCTGCGTTCCATAACACAGTTCTATTTTTTTTGCCGCTCCTGCATGAAGGCACGCGGCGACGTGTGCATATACTTTTTGAACACACTGCAAAAATTCTTATAGTCGCCAAATCCATTCGCCTCGGCGACCTCGTAGACGCGATATTTTCCTGATGCCAGCTGACTTACTGCCTTATGCAGACGCTCCCGCGTCAGCGCCTCGAGGAATGTCTGACCCGTCGTCTCTTTGAACTTGCGGCTGAGATAGCTCGCACTCACACCAGCTTCCTCCGCCAGCTGTTCAATGCTGAGTTTTTCATGATAATCGCTGCGAATCCGCTCCATCGCATGGCGGACGTAGGGGTTCAGCCCCTCATCCGAAAAATATCGTGCCCAATCGAGCCCCTCCGACAGTGGAGCAGGCTCTATTTTTTCTTTGCCGTGCTCTGCAAGGCGATGCAGAAGCGCTGCTAGTTCTTCCTCGTTGACCGGTTTCAGCAAATAATCTGCGGCATGGAGTTCAATCGCCTTTTTGGCATAATCGAACTCCGCATAGCTCGTGAGAAAGATGAGCTGCGGCAGAATCCCCTCATCGCGTGCGTGCTCTGCCATCGTAATCCCATCCATGCGCGGCATACGGATGTCCGTCAGGAGGATGTCGGGATGCGTTGTGCGCAGCAGCTCCAGCCCAGCCGCACCGTCAGCGGCATCACCGACGACAACGCAGTCCATCGCCGCCCAGTCAATGGTACATACCAGTCCCTTGCGAATGATCTCCTCATCCTCGACAATCAGCACACGCTGCATTTTCCTCACCTCCGCTGCGTCGAATCGGCAGCACCATCTCCACGCGCGTACCGCCCGATGGTGGGCACGAAATCTTCACACCGTATTCCACGCCATAGAGCAGGCGAATCCGACGGTCGATATTATAAAGCCCCGTATGCACGGAGCGGTTCTCCCCCTCCGCCATCATCGTCCGCAGACGATGCAGCGTTTCTGCATCCATCCCCAGCCCTCTGTCCTCAATGACAATATGCAGCTGCTCTGCCTCCATGGTCATCCGCGACACGATCTCTATGTTCCCCTCTGCATCCGCACCATAGTGGATGGCATTTTCCACAACGGGCTGAAGGAACAGCTTCGGGACGAGACAAGTCTCTGCCCCTTCCTCCATCTCCTCGCGATAGGAAACCCGCGCCCCAAAACGCAGCCGCTGAATCTCAATATAGCGTTCCAGATGACAGAGATCCTCGGCGAGCGTCACCTGCCGCACACGATTGTCAATGCTGTAGCGCAGGAGTGTCGAAAGAGCAGAAATCATACGCACGGCATCGTCGGGGGCGAGCTTCGTCATGAACTTGATATTCTCGAGCGTGTTAAAGAGAAAGTGCGGATTGAACTGTGACTCAAGCTGGCGGAGTTCCGAGATAACCCCCGCGCGCGCCTCCTCCTCGTTCTCACGCATCAGGCGGACGAGACTCTCCGCCATGCGGTTATAGGCGGCGGCAATCTCCTCAAACTCATTATCTGAGCGGATCACAAGTCTCCTCTGCAGATCGCCGTGGCGCACCGCGCGAAACGCATCCACGATTTCGCTGACCGCCTGTGTCTTATCGCACGTCTCACGCCGCACACTGACGACAATCAGCGGCAGCATGAGCAAAAAGACGCCGAGAAGAATCGCCGCCCCCGTTGCAAATTGAGCGATTCGACTGCCGAGCGGAAAAAGCGCATAGATGGTAAATCCCCCGTCCAACACCTCAGATGCCGCATAATAGTGCTGCCCATCCACGCTGACCAGCCCCGTCCTACCGTCCAATGCGGGCACGATTTTTTGAAACGCACTGTCCCGCAGTGTGGGCATTGTGACAAATGGTGCACGTTCCGCGCGGTCGGTAATGACGATGTGTAACTTCTCCCCCGTCTGCAAATGCTGTCCCAGTTCCCGCGCGGGCAGGACAAAGACGGCATAGCCTTCGATTGTCGATGTAGCGTCCCCCGTGCTAGGAGCATAGCGAACTGCCTGCCCGACAACATAGTCCCAATCCTGCGCGCCGTTTGGGACAAACTCCGCTACGCTCCCCTCCTGTCGCTCCATGCGCGAGAGTACGCCCCAGTGCATTGACGGAGGCAGAAGATATGGCGGAACCTCTTGCTCTGTGGAAAAGAGAACGTGCCGCTCCACGTCTAGGAGGAAGAAATGCGGCTGTGAACCATAGCGGTTGAGCTGTGCGTAGATGCGCTCCATCGCGGCACTTCGCCCATTTCCGTCCGCATGGAATCCATCGAGTCCACCCGCTGCGATCGCTGCGGCACGCTCCTCATAGTCCTGCGTCAGCTCCGTAAAGATTGCCCCTGTTGCCCGTGCCTCCTCCTCCGTGTGGGCGGCAACATTCCGTTGCCAGTATAACGCTGCCAGCAACAGACAGATCATCGTGATGAGCACGACGGGTACAATGGCATACAGAAGGAGTGCACTACGCACCTCATCTTGAAATTTCCGCACGCACTCCCTCCTCATACGGCATACGAACTAATTAAGGAAGCACTGATAAATTCAGCACCGCCGTCTTAGTACATCTTTTTCGCCCTGTCTGTGTCGACAAATCCTCCACATAGCCTCTGCTATGCGTCCGGTTTGTCTCCTTGACAGGACAAAAAAATCTGCACCAATCCGACGGACTTCATTTTATCAGCGATTCCTTAACATCCGACTCTATTATACCAAATTTGGGCAAAAACAAAAATACCGAGGTGTTGCGCCTCGGTATCTTTATCCTCACACAGCGTTTACTGGACGCTCGTAAAGATGTCCTTGAACTTGTCCAGCCACGACTTCTTATTCTTCTCGACAACCTGCTCATTATCATCGATGATCTTGATCTGATCCTTCGGCAGGAGGCCGACAGGCGGATCCACATCGTCACGCACGGAGCGGCGATGGAGCTGCGAGGCGATAATGCTCTGTGCCTCTTTGCTCGTAATGAAGTCGATGAACTTCTTCGCATTCTCCATGTGCTTTGCATTCTTGATGATATAGATGCCGTCTGGCTTTGAGATAACGCCTTCCTTCATGTAGACGAGCTTGACGGGAGCGCCGTCGGCGACGTATTTCGCGCCGCCCTCTTCAAAGGTCAGACCGACAGCGTACTCACCGTCAGCAACGCCCTTGTAGACGGCAGACGAACCGGAGAGGAGCTTGCCGTCCAGATTGCGGCAGAGCTTCTCCACATAGTCCCAGCCCTTGTCCGGATCACCGTTCCCCATCGCATAGAGCATATTGATGAGATGCTCATAGGAGGACGAGGATTTCGACGGATCGGCAAACGCGATCTTGCCCTTGAGCGCAGGGTTCAGCAGATCCTCATAGCCCTCAACCTTCACATCGCCGATGAGGTTCGTATTAATCATGATAACGCTCGGAATATCCGTAAAGCGCGTCATCGGTCCCTCGGTGTTCTTGAACGCGGGCTGAATGTGATCCTCGTTCACCGAGGTATAGTTCTCAAAAAGCGCCGCCTTCGGCTTCATCGTATTGAGTGAGCCGCCCCAGAAAATATCCCCGAGAGGATTTGCCTTCTCGGACTCGACGCGCTTTAAGAGCTCGCCCGTACCGGCGGCGATGACCTCCACCTTTACACCGCTCTCTTTCTCAAACTCCTCGACAAGAGGGTTGATGAAGGCAAGCGGATGCGGGCAGTAGATGACGAGACTGTTGTCGTCCGCCTTTGCCGCCTGCTTCTCACCACCGCTCCCGCCGCCACAGCCGCTGAGCGCGGTGCCGAGGACGAGGGATGCCGCAACGGCGGCAATCACCTTTTTGAATCGCATGAGATGACCTCCTTTGACAAAACTGCCAAACCTATAACATCATCGGGAACGTGCCCGAAAAAAACGCATTAGAGGGTAACGTCGCGGCTGCCCGACACGCGGAAGAAGATCAGCATCGCGGCGATCGTCGTGAGCGTCAGGATCGTCGAGAGTGCCGCTGCCGTACCGTAGCTGGCGCGAATGACCTCCGTGTAGATGGCGACCGACATGGTCTTGGTCGCGCCCGTGAAGAGGATGACCGAGGAGCTGAGCTCATTGATCGCCGTAATCCACGAGAGGATCGCGCCGCTCATGACACCCGGGAGCATCATCACCGCCGTCACCTTAAAGAAGGTTTTCAGCGGGGACGCACCAAGACTGATAGACGCCTCCTCGATGCTCGGACTGATCTGATAGAGAATCGCCGAACTTGAGCGCAGGGTATACGGGAGGCGACGGATCACGAGAGAGATGATGATGATGAGTGCCGTCCCCGAGAGGAGCAGCGGTTCTTCATTGAACGCGAGGAGCAGCGTGATACCAAGAACAGAGCCCGGGATGATGTACGGGAACATCGTCAGCGTATCGATGATGTCCGTGAGCAGGCTCTTGCGCCGCGTTGTCAGATAAGCGACCGTCATACCGAGGAAGACGATGATGAGGATGGCCGCCGTACTGTAAAGATAGGTGTTCGAGATCGCCGTCCCCAGACTGCTGAAGATCGTCGTATAGCTCTCAAGTGAGTAGCCGCCCGTAAAGACCGCACCATTTGTCTCCAGGAATGAGGTGTAGACCACAACGAGCTGCGGGATGAGCGACAGTGCGACGAGCAGATAGATGGCGGCGTGCATCAGTACATTCCGTGCACCGTGCAGCTCTTTCACCACAATCGGGCGCAGGGAGCTCATCGTAAACGACTTGCGGCTCACCACATACTTTTGCAGCAGGAAGATCGTCGAGGTGATGACGACCATGATCGCCGCCATCGCTGCCGCGAAATTCGCCTGATCGCCGACCTCGTTGATGAACTCCGAGTAGATCATGACGGGCATGACGTTGAACCCCTCACCGATCAGCATCGGCGTACCGAAGTCCGCCATCGCATTCATGAACACCATGAGTGCCCCTGCGAGAATGGTCGGTGTGATGAGCGGTACAATGACCGTCGCCACTTTGCGGATACCGCTGCAGCCAAGACTCTCTGCCGCCTCCACCAAGGCCGCATCGATACTCTTCATCGCACCGGCGGCATAGAGGTAGATGAATGGATAGAGCTTCAACGTCAGCACGAGCAGAATGCCTGAAAAGCCGTAAATCGACGGGAACTCATAGTGGAACGTCGTCTGCAGCCACTGCGTCAGAATGCCGCTGCGCCCGCCGATGAGAATCCATGAGTACGCGCCGATGAAGGGCGGCGAGAGCAGCGAGATGATGATGCAGATCTCGAGTGCCGTCTTGCCGCGCACACGGAAGAGTGTCATACAGTACGCGAGTGCCGTTCCGATTACGATGGCAAGCACCGTCACACAGGCCGTCACGCTGAAACTGTTGATCATCGACTGATAGTAATATTTTCGCTCGAAGAAATGTGTGAAGTGCTCAAGCGTGAACTCCCCCGTTACGGCATCCTGAAACGCCGAGATGAAGAGGGAAAAGAGCGGATAGATGAGGAAGAGTCCGAACACGGCAATCGACAGAGCCGTGATGCCCGTCCAGAAGTCGAGGCGCACGCCATGCTTACTCATAGTGCACCACATCCTTCAAAATATTGCGTGAGCCGTCTGCCGTGAAGACATTGACACGCTTTGCATTGGGGCGCAGACAGACCGTATCCCCAACCTCCAGCTGCTGCTCAGCATGGCCGAGATCCTGTGAGAACTCGATGGATGCCTGATGCGGCAGGATCATCTCATCGGCGAAGCCGAGGCTGTAGTTGATGTACTTGCCGAGGAACACCTTTGTGCGCACCTCACACGAAAGTCCTTCGGACTGAATGGACAGTTCCTCGGGGCGCACGGAGACGACGACCTCCATTCCGTCCTCTGCCGCATCCTCGATCCCCTCCATGGGCATCTCCCAGCCATTGCGGAAGACGACGCTCGTCTTCTCTCCCGCCCGCTTCACCGTGGCGCGGAAGAGATTGGAGTGCCCGATGAAGGTCGAGACAAAGATGTTCCACGGGCGCTCGTAGATGGTCTGCGGACGCGCCGTCTGCTGGATCTCGCCCTTGTTCATGACAGCAATGCGGTCGGAGATCGAGAGTGCCTCCTCCTGATCATGGGTGACATAGACCGTCGTGATGCCAACCTGTTTCTGTACCGCGCGGATCGCGGAACGCATCTCCACGCGCAGCTTTGCATCGAGATTGGAAAGCGGTTCATCCATGAGCAGTACGCTCGGATGGATGACGATGGCACGGGCAAGTGCAACGCGCTGCTGCTGACCGCCCGAGAGACGTTCAGGAAGGCGATCCTGATAGTCCGTGATCTGTACCACGTCGAGGATTTTATCGACGCGCTCCTTCATCTCCGCCTTTGGCACCTTACGCAGCTTCAGCCCATATTCTACATTCTCCCGCACGGTGAGATGCGGGAAGATCGCATAGCTCTGGAACACCATGCCGATGTTGCGCTGATGCGCGGGAATGTCATTGATGCGCTTCTCGTTGAAGCAGATGTCGCCACCCTCGATGCTGTTGAATCCTGCGATCATGCGCAGGAGCGTCGTCTTGCCGCAGCCTGAGGGACCAAGCAGGGTAAAAAACTCTCCATTTCGGATATGCTCCGTGATCCCCGGGATAATGGTGAGATCACCGTATTTCTTGACGGCATTCTCGATCTCTATCGCTACGCTCATTTTCACTCCTCCAATCGGAAATACGCACGATCACACTATTATTTATTTAATTGTATGTATTATACAAATATTTACGATAGAATAATATCCTTAAAACTGCAAAAATATCCGGAAAACTGAACATACAAAAACAGCCCATCCTCGCGAATGAGCTGCAGCGCATTGAGAACTATACTACCGTCCTCGATGGAACGATCCCCCGCCGCGGTACGTATTGACAACGCAGGTGAATACTTGTCCGCACGTCGGACACTGAATCACATGATCGATGATGTCGTCCACCCAACATCCATCTTTTTTCTCTTCTCCGAGAGGACAGGTTCCCTCCACGAGGATAAAGCCCTCGTCGGCGACCAATCGCTTCATCTGCTCAATCGTTCGCTCATACTGGCGCGGAGAGGAGAAATGAGGCACTTCCTCGACCTCTGAGCAATGTCCGCACACATTCATTCCTCCCAGTGAAATCTACTGCGTCAGGATAGCTTCTGCTGCCGCCATCACGCCGAGCGCTGCGTGCTCGAACGTCAGCCCGCCCTGCAGATAGATGCAATATGGCGCGCGCATGGGGCCATCGGCACTCAGTTCGATCGACGCCCCCTGCACGAATGTCCCTGCCGCCATGATGATCTGATCGGTATAGCCCGGCATATCCCACGGCTCCGGTGCGGCAAATGCATCGACCGGGGACATCGCCTGAATGGCACGTGCAAACGCCTTCATCCGCGCAGCATCCCCGAGCTCAATCGCCTGGATGATGTCGCCGCGCACCTCGTCAAAGCGTGGAAACGTACGGCAGCCAAGCCCCTCAAAGATACCAGCGGCAAAGACCGCTCCCTTGAGTGCCTGTGCCACAACATGTGGGGCAAGAAACAACCCCTGAAAGAGGAGGCGATTCGAGATGAGACTCGCACCGAGTTCATCGCCCATCCCCGGTGCAGTGAGGCGGTAGGACGCCATCTCGACGAGGTCACCGCGCCCTGCGATATAGCCGCCCGTCGGGGCAAGTCCGCCGCCGGGATTCTTGATGAGAGACCCCGCCATGATGTCCACATCCGCGATTGCCGTCGGCTCCTCCGTCTCCACAAACTCGCCATAGCAGTTATCCACAAAGACAATGCAGTTGGGATTCGCCGCCTTGATGCGCGCGCTGACGGCACGGATATCTGCGATACTGAGCGGCTGACGCTCACTGTAGCCGCGCGAACGCTGGACGAGTGCCACCTTCGTCTCGGGCGTCACGATGCGTGCGATACCGGCCAGATCCACGCGCCCATCACGCATGGGCAGTTCATCGTAGGAGACGCCGAACTCCTTCAGCGATCCACAGCTTTCATGTGCCCACCCGATCACCGTCTGCATCGTATCGTAGGGTGTGCCCGTGACGGAGACGAGGCGGTCGCCGGGACGGAGAATCCCGAACAACACCGTCGCGAGAGCGTGCGTCCCCGAGACGAACTGCGTCCGCACGAGAGCACGCTCCGCACCAAAGACGCGTGCATAGAGCTCATCCAGTTTCTCGCGCCCGAGATCGCTGTACGCATAGCCCGCACTCACGTTAAAATGCGCATCGGAGACACGGCATTCCCGCATCGCATCGAGCACCTTCTTCGTGTTCTCTTCCGCGACTGCATCCATGCGCTCAAACGCACGACGCGCGCGTGCCAGTACATCCGCCCGCAGACTGCTCAGTTCATCTCTCTGCACAAGGTCCTCCCATTTCCATCATCCGCGATTTTCCTCCTGCTCCCTCGCCCATTGCTCTGCTGCAAGATGCAGATAGCGCACGAGATGCAGCTCCAGCCGCTGCTCCAGCTCTTCCAGATCGGACGCATCAAAGTCATAGCTCACATAGGGCATCCCTGCCACATGGTACTCACCAAAGAACTCATTGCGATAGCAGTTATAATAGACGCCGACGTCGTTCCCCTTGGCAAAGTCCACATAGTCGATGATGAGGAATGAACCGTTCGTCAGCTGTGCCGGAGCCGCAGGTCGGACGAAGAGCGAAAATCCCTCCATCTCCTCGGCAAGAGCTGCTCCATACGCCCACGTACGGATCGCATCACACACGGGAGCAAGCTCCTGCGTCGCCAACGCCTCCGCATGCAGCTCCGCCGTCACACGCGGCAAATTCCGTGTGAGCTCCCGCCCGAACGTCTCCAAATCCCCACAGACAAAGGAGGGCAGGGCAAAACTCACCACCCCGACCGCAACGCGCACCTTGTAAGTCTTTGTGCCGTCGTCATAGAAGCCCACGATCGCACGGTGCTCTGCAGGCGCGTCATAGCGAAAGAAATCATACTGCCCCTCATGCTCCTGCCGCATCTTGGAGAGTGTAAACCCATCCAATTCCTTCGGCAGTGTATCGAGCACCGTCCATGCCGCAAGCGCTTCGTCTACTTCCTTAGTAAACTCCTCCGCCATCGTACGCGTCCGTTACTTCCCCGTACGACCGCGCTTCGTCATGGGGATTCCCTTGGCGCAGAGCGGGCAATGCTCGGGCGTATAGGTCTCCACATCCATCGTGAGGAGGGCGGTCGCAGGCACATCACCGAATGTCGCCTTGCCGCCGCTGCGATCAACGAGCATCGAGACCGCCACGGGGACAGCACCCGCCGCCTTCACCACGTCGATCACCTCTTTAATCGAGCCGCCCGTCGTCACGATGTCCTCGACAATCAGCACACGCTCGCCCTCACGCAGGGAGAAACCGCGGCGGAATGTCATCTTGCCGTCCACGCGCTCCGTGAAGATTGCACGGGTTCCGAGTGCCTTCCCCGTCTCATGCGCAAGCAGGATGCCGCCCGTCACGGGGCCAACGACCGTCTCAATCCGCGCATCCTTGAACTTCTCCGCCATCGCCTCACAGAGCTGCTGCGTGTACTGCGGATGCTGCAGCACGTTAAACTTCTCCACATAGTGCGGGCTATGCAGCCCCGATGTCAGCAGAAAATGCCCGTCCATAATCGCGCCTGTCTGAACCAGCAGTGCGCGCACCTCATCCTGCGTCATCATATCTCCTCCAACTCCTTCAAAACAGCCTCTGCGGCCGCACGCGGATCCTCCGACGCATAGATGGCACGCCCCACCACGATCTGCGACGAGCCGGCGCGAAGTGCTGCCGCCGGAGTCATTACCCTGCGCTGATCGTCATGCGCCGCACCGGCGGGACGAATTCCCGGTGTCACGATCCAAAAATCGCGGCCGCAGGCGCGTCGAATCGCCTCCGCCTCCACGGGGGAGGCAACGACACCATCCAGTCCCGCCTCCTGCGCCAGCGATGCACGGCGCAGCACTGCATCCGCGACGGTTCCCGTATGACCGAGCCCCGTCCAGTCCTCCGCATCCATGCTCGTGAGCACCGTCACACCGATCAGCTTCGGACAGGGGACGCCCTCCTCCTCTGCCGCGCGGTGCAGTGCCTCTGCGGCTGTCCGCATCATGCGCAGCCCCCCCGCCGTATGGACATTCAGAATGTCGGGACGCAGACGCAGCAGAGAGCAGAGCCCGCCTGCTACAGTATTCGGTATATCGTGCAGCTTTAGATCGAGAAATACCTTCTTTCCCTCTCCTTTCAACCATGTGACAACGTCACCGCCGAGCGCATAGAAGAGCTCCATGCCAACTTTGTAGTAGGAAACACTGTCCCCCAACTGTCCGACCAGTCTCTCTACAGCCTCGCGTGTATGGACATCCAGTGCAGCAATCAGTCGTTCATCTGCCATCATATCACTCCTCCACCATCCGCACCTGCTCATATCCCCTACGATCCTGCTCTCGTAAGAGGCGCACGTGCAGTCCCGTACGACAACGCAGGACAGGTTCGGCCTCAGCCGTCAGTGAGGAGAGGACAAGCTCCCCACACGCCCCATCCGCAGCAGAGCCCTGGCCTGCTGCATCAATGACCTCAGCAAAAAGCAGACGTCCATCGAGATGAATGCCCGTACCATCATCGTCGCTGCATCCAATCAGCACCCCCATCGAGGCACGTGTAAAGATGTGCGTATGACGCGCTCCCATGCGTGCCACCATCCGCTGCGTACGCTCCTGCGGACATGGGTGTGCACCGATGGAGATCAGCCGATAGAGTGCCATCCTATCCAATGTCTCTTCGAGCAGAGGAATATCCTGCTCCCATGCGATCACCGTATCGGGGACAACGGCATCCATGAGCCGCACAGCATCTGCCGCCGAGGCACAGGGGAGAACCGTCGCGCCGAGACCGTCGAGCGCATATTGGAGATCGAGTGTGCGGCTGTCCGCAGCATTCCCGACGAGCAGCACCGTACTCGCACGGTGCACGCCGCAGGTACGGAGCATATCTGTCGCTGCCTGCACCTGCCGCACCACATCGCCCTGCGTATAGCAGTGCACCTGCCCGCCAACACCAGTGGGATCCCGCAGCACACTCACGCGCATAAGTCCCGATAAGGGCAGCGTAAGCATGAAAAAAGGGGCGTTCGCCCCCTCCTCTGCCACGGCATCCAAGAACGGGAGCCGCACCATATCTGCGAAATCCTTCACGTCAGCATGGGACACACCGGCACGTGCGAACGCGCCACGGTATGCCACTGACTTTTCCTCTGCCCACTTGACCTCACGCAGGAGCAGCGCGCGCCGCTGTTCCTGCGTGAGCTGCGGTGCACCGCTCATGACTCGAGCGGCCGCTGATAGAAGAACGGCTGAAAGCTCGTATAGCCCATCTTGCGGAAGTTGAGAATCGACTCCGTCGCACCGACAAAGAGAATGCCGCCCGGTTTCAGCGCCTCAAAGAAGTGGCGATAGAGCTGCTCCTTTGCCTCATCCGTGAAATAGATGACCACATTGCGGCAGAGAATGAGATCGAAGCCCGTCTCGAACTTATCCTGCAGGAGATTGTGACGCTTAAACTCGATCATACTTTTGATCTCCTGCTTGACGGAATAGTGGTCACCGTCCTCATCAAAGTATTTACGGCGGCGCTCTGGTGACATACACTTGATTTCATCCGCCGTATAAACGCCGCGCTTCGCCTTCGCCAGGATCTCGATATCGAGATCAGACGCAAGGATACGGTGACGCGTCCCGGGCGTCATCTCCTTCATAATGATGGCAAGCGAGTACGGCTCTGCGCCGATGGAGCAGCCAGCGCTCCAAATATTGAGCTTCGACGAGCGTTTTAGGAGGTCAGGGATGACATCCGTCTCGAGTTTGCCGAATTTCTCCGGCGTGCGGAAGAACTCCGACACGTTGATCGTCAGATACTCGATAAACGCAGCAAAATCGTCCTTGTTCCCGCACACATGGTCAAAGTACTCGCTGCATTCCTTGTAGCCGGCGCGCGTGATCAGATTGTTGATACGGCGCTTCATCTGCGGTTCTTTGTAGAGATCCAGATCAATCTCCGTCTTTGCCTTGAGCTTCTGCTTGAAAAGCTCCCAATCGCGATCCTCCGACATAACGTCCTCCCGTTCTACCTCTCTCGATCTGCTCCCGTCCAAATTATTGTATCGTAAAGACGCGGCGCGACTGCTTCTCCGCCAGCTTCGGCAGGATCACATGAAGAATGCCCGCCTCATAGGAAACGGATGCATCCGCATCGTTTACATCGTCGATGAGGAAAGAGCGCTCAAAAGCCCCCGTCCTGCGCTCGTGGCAGAGATAGCGCGTCTCCGGAACATCGGCCGCACTGCGCTCCGCCTTGATCTTCAGCCGGCCGTCCTCACTGTACGACACCTCGATTGCATCCTTGGAGAAGCCCGGCAGCTCGGCAAAGATCTCGTACTGCGTCTCCGTATCAATCACATCGACACGAAACGGAAAGAGCACGCCGCCGACCTTGTCCAACGGATTGAAGGAATGTTCCATCACCGTATCCAACGCCTTGCTCAGCATCTCCTGCCCCTTCTCGGCATTCTCCTTCAAATTAAATGGCAATGGACGAAACATAACAGCCACCTCCGACCCTATAACGTACCAATCTACCGTATCATTATAGCAATAACCCGCCTTTTTTTCAATATGGCACATACGCATAAGAAAAGGGTTGTTCAACGAAAAACAGGAGCTTCGTCAAACAACCCTATAGAGGTTCCTCTTCCTCGTAAAACACTGATGCCATGTTATAAGAAACGTAGGTATACAAAAAAGGAGTGACATAACATCACTCCTTCAAGTCTCTATCGAGTTATACGATCAGTCCGTCACCGTCTCGTCGCCCTCGGATGCACTCTCCGCCGCATACTTCTTGATGTCAGCACTGTCTGCATCACGCTTTGCCTTCGTGATGGAGAGGGAGATGCGCTTGCGCTTCGTGTCGATGCGGAGCACCTTGACCACAACGACGTCGCCCGTGTGGACTGCCTCGTCCGCACGCTCAATGCGCTTTTCGGCGAGCTCACCCATCGGGATCAGTCCATCAAAGCCCGGCTCAATTTCCATAAATGCACCGAAGTCAGTCAGCTTAATGATCTTGCCTTCGATGAAGTCGCCCTCTGCGTACTTCTCTGCCTTTTCGACCCACGGATCCGGAAGGGTATCCTTGACCGAGAGGGAAATGCGCTTCGCATCGCGATCCACGCTCTTTACGTAGACGTCGAGCTCCTGCCCAACCTCGAGCACCTCTGACGGATGCTTGACGCGATGCCACGCGAGATCAGAGATATGTGCCAGACCATCCACACCGCCGATGTCGATGAAGGCTCCGTAGTCCACGAGACGCTTGACCGTACCGCGTACGATCTGCTCCGGCTCGATGGCAGAGAACACAGCCTCTTCCTTCTCCGCGCGGTCACGCTCGAGCAGCTTACGGCGCGAAAGGACGAGACGGCGCTTCTGCACGTCGATCTCGATGATCTCCGCCTCAACCGTCTGGTCAACGTAGACCGAAAGATCCTTCACGAAGTGAAGCTCCATCTGGGAGGCAGGAATGAAGCCGCGCAGTCCCATGACGTAGGCGACAAGTCCACCCTTGACCTCTTTGGCGACCTTCGCCTCGACGGTCTCGCCCTTCTCCTTGATGACCTCGATGTCCTTCCATGCGGCCATCTTGTCAGCTTCGACCTTCGAGAGGCTGCCGCCGTTATCGCCGCCGAGAGACTTGATGTAGACATCAATCTCATCGCCGACCTTCACGACATCGCGTGCATCGTCCGGCGCAGGAACGGCAAGATCCCTCTTGGAGACAGGAATTTCCTGCTTGTAGCCAATATCCACATACGCCTCATCACGGGATACCTGGACAACAACCCCTTTGACCACGGTGCGCTCTTGGATATCGGGCATATCTTCCTGTTCCAAAAGTTCCTTCATGCTCTGCTCTGACACTGTTTAAAAACCTCCTTGATAATCCAGTCCGGTGTAGAAGCACCGGCTGTAATACCAATTTTATTAATATGATTCAACCAATCAGACTGCAGTTCATCTGCTGTCTCAATGTGATAGGTTCGACATTTTTCGCTGCACAGCTGCGCGAGTCGCATCGTATTTGCGCTGTTCTTCCCCCCGACGACAATCATTGCATCCACGTGCTCTGCCAGATCCATCGCCGCCGACTGACGCATATCCGTCGCCGTGCAGATCGTCCGCAGGATCTTGATGTCGCGCGACTTTTCCAGAAGGACAGACGCGATGCGCCGAAAGCGATCACTCGAAAACGTTGTCTGACAGACGACGCCGAGCTTCCCAAAGGTTGGCAGCGCCGCTGCCTCCTCCTCGCTCTCAATAATGTGTGCCCGCTGTGCTGTCCACTCGAAGATACTCTTGACCTCCGGGTGATTTTTTTCACCGATGATGACAACGGTATAGCCCTCCTCCGAGAGCTGCTTTGCCGAAAGCTGCGCCTTCTTGACGTGCGGACAGGTTGCATCCACAAGATTCAGACCGCGCTGCTCCGCCTGTGCATACACCGACGGACCCACGCCATGCGAACGGATGATGACCGTCGTCCCATCCTGCATCTCGTCCAGTGTGCTGACCGTGCCGACGCCCTCCTCTTTCAGGCGTTCCACCATCTGCGGATTATGGATGATCGGACCGAGTGTACTGGATGTCCCATCGGGGGAAGCGTTCTCTCTGGCAATCTCAATGGCGCGTTTGACGCCATAACAAAAGCCGAGATGTTCCGCTAAAATAACCTCCATAGACCTCTCCAACACATACCGAAATACACGGCGACTCTTACCCCACTCACACAATCTGTTGAACAGTATAACACGGCTATCGCGGGCGTGCAAATAAATTTTTTCAATTCGCGCAAAAACTTTGGCGCGGGGTTTAGTTCCACGCGATCGTGGTGACGATTGCCTCCACGGCCTCAACGGAAACCGGCTCCTCAAAGGAGAGGGAGAAGGTATACCCGCCGCGCGACCAAAGGGCAAGATGCACCAGCCGCCCCGACCCCTTGACGCGGATGTACTGCCGTCCGGTCTGAACGACCTGGTTCACTTCGTACGCCGTGCTGTCACCGCTGATATCTGCATTCCCCGCCGCCATGCGGAAGAGGATCTCCTTGCCGTCGCTGTTGCGATAAAAGATTTCGGCGAGGCTTTTGTCGATTACGATAACATTCTTCTGTGCATAGCCCACAGGAAGGAGTGTCGGTGTGTAGACCGGCAGTCCTGCCACCGCCCATGCGTCACGGACGCTCGGATACTCCACGAGCGGCGACGGCATTCCGACCATCGGCTCTGCACTGACGGCCGTCGGCATTGCCTCTGCCGCTGTGGCAAACGCTGCACACGAAGCAATCAAACCAGCCATCATCAGACGTTTTACATCATTGTACTTCATCAAGATATCGTTCCTATTTCCGACTGCTTCAACTCATTCTTCTTCGTCGCTGCGCCCGCGAGCATGGTACGGGCATTCGCAAGTGCCGCCCATGTGACATCGTCCCCCGATGCCATGCGTGCGATCTCGCGGACGCGCTCCTTCTCACTGAGCGGCTCGACGCGCGTCACTGTCGCTCCGTCGACGACGGATTTTGCGATATAGAGATGCACATCCGCCATGCAGGCGATCTGCGGCAAATGCGTGATGCAGAGCACCTGCTTATACTGCGCGACGAACGCAATCCGCTCTGCGACCATCTGCGCAGTGCGCCCGCCGATCCCCGTGTCGATTTCATCAAACACCATGCTTGTCCCATCGGTATCCCGTGCCGCAACGATGGACTTGATGGCGAGTGCAATGCGCGAGAGTTCACCGCCCGAGGCGATTTTCTCCAGAGGCTTTTCCGCCTCGCCGACATTTGCGGAAAACAGCATCGTGAGACGATCTGCACCATGGGTTGTATACTGCTCCTCCGGCGTGACAACAATGTGAAAACGTGCCCGCTTCATGCCAAGCCCCTGCAGCTCCCGTTCGATCTTCGCGGAGAGCGCCGCACCGACCTTCTGCCGTTGTTTCGTCAGCTCCGCGGCGCATTGTTCCATGCGCTGCCGGAGCCTTGCAATCGCCGCATTCAGTTCCTCTATGTCCATATCATAGCGTTCAGCGGAGGAGATCTCTGTTCGCAGTGCTTCGAGGCGCGCTAGGACAGCAGAGATGCTTCCGCCGTATTTTTTCTTAAGGCGCTCGATCACATCCATGCGCAGCTGGATCTTGTCCAGCGAGGCGGGATCCGCGTCGATGCCCTCTAGGTAGTCCCGCACCTCATAGGATGCCTCCTGCAGGGAGATATACGCTTCCTCGATCATTGCCTGCGCCCCCGCAAGGCTCTCATCGTAGCGTGCAATCTCCTCCAGTGCGTGCGTGATGCGCGATAGTGCCGTCAGGACGGCAGCCCCCTCCTCCGTATCCTCACTGAGGAGATTGCTCGCCTCGGCAGCGTGCTCCACCAAGCGTTCCGCATGGGAGAGACGTCGAATCTCGGTCTCGAGTTCCTCATCCTCTCCCTCTGTGAGTTCCGCCTCTGCGATTTCCTGCTCCTGCCAGCGGAGCATATCCAGACGCTCGGCGATCTCCGCATTTTCCTCCGTACGCATCTCACGCTCTTTCGTCCGCGCCTTCCAGGCCCGATAGACATCCTGATAGGCACATAGGCGCTCCGCGAGATCGGCATCATCGCCTTCAAGGAGGCTGCGCTGCGCTTCCTCGCGCAGGAGTGCCAAGTTCTCGTTCTGTCCATGGATATCCACGAGATGCGGCGCAAGTTTTTTGAGAAAGGTCAGCGTCACATGGGCACCGTTGACAAGAATGGAGCTTTTCCCCGCACGTGATACCTTGCGTACGATGATCAGCTCATCATCGTATTCGATCTCCTGTTCGGCGAGCAATGCGGACACGACAGAGTTTTCCTCGATGGAAAAAACAGCCTCCACACGCAGAAAATCACAGCCGCTGCGTATGACGTCGGCAAGGACACGCTGACCGAGGATTGTCCCCAGTGCACCAATCAGAATGGACTTGCCCGCACCGGTTTCACCCGTGAGGATGTTCAGCCCCGTGCCGAACTCGACGGTCACCTCTTCCAAAAGGGCAAAATTCTGAATCCGTAGGCTGTGCAGCACCACACATCCCTCCTTTTAGTGCATGAGTTTTTGAATACGTGCAACGATATCCGCCGCTGCCTCCTTCGGGCGGATGAGCACGAAAATATGGTCGTCGCCTGCAATCGTTCCGATGACTTCCGACCATGCCGACGCGTCGAGCGCGGATGCCACCGTTCCCGCTGCCCCTGGCGCAGTGCGCACGACGACGATGTTCTCACTGAAATCGCAGCTCTGCATATTGTCTTTGAAGACACGACGCATGCGTGCCTCGGAAAAACGCTGTCCCTCTTGCGGCGCGACAGCATAGCGATAGCGTCCGCCGCCTGCCGGTACCTTGATGAGCAGGAGTTCCTTGATGTCCCGCGAGATCGTCGCCTGCGTGACGTGCACATGGCGCGCACAGAGCGCTGCCGCAAGTGCCTCCTGTGTCTCGATGATTTCTTCACGGATGATCTGTTTGATGAGGTCGTGACGACGACGTTTCATTCCGCTCTCTCCTAGCAGTTTCTCCAGAGTTTTGTCCGCAGCGTCTGATAGTAGTCTTTGTCCTCAAATTTGATGATGCCCGCCCGCACGTCGGAACAGCGTACCGTCACGGTATCGTCAGGACGGATCGGCGTGGTCTCCTGCCCATCGATGGTGACGATGATGCTCTGGCGCGTATCGAGCAGATGGATGTGCACCACGTCCTCCTCGCGTATGACTAGCGGGCGGATGTTTAGCGTATGTGCGCAGATGGGCGTGAGCAGAATGCCGCGCACCATCGGGTTCATGATTGGCCCGCCCGCCGAAAGGGAGTAGGCCGTTGAGCCCGTCGGCGAGGCAACGATAAATCCGTCCGCCTTGCATGCAACCAGCGGTGTACTGTTCACCGTCAGCCCCAGCGTGATAACGCGCGCCACATCGCCCTTGGTCACCACAATGTCGTTGATCGCATAGCCGAGAAAATGCTCTTCTCCGCATGGATGCGTCACATAGCCCGCGAGCAGCGGCCGTTGCTCCACGCGGTAATCTCCCGCACAGAGCTGTTTCAGACGCCGTTCCAGCTCATTGAGCTCAATATCCGCCATAAAGCCGAGTGTCCCCAAATTGATGCCACAGACCGGCACGGGGTTCTCCGCGTAGCGTCGGCAGATGCCGAGCAGTGTACCGTCTCCGCCGAGACTCAGGGCAAAGTCGGCGGGCAGACGCTCGATGTCGTCTGCACCGCACTCCTCCATGCCGAACTCCGCTGCGCGCGCACGCGGCAGGATGATACGCGCGCCCCGTGCCGTAAGAAAGCTGCGGATGCGCAGGACAATATCCCGCATCTCCGGACGCTCGACATAGGGAAAAACTGCAACCGTCAACATAATCCGCTCCGCATCTCATCCATCCAGTGTACGATGTGCCTCTGCCACCACAGCGGCGATCTCCTCATCCGCGATAGCCGTACGTCCGCCCTGCATCCCCAGATAGAGGAGATACTCGATATTCCCCTTTGGTCCCTTGACCGGAGAAAAGGTCAGTCCGCGCGGAACAAAGCCCAGCCCCTCTGCGGTGGCAAGGACGCGTGCAATCACTTCCTCGTGCACTGCAGGGTCACGCACAACACCGTTCTTTCCGACGCGATCCTTTCCCGCCTCGAATTGCGGCTTGATGAGGGCGAGCACCTCTCCCTCCGGTGAGAGGAGCGTCCGCACAACGGGGAGCACCTTATCCAGCGAGATGAATGCCACATCGATCGAGGCAAAGTCCGGCGCATGATCCAGCATATCCGGCGTTACCTTGCGGATGTTCGTACGCTCCATGTTAATGACGCGTGCATCCGTGCGCAGTTTCCAGTCGAGCTGTCCATATCCCACATCAATCGCATAGACCTTGACCGCGCCATTCTGCAGCATACAGTCCGTAAATCCGCCCGTGGACGCACCAATGTCTGCCGCTGTCCGCCCCGCAAGGCAAATGCCGAACGCAGTGATCCCCTTTGCGAGCTTCAGTCCGCCGCGGCTGACATACGGAAGATCTTCTCCCACGACGCGCAGTACTGCATCAGCGGGAACGGTTGCGCCTGCTTTATCCACACGCTGCTCGTTGACAAGCACCTGTCCTGCCATAATGAGGCGCTTCGCGCGCTCACGGCTCGGTGCAAGCCCTTGTACGGTGAGCAGCACATCCAAACGCTCTTTCTTCAACGGCGCCCCCTACTGCTTCCGATACACGAGATAGGACACCAGTTCACGCAGAAAATCTGCCTCCGCGCCGAAATCACGGAGCGCCGCACACGCATCCTTCACCGTCTGTGCTGCAAGTTCCTGCGCCTCATCGAGCGAGGTCAGGGAGACATAGGTCGACTTGTGGTTTTTCTCATCGCTTCCAACGGGCTTACCGATGTCCTCTGCTGTCCCGACGACATCGAGAATGTCGTCCGTGATCTGAAAGGCAAGCCCGAACTGCTCCGCATACGTTGTAAGTGATGCAAGCTGTGCCTCGGACGCACCGCCAAGGATTGCGCCGCTGCGCAGCGCTGCACGAAAGAGTGCCCCCGTTTTGCCCATGTGGACACGGCGCATCTCCTCCATCGAGATGCGATGTTCCTCTGCACGCAGGTCGAGCACCTGACCGCCCACCATGCCCTCAGCACCGGCAGCACGACTGATCTCATCCACCACGCGCAGAAGTGTATCGGCGGATACATCCTGCTGGCGCAGGATGACCGTAAACGCGAGCGTTAGAAGTCCGTCACCTGCAAGGATGGCAATGCCGTCGCCAAAGACCTTGTGATTGGTCAATTTGCCGCGCCGATAGTCGTCGTTGTCCATCGCCGGGAGATCGTCGTGAATGAGGGAATACGTGTGAATCATCTCAAGTGCACACGCCACAGACAGGAACTTGGCGCCATCCCCTCCTACCGCATCCGCTGCCGCCATGAGGAGCACAGGTCGCAGACGTTTCCCGCCTGCCATCAGACTGTACGCCATCGCCTGCCGCAGCGTATCATCGAGCACATCCGTCCGATCCAGCTCCGCCTGCAGCGCACGCTCCACCATCTCCTGCCGCGCCCGCCAACGTTCCTTCATCTCAGCCTCCGATCTTCAGCGGTTCTTGTGCAACGCCGTCCGCCGTCTCCCGCACGAGGAGATCCATCGTCTCCTCCGCGCGCCGCAGCGACGTGGCGCAGAACTCCGAGAGCTTAATTCCTTCGGAGTACTTTGCCATGAGATCAGCAAGGGCCAAATCACCCGCCTCGATCTCAGCAACAATCTGCTCCAACGCCCCCAGTGCTTCCTCAAACGCCATCTCTTTTTTACGCGCCATTCTGCTGCTCCTTTGCCTGTTCTACGACGGCAGATATCTTGCCGTCCGCAAATGTAATGTTCACGCGGTCACCCGCCGTGACGTCCTTCACGCGGCTCACGGCACGCCCGTCCTTCTCCACAATGCTGAACCCACGATAGAGAACCCGTACGGGGTTGAGCAGCTCCAGTCGCTTCAGCACGAGCTCAAGACGATGCCGTGCTGCGACGCTCTGCTCCTTTGCCGCACGATGGAGCTCTGCCGTGGCACGGTCACTGCGCTGCATCAGCGGGGCGATCAACATGCGCGGATTGGTGCACCAAGGCCGCTGAACGAGCGTGCTCAGGCGCGCGACGGCGTGATCGATCTGTCGCTTCCGCCCCGCGTCAAGACGTGCACGCAGCCCCATGAGGAATCGCTCCATTTCCGCCGCATCAGGAACGGCAAACTCCGCTGCCTGCGAGGGTGTCGCCGCACGCCGGTCGCTGACGAAATCCACAAGCGTCGTATCCGTCTCATGCCCCACGGCCGAAATCACGGGAATACGCGACCGATAGACGGCGCGGACGACGACCTCCTCATTAAACGCCCAGAGATCCTCTGCACTCCCGCCGCCGCGGCCAACGATCAGGACATCCACCGGATATTTCTCATTGAAAAACGCCACGGCATCCGCAATCTGCTCCGCCGCTCCTGCGCCCTGCACCAGAACGGGATGAAGGATGAGCTGCACACCCGGCCAGCGTCGCTTGGAGACATTGTGGATATCGCGCAGCACCGCTCCTGCCGACGACGTGACAATCCCAATGCGTCGCGGAAAGCGCGGCAGCGGCTGTTTATGTCCTTCATCAAAAAGCCCCTCGGCGGCGAGGCGATCGCGCATCTGCTCAAAGGCGAGGGCGAGCGCCCCCGCGCCCTCGGGTGTCAAGAAGCTGACATAGAGCTGATATGCTCCGTCACGCTCATAGACGGAGATATTGCCGCCCGCGATCACCTGCATCCCGTTCTCGGGTGCAAAGCGCAGATTTCGCGCATAGCCGTTGAACATGACGCACTTCATACTTGAGCCTGCATCTTTTAGGGTAAAGTAGGCATGTCCCAACGGATAGCGTTTATAGTTGGACACCTCGCCGCGTATCAAAAGATCCGACAGAATCGGCTCATGCTCAAACATCCCCTTGATATAGCGCGTTACATCACTGACACTGTGAACGGTCATAACCACCTCTCCCCCATGACGATAAAAAAAGAACCATTGCACCGACTGTGCAACGGATTCTTTTTCATCAGTTATCCCATTGATTTCTGCAACGCAGCAAGGATACCGTTTACATAGCGGCCCGCATCGTCCGACCCATATTTTTTTGCCAGCTCCACTGCTTCGTTAATGGCAATCGGAGGGTCAATGCGTTCCTCCTGATAGCACATCTCATAGTACGCCATGCGGATGAGATTGCGATCCACGGGCGCCATGCGATGGAGCTTCCACTCCTTCGCCATGCGCTCAATCGCCGCATCGATCTCCGGCTGAACGGAGCACGTACCCTGCACGAGCCCGTTTGCATAGGCAAGATCCTTCTCCGTCAACCCGTCCACAGCGTCGCTGGCAAGATCCCCTGCCGCGACAGTCGGCGGACGATCCTGATCGAACTCCCGCTGAAAAAGTGTCAAAAGCGCCGCCTCACGCGCGTGTCTGCGGCTCATGACATCCTCCGAAAGAGATTCCGCAGTTCCGACAGATCAATGATCTCTGACCAATGTCGATGCTCTGACTGCAATCCAATATACATGCCGATACCGGCACAGAGAATCACAAAGACAATATTCCAAAAACCAAACAGCAGGACACAGACGCCGAACAGGGTTCCGAGCACCAGTCCGCCTGTCCGTCCGCGATGGTACATCCACTGTTCCTGCAGGAGCTGCAGCAGATATTCTTTCATGCGCACCTCCCACTACGCCACAGAGCGTTTTGCCGCACCGGACGCGCCGATCTCCGTCACACTGATCTTGACCGGCACCTCGGCTACACCGAGGACTTCATGAATATGCTGCTGCACACTCTGCGTCAGCTGCTCCGTCACCTGTCCCAATGCTGCGTGATCCGCAATGCTGATCTTCAGCTCAATATGCATGGGCGGATCTGCGCTGTCCTTCCGCTGCTCATGCACCACAATGACTGCCGCTGCCTCACGCACTTCCTGCATAGCCAGCGTGGTACGCTCGACGATGCCCTGCACGGCAGGGAGTGCCACCTGAACGGAACCGGCCGGTGTCTCGATCACCATAAACTCCCCGTCCGTACGTGTAGAAGATGAGAAACGCGAAAACACCGCAAAGAAGAACTTTAGGCTAAACAGAAAATACACCGCACAGCCTATAAGGAGTTCCTGACGGGACAGTGCATAGCGCAGTTCATTCAGCCAGATACTCTCCGGCAGGATACGCAGTACTGCCGCTGCGACGGCAACGGCGAGTGCCATGCCGAGAATCGCATACGGCAGGAGAAGCAGACGGTTAAGAATCCCCATGGTTCATAGCCCCCGACTGCACTTAGTGTACACGCGACTCCTCGACCTTCGGCTCCTCCTCAGGGAATCCGACGCCCTGCACATGCACGTTCACCTCGACCACAGACAGCCCCGTCATCGTCTCGATGGCGCGCTTGACATTCTCCTGCGCCGCAAGGGCAACTTCAGGAATGCGGATGCCATACTTGACGATGATGTAGAGATCAACCGCAGCCTCTTTCTCACCGACTTCGACCTTGACCCCCTTAGAGAAATTCTTACGCCCCAGGATCTCAGCGATGCCGCCGGCGATACCGCCGCTCATGCCCGCAATTCCATCGACTTCCGTCGTGGCAAGCCCCGCGATAATGCTGACGACCTCATCGGCAACGCGAATCGTCCCAAGGCCTGTTTCCTTCTTTACAACATCCTTCTCATTGTCCATGTTCATACCCTCCAAATTTAATATGATTATACTCAGGCGCGCTCGATGTAGTTGCCCGTGCGCGTATCAATGCGCAGAACATCTCCCTCGTTGATGAAGAGGGGCACACGCACCTCATAACCGGTCTCAACCTTTGCCATCTTCGTCGCGCCCGTCGCCGTATTTCCCTTGACACTCGGCTCGCACTCGACAACCTTCAGATTGACGGAGTTCGGCAGCTGGATGCCAATGATGCGCCCCTTGAACTGCTGCACCGCCACCTCCATGTTCTCCATGAGGTAGTTCAGCGCATCGCCCAGCTGTTCGCGCGTCAGCTCCGTCTGCTCATAGGTCTCCGTGTTCATGAACGTATAGACGCCGTCCGCCTCATAGAGGTACTGCATGGTATGCGTCTCGAGATGCGCCGCAGGCATCTTCTCGTTCGGATTGAACGTGCGCTCCACCACAGCACCGGTCTCGACGTTCTTGATCTTCGTACGGACGAACGCGGCACCCTTTCCCGGTTTCACGTGCTGAAAATCAACAATCTGCCAGACACCCCCATCGTACTCAATGGTCAGGCCTGTGCGGAAATCGGTGCTGTTAATCATATTGTTCGTTCCTCCATATCTGTTATACCTTTACACATTATAGCGGGTTTATATACATATTTCAATAAATTCTTTTGGCGCGTGCGTCAGCGGCTCCGCTCCGTCATGTGTGATGAGCACCGTGTCCTCGATGCGGATTCCGCCCCAGCCCGGAATATAGATTCCCGGCTCATCGGTAATCAGCATATTCTCCTGCAGTGCGACAGGACAGGACTTCGAAAGGCGCGGCTCCTCGTGGATCTCAAGCCCAAGGCTATGCCCGAGCCCATGTCCAAAATACTGTGCAAGATTCTTCTCAGCGAGAGCATCGCGTGCCACGCGGTCTGCCTCGATCCCTGTGACCCCGGGATGCAGTACCGCGAGTGCACGTTCCTGCGCCGCAAGCACGGCATCATAGCGCTCGCGCTGATGCGCGTCTGCCCGTCCGACGCAGATGGTCCGCGTGATGTCTGAGCAGTAGCCCTCATAGACCGCGCCGAAGTCCATCGTCACGAGCTCGCCGCGCGCGATCTCCTTCGTACTTGCCACGCCGTGCGGCAGACTGCCCCGCACCCCCGAGGCGACAATCGTCGTAAAGGCAGGGCGCTCCGAGCCCTCACGCCGCATGAAGTACTCCATCTCAGCGGCCACCTCACACTCCGTCATGCCGGGGCGAATAACGGTGATGATGTGCGCGAATGCCGCATCGGCAATCGCACAGGCACGGCGAATGGCGGCGATCTCATCCGCATCCTTGACCATGCGCAGTGCATCAAGGGAGAGCGACGTGTCAAAGGAGATCTCTCCCAGCATAGATTTCAGCTGTTCATACCGATCACAGGTCAGTGCACCGCCCTCAAAGCCAAGCGCAAGAATCCCAATATCCTGCGCGGCCTCTGCAATCTTTTTGCTCAGCCCCTCATGCTGTTCGACGACATCATAGCTTGGTGCCTGCAGCTGCGCCTGCTCCATATAGCGATTGTCTGTCATGAGAAGAAGCCGCTCGGGGGTTATAAGGAGTGCCGTGGAGTCACCGCGAAAACCGCTAAAATAATGGACACTCTCCTCTTTCGTGACAAGCACCCCGTCCAGAACCTTCTCTGCCATGAGCGCACGCAGTCGCGCGACTCGTCTCTCAATCTCCATTGTATCCCTCCATGCGGCAGATGATTGCCTCAAGTGCCGCCATATAGCTCTCCGCCCCCAGCCCTGCAACCTGCCCCCAAACGACCGGCGCAATCACCGAGTGATGCCGAAACTCCTCGCGCTGATGGATATTCGAGAGGTGTACCTCGATGACGGGAACCTCAGCGGCAGAAATGGCGTCGCGGATGGCAATACTGTAATGCGTGAAGGCAGCGGCATTCAGGATAATGTAGTCCGTGTTCCCGCGCGCTGCCTGAATGGCATCCACCAAGACGCCCTCGTGATTCGACTGCAGAAATGTGATGGCAAGGCCTGCACGCTCCGCACGACGGCGCAGACGTTCGTTGATGTCGGCGAGCGTCAGCGCGCCGTAAATCTCAGGCTCACGTGTCCCGAGCATATTGAGGTTCGGCCCATTCAGCACCAATATTTTTCCCATCATACTCCTCTAATAGCGCACGTCAAAGCTGCGCTCCCCCTCAAGCAGAGCGCGTTCCTCGACCGTGAGATGATTCACGTGGATAAACATATTTCCTGCACGCATGGCGTCAAATGCCGCCTCGACGGCATCCGCTGCGCCCTGCAGTTCCATTGTCACCGTGCCGTCCGACATATTCTTGACCCACCCCGTGATGTCACGCATCACCGCCTGCTGGCGGACAAACATGCGAAAGCCCACGCCCTGCACACGCCCTTCGGCACATGCAAAGCGGCGAATCACCGTGCTCATGATCCATCCCCCTTTTTCATTGGCACATCGCGGCGCAGGATGCTGTATGGCTCTGCCGGACGCACCAGCCGAATGCGCACGATCTGCTGCGGGTGCGGTGCGGCGTCGATTGGCGTCCCCTCCTCATCCCACATGGCATCGAGAATTTGGCGAAAGGACGGCCCCTTCGGCTGAAAGATCTCAATCTCCTGACCGACGCGCATGTGATTGCGCTGCTCCACCTCTGCCAGCCCTGTCGTGGCATCATAGGCACGCACCAGCCCGACGAACTCCGAGTTCTGCTCATAGGACGAAGACCCATAGATCTGATCCTCTGCCGTCGTCTTTCCGAAGAAAAAGCCTGTCGTGTACGCACGGTGGGATACCTTGTTCAATTCCTCCAGCCACGATGCTTCGACATGGTAGGGCTGCTCTGACAGGCAGGCATCCAGCGCCATGCGATACGCCTTCACAACGCTCGCCACATAGTGAACGCTCTTCATGCGTCCCTCGATCTTCAGGCTGTCCACACCGCATGCGACGACCTCGTCCAGATACGTGAGCAGGCACAGGTCTTTCGAGTTCATGATATAGGTGCCGCGCTCATCCTCGGCGATGGGATAGTACTCTCCGGGACGGGATTCCTCGACCAGTGCATACTTCCATCGGCAGGACTGGGCACAGCTTCCGCGGTTCGCATCGCGCCCCGTGAAGTAACTGCTGAGCAGACATCGTCCGGAATAGGAGATGCACACCGCACCGTGCACGAACAGCTCCAGCTCCACGTCCGTTGCCCGCCGAATCTCCCGTATCTCCGCCGCCGAGAGCTCGCGTGCGAGCACGACGCGCGCCGCGCCAAGCTCCTGCCACGCGCGCACCGTGCGCCAGTTGACATTGTTCGCCTGTGTGCTGACATGGATGGGAAGTCCGGGGGCCGCCTCGCGTGCACACATAAAGACACCGAGGTCGGCAACGAGGACGGCATCTGCCCCTGCCTCCTTAAGAAAGCGCAGATAGTCCGGCAGTGACACCAGATCCTCATTGTGCGGGAACACATTGACCGTCACATAGATCTTCTTTCCCATCCCATGAGCAAGGCGAACGGCCGCCGCAATCTCGTCCTCTGTAAAGTTTCCGCCAAAGGCACGCAGGCCGAACTGCCGTCCGCCGAGATACGCCGCATCCGCACCATAGCGGAGCGCCGCCTCCAGTTTCTCCATCGTCCCCGCAGGGGCAAGGAGCTCAGGTCTGCGCGTCATCGGAGCACCTTCACTGCATCAGCGCACCTGATCGACAAGGGCGAGGTGATCCGCATAATTCGTTGCATAGTAATTCTTTCCATTCCGATCCGCCACGAAATACAGATAGTTCGTATGTGCGGGATGCAGCACGGCCATCAGCGACGCTGTACCGGGGCTTGCAATCGGTCCTGGCGGCAGGCCGACATTCTGATAGGTATTATAGGGCGACGCGACCTCCGTGTCGCTGTAGAGAAGATCCTCCTTCGGCTCATCGAGCAGATACTGCACCGTCGGGTCAGCCTGCAGCGGCATACCAAGGCGCAGACGCTTCAAAAAGATCTGCGCGATGATCGGGCGATCCTCATCATGATACGCCTCCTTCTCCACGAGGGACGCGAGCGTCACGAGTTCATAGATTGAGAGGTGCATCTCCTTGGCGCGGTCTCGCATCTCCTTCGTCAGGCGATGATCGAAATTCTCCGCCATCATCGTCATGATCGAGTCGGCATCGAACGAATCGCTCAGCTCATAGGTGTCGGGGAAAAGGAATCCCTCCGCCGCATAGCGTACATTCTCATGCTGTTCCATATAGGGGTAGGGGCGAAAGGTCTTGGCTCGCTCCATAAAGTCATCCGCGCGCACGAGCCCTTCCTTTTCCAGCCGCTCGGCGATCTCCTTCACACCGAACCCCTCGGGAATCACGAAACGGATCGTGACGGTATTGCCATAGACGAGTTTTTCCAGCGCATCACGCGGCGTCATCCCGGTCTGCATGGCGAACGTACCAGTCTTGACCTTGTTTTCAAGTCCGTTCAGCTTCGCCGTCCACCAGAACTTCATCTCGCTGTCGATCACACCGCGTTCGTGCAGTTCCTTGCCGATGCTGCTGACACTCATCCCGGGGCGTACGGTAAAGTATACAGGCGTCCCCTCATTGGTGGGCGAGGCGGACGGCGACGCAATCAAAAACACAAAAACAAGGAAGAGGAGGGCGACCGCAGCCGCCCCGCCGAATATCATTCTCTTTTGCTTTGGGGTTCCCTTTCCGCGGTAAGCCGCCCGCAGGACCTCCTGCCATTCGGCGTGCTCCAGAAAGTCGCGTGTCTTCTGCCACAACTCCTGCAATGACTCCCGCAACAAAATCCATCCTCTCTTGTCTCAGTGTCGTAGGCCCACGCAGTCTCCTGCTCCACAGAACATCATGGTCCGCTGATGCGGCGGCGATCTGCGAGTCCCTTATTCTTCCTCCTGCTCTGCAAGACGCTCATAGGCGCGGCAGACCGCCTCGAACTCCTCGTCCGTCGGATCTGTGTAGATGTCCTCGCCGCTCTCATCCACGATGATCTTGGCAATCGTCGCCTCGTCCTCATCGTCGCTGTCTTCAAGGGCTCCATCCGCATCCATGTGGAGTGCCACGAGCACGGCAAATCGCTCCGTTCCGAGCGGCACGATCATCTCCTCGCGATAGTAGTGTTCCACTCCCTCCTCATCGGAGATAACGACAATAACGTCCTCGTCGTGAAGTTCTTCCTGCTCAGTCATCTTCTCTGCTCCTTCAATCAAGGAAGCCCGGATAAATACTGTGTGCGTCTCCCGGCGCATCTTTTATCCGTGATTTTCCATATTCTGTCGATCCAAAAATCCCTGTAAAATATAGACCGCCGCCATCTTATCGATCACCTTGCGACGTTTTTTGCGTGAGACATCTCCGGCAATGAGCGCGCGCGAGGCGGCGACGGTCGAGAGGCGCTCATCCCAGTAGTGTACCTCCGTCCTCGGAAAGTGCTCCTCCACCTTCGCCATAAAGGCACGCACAATGCTGCAGCGCTCGCCCTCATCGCCGTTCATGTGCTTTGGCAGACCGGCCACGAGCGCATCGACCTCATACTCCTGCATGAGCTGTCCGAGGCGGGCAATGTCTGCCTCGAGTGTCGTGCGCCGCACTGTCTCAACGCCCTGCGCCGTCAGCCCGAGAAGGTCACTGACTGCAACCCCGATCGTCGCATCACCGAGATCGAGTGACATATAGCGTTTCATTTCTCGTGTTCCAGATAGAAGCGCACGAGCTCATCGAGCAGATCGTCCCGCTCAAGACTCCGTATCTTGCTCCGCGCGTCGCGGTGACTCGTCACATACGCGGGATCACCGGACAGCAAATAGCCGACCAGCTGGTTGATCGGGTTATACCCTTTCTCCCGCATCGCCGCACTCACATCCCGTATGACGACATCTGCCTTTGGCTTATCCTCCCCGAAGGAGAACATCATGGTTTTCTGTTCGTCCATTACCTTACCTCACTATGGAAATAGTCACAGCTTCCCTTGCTTGATCGCATCCAGCGCCGCGTGCAGCGATGGATAAATCCCCGTGCAGATTCCCCGCATCTCCTCTGTCGGCGGCAATGTGTCGGGAATCATCACCGCCACACAGCCCGCTGTCGATGCACCGCGCAGCCCATTGTAGCCATCCTCAAAGACATAGCAGTCCGCCGGTGCGATCTGGATTGCCGCGGCCGCGCGCAGAAAAATATCAGGGGCGGGTTTCCCACGCTCGACCATATCCCCGCCGACAATGGCATCAAAGTACTCTCTCAGGCCGCTCTGCGCGAGATTTTTCTCGATCTGCGTCACCGTCGAACTGCTTGCCGTTGCGATACGGACGCCATGCGCACGAAAATAATGGAGCAGCTCACGCGCCCCCGGCATGATCGGCAAGTTCTTCGCTGCCTCATCACGAACATACTCCGCCACACGGCGCGAATAGGCGTAGGCATCTACCATTGGATAGAAGGAATGCACCACCGCCGCCATCGTCTCCCCACTCGTGCCGCAGCATGCCTTGCCCAGTTCCGGGCTGCGCGGCACACCAAATTCATCGGCGACGACCAGCCATCCATGCTGATACATCTTCTCCGTATCAAAGAGCAGTCCATCCATATCAAAGATCGCGCCTTGCTGCATATCTCCTCCGCCATACTGCAGAAATGAATCCGCACCGGATCAGCCAAATGTCATTCCATCCGTGATTCCCCAAAATCCTATGGTTGATATTACCACAAAATGTGAAAAAAGAAAAGGCGCACTCGCCGTGCGTCTTTTCTGATCTTCGTCAATCCCGTCCGAGTTTATCGCGCAGGATTACATCGTGTGCGCCGCCCTCGACGATGCTGGTCGAGGAGACGAGGGTGAGCTTTGCCTTGTCACGGAACTCCGGGAGGCTGAGCGCACCACAGTTGCACATCGTAGAGCGGATCTTGGAGAGCGTCGTCTGCACGTTCTCCTTCAGCGGTCCTGCATAGGGGACGTAGGAATCAACCCCCTCCTCAAAGGAGAGCTTCTTGCTCCCGCCGAGATCATACCGCTGCCAGTTGCGCGCGCGGTTCGAACCCTCGCCCCAATATTCCTTATAGTAGGTGCCGTTCACCATGACGCGGTCCGTCGGGCTCTCATCGAAGCGTGAGAAGTACCGCCCCAGCATGAGGAAGTCCGCGCCCATGGCAAGCGCGAGCGTCATGTGATAGTCGTAGACGATGCCGCCGTCGGAGCAGATGGGGATGTAGACCCCCGTCTCCTTGTAGTATTTGTCACGCTCGGCACACACGTCGATGAGTGCCGTGGCCTGTCCGCGCCCGATGCCCTTCGTCTCGCGCGTAATGCAGATCGAGCCGCCACCGATGCCGACCTTGATAAAGTCTGCCCCCGCATTTGCGAGGAAACGGAAGCCCTCACCGTCCACGACGTTGCCCGCGCCAACCTTAACCGAATCACCGAACTCCTCGCGGATGTACTGGATTGTCATGCGCTGCCACTCGGAGAACCCCTCCGAGGAGTCAATGCAGAGGACATCGACGCCCGCGTCGATGAGCGCGGGAACACGCTCCGTATAGTCGCGCGTATTGATGCCCGCACCGACAATGTAGCTCTTGTTGTCGTCGGTCAGCTCCAACTCATTTTCCTTGTTGTCCGTGTAGTCTTTGCGGAACACCATATAGCGCAGGCGCTGATTCTTGTCGATGAGCGGCAGCATGTTGAGCTTGTGCTCCCAGATGAGATCGTTGGCGAGCGTCAGTGAGGTCGCATCCGCATCGGCCCAGACGAGCTTCTCGAACGGCGTCATGAACGTATGCGCTTTCGTATCGAGCGACATGCGGGAGACACGGTAGTCACGGCTCGTCACGATGCCGATGAGCTTGCCGTTCGCGGAGCCATCCTCCGTGACCGCCATAGTCGAATGTCCCGTCTTAGCGAGAAGATCGAGCACCCCACCGAGTGTCGTGTCAGGACTGATGTTCGAGTCACTGCTGACAAAGCCCGATTTATAGTTCTTCACACGCGAGACCATCGCCGCCTCTGCCTCGATGGACTGCGAGCCGTAGATGAACGATACACCGCCCTGCTTGGCGAGGGCAATCGCCATCGTGTCGTTGGAGACCGCCTGCATGATCGCAGAGGTCAGCGGGATATTCATCGTGAGCGCCGGCTCTTCATCACGACGAAATTTGACGAGCGGCGTGCGCAGAGAAACATTTGCGGGGAAGCATTCCGCCGAGGAGTAGCCGGGTACGAGCAGATACTCTCCGAACGTATGCGACGGTTCAGTGTAATAATGCGCCAAGGGAACCCATCCTTTCCACTTTTCGAAGAAAGCACTGAAAAATTCACCCATTTATCAGTGCTTACCTAAGATGGCGGTACTGAATTTATCAGTGCTTCCTTAAATTTTTCTGTTAAATATACGCGCTTCCACGCGCTGTGTCAACCAATAAATCAGTATGAGAAATATAGGTGTATGGATAAAAACTCCCTAAGAGTTTCACGTTCTCTTAGGGAGTTTTCGGAAGCCATAATGGCTGATCTTCAAATGGTGCCGAAGGCCGGGGTCGAACCGGCACGCTGCTCACACAGCGGCAGATTTTGAGTCTGCTGCGTCTGCCAATTCCGCCACTTCGGCTTGGGGGAAATACGAGATGTATTATAGCATTCCGCACGGTCTCTTGTCAAATATCAGCGCAGGCGCGGCTCGATCTTCCGGATGAGATCCATGTCTGCCGCAAACCACGGGACACTGTAGAGATCGGCGCGCCCGAGCCACCGCCCCTCGGAGTGGACACGCAGCTGCGGCTCTCCCGCTGCGAGTCGGCAGAGGTAGAGGCGCATGTTCATGTGGTACTCCGGATAATCGTGGTCAACCGTGCCGAGGAGTTCCTCCACTGTGACCATAACGCCGAGCTCCTCCTGCATCTCACGCACAAGTGCCGCCGCATCCATCTCCCCCGGCTCAACCTTTCCGCCCGCGAATTCCCACGTGCCCGCATACGCGCCATAGGAGCGGCATGCGCCAAACACCTTCCCGTCACGCAGGATCGCTCCTGCGACGACATCGATGTGCTTTCGCTCCTCCATGCCCTACTCCTTCTCGCTCTTATTGCGCCGCAGAAACAGCTGCATCAGCTGTGCACGCGGGTCGCATCCATGCGCGACGATCTCATATACCGTCGTGCAGATGGGCAGCTCAACACGATACTCCGCGGCAAGAGCCATCAATGCCTCAGCGGTGTAGACACCCTCGGCGATCTTATGAAAGTCGCCTGCCGTACCGCGCACAACAGCCTCCCCATAGCGGCGGTTGTTGCTGTGCGGAGAAAAGAGCGTTGCCTCGTAGTCACCAAGATGCGACAGCCCGTAGATGGTGTCCCCATCGCCACCCATCGCATGCACCAAACGCGAGAGCTCACGCGCACCGCGCGCCATAAGTGCCCCCTTCAGGCTGCCGTAGGAAAAGCCGTCGAGCATCCCCGCCGCGAGCCCTACCACATTCTTCGCCGCTGCGCCGACCTCTGTGCCGAGGAGATCATCCCCATAATAGAAGCGGATGAGTGGACTGCCAAGCACGTCCACCAGATCGTGCAGCACTGCCCGCTCCTCCCCTGCGAGCACCATGCAGTTCGGAATGCCGCGCACAAAGTCCTGCACATGCCCAGGGCCAACCCAGACGACGGGCTGTATGTCTGCGCCGAGCTCTTCCTTGACCACGGTGGTCAGACGCTTTCCCGTGCCGATCTCAAGCCCTTTCATACAGAGAATCATCCGCTTGGTGCGGAGCTCCTCCATAAGGCTGTGTGCGCATACATCGTGCAGGAAGGCACGCAGTGCCTGTGCATGGATGGAGATGATAACGATCTCCGCCGTCTGCAGCGCCGCTGCGAGATCATCCGTCAGATGAACCTCTGGTGGGAGAGTCAGAAACTCATTCGTCCGTGTCTTCTCCAGTGCCGCGAGATGTTCTGACCCGCTGCGCCCCCACAGCGTCACCGCATGACCGACACGCTGGGCATACCATGCGTGAAACGAGCCCCAACGCCCACATCCGAGAACCGTAACCCTCATGACGATACCTCCACCGCTGCACCCGTCAGTGCACGTACGACAACCCCCGCCATAATCATCCCCGCCACAGGCGGTACAAAGGACACACTGCCCGGTGCCAGATGCCGTCCCGGTGCCGGCGCACAGATGCCCGCGGCGGGACGCTTCGGACGCTCGCGCGAGCAGACGACCGTGAGACGCCGCACGCCGCGTTCCTTCAGCTTTTTCCGCAGAATACGTGCCAATGGATCACCCTTAGTGCGATAGATGTCCATCACCTCAAAGAGCGTGGGGTCAAGTTTGTTGGCCGCTCCCATACTCGCAATCAGCGGTATATTCCGCACCTGACACTGCACGGCAAGATCCACCTTCGCCGTCACCGTATCCACTGCATCCACGGCATAATCATAATGCGTCTCAAAAAAGGAATCCGCCTCCTCAGGCAGATAAAACGCACGAATTTCGCGTACCTCACAATGGGGATTGATCGCTCGGATGCGCTCTGCCATGACCGTGGTCTTGGCTTTTCCCACCGTCTCGGTGAGTGCGTGAATCTGGCGGTTGATATTCGTCACGTCGATCGTATCGTGGTCGATGAGCGTCAGACTGCCTACACCGGCGCGCGCCAACGCCTCTGCCGTGAATGAGCCGACCCCGCCGACGCCGAACACAGCCACCGAGCTCGCTGCAAGGCGTGCAAGTCCTGCGTCGCCAAGCAGCATCTCTGTCCGCGCAAAGCGCTGATCCTCCATCATTCCCTCCCCATTCTACATCGAAAAAGCTGCCGCAACTGAGCGGCAGCTTGAAAGAATCAACCAACGGTCATTACTTTACCACGAGAACAGGACACTTGGACTGCTCGACCACATACTGGCTGACGCTGCCCAGCAGAACCCCCTTGACGACCCCAAGGCCGCGGCTGCCCATGACGATGAGATCGATGTCGTTCGTCTCTGCAAAATCGAGCACGACGACAGCGGGCGACCCCGTATCCGAGAACGACTCCTTCTCGATTCCCTCGGGCACCATCTCCATCGCGCGGTCGAGGACGACATTCCCCGCCTTTGTCACAGAGTCGAGAATCGCATCCGACAGGACGGCATTGATCGCGAGCTGGTTGATGTTTGCGACATAGAGAAAATTCAGCTTTGCACCGCAGATCTTCGCCAGCGTCACCGCCTGCTCAATCGCACGATCTGCTCCCTCGGAACCATCGACAGGAACCAAAATATTCTTCATCATGGAAGTACCTCCTCACTGTTCCTATACTTCAATCATTTCCCGCCACGAGGACACATGCATGTGCACGCTCCAAGACAGTCTGCATCACACTCCCGAGCAGCAGACCGCTCACGCGTGAATGCTTGCGCCCGCTGATGGCAACCAGACGAATGCCCATCACGTCGATAAAGCGCAGGATCTCCTCCGCCGGCATCCCCGCACGATGATGACATGCACGGGCGACCTCCTGCGGAAGCAGGGACTCCGCCACGGTAAAAATCTCCTGCGCCTCTTCTGCCGCAGGGCGTACAATACTCGCGGGAAGCCACGACGCATCCCCCTCGTCCGTGCTCTCGTCAAACGGGGAAACATAGAGGAAATCAACGGATGCCTCCATGAGACGCGCAAGCTCTCCCGCCGGACGAATGACACGCAGCGCATCCTTGGTCCCATCCACGGGAATCAGGATGCGCCCATAGGGGGAATCTCCCATCGCGCACCTCCGCTTCGTCTTGACACGGAAAGCACGGTATTTCATGCTTTCTTTTCCTTATTTTATTCGCGAAATACGGGCAAACTCCTTCTTTATTCCGACAATTTTTCGTTGATGGAAAAGAATTTGACGCGCCTCATTGAACATGATAGACTAACTTCATTAAATAGACAAGGGGAGATTATCATGGGAGAAGAACAGCACGTACCGACCGATGAAGAGATCGTCGCATCCACAGGCATATCCGATATATACGCCGCCGCCAAGAGGCTGGAGGGGATCGTCCGCAAGACGCCGCTGGTATACAGCGACTATTTCTCTGAGCTCTCGGGGAACGCGACCTATCTAAAGCTCGAAAACCTCCAGACGACGGGAGCATTTAAGCTGCGCGGTGCATACAACCGCATCAGCATGCTCACCGAGGAGGAGCGCGCACGCGGCGTCATCACCGCATCGGCCGGAAACCACGCGCAGGGCGTTGCCTACTCCGCGCAAAAGCTTGGGGTCAAGGCGGTCATCTGCATGCCGGCAACGACACCGATCCTAAAGGTGGAGGCGACGCGGGCACTCGGCGCGACCGTCGTACTCCACGGCAACGGATTCGACGACGCCTATGCGCACAGCCTCGAACTGCAGAAAGAGCATGGCTACGTCTACATTCATCCGTTCAACGACCGCAACGTCATCGTCGGACAGGGCACGATCGCCCTTGAAGTAATCGACGCGCTCAAGGACGTAGATGCCATCCTCGTCCCCATCGGCGGTGGTGGACTCGCCTCCGGCATTGCCCTCGGGGCAAAAACCGTCAACCCGCAGGTGAAGGTCATCGGCGTCGAGCCAGAAAACGCCGCCTGTATGAAAGCAGCGCTCTCCTGCGGACACACCATCACCCTCCCGTCTGCCGATACCGTTGCGGATGGCTGCGCCGTACGCACGGCGGGCGCACTCACGCTCACGTTCTGCCGCCGCTACCTCGACGAGATCATCACCGTCTCCGAGATGGAGATCATGAGTGCCCTGCTCTCCCTCATCGAAAAACACAAGCTGATTGCCGAGGGCGCAGGCGTACTCTCACTCGCTGCACTGCAGAAGCTCCACATGAAGGACAAGAAGATCGCCGTCCTCATCAGCGGCGGCAACATCGACATCTCCACCATCTCCGCACTGATCTCCAAGGCACTCATCTCGCGCGGACGCGTCTTCCGCTTCGCCGTACAGTTGCCCGACAAGCCCGGACAGCTGCTCAATGTCGCTCAGATCCTCACAGAGCAGGACGCGAACGTCATCCGTCTTGACCACGATCAGACCATGGTGACTGACAGCTTCCAAAAGGTGCAGCTGACCGTTACCGTAGAGGCGCATGGACAGGATCACGTCGACCGCATCGTGCACGCACTGGAAGAAAATGGCTTTGAAATCAATAAGATCTACTGACCCCGCGAAAGGATATGGGAACGCATGACCTCCGCCCCCGTAAAATCGATCGACGCAGATACAGCACAGCATCTCGCCGACCTCTTCAAAACACTCGGCGATCCGACCCGCATCAAAATTCTCTCCCTGCTCACAAAGACGGAGGAAATGCGTGTCTATGACATCGCCGACAGCCTGACGATGGGACAGTCGGCCATCTCCCATCAGCTCCGCGTGCTCCGCAGCGCGCGTCTGGTCAAGTTCCGTCGTGACGGCAAAGAAGTGCTCTACTCGATTGATGATGACCACGTGATGAAGCTGCTCGGCCAGGGACTCGAGCACGTACAGCACGCATAACCGCATGAAAGGAAGATCGCGATGAATCGCCTGTACCGCCTCCTCACCTGCATGGGCATCGCCCTGCTTCTCATTGGAGGAACGGCATCCGCCTCCCCCACCCTGCGCGAGGGCTCCCATGGACACGATGTGCTCGTCCTGCAGCGAGCCCTGCAGAATGCCGGCTACCAGATCAAATCGATCGACGGCAACTTCGGCAAGGAGACCGAACACGCCGTTGCTGCCTTTCAGCGTGACAATAAGATAAAAATCACAGGCGTCGTCAACAATGCGACGTGGCGTGCCCTGCGCAACGCACCAGCCAAGCGTCCATGGGGCATTGACGTGCCGCGCCCAGCGCCGAAAAAAATCCCACTCGCACCGAATGGGACACCGATCCTGCCCGCAAACAAGGTGCAGGATCTCATCAAGACGGCAAAGACGTATATGGGCACACCCTATGTCTTTGGCGGGGCTACCCCGAAGGGATTTGACTGCTCGGGCTACCTCCAGTACGTCTTTCAGAAGCAGGGAATCACGATCCCGCGCACCGCAGATGAACAGTACAAACTTGGTCTGCGCACCAAGAGTACAAAGGAACTCGTGCCCGGCGACCTTGTCTTCTTCGAGACCTACGAAAAGGGCGCATCGCACTGCGGCATCTACCTTGGCAAGGGGGAGTTCATTCACGCCTCTACGAGCAAGGGCGTACGCATCGATGAACTCTCCAACGATTATTGGCAGCCACGCTTTCTCGGGGGAAAGCACATCGTAAAATGATGAGTTGACTTTTCCCTAACCGCTCATTATAATAATGCGGTATCGGGATGTAGCGCAGTTTGGTAGCGCGCTTGCTTTGGGAGCAAGATGTCGCAGGTTCAAATCCTGTCATCCCGACCATGCACCTGTAGCTCAGTTGGATAGAGCAACGGCCTTCTAAGCCGTGGGTCGAGGGTTCGAATCCCCCCAGGCGCACCATCGGAGAGACGGGGCTGTTGAACGAAGGTAAATTTATCTTTGTGTAACGGCCTTTTTTCGTATAGGGATGGATTGACGAAACAACGATAACGAAAACTTACACCTCTACAGAAATAGGGTACACGAACAAGGACGATAGTGACCATTACACCCACAGACTTGAACTTCACACCCGTATTCTTGATTAAAGAATCTTCATACACAAAAACCTCGGACTGCCTATTCTCAGTCCGAGGTTTTTGATTCTAAAATATTCTTAGCCGATCTTCGCCGCAAGCACATCTGCCTCGCGTACCGATGTCACCATGCCGAGATACGTCAATCCGTAGAGATCAGCAAAACGGCGCATTGTGTATTCGCCCGCCTCCAGCATCCACTTCTCAGGTGCTGCACCTTGGAAAAGGAAGGCAATCTGCCCGTGAAGACTCCCCGCCTCGACAGGACCGTAGAATCGATCCAGCAGATTGCGCACAGCGCCACAGATATTGTGCCAATAAAGCGGCGAACCGATGACGATAAAATCCGCCGCCCGCACTTTTTCAAGCACCCCAGAGAATTGATCGCCTGGCAGCTCCTGTCCATAAACATTGATCCGATAGTCCGTAAGATTCAGCGTCTCATAGGTGTGCCCTTGCAGAAACCTCGCTGCAAGAGCTGCCGTATTTCCGTCTCTGTTCGGACTGCCGTTGATAAACAGTATATTCATACCGTTGCCTCCTCATTTTATCTTTGTGCTATCCAAAAATCTGCGGCACGGTTCAGCCATCCTTCGGCAGCAGTGCCCTCACCAAGCCCGAAGCCATGCGGCAGACCTTCAAACACTTCGATCTCTGCCGCCTGTCCGTTTCTGCGGATCGCCTGTGTACGCCGCTGCATCGTCTGCCATGAGGCAATGCCATCGGCCGTCCCGACACAGCTGTATGTCGGCGGCTCTGTACCATAGACCTCCGACAAGTCCGTATACTGCATAATGACGGCGGCAGGACGCGGATATGAACGCTGTCCAAACGCCTCCGTTCCATGCGAACCGACCCACGCTGTCATACGCGCTCCCGCCGAGCCGCCCCAGAGGGAGTAACCACGCATGTCAACGCCCAGTTCTGCCGCATATTCGTGGAGAAAGGCAACCGCGCGTGAAAGATCTTCGCACGCCGTCTGCGCACGCGGTCGATAGATCAGTGCAAAGGCGTTCACTCCGCGCTCAGAGAGGACGAGCGCATGTGGAAAACTGTCCTGCATCGCCCCCACATAGGCAAATCCGCCGCCCGCACTCACGACGGCGACAGGCGCTCCCGTTCGCCCACGAAAGAAAAACAGCCCTGTATCACGCTTCGAGGGGTCGCGCCGCATCTCCTCCTCTGTGTAGATCGGATAGAAAATCCGATGCCCCGCCGCTGCGTCTGCCGCAAACCGATTCACAACTGCCACGGTTCGCGCAGGCGAGATGTGAGAATACCATGCCAGGCGCAGACTGCCGAGCGTATCGCCATCCATGTACCCGCTCTGTACGGGAAAGAGCAGCCGACCGTACGGTGCAAACAGGAGTGCCCTTGCCACATCCTCCACGCGGGACTCTGCTGAAAACACGCTCATCTCCTCCTCTGCATCGGTGCCGGTCTGTATGTTTTCTGCCTCCCGCGCAAAGGATAAACAGCTGCCGAAGCACAGCATAGCCGCCGCTGCTGCAATGATGCCGCAGACGAAAAGCCGCATACCGTCACCACTACGTTCCCTCATTTCTATTCTTCGCTATGCCTCAATCGTGAATCCTGCGCTCGTGCAGCCATTTCACAAACGCAGGGTCGTCGTGGTTGACGATCTCGCTGTGCCCGAGGTCGAGTTTTGCGATCTCTGCCATCTCCGCCTCATTCAGCGCAAAGTCCCAGATATCGAGATTTACCGCGATGCGCTCAGCACGCACGGACTTCGGCAGGATCGACACGCCACGCTGCGTATTCCAGCGGAGTGCCACCTGCGCCGCCGTCTTTCCGTACTTCTCCCCGATCTTCGTCAGTACGGGATGCGTAAAGATGCCGTGTTTGCCCTCGGCGAGCGGTCCCCATGCCTGCGGCACGACACCGTACTCCTTCATCGTCGCGAGTGCCGCCTCCTGCTGAAAGAACGGATGCAGCTCCACCTGATTCACCATTGGCTTTATCTCCACCGTCTCACAGAAGTTCGCAAGCACGGCAGGATAGAAGTTCGACACGCCGATCACCCGAATCTTCCCCGCGCGGTGCAGCTCCTCGAGCCGCCGCCACGCGCCGAAGAAATCCCCCATCGGCTGATGAATGAGGTAGAGATCGAGATAGTCCAACCCGAGTTTTTGCAGGGAACGCTCAAACGCCGTACCCGCCGCCTCATAGGAGATATCCTGCACCCAGAGCTTCGTTGTGATGAACAGTTCCTCACGCGGCACACCCGACTTTGCAATCGCCGCACCCACCGCCTCCTCGTTCTGATATGCTGCCGCCGTGTCGATCAGGCGGTAGCCCTGCCGAATCGCCTCGATGGTCACGCGCTCACACTCTGCAAGGTCGGGAATCTGGAACACGCCGAAGCCATCAAGCGGCATCATTACACCATTATTGAGTTTTACATTTTCCACTGCCATTTGAAATCCTCCTTAATATTCTTGTTTCGACATCCATTCATAAAGTGCCGTCCGCGCCTCCTCGGGCGACTTCTGCGCGATATGTCCCTGGAGTGCAAAGCCCTCCCTGACATCCGCCTTTGTCACGTCCGCAATCGACCGCTGCGTATCAGAGAGCCCGCTCCCTTCATGTGTGCAGAACGGCAGGATGATCTTGCCCGCGAAATTCTCCCGATCGAGGAAGGTGTAGACAGGCATCGGCATGTCGCTCCACCAAATCGGATAACCGAGAAAGACGATATCGTACTTGCTGAGATCGGGCAGCTCGCCGACGATTTCAGGACGGGCGTTTTCTTCCTTCTCTTGCTTGGCGGCTTCTGTCGCGGGACGGTATTCCTTCGGATACGGCTTGACGGTCTTGATTTCAAAGAGGTCACCGTGCGTGCGTTCGGCGATCATCTCTGCAAGAATCTTTGTGTTTCCCTTCTCGATGTAACCGACACCGCCTGTGTTTTCGTCGGCGCGCGAGAAGTACACGACAAGGACACGCTGATCGCTTCGTGCAGATGCTGTCGTCTGTGTTTCTTTCTGTGCAGAAGTATCTGCGCCCGTTTGCGCATTGCCTCCGCCGCACGCTGTCAGCAGCAGCATCATCGTCGTCATCAGGATTGTCAATAGGGTTCTCATGTCATGACCTCCATTTCATTCGATTCCCATATGTTTTCTTTGCCAAATCTATTGCGCAGGTGCGAGCAGTTTCAATAATTCTGCATCGTGGTGATGTACGAGCTTCGTATCAGCGTCAAACATCATGGTTGCGCCTCCTTGCAGTGTATAGGCATCCCAATTCGGCATGCCGGGCGCTTCGGGTTTTCCCGTGCGGGCGAAATGAATCCAAGCGCGGCTCATCTGCGCTTCGAGTTTCTTTGCCTCCGCGCTTGTGCCGATGCTTTTCTCCGCGCGGTCAATGTTGTGAAATACAAAGGGAATCTCTGCCGTGTGGTAGGACATATAGACTCCGCCCATCATCGGCGAATCCCACGCGAAGAGATAGGCGTAGACAGGTGCGCCGCCCTGCATTGCCTTGTGATCCATGATCTCTTTGATCGGCAGGCGGATCATCGTGTCGACGTAGAGTGCATCTGCACGTTTCTTCTGCGGATAGGCGCGCAGGAATGCCGCCGCGATTTTCTCCGCCTTATCGCCGTATGCGTCCCTCAGACGGCGGTCAACTTCCTCTGTGCTCCAGGTATTCTTGTTGTCGGACTGTGCTCTCTCCATCTGCATGATGTCGGAGAAATTCGTCCACTCCGTCCGATTTGAACCAATGAGCAGTGGGATGTCCTTCCCTGCGGCGGCAAAGCCGTCTGCCGTCACAGGATTCGTCGGCATGAAGTCGCCGTCAATCACCGGCTCCCAGCTCATACCATAGCCTGTTCCGAGTGCCTGTGGAACCTTGAATTCCTCCCCTGCTTGTTTGAGTGCCTCATTCGATGCTGTCGTGAAATGCTCATAGGGAATGGTCTGAATCTCCTCAATGCGTTCTGCCGTAATGCCGAGTTTTTCCAGCGTCAGCTCCGTCACACGCGCTGCCGCTTCTTTTGGCATGAATACCGGTCCCATGGTCGGAGCCGCACCGCTTTCGACGATGCCCTTGTGGAACAGCCCCTTTGCATATGGGGTTGTCATCAGTGCGAGTACTTTTGAACCGCCGCCCGACTCACCAAAGATCGTGACGTTTGCAGGATCACCGCCGAATTGTGCGATGTTGTCCCGCACCCAGCGCAGCGCGTCAACGAGGTCATAGATACCGACATTGTCCGCATTGCGGTATTTCTCCCCATAGGCGGAGAGGTCGAAATGTCCGAGCACATTCAGACGATGATTAACGGAAACAACGACAACGTCGCCCTCACGGCTGAGATTGGCACCGTCATAGGCGGGAATCTCAGCAGACGAACCTGCGGAGAACGCGCCGCCATGCAGCCAGACCATGACGGGGCGTTTCTTGCCGTCCGCGATGCCGGGTGTCCAGATGTTGAGATTCTGGCAGTTGTTGTCCATCGGGAACTCACGCGCGGGGTCTTCCCATGTTGTATTCGGAAAACCGCCCTTTTCCTGCGGCGCAATCGCTCCGTAGTCAAACGCGAGACGTACCCCCTGCCACGGCGTTACGCGCTCGGCGCGGACGAAACGCTCCTTTGCCTCGGCATAGGGAACGTCGTGATAGGTGTAGATGCCCTTGCGCACATAGCCCTGCACCAGACCGCTCTCGGTCGATGCCACAGCAATGCCGGGTCCCGCAAGGAAATCGCCCTGCTCCATGCGAACCGTATTTGCCTTCATTCCATCTGCGGCAAATACCTGCCCCTCGGAAAAGGGCATGCACATAAGCAGACCGAGCGAAAGCAGCGACAGGAACGTCTTTTTTGTTCGTGCTGTTTTCATTCGTTATTCTCCTTTTTACGGAATCATTCGGGTACGATTGCCTCATATTCCGCCGTAGGGAAATCGTACCATGTAACATCGTGATTATCCTGCGGACTGATCGCGATGTGGGCGAATTTGCTTGTGGGAGATGCACCGTGCCAATGAACGACATTGGGCGGACAGAAAACCACATCCCCCGGATGCAGAACCTCCAACGCACCGCCCTTGATCTGATGATAGCCGATGCCGTCGGTCGCAATGAGCACCTGCCCCGTTTTGTGACTGTGCCAGCGGTTGTACGTTCCTGCAGGAAAGGCAACATAGACCCACTCGGGCGAATTTGCGGCATTCGGCGTACCCAGAATCTTTCTGAGGTATACCGCAGAGTTGAAATTGGGCGTTGTCAGCTCCGTCATCCCAGTGCCAAACAAAAACTCGCTGTCATTGTTCTGCATTGCGCTTGGGGCGGCGGCGTTCTCATTCGCCTCCTCGTACTGCTCCTCGGTGAGCGCGCCGGTATGTGCCGCGTGTCCTTCGGGCGCTTTCCATGTGCTGTCATAGATGACGAACTGCTGGAACGCGGCATCCTTTGCCGCGCCGTGGAAATGCGGCACTCCTGCGGGAATATTCACCACATCCCCGGGACGAATCAGAACCGCCTCCTTGCCCCACTCCTGATAAAGTCCCGTCCCTGCGATGCCGATGACGGTCATCGCCCCGTGCACGTGCCAGCCGCTGTAACTGCCGGCTTCAAAGGAAATCACATTCGTCTGCGGAAGGTTGTATGTCTCATCGGTGGCAATGAGGTCATTTCTGTGTACCGTCCCATGAAAGCGATCCGATATATCTGTGCCGAGGGGAAGCGGCATTGCCCATGCGGAGCCGACAGTGAGGCCGAGCGACATAGTCGCCGCCGCGATAAAGCTCTTGCCCTTTTTCATTGACATCATCTCATTCCATCAAAGATTCTTTGCGTAGAACATCTGGAGCTGCGCCACCGCCTGATCCACGTACTCAGGCACCCAGTAGGTACGGATGTGGCTCGCGCTCGGAATCAGGAAAAGCTCTTTGTTTTCCGTGCCGGTCGCCTTGGCAAAGGCATCCTTCGTCATATAGAGGGTGTCCGCCTTCTCGCCTGCAATCATCAGGAGGGGCTGATTGATCAGCTCCATACGATCCTCCACATCAAACGCCATGAGCTTCATAAAGGATTCGGTGGTGTAGATTCCCGTAGCGTTCGGATGACGGTGGGAGAGGCCGTAGTATTCGATGCCGTCGCGATAGAGCGTGTTTTCGGGAAGCTCCGCCATCTTGGCGCGGAGCTGTTCATCGGTGGCGTTCGGCGGGAGGAATCCCTCATAGACAATTTCCCCTGCGAGCTCCTTCTCCCGTGCATCCGCTGCCTTTTGCAGACGTGTCTGGATGCCCTTGATGTCCGCATCCTGGAAACCGTTCCGACGCACCCTGCCGGAGTTGAACATCGACAGCGCGGCAACCGCCTTGATGCGCTTGTCGGTCTGCGCCGCCGCGAGTGTATAGCCGCCGCCGCCGCAAATGCCGAGCGCACCGATGCGGGTCTTGTCCACCTTCGGCAGCTGAGACAGATAGTCCACCATGCCGCTGACATCCTCGATGCGGTTCGAGGGATAGTCCCTCAGTCTCGGCGTGCCGCCGCTCGCGCCCTGATAGCGTGCATCGCAGGCAAGGGCGATGTATCCAAGCTCCGCCAGTCGCTGTGCATACAGCCCTGCCACCTGCTCCTTGCTCGCGCCGTTGGGATGCGCCACGGTCACGGCAGCATATTTCTTGTCGCTCGTTTCATCGTAGTCTGCGGGAAGGTAGAGATTCGCGGCAACCTCGATGCCCTCCACTTCGTACGTTACGGGGCGGATGTTCACCTTGCCCGTGACATTCTCCGTCAGTGCGCCCTGATAGACGAGCCCGAACGGATTCTCGTTCGGACGCTTGCTCTCGCTCGCCGAGGCACCGCCGCCCCCGAATGCAAAGAGTCCGAGAGACATCAAAAGTGCTGATTTCATGATTGATTTTTTCATTGGTAAAACTTCCTTTCCCAAATCCCCAAATGATTATTACTTTTTATCCAAGCCCTTCTCGTGCATCCATCGCTCCATCTCCGCCGCGACCTCTGCGTTGTTGAGGTCGGACATGAGGAAGTGCGTGTTTCCTTTGATGCCAACATCGGGCAGAACGATAATCTCCGCATCGCCGCCATGTGTCCGCACGACCTCCGCCCAGCGGCTTGCGAGGTTCAGCCGCGTGCGCCAGTTGTCGAGACCCCAGATTTCGTGCGGCTTATCGCCCGTCGGGATCTTGTCGCCGAAATAGACGACCATCGGCGTTTTCAGAAGAGCCTCGAACTCCTCCGCCGTCACCTCCATTCCGCGCGCGGGGAACGGGCTTGTTGTCTCCTCAACCACAGGCACCTCGCCCGGCGGGAACGGGAACGTACCCGGTTCGAGAGCGATCACGCCCTTCACTTTGGGACTGCGAATCGCCGCGAGCCACCCCGGACCGCCGCCCGCCGAGTGCGTGATGAGGACATTATCGCCCGTATGGTCAATGACCGCCTCCATTGCCTTTGCGACAACCTCCACATCGAATTTTCCCGTGTCGGGTGTCATCTGATGGAAGAACTGCCGCAGCGACTCCTCGTCGCGCGGGAACGCCATGCCATCGAAGATCATCGGGTACTGCCCGATGCGGAAGTTGTTGAACCAGAGTTGATCCTGCGGCTGTGCTTTGAGCTCTGCGGGCACGGTCGACTGTCCTGCACGCCCGCGGCGCGGTTCATCCACGATGTAGGTCGCCCACCCCTTTGCGAGGAAGATGTTCTGGAAGCCGTCGCGCCCGTCGGGTGTCGTCTCCCACGTCTTGCCCGACTGTCCGTAGCCGTGCAGGAAAATGAGCGCGTTCTTCTTCGCCTTTACAGGACGCTGCCAGAACACATAGGCAGCATCGCCGTGCAGTGTCTCACCGTCGTAGTTCGTCGGTTCGCTGTCCTTGTATACGCCGGGCGCGGTAATTGTCACGCCGCCCGCCATAAAGCTGCCTTGATCCTCGATTGTCACGGGACGGCTCAGTGCCTCGACACTCCCCATAAATAGACTCACCAAAAGTGCTGCCGTCAAAGCATACTGTGTTCGCATGATATCATCCTCCTAAAACAGATCTCCTAGGAGGGGACTTGCCCTGCCCTGCCATCCGTAGTACAATGCTATCATAACAGGCGGTAGCAGCTACCGCGCAAGCCCTTTTTGAAATTTTTTGGAGGAAAATCATGTATACAATGAAGGGAGCCTGTGAAGCGACAGGAATGAGCTATGAGACGCTGAAATTCTACTGCAATCAGGGGCTTCTGCCGAACGTCAAGCGTGATGCACACAATCACCGTATTTTCGACAATCACGATATTGGATGGCTGAAAAGCCTTACCTGCCTCAGAAACTGCGGCATGAGTCTCGCCGAAATGAAGGAATACCTCGCACTCTGCCTCGGCGGCGTCCCCACCATCCCAGAGCGCAAAGAAATCCTTGCAGGCAAGCGTGCGGAACTCGTCGATCGGCTCACTGCTGTCCAAGCATCCATCGACTACATCGACTGGAAGCAGGGATTCTATGACGATGTGCTCTCAGGGCGCACGCCCTACATCAGCAATCTTCTCCCGAATGAAGCGGATGCAGAATCTGCAGAAGAGAGCTCTCTACATGGGTGATTCCATAAGAAAATGACTGCTGCAGAAGGTACATATCCTTATGCAGCAGTCATTTTTATGTGATGATACAATTTCCTAGAGAATCATCATTTGCTGTCATACAGCATCCGTATTCTCATTTTCCGTCAAGCACGCCTCTAACTGTCTTATCAAAATTGGTAATTCTTCAAAAACGACTTCCGCTATAATATTCCAGTTTGTTCCATCATAATCATGCACAAGACGATGCCGCAAGCCTACGATCATCGCCCATGGAATCTCACTATGTTTCGCTTTATACTCCGGGGTCAAATTATGGCTATGCTCCCCCATATTATATAGCGGCGTTGTGACAACGGCAGCTGTGTCATCAGTGCTTCTTTTTCAATGCTATTTTTAGGATATATTCCTGCAGGCGAGCAGCATAGTCATATATCTTTTGAACTCTTTGTCGATCGGAATACTTCATGCCACCAAAACCTTTTCTTTCATAATTGTTTTGTAGAAATTACTGTCCGGGTTGACTTCATCGATCTCAAAAACATCTACTTTTTTCTCTAACGTCTCTCGCAAATCCTCTGCCAGAGCAAAAATCATCGTTCGCTTAAACTGTTCTCCACCGTAAACCAAAAATCCAAATCAATCCGACGATCTTCAATCGTGCAACAGCCCCATTTATTCTTGCAAAAAAAACGGATGCAGGATTTCTCTTGCATCCGTAAGTGTCGATATGGTGGAGACAAGGGGGATCGAACCCCTGACCTCTTGCATGCCATGCAAGCGCTCTCCCAGCTGAGCTATGCCCCCGCGCTCTTCGCGCTGACAAAGGAAAGTATAGCGAAAAGCAGACAGCATGTCAATAGCTGCCAAAAATAAATACCTCCGCCTCATCTTCGAGTGCCGACATGAAATAGGACATGGCCGCATCATGATACTTGTATGCAGGATCACGTAGATATCGGAAGAAATCCTGCCGTGTCACGCTCTGCAATCCGAAGGCCCTCTTAAACGGATCCAGCACCTGTTCAATTAGTGTAAGATGGTGGTAGTGGTACATAGGATGCTCCTTGATCAATGTTGTCTCGTCTCCAACAAAAAAGACAGCGCAAAGCTGTCATATATGATATACTGTCAAAAGGTGCTGCCAAGACGGTAGGCGGTCAATCTTAGCCCCTAGAGAGGGCGATGCCGATGACGATCAACGATTTACTCGCGTTGCTTCTCGTGACGCTGTTTATCCTCGTCGTTCTAAAAGCATAAGAAAGCCCGCCTAGCCCCAGCAAAGTTTAGGCGGGTTTTCTAAACCAAAAGTCTAAATGGGGCTGACCGTCTACCGACAGCACCTTTCTGTGTCTATTATAATCTCTCTCCTCGTTTTCGTCAAATCGTTCTTCTCTCACTCGAACTCGATCGTTCCCGGCGGCTTCCCCGTGCAGTCATAGAGCACGCGGTTCACGCCGCGCACTTCGTTGACGATGCGCGTCGTCACGCGCGCAAGAAGTTCCCATGGGAGCTGCGCGGACTCCGCTGTCATGAAGTCGCTGGTCTCAACGGCGCGCAGGGCGATCGCATAGTCGTACGTACGCCCATCGCCCATGACCCCGACGGAACGCATATTGGTGAGTGCCGCGAAGTACTGCCCGAGATTTTTGTGGATGCCCGCCTTCTCGATCTCCTCACGGTAGATGGCATCTGTCTCCTGAACGATATGTACCTTCTCCTCCGTAACCTCTCCGATGATGCGGATGCCGAGACCGGGCCCCGGAAACGGCTGACGATCAACAAGATAGTCAGGGATACCGAGCTCACGCCCCGCCGCACGCACCTCATCCTTAAAGAGGAGACGCAGCGGCTCGACGATCTCCTTAAAGTCCACATGATCGGGCAATCCGCCAACGTTATGATGCGACTTGATCACCGCAGATTTTCCGAGTCCGCTCTCAATGACATCGGGATAGATTGTCCCCTGCACGAGGAAATCCACCGCACCGATCTCACGTGCCGCCTCCTCAAAGACGCGGATAAACTCCTCGCCGATGATCTTGCGCTTCTGCTCTGGCTCCGTTACGCCCTTAAGCCGCGCATAGAAACGATCACGGGCGTTGATGCGGACAAAATTGACATCATAGGTGCCGCCGCGCCCAAAGACGGCCTCGACCTCATCGCCTTCATTCTTGCGCAGGAGACCATGATCGACAAAGACGCAGGTGAGCTGACTGCCGATTGCCTTGGAGAGGAGCACGGCGGCGACGGAGGAGTCCACACCGCCCGACAGGGCACAGAGAGCCCGCCCACCGCCGATCTGCTGACGCAGTTCCTCAATGGTCTTTTGCACGAAGGAATCCATGCGCCACGTTCCCGTGCATCCGCAGACATCATAGACAAAGCTGCGCAGCATCTCTGTCCCGTGCTCCGTGTGCATCACCTCGGGATGGAACTGCACGGCATAGAGACGCTCTGCGGGGTTATCCATCGCCGCGATGGGGCAGACGGGTGTGCGCGCCGTCACGTGAAAGCCGTGCGGCAGTCCGCTTATGTAGTCCGTATGACTCATCCAGCAGACGTTCGTCTGCGGTATCCCCTGAAAGAGAGGCGACGAGGTGTCGACGATCTCCACCTCCGTACGCCCGTACTCGCTCGTCGGCGCCGTCTCCACGCGTCCGCCGCAGAGATGCGCCATCAGTTGCGCTCCATAGCAGATACCGAGCACGGGGATGCCGAGGGCAAAGAGATCCTTGGGGGCGGTAACAGCCCCCTCGCCATAGACACTGTTCGGACCGCCCGTCAGGATAATACCGCGCGGAGCGAGTGCACGAATCTGCTCCAATGGCAGCGTATGCGGATGCACCTCGCAGTAGACATGGTTCTCACGCACGCGGCGCGCGATGAGCTGATTGTACTGTCCGCCGAAGTCCAGCACCAAGATCATTTCTGTGGCATCGGGTCTGTTCATCTTCGTTCCCCTTCTCACGTTATTCTTCCATATCCTCGGCAAAGGAATCCCTAAAGTGCCGAACGGCACTGTGTGCCACATCGACCGAAAATCCCCGTTGGCAGAGCGTTGCCATCATCTTCTGTTCCCTGTCGCCCGCTTTGTACTTCATGGCAAGGACACGCTCCGCTGCCATCGTCTCGCGTTCATCCGTGTCCTCGGGGACGACGCTCCACACAAGATCATGGTCAAAGCCACGATGGATGAGCTTTGCGCAGATCTGCCGCACCGAGTCACGGCTCTCCTGATAGAGATACATGAACTGCTGTGCACAGAGATCGGCATCATCGAGGTAATGGCGCTCGATCAGGCGCGCGATTGCGGCATCGATCTCCTCTGTCGGGAAGCCCTTACGCATCAGTTTTTCCCGCAGCCTTTTTTCGCTGTGTGCCTGACGCGCAAGATAGTCCACCGCTGTCATGAGGGCTGTGCGCTCCTCCCGCTTTTTGCCCCCGCGCCCTGCTTCAGCCTGCGCAGGCGTCATTCATCTTCTCCCATCGGCGGCTCCTGTGTCGGCAGATCCGAAGGATCCTGCGCTGCTGCCTCAGTGGCAGCAGTCTTCTTGCCTGCTCCCTTTTTCTTCGGCTTCACTCCCTCGACGAGGAGCTTCGTGCGGATCTTCTCCTCGATCTCGGCGATCATCTCGGGTTTTTCCTCAAGAGTCGCCTTGGCGTTTTCCTTGCCCTGTCCGAGGCGTGTTCCCTCGTAGGAGAACCATGCGCCGCTCTTATCGACGATGTCCAGCTCGACGCCCATGTCAATGATGCTGCCGAGACGTGAGACACCCTCCCCGTACATGATGTCAAACTCCGCTGTCTTGAACGGCGGCGCGACCTTGTTTTTAACGATCTTGGCACGCGTACGATTGCCGAGGGATTCCGTGCCCTGCTTGATGGAATCGGCGCGACGCACATCAATGCGCACTGATGCATAGAATTTCAGCGCGCGCCCACCCGTCGTCACCTCCGGATTGCCATAGGTAACGCCGATCTTCTCGCGCAGCTGATTGATGAAGACGGCGGCCGTACGCGTCTTGCTGATGATGCCCGTCAGCTTGCGCATCGCCTGACTCATGAGTCGCGCCTGCAGACCGACCACAGAGGTGCCCATATCGCCCTCAATTTCGGACTTCGGCACGAGAGCTGCGACCGAGTCCACGACAATGATGTCAATCGCGGCACTGTGCACGAGCGCATCCACGATTTCAAGTGCCTGCTCGCCCGTATCCGGCTGTGAGATGAGGAGCTCCTCGATGTTGACGCCGAGCTTGCGTGCATACTCCGGGTCAAGGGCATGCTCTGCGTCGATGAATGCCGCAATACCACCTGCCTTCTGCGCCTCGGCGATCATGTGCAGCGTGACCGTCGTCTTGCCCGAGGACTCGGGGCCAAACACCTCGATGATGCGTCCGCGCGGAATGCCGCCGACGCCAAGTGCGATATCGAGCGGCAGGATCCCCGTGGAGATCACCTCGACGTTCATGTTCGCCTTGGCTTCACCGAGGCGCATGATCGCCCCCTTGCCATGCGCCTTCTCGATGTTCTGCAGGGCATTCTCAAGTGCCTCCTCACGCGTCATCGGCTTATCGAGTTTGCTTGCCCGCTTGTCCTTTTCTGCCATCTGTATCTCCTTGTTCGTTTCTGTGAAAGAATTCTCTCCTTCAATTATATAAAAATCCCCGCTCCTTTGTCAAAGGAAAATGCGGGGATGTGTTCTGAAAAGGAGATTACTTCAAATGTGCACGAACGGCTTCATTGATGAGTTTCCCATCAGCACGCCCTTTGACGCGCGGCATGAGGACCCCCATTACCTTGCCCATGTCCTTTGCCGTCACTGCACCGACTTCGGCGACAGCATCCGCCACGAGCTTCTTCACCTCATCGATACTGAGCTGTGTAGGGAGATAAGGCATCAAAACATCAATCTCCGCCTTGGTCTTGGCAACGAGATCATCGCGCTTGCCGCGTGCGAACTCCTCAATGGAATCGCGGCGCATTTTCACTTCCTTGGAGATGACGCCGATCACCTCATCATCTGTGAGTGTCTTCTTCCCATCGATCTCTGCCTGACGCACCGCACCTCGCACCAGGCGAATGACGGAAAGGCGGTCCTTCTCGCCCCGCTTCATGGCTTCCTTCATATCTGCCGTAAGCTTTTCCATGAGTGACATTGCTTTCATCCTTTCCTATAAAAAGAAAAACATCCGCAGCACTGCGCCGCGGATGCCTTATGCAGTCAGCCCCTGTATTTGCGTTTGCGTGCCGCCTCAGACTTCTTCTTGCGGCGAACGCTCGGTTTCTCGTAATGTTCACGCTTTCGAACTTCGGCAAGAGTACCGGCCTTCTGTGACATACGCTTAAAGCGGCGGAGAGCACTGTCGATCGACTCATTCTTGCCGACCTTGATTTCATTTGCCATGCATTTCCCCTCCCTCCACGCGCGGAGTATTTCGCATCTCAAAATGATGCTCTGTCATTATACTCCATAGGGATAATTCGTGTCAATCTTGTAATCAAATTTTCACAAAATAAGGCTTGAGCCCTATCTTCATTTTATACTCATCTGAACATTTATTTATACATAGTATCTATTGATAAAAATTTTCTATATTTTATGCCTTGCCTATTGACAATCTATCTCACCATGGCGTATCATCTTCCTATCGTCGTTTCACCAATCTAGCAAATGTTCAGTTTTTAAGGAGCAATATTCATGAAAATGACCACAAAAATCCTATCTCTCCTGCTCGTCCTCCTCACGACAGCGCTCCTCGGCTGCGGCGGATCACAGCAATCCGCGGAGAAGAAAGCGGAGAAACCGTTCCGCATCGTCACCTCGTTCTATCCCATGTATATAGCAGCCATCAACATCACAGACGGCGTAGACGGTGTGGAAGTCACCAATATGACGAAACCGCAGACAGGATGCCTGCACGACTACCAACTCATGACCGAGGACATGAAAACACTCGAACATGCCGATGCCTTTGTCATCAACGGTGCCGGCATGGAGGACTTCATGGACAAGGTAACGGGCGCACAGAAGGAAATGAAGATCATCGATGCGTCGCGCGGCATTGAGCTGATCCACGACGACGAGGGCGACAACCCCCACGTCTGGCTGAGCGTCACCGACGCCATCGCGCAGGTGCGCAACATTGCCGATCAGCTGAAGGAAGCCGATCCTGCCCATGCAGACGCTTATGAGAAAAATGCTTCCGCCTACATCGAAAAGCTCACGGCACTGAAAACAGAGATGCACGCCGCGCTCGACGGTGTTCCACATAAGGACATTGTGACATTCCACGAGGCATTCCCCTACTTTGCGAAGGAGTTCCATCTGAACATCATTGCCGTCGTCGAGCGCGAGCCGGGGACGGAGCCGACACCGAGCGAGCTGCAGGAAACCATCGAGCAGGTAAATGCACTCCCGACCAAGGTGCTCTTTACCGAGCCGCAGTACTCCCCTGCCGCCGCAGAGACGATTGCACGTGAGACGGGCGCAAAGATCTATACGCTCGATCCCGTCGTCACGGGAGAAGCAACGCCTGCGGCAAAGAATGCATACATCGACACCATGAAGAAGAATATGGAAGTACTGAAAGAAGCCCTTCAATAACAGCATACACATATAGAAAAAGAGCTTGCCGAACACGGCAAGCTCTTTTTCTGTGAAATTATCGTCCGAGTGCGCGATGCGCAATATCCTTGCGATAGTAAGCATCTTTGAAGGAAATCTTCGTAGCAGCAGCATAGGCCGCATCGACGGCAGAGGATATATCCGCACCGCGCCCAACCACGCCGAGCACGCGTCCGCCATTGGTGACGAGCTTCCCATCTTTCATCGCCGTTCCGGCATGGAAGACGAGTGCACCCATCGCCTCGGCGTCGGCAAGCCCATGGATCTCCTGCCCCTTGTCATAATGTCCCGGATAGCCGCCCGAGGCAAGCACGACACAGACGGCCGCGCCGTCCTTCCAACGGATGGGAACGTCGGCGAGAGTTCCGTCTGCACAGGCACACATGATTGTCACGAGATCGCTGTCGAGAAGCGGAAGAACAACCTGCGTCTCTGGATCGCCGAACCGCGCGTTGAACTCCACGACCTTCGGGCCATCCGCCGTCACCATCAGACCAAGATAGAGACAGCCGCGATAGATGCGTCCTTCCTTCGCCATGGCGGCGATGGTCGGCTTTAGAATCTCCTCCACGGCACGCTCCGTCATCTCCGGTGTCATGACCGGCGCAGGCGCATAGGTCCCCATGCCGCCCGTATTCGGTCCGCGGTCACCGTCATAGGCACGCTTGTGATCCTGCGCGCTGATCATCGGACGGATCGTCGTCCCATCGGTAAAGGCGAGAAGGGATGCCTCCTCCCCCTCCATAAATTCCTCAATGACGACGCGTGCCCCCGCATCACCAAAGGAGTGATCCTCCATGATGGCATCGACGGCATCGAGTGCCTCCTGCTCCGTCATGGCGACGATAACGCCCTTGCCTGCCGCAAGGCCATCCGCCTTGACGACGATGGGAGCGCCCTCCTGACGGATGTAGGCGCGTGCGGGTTCTGCCGCGGTAAAGACCTCATAGCGCGCCGTCGGGATTCCATACTTTTTCATGAGATCCTTAGCGAAGGACTTCGAGACCTCGATCTCCGCTGCGTTCGCGCGCGGGCCAAAGGCACGAATGCCCGCCGCCTCGAGCTCATCCACCAGCCCATTCATCAGCGGCACCTCGGGGCCAACGACGACAAGTCCGATATCTTTCTCCTTGACAAAGCGCAGGATCTTCGCATGATCGTCAAGTGCAATCGCCGCCGACGCGTCCATGCCGGGATTGCCGGGGATGGCGTAAATCTGCTCCGTCTGCGGGCTTTCCGAGAGTTTCCAATACAGAGCGTGCTCGCGCCCGCCCGAGCCGATGACAAGAATATTCACGTCGTCTTCCTCATTTTTCTATCTGCTGTGAGAGATATGCTCCGATGGCACGGTCATACTCTGCCGTATGAGCAAATGCCTCCTGCGCCAGACGCATCCGCGTCATGCCGTCCACCGCACCGTCTTTTTCGATCATCGCGGCGATTTCTGCATAGCGCGACGGATTGGTAATGACAGTGACGAACTTAAAGTTCTTCGCTGCGGCACGAATCATCGCGGGACCGCCGATGTCGATCTGCTCGACCGCCTCGGCAAGTGTAACGTTGGGCTTCGCCACGGTCTCTACGAACGGATAGAGATTGACGACAACGAGATCAATCGGTGTGATCTTCAGCTCCCGCAGCGCCTTCTCGTGCTCCGGATTGCCGCGCACAGCGAGAATCCCGCCGTGCACGAGGGGATTCAAGGTCTTGACGCGGCCATCCATAATCTCAGGAAACCCGGTGACATCACTGACGTAGATAACGGGAATCCCCGCCTCACGCAGCGCCTTCATCGTCCCGCCCGTAGAGACGATCTCAATGCCTGCCTTCTGCAGTGTCCGTGCGAATTCGACGACACCACTCTTATCGGATACGCTGATCAGGGCACGTTTTATCTTCATAATGCTCCTCCTTCGGCAGGGGGCAGGATGTGTACCTGTCTGCCGTCTGTACGAAGTCTGCCATCAACATAGAGTCGAATTGCTGCAGGAAAGATCCGATGTTCCTCCTTTAGAACGCGTGCGGCAAGGCTGTCCTCCGTATCCCCTTCTGCTACAGGCACAGCTGCCTGAAGAATGATGGGGCCGGAGTCCGTCCCCTCATCCACAAAGTGCACCGTACATCCGCTGACCTTCACCCCGTAGGCCAATGCATCCCGATGGGCATGCGCCCCAGGGAAACTTGGCAGCAGTGCGGGGTGGATATTGAGGATGCATCCCGCATAGGCACGCACGAAGAATGGCGACAGGATCCGCATAAACCCTGCCAGCACGACGAGTGTGACCCCGTGCGCATGCAGTTGTTCGAGCAGTACACGCTCAAAGTCCTCGCGTTCAGCATATTCTTTGCGCACAACGGCAGCGGCAGGGATGCCATGTTCCCGCGCGCGCGTGAGCGCATAAGCCTCCGCCTTGTCTGCCAGGACGACGGCAATCTCCGCACAGATGTCCCCGCGCTCCACGGCATCGATGATGGACGCAAGGTTCGACCCGCGCCCCGAGCAGAGCACTCCAATCTTTTCCCTAGGCATCAAAGACACCGCCCTTGATCGTCGTCTCATGTGCGCCCTCGGTCACGCGTCCGATCCGGAAGACCGCCTCATGCTGCGCACCGAGATGTGCCTCGATGCGCGCAGCCTCCTCCTCAGAGGCAATGAGCACCATTCCGATCCCCATGTTGAACGTGCGGTACATCTCCGCCCAGTCGACATTGCCCCACTCCTGCAGAAGGCGGAAGACCGCAGGCATCTCCCACGCGGCGGCATCGACCTCCGCGCCCATCCCATCGGGGAGGGCACGCGGAATGTTTTCATAGAACCCGCCGCCCGTGATGTGCACCATACCGTGAAGATCAAAGTCACGTATCAGCGGCAGGCACACCTGCGGATAGAGACGCGTCGGCGTCAGCAGCTCCTCGCCGATGCTGCGTCCCAATTCCTCCATATACTCATCGCCGCGGAAGCCCTTGTGCTCAAAGACGATCTTGCGCACGAGGGAGTATCCGTTGGAATGTACGCCCGAGGAAGGCAGTCCGAGCAGGACGTCTCCTACCTTCACACGCGCACTCGTGATGAGGCGTTCGCGCTCGACGACACCGACGGCAAACCCCGCGATATCGTACTCACCCACGGGGTAGAACCCCGCCATCTCCGCCGTCTCACCGCCGATGAGCGCACAGCCGGATTCCTTGCAGGCACGGGCAACGCCGGAGACCACGTCGGCAACCTGCGTCGGCTCAAGTTTGCCGACGGCAAGGTAGTCAAGAAAAAACAGAGGCTCTGCCCCCTGCACGAGGATGTCGTTGACACACATCGCCACGGCATCCTGCCCAATGGTATCATGTCGATTCAACAGGAAAGCAAGCCGCAGCTTCGTCCCGACTCCATCCGTTCCGGAGACGAGCACGGGTTCACGATAGTCCTGCGCACGCAGGGCAAACAGACCGCCGAAGCCGCCCAGATCGCCGAGCACCTCCGGACGATAGGTCGCACGCACGCTGTCTTTGATCAGCGATACGGATTCGTTGCCCGCATCGATGTCGACCCCCGCATCACGATAGGTCATCTTTTCCATGGACACTTACATCCCCCTTTCGCGCTGTGCAAGCCGCTGCTGCTCACGCGTGATCGCGTCGCCCGCGTCGAGGGCGGCATCCTCCTCGGGAACCGGGTACTGATTGTTAAAACATGCGTAGCACATGTGATCCGGATTGAGGGCAGGTACGCATGTCCGCAATCCCTCGATGGAGATGAAGTGAAGGGAATCCGCACCGATGAAATTGCGAATCTCCTCAAGGCTCTTCGTCGCCGAGATCAGCTCCTTGCGCACCGACGTATCGATGCCGTAGTAGCAGGGATCGGTGATCGGCGGGCTGCTGATGCAAACATGGATTTCACGCGCTCCGGCATTCCGCAGGAGCCGTACGATCTTGCCGCTCGTCGTGCCGCGCACGATGGAGTCATCCACCATGATGACGGACTTTCCCTCAACAACAGAGCGCACGGGACTCAGCTTCAGCTTGACCGCCGTATCGCGCTGTTTCTGCGTCGGCTGGATGAACGTCCGTCCGATGTAGCGGTTCTTGATGAGGCCCTCCGCAAACGGGATGCCCGTCTCATAGGCGAATCCCGTCGCTGCCGTCGTTCCCGAGTCCGGCACCGAGATGACCACATCACCGCGAAGCCCGGACTCGCGCGCCAGAACACGCCCCATCTCGAAGCGTGCTGCATGAACACTCTGTCCATCGATGATCGAGTCGGGGCGTGCAAAATAGATGTACTCGAAGATGCAGGAAGCAACATCCTGCCCATTGGTGAAACGGTAGGACCTAAGTGCGCCGTTCTCCACGACGACCATCTCTCCCGGCAGCACATCGCGCACGAAGGAAGCTCCGTTGACATCGAGCGCACATGTCTCGGAGGAAAGCACCCAGCCGCCCTCCTCCGTCCGTCCGATACAAAGCGGACGAAAGCCCTGCGGATCGCGCACACCGATGAGCTTGTTCTCCGTCATGATGGTCAGGCAGAATGCGCCGCGTACCTTCTGCGCGGTCTCCAAGATGCGCTCCTCGATGGTCGCCTTCTGTGAGCGTGCGATCAGATGGACAAAGACCTCCGAGTCGATCGTCGTCTGGAACACCGTACCCTTGCTCTCAAGGTCGCGGCGAATCCATGCGGCATTGGTGAGGTCGCCGTTATGCGCCAGTGCCAGCGCACCGCCGGCATAGTTGACGCGCAGCGGCTGTGCATTCGCAGCGAGACTGAACCCCGTGGTCGCATAGCGCACATGACCGATGGCAATTTTGGCATGGTCAAGATGAGGCAGTTCCGAGCGAAACACCTCGGTCACCAGCCCCATCCCTTTTTTGACGTCAATCCATGCACCGTCCGTCAGCGCAATACCCGCACTCTCCTGTCCGCGATGCTGGAGCGCAAAGAGACCGAGATACGTCATCTCGGACACATCCTCCGTCGGAGAATACACGCCGTAGATGCCGCACTCTTCCTTCCACTTTGGCACTTTTTCGTACATCGCTCTTATGCTTCTCCCGTCAGCCTGCGGAGCATCTCCTTATAGGCATCCTCTACGTTGCCGAGGTCGCGGCGGAAACGATCCTTATCCAGTTTCTCCTTCGTATCGCTGTCCCAGAAACGGCAGTTGTCCGGCGAAATCTCATCGGCAAGGATGATCTTCCCGTCGGCATCTCTGCCGAACTCCAGCTTGAAGTCAATGAGATCCACCTTCTTGGACTTGAGGAACTTCGTGAGGATATCATTGATCTTCAGCGACATGCGTTCGATCTCGTCCAGTTCCGCATCCGTCGCGATCTTCATGGCGCGGATGTGATAGCGGTTGAGCATCGGATCGCCGAGATCATCGTTCTTGTAGCAGTACTCGATGACCGGGAACGGCATCGGTACGCCCTCCTCGAGCCCGAGGCGCTTGGCGAGCGAGCCGGCCGCCACATTGCGGATGATGACCTCAAGCGGAATAATCGTGAGCTTCTTCACGAGCATCTCACGATCGCTCGGCATGGAGATATAGTGATGAGCGATGCCCTCCTTCGCCAGCAGGTCGAAGAAAAATGCCGACATCTTGTTGTTCATGATCCCCTTGCCCACGATCGTGCCGCGCTTCGCGCCGTTCCCCGCCGTCGCGTCGTCCTTGTAGTAGACAAGGTACTCATTCGGATTGTCCGTGGCATAAATGATCTTTGCTTTTCCCTCATAAAGAGCCTCTTTACGCTCCATCGTTGTCCTGCCTTTCTTCCCAAATAATAGAAAAATCCCTTAGAGCTGTGCCGCGACGCGATCTGCCTTCTTCTCGACCTCCAGCACCATCTTTTCCCGATAGTCCATGAGTGCCTCGGCGATGGCAGTATCGTATACGGCGAGGATCTCCGCTGCAAAGATTGCCGCATTCTTCGCACCGTTGACTGCCATGGTCGCTACGGGTACGCCCGACGGCATCTGCACCGTGCTGAGCAGCGCATCCATCCCGTTCAGCGGCGTCGCATTGACCGGAACTCCGATCACCGGTTTGATCGTATAGCTCGCTACGACACCTGCGAGATGCGCCGCTGCCCCTGCCGCCACGATAAATGCGGCAAATTCTTTGTCGTGATCTGCCTCCATAACAAAATCACGAACGATAGACGGCGTACGATGTGCTGACGCCACCTTAACAACTGGCTCGATACCAAAGTGTTTCAGGAGCTCAACTGCCGGCTTCAGAATCGGCCAATCAGAATCGCTGCCCATCAAAACTGCTACCTTCATATTATCATCTCCTCATGCCTATGATAGCGAGATTTCAAATTCATGTCAATAGAACGAAAAAAGGACTGCCGTATCGCAGGATACAGCAGTCCCATAGAACAAGTCTCAATTTTCTTTGCTTGTATCGTGCAGGGGCTCACCAAAGATCAGTGTGTCCAGAAGATCGATCAGTTGATTGATCTCTGGTTTCGATACCTGTCCCGATGCACCGAGGCTCTCGCCCTTGCGCCTCATCTCCTCGCTGATGAGCGAGGAGAAGAGAACAAGCGGAACCTCCCCAAGGCGGTCGTCCTCGCGCACGAGCTTCAGCAGACGATGTCCATCCATCTTTGGCATCTCTACATCGGAGATGATGATACGGACGTGGTTCTCGATCGGCCCATTCTTGCGTGCAAGATCCTGCAGATAATCCCATGCATCCTGTCCGTTGCCGAAGTCACGAATGAACTTGTAGCCTGCCTCATGCAGTGTCGTCACGAGGAGTTCACGCAACATCTTGGAGTCCTCGGCAACGACGACATGCGCCGTACCGCGCCGCGTTTTGGCATCCTGTGTTGCCTCGGCAACCGTCGTGAGCTTCTGGTTGATCTCGGGATTGATCTCCGCGATGATCGTCTCAAAGTCCAGCAGTAGAACGATACGATCTTCCATCTTGATGATGCCGACCACGCGCGACCCTTCACCAACATTCGGTGCCGGCTCCATATTTTTCCACGAGATACGATGGATACGGTAAACACTGCCAACGAGGAAACCGATGTCATAGTTATTGATCTCTGTCACGATGATGTTCTGCAGCTCATCCGACGTCTGGAGATTAAGGCAGCGTGCCATATTGACAAGAGGGATTGCCTTACCGCGCAGTGTGAACAAGCCATCGACATAGGGATGGGCCTCTGGCATGGCAGTCACCGGCACACGCGTAATGACCTCGCGTACCTTCGCGACATTGATGCCGTAGTTCACTTTCCCTATGCTGAACTCAACAATCTCAAATTCGTTTGTTCCTGTCTCAAGCAGGATGCCCTTTTTCTCTTCGGTTACCGTATCTGCCATTTATCTCTCCCCCTGCACGTCAACATTCTTCGCTATGCTCTCTATTCGCCCTTGGAAGAAAAAATCCTTCCTTGGATTAAGAAAAAACTAGTTCTTTTTGTGTTCTTCCAATAAGTACGTCCATCCATCCTCTTGATGGATGCGGCCTTCCTTCATCAACCGCCCAAGGGCGCGCTTAAATGCGGCCTTACTGATCCCGAAACGATCCTTAAGCACCGCAGGAGATGTCGCGTCCGTATACGGCATCTTTCCGCCATGTTCCATCAAAAGTGCGAGCAGGCGATCAGCATCCAGCTTGCGCGCGTCCTCTTTCGGGGGGCGCAGGGACGCGTTCAGCCGCCCGTCCTCACGCAGATAAGTCACGCGAATCTCGACGGTCTCGCCGACGCGTGGCCGCCACGGAGCCTCCTGATGATCGATGAACGCAATATAGTGCTCCTCAGTAAAGAGAAAAATACCGCGTTCTGTAATGTTATAGACAGAGCCTCTCAGCCGATCGCCTACATGCACACCCGTGGCAGGGCGAGAGGCACGGCGCAGCTCATCCTCCACCTCCATCGTTACGGCAAGGCGCCCGGACTTATCCGTATAGAGCTTCGCCCAAACTACCTCACCGACCTGCGGCCGTCCGCGCATCCCTGCGTAAGGCAGAAAAATGCCGCGCTCTGCTCCGACATCGAGAAAGGCGCCTTCCTTCGTCACGTTGATGACACGCAGACGAGCAACCTGCCCTTCCTTCATGCGCGGTGTACGCATACTCGCCGTCAGCCGCCGTTTCGGATCGAGGTAAAGAAAGACGCGGACGCGGTCGCCCACCTTGACCGGTGCAGTCTGCTGCATCGTGTGCAGCAGAATATCATCACTCGTATTGCCCGTTTCTGCATCCAAAAAGACGCCCCACTCGGATTCGCGCACGGCAGTGAGTTCCGCCACCTGACTGGGGCCGTATTTACGGTGCGCAGGCACGGGCTTTTGCAGCTCCGCCACGGCCTATTCTTCATAGGGCGTGAGTTTGGCATCGCCCCAGAGCCGCTCCAGCGCATAGTACTCGCGCGCATCCTGCTGAAATATGTGTGCCACCGTATCACCGTAGTCGAGCAGCACCCACTCGCCCTCTCGGTAGCCCTCCTTGTGGAGAAAGTTCACCCCTGCCTCCTCCATCTTCTCCTCGATATTGTCTGCGATCGCGCGCACCTGCGTCGCAGTATTTGCGGAGCAAATAATAAAATAGTCATTGGTCGACATCAGTCCGACCATATCCATCTGTACGATGTCGCGCGCCTTCTTTTCATCCGCTGCCGCCTGAATCACACGGCATTTTTCCTGCTCTGTCAAACTCTACTCCTCCTTCTTCTGCTCTCCTTCCGTCTCCTCCGACGGAAAGAGTTCACGTATGATCTTATCGGTCGCCGCACGATCCATAATCCACACCGTATCATCATCCCGCGCAAAATCGCCCGGCAGCATGATGGTGCGCGGCGGCTGTGCATTCAGCTTCCGCACCACATTCCCGATATGCACGGAATCAAATAACTCAGCACTTGTCGTCACGTTCTGCTTAAGAATATCCGCAATCTGCGGAACCTTCGGCAGCGTATCTACACGGAGCAGCTTGGCGTAGAACGCCTTGACAAACTTTTGCTGCCGCTGCGTACGCCCGAGATCGCCGAGATCATCCCCACGATAGCGCAGGTACTGTTCCGCCTCTGCCCCATCGAGATGGCGATACCCCTGACGCATGTGAATGGAAAGACCCGCCTCCGGATCGTCATAGTCCATATCCCGCTCAATGTAGAGATCGACCCCCCCGACAGCATCGACAATCTTCTCAAAGGTATCCATATCGATGACAACGTACTGATGAATCGAGATGTCGAACATCTGATTGATCGTCCGCACCATCAACGGTGCTCCGCCCACTGCATAGACGTGGGAAAGGCGCGTCTCCCCCTTCCCCTGAGCCATAGGCACCCACGTATCGCGCGGGATATTGAGGATGCGTACCTTGCCCGTCGCATTCTCCATGCTCATGAGCAGAATGGCGTCCGCACGCTTTTCCGGTGCTTCGTCCATATTCACTGCATCGTCGAGACCGAGCACGAGAACATTCGTATAGCCGTCAAACCGCACATCGACCTCGCCGCGGTTTTCCTCCTGACGAACGAGATATGCCTCATACATTTCCCGTATATCATGGTACGCCTCAACACCCCATCCGATCAGATAATAGCCCGAGATGCCGACAAAGACGAGGAGAAAGACCGTGCAGATCAGGCGAAAAAGTCCGCGCAGGACGGCCATGCGTCGGCGGCGTGCACGCTGTGTGCGGCGTCGCTTTATGTTCTCGCGCGAGTTTTCGCTTGCCAGCTGTGCCGCGAGATCCTCCGTATCATAATCGGACAACGCCCCTCTCCCCCCTTTTTCCCTCTGTTCAGCGCTGCCGCAAAAGCAGTTCGTTCCGTGCCGCCACCGTATCCGGATGAACGAGCCCTCCCTTTTTCAGAACGAATTGGATGGACTCCGTGAGTCCGACCAGCAGCATCGCGTCGAGTGATGCCGTACGCGCGAGCTCCCGCAGATGCTCCACCTCCGGATATTCACGCGACGGCTCAATCATATCTGCAAAGTAGATGATCTGATCGAGCGCGGTCATCCCTCTTCCCCCAACCGTATGCCGCCAGATCGCCTGCGCAATGCCCGCGTCATCGACGCCATAGTCCTCATAGATGAGATAGGCGCCCACGTAGGCGTGCAGGAGCAGGGGCATCGCCGCCTCGATCCTGCCGATGGGAATCCCGCGCCGCCGCGCCTCTCCGGGAAGCTCCGCTGTCGCGTAGGTGCGCCCGCAGTCATGCAGAAGCCCTGCGGTACGTGCGCGTTCCTCGTCCATGCCGAAGCGTCGTGCCAGTTCCGCCGCCGTATCCGCCACCCCGAGCGAATGCTGATAGCGTCCCGGCGCAAGACGTTCTGCCAGACGAGCGCGCATCTCCTCATACGTCATGTCCATGCGCACGATATAACCCCCTCCCTACAATATACTCCTCTACGGCACGCGGTACAAGATGCCGGATGGATTTTCCTGCGCGTACGCGTGCGCGGATCATCGTCGACGAGATCTCCAGATGTGGCGTCGGAACGACGTCAATGTGGCGGCGCTCCTCCGCTGTAAACTGCTCCGCGAGAAGCGTCTCATCAAGCGGCGTCCCCTGCCGCGTCGCCACGATGAACTGACAGGACTGCAAGAGGCGATGCGGTTCATGCCATCGGTACAGATCATTCATCGCATCCGCACCCGTAATAAAGAAAAGCGCCGCCCCGTCAAATTGGTCGTGGAGCGCCGCTATGGTATCCACCGTATAGGACGGTCCCTCCCGACGCAGTTCCATGTCCGAAAGAGAAAAGTTCGGATTGTCCTGTATGGCACACGCCGTCATGGCAAAACGATCCGCAATGGATGCCGCACGTGTGCCGTCCTTGTGCGGGGGACGTGCGGAAGGGATAAAGAGCACCTCATTCAGCTCCGCCTCCGCGCGCACCATCTCCGCCGTAATCAGATGTCCCATGTGAATTGGGTCGAACGTTCCACCCATGATTCCGATGCGCTTTTCCATCCGATTCACCTCACGATGCAGACTGCCAGCAAAAGAACGGTGCAGAGCAGTAGGAAGGTCGCCCCCGCATACAGATAGTCACGCAGATCATGCCGTCCCTTCGGCGATTCTGCATACTGCCGCATAGTGCGCCAATATCCGATCAGGCGCCGCATCCGCCGCACGACTCCGATGCAGCAGGCGTATTTTCCCGCACCTGCCCCTCGCCATAGACAAGATACTTCGTACTCGTCAGAGCCTCGAGCCCCATCGGACCACGTGCATGAAGTTTCTGTGTGCTGATGCCGATCTCCGCACCAAAGCCAAACTCGAACCCGTCCGTAAACCGCGTCGAAGCATTGACATAAACCGTCGAGGCATCTGCCCTCTGCTGAAAGGCATGTGCCGTACGGATGTCATTCGTCACAATCGCCTCGGAATGCCCTGTCCCATAGCGATTGATGTGACGCAGTGCGGCATCCATATCCGCGACGACACGGACGGAGAGGATGAGGTCACCGTACTCCGTCGCCCAGTCCTCCTCCGTTGCCGCAGCCACGTCGCTGAGAATCGCACACGTCTCTGCACAGCCGCGCAGCTCCACTCCATCGACACGCAGTTGCTCTGCCATCTGCGTCAAAAATGCAGCGGCAATATCACGATGCACGAGCACGGTCTCTGCCGCGTTGCAGACTGAGGGGCGCGAAACCTTGGCATTCCGCACGATACGACATGCCATCGTGAGGTTCGCGCCGCGGTCAACATAGATATGACAGATGCCGGATCCCGTCTCGATCACAGGGACGCTGCTGCTCTCCACGATGTGGCGAATCAGCCCTGCCCCGCCGCGCGGAATAAGGACATCCAGCAGCCCTGTGAGATGCGTCATCACATCCACGGCACTGCGCTCCTTCATCGCGAGCATCTGAACGGCTCCCACAGGAATGCCGGCAGCATAGGCAGCGCGTGAAAGGACATCGGCAATAACAGCGTTGGAGCGCAGTGCATCCGAGCCGCCGCGCAGGAGCACGGCATTTCCTGACTTCAGACAGAGCCCGATCGCATCCGCCGTCACATTCGGGCGCGCCTCGTAGATCATACCGACAACCCCGAGCGGTACGCGGACACGGTGAATCTCCAGACCATTCGGACGGCGCACAGCGTAGTCCTCCCGCCCAAGCGGGTCAGGAAGCGCTGCGGTCAGCTGCAGCCCCTCCGCCATCGCATGGATGCGCTCCGGCGTGAGCCGCAGGCGGTCGATGTAGCAAGCGCGCACCTCCGCCGCCTCAGCGTCTGCCACATCGGCGGCGTTCTCCTGCAGAATCTTCGCCGCGTGCTCCGTCAGCGCCGCCGCCATCGCATGCAGAGCCCCATCGCGCACATCGCTGCGGAGCACCGCAAGAGCATAGGATGCCTCCTTTGCGGCTTCCGCCTGCGCCCGCACTGCCTGCTCCATCATCGCCATCGCTCCTTACTGCATCAGCACCAAATTATCCCGGTGTATGATCTCCTCATGTGATGCGTCTGAGACAAGACCTTGAAAGTCCTGCGTCTGATGTCCCATCAACCGTGCTATATCCGCCGTGCCGTAGGCGGTGATCCCACGGGCAATCTCCTGTCCCTGAGGGCTGAGCACACGCACCATCTCGCCCGCGGCAAAGTCGCCGTCCACGGCCGTCACACCGACGGCGAGAACACTCGCACCGCGCTGCATCGCCGCTGCACACCCAGCATCGACAGACAGCTCTCCCGCGAGCTTCTTGCCAAAGGCGAGCCAGCTCTTGCGCGTCCTGAGATGCGCCTCACGCGCAGGGAAGATCGTTCCGATGTCCTCCCCACGCAGAATGCCGCGGATGATGCCGTCCTCATCACCGCGTGCTATCACCATCGTCGCACCGGCATTGCGCGCAATCTTTGCCGCCTCGATCTTCGTCTGCATCCCGCCCGTGCCCTGCGCTGATCCGGCACCGCCCGCAAGATGCTCAATCTCGGGCGTAATCTCTGCGATCTCGGAGATCAGCTGCGCCGACGCATCCGTCCGCGGGTTTGCCGTATAGACTCCGTCGATATCCGAAAGGATAATGAGCGCATCGGCATCGACAAGTGCCGCGACAACCGCCGAAAGGTTGTCGTTGTCTCCGATTTTGATCTCATCCACCGCCACAGCGTCGTTCTCATTGATGACGGGAATGACCTGCATATCAAGCAGGGCGAGAAGGGCACGGCGCGAGTTGATGTACTGATGATGACGCGCCGCATTCTCCTTGGTCAGGAGCACCTGTGCCATCGTTCGTCCATACTCATGAAAGAGCTTTTCATAAATGTGGAGAAGGTATCCCTGCCCGATCGCCGCAAGGGCCTGCCGCGCAGGCACCGCTGCAGGACGTTCCTTCATGCCAAGCGCATTCATTCCCGCCGCAATTGCACCGGAGGAAACGAGGAGAATCTCCTTGCCCTGATTGGCCTCGTCGATCAGCTCACGCACAAGATGCTCGATGCGGCGCAGATTCATTCCGCCCGAGGGATGCGTCAGCGTACTTGTTCCAACCTTTACGACAATGCGCTTCGCCTCGGAGAGACGCGCCCGCGCAGTCACAGCTCAATCCTCGGCTTGTCAAAATTTCGTTTGAACAGGAGCCCGTTCCTGCCGATCACCTGAACGAGGTTGGCGTCGGCGCGCTCGGCAAGCATGGTAATCGCGTCTGTCGGTTCCTCCGGCGCATTCTGCAGAACACGCACCTTGATCAGCTCGCGCTTTTTTATCACCTCACGTGCGGATGCCACCACAGCAGGACTGACTCCCTCCTTGCCGATCATGACGACCGCTTCCTCCGTCATGCCGAGGGAGCGCAGCTTTCGTATCTGCTTACTGGAAAGTGATTTTCGCAGCAACGTCTTTCCTCCGTTAATCCTGATAGTCGAACGCCATATCACCGATGTGGACGGTCATGCCTTCCTTGATGCCGCGTGCACGGAGCTTCTCATCCAGCCCCTTGAGCCGCCATATATACTGGAATCGGCGCACGGCTTCATCATTGTTGAAATTGGTCATGGCGACCAGCTTCTCGATGGCCTTTCCCGAGACGATGAAATCGCCCGCATCGTTGCGTGAGACCGTCACCTTCTCGTCATCGTCCGCATTCTGATCGTAGACGACGACATCATCCTCCTGCGCCTCCGGCTCAGGGACATAGGCGTCCAGCCACGCACCGACCCGATCAATCAGCTCCTGCACGCCTTCACGCGTCGCCGCAGAGATAGCGAAGAACGCAAGCCCCTCCTGTGCGGCGAGCTCCTTCAGACGCGGCAGATGCTCCGCCGCAGAGGGAAGATCGATCTTGTTGGCGACGAGGAACTGTGTGCGCCGCGCAATCTTCTCGCTGTAGCGTGCCAGCTCCGCATTGATCTTGTAGTAGTCCTCTACAGGGTCACGGCCTTCGATCCCGGAAGCATCCACAATGTGCAGGATCAGCCGTGTGCGCTCCACATGGCGCAGAAAGTCATGCCCCAGCCCCACGCCGTCGGCGGCGCCCTCGATCAGCCCTGGGATATCCGCCATGACGAAGCTCTTCTCATAGTCCGTCTGGACAACGCCGAGGACAGGCGTAATCGTCGTAAAATGGTAGTCTGCGATCTCGGGACGTGCAGCCGAGCAGGAAGCGACAAGGCTCGACTTTCCGACACTCGGATAGCCGACCAGCCCGACATCGGCAAGCAGCTTCAGCTCAAGGCGAAGCTTTCGTCCCTCGCCCGGCTCACCGAACTCAGCAAAGGACGGCGCACGGTTGGCAGAGTTGGCAAACTTGGCATTGCCGCGCCCGCCGCGTCCGCCGCGTGCAATCACCGCCTCCATCCCAATCTCTGCGAGGTCGGCAAGCACCTCTCCTGTCGCCTCATCCATCACAATCGTACCGGGCGGGACATCGACATAGAGGGGGGCCGCATTTTTACCGAACTGGTTCTTGTACTCACCGTTCTCGCCGTTCTTCGCGACGAACTTGCGGCGATAGCGAAAGGAGAGCAGCGTATTCAGATTGCGGTCGGCACGAAAGATCACATCGCCGCCGCGTCCGCCGTCACCGCCCGAAGGACCGCCCTTGGGCATAAACTTTTCATGGCGAAACGCGGACTTGCCGTGACCGCCGTCCCCCGCCTTCACCGTGATTTGGGCACGATCGATAAACTGCATACGTCCCTCCCTCTTTACACAATAAGCTGTTCCCGCAAGTGCATTTTCACCTGCGAAAACAGCTTCTAAAAGAGCCTGTACTAGAGAGTACAGGCATCTCTGCGTATCAAACTTCCGTGCGCTCTTAGACCGCTGCACCCGCGAGCGGATACACGCTGATCTGACGCTGATGGCGTCCCTTGCGCTCGAAGGCGACCTTGCCGTCAATCTTTGCAAAGATCGTGTCATCCTTGCCGATGCCGACATTGTGCCCCGGATGGAAATGCGTACCGCGCTGACGTACGATAATGCTGCCTGCCGTCACATGCGTACCCGCCTGCTCCTTCACGCCAAGGCGCTTCGAATGGCTGTCACGTCCATTGCGCGTCGAGCTGACACCCTTTTTATGTGCAAAAAGCTGCAAATCAAACGAGAACAAATTATTCACCCCTTTACTGCCTGAATCTGAATGCCTTTCGGGCTGATCTTTTCAATCTCTGCGAGTCCCATCCACATGGTTCGCAGAATCGCTTCACTGCGTTCATCCGGCGGTTCAGAGAGCCGCACACGGAGGTTGCCGCTCGCAATGTCATAGGTGACGGCGCGATGCAGATGCTCCATTATTCCGAGAAGCGCGGACTGCGTGAGCGCAGATACACCGGCACAGACAATATCCTGTCCGCGTGCCGCCGTTCCGCTGTGCCCTGAAACAGCATAACCGTCGATCATCCCATCTTCATTCACGAAGATCTTGACCGAAATCACGGATTAGCCCTCGATCTTCTCGATAACGACTTTCGTGAACGGCTGACGATGACCCTGACGCTTGCGGTAGTTTGACTTTGCCTTGTACTTGAAGACCAGGATCTTCTTGCCCTTGCCGTGTGCCGCGACCTTGCCCGTCACCTTCGCGCCGTCCACCATCGGACGACCGATCTTGACATCTGCGCCGTTGACAACGGTCAAAACCTGGTCGAAAACGACAGCCTCGCCCTCGCCCGCCTCGAGCTTCTCCACAAAAATGGTATCGCCCTCAGCGACCTTGTACTGCTTGCCGCCCGTCTTTACGATTGCATACATGAAAACACCTCCCTATCACGTTACTCGCCGGCTGCGGTTCGGCAGCGCCGATTGTGTGACCTCGCCGTGCGGTTGGGGATGGGCTTTCGCCCAAACAGGCTATACGCCTACATTAGGGGATAATAGCATATCAAAAGGGCAGTTGTCAAGACGGAGAGATAGAACACTCCCTCGATTCTGCTGTCATTCTCCGCTGACTCATGTTATTATTAGTGTGGATTACAGAAGACAGAGCGTCCTTCATGGCATAAAGAAGGCTCTCTCCATAAGTAAGACAAACTCATCCGTTGAAAGGAGACAGATAGAATGAAGCCGATATGTCAGAACTTCCAAATTTCAGAAATAGATTTGCATGATTCATTACTGCAAGATATAGCGGTTTTATATCAAGAAAAAAGGATTGTCATATCATTGATATTGCCCCAATTTCCTCCCATAAGAAACGCAGAACAGGCAGCAGCTCTAATTATGGAGAACACATCACATTTTGACATATCATTCGAAGAACCATGGGGACAAGGAACATATATTTTCTCAGAAGAAATACGGCAATCTCCAAATGGACAACTGCATTTGACCATAACGTTGAACTCTGGTGACACAATAAGAATTATCGGAACGAAGATATCTTTAGAGAAATCCCCTCAATGAGGCTGATGCTCAAAAAGCAACTGTTCTGTGAACGATATCATAAACAACTATCGAAACAAGATCATTATTTACGATAATATATGTCTATTCTTTAATCATACCGCCAAAGATTTTATTTTCGTATGCCAACAAAACAATATTCCCATACAGGCTCTTGAAGCATTTCTATATCGGGAAAGGCGATTCAGCCCGCCATGCACAGAAGGCAGGGCTGCTGAGCGAAGTTGAATGGCTTTACGCAGCGCCCCAAATGAAATGGATAGGAGATGCCCCTATTCCCAGCCGCTCACCAGATGCTTTGCCAGCAGGAGGGCAAGAATGCCGAGCACGATGCTCAGCGCGATATAGGCAAGGGCGACGGCGAGCTTTCCGTTCTCGATGAGAGAAAGCGTTTCCAACGAAAAGGTGGAGAATGTCGTAAAGCCGCCGCATATCCCTGTCTGGAGAAAGAGGACAAGGCGTGGGTCAAGGCCGCTCTGACGTCCCGCCAGACCGACGACGGCGCCGATGGCGAAACATCCAAGGATGTTGACAGCAAACGTAGCAAGAGGAAAACCGCTCCCGAGTTTCGGCACGACCTGTCCCAGCAGAAAGCGCAAAATCGCTCCGACCGCTCCGCCAAGCCCGACGGCGAGGACGCTCATTGTACCGTTCCCGCACGCAAATGTGCCACATCGTTCATGCGCGTCAATACAGCAAAACCGTCGTCCTCGAAGCGGATGCAGTTAACCGCCGTGTTGAGCTGAGAAATGTGCCAGATCGAGCGGATCGGCATGGCAAGTATATCGGCGATCAGAATGCGGATTGCCGCACCGTGCGAGACGATGATGACGCGCTCGCCTCGATGCTCTGCGGCGATCGTGCGCACACGCCCTGCGATGCGCTTTTGGAACACGGAAAAGTCCTCACTGTCCGGAATATTCGCATGCTCCGGATCACGGTAAAAATGCTTCAGCGTCTCGGGATCCTCGGTGTTGATCTCACTGAAGAAGCGCCCTTCCCATGCCCCGAAGTGAAGTTCGCGCAGAGCAGGATCGGGTACAACGGTCAGACCGAGCCGCGCTGCAAGCGGTGCCGCCGTCTCCATCGTCCGTATGAGATCACTCGCATAGAACGCATCTGCATGGCCGACGTCGAGATGCTGTCCGAGCAGTGCTGCCTGTGCGTGTCCCTCCGGTGAGAGCGGCACATCCGATTGTCCCTGAAAACGTCCCGTCTTATTCCACTCAGTCTCCCCATGACGTATGATGATAATTTCCGTCATTTCCCTTCCCCTTCCTATGATTTTCTATGCGCGAATCTCACAGACAACGCCGCCCGAGATCAGCCGTTCCTGACACATAAAGGCATACGTGCCGTAAAATTCCTGTGCCAGCTGATGCGTACGCGCGTCGATCGCCGCCGTCGACAGATCGGATGCCCAGAGTGCACCAACCACCGTACCGCTGTGTGCCACCAGCGCACCGAGCGCTCCTCTGCTCTGCGCCGCCGTGATGAAGCGTTCCAGTTCTGGCTTTTCTAGGTGCCGCTGGTTGCGCCGTGCGCTCTCGGTCGCCGCCTGTCCGAGGAGGTGCTCTTTTTCTGCCCCACTCACGGCAAATGCCTGATCGACCGTATGCAGCAGAGCGCGATAGGCGTCGTCCTGGTCGCCTGCATTGCCCTTGCTCTGATAGTAGGCGATGGTATCGACCTCACCGCCCGCATCAAAGATGGAGATGCCGAGCAGCGGAACATTATGGTACTGACCGAACAGTTCCCCCGTCGTATGACTGACGTGCGAAAGCCCCGCAAAGGCAATGCCGTCGCTCGGCTCGATGGCGATGGCGATGTCCATGATCTCGCGCGCCGTCAGTTCCCGTCCGTATGCACGCGCTGCGGCATAGGATACCGCGGCGATATCCGCACTCGAGGACGCCATGCCCTTACCCTGTGGGATCTCCGTCTCAAGACGGATGCCAAAGCGAAACGCCTCCTCACCGATGTGAACGAGCGTCCGCCGCAGTGCTTCCTGTGCCTTGGTCCCCAGTCCATGTATCCCCGTAAACGCATCCGAGACCGTCGCCGTCGCATACATGCTGATCGGTGCGGTGACAAGAAACGGCGTTCCCGCAAGAGAGCCCTCGATCAGCTCCCCGCAGGACGCGGGCGCTTTTGCTATAATTTCCATAATAACCCCCAAATGTTCGGATGTGTTGATGCCAGGGAAAAGGTGGCGAGAACCAGAGTCTCCGTCAATACGGTGACCGCACCATAGACATCACCTGTCACTCCGCCGAGGATATTGGTGATCGTGCGGCAGAAAAGAAGGGCAAAGAGCACGCCCAACAGCAGCGAAAGTGCCGCCAATACGCCCCACGGCAGGACAAGCACCGCCGTCGTCACAGCAGCGATGAGAACGGTGCGTCGATCTGCCATATCGGCAAAGGTCTTTCCGACACCTTCCACACGGGCGTATGGAAAGAGCGCGATCGCAAGTACCATGGCAAGCCTGCCGATGATTGGCATGACGAAGAGCGCGGGCACAAAGAGGAGCGGATGCATATCGGAGATCAGGGCAAACTGCACGAACATGAGCATGACGAAAGAAACGACGCCAAATGCGCCCGCGCGGCTGTCCTTCATGATCTCGAGCTGACGTGCGCGCTCCCGCCCCGAGAAGATGCCGTCCGCCGTATCCATAAAGCCGTCCGCATGGATACCGCCCGTCAGGAGAATCGGCAGGATGAGGATCAGGACGCACGTCAGCGACCGCACGCCGAGGAAGTAGATGAGCACCCACGCCGCAAGCATGTAGCACAGGCCGAGCACGAGCCCCACCAACGGGAAAAAACGCGTACTGCGCCCAAAGTCCTCCGCCGTCCACGCCGTCTGTCGGACGAAGCGGATCCGTGTGAGAAACTGAAGGCCGATCAAAAAAGAATGCATAGAACCGATCCTTAACGATAGAGCGAAAACAAATAGGCAAAGAGCAGAAATAGAACCGTCGCCGTATACATGAGCCGTACCGCGCCCAAGATGTGTTTGGGGGCAATGTCCATGTGGGCGTCGCCCATATAAGCACGGAAGTGCTTTTGTCCAAAGTAGTAGTTGATGCCGCCGAGACGGATGTGCAGTGCGCCCGCCACAGGAGCCTCCGCATATCCGCCGTTCGGACTGGGATGCCCCGCCGCGTCGCGCCGCAGGATAAAGAGCGCGTTGCGTGCATCATAGCGCAGGAGGAAGGCCGCCATCACAAAGAGGATGCTCGTGATGCGCGCGGGAACATAGTTCAGCACATCGTCCACACGCGCCGCCATGCGCCCGAAGTAGAGATAGCGGTCATTCTTGTAGCCGAGCATGGAGTCCATTGTATTCGCTGCCCGATAGAGCACGGCGAGCGGTGCGCCGCCGAGGAGAAAGAAGAAAAGCGGCGAGATGACTCCGTCCACTGTATTCTCCGCGACGGTCTCAATCGCCGCGCGCGCAGCGTCCTCCTCGTCGAGCTCCGCCGTATCCCGCCCGACGATATAGCCGACGCGCACCCGTGCACCCACAAGGTTATCCCCGTCGAGCAGGGCATAGATTTCATGCCCCGCCTTTGCCAGTGACCGTGGAGAGATACAGAAATAGAGCAGGATGATTTCGAGGACATCTGCCCCCCATGCCACAGGCAGATGCCGCGTGGCAAGGATCAGCCCCTCCGCCGCAGCGTAGGAAATCGAGAGGACAATCAGCACCAGCAGAGTCCCCATGGCGAACTTCCTGCCGTCTCCTCCATAGGATGGATAGAGGTGCCAATCCAGCCATCCGATAAATCGCCCGAGAAAGGCGACGGGATGCAGGCGGTTCTGCGGATCCCCCGCTATCGTATCGAGAAAAAACGCCGCCATGGCGGCGATGGGCGGGGCGATCATCATGACTCTCCTGCCGCAATGATCGCTGCCAGTTTATCCATATCGAGACTCCGCTGCACCGTCGCAGCCAGACGGTCATAGGCATGCTCCTTTTCCGCCCCGCAGCGGTACTGAATGGGAAGCTCCTCCATGCCGCGCCGCACGCGCAGGCGGTTGAGCACCGCCCGACGGAAATGATCATCGTCAAAGATGCCGTGGATATACGTGCCCACGACTCCTCCGTCTGCCGAGGCCGCGCCGTCCAATACCGACTCTTCCGCATTTCCTGCACGGACGATGCGGAACGGACGGCATACCTCCTCGGCAAATGTGGTGTCGCCCATGTGAATCTCATAGCCCCGCATCCCGTGCACAGAGATGTTCTCCCCCAAGAAGGGAAACGCCGCACAGTCCGCCGTGACCTGCCTCAGATGCTTGCGCGCGGCAAAGGTCGTCGTGAGCGGCAGATACCCCAGCCCCTCCACCGCATCATGCTCCGACTCGGTATGGAGCGGATCGGAGATCCTCTCCCCGAGCATCTGATAGCCGCCGCAGATCCCAAAGAGCGGCGTTCCCGCTGTGACGCACGTACGGATCGCATCCGCGAGCCCTGCCTGCCGGATGTGAAGGAGATCCTCCGTCGTATTCTTCGAGCCCGGCAGGAGGATGAGATCCGGATGCCCCAGTTCCTCGGGCGTGCGCACGTAATAGAGCGCGACATCCGGCTCGTGTGCCAGCGCGTCAAAGTCCGTAAAGTTCGAGAGTTTCGGCGTGCGAATGACCGCGATGCGCAGCTGTCCATCGAGGGCGGCCGTATCGCCATAGTGCTGCTCGTCGAGGGAGACAGAGTCCTCCTCGTCGATGCCGAGCGCGTCGATGTGCGGGACGACCCCGAGGACAGGCTTTCCCGTCTTTTGCTCCAAGAAGTCAAGGGCGGGCGTGAGGAGGCTCACATCACCGCGAAATTTGTTGATGACAAGCCCCTTGACAAGCGCGCGCTCCTCCGCGTCGAGCAGTTCCAATGTCCCCACGAGAGAGGCGAGCGCACCGCCGCGGTCGATGTCGGCGATCAGGAGGACGGGCGCACGGAGATGCTTTGCCACGCGCATATTGACGATATCGTTCGCCTTGAGGTTGATCTCGGCGGGGCTGCCCGCACCCTCGATCACGAGCAGATCATACGCGGCACGCAGGCGATCCAGTGACACCTCAACGGCCTCCCACGCCTTGAGCGAATAGCCCGTGTGGTACTCCCGCGCACTCATATTGCCGACCGGTTCGCCCATGATGACAACCTGTGACTGCGCGTTCCCCGTCGGTTTGAGGAGGACGGGGTTCATATCGACTTTGGGGGCAAGACCCGCCGCCTCCGCCTGTGCCACCTGTGCCCTTCCCATCTCCCGCCCGTCGAGCGTGACATAGGAATTCAGCGCCATGTTCTGCGCCTTGAAGGGCACGACACGCTTGCCCTGCTGATGAAAAATACGGCAGAGTGCCGTCGTCAGGATGCTCTTGCCGACATGGGAGCTCGTCCCCATCAGCATGATGCTCTTTGCCATTTACACCGCCTCCGCCAGTTTTTTGAGATCAACAGGAATGCCGCAGGTGACGAGATAGACCTTTGCCGCGCGGCGGGCGAGCTGCTGATTAGCAAGCCCCGCCATATCCCGATAGAGCCGTCCGAGGCGATTGGCGGGAACGATCCCGTCTCCCACCTCATTCGTGACAAAAATTGTCGTCGCATCGGCTTCCTCAGCGGCACAAATGAGCGCATGGATACGCGCCTCGACATGGCGTGCAAAGGAGTCGCGCTCCTGTTCCTCCTCCGAATACTGGAGCATGTCGTTGCTGAGAAACATCGTCACACAGTCAAAGAGGATAACGCCGTGCGCCTTCCCCGCCTCCCGGATGGCATTCTCAGAGGAAAATGGTGCCTCGTAGGTCGTCCAGTCTGCCGGACGGCGCGACTGATGCAGATCGACACGCAGCTGCATTTCTGCATCATAGATCTGCGCAGTCGCAATATAGGCGACGGCTGTGCCGCTCTCTGCGGCACAGCGCGCCGCACAGCGTTCGGCAAACGAGGATTTGCCCGAGCGAACGCCGCCCGTTACGAGAATGATCTGCCCCATTGATGACACGCCTCCACAAAATGCTCCGCCGCGCTGCGGCATCCTGCAAAGTGCAGGTGCAGATAACTGCCGAGCGTATTCCTGCGGCGATGTCCTGCCGCATACTGCGCGCCGCTGCGCAGTTTCGTAAAGCGGAAAGGACGGAGCCCACTCTCTTCCGCCTCCGTTTCCTCGACGGAAAAGTGAAACTCGTGCCCATGCAGGATAAGCCCTGTCGTACCGAGTATCGTATCCTCCGTCTGCTCCGCCTCCACGTAACCGACCATCTGCAGGCGTTCGGTCATGCGCGCCCGTGCCGCGAACACCCCCGCCATCTCATGCTCTGCTCCCGCAAAGTCCACCATGGAGCGCATGAGGTACATATAGCCGCCGCATTCGGCGTAGATGGGCATCCCCTCCTCCGACGCTGCACGTATCGCAGCGCGCATCGCCGTATTTTGCGCTAGGTCTGCGGCAAACATCTCGGGGAAGCCGCCGCCGATGATGATGCCGTCCACATCCGGCAGTGCCGCATCGTGCAGCGGGCTGAACTCCACCAACTCCGCGCCGCATGCACGGAGTTCGTCGAGACTCGCCGCATAGTAGAAGGAAAACGCCTCATCGCGCGCAACAGCAATGCGGCACGGATACTGCGGCGAGTATTTCTCCCCCGCTGCTGCCGAAAGGGGCGGTGCCGTCTTAGCCAGAGCCATAATGCGGTCGATGTCGAGCCCCGTCTCAACGCACGTCCCAAGGCTCTGAATCATCGCCTTTGCTTCATGCTCCTCCACGGGGGTCAGACCAAGATGACGTTCGGGAAGGACAAAAGAAGCATCGCGGCGCAGCGACCCATAGACAGGCATATCAATCCCCGCCATAGCCGTACGAACCATCGCCTCATGTGTCCCGCTGCCGAGACGGTTGAGCAGTACACCTGCGAGTTTTATGCTTGGATCGTAGCTGCGAAAGCCAAGTGCTGTCGCAGCAGCGGAAGCCCCGACGGATTTGACATCCATGACGAGGAGCACGGGCGCATCCAGAACCTTTGCGATGGCGGCGGTCGAACTGATGCCGCGCCGGCCGCCGTCGTACAGCCCCATCACACCCTCGATCACGGCAATGTCTGCGCCGCGGCACTCACGGGCAAAGATTTCCGCGAGCCGTGCCTCTGGCACAAGCCATGTATCCAGATTATGCCCCGTACGCCCGCCTGCGATGCGGTGATAGCCGAGGTCGATGTAGTCGGGGCCGACCTTAAAGGACTGTACGGAAAGGCCGCGCGCCCGCAGTGCTGCAAGCAGTCCTGCCGTCAGCGTTGTCTTTCCTGCCCCCGACTGCGTTGCCGCGATCACAATGCGCGGAATATTCCACTGCATGATGTGCTCCTCAGGGACGGGTATTGTCGATCATATACATCAGCGCATTGACTGCCGCCGCCGCAATTGGGCTGCCGCCCTTCGACCCTTCGACCGTAATGTAGGGAACGATGTCGTTTGCGGCGAGCTCCGCCTTGGACTCTGCCGCACCGACAAAGCCGACGGGAATACCGACGATACAGGCAGGGCGAATCCCCTCCTCACGAACCAGGCGCAGAACCTCAAAGAGCGCCGTCGGTGCGTTGCCGATGGCGACGATGCTGCCGTCCATATCCTTGCCAAACGTACGCATGGCAACCATTGAGCGCGTAATCCCCTCCGCCTTTGCGCGTGCGGCAACATCGGGATCCGCCACCAGACAGTGCACCGTACCGCCGAACGAGGCAAGTTTCTTCTTGTTGATGCCCGTACGCACCATCTCGACATCCGTATAGATATCGACCCCGCGTTTCAGAGCGGCAATCGCCGCGTCGATCGCCTGCGGGTGTACGCGTGTAATGGGCGCATAGCCCACATCTCCCGATGCGTGAATGAGGCGCGAGTAGAGCTTCGTCTCACGCTCGTCGAGATGCAGCTCTGCCAGATGCGGTGCGATCAGCTCCATACTGCGATTTTCAATGGTCATCGGCTCTTTGATAAAATCCATGAAGGTCTCCTATTTTCTATCGTAAATATCAGCAACAAATGTCAGAACTTCCTCCGCCGTATGGGCCAGATGCGGATAGGAAAGCACGGGGCGGTCGATCACCACGACAGGCAGACCGAGATCTTCCGCCGCCTGAAACTTCGCATCCGTCCCGCCGACAGTGCCGCTGTTCTTCGTCACAATCACGTCTGCTTCGTACTTCTCGTACATGGCACGGTTCAGCGCACGGGAAAAGGGCCCCTGCATCGCAATGATCTGCGCGGGCGTCAGCCCCAGCTCCGCGCAGAGTGCCACGACCTCCGCCGTCGGCAGAACGCGCGCTGTGAGCACGCAGTCAAACGTCGCTGCTGCATGGACGAAACGCTCCAGATTGCGGCTGCCCGTCGTCAGAAAGATATGCCGCCCCAAGCCCGCCGCGGTCTCCGCAGCCTCCTCATAGGAGTGTACGAGATGCACCTTCTCATACGAGATATCGCTCAGATCGCGCTCGTAGCGGATGTAGGGAACATCTGCCGCCGCACACGCCGCCATGGCGTTGCGCGAAACATTGACAGCGTAAGGATGCGTCGCATCGACAAAGACGCGAACGTCATGTGTCCTAAAATACGCCGCCATTTCATCCGCATTGAGCGGCGTATCATGCACCGTCAGATGCCCGCCTGCCGCACGCTGCGCCTCGAGCAGCTGCTCCCCGTAGGAACTCACAACAGATGCTGTCACGTCGTATCCCGCTTCGCAGAGACGGCGGACGACGGCACGCCCGTCCTGCGTCCCCGCTGCCGTGAAGATCACAGCCCCGGCTCCCGCTTCTGATAGCCACGCGGCGTAATCATCCACTGCCCGTTCTGCTTCGTCTTCGAGTTGCCGATGATCACAATCGAGAACATATTGATGTCCTCTTTGGTAAACGCACCGAGGGTTGAGATCACCACGTTCTCTCCCTCACGGCTCGCCGACGTCACAATGCCGACGGGCGTCTCAGGCGCACGCTCACGCAGGAAGATCTCCTGCACGGCCTGGATCTGGCCGACGCGCTTATGGCTGCGCGGATTGTAAAGCACCGTGACGAAGTCTCCCTTCGCCGCGAGCTCTGCACGCTCCTGGATCAGCTCCCATGGCGTGAGGAGATCGGAAAGACTGATGACGGCAAAGTCGTGCATGATCGGCGCACCAAGGAGCCCTGCCGCCGCACTCATTGCCGAGACACCCGGGATCACACCGCCGAATTCGGGACGCTGATCCTCATCCATCTTCATGAGGAGTTCGAGCACCAGCCCGGCCATACCATAGATGCCGGCATCGCCGCTTGAGATCACGACGACATTCTCCCCCGCTGCTGCTTCCTCCAGTGCCGCACGGCAGCGATCGATCTCCTGCGTCATGCCCGTATCGAGCACCTTTTTCCCTTCGACCAGATCGGCGATCAGCTGGATATAGCGGCTGTAGCCGACAACTGCCGTTGCTTCCTCAATCGTGCGATGTGCACGATAGGTCATATCATCCGTACTGCCGGGGCCAATGCCCACAACACTTATTTTTCCCATAGGAGTGCCACCGTCACTTTCCCAAATACTGTTTTTCCGAGTGCCATGCGGCCGCCTTCCGCGCCTGCTGCACAGAGTGCCGCCGCCTCACATACATTTCCGACACCGATTGTTTTCCGCACAAAATCCGATTCGGTCAGACCATAGTCCTCAATCATCTGCCGAAGCTCCTCCTGCGGGAAAAAGACAATCTCACGGCCGAGCGTCCGCGCGGCTGCGAGAAGCCCTGCCTCATTACGCTTGACCTCGGTGCTCGCAAAACAATCGATCGCGGATGGTTCCCGTCCGATCATCCCACATGCCTCCGTCAACGCGCGGAGAATCTGGGCCTCCGTTACACCGGCACGGCATCCTACGCCCGCGATCAGGCGCCGTGGAACGAGATAGAGCGTCCGCTCCTCCGCAGTGGCAGGCACATGCTCCGCCCCAACGATGACAACGCGACAGCTCGTCCCATCCGCAGGAGGAACCACACCGCGAAAGAGCCGTGCGCCGATCTCCTGCTCCCGCAGCTGCGCCTCATAGAAGGCGGCCTGCGGCAGATCACTGTCGATATCGTAGTGCACTTCCTCGCCTGCCATGAGCGCCGTATTCAGCACCTGTATGGCAGACTTTGGCACAGGGCGCAGGGCAAGCCGCGCAGCGATGGCATCGGGGGCGAGCACACCCGTCACATCCGTTGCCGTCGTAATGACGGGATCCGCGCCCACCGCCGCACAAAGCGTGCGCGTCAGATCATTCGCCCCGCCGACGTGGCCCGAAAGGAGACTGATGCCATGCCGCCCCTGCTCGTCAAAAACGATCACGGCGGGGTCGTACAGTTTGCTGCGGACACAGGGGGCAAGCGTACGCACGACAATCCCCGTCGCCATGACACAGACGAGTGCATCATAGCGTGAAAACGCCGTCGTAATCGCCGCGGACAGATGGGCAAAACAGGCAGTATGTCCTGCCGTTGGTGCACTGCCATTCAGCCGCTCCGGCAAATAGAGCTGCGCCTCTCCGTCAAGGGCGGCACACAGACGCGCCGCAAGCGCAGCTCCGCCGTCCGTCAGGGCAAAGACAGCAGCTCTCACTGCTTTGCATCCCGAAACATGTGCGAGAAATTGGCAGCATAGAGCCGCGACGGCTCATACACCGCATCGAGGCAGTCGCCGACCACGATCATCGCCGTGCGGTCGATCTCCTCCGCCTTCACCTGCTCCGCAATCGTCGCAAGCGTACCGCGCAGGATCTTCTGCTCCGGCCATGTTGCGCGCTGCACAATGGCGACGGGGGTCGTCGGCTCATACCCGCCCGCTGTCAGCTCTGCCGCCACCTCCTCGATCATCGTGATCGAGAGGAAAATACACATCGTCGAATGGTGTGCAGCGAGACTGCGCAGCTTCTCGCGCTCCGGCACGGGTGTGCGCCCCTCGTTGCGCGTGATGATGACCGTCTGTGAGATGCCAGGCAGGGTATACTCCTGCCGCAGCGCCGCCGCTGTCCCGAGAAAGGAACTGACGCCCGGCACAACATCATAGGAAAAGCCGCGCTTTTCCCACGCGTCCATCTGCTCTTGAATCGCCCCATAGATCGCAGGATCACCCGTATGGAGACGCACGGTCATCTTCCCTGCCGTCTCCGCACGCGCGATCACCGCAATGACCTCATCAAGCGTCATGTGCGCCGAGTTGTGGATCTCCGCCTCCTCCTTGCAGAAATCGAGGAGGGCGGGGTTCACGAGCGAGCCGGCATAGATAACGACATCCGCCTCAGCCAGATAGCGTGCGCCCTTCACCGTGATGAGCTCAGGGTCACCGGGACCCGCACCGACAATATGAATCATGTATTCCTCACTTTCTCTGTGCCGTAATGATATAAATCGGATTCAGTGCCTTTGCCATATCGTAGGGACCGACGCGTTCCAACCGACTGATCTGCACCTGTATAGCCTCGTAGGTATAGAGCTCCGCATGCGCATGGAAATAATCCAGACAGGCGGCGACCGTCTGCATCGTAATCGCATTTGTCACGATGCGTCCGCCGCTGTTCATCCGCGTTCCGATGATATCCAGAATCTCGGGCAGACGCCGTCCGCTGCCGCCGATCAAAGCGACATCGAGATGGGGAAGCCCATCCAGCGCGGCGGGAGCCGCCCCCTCGATCACCGTGAGGTTCGGCGTGGAAAAACGTGCCGCATTCTCCTTGATGAGGGCGATTCCCTCGGGATTTTTTTCGATGGCGTAGACATGCCCCTGCGGCGCAAGACGCGCTGCCTCCACCGAGAGTGAGCCCGTCCCCGCACCGACATCATAGACGACAGCATCGGGAGCAATCTGCGCCTTGACGAGCGTGAGAGTGCGTATCTCCTCTTTTGTCATAGGCACATTACCGCGCACAAAAGCGTCATCTTTTATGCCGAGATTCATGCATCATCCTCCTTCACCGCACAGACGATAATCACGCCGTGCCCAATTCCTTCATCACGCGCCGCATCTCCCAGCGTCGTCCGAACAATGTTCTCATCCGCATAGGAAAGGCGCGTCGCTATATACATCATGTCATCTGAACGCCAGCCTGATGAGAGCAGGCGCTGCGCGATGGTCTGCGAGTTGTGCTTCCCGTCCGTCAGCATCCCGAGCACGGCATCTGCCGTACGCGCGAGCTCCTCTGCCCGCGGCTCGCGCCCGTGAAAACTGAGCAGACGCGCACCGTGCCACGGCAGGGCGAGCCGCGCAAAGGCAAATTGGATCGAGCTGATGCCCGGGATCACAGCCATCTGCTCTGGCGGGAACGTCCGCCGCAGAGCATCCAGCATCGAGTAGTAGCCGGGATCTCCCGAGACCATGACCACCACATCATCGTCGCGGAGCGCATCCCGGATAAAGGTCAGCACCTCTGCAATATCCGCTCCGATCGCATGCGTACGTACCCCCGCAGGAGCAAGATCGGCGAGCGCGCGCCGCCCGCCGACGAGGACGCGCGCGTCATGAATCGCCGCCCGTGCCTGCGGCAGAAGATAGGCGGGGTCGCCGGGGCCGATGCCGACGACGGTGATCGTATGTCTCATGCGTTCAGTCTCCATCCACAAGCATCAGCAAAAGCCCGCGCCTGCTCATCCACACCGAGGATCTCCCCCGCGAAATTCACCATGACGGCACCGACCTTCATTTTCCCGAAGAGATACCTCTCCGCACGGATACGCACACGTGCGGCGATCACCGCGCAGACCCGCTCAGCGAGCCCTGCCGACGCGATCACCGCCAAGGCATCCTCCGTCGTATTTGATGCCAATACGGCGCGCACCTCCGTCTGGCTGAGCCCCTCGGCGGCACCATACGCCGCGAGCGTCTCCAGCCGTGCATCCGCCATGCGGTTATGCGTATGGAAAATACCGGCGGCAATCTTCACGAGCTTGCCCGTATGACCGAGAATCAGTACACCCTTTGTGCCGCGCTCGACGGCGCGCTCCAGCATAAAGCCGATGAAGTTGCTCGTCTCAATAATCGCTGTCTGCGAAATTCCCAGAGAGAGGGCAATCCGCTGCCCGATCTTCCCGGGGACGAAGACGAGCACCTCCTCCCCCGCCGCACGTGCCACATCGATCTGCGGAACAAGGGAGTCCTTGAACGCCTCCTCAGACATGGGGCGAAGCACGCCCGTCGTACCGATCACGGAGATGCCGCCCTCTATGCCGAGCACGGGATTGAGCGTCTTCTTTGCCAGCTCTGTCCCGGCCGGGATGGCAATCGTCACCTCTGCACCGACATCCTCCCGCCCCGTCATCTCGGCGACAACGCGTCGGATCAGCTCGCGCGGTCCCTGATTGATCGACGGCTCACCGACAGGAAGGCTCATCCCCGGCTTTGTCACCGTGCCGACCCCCTCGCCCGCACGGAATACAATCCCATCGGCATCATCGCATAGCCGGATCGTCGTGAAAACGGAAACGCCGTTCGTGATATCGGGATCATCGCCCGAGAACTTGACGACCTCTGCACAGATCCCGTCCTCCGTGCGTGTGACCACCTTGACGGGAATCGTCAGCGGCGTTCCGTCCAGTGCCGTGAGGGAAATCTCCTGCCACGGCTTCCCCTGCAAAAAGAGAAGTGCCGCCTTGACCCCGGCTGCCGCGCACGCACCTGTCGTATATCCGCTGCGCAGTTCTGTCGCCATACATCGTCTCCGTCAAAACAAGAAATTTAGGAAGCACTGAT
>NZ_GL397087.1:429471-505755 GCF_000146365.1 Selenomonas sp. oral taxon 149 str. 67H29BP
AGCACCGTGCATTTTACACAGTGCTCCCCAGTGTCCTGTCAAATATTACGATAGAGCCCAATCACCTTGCCGAGAATCTGGACATCCGTCTCGTAGAACGGCTCCATGGAATCATTCTCGGGCTGCAGGCGGATGCAGGTCTTTTCACGGAAAAAACGCTTCACTGTCGCCGACTCACCGTTGACGAGCGCCACGACGATATCGCCGTTGTTCGCTGTCGGCTGCTGACGCACGAGCACGAAATCACCGTCGAAGATGCCGACGTTGATCATGCTGTCCCCCTGGATGCGGAGCATGAACACATCCTCCGCCGTCCCGAGAAGCCCGCGCGGGAAGGAGAATACATCCTCCACGTTCTGCTCGGCGAGGATCGGCTCGCCCGCCGTCACAACACCGACCAGCGGTACGGGGATCGTACGCCCCCACGGATTTTCCCCCATGATGTCGATCGCGCGCGGCTTCGTTGCATCACGGCGAATCATGCCGTTCTCCTCGAGCATCGACAGATAGCGGTGCACCGTCGAACTGGATTTCAACCCGACCGCCGTACCGATCTCACGAACCGAGGGCGGATACCCCTTCTCCACCAAGAACTCCTTGATGTAGTCCAAGATCTCCGACTGCCGCCGCGTGGATATTCTTGTCTTCTTCACCGTGATACCCCCTGACAGGTCCGCATACATACTATTATTGATATCATAGCATATATACGTTCTAAAAAAAAGGGGTAAGAGAAGATTTTCCACTAATTCGTATCAAATTTCTGCTCTGCATCGTGAAGGATACTGTCACGGCGTGCCTTCGAAGCGGAAAAATAGTCGTGGATCGCCTGTCGATCTCCTGCATCAATGGCCGTGATGACCTCCCCCATGATCGTCTGCAGCTCGCGCAGGGCATCCGTGATCGCCTCCGCGTTCGTCATGCAGATGTCCGCCCACATATCGGCATTCGAGGAGGCGATGCGCGTCGTGTCCTTGAACCCGCCGCCGATGAGCTTCAGGCAGGAGGAGAGATCATCCCCGCTGCGGTTGAGGAGGGTGACGAGGGCTGCCGCCGCGAGATGCGGCACATGGCTGATGACCGCGGCACAGCGGTCGTGCTGTGCGAGATCAAGTGTCGTAAATCGGGCACGCGTGAGGCGCAGGACATCCATCAGACGCTCCTTGACCTCCTGCGGGACGGCCGGATCGTCGATGATGACGTACGCCTTATGGGCAAAGAGATCCTTTGTCGCCGCCGCTACGCCGCTCTTTTCGCGTCCCGTCATCGGATGCCCCGGGATATAGTAGATATCCGCCGGCAGGATCTCATGCAGCTGCCGATAGAGTTCGCCCTTCGTACTGCCTGCATCCGTCAGGATCGCACCGCGTTTCAGATACGGCAGGATCTTCTGTACCATCGGAACAATCTGGAGGACGGGCGGGCTGAGGTACACGATGTCCGCATCCCCGACTACCTTCGCCAGATCCGCCCCTGCATAGTCCACTGCACCGCAGTCCATCGCTGCGCGCATGGACTGCTCCGAACGGCAGAGCCCTGTAATGCAGATCTCGTCACCGAGAGCCTCTTTGAGGCACAGCCCGAGTGAGCCGCCGATCAGTCCGACGCCGATGATGGCAAGCTTCGTCCGCGTCATGCGCGCCGCCCAACGGCAGGAGCAATCTGCCGCACCTCATCCATCAGCATCTCAAAGTTGCGCGGGATCAAGCTCTGATCGCCATCGGAAAGTGCCAGCTCGGGACGGCAGTGCACCTCGATGATGAGCCCGTCCGCGCCGACGGCGACGGAGGCACGCGCCAACGGGCGCACCATCTGCCACCGACCCGTCCCATGACTGGGGTCGGCAATAACGGGGAAATGCGTCAGCTCTTTGAGTGCTGCAATCGCGTTGAGATCCATCGTATTGCGCGTATAGGTCTCATACGTACGAATGCCGCGCTCACAGAAGATAATGTTCTCGTTGCCGCCCGCCGCAATATACTCCGCCGCGTTCAGCCACTCGCTGATCGTTGCGGAGAGCCCGCGCTTGAAGAGCACAGGCTTCTGCGTCTTGCCAAGTGCCTTGAGCATCTGGAAGTTCTGCATATTGCGCGCACCGACCTGCAGGAGATCGGCATACTCCGAGACGAGTCCGATGTCGTCCTTGTCCACAACCTCCGTAACAACGCGGAGTCCCGTCTTATCCGCGACATCGCGCAGGATCTTCAGCCCCTCCTCGCCGAGCCCCTGAAAGTCGTACGGGCTCGTACGCGGCTTGAACGCGCCGCCGCGCAGGAACTGTGCTCCCGCCGCCTTGACTTTGACCGCAGCGTCATAGACCTGATCGTAGCTCTCGACGGAGCACGGTCCCGCCATGATCGCCAGCTGCTCACCTCCGACAGGGAAGCCCGACACGTAGACAATGCTGCTCTCGGGGTGGAACTCGCGGCTGACGAGTTTGTACTTCTCCGTGATGCGCACCGTCTTTTCGACGCCCTCCATCATATTCATTTCGAGCCCTGAAATGAGCTGCTTGTCCCCGATCACCCCGATGATGACACGGTCCTCTCCCTTCGAGAGATGCGTGCGCAGTCCTGCCTGCTCAATCTTGGCGATCACATGGTCGATGTTCTCCTGCGTAGCTCCTGCGTTCATAACGACGATCATAGCGTACCTCCGTCATACCTTTATCATGGCGATTTCATCACAGTTCGGATACTTGGGGCAGTCGATGCATTCCTTCCAAACTTTCTGCGGCAGCTCCTCCCTGCTGATGCGAAGGAAGCCTAGGGTCTCAAAAAATGCCGGCTTGTAGGTGAGAGTAAAAAACTTCTCAATGCCGAGCGTATCCCCCTCATCGAGGAGGCGGCGCACGATCTCTGCGCCGATCCCCTGTCGTATATGCGTCGGTGCAATCGCCATCATGCACACCTCGGCGAGACGATCCCACATGATGCGCAGTGCCCCGACACCGACGACGGTACCGTTCTCCTCAGCGACGACAATATCGCGCAGGTTCTCATAGAGCGTATTGCGCGAGCGCGGCAGCATATCCCCCTGCGCCGCATAGTCCCGTACGAGCTGATAGATCGGCTCAACGTCGTCAAATTTCGCCTTGCGATAGATCACGCATATACCTCCTCTCTTCCCCGTATCCTATGCCGTGCTGCTCGGGCAGACTGCTGCGAGAGCACACGTATCGCAGTGCGGCTTGCGCGCCTTGCAGACCTGTCTGCCGTGCAGGATCAGCCAATGATGTGCGTCGCTCCAATCCGCGCGTGGAATCGCCTTCTGCAGCCCCTTCTCCACCTCGAGCGGCGTCGTACCGACCGCAAGGCGCAGGCGGTTCGCCACGCGGAACACGTGCGTGTCCACGGCGATGGCGGGCGTATGAAAGGCAACGCTCATCACGACATTCGCCGTCTTGCGTCCGACGCCCGGGAGCTTCTGCAGCGCCTCAAAGTCCGCCGGCACCTCGCCGCCGTAGTCATTCAGCAGGATATGACAGGTCTCTATGATGTGCTTCGCCTTCATGCGGAAAAATCCGCAGTCATGAATCTCCGCCTCAAGTGCGGCCTGTCCGAGCGCAGCAATCGCAGCAGGCGTATTTGCCTTTGGAAAGAGCCGTCCCGTCACCACATTGACGCGTGCATCCGTACACTGTGCCGAAAGGATGACGGCGATGAGGAGCTCGAACGGCGTCTGGAATGTGAGTGCGGGCTTTGCATTCGGATAGAGGGACCGCAGGATACGCAGCTGCTCCACCTTAACGGCCTTCGTGACGCGCATCAGTTCGTCAGGGCGCGCGTCGGCGCCGGGATACGCCCGCCGCGTGCAATGAACGCCGCCGAGCTGAAGGCACTGCGGACGGGGACGATGGGCGAGTAACCTAGGAGCCCACCGAAGGAGACCGTCTCCCCCACCTTTTTCCCGGGCACGGGAATGACGCGCACCGCTGTCGTCTTGTTGTTCACCATGCCGATCGCCGCCTCATCCGCAATGATGCCGGCAATCGTGCTGGCAGGCGTATCGCCCTCAATCGCGATCATATCCAGTCCGACCGAGCAGACACAGGTCATCGCCTCGAGCTTCTCGATGGAAAGACTGCCGCGCTGAACGGCGTCGATCATGCCCTCATCCTCACTGACGGGAATAAACGCCCCTGACAGGCCGCCGACATGAGAGGTCGCCATCAGTCCGCCCTTCTTGACTGCATCGTTGAGGAGTGCGAGTGCCGCCGTCGTACCGGGTGCCCCACACGCCTCGAGCCCCATCTCCTCCAAGATGCGCGCCACACTGTCTCCGACCTCCGAGGTCGGCGCCAGAGAGAGATCGATGATGCCGAACGGGACGCCAAGGCGGCGTGACGCCTCACGCGCGACGAGCTGTCCCACGCGCGTGATCTTGAACGCCGTACGCTTGATTGTCTCGGCGATCTCCGTGAAGTCCGCGCCCTTCAGATCCTCAAGGGCATGCTTGACCACACCGGGGCCGCTGACCCCGACATTGATGACGCGGTCGCCCTCGGCAACACCGTGGAAAGCGCCCGCCATGAAGGGATTATCTCCGGGTGCGTTGCAGAACACGACGATCTTGGCGCAGCCGAGCGCCTCCTGCTCGCGCGTCAGCTCCGCCGTGCGCTTGATCACATCGCCCATCTCGCGCACAGCATCCATATTGATGCCCGCCTTCGTCGAGCCGATGTTGACCGACGAGCAGACAATATCCGTCGCTGCCATCGCCTGCGGAATGGAGTCGATGAGCACGCGGTCGCCGTGCGTCATGCCCTTTTCGACGAGTGCCGAAAATCCGCCGATGAAGTTGACCCCGACCGCCTTGCCCGCGCGGTCGAGCGCCTCTGCCACAGGGACGAAGGAATCCGTCTGACACGCATCCGCTGCAATCCCGATGGGCGTGACCGAGATACGCTTATTGATGATGGGGATGCCGTACTCCGTCTCGATGTCCTCGCCCGTCTGAACGAGATACTCCGCCGAGCGCGTGATTTTCTCATAGACATTCTGACAGAACTTCTCGAGATTTGGATGGGCACAGTCCCGCAGGGAGATTCCCATCGTAATGGTACGCACATCGAGGCGGTTTTCCGTAATCATCCGATTGGTTTCACGGATGTTCTCAAATGTAATCAATCTGCCGCTCCTTGCTCAAATCTTGTGCATGACCTGGAAAATCTCCTGATGCTGAACCTTGATCTCGAGTCCCTGCTCCTCGCCCTTCTTCCGCAGAATCTCCTGCAGCTCCTTGAGCTTGATCTCTGCATCATCCGGCATCTCGGCAATCATCACCATGTTGAAAAAACCGTCCATAATATTCTGGTTCACATTCATGATGTTGACGCGTTGCTCGGCAAGAATCCCGCTCACCATCGCCACAATACCGACCTGATCCCGTCCGACTATCGTTACAACCAGCTTCATCTTTGCCACTCCTCATCCATTTGCCCACATGGGCTATGCAATATCCCCTGCATCATATCAAAAAAGACAGACAGCGTCAAATGCAAATACGGCATGAACCACACTGCAACGTGCTGTCCATGCCGCATCAAAGCCCCAGATCGCCCATCCGCATCTCCGACACATGATCGTCTGTGATGGAGAAGGAAAATCCGACCGTGGGATCCTCCTCGAAGAAATATATGTAGTCTTTTCCATAAATCATGCTCGGCTCGCCGTAGACACGCCGCAGCTCCTCGACGGGCGTGCCGATGCGTACGCCCTTGCCGGAGGCAATGGTATTGTGCGACCGTACGCGCACCATGCGCACTGTACCGTCCACCGTCTCGACGAGAAGGCCATCCTCATATCTGCAGGCAACGATATCCTTGCCCGCATAGCGCATGGATTTCTGCGATGTCGTCTCCTGCGGTGTTCCATAGCTGGCACGCACCTCTGCGTCCCCCGCACCGTACGCGATGCCGCCGAGGAGCAGTGATTTGCGTTCCAGCCGAACGGCCGAGGTCTGCTCCTCTGTACGGTGCTGGCGAAGCAGCTGTGCCTCACGCTTTGCCGCATCATCCGCCATCAACGTCTTTTTGACAGACTCACGTGCAATCGGTACATGTCCGCTATGCGTACCGTCCTGCGGTTCTTCCGCACAGCCCGGAAACATAGAATAGGCGGTAAGAACAGCTGCGGCTCCTGCGATGGCAATTCCCGCATACATTGCGTTCTTTCGCATCTTCACCGACCATCTCTCCCTCAGCGGATTGTGCCCACGCAGAACTCGGCAACGCGGCCGTGCTCGATTTCAAAGGTAAGACCGACGCTGTTATCCCCATCCACGCGGTAGATGTAGTCGTCCCCATGGATCACATCCGGCTGCCCGTATGCCGCAATCAGTGCACTCAGATCACTGCCGACCGTGATGTTATCCTGCGTATAGATGCCGTTGCGCGCACCGACCTCAATCTGCCGAACGACGCCGTCCACAAAGATGATGTCAAAATCGCTGCCGTACTCCCACTCGGTCACATGACTGCCCGCGTACATGGAGTCATACTTCGTCTCCACCTCGCGCGGCGCGCCGTAAATACTGCGCACATAGCTCTCCGACGCACCGTATGCAATCCCGCCGGCAGCGAGCGCATCCTGCGGCACCGACGCCTGCACAGCGGTCATACCGAGGAAACTGATGCCAAGAGCCAATCCTGCGATTTTGCTGTAAAAAATCATCACGTTCTCTCCTTATTTTGTTATTAATAAAAATATAGGATAAAACGCTGAAAAGCCTCTGAATATTTCCTTTCAGAGGCTTTTCATATCTTAGGGAAGCACGGATAAACTCCATACAAGTATCCTGACGCATCTTTTTCGCCCGTTTTTCTTGTGCCCTTTATACCGCTTATGCGGTCCCCCTTCCCCGTAAATAACGGGAAAACTCTGATGATCCGTGATTCCTTAGAGTCGATCTATGTCGATATACACCCGATTCTGTTGGACACAAAGGTGACTCTCGGCGAGTATATCCTTCATTTTTCGCGTTTTCCCATACCCTTTCCGTATCTCCGTGAGTGGGATGAGACGGCAGAAGAGATTCATATCGATCCCGCGTGCAAATGGGACTTCGAGCAGCCCGCTCTGTGTCTTGAGAAAACACGTCGTCATATCATACGCCTGCAACTTTTTCAACTCTTTGGACGAAAGCATCGCATGACATACGAGGTGGGCGCCCATGGGATCAATGTCAATGCGGTCAATCAGTCCGAGGTCGATCGCCAGCCGCTTGAGATGTTCCTCACGCATCTGACGCGCCGCCACCATAAAAACGCGCTTCTTATGTTCTGTCACTACCTTGATGGCGGGCAGAAAATCCCGATCATGGGAAAATATGGCGACCCCGCCGATCTCCGCTTCTTCGTAGATTGCACGTACAATGGCCGCCGTCATAAAGGTATCGGCACTATTTTTTCCGACGAAGGCGCGCACGTAGTTGTGTCCAGCAGCCCACTTGGGACAGACTTTTCCAAATACATCGATCTGAACGAGCTCATGATCTTCCTGCAGACGGCTGCATCCCTCGATAAACAGGCGTTGACTGATATTCTCTGCATCGATAAAAGCGTGTATTTTCATGAGGATGCTCCTCTGCTGTATGTGTCGCAAAACTCCACTCCTGTGTTGCCATACCTCTTTTATTCTACTTGCGAACGCCTGATTCCTTCTTTTTAAAAATGAACTGTTCCGCACGCAGCAGAACAGTTCTATGATATTTTTACTTACACGCTTGGAACCGGCACATCCTCGTCCGACAGAGTTCCCTCAAGGTCGTGATTTGTGATCGCGCAGACAGCCGAATCCGACCAGACATTTTCCGCCGTCTCAATCATATCGATGATCGAGTAGATCGGCAGGATGACCCCCATGAGCCCGACCGGTGCGCCAATCGACGCCATGAGAGAGAGCGTCAGAAAATAGCAGCCCATCGGAACGCCCGCATTGCCGACGGCGGCGAGCACGGCGATAAAGAGCCAGCTGATCATCGTGCCGAGCGAGAGTTCCATCCCTGCATTCTGCATGACGTAGAGCGAGGTCACGAGAATGAACGCAGCACAGCCGTTCATGTTGATTGTCGTGCAGATTGGCAGGACGAAACGTGTCACCGAAGGATGCGCCTTAAGACGCTGCTCGGCAGAAGCGGGTGTCACGGGGAGCGTACCTGCCGAGCTCTTTGTAAAGAGAGCGACCGCGACCGCCGGCATCATCTGGCGGAACACGCGCACGGGATTCAGGCCGCGTACAGCGAGGAAGAACGGAATGACAACGAAGAACTGAATCAGATTGCCGCCGATAACAACCGCGGTATAGACACCGAGCGAGCCAATGATGACACCCGCCTCAATCTGTGCCGCGAGCTGTGCGGCAAAGGCGAGAATTCCCACAGGCAGGACAGTGATCAGCGCGCGAATGAGCGTGAAGAGCAGCTCCTGCAGACCGTGAATCCCCTTGAGGAGCATCTCACGGTTCTCCGTCTTGGGGGCAAAGGCAAGTCCGAGCCCCGCCGCAGCCGCAACGAGCATGACCGAGAGGACGTTGCCCGAGACAAACGGAGCGAGCACATTGTTCGGCACGATGGAGAGAAAGTGATCGTAGTAGGACAGCCCCTCCAGCTTGCCCGGCACATCCGATGCGCCCGCGCCGACGACATCGGCGGGCAGGTTCGCAGGTGCGAGCCAGAGGAAAAGTGCTAGTCCGACCGCCGCCGCACAGATCGTCGTCAGCAGTGTGTAGGTGACGGCGTGGGCAAAGATGCGCCCCGTGTCGCGCTTCGTCCCAAGCGCGGCAAGCGTCGTGATGACGGCAAGAGCAATCGTCGGCACGGCGACGAACTGGAAAAGGCGCGTAAAGACGGTTGCGATAAAGCTGAACAGGTCGTTCAGTGCGGGCACGTTCGCCCAGCCAAGAATACCACCGACGATGAGTGCCGCGATCCACAGCGCGAGCTGACGCTTCTGCCCACTGAGCTTCGCGGCAGAGAGCGCGGCCTGCGCCTGCTGCTCCACCTCATCATGCGGCGTATGTTTATGTTGATCTGCCATAGAGAATCCCTCCATATCCCAAGATGTAAGAAATCGCTGATACGATGATGCTGAGCAGATCATCGATCTTCAAAAACATTGTTTGCATATTATATTTCTATGTTAATGATATGTCAAGTAAAAACTGCCGTGACAGCACGGCAGTTTTTCTCCGCAGGAGCAGCAAAGTGTACGAGAAAATCCGGTACGTCCTTATGCCTTACCTGCAAGTTTCTTGTAGTTGTTGTAGCGCGTCTCCGCGTCCTTCTGCGTCTTCTCAAAGAGTGCATCCGCCGCCTCGGGGAAGCTGCGCTGGAGATTGATGTAGCGGTTCTCACCCAGCAGGAACTCACGGAACTTCGAGAAGTCCGGCTCTTTCGAATCGAGGCTGAACGGATTCTTGCCTGTCTCGATAAGCTGCGGGTTGTAGCGATAGTTCGCCCAGTAGCCGCACTCCACGGCGAGCTTGCCCTCAAGCTGAGCACAGCCCATGCCCTTGCGGATGCCGTGATTGATGCACGGCGAGTACGCAATGATGAGCGAGGGGCCCGGATATGCCTCCGCCTCGCTGATCGCCTTGAGCACCTGATTCTGATCGGCGCCCATGTCGATCTGGGCAACGTAGACGTAGCCATAGGACATCGCCATCATGCCGAGATCCTTCTTCTTCGTCTTCTTGCCCGTTGCAGCAAACTCTGCAATCGCCGCCGCCGGCGTGGACTTCGACGCCTGACCGCCCGTATTGGAGTAAACCTCCGTGTCAAAGACCATGATGTTGATGTCTTCGCCCGAGGCGAGCACGTGATCCACACCGCCGTAGCCGATGTCGTATGCCCAGCCGTCACCGCCGAAGACCCACTGCGAACGCTTGACAAAGTAGTCGTTGTCACTGTAGATGCGGCAGAGGAGCTCGTCCGTCCCCTTCTCCTTCTCGAGCATCTCGCGCAGGAGGTCGGCGCGGTCGCGCGTTCCCTCACCGCTGTTGCGCTTTTCGAGCCAGAGCTGCATCGCCGCCTGGAGCTCCGCCGAGCCCTTCTTGGCCTCCAGTGCCTCCGTCACAGCGGCAGCGAGCGACTCACGTACCGACTTTGTGCCGAGCAGCATACCGAGACCATACTCTGCGTTGTCCTCGAACAGGGAGTTCGCCCATGCAGGACCGCAGCCCTTCTGGTTTTTCGTGTACGGAATGGCAGGTGCACTGGCGCCCCAAATGGAGGAGCAGCCCGTTGCATTGGCGATCATCATGCGGTCTCCAAAGAGCTGCGTGATGAGCTTGGCATACGGTGTCTCACCGCAGCCTGCGCACGCCCCAGAGAATTCAAAGAGCGGCTGCTCGAACTGCGAGCCGATCAGCGTTGTCTTCTTCATCGGGACATTCTTGACCGCGACCTTCGTCGTATCGACACCGTAGTCAAAGTACTTCTGCGCATCGCGGAGCTTGTCATCGAGCAGGGTCATATCAAGTGCCTTGCCCGGGCAGACCTGTGCACAGTTGCCGCAGCCAAGGCAGTCAAGTGTCGAAACGGCGATGGTGAGGTTCATTCCCTTTGCGGGACGCGACTTCACAGACTGCATCCCCTCAGGTGCTGCCGCAAGCTCTTCGTCCGTGGTCAGGATCGGACGAATCGTCGCATGCGGACAAACAAAGGAGCACTGGTTGCACTGAATACACTTCTCAGGGCGCCATACGGGGACAGAGATCGCCGTGCCGCGCTTCTCATAGGCTGTACCGCCCACGGGGAACGTACCGTCCTCCATGCTGAGGATCTCGGAGATCTTGAGCTTGTCGCCCTCCTGACGATTCATGACATTCTGGACGTTCGTGATGAATGCAGGCGTCTTCTCGTTGACCGGCACCTCTTCGTCCACAGCATCCTTCCACGCATCAGGAACATTGACGCGGTGCAGCGCCTCGATGCCCTTGTCGATCGCACCATTGTTCATGTTGACGACCTTCTCGCCCTTGCTGCCGTAGGAGGTGACAACCGCATCCTTGAGATACTTGACTGCATCGTCGAGCGGAATGATGTTGGCGAGCTTGAAGAACGCGGACTGCATGACCATGTTGAAGCGTCCGCCAAGTCCGAGCTCACGCGCGATATGAACGGCGTCCACCGTATAGAACTGGATGTCGTTGCGTGCGATAAAGCGGCGCATTGATGCGGGCAGATGCGTATCCAGCTGCTCATCCGACCAGAACGTATTGAGCAGGAACGTGCCGCCCTTTCTGAGTCCTGCGAGCAGGTCATACTGACGCACATAGGACTGCTGCGAACAGGAGATAAAGTCCGCACGGTTGATGAGATACGGGCTGATGATCGGCGACTTGCCAAAGCGCAGGTGACTCATCGTGATGCCGCCCGACTTCTTCGAGTCGTAGGCAAAGTATGCCTGCGCATACATATCCGTCTTGTCGCCGATGATCTTGATCGCGCTCTTGTTCGCGCCGACCGTGCCGTCCGAGCCGAGTCCCCAGAACTTGCACGCCGTCGTCCCCTCCTTCGTGAGGTTGACATCTCTGTGTGCGGGCTTCAGGCTGCGGTTCGTCACATCATCGACGATGCCGAGCGTAAAGCCGTGCATCGGCTCGTTCTTCTTCAGCTCCTCGTAGACGCCAAAAATCTGATCCGGCGTCGTATCCTTGCCGCCGAGACCATAGCGGCCGCCGACGATGACGGGATCCATGCCTGAGCCATAGTACGCCGCCTTGACATCGAGGTAGAGCGGTTCGCCGAGGGCACCCGGCTCCTTCGTGCGGTCGAGGACAGCAACCTTCTTCACCGTCTTCGGGAGATACTTGAAGAAATGCTCGACGGAGAACGGACGATAGAGATGAACGGACAGCAGTCCGACCTTCTCGCCCTGTGCATTGAGATACTCTGCGACCTCCTCCGCCGTCTGGCAGACCGAGCCCATCGCAATGATGATGCGGTCCGCATCAGGTGCGCCGTAGTAGTCAAAGAGATGGTGCTCACGACCTGTGATCTTTGCCATCTGTGCCATTGCTTCCTCAACGAGGGAAGGAATGGCATCATAGTAACGGTTGACCGCCTCACGCCCCTGGAAGTAGATATCAGGGTTCTGTGCCGTGCCGCGCACCACCGGATGATCCGGGTTGAGCGCACGGCGGCGGAACGCCTCAACGGCATCCCAGTCGAGGATCTTCGCGAGGTCAGCATAGTCCACGACCTCGATCTTCTGGATCTCATGCGAGGTGCGGAATCCGTCAAAGAAGTTGATGAACGGCACACGTCCCTTGATGGCGACGAGATGCGCTACTGCAGAGAGATCCATGACCTCCTGCACGCTCGACTCGGCGAGCATGGCGACACCTGTCTGACGCGCTGCCATGACATCCTGATGGTCGCCGAAAATGTTCAGCGAGGAGGCGGCAATGGCGCGTGCACTGACGTGGAACACGCCCGGCAGCAGCTCACCTGCAATTTTATACATATTGGGGATCATCAGCAGAAGCCCCTGCGATGCTGTGTAGGTTGTCGTCAGCGCACCCGCCTGCAGAGACCCGTGGACAGCACCTGCAGCACCGGCCTCCGACTGCATCTCAATCAGACGCAGCTTCTGTCCAAAGATATTTTTCATTCCTTTGGCAGCAAGGCTGTCGACATACTCCGCCATCGGCGACGAGGGCGTGATCGGATAGATCGCTGCCACGTCCGTAAAGGCATAGGAAATATAGCCCGCGGCGGTATTTCCGTCCATCGTCTTCATCTTTTTTGCCATAGTACTGCTCTCCTCTCTTTAGAGAAGCGCCGATAAATTCGGCACGACCATCTTGACGCATCTTTTTCGCCCGCTTATCGTTAGCAAATCCTCCACATAGCCCTTGCTATGCGTCCGGTTTGCTGCTCAATCGGACAAAAAATCTACGCCAATCTGAGAGACTGTTTTATCAGCGATTCCCTAGAAATGCTTCTGCACTTCATCGAATATTAAAATATATACACATGAGCAAAGAATTTCTTCCCCTCCGTCGAACGAGAAACAATATCTATGGAGAAGTATCAATTCTATACTTTCTGTTTATTATACAACGGAACACCCGCCTTGTAAACAAGACAGGTGCTTTGTATCTCCGATATTACGGTGTTCTATCATTGTTTTTTATGATGCAAGCATCCGAACACCCTATTTCGTTTCTGTTTCCTTCTGATTAAAGCGCGGTTCGCGTCTTTCCAAGAATGCTGTCACAGCCTCACGATGATCCGCAGAGGCACCCGCCTTCCCGAGATTTTCCGCCTCGATGCGGCTGTATGCCATATAGTCGCGGTAAAAAACCTCATAGTAAAGCTGTTTCTGCATGGCGATGGCACCAAGAGGACGGCGCAGGAGCTGTATGGCAAAGGCACGCGTTTCCTCTTCCAGTTTTCCTGCGGCAGCGACCCGCGTGGCCAGTCCGAGACGCAGTGCCTCCTCACCATAGACGGGGGTACTCAACGCCATGAGCTCAATCGTCTTCGCGAGTCCAACAATCTGATGTAGATGATAAATGCAGCCCGTGTCCCCGGGCAGGGCGACGTTCGAGAACGCTGTGAGCAGGCAGCTCCCTTCCGTCATGATGCGGAAATCTGCGCCGAGCGCGAGGCCGCAGCCGGCGCCCGCAGCCGTGCCGTTCACCATCGCAATCACAGGTTTTCGGCACTTTCGCAGAGCAAGCGACGCCTGCCCTGTCAGCATGGAGAGTTCATAGCTGATGAATGAAAAGGTCGCCATCTCCTTGATGTCGCCGCCTGCAGAGAAATTCCTGCCCGCGCCCGTAAGGATGATCACCTTCACCGCTTCGTCCGTATCACAATGCTCCACAGCCGCAATCAAATCGCGGAACATCTGCGCGTCCAGTGCATTATTTGATGCGGGACGATCCATAACGATCTGCGCGATCCCATCCTGAATGGATTGCTTGATATGCTGATCCATGGGAAACCTCCTATCGGAATACACAAAGGACGATGTCCCGCTCGGGCAGCGCACGGGACATTCTCAGCAGCTTGTCCTGCCAAGGAGCGGATGTGTGGTCGGGCGCAGGTCACGCACGCGGATGAGGTGCAGTGCCTCCGCGAGATCAATGTCTCGACGTTCGGAGCCGTTCTCGTACACGTAGACAGGATACTCCACGCCGACCTCGCTGCCCGGCATATAGACATACTCCGCCGTATGCGCATCACCAAAGATGATGCCGCGATCCAGCTGTGCTTCGCGTATCAAAACATATCCCTCCGCCAGAGCAGGTAGACCGCCAGCGTCGATACGCAGACAGCAAAGATGAGTACGCGCAAAAAGCCCGTCGGATCATCCTGATACGGCACCGGCACATTCATCCCTAGGAAACTTGAGATCACCGTCGGGATGGCGAGAATAATCGTAATCGCGGTCAGAAACTTCATCACGAGGTTCAGATTGTTCGAGACGATGGACGAAAACGTATCGGCAAGGCGCGCCAAGATCGTGCTGTATAGATCCGCCATCTCACGCGCCTGCTTGTTCTCGATGATGACATCCTCCAGAAGATCCTCGTCCTCCTCATACATGCGAAAGATATGATGGAGGGAGGTATTCGTCCGCAGGCGCATCAAGCGGTCGAGCACCGCTCCGTTCGAGCGCAGTGCCGCATTGAAATACGTCAGGCCCTTCTGCAGCTGCAGCAGGCGCAGGATTTCGCTGTTCTTCATATCGTGCCGCAGCCGATCCTCGATCTCCTCGGTCAGCTTGCTGATCTGCCGCAGATAGCGCAGGTAGAACACATCGGATTTATAGAGAATCTGAAAGAGGAACCGCGTCCGCTTGTACGTGCGGAACATCTTCGCTGTCCGCTCGTTGAACTCCGCGATGACGGGCGTCTCTTCGAGACAGACGGTGATGACATGCTCATCCGTAAGGATGATCGCGAGCGGCAGTGTATCGTAGCTGTCCTCGCCGCGATAGACGGGGACATTGGTCAGGATCATGACGGAGTCATCCTCAACATCCGTATGCGAACGCTCCTCATCGTCGAGAGCGGAACGCAGGAAATCGGGATCAACCTCCGTGAGGGTACTGACGACCTTCAGCTCGTACGGCGTCGGATTGACGATATTGATCCATGCCCCTTTGGACAGCGTCTTGAGTGACAGCTCCTGCAGCGGGCCGGATTCCATGGATTTATAAATCTGCAGCAAGGGAGAACGCTCCTTTCCGATCATCCTCCCCCACTGTCACAGCATCATAGCTGCGCAGCGAAGGGAGGACAAAATACACGTATGCGGCGGAGGCTGCAAAGGTGTATCGTCCATGCTCTTCACTTCCTTTCATCGTGCTCAGAAATTACGCTCAAACATTAAAACGGAAATTCACCACATCACCGTCGCGCATGACATAGTCCTTGCCCTCAAGGCGCACCAGACCCTTGTCACGCGCTGCCGCGACACTGCCGAGCGAGACGAGATCGTCATAGTTCACGATCTCCGCACGGATGAACCCGCGCTCAAAGTCCGTGTGAATCTTTCCTGCCGCCTTCGGCGCGGTCGTTCCGCGCGTAATCGTCCACGCACGGCACTCATCCTCTCCCGCCGTAAGGAATGTCTGCAGGCCGAGCAGGGCAAACGCACCGTGGATCAGGCGATCCAGCCCGCTCTCCGCAAGACCAAGATCTTCGAGGAACGCCGCTGCTTCCTCGTCATCGAGCTCGGCGATCTCCTCCTCGAGGCGTGCCGATACCGTCACCACCTGCGCGCCCGTACGTGCAGCATACTCCTTCACCTTTTGCACATGGGGATTCTCCGCATCCGCTGTCGCCGCCTCATCCTCGCCGACGTTCGCGATATAGAGGATGGGCTTGCGCGTGAGGAGATTCAGATCGCGCAGGATCCCCTGCTCCTCCTCGGAGAGCTCCACCTCGCGCGCAGGCCGCCCCGCATCGAGTGCCTCCTTCAGGCGCTCCAGTGCCGCGTGCTCCGCCTTTGCCTCCTTGCTCCCCGATTTCAGGAGTTTCGTCACCTTGACCAGGCGTTTTTCCACCGCCTCCAGATCGGCAAGGCACAGCTCCGTCTCGATGATGTCAATATCGCGCAGCGGGTCAATGCCGCCCTCTACATGCGTGATGTCCGAGCTCTCAAAGCAGCGCACCACATGGGCGACAGCATCCACTTGGCGGATGTGCTCGAGGAACTTATTGCCCAGCCCCTCGCCCTTCGAGGCGCCCTTCACAAGCCCTGCAATATCGACGAAGCGCACACTGGCGGGCGTCGTCTTTTTGGAATGATAGAGATCCGTCAGCACCTTGAGGCGCGCATCCGGTACGGCCACGACGCCCACGTTCGGCTCAATCGTGCAGAACGGATAGTTCGCCGCCTCTGCGCCCGCCTTCGTGATCGCGTTAAACAGCGTGCTTTTCCCCACATTCGGCAGACCGACGATTCCGACTTCAAGGTTGCTCACAGATATTCCTCCAAAACACGTTATGACAGATATACACGTTATGTTATAGCACACAACCCATGCACAGGTCAATTCCAACACAGTTTTCCGACGCTTTTCTTCACAGCATGGACGTATATGTTGCAAATGGTACTTTCAATTTTTATATCTTGTGCTATAATGTGAAAAAGTCAAGGATATTTCCCTTGCTTTCACTGTATTTTCCCATAGGAGGTCATTATGGCGATTACCAAAGATATGAGCATCATCGAGATTGTGCAGAAGTACCCCGACACGGTCGAGGTTCTGATGAACGCAGGCATGGGCTGCCTCGGCTGCGCGGCAGCACATTTCGAAAACATCGAGCAGGGCGCACTGGCACACGGCATCGACATCGACGCGCTTATCGACAAACTCAACGAGACGGTCGGCGAGACAGCCGCGGCACAGTAAGCAAAATACATACGAAAAAGCCACCTCACGACAGCGAGGCGGCTTTTTTGATGCAGTTGTTAGAGCATTTCCCGCACATCCCACCAAATCACGGCCGAGCGCGTCGCAACAGTGCATTTTCCGTTCTTTGCCTCCGTACAGACGGCACGGTGCAGCTCCTCACGCACGGCATCCGTGACATCGCCCTCATACTGCTCATAGGCGAGCAGCCGATACCGCAGCTCATCCTCAATACTGCGCTCACAGCGATAGTCAATTGTGCGCACGTTGGCAAACCGTCCCTGCGCAGCAAGCATATTGTAGAGAATCTGGAACTCCTCCACGTCACAGCTGCTCGCCGAGCGCGGGTTTTTCTTGTCGGGGATCTCGGCAACGATGGCGCAGTATGCCTTCGTATATGCCTCCATCTGAAGGATGAGAGGCCATACATCCGCATACATCCAGAAGACGAGCGACACCGTCACGAGATCAAACGCGCGGTCAAGTGCCCCGCCGACGGGAAGATCCTGCACCAGCTCCTCTATCACCGCATAGTTGGACACTCCTGCCGCAGCGGCATTTTCCCGCAGGAGGCGGACCATCTCGTGCGACGGTTCCACTGCCGCAGCAAATTTGATCTTCTCGGCAAAGGGAATAATAAAGGAGCCGGGTCCTGCGCCGATATCGAGCATCGTCGTGTCCGCGCTCAGAATGTGCCGCAGTGCCGCATAGGTTTTCCGCCCGTAGTCATAATCGTTGCTGCGGCGCATGGCGGAGAAATCCCGTGCGCGCTTGTCCCAGTAATCCACCTGCGGATTCGCCCGTATGTGCTCCGTACGTTCGTGAAATTTCTCCTTCCACCAGGCATTCCAAAAGGAAAAGTCCGGCTTATCTCCCATCCAAATACTCCTCTCACGCGGCGAAATGCTCCTGTTCAATGATGCCGAATGACGGTAAATCGTGCGAGGGAAATCGGCTCTTTCGGCATGATGTGTGCCTTCTCCCGTGCAATGGCGATCTGCTGCTCCGCCGTGTCGATCCCCGCGAGATCGGGCAGCAGGAGTCCGCGCCGACGGTCCGCCACGCTTTTTACGATAACGCCGTAGACATGTGGATCCAGTTCCTCTGCCGACGTGATCGGCTCAGGCGTACTGAGCACATCCACGCTGTAGACGAGACGATCCAGTTCCTCCACGGCAATCGGCTCAAATCGGCTGTCGTGTGCCGCTGCCGAGACTGCATTGTAGAGAATCTCCTCGGCGAGACTCTGCTGTGCGGGCAGAAACGTCCCGATGCAGCCGCGCAGTTTGCCATATTTCTTGATGGAGACAAAAACCCCCGCACGTCCCTCCGTCAGCTCCTCCGGCATATCCGGCGGCAGAGCGGCATAGCTATGCGTCCGCACAAAGTGCTCCACGCTCGCCCGCGCGAGACGTACATACATATCCTCCGATGCACGCAGCTTCTCCATCGCCGCATCCTCCGCACGAACAAGCTGTGCCGTATAGTCGCGGCTCTCATCCGTTCCCGTGACCGTAAAGGAAGCCACTGCATAGCCGACACCGAAGGGGCCTTCATAGCTGCAGAGACGGCTCTCTATCGCACTGCCGTCGAGCACTCCGGCGAGCACCCAGAGGCCATTCAGCCCACAGTGCCCTGCCGTCTCGGCAAAGCTCCCCGGAATCTGCAGCAGGGAGAAAAAATCTCCTGCCCCCATAAACGCCGTACAAAGGCGGTCAAACTCCGGTCCCTCCGCGGCGAAACCATTCGGTGCCGCAGGACTGAGCCGATGCGAGAGATCGCCGCTCGCGATACACACCGTGCGCCGCCCCAGTCGCTCTGCCACGGCAGCAATGCACTGACCGAGCCGCGCGTGCAGATACGCCGACAGCCCCGAAACACCGATGCGCACCACCTTGACCGGCGCATCTCCGAGATAATCGCTCAAAAAGGCCAACGGAATCATCGTGCCGTGATCGAGTGCCGGCACCCGCTCACCGAGGGTTCCCGCCGGAATATCGTGATCCATCGCCGTCGCGGCAAGCGCCCGTACGAAATCCTCGTCATAGTCGACACCGACAGAGATCGCGGGATGTCCAAATGCCGCAAAATTTCCTTCCGCACGCTCTCCCGGTGAGATATGAAAGTAATCCTCATAGACGACAGCATGCGGACTGATGACAACAACGGTATCGGGACGGAGCTCTGCCGCCGCACGCATGACCTCACGATAGGCGGCGACGGTGTGCGCAATCTCCTGCTCGCGTCCCGCGCCGATCGCGGGAAGAATGAGCGGCGGATGCGGTACAGCATAAGCAGCAAGAACAGACATAATATTCACACTCCTATAGAACGAATGATGGACTTCATCTTATCAACCTAAAAAAATACCGACTGCACTGCAGTCGGAAGGAACTGTGCACCATGGGTGCGGCTTCGTCCTGCCAAGGAAAAGAAGACGACATGACCCTGCAGCGAACCCACGAGGACAAAGGAAAGGAAGCACTGACCACGATCCCGTCAGCGGTTCCGATAAGCCAAAATGGTGCGGATGAAGGGGGTCGAACCCATACGCCTTGCGGCACTGGATCCTAAGTCCAGCGCGTCTGCCAGTTCCGCCACATCCGCATAGAAATCATTCTATCATGCACGCGCCATACTGTCAATCCGCGCTCCCCGCCACGAGAGAACGGTTTCCCGCATCTCCGCCGTATGCAGCACGCCCTCCGCGAATCCGCGCCGTACCAGTTCCGTAGGGAGATACTCATCGTATTTGTCAAACACAGGCACCTCATCCGGATAGAGGAGCTCCATCGACGTAAAGTCTGCCGCAGCCTCCTCCGCGAGAATGCGGAAAAAATCGGCAGGAGACGCCTTCATCGTAAACTGCATAAAATACGGCCGCATGGATTCCAGCCCACGCAGGCCAAGCCGCGCGGCACAACGGATTCGCAGAAATCGCTCCAACGCGAGGAAGGCATAGCTGCCGAGCCACGGCAGGAGTGCATACATCGCTCCGCCCAACGGTATGAGTACATCCCGTGCCGCCCCTGAATGCTGTGCCGCCCTCCGCGCCCCCATGAGACGCGCTGCGGCATTTTTCAGCAGATACGGAGGGAGAAGATCCTCGGCGAGCACCTGCCGCATCCGATGCAGGATATGCGTATGGATGTCCCCGGGACACTCGCCGAAATACGCGGGCACATTCCCCTTGACCATTTCACAGTAGACGTGATGCCGCTTGCGGTCCACCTCCAGTACACGCCATACATGTCCCGCGATGGCAATTTTCTCACCGACCGGCGGCGGTGTGACAATCGTTCCGATCTCTTGGGACTCACAGCGAACCGTGTACTCCTCGTTTTCCTGAAAGACACCGTAAAAGCGATAGGACTGCACGACGCGCTCCCCTGCCAGCCCGACGATCAGTCCGCCGCGCTCCGTCCGCTGGATATGTTCCTCCTGCAGGAGATGGCGCAGGAGCGTGCGATAGTCCTCCTGCGTCACGCGCGTGAAAACAGGCAGTGTGAGCACCCGTTCCGCCAGTGCGCGCGGAGAGAGCTCTCCACAGGAGGCGAGTGTGCTCATCGTCTGATGATAGAGGAGGCTGAACGGGAGACGATGAAGGCGCGGCGGTTCCACCCAACGCTCCTCAAGATAGAGCTGGATCAGGGCAATGCCCTGCAGGAGTTTCCACGGGATCGTCGCAGGCAGGAGAGCCCGTGCGTCGGGAACATCCTCGCGCACGACAAAGTGCATCTCCTGCGGCTGCCCGCGCCGCCCCGTTCGCCCCATGCGCTGGAGGAAGGACGACACCGTCCACGGCGCATCGATCTGAAACGCGCGCTCAAGTCTGCCGATGTCGATGCCGAGCTCAAGCGTCGCCGTCGTGCACGTCGTGAGACAGCTCTCCTCATCCTTCATACGCGCCTCTGCCGTCTCACGAAAGGTGGCCGAGAGATTGCCGTGGTGGATGAGGAACCGATCCGGCTCATGCCTGCGCTCGCAATATGAGCGCAGGGTATTCGTCACGGCCTCGCACTCCTCGCGCGAATTGACAAAAACGAGACATTTTTTCCCGCGTGTATGCTCAAAAATATAGGCAATCCCCGGATCCGCCCCCTCCGGTGCCATATCGGTCGGTACATCCGGCACGGTGGGCAGATCAATATCCGTACGTCCTTCTCCCGCCTGTGTGTCCTGTACGTAGAAATGCTCCATGGAAAGCCGCCAGCGACTCCCCTTCGCCGCGATCTCCGGCACCAGTGTCCCGCGCCCCGTCCCTGCCGCAAGCAGCGCCCCCGTCTCTGCGGGCGTGCCGATGGTTGCCGACAGCCCGATGCGGCGCGGCTGCACACCGGCGATACGCGAAAGACGTTCGATCAGGCAGAGCGTCTGCCCGCCGCGATCCCCGCGCAGGAGAGAATGCACCTCGTCGATCACGACGAAGCGCAGATCGCCGAAGAGCTTCGGAATCGCCGCATGCCGATGCAGGAGGAGCGCCTCAAGTGACTCGGGCGTGATCTGCAGAATGCCCGACGGATGCTTCATCAGCCGCGCCTTGTGCGTCTGGCCGACATCGCCGTGCCAATGCCGCACGGGAATGCCCGCCGCCGCGCAGAGCGGCGTCAGCCGCTCAAATTGGTCATTGATGAGCGCCTTCAACGGGCCGATGTAGATGCAGCCGACGGAGCTGGGAGGGCTCTCCAGCAGCAAGGTGATGATCGGAAAGAACGCCGCCTCCGTTTTCCCCGACGCCGTTGAGGAGGTGAGGAGGACGTGCTCCTCCGACCCAAAGATTGCCTCGCCTGCCGCGACCTGAACCCCGCGCAGACTGCGCCAATCCTGCCCGTAGATGTACTCACGGACACAGGGCGCATAGCGGTCAAACACGTTCATAGATCAAACTCCGCAAACTGCGCGCTGACCTCCGCCCCCTCCACCGCATTGGCGGCATAGGAAAAGTTCTCTGACAGGAGCAGATCTGCCATCTTGAGCGTCGGTGTCTGATAGATGATATCCAGTGCCTGAATGAAGTCACGAATCACTTCACGCGGCGTAATGTGGTCATCTGCGCCGATGCGCCCGAACTCGATGCGGATAAAGTCCGCCAGATCCTCCTGCGTGACGGTCGTCTCGTATCCGTACAGCTCCGCATGGATGCCTGACAGCTTTTCAACCAGCACCAGCATCTCCTCATGTGTCAGGGGCGACAGCTTGATCACGGGCGAGAGCAGATCGCGGTGCTCGCCTGCAAAGCGCCCCTCGGCAAGGCGCGAGCGCAGCGCCTCATAGCTGTATACGCCGCGGCGCGTATCCTCCATGCAGGCAGGCGTGCCGCAGAGAACCATCCCGAGATACTTGGCGCGCCCCTGCATGGCATCGTTGTACATCGTGAGGATCTTCTCATAGTTATACTGGCGCGTAATCGCATGGGGAATCTTGTAGATATTGACCAGCTCATCGATAAAGATGAGCATCCCCGCGTAGCCTGCCTGCCGCAGAAATGCGGCGAACAGCTTCAGATACTCATACCAGTCATCATCTGTGATGATGATATTCACGCCGAGCGCATGACGTGCCTCCGTCTTGGTCGTATACTCCCCGCGAAACCATCGCGCTACCTGTGCACGCAGTGCCTCGTCACCGTCGCGGTAAGCATGATAGTAGAGCGTCAGAAGACGCGTAAAATCAAAGCCGTGGACAAGATCATTCAGACCGTAAATCATCGCAGCGATGCGCCGATCCACTGCCGCCGAGAAGTTCGCACTGTCCGGCGGCGTTTCGTCCGCCGTCTCCTGCTGGATTCGGCTGATCCAGCGGTCGAGGATGAGGGTGAGCGCCCCTCCCTCGGGCGTCGTCTTGGTCGCCATATTGCGGATCAGCTCACGGTAAGTCGCGAGCCCCTGCCCGCGCGTCCCCTGGAGACGGCGCTCCGGGGAGAGATCTGCGTCCACCACGACGAAATTCTTCGCCATCACATAGCTGCGCAGGGTCTGAAGGAGGAAACTCTTGCCGCTCCCATAGCGCCCCATAATAAAACGAAAGGATGCGCCGCCCTCCGCAATCATATCCACATCCGACAGGAGCGCCTCGATCTCACGCCGACGCCCCACCGTGATATAGGGAAGCCCGACACGCGGCACAACGCCCCCCTTGAGCGCATTGATGAGCGTCTGTGCGATGCGGCGCGGAACCTTCCGCGTTTCATTCGATGCCATGACTGTACCGCCCTTCCAATTCATCACGATAGTCCTCCACAACGGCAGGCGGCTCGCCCTCAATCACCGTATCGGAAAAGTCCTCATACAGCTTCTCGTTGATGCTGTCCACGAGCACGGAGAGGATCTGTCCCTCCGCGCGCACCCAGTCAAGCGTCCCACCAGTGAGGAGTGCACAGAGGAGACGCTTCTCCGCCTGTGTCAGGCCATAATCGACGGACGACGAGGACGGTGTATACTGCTGCTGCGGATTCGTATATGGCGCTGCCGCTGCATCCTGCGCTGCAGGGGGTTGCGGAGAATGCTCCTGCATAAGAGGTGATATGTTCTCCCCTGCGACGGGGAGCAATTCATCATCCTCATCCACAATCAGGCGCTCCTCGGTGACAGCAGCATCGGCGCGGATGCGGTCAAGCTGACTGAAATCCAAATGAACGCGGCGTGCCTCGATCTCACGCTGCGCCGCGAAAAATTCTGCTGTCTCCTCATGGATGATCTTCCACTGCCATTTGAGAAGCTGCGGCAGACGAATCTCCGTGAGCCCATAGTACTCGCGCAGCTGCGTATCCACCCCGCGCAGGAGCCCACCGATACGCTGCGCCGCACCATCCGCACGCTCATAAGAATGCAGCTGCCATGCGCCGCCTGCGCACTCATACTGCCGCAGAGGATGCACGGCATAGATGCGGTCCTCCTCCGCGCGCGGCGGATGAAATACGGCCGACGCAAAGAGATCCACCGACCTCGTACAGGAATGTGCGATACAGTCCGAGAAAAAATCGCAAATGCGGTGTTTCTCGTAGTATTCTTTGACACGTGCAAGGACGCGGAGAACAATGGCATCCGCTTCCGCCGTATGTGCACGATAAAGTTTGGAGCGCTCCAAACGATACGAGGAAAGCGTACACACTGCCGCCATGATCTCCTCTGCCGTATGCTCCTCTTGATGCAGCATCACATAGACAGCATCATCCTGTCTGCGCTCCTGCACCGCCCTGTCATGCTCCTCCAACAGCGCAGGACTGAGCCCATAGTAGATGATGAGCGCACGCTCCCAATCCTTGAGGTAGCGCAGAATCTGCGGATCAAGAGCACCATAGCGCTGCCCGAAGGAATGCAGTTTCTCATAGGCGTCCATCGGCGATGTGCAGCCAACGAGGGCCAAAAGCTCATAGACGTAGAGTGCCGCGTAGGACATCCCCCGCCGCTCCACCGTCCCGCGCCGCACCTTCGTCCGCCATGTAAAATACCCACGCAGCTCTGGATCGGTGAGCGAATCATACGTCGGGAAATACTGATTGACCGTCCCCCGATAGTCATAGTCGTCCTCGTAGTTCGCCATGAGACGTGCCTGCTTGAGAAAGAGCTCGGAACGGGACTGCCAGAAGTTCGTCGAGGTTTTGACGAGAGAGCGCATGGCACGGAGCAGTTTCGGTGTTTTCTCCGCCGGCGGCTGCGGCGGGATTGCCTCATCGCCATAGAGATTCCCCCCTGTATGCCTGCCGTCTGCAGGCCTCCACTCCCATACCATATTGCTCCCTCCTCCCGTTCATGCGTTCGATTCTATCCTTTTATTGTACTACGAATTAACGAAAAGGCAAGAATTGCACACAAAGAAAATACGCCTCCCGCCGGGCAGCGGAAGACGCTTTTCGATAGAGAGAAAGAAATGTAGGGAATGTATGTGAACCCTGCGGAAGGGAAGACCGCAGGAGATTCACCGGAATCGGTCGTAAGCGTTTGGTTCAGCATGCTCTGCGTCGCTCTCTCGCTTACATTGATTACTATAACGGAGCGATTTTAAAACGCCTTGTGAAGCGCGTTAGGTTTTAATTAAGAACTATCGTTTGCCTATTGTTTTACGCGCTGGGATCGGGATTTCGCGTCAAATCGCGATCAAAAATCAATGCTAATTCAGCTGTGCCGAATTTATCCGTGCATCTCTAGCTCAGCAGGAGGCTGTCACTCGCCAGCTCGCTGCCCGCCGCCTGTTCAAACATGGAGAGCAGGTCGCGCGTGGTCAGCCCCTCCTTTTTCTCCTGCGGCACATCGAAGAGAATGCGTCCCTCGTGCAGCATGATGAGGCGGTTGCCATAGCGCAGGGCATCCTTCATATTGTGCGTAATCATCAGTGTCGTCAGCTGATCCTCCGCGACGATCTGCTGCGTCAGTTCCAGCACCTTCGCCGCCGTCTTCGGATCAAGGGCTGCCGTATGCTCATCGAGGAGGAGCAAATTCGGCTTGACGAGCGTCGCCATGAGAAGTGTCAGTGCCTGCCGCTGTCCGCCCGAGAGAAGCCCGACACGCGAGGAAAGGCGATCCTCCAGACCAAGTTTCAGGCGTGCGAGCTTCTCACGGAACACATCGCGCATCTCACTCGTCGAGCCCCATTTGAGCGTCGGCGTCTGCCCGCGCCGCGCCGCGATGGCGAGATTTTCCTCGATCATCATGCGTGCCGCCGTCCCCATCATCGGGTCTTGGAAAACGCGTCCGATGAACTTTGCACGGCGGTGCTCCGGCCACTTCGTAATGTCCTCGCCCGCAATGTAGATCTTCCCCGCATCGACCGAAATCGCCCCCGCGATAGCATTCATCAGCGTGGACTTGCCCGCACCGTTGCCGCCGATCACGGTGACGAAATCACCGGGGCGAAGGTGAAGGCTGATGCCCGAGAGCGCCTTTTTCTCCGTAATCGTCCCGGGGTTAAATGTTTTCTTAATATCCTCGATCTGCAGCATCACTCTGCCCCCTTCCGCATTGCATGGTACTTCTCCTGAATGAGCGGGAGCGAGAGCGCAATCGCCACGAGGATCGCCGTAAAGAGCTTGAGGTCATTCGGCTGCATACCGAGCTGGAGCACGATCGCGATGACGGCGCGATAGACGACCGAGCCGAGCACCACGGAGATCAGCCAGTTCTTAAAGCTGCGCGTGCCAAAGAGCACCTCGCCGATGATGACGGAGGCAAGTCCGATGACGATCGTCCCCGTCCCCATGCCGACATCGGCGAAGCCGTTGCTCTGCGCGACAAGGGCGCCGCAGACCGCGACCATCCCATTCGAGAGGAGCAGACCAAGAACGATCATCACATCCGTGTTCACGCCATTTGCGCGGATCATGTGCGGGTTCGCGCCCGTCGCGCGAATCGCCGTCCCGAGCTCCGTGCCGAAGAACCAGTACGTCAGCAGGATGGCAAGAACAACAACGACCGTCCCGATGAGGAGAATATTGGTCGAGGCATCCAGCCCCCAGATGTTCCACTGGGTAAACAGCGTCTCACGCTGCAGGAGCGGCAGATTCGCCTTTCCCATGACGTGCAGATTGATGGAGTACAGCCCGATCATCGTCAAAATACCGGCGAGCAGCGCGGGAATCTTGAGTTTCGTGCAGAAAAATCCCGTCACGATTCCGGAAACGCACCCTGCCATGCAGGCGGCAAAGATCGCCGTGATCGGCGCATAGCCCGCCATCAGCATCGAGGCGGCGACTGCCGCACCGAGAGGGAAGCTGCCCTCCACGGTCAGGTCGGCAATATCCAGTACGCGATAAGTCAGATAGACGCCAAGCGCATAGAGTCCCCAAAGGACACCCTGCGCAGCCGTCGCTACAACGAGATCCATAATGTCACTCCCAAACTCCGTAAAAAGAAGCTGTTGCACGAAGGTATTCACCTCGTATAACAGCCCTTTCTTGTGCCCCTTCCACCGCTTCGCGGTCCCCCTTCCCCGTCATACGGGGAAGGCTTTACGACCTTTCTAAGGAATCACTGATAAAATGAGGTCTGCCAGATTGGCGTAGATTTTTTTGTCCGAACGAGGTGGAAAACCGGACGCAGAGTGGTGCTCTGTGGAGGATTTTCCGCCGAAGTGCGGGCAAAAAAGATGCGTCAAGATGGTTGTACCGAATTTATCAGTGCTTCCCTAAATTGCTTCCCCCGTTTACGGGGGAAGTGGCGAGCATGGCGAGCCGATGGGGGGATGCAATAGTTCCTCTTTGTGTCGATTGCTTGTTACTCGACGATGGTCGCACCGTTTAGCACATCCGCAGGAATCGTCAGCCCGATCTTCTCTGCATTCTTCTTGTTGATGACCACTGTGAGGTCATGCGCCGTCTCGATCGGCATCGTGGCTGGCTTCTTTCCTTCAAAGATGTCCGCCGCCATATTGCCCGTCTGTACGCCGAGCTTGTAGTAGTCGATACCCTTTGTCGCAAGCGCACCTGCCGCAACACCGCCGACATAGCCGCAGATCACACCTTTGCCCGCAGGATCCGTAATGCTCGTGAGCGTCGGAATCGCCGATGCGATCACGTTATCCGTCGGCTCATAGAACACATCTACGTCGTTCACCATGCTCTGTGCTGCCTGCTGGATGTCGTTGACCGTCGAGATCGTCGCCGTACGCACCGTCAGTCCCTTGGACTGTGCATACTCCGTCATGGCCTTGACCTGAATCTCCGAGTTGATCTCACTCGATGAGTAGATCGTGCCGATGGTCTTGGCATTCGGATAGAGCTGCATCAGGAGGTCAATCTGCTCAGCGATGGGCGCGAGATCGCTCGTCCCCGTCACGTTGCCGCCCGGAGCATCATTCGATGCGACGACCTTCGCACTCACGTAGTCCGTCACAGCCGTACCGACGATGGGGATATCCTTCGTCGCATTCGCGGCAGACTGTACTGCCGGTGTCGCAATCGCGCAGATCAGGTCAACCTTATCGCTGATAAAGCGCTGAACGATATTCTGGAGGTTGGACTGATCCGCCTGCGCATTCTGGCGGTCAATCGTGAGGTTCTTCCCCTCCTCATAGCCGCGTTCCTTCAGCCCGTCAACAAACCCGCGGTTTGCGTCGTCAAGCGAGCTGTGCTCCACAAGCTGAACAATCCCGACCTTGTAGGTCTTTTCCCCCTGCTGCGTCTGCTGTCCGCAGCCCGCCGCCACAAGTCCGAGTGCCGTCAGTCCAAGCGCGGCACATTTCATCCAATTATTCATCCGCATCAACGTCCCATCATCATCCATTCATCAGTCCACCAGTGTTGCATCCTTCAGAACCTCCTCTGGAATCGTCAGCCCGAGCCGCTCTGCGTTGCCCTTGCTGACCACCAGCGTCAAGTCACGTGCCGTCTCAATCGGCATATCTGCGGGCTTGGCCTTGCCGTCGAGAATGTCGGCCGCCATATCGCCTGTCTGGACACCGAGCTTGTAGTAGTCGATGCCGTAGGTCGCGAGACAGCCGCCCGTGACCATGTACGGCTCGGCGCAGATAACTGCCTTGCCCGCCGCATCCGTAACGCTGACGAGCGTCGGGATCGAGGAGGAAATCACATTGTCCGTCGGCTCATAGAATACATCGACATCCCCGACCAGACTCTGTGCCGCCTGCGGGATGTCATTGACCGTCGATACCGTCGCAGCGCGTACCGTCAGCCCCTTCGACTCCGCGTACTCCTTCATCGCCTTGATCTGCGTCTCAGAGTTGATCTCGCTCGAGGAGTACACCGTCCCGATGACCTTTGCATTCGGGTAGAGCTGCATGAGGAGGTCGATCTGCTTCTTGATCGGATTCAGATCGCTCGTGCCCGTCACATTTCCGCCCGGCTTCTCATTCGACTGGACGAGCTTTGCGCTCACATAGTCCGTGATCGCCGTCCCGACGATGGGGATATCCTTCGTCACATTTGCTACCGATTGTGCCGCGGGCGTTGCAATCGCGCAGATCAGATCGACCTTGTCGCTGACAAAACGCTGTGCAATGTTCTGGAGATTGGACTGATCCGCCTGTGCATTCTGGCGGTCGATCGTGAGGTTCTTCCCCTCCTCGTAGCCGCGCGCCTTCAGGCCATCGACAAAGCCACGGTTCGCCGCATCGAGCGCATTGTGCTCCACCAGCTGAACGACACCGATCTTATAGGTCTTCTCTCCACTCGCCTGCTGACTTTTCCCACAGCCTGCGAGAGTCAGAAGCCCGAGGGCGGCGACGCCAAGAGCAACTGCCTTCATTGCCGTTTTCATCCGCATCGAATCTCCACCTTTTCTTTCCTATCAAATTTTGAATCTTTTTCATTATACATGGACAACAAGAAAAAAGCTAGTGGGATAGCGTCAAATGATGCGCTAATCTATCGAATCTATTGCTATCGCACGGAAGATGCGCTGCCCTCTGTCCTTGACAACGCGCTCCAGGCCTACTAGAATACGACGTATCGCAATTCAGAGTGAAATAGAGGACAAAGGCCGAAGTCCTAGGGGCATCGGCTTTTCTTAATGGAGCGTGTATATATGGAGAAAAAATGCAGACGATGTGCATGGGTCAATCCAGAGGATCCCATCTATATCAAGTACCATGACGAGGAGTGGGGCGTCCCGCTCCACGACGATCACGCACTCTATGAGCTCTTCCTCTTGGAGACATTTCAGGCGGGGCTCTCGTGGGCGACGATCCTGCACAAGCGCGAGAATTTCCGCCGTGCCTACGAGGGATTTCTCCCGGAGCGCGTCGCCGCATTCGACGCAGGAAAGATAGATGCACTCATGCAGGATGCGGGCATCGTCCGCAACCGCCGCAAGATCGAGGCGAGCATCACGAACAGCCGCGTCTTTCTCGACATCGTTCGTGAATACGGCTCGTTCGACGCCTATATCTGGGGCTTCACCGAGGGGAAGTCCATCCGCGAGAGCTGGGAGCTCCGCACAACATCCCCCCTCTCCGATCGCATCACAAAGGATTTGAAGCGGCGCGGGATGAAATTTGTCGGCTCGACGTCGATCTACTCGACACTGCAGGCCATCGGTGTGCTCGCCGCACACGCAGAGGACTGTGACTGGAGGCAGCCATGAAAGAAATGACAAATGTTCCGCTCGCTGCCCTGCGGGCCGCCTTTCCCTACACCATCCCCATCCTCGCAATTTTTTTCCTCGGGATTGCCTATGGCATCTACATGAATGCATTGGGCTTCTCCTTCCTCTACCCGATGGCAATGAGTGCGATCATCTTCGGCGGTTCGCTTGAGTTCATTGCCACGGCGCTCCTCCTCGCCCCCTTTGCCCCGCTCGAAACGTTTCTGCTCGCTCTCATGGTGCAGGGGCGGCATATCTTCTACGGCATCTCCATGTTTGAGAAATACCGTGGAACGGGATGGAAAAAACCGTACCTGATCTACGGAATGTGTGACGAGTCATTCTCTATCAACTACACGGCAAAGATCCCGCCGCATATCGACGCAGGCTGGTTCATGTTCTTCGTTACCCTGCTGAACCAGCTCTACTGGGTCACGGGAGCCACGCTCGGCGGACTGATCGGAAGCGCACTGCCCATCAACACATCCGGCATTGAGTTTGCCATGACCGCACTCTTTGTCGTGATCTTCATCGAACAGTGGAAGAACGATCCGCAGCATCTGACGGGCATCCTCGGTATCGCTGCCGCTGCACTCGCGCTCATAATGTTCGGCCGGGATGCGTTCATGCTGCCGACCATGGGAATGCTCCTCCTCGGCTGCCTCATCCTGCGCCCCATCATCGAGAGGAGGGAAACGGCATGAGTTTTACCGAGCAGTGTATCACGATCGGGCTCTGTGCACTCGCGAGCATACTGACGCGCGCGCTCCCCTTTCTCATACTTTCGGAGAAAAAGCCAACGCCGCCGCTCGTTCGCTACCTTGGCAACGTCCTCCCCGCCGCCGTCTTCGGGATGCTCGTCGTTTACTGCCTGAAGGATGTGTCTCTCCTCAGCGGGACGCACGGTATGCCTGAGGGGATTGCCATCGCCGTCACAGCACTCCTGCATTTGAAATTCCGTCAGATGCTTCTCTCCATCGGCGGCGGAACGGCAGTCTATATGCTCCTCGTTCAGTTCATATTTACTACATAAAGATAATAAAGAAAACAAAAAGGCTGCTTCACGAAGCGTGAAACTTCGTGAAGCAGCCTTATCTTTGTGCCCCTTCCACCGCTTGCTGACCTGTCCAAGAAGCAAGCCCATCGGGCGCAGCTGATTAGGAAACAGGTCGTATGCGAAAACGTCCCAAGAACACGAGCGTTAGCGACGTGTGATTGGTTGACGTTGACCGCTCGCGGTCCCCCTTCCCCGTCATACGGGGAAGGCCTTTAAGAATACCGGCACAGCGCGCCGATAGAGGGATATGAAAGAGTCACTTTTTACATATAATCGTCCGCCGTGCGTGTCTTCGCTTTCTTACGGATGCCGAGCATCCGCGAAATGCGGTCGACAATGACGTAGAACACAGGGATGAGGAACACGCCGAGCACCGTCGCACAGAGCATTCCGCCGACGACGGCAACGCCCATGCCGTTGCGTGCCGCTGCGCCCGCACCGGACGCCATACAGAGCGGCAGACAGCCGATGATGAACGCGAACGAGGTCATGAGGATCGGGCGCAGGCGCAGTCCTGCCGCCTGGATGGCCGCCTTCAGCGGATCCATGCCGCGATCTACGCGTACCTTTGCGAACTCGACGATCAGGATGGCGTTCTTCGCGGCAAGACCGATGACCATGATGACACCAATCTGCATGTAGACGCTGTTCTGATAGCCCGGTGCAGGAATGCCGATCGCCCCGAAGATCGCGGCAAGAATGTACTCGGCAAAGAGAGCACCGAAGATGCCCGTCGGCACGGTGAAGAGCACGGCAAACGGCACGCTCCAGCTCTCATAGAGAGCCGCCAGACAGAGGAAGACAAAGAGCAGTGCGAGCGCGAGAATCTGCATCGTCGAGTTCGCCGACTTCTGTTCCTCGCGGCTTTGACCAGACCATGCGATCGAGAAGCCGGAGTTGATGTGATGCTGCACCACCTCGGTGATGGCGTTCATCGCCTGGCCCGAACTGTATCCCGATGCCGCATTCCCCTGTATGTTGATCGAACGTGCGCCGTTAAAGCGGCTGATCTGTGTCGGACCAGTTGTGAGTTTCGGCTTCAGGAGGGTATCGAGCGGTACCATCTCCCCCGCCGAATTGCGGACAAAGATGAACTTCGCCGCCTCCGCCTCCGTACGATACTGTGTCGCGGACTGGAGCACGACCTTATAGGTGCGGCCGAACTGATTGAAGTCGTTGACCTCATAGCCGCCGAAGTTGGTCTGCAGTGCCGTAAACACGTCCGAAAGCTGCACACCAAGGTTTTTGACCTTCTCGCGGTCAATCTCGTACTGATAGCTCGGCGCGTTGATCTTGAACGTGGTACGGACGCCCTGCAGCTCAGGACGCGTCCGCGCCTCAGCGAGGATGGCATTCACGATGTCGTTCAGCTCGGTATCCGAGTGACCGCTCATATCCTGCAGCTGGAGCGACCAGCCGCCGACGTTGCCAAGCCCCGGCAGAGCCGGCGGATTGATGGCGACGACGGTCGCCTCCGGTGCCTCCATCGCCCCCACGCGGAACATCGTTCCGACGGCGGCGGCAACAGACTCGCCCAACCCGGGACGCTGCGACCAATCCTTCATGCCGACAAAGACAACTGCGCCGTTGGAGTTTGCCCCATCGGCGAGAATATCAAAGCCGTTGATCGACATGACGGCATCCTGCCCCTTGATCTCCTTCTGCGCCGCCTGCTGGATCTTGTCCACGACCTTTTGGGTCTGATTCGTGGATGCCCCGGACGGAAGCTGGATGGCGATCATCAGATAGCCCTGATCCTCATCGGGGACAAACGTCGACGGGAGGTTGCGGTAGATGATGGCCGTCAGGCCGCAGACGATGAGCAGGAACACGACGGCCGTGCGCGCCTTGCGGATAAATCTTGAAACGATGCCGAGATAGCCCTTGCGTGTACGGTCAAAGACACGGTTAAACCAAGCAAAGAAGCGGTCGAGTACGCCCTCTGAATTGCTCTCCTTCTTTGGCTTCAGCATCAGTGCACAGAGCGCGGGCGTCAGCGTCAGCGCAACGAAAGCAGAGAGCCCCATCGCGATCGCAATGGTCAGTGCGAACTGCTTATAGAGCACGCCCATCATGCCGCCTAGGAAGGCGACGGGGACAAAGACAGCCGCAAGGACGAAGGCAATCGCCACAACCGGCCCCTGCACCTCCGCCATGGCACGCTCCGTTGCGTCAACAGGCGAGAGGCCGCTCTCCATGTGATGCTCTACGTTCTCAATAACGACGATGGCGTCATCGACGACGAGACCGATGGCGAGCACCATCGCAAAGAGCGTCAGCGTATTGATGGAAAAATCCAAGAGGACGAATGTGCCGAATGTACCGATGAGCGAGACCGGCACGGCGAGCAGCGGGATAATCGTTGCGCGCCAGCTCTGCAGGAAAACGAAGATGACGAGCACGACGAGCAGCAATGCCTCGACGAAAGTGTGAACCACCTCTTTGATGGAGGCATTGATGTAGTCCGTGCTGTCAAAGACGGACTTCATCTTGAGCCCGGGCGGGAACGTCTTCTCCGCCTCCGCAAGCACCTTACGCACCTCGGCGAGGGTAATCATCGCATTCGCGTCCGAGGTGAGCTGGATACCGAAGCCAACAGCAGGATAGCCGTTGAACTTCGCGACGATATTGTTTTGCCGCTGGCCTGTCTCGATGCGTGCCACATCCTTCAGGCGGACGAACGAGCCATCCTTCCCCGAGGCGATGATGACGTTGCCGAACTCCTCCGGCGTCGTGAGTCGTCCCTGTACCTTGCCCGTAAACTGTTTTTCCTGCCCATTCTCTACCGGCATACCGCCGACCGTTCCGGCAGGAGCCTGCACGTTCTGCTCCTTGATCGCCGCCGTGACGTCTGCGACGGTCAGGCCGAGCTCAGCGAGGCGGTCGGGGTTCAGCCAGACGCGCATCGCATAGTCTGCGCCAAAGACCTGCACGTCGCCGACACCGCTGATGCGCTTGATCGCATCGAGGAAGTAGAGCGTCGCGTAGTTCTTCATAAAGGCACGGTCATACCTGCCGTCCTCGGAATATAGCGAAACAAAGTACGCCATCTGCCCCGAGGATTTACGCGTTGTGACACCCGCAGACTGCACCGCAGAGGGCAGGCTGGCGTTGGCACCGGCGGCGTTGTTCTGCACCTTGACCGCGTCCATATCGCCGTCCGTACCGACATCAAAGGTGACAGAGAGGCTGTAGCGTCCGGTATCATCGGAGGTGGAGCTCATGTAGTCCATCCCCTGTGTGCCGTTGATCTGCTCCTCGATGACCTGTGCGACCGTCTCATTGACAACGGCGGCACTCGCGCCCGTATAGGATGCCGACACCGAAACCGTCGGCGGAGAAATCTGCGGATACTGCGCAATCGGCAGAGAAAACCCAGCCAGCGTTCCGACGATAACAATGATCAATGCGATAACGATCGCAAAGATCGGTCGGTGAATGAAAAATTTTGCCAACGGATTTCCTCCTTACTGCGCGGGCGTCGGTGCGCTCGCATTAAAGTCAGAGGAATCTCCCTCAAGCGTGAATCCCATATCGTCCGGCGTCACCATCGTCACCGCGAGATCGCCGCCCTCCTGGAGTGTCGTGAGCCCTTCGACAACGACCGTGTCCGAGGCCTCCAGACCGTCCTTCACGACGTAGTAGCTGCCGATCTTATCCCCGAGGGTGATCGTGCGGGCTTCTGCCTTGTTGTTTGCGCCGACGACCATGACGAAGGATTTGCCAAGGAGCTGCTGCACAGCACGCTCGGGAACGAGGAGTGCATTCGGAATCGTATCGCCGATCAATGTGACACGCGCGAACATCCCCGGCAGGAGGAGTCCGTCGGGATTGTCAAAGAGTGCCTTGACCGTCAGCGTACCCGTCTGTGCCGTCAGTGCGCGGTCAGCCGTGGCGATACGACCGGTGATCGGATACTTCGATCCGTTCGAGAGGGTCAGCTCCACCACGACGGAGCCAATGCCGCCCTGCTGTGCTGCCTGCTCGACAAAGTTCAGGTACTCGTTCTCCGAGAGGCTGAACTGTGCATAGATGGGGTTCGATGCGCCCATCGAGACCAGCGTCGTCGTGCCTGCCGACACGAACGTACCGACAGCGACATCATTGACGGAGAGCTGCCCTGACATCGGCGCGTAGATCGTCGTATCGTCGAGGTTCTCCTGCGCCTGCTGCACCATTGCCTGATGCGCTGCAACCGCAGCCTCATAGGCATTCACCTGTGCCTGCTGGTTGCTCACGGTCTGCTCGGAGATCGCCGCGTTTGCGTAGAGCTGCTGGTAGCGGTCGAGATCCATGCGCGCGTTGGCGAGCGTCGCCTCCGACTGTGCGAGGTTCGCCTTTGCCTGCAGGAGTGCGCTCTCATACTGGCGCGCGTCGATGCGGTAGAGTGGCTGTCCCGCGCGTACAGGCTGGCCGCCGGTGATGTATTTCTCCACGATGTTGCCGGAGACGCGCGACTGGATCTTCACCTCGTCCGTGCCCATGATCTGTCCGGCATAGACGTGCGTCAGCGGCGCGTCCTGCCGCAGGACATTCATCGCCTTGACGGCAGTGGGACGTGCGCCCCCCTGCTTTTCTCCGCCACAGCCCGTGAGCACTAGGCTGAGTGTCAGCGCAGCAGCAGCAAATACGCCAAGTCCTTTCCTCATCTCAAACAAGTGAATAACCTCCTCTTCCCATTTCCCGCAACGAGGTACAAAATGCTTCAGTCCTTCATAGAAGAAGGGCAGGTATCCATCGTCGGAATCCCTGCCATAGTAAGTTTATCTTATCGAAATCCACGGCAAAAGTCAAGATTGATGCATGCTTTCACCGTATTTTTACCGTTTCCTCAAACGTTCCAGCGCTGCCGCCGCAGCGTGCTGCTCTGCCTCTTTCTTGCTGCGTCCTGTCCCCTCACCCAACGGTGCTGTGCCGATGCGGACGCGCATCGTGAAACGCTTGTCGTGATCGGGGCCGCTCTCAGCAACCTGCTCATAGGCGATGGGCTCATGATCATGTCCCTGCACGTATTCCTGCAGCATCGTCTTGTAATCCTGTGCGACGTGTTCCTGCCGCAGATGCGGCAGCTCGTCGGCAAACTGACGCTGCACATAGGCGCGTGCGGCATCCCAGCCACGGTCAAGGTAGACCGCGCCGATCACCGCCTCAAAGACGTTCTCAAGGTTGTTCTGCCGCTCTGCTCCGCCGCCGAGCATCTCGCCGCGCCCCATGCGCAGATGTGCTCCGAGATGCAGCCGGCGCGCCAGCCGTGCGAGCGTCTCGCTCTGCACGAGACTCGCGCGCATCTTCGTCAGCTCCCCCTCCGCACAGTGCGGATAGGCGTCGTAGAGATACGTACTGATCGCGAGCTCGAGAACGGCATCGCCCAGAAACTCCAGCCGCTCGTTATGTGCTGCGTGTCCCCGTGCCTCGTTGGCATAGGAGGGATGGGTCAGCGCCTCGTCGAGGGTGGAGAGATCGGCAAAATCTACGCCGAGGGACGCAGAAAGGCGCACGAGTTCCGCGCACCTTTTTTCCGTTATCGGATATGTCATGATTCTTTCGCGTATTTCTTAACGACGAGGCAGGCGTTGTGTCCGCCGAAGCCAAACGAGTTGGAAATCGCCGCACGCACTGTCTTAGCGCGTGCTTTGTTCGGCACATAGTCCAGATCCAGCCCCTCATCCGGCGTCTCGTAGTTGATCGTCGGCGGGAGCATATCGTTCTCCACCGCAAGAGCACTCGCGATCAGCTCCACACTGCCAGCCGCACCGAGGAGATGTCCCGTCATGGACTTGATCGAGGAGACAGCGACATCCTTCGCCGCCGCGCCCCAGACCGTCTTGATCGCCTCGGTCTCACAGAGATCGTTCATGTGCGTAGACGTGCCATGTGCATTGACATAGTCGACGTCCTCGGGGCGCAGCCCTGCATCATCGAGTGCCAGCTGCATGCACTTTGCCTGATACTCGCCGTGCGGCGCCGGGCTCGTGATATGATAGCCGTCCGAGTTCGAGCCGTAGCCGACAAGCTCTGCGTAGATATGCGCACCGCGCGCCTCGGCGTGTTCGAGTGTCTCGAGCACGACCAGTCCCGCACCCTCGCCCATGACGAACCCCGAGCGGTTCTTGTCAAAGGGACGCGAAGCGTGCGCAGGATCGTCATTGTGATCCGTGCAAAGCGCCTTCATCGCCGCAAAGCCCGCACTCGCCGCCTCAGAGATGCTCGCCTCCGTGCCGCCCGCGATCATGACATCCGCCTCGCCGCGCTGCATGACGCGATAGGCGTCACCGACACAGTTCGCGCCCGTGGCGCACGCCGTCACGATGCAGGACACGGGGCCGTGCAGACCGTAGTTGATCGCAACCTGCCCCGCTGCCATGTTGGCGATCATCATGGGGATGAAAAAGGGGCTGACACGCTCGGGGCCCTTTTCAAAGAGACGCTCATAGGTGCTGTGCATCGTCTCGATGCCGCCGATGCCCGCGCCGACATAGGCGCCGATGCGGTCACGGTTCTCCTTATCGAGATCGAGCCCCGCATCCTTCAATGCCATGCCCGCCGAGACGACGGCAAACTGCGCATAGCGATCCATGCGCTTGGCTTCCTTCTTGTCGATGTAACCGTCAATGGAAAAATCCTTGACCTCGCCGGCAATCTGCGCGGCGTAGCGTGTCGCGTCGAAGCGGGTGATGCGGTCGATGCCGTTCTTTCCTGCGAGAAGCGCATCCCAGAACGCCTCCTTGCCGATGCCGATCGGTGTGATCGGGCCGACCCCCGTAACGACTATCCTCTGTTTCAAACCAACCGACTCCTTTCCGCTAATTCGCTGCTGCGAGCTGCTGTTTCAACTCCTCAAATATCTCATGAACACTCATAATCCGATCAATACGCGGCATAAATTCGCCGGTAAAGACAAGTCCCGTCTCCACGTCGCCCTGCTGTGCACGCGAGAGTGCACGGATGATGCAGAAGTGGTGATCGCACTGCTTGAGGCAGTGGTCACAGACCTTCGGCGGGACGGGTCCTTTCATGATCCGCGCGGAGAACGGAGTGCGCACAGCACGCCCGGGAAGCCCCACGGGACTGTGGATGATGACCACGTCCTCCTGCTTCGTCTTCAGATAGTACTCTTTCAGCGACGGTGCCGCATTGGACTCGACGCTCGCAGCAAAGCGCGAGCCGAGCTGCACGCCGTCCGCACCCATCTTGTGCAGATCGGCAATATCCTGTCCCGTCAGAATGCCGCCGGCAGCGAACACGGGGATCTTCACAGCGGCGCGGACATCGGAGATGATGCTGCGCACCGACTGATCCGTACCGAGATGCCCGCCTGCCTCCTTGCCCTCGACCACGACGGCAGCCGCACCGAGTTTTTCGGATATCTTCGCCAGTTTGGCCGAGGAGACAATCGGCACGATCGGCGTCCCCGATTCCTTGCCATACTGGAACATATCACGGGAGAATCCAGCGCCTGCGACGACAAGATCAATGCCCTCGTCGATGGCAATTTTAACGGCATCAGCAAAGTCTTTTGCCGCGACCATCTCGTTGATGCCGATGATCCCATGGGGAGAAAGTGAGCGTGCGAGCCGGATCTCATAGCGCAGCTCCTTCGGCTTCATGCCGGATGCTGCGATGAGCCCGATCCCTCCCTCGTTTGCAGCGGCAGCAGCGAGACGCGCTGTCGTGATGCGAATCGCCATGCCGCCCTGAATGATGGGGATCGTGGCAACCTTCTTGCCGATCCTCACCTCGGGTAGTCTCATATAAGCCCTCCAATCGGGAAAGTGCACTGCCTCCGGCAGGTCTCTCCGTAGAAGTTTCGGCTCCCCCTCCACCCATTGCTGTTCGTTTGTACCGCCGGATGGAAGGCGGATCTATTCATGCAGGGCACACAGAAGCCCTGGTTTTATACATAATTAATTCCGCCTTTTGAGAAAAATCCCGTGCGCCTCAGCTGTCACGGGATTTCCCAAAAAGACCGATATGGTGCAGTGCCGCAGCGCGGCCGCAGTCCATTACTTGTGCTGGTCGATGTAATTGACGACATCCTGAACCGTCTTGATCTTCTCAGCAGCCTCATCAGGGATCTCGACGTTAAACTCTTCCTCAAATGCCATGATGAGCTCAACGATGTCGAGGGAATCAGCACCAAGATCGTCAATGAACGTCGACTCCAAGGTGACCTCATCAGCCTCCGAGCCAAGCTGCTCAACGACAATGTCGCGAACCTTGTCAAACGTTGCCATGTGTTCTCACCTCCTTTAAATAGGATGTTATATGCTACATCACCATGCCGCCGTCTACGTTGAGTACCTGGCCGGTAATATACGACGCCGCATCGCTTACAAGGAAGAGAACGGCATCGGCAACATGCTCCGGTTTGCCGAGTGCTCCGAGGGGGATGCCCTCGATGAGCTTCTCGCGGATGCTGTCCTTCAGGACAGCCGTCATATCGGTGTCGATGAAGCCGGGCGCAACGACGTTGACCGTCACATGCCGCGCGGCGAGCTCCTTTGCCGCCGCCTTGGAAAAGCCGATCACGCCCGCCTTTGCAGCAGCGTAGTTCGTCTGTCCAATATTTCCGATCTCACCGACAACGGAGGAGAGATTCACAATACGTCCGCTGCGCTGCTTCGTCATGAACTTGGCAGCGGCCTTCGTGCAGGCGTAAATTCCCTTGAGATTCGTATTGATGACAGCATCGAAATCCTCATCCTTCATACGGACAAGGAGCGTATCGCGCGTGATGCCCGCGTTGTTGACGAGAATATCCAGCCCGCCGAGCTCCTCATGCACGCGTGCGACCATCTCGGCCGCCGCCGCACTGTCGGAGACATCGGTCTGAACGATCATCGCCGTACCGCCGTGCTGCTCGATGATCGCCTTGACCTCCTCGGCAGCCGTCTGATTGCCGGCATAGTTGATCGCGACTTTCGCCCCCTCTTCGGCAAGACGTAGTGCAATCGCACGTCCAATCCCGCGGGATCCGCCCGTAACAAGAGCAATTTCCCCATCAAGAAGCATGAAAGCCCTCCTTCATCATAACGAATTTATTTAATCATTACTTGTTAAGTGTGTCAAGTGTTTTTTGCAGAGATGCTTCGTCCTCGACGTTCATGCTCGTCAGCGTCTTGTCGATGCGCTTGTTGAAGCCTGCGAGCGTCTTGCCCGGTCCGCACTCGATGTACGTATCCGCACCGAAGTCACGCATCGTCGCAACACATGCGATCCAGCGCACGGGATGATCCGCCTGCGCGACGAGGTTCTCCTTGATCTCCGCTGCCGTCTGCTGCAGTCCGCCCGTATAGTTCGAGACGACGGGGAACGCTGCGTCATGGAGCGCCACCTTGTTGAGCTCTGCGGCGAGCTTCTTTGCCGCCGGTGCCATGAGCGTCGAATGGAACGGTGCGGAGACGGGGAGAATGACCGCCTTCTTTGCGCCCTTCTCCTTGAGCAGTTCGACCGCAGCAGAGACGCCCTTTTCGGCACCGGCGATGACCGTCTGCCCGGGGCAGTTGAAGTTGACGGCCTGTACCGCTCCCTGTGCACTTGCTGCGGCACAGGCGTCGATGATCGTCGCGTCGTCCAGACCGATGATCGCCGCCATCGCGCCCTCGCCCACGGGCACAGCCTCCTGCATATAGGCACCGCGCTTGTGCACGAGCACGACGGCGTCACGGAAGGAGAGCGCACCCGCGAGAACGAGCGCTGCATACTCACCGAGGCTGTGTCCGCCCGCGATCGCCGGGGAAACGCCGCGTTCCTGCAGCAGCTGCGCCGCAATCACGGAGACGGTGAGGATGGCCGGCTGGGTATTCTCGGTCAGCTGGAGCTGATCCGCAGGACCCTCAAAGCAGAGCTTGCTGATGGAGTAGCCGAGGGCCTCATCCGCCTCGGCAAAACGCTCCTTTGCGAGGTCATAGGCATCGTAGAAGTCTCTGCCCATGCCGACGACCTGTGCCCCCTGTCCCGGGAACAAAAATGCAAGTTTTCCCATTCTGGTACTCCTTAGTCACAGACCTTGCGTGCGGCATCCATCGCGCCCGGCAGATCCCGCACAATATCCTCGATGATCTCCTTGACCGGCTTGATGTCCGAGAGCATGCCCGAGATCTCACCGATCATGACCGAGCCGTTCTCGACATCGCCCTCATGGGTGGCGCGGTGCAGACTGCCGACACCGAGCTGCTCGAGCTCCTCGTGCGACGCCCCCGCCGCCTCCATCTCCTCGTACTTGCGCGAGAGCTTATTGTGGAGGACGCGCGCAGGATGCCCGAGCGAGCGTCCCGTGACGACCGTCGAGCGATCCTTTGCCTTCAGAACGGCATTCTTGTAGTTCGGATGCGCAATACACTCCGTGCTCAGGACGAAGCGCGACCCCATCTGGATCGCCTGTGCGCCAAGGGCAAACGCCGCCGCCATACCGCGTGCATCACCGATGCCGCCCGCGCCGATGACGGGAACGTGGAGCGCATCCACCACCTGCGGCAGGAGTGCCATCGTCGTGATCTCGCCGATGTGACCGCCGGACTCCGTGCCCTCAGCGATCACGGCATCGACCCCCGTACGCTCTAGGCGGCGTGCGAGTGCCACAGAGGCGACAACAGGAATGACCTTCGAGCCGATTTCCTTGAGTGCGGGAACGTACTCGCCGGGATTGCCCGCGCCCGTCGTGATGACCGGCACGCGTTCCTCGAGGACGACCTGCATGACCTCTTTGACAAACGGACTCATGAGCATCACATTGACACCGAAGGGCTTATCCGTCCATCCCTTGACCTTCTGAATCTCGGCGCGGAGTGCGTCGGGCGGCATGTGACCTGCGCCGATGAGTCCTAGCCCGCCGGCATTGGAGACGGCGGAGGCAAGCTCCGCTGTGCCGATCCACGCCATGCCTCCCTGAAAAATAGGATACTTGATGCCAAGCATCTGACAGATCGGATTATGTTCAAACATTAACCGTTCTCCTCCTTCGCCCACTTCATAATACACGATGCCCATGTGAGTCCCGCACCGAACCCCGCGAGGGCGATATTGTCTCCCTTTTTGAACCGATGTGCGTGCGCCGCCTCCGCGAGGGCGACAGGGATGGACGCGGCAGACATATTGCCGTAATGATGAATATTTATAATAACTTTTTCCATCGGCATCGTCAATCGCTTGGCTGCCGCCTGGATAATACGGATATTCGCCTGATGCGGAACGAGATAGTCCAGCTCCTCCCTCTCCATCCCTGCACGATGGAGGGATGTCTCAACGGTCTTTCCCATGACCTTAGTGGCAAAGCGGAACACCGCCTTGCCGTCCATGTGAACGAAGTTGAGCCGCTGCTCAATCGTCTCCGGCGTAACGGGACAAAGGCTGCCGCTCGACGGGATATCGAGGGCATCCGCCCCCGAGCCGTCGCTGCCGAGATCGAACGCGCGCATGCCGTAGCCGTCCTCGACGGCACCGAAGACCGCTGCCCCTGCCCCATCACCAAAGAGGATACAGGTGTTGCGATCCGTCCAGTCAATGACCTTCGAGAGGGTCTCGCCGCCGATCACGAGGACGTGACGATAGACGCCGCTCTCAATGAACTGCGCCGCGATCGACGCAGCATAGACGAATCCGGAGCACGCCGCCGAGAGATCAAACGCTGCCGCGTGCTTCGCGCCGAGACGATCCTGCAAAACGCACGCCGTCGCGGGAATGATGCGGTCGGAGGTGAGCGTCGCCATGATGATGAGATCGAGATCCGCTGCCGCAACACCGGCATCGGCAAGCGCCATCTCGGCAGCGCGCTGTGCCAGCGCCGAGACAGGCTCATCCGGTGCAGCAATACGTCGCTCGTGAATGCCCGTCCGCTCAACGATCCAAGCATCGTTCGTCTGCACCATCTTCTCCAGATCAAAGTTCGTCAGCACCCGTTTGGGGACATAGTACCCCGTTCCGAGGATGCCTGCACTAATCTTAGACACGGCCTGTTTCCTCCTCATCCTTTGCGAGTGCATCGCGAATCTGATCGAGCACCTTGCCGTTGACATAGCTGACGGTCACACCGATCGCACTCGCGATGGACTTTGCGTCCGAAGAGCCATGCCCGATCACACAGCAGCCGTTCACGCCGAGGAGCGGCGCGCCGCCGTACTCACGGACATCGAGGCGCTTGCCCAGATGCCGCAGGGTCGGCATGAGGAGCAGCGCGCCGAGTTTTGCCATCAGGCCTGCCCCGCGAATCTCCTCGCGGATCAGTCCCAGAATCGTCTTGGCAAGCCCCTCGGCGAACTTCAACACGACATTTCCGACAAAGCCGTCGCAGACGACCACATCGAAATTTCCCTTGGGTACATCGCGCCCCTCAGCATTCCCGCAAAAGTATATATTCGGATCGGTCTTCAGGAGCGGGTACGTCTCCTTTGCCTGTTCATTCCCCTTCGTCTCCTCCTCGCCGATGTTGAGCAGGCCGACGCGCGGACGCTCGACGCCGAAGACATACTGGGCGTAGAGCGAGCCCATCACCGCGCTCTGCACCAGATGCTCGGGCTTCGAGTCTACGTTGGCGCCCGAGTCCAGCATTAGCGTCACACCGTCCGGGGTCGGCATCGGTGTTGCGATCGTGGGGCGGCTGACCCCACGGATGCGATGGAGGATGAGCTGTGCCGCCGTGACCGCAGCTCCCGTCGAGCCCGCGGAAAACACGGCGTCGCACTCTCCATCCTTCACCATGCACGTAGCGACGACAATCGAGGCGTCCTTCTTGGAGCGCACTGCCTCCGCCGGAGCCTCGTCCATGCCGATCACATCCGCCGCATGGACGATGGAGATATGCAGGGCATCCGTATCCGCTCCGCCCAGCTCCGCGCGAATCTTTGCCTCATCGCCGACCAGTACGATCTCGCAGTCGTATTTCTTCGCCGCATCAATCGCCCCACGGACAATCTCCTTCGGCGCAAAATCGCCGCCCATCGCATCAACTGCTATACGCATCCTGCACTCCCTTCTCCCCTGTCGTCCTCATTTTCCGAGTGAAACCACGATAAATTTGGCGCGGAAGACCTCCCGCCCATCACGGTAGGTCTTGACCCAGACAAAAATTTTATTGCCGCGTATCTTCACGATCTCCGCCTGTGCGATGACCGTATCCCCCTTGTAGATAGGGGTTTTATATTTGACGTTCGCGACCCCCGTGACCGCGAGCGGCGCATCGACAATCGCAAGTGCCAGTGAGTTTGCCTGTGAAAAGAGCGCCGTCCCGCGTGCGATCTCCGAGTCGGCAAAGAGGTGATCGTCCGTCACCTTCAGCGCCGACGTCCCACGCACTCCCAGCTCAAGGGACAGCAGATCGCCGACCACCTCCGCATGCGGGATGGCGCGCACCTTCTCACGCGCATTCTCGGCGAGCGTCCGCACACGGGCACGCAGCTCTGGGATCCCCAGCTCTGTGCGGTCGAGCCGTACCGTCTGCACGCTCACAGAGAGCCGTCGCGCCAGTGCCTCATCGGTCAGGAACGGCTCCTTGCGCACGGCAAGCACCAACGACTCCTGACGCCGTCGTTTCTTCTCCGTCATCGCGCCGTTCCCTCCTCTCGCTTCACTATCACTTTAGCACCTACTGCTATCAGTATGAAAGCATTATACTAGGTACTAAAAAGAAAAGCAAGAGAAAATCGCAAAAAAACAGCTGCAAAAAGCCTTTCGACTTCTTGCAGCTGTTCGCTTCGTCCTCATTCAGCCGCCTCGGCCACAGGTTTTCCGTCATAGTAACCGCACTCCATGCACACGTGATGCGGGAGCTTCGGCTCATGACACTGCGGGCACGATACATAGTGCGGTGCTTCGAGCTTCCAGTTGGCACGGCGACGATCGCGACGTGCCTTCGAGGTCTTTCTCTTTGGTACTGCCACTTTGGATACACCTCCTTAATCGTTCTTGAGCAGGCTCTCTAAAGCCGCCAGTCGGGGATCGGGGACGAACGTATTGCACGTACATGTCCCCTCATTCAGGTTCTGTCCGCAGACCGGACAGAGCCCCTTACAGTCAGACTTACACAGCTCACGCAGCGGCTCAGCCACAAGGAGGGTATCGCGCACGAGCGGGTCAAGCACGATGGTCTCACCATCGTAGCCCTCCGTCTCATCCGCTTCTCCCGGAGTCTTCGCATAGTCCTCAGAAAAATCATACGTATTTTCCCGCTCGCCTTCGGCAAGACAGCGGTCACAGACAAACGCACGGACAGCCCGCACCGTCCCCACAATACGGAAGGACGTTCCGGTATCCATCACCGTTCCTTCAACATGCACCGCCCCACGATAGGCAGCGGTGCTGTCCCCGAGATCCAGAGATTCCGGCGTCACCGAAAATGTGAATTCACGGCTTTCCCCCGGAGCAGATGCCAAAGCGGCGACATCCAGCTTCATCATGACGCATGACCTTTCACATTATAGCGGTGGTTTTCCCCATTGTCAAGGCTGGTTTTCATGCTGCTCAGAGTTCCTGTCCGTCGCCCTGCGGCGCATTCATCTGTGCCTTGGCCGTGCGCAGGACATTGAGCGCCTGATTCAGTCCGGCCTCCGCCTGCTGGACGCCCTTGAACGTGCTGCCGACGTGGGCGATCAGCTGCTCGAACACCTGATTTGCATAGGCATCCGCATCGCTCTGCAAACGCGTGGCATTCGCCTGCGACTGCTCCATCAGCTCGCGCGCCTGATCCTGCGACTGCTGCATGATCGCCCGCGCACGCTCCTTCGCCTGGATGACGATCTCGCTCTCTTCGAGGAGCTGATTGGCGCGCGCCTCAGCGGCACTGACGATATTCTTCGCCTGCTCATTGGCGCGGGCGATGATCCCCTCCTGCTCCTGCATGATCTCCGCCGCACGGTTCAACTCCTTGGGGAGATCCATGCGCAGCTCCTCCACGAGATGCACAATCTCATCATCATTCACCAGTGCCTTATCGCTAAAGGGAAGATGCGAGGCATCCGCAACGAGGTCTTCCAGTTTCTTCAGCGTATCCGTTACTGCCATAAATCTAGCTCCTTTTCCTGCGCACCATACGGCACGTTATCCCCGTCGGGTTTTTTCATACAGTTTCAGAATCGCCTGCTCCACAGGCGGCGGGACAATCCCCTGCACCGGCCCACGGAAGCGGATCAGCTCGCGCACCCCCGAGGAACTGATGAACGTCAGATCCGGGCGCGTGAGCAAAAAAATCGTATCGCTCTCGGGCATGAGGTGGCGCACCATCGCCGCATGATTCTCCTCATACTCAAAATCCTTCACCGAGCGCAGGCCGCGCACCACGACATGTGCTCCCTCCCGCCGCATATAGTCGGTCAGCAGACCGGAGGACACATCCACGCGCACATTCGGCACATGTGCCGTCGCCGTGCGGAGAAAATCGACGCGCTGCTCCAGAGGAAAACATCCCTCCTTGGCGACATTGTGGAAAATGCAGACAATGAGCTCATCGAACATGGACGCTGCGCGCTCCACAATATCAATGTGCCCCGTCGTCACGGGATCGAAACTCCCGGCAAAAACCGCCCGTCTCATCCCTGCTCCTCCTCTGCATAAAAACAGATCCGCGCCGCACCGTAGCGCCGCTCGCGCACCATGCGGAGTGATCCCGCCTGCGGAACGATCTCCTCTCCCGCCCCCTGTTCGAGGACAAGGAGGCCTCCCGCAGCGAGCAGCGCGCCGCGAGCCGCCGCCTCCAACATGCGGGCATTATCGCCGTGCGCATAGGGCGGGTCGGCAAAGATGAGGTCGAACGTACGTCCCTCACGTGCGAGCTCTGCGGCGGCGGCATAGACATCACTGCGGCGGATCTCCGCGCGCCCTGCGAGCTTCGTGCGTGCCGCATTCTCCGCGAGAATGGCCTGCGTCGTGCGGTCGACGAGCACGGCGGACGCCGCTCCGCGCGAGAGTGCCTCCAGCGCGAGCGCCCCCGTCCCAGCAAAGAGATCGAGCACGCGCGCATCGACCACACGGCTGCCGAGCATACTGAAAAGTGCCTCACGTGTGCGATCGGCAGTCGGGCGCGTCCCATCCCCCGCAGGAGATTTCAGGCGCGTACCGCGTGCGCTCCCCGTGATGATCCGCATCGCATTCCTCCTGCCAGTCATTAGACTTTCCTATTTTACCACAATTCGCATTCGCATTTCAACCTGCTTCCCGTATCACACGAAACGAAAAAACAGCTGCCGCTCTGAGGGAAAGAATTTCGCGCAGCAAAAAGCCAGAACGATGCAGCTCGTTCCGACAATATTGACAACGATATCTCACAGATCATGTTGAAGCTTCTGTGCAAACGCTTCTATAATAAGAAGCGATACGCGAATGTTTCCTTTCGCCCCCACCACCGCTTCGCGGTCCCCCTCCCCCGCTCGCGCAGGGGAGGCTTTTCGTTTACGGCATGTCGGCTTCTCGCCCCGATGCGCGGGACGCGGACTGCTGCAAAGTCCCGTCGCAGCGCGAAGGGCTACGGTATTTTAGCTTCCCCCGCCGATGCGGGGGAGCGGTCAACGTCTGCCAATCACACTTCGTTTTACTCGTGTTCTTGGGACGTTTTCCCATACGACCTGTTTCCCGTTCAGCTGTGCCCTATGGGCTTGCTTCTCGGACAGGTCAGTAAGTGGCGAGCGCAGCGAGCCGATAGGGGCGCTCATGCCGCACGCGGCTTTGTTTGTGGTGCAACCCTGCATGGTGGGAGGCACGCCCTCTTTACGGCTAGTTTCAATGCCGCACGCGGCTATTCCCTTTCGCCCCCACCACCGCTTCGCGGTCCCCCTCCCCCGCTCGCGCAGGGGAGGCTTTTCGTTTACGGCACGTCAGCTTCTCGCTCCGATGCGCAGGATGCGGGCTGCTGCAAAGTCCCGTCGCAGCGTGAAGGGCTACGGTATTTTAGCTTCCCCCGCCGATGCAGGGGAGCGGTCAACGTCTGCCAATCACACTTCGTTGTACTCGTGTTCTTGGGACGTTTTCCCATACGACCTGTTTCCCGTTCAGCTGTGCCCTATGGGCTTGCTTCTCGGACAGGTCAGTAAGTGGCGAGCGCAGCGAGCCGATAGGGGCGCCCATGCCGCACGCGGCTTTGTGTGTGGTGCAGCGGACAATAGGAGGTTTTCCTCATGAAAAGAAAGTTTCAATGCCGCACGCGGCTTTGTGGGTGGTGCAACGAACAACCCGTGTGACCAAACAGCTTGATGCTTTTGGTTTCAATGCCGCACGTGGCTTTGTGGGTGGTGCAGCCTCATCGCTCGCAGCCCTTGTCCCCCTAGGGGGAAAAAGCCCTTTTGGAAAGTCTCCGGAAATTTGAGCGTTCTGACGGAAAATATGTGAAATATCTGTTCCTATTCAGCTGCTCTCTCCGGCGCAATCCCTTGCGCGATCGGCACCTAGCACGTCCATGAGCAAATTGGAAAGTCTCGACGGTGTTATGCGGCTTTGCGGCACATCCCCACGACGTTCCATTTCGTTCTCTGCACCGTCTATATCATAGCAGAGACTACGCCAAATGACAAGTGTTTGCCCATGCAAAGAGGGTGCTGCACAAAGCGAAAACCTTCGTACAGCACCCCCTTGGCATTATGTCGGCGGTGTCGCTGCAAGCACCCCTTCCACCGCGTCCTTTACTTTAGGAAGCACTGATAAATTCGGTACAACCATCTTGACGCATCTTTTTTGCCCGCACTTCGGCGGAAAATCCTCCACAGAGCACCACTCTGCGTCCGGTTTTCCACCTCGTTCGGACGAAAAAATCTACGCCAATCTGGCAGACCTCATTTTATCAGTGTTTCCTTTACATCCAGTGCTGTTGGCAGTATCGCGCGTCCTTGGAACCGTTTGTCCCCTTGTCCAATAGTCATCTGTGCGATTTTCTCCTCCCATTTCGGGTCTTTCGTGTGATCCCATCGGAGGAGGTGGACGAGTTCCTTTTGCGCTTTGTCATAGCGTGCGCGTACGTCTTTACCGAGACGATCCAGTTCTCTCTCGAACGCCTGTATGTAGGCGTTCATCTCGGTTTCCCGCTCTGCGGTATTCCAGCCGCCCTCTCCATCAAAGGCACTGTGGTAGGAGTCCTCCGTATCGGTGAGGAATAGCCGCGGGGTGATCTCTATGCTGCCAAGTCCGATGGGTTTCCCCTTGCCAATCTTGCAGAGGAGGCGTCCGTCGCACAGGCAGAGCACCTTGAGCAGTGCACCGAGTTCATCCTCGGACAGGCGCTCGAAGCGGATGCTGCCGTAGAATGTGTTTCCGGCGGCCACGGGTTGGATCTTGCGCTGGGTTTGTGTGTTCGGCTGATCCTGTTCTCTGTTCATCCAAGCTGTCCCATTTTTCTGATGCCAGTAGAGTTTGTAGCCGCGAATGGGGACACCTGCAGAGTCCCAATGGGCGAGCCGATTCGCCCCGTTTTTCTGTTCGAGGTAGAGCTGTACGGCGGTGGGTTTCGGTGCGCTGAGGATCTGCGGGAAGTGCGGGGCTTCGGTCCGCGGGGTCTCTTTTGGCACGGCGTCGGCAAAGGCAAGGCGGCTCGCCCAGAGTTCTTTACACCCGCTGCGGCGATTCGTCTGCTCCCTGCCTACTCGCGCACATTCCCGCTCTTCCCGGCGTCCGAAGAGGGCATCGGTGTAGTCGATCCGTTCACTCTCCATGCGTAGGACGTGATCCCCGATGCTCATGTGGTAGGCAATGCGATAAAATCTGCCAAAGCCAAAATGTGCAATCTCCCCCTGCGCATCTGTCTTGTAGAAGCAGGGGGCAACAAAGCGGATGTCGTCCCATCCGGTAAAAGACGCTGCGGCATTCCCCTTTTTTGCACAAAATTTCCCATTCTTGTCATCCAGCAGTTCGACGCCCTTGCGGCTGCTGTCCTCACGATATGCCTGCACGACGTGGTCGGGGACGGGGATGCGCTGCGTCCAGTCCGGGTCACGGTGGCGGGTATAGGTGCCTTTCTTAGACATCCGCCCCGTGTGGCAGTCCGCCCGTCCACTCCCCGGTTCGCCCCAGCGGACTTCATTCTCCGGCTGTCTGCCCCCTCCGTAGTTCATGATGTCAAATTCCGCCGGACAGATATAGTAGCCGTCGTCGCCGGTCTGCTGCACGAGATAGCCCGCCTCTGCCTTGGTTTCGGATATGGTGTTCGTCCCCTTCCGAACGGTCGTCGCCATCTCCGTCGTGTAGAGTTTGCGCATATTGTCCTTTTTTTCTGCCATGGTGCGGAAGTAGAGCACCTGATCGTGATAGTCCTCGCCCGCCCGCATGGCGCTGCAGGTGACGATCTTAAAGAGGTTTTTGATCATGCCGCGCAGCGAGCTGCCAGGGAAGATGGGGATGCCCGTCGGCGCGAAAAAGTTCTCGACGGCACCCCCCGCATCGATGCCTGTGCCAATAAAGACGGGTGTCAGTGTCTTGATCTCTAGGTCGATTCGTCCACTCAGGCGTCCCTTTGCAAGAACATGGGCGCGATAGTTCTCGACGCGCTCCGCATCGCTCATGGCATCCCCTTCGATGGGCGAGGTGAGTACGCCCTGCGGCAGGGATACGAAGTTGTACGGTGCTGTTGCCGTATCGTAGTCCTTAGCCATTGGTCTCCTCCTCCATATCCGCCGCTGTGATGCGGCAGTACCGATGATCGACATACCCCGCCTGTCCTGTGGTATGGATGCCGATGTAGCTGCGCGTCACGAGTCCGACATATACGGTATTCTCTGCGCTGTCCTCCATTTTTGGCAGGGTCAGCTCCAGTTTACGCTCGGGGTCGCGCAGGGTCATCCATGCGCTGTGTTTCTCCTCTTCCCGCGTGGCGTCGCTCCTGCTTCCCCAGAAGCGTGCGAGGGTGTCGACGTACTCCGCCGCCTCTCCCTCCTCGTCGGTGCGAAAGCGTCCGATGAGCCGGTCATTCTTGCGCTGCAGATGGAGTTCGCTCGTTTCGTTGAAGATGCGGAGTTCGATGAGCAGTTTCGTGTTCAGTGGCGCCTCATCGGGAAAGGAGAATGTGCCCTGCTGCCATGTCCCGCAGCGTATTTCGTTCACCTGCCAGAGGATGGCGGTCGCTTTCTGCACGTTCTGTCGCGTAAGTTCGCGGGAAAGTTCTTCCGCTGAGGCAGGGATGTCGACGGTCTCTACTGCGCTTTTTCCCGCACAAATGCAGCGCATTTTCTGTTTCTTCTCCTTGCTCATGTCGCATCCTCCTCGCACAGTGCGGTCACATATCCCTGCAGGGTCTGCACGGTGTCCGCAGCAAAGCTTTGTCCCTGCGTGAGCTCGTAACAGCGCCCATGGTAATGGATGACGGCGTGCAGTCCCTCCAGTGTGCCGCGGCCGATGGATTTCTCCCCGCCGATTGCCGTACGCCCCAGCCAGAGGTCCTTGAGGAGAAGGACGCAAAGCCCTGCCTCCTGCTCACTTGCCTGCCGCACGCCGAAGCGGAGGGTGACGGAGCGCCCCCCGTCTTTCTCCCGCCATACCGGCGCGGTAGAGAAGAGTGCGGACGGGATCGTCCCGCCTGTAAAGCGGTCGATGCGGCTGCGCATCTGTGTGTGCATCTCGGCGTCGACGACGGCTTCCTCGACGATGAAGCGGCCGCGGGCGGCCGTCGTCCCCATGAGGCGGTCGATGAAGGCCTCCGCCTGTGTCTGTTCTTTTCCCAATGCGTGTAGGATGTATGCGGCGCGATGGCGCAGGACGCCCTTGAGGCTTGTGCCGGGGATGATGTTCTGCCCTGCAGCATTCGTCTTCATGCGGGCGTCAGGGTTTTTCTCACCGTCCGCCGCTAGTGGATCCACACTGTCGCGCACGATCAGTGCGCCGGTGAGTGCAAAGTCCGCTGTGATGACGAAGTCGCCATCCGCAGGCGGCGGTTCTGTCTGCGCCGCATCGTCATACGCCATGTGCCAAGCGGCATTGCCACGCTGGGGCGAGAGCCACGCGATGGCGTCCTCTGTCCTGCGGAAGTCATAGCAGTCCACGACCATATCCCGCAGCTGCATGCGTCCAAATCCCTTGGTGGTGAGCGCACCGACATGAAAGCCGCCGCGCAGGAGTTCGCTCAGGCGGAGAAGGTTTTCTTTCAGCATGTGCTCGTCTTTCTGATGGACGCGGCGCAGGAGGATCTCGGCATAGAACGGGCCGCCTGCCCCGCTCTCGACGATTTCGTAGTCGTATTTATGTGCGTCGATTGCCGTCCCTGTCACGTCGTCGATGTGGACGCCGTCACGGGATCCGATCACTGCATCGTTGAGCTCTACGTCATAGAGGGAGACAGCGCTCTGACGCTCGTCGCATACGCTCTCCCCACCGGTGCGGTGCATTGTACCGAACAGGATGTCTGCCGCACATGGGGTGTCTGCTTCGATGAAGCTGCGCAGCGCTCCTGCCAGCGATGTGCCGGGGATGAACGGTACGCCGTCCTTGCTGCGCAGGACGTGGATGTCTCGATCGTTCCGGTCCTCCCCGCTTTCTCCTTCGCCGATGAGCAGCGGCGCCGCAAGGTGCAGTCTGCCTCGTACGGTAATGCGTCCCAGTATTTGCGCTGGGTTCACGTTCGTATTCATGCGCTTTCGCCCCCCTTCTCCGGCTTTCCTGCCGTTTTTCTTGCAAATCGGAAGAATGTGTGCCAGTATGCGTAAAACACTTCTTCCTGCTTCAGGAGTGCCGCCGTGCCGCCCCATACGCCGATTTCTTTTCCTGCGTCGATGAGGTCTTGATCTGCGGTGACGTTCTGTCGCTCCCGTGCAGCATAGGGCATTTCCTCGTGTATGATCTCTCCGAGGTAGGATCGGAGGGGACGCCCTTCGACCCTGACGTTCTCCAGCATTTTGCCGAGCGGCATCTCTTTTTTTGTGTCCAATACGATCTGCCGTATACGCTCACATGCGCCCTGCGGGCGTATGCCGAGAGCACTGTCTAGTCGTGCAAATGCGTGAGATGCATTGGGAGGGAATGTCCTGCGGGCGCGCCCTGCATCCTCTGCCGCCAGCACGCGGATCTGTTCGATGATGTGGGCGAGGATGATCTGCTCTGCGATGCGTCTGCTCTCTGTGCAGAGCTCGCGTGCTTCGGGTGTGGGCGGGTCCTGCGCGATGCAGCAGAGCCCCCTGCCGTCCCAGATGCGCAGCTGTCCGAACCCCTCCTCTGTGCGGCGCCCAACGCCGCTGCACAGGATGGCGTTCACCGCCTCCATGTCACAGGGCTGCCAGCCGCCTGTTTTTCGGACGGCAAACACGGTTCCCGCGCTGAGCGCCGTCTCGCGTGGGCGGCGCATTCCCCATACGCCGACAAAGTTGTCAATGTCCTCCGCCTGCGCATAGATGCTGCGCTGTTCCTCTGCCAGTAGGAAGCCGCCATCTGTCCCTGCATTGAGCGCGTCGACGACTTCGTCGAGCATGGAGCGTGCATCCCCCGGCACGGCTCTATGCGGCAGGAAGGGTGTCTCGCATCGGAGGCAGAAGCGTTCCTCGGTCGGGATGGGCGGCGGGAGTATATCCTCTGCCGGCATCACGGTGATCTCGCATTGTCCATACTGTGTATATTTGGAGCGTCCTGCACAGCAAGAGAATGTCTCTGTGCCGATGGTGCCGCAGAGAAGGCGTAGCTCTTCCTCTGCGCCGCAGATCAGTCCCTCAAAGCTCTGCCCCTGCGCAATCGCTTCGTAGTTGTATATGCCGCCGTCCATGCTCCTGCCGGCGAGACGTTCCTTGCCGCTGCCGCCATTCAGATCACTGCGGCTGATGTGGAGACGGATCTCCTTCTGCACGGCGACGGGATGCAGTCCTTTGTCGCAGACGGCGGCAAAGCCCCGCATGCTCTTGAAGCCCCCATCGCGCGGAGCCTCTCCGTACATGAGGTCACAGATCGAACTGCCGTCCTTCGAACGCTGCACGGAGAGCGGCAGCGGGATTGCGCGCGTCTGTGTCAGAGGCTCGACGAGATAGGCATTAACGAAGCGCAGGCCGCCATAAAAGAGGCGCATGAAGTCGTCATTCTCATGCGCCGCATTCCCAAGCGCAGCAGCCTTGATGAAGCGTGCGGCAAAGATGCCGCGCAGTACGGAGCCACTGAAGCTGTCCTGCGTCGCGGTCATGACGGATGTATGTCCCGGTGCGGAGAGGATCATCGGTGCTTTTGTTCGGATTCGAACCTTCATCATCTGCATCAGCGTCTGCCCCCTTTCCGCCCCTGACGCCCGAGCGCCTTCGTTATGAGCGCAGGTACGATGTCTTTGCCGTTCTGCCGCAGGGTACATCCGATCCTGCCAAATCCGCGTGTCCGTTTTCCGCCGCACTGCGAGAGGTTACGTACGGCAAGGGCGAGGATGCACAGATGCTCTATGTCTGCGTTGACTAGCCGGATTTCTCCACTGAACTCTGCCCCCTTTTCGATGACGCGCATGTTGTGCAGTGTGGTCTGCTCTGCTATGCCCGTCTCACGGTTGATCCGTGTTTGCCAGCGCAGGTTCGCGTAGACGCCGAGGACGTCTTCCGGACGAAAGATGGAGGGATACTTTTCCTCCAGATGCTTGAGATCTGCATGGATCTCCTCGTACTGTTCCATATAGAGGTTGTGTAGGATGAGCTGCACCTGCCCCACACGTCCGCGCTGAAAGAGTGTATCGAGCGCCGCCCTGTCAAAGAGGTCGAGTTCCGCCGTCTCTGCCATCTCTGCAACCTCGCAGCCACTCTCATAGAGCAGTCCTTTGAGCCGCTTGGCGGGGAAATACGGCAGTCCGACATCATCCTGTACCACGTCCGCATCGACGTGGATATCTGCGTAGCCTGTGCCGAGATGGAGCGGGGAGAATGTTCGGATGTGGATGCGAATCGGGGCAGCGGGGTCGATATCTCCGAGGCCAGCAGGCTGTGCCTGCATCATGGCAAACGGATCTACGGTGTCGGCCTGCCGTATCTGCGGTTCATCTGGTTCTCGGGTGCTCTGGCGGACAATTGGTTCTTTCTTTCCATACTTGATTTTTTTCTGCCCTGTTTTGCCGTCTTTATTCCGGTTCTTTGCCATCACTACACCTCCCCATCCATGACATAGTCCATGAGTTCAATCGCATCCATATAGGGTGTGTGCTCCTGTTCCCACAGGTTCTCCGCGTAGGCACGCCACGCAGGTACATCGGGCAGCTGCAGGTTCAGATGACCTAGTTGTGTCATAAACTGCTGCTGCTCGTGTTTTCCATAGGCAAGGACGCGCCGCAGTTCCTTGACCTTGTTCCGCGGAAGCCTACGCAGCCCCCGTACGCCCGCAAGGAGTGCGGTGATGTGCCGCTCATCCGTCGCACCCGCTCCGTCCGTATCAACGCGGTACGGGCCAAAGTGCAGATCGCCGCGCGCACCGCGATACTCCCGTGCCCGGAACTGTTCCAGTGTCGGCGGCTGCTCGCCGTGCAGGATGGCAAAGTCGAGCCAGCAGGAGTCCACCTCGTGTCCTGCCGCACGTTCCAGCGCACGCATCTCGTTCTTCGCTGCGCCGCATAGCTCCTCTGCCATCTCGTAGGCACGAAAGAACGGGTATGAGGTGTTCATGATGGTGATGCCAGCGCAGGAGGCAATGTTTTTCTCCATCAGGTGCTGCATCAGAAATGCCGAAAACTCCACGGCAGCCTTGCCCGCGCAGACGAAGGTCATATCGTCGCCGCCCAGAACGATAGGACGAACGGGAAGGGTGCAGAGCCCATGCTCGTCTCTGAGATCGAGACTGTCCTTGTACCGGTCAATATGCTCCACGATGTGTTTGACGAGTGCGGCAAAGGCGGCAAGGGTATCGTGACGGATGCCACGCGAACGTCGGATGTATGCGGTCAGTGTTTCGCAGCCTTGAAATTTCCGCCCCATGTTGTTGCCATCGATATGCACGACGGCAATATCATTCTTCGGCGTTTTCTGTCCAAGGCGGGCGAACTCGACGGGGAAGTCATAGCGTCCGATAAAGTGTTCCTGCTCTTCGGGTGTGAAAGCGGTCATGAGTTTGTCCATGAGTGCCTGCTGCACATCCGCCTCTTCACTTCCCGACGGGAATGTGGGATGCAGTTTGGCGGCGACTTCCCACGAGCAGAAGCGACCGCCTACCCATGCGTTTGCCGTCTCCCCGGTCTCGCTGCACGCAAGGGTCAGCCCGGTGTAGGGTACGTTGACTGCCGGAAATACGGTGTTCTGCCCCTCCTTGAGTCGGTCGAAGAGAGGGTTCAGCCGCTCCACTCCAATGTAGCGTCCGTCCGCCGCGAGTTCGAGGGTGCCGGTCGCCGCACCGGTATGAAGCCCGGGTGCATGGATCAGGAGCTTTTTCGTGAACGCAGCGATGACGGCGCTCAGGATGTCGTCGTCCACATGCTCCGCAAAGAGAAGCAATGCCTTGCCGCCGCCGATGTAGCCCACACGCGCTGCTGCCGTCATGGACGACCAATCGGTGTCCTCCGGCCGCTTCCACGACATGTCATCCAGTGTATCCGCCCCTAGGATTTCACGCACTGCCGGCAGAAGTATCTCCTCGAAGACAGCCTCCACAAGATAGGACGCACCGATGTTTGTCTTGAGCTGATTGCTCGAGAAGATGTACTTCTGTATGGAGCGCGTATCAAAGAGTATTGCCTTGTACTGCATAGCTCGACCTCCTCAATATAGAATACATTCTATTTCGGCATTTCTACTCTTTTCCCTTCATCTTTGATAGCAATTCTATAAGACAATCCTTATTTTTATCCGAGTGCCACGATGGTCTCCCCAAAGCCCTGTGCGGTCAGGCGACCTACGCCACAGAACGGGGCGAACTGCGCGAGCAGAAGGATGATTTCCCGTTCCTCTGGGGAGAGTCGTCCTATGCTGAACGCAAACGTCCCTGTGAACCCCGGCATCGTTTTGCGCTCACTCTGACGAATCCTGACACCCGCGCCCCGCCAGTCCAGCGGTATGAGTTTCGCCGCGATCGCGCGTACGATGTCTTTGTCCACGGCAAAGGGAAGCCCCTGCCATGTCCACTTGTCCGCGAGGGAGGCGAAGATGAGCGCGGGACGTGGGACGGCACAGTCGTCCTTGTCCACGCGAAAGACGGTCGGCGAGCGGAATGAAACGCGTATTTTCTGTGCATCCTCCGCCGAAAGTGCCGCAGCGATCAGTTCCTCCTCCGCGATGACACCCGTGTTTTCCCGTCCGTCGGCAAGGATTTCCTCGACGATGAAGGAGAGCTGCCCTGCCGCCAGCACTGTTCCGAGTGGAATCCGAAGGAGTGCCGCAAGTACGTTCTCGTCGAGTGCCGTCAGCCGCAGCAGCAGTTCCTCCCCCTCTGCGTAGTGCGGTTCGTTGAGCTCCTGTGCGCGGAGGACGGCTGTGGCACTTCTGCCAGTGCGCCGAAAAAATCCGATGGTGAAGGGTTTCATCTTCCGTGCATGAAGCTCGCTCGCGAACGCCGCATCGTATGTAGCGATGCAGCGAAAGAGCGCTCCGTGCAGCAGCTTGCCGGGGAACATGGAGTAGTGTCCGCCGCGCTCCGTGCGCAGGCGGAGGACAAGGATGCCTAACATATTTTCCTCCTAAGGGCGCAGGTACTCTATGCAGAGGGGTGCCTGCAATCAGTAGGCGCGGAAGCGGCGAAATAGAAAGCGTGACTCGCGTACAATCTCCCCGTTCTCATCCGTGCGCTCGCGTACAAGGCGTTCGCTGCACGCGGAGAGGACGGCAATCCCTGCCGCTTTCAGCAGGCATACGAGTGCAAAGGTATAGGTAAACTCGCCCTGCACAAGCACCGCCATCGGTTTTCGCGCGAGAATCTCCTGCGCGTTTTCCTCTGCCAGACGGTGTACCGCCTGCGCGTCCCAGTCGGCGGGGATGCGCGGGAAGGGAAGATCGACAATGGTTCCATACGCCTCTGCGGCCTGTCTCTGCCCATCCTCCCAACGCGAGGAGGGGTGGTTGGTATGGTTGATAAATTCCGTCATGCCTGCTCCTTTGCCATGCGGCACGCGATCTCGGTGTCTTTGAGGATCTGCTCCATGATGTTCTTGAGGCTGTCCACCGCCATACGCCCCTTCTCCGCGCGCGCATGATTGGTATGGTTGCGTTCATCCTTGATGACAAAATATTTGTCGAGAATATCCTCTGCGAGATTTTTATCCTTCGGCTCGATTCCTGCCTCATACAGCCGACATACCCCCGGTTTCCACTCAATGTCAAGGAATGGACATCGAGTGTCTTGGCTGCCCAAGATTCTAATGAGCTTTGCTACAACGAAATTATCTTTATTGGCAAGCAAAGCATCCCAGTCTCCCTTCGTGGCGTCTATGTATATCGGTTTGATCTGTTCCAGATACATACGGCCATGTTCTGTATGCTGTAAACTGCACTTCTCCGGGCTGCGCATACGGTTCAGCCACAGGAGGAAGGCGCGCAGCGTCTCCGCATCTTTCAGACGAACCTCGAAACGATCCGAGAGTCTCCCATCAACAAACTCGTTAATTTTATCCTCCGTCACTTCCTGCCGAAATTCCTTAAAGAACCGTTGTCGTTTTTCTCGCCATTCATTTCTCGCTTTTTGAAAGTTCTTCATATTTTTGTACTTGAACTCAGTGACCAGAAAGACCCCTCTGTTCCGATGCATGGAGTCCTCTTCCAGCTTGCATTCAAATAGCGCCTGCAACTCCTCGGACGACAGTGATAGAAAGCCGGAGTCTACGAGTGCCTCCGGGACGCGTTCGGTAACGAGCGTCATCGCCTGCTGGAGGAGGTCATGTGCAATACACCAGCGGATGAGTGCGATGTCGTTAAGTTCCTCCTTCAGGATCTTCGCATAGTCCTCCTCGATGCGCCCGAGCATCTGACGCATGAGTTCATCACTCTGTTTTGCTTCCGCCGTTGCATTGCCCGTCGCAGCGGATGAAAACGCCGTGATCGACCGCTGAAGTTCCACAATCGCATCGCGCAGATCGCCATAGTGGCAGAGTTTCAGCTCCTCGGCGAATTTACGCATCGACGCGAGCAGTGCTCTGAGTGCCTGACTTTTTTCACGCTGCTCAAAGAAGCGGTTCATCACTGTGACTTCTCCGTGGCGGACGAACTCCTCCGCCCCTGCGACGAGGTCGAAGAAGGAATAGAGCGGGTTGACCTCCTCGACTCGTTTTTTGTTGTAATCGGAGTAGAGGACTTTGCCGATGCGGATGTTCTCATATTGGAGCAGCCGCATGAGCGCGACGAGGATCATGGAGGCATTGCGCAGCCCACCCGTAACGTCAACGTGGAGGATAGTCTCTGTGTCGGGATGATCCTTTCTGACGGCCTTTGCATAGCGGCGCACATGGGAGGCGACGTCGATGAGCACGTTCGTATTTTCCTCTATCGGCTCATTCTCGTCAAAGTCAATCGCCTCAGCGATCTGCTCCGCGTGCGGCACGATATCCGATATCCGGTGCAGGAAGTAGTCATAATGCGTCTGCTCCCAGTCATGCGTGGCGTTATAGCCTTGAATAGCCCCCGCCACCTTGTTCGTCCGCACGAGAAAGAGGCGTGACAGCCGGTCTGCGGGCTCATGCGCTCCGCTAAGAAGATAGCGAACGGCAGATTCATTTGTCGTATGGCATTTCTTTTTTTCGCCGATGTTCTGGTAGTCTGCAACGGATATTGCACCCGTCTCCCGAACGAGTTTGACGTCGCTCAAGAAGCATAGCATGATGTTCGTCCGCATATTACCGCTCCTCCTGTGAATTTGATGCTGCCGCAGAAAGTTCTGCCAGTACATTGTCCAGCAAGTCTACGATCTCCCTGCGCCCCAGTGTATTTTCTGCAGTCGCATGGTTGACCTGATTGCGCTGCCCACGCAGGTAGAAGTACGCACGCAGGCAGGACAGCATCGGCTCCCTGCCGCAGTCTGTCTGCACGATCTTTATGGTCTCCAGCATCTTTGTCCATGTATCCGCCCACGCTGCCCAGCGCCGATCTAGGTCGTCAGAACTTCCGGATGGGAATTTGCACTTTTGAATCCCCAGCAACCGGAATACAAGTGGATTGTTTTTCTTCTCTAAGATTTTGTTAAGCAGCTTCGATTTGATTCGATCCCATGCTGTGGCGTCCTGTAATAGTTCCGGAACCGTCCATCTCTGCCCATCCTTCTCCTTCTCAACTTGCGCGCAGACAAGCTCATACAGCCACAAAACGTCCTCCGGAAGAGTCCGTATCGCCGCTGGATTTTCGCGTAGGTGTGGAAAGGTTTGCCCCAACTTGCAATAAGAGAGGACAAGCGACGGGGCCCCCTCCGGAACAATCCCATGTTCCAACGCGTCCGTAAGTATAGGCTTGTAGGTATCGACGCACATTTTCTGTATCGCATTCCAGTACTGTGTCGAATTTATGATAAAATTTTGCATCCAGCCGGGGTGCATTCGATCCACTAACCGTTCCGCGCAAGGCATATATGCCGACACAGGATAGACGATCCCCTGCCGCACGAAGCACACGGGAATCCACTCGGTCGCGAGTGTCATTGCCTGCTGGAGCAGCCCCTTATCTATGCACCAGCGAATAATCAGCACATACCGCGACGCTTCATCCTCTGTCTCTCCGAGCAATTCGCCATAGCCCTCGGTGATCGTATCAATGAGCTGCATGAACATACGATCGTCAACCGTACGGTCTTCCTCGGGCACGTCCAAAAATATCGTAATCGCTGTACTCAGTGCGGAAAGCGCCGGTGGGATATTACCCGTCTGACAGATCTGGATGGCATCCGAAAACGTGTGCATGGCACGAAGCACGCCCTTGAGAGCGTCGCTGATCGGCTTGCCGGAGCTGCCGCTTTCTGCATCGTAGTCAAAATACTCCTCAATCGTCCGGGAAATGCCATAGGAAACGAATGCATCCGCTCCCGCGACCAATTTATAGACATCAATGGTGCCATGCACATCAAATATGCGGTTTTCGAGCGACAATGTCTTGAAATCCGCATAGATCATCTTCTCAACCCGCATTCCATCATACTGCAAAAACTGCATGACGGATGTCATCATCATGGTGACATAGCGTGCCCCGCCTGTAATATCCGCATAGATGTGACAGGCATGCCATTCGGCGAATCCACCGGCATCTGCCTTGATGCGTTCGGTCAGAGATGCGACCTGACTCTCGATGTCCTCGATCAGTGTATCCTCATGATAGTGGAGTAGTATTGGTATGAAGTCCGTCTCCACGAGCGCAGGACGCAGTCGTTTCATCCGACTGCACCAGAACTCGAACTGACTGGGGTATTCGCTGCGCTGTCCGTGCTCCTCGACCACAAGGCCTCTATCCTCGCCGCCCATCTCCGCCGAGAGGCACTGCGGCGTTACGAGGCAATAGACACGGTGTAGACGCTCCCTCTTCTGTGCCAGCAGATCGACCACATTCGCAAGCGGTGCTTCGTTCGTCTGGAATCCCGGGAACGGCTCACTTCCCACCTCCAGCACAAAAGCACCTTCTCTGACAACAGAAATTCGCAGCCCGGTTTCCGCATCGGGATCTTTTTCGCATCGTACCGGGCTGAAAAAATTAATTGCAATATTCTGATTCATGAACGCGCACCCCCCCCTAAGTTATCTCTTATTTTATCTAAAATTAACGCAATAGGCAAGAAATAGATTCTCATATTATCTGCTATGCTCAAGCGGTCGCAGTGCACACATTTGTCCCATTTTCCCTGCACCTTTCCGAACGGCTTGTTGCTTCTACAGCAAACAACGGATTGCAGAACAGTGTGGTATCCAGTAAAATACTTCTGATAAAGCAAACGAAGGGGGATTCTGCATGAAGCAAAGTTTCGGGATGGTCACCGCTTTTCTCGCGCTCTCCCTCCTCCTTTTTCATTTTGCCTTCCATCCCACATACGCGGGAGAGTGGCAGCCGCTCTCCACCGCTATGGAGGATGGGGCAGTGCGGCGCCCCATTTTGCTCGTCCCGCTCGATTCGCGTCCGCCGTGCGGGGCGTTTGTCGTAAACGGCGGCAAAATCATTGGACGGGAGGTCATGACGCCGCCGTCCGAGCTGATGGACTACTACTCCATGGCAGGCGACACGGCAGCGATGCGAAGCTGGGTGGCTGCGCATATCCATGAGGCGGATGCCGCCATTCTCTCGGTCGATCAGCTGCTCTCGGGCAGTCTGCTCGCCGCACGCGAGGCGCATATCTCGGTGGAGGACATCGACGCGCTCACCGCGTATCTCCGTGACCTACACGCAGCGCATCCCGATGTCCCCCTGCACGCGTTCTATATTCTGCCGCGCGCGATCCCGCAAGACGGTATCGAGGGCTGGCGCGAGCGGCGCGCGCTCCTCGCCTATGCCCGTCTCCTAGGGCGCGCGGGCGCAGGGCTGTCGGTCGATGCGGAGGAAATGGCACGTCTGCGCGCCGAGATCCCCGATGCGGATCTGCAAAAGTATCTTGCGCACTTCGACGAGAGCACGGCACTCGCCGCCATGCTCATTACGCTCACCGAGGAGGGCACGCTCACACGCCTTGTGCTCGGGCAGGACGACGGCGAGGAGTTCTCCGTCGGCAATCTGAAAAAGGCGGAGCTCTCCGCCCTGCTCACACAAAAAAATATCGCCCCGGAGCGGGCGATGATTGTGCACGGGGCGGATGAGATCGCGCTCTCAATGCTCGCGCGGATGGCCATCGATGATCTGCGTGCGCGCGGCGGCGCCCCTCCACGCATTTCACTCCGCTATGCGCGTGACGATATGGCAGACGCTGTCTTTCCTTTTATGGCGGTCTCGAACGATGTGACGGCACGGGAGAAGATCTCCATGCTCGGCAGCACGCTCGCACCGGATGATGCGAACAGCGACCTGACCCTCTTCATCGCGGCGGGCGACAATGACGCGGATACGCTTGGCACACGCACACCCTCTGCCGCCGCGATCCATCGGCTGCTTTCCGCAGAAAAATCCGTCGCACTCGTCGATCTATCGCGCCATTTTCGTGCGGAGGAGACACTGCTCCCCATGCTGACCGAAAAAAATGTCCCCGTGAACGCCCTGACAGCATACGCGGGGTGGAATACGGCGAGCAACGCCATCGGTACGGCAGTCGCGGAGGCCGTTCTCTACCACTGCGCCATGAAAAATGCCGCGACAGCAGAGGAGCGGGAACGCGCCGCCGCTGCAAATCTCGCCTTTCTCACAGGGCGCATGGCAGAGGACGAGTTCTACCTCAAGGAGACGATTGACCGCGTGAACGACGCGCTCCGCCGTGCGGGCTATGCGAACAGTGCCGATCTCGATCTCACGCGAAACTGGCGCTGGGCGAACGATCTCCTGATGAACGATCTGAGCCGGTGCATGAGGAGCTATGAATCAACCGCCGCATTCCGCATGCCCGTGATCCAAAACGGCATGATGCTGCGGGTCGTGCGGAGCAATATCACAGCGTACTACCCGTGGCCGCGCACGTTCGAGGTGCGACTGGAGTCTGCGCCCGTGGTGGAACGGAAGATGCCATAAAGATAGGGGCTGCTGTACGAAGTGAAATCGTACAGAGCAGCCCCTGTTTCTATTCCCTTACTGCGCCGCTAGTCCAAAGCGCGTAATCCCCGCCTGGCGGAAGCGATCCAGCAGCTCCATGACGCCGCTGTAGTTCATATCCCCATCCGCGCGCACGACGACGGCAAAGCGCGGATTTTTTTGTGACTCCATGCGTGCCTGCTGCACGAGGGTATCCGCATCAATCGGCTGATCCTCGAGCCAGAGTGAGCCATCCTTGCGCACTGTGACGAGATAGGTCACGTTCAGCTGGGTCTGTGCCGACTGCGCCTTGGGGAGGTTGACATCCACGGTCTTGACGTTGACCATGTAGAGTGTACTCATGATGAAGAATACGAGCAGGAAGAACATGATGTCGATCATCGGGATGATGACGACCTCAGGCTTTCCGAATGCCCTGCGGTCACGCAGTCTCATTGTGCCGCCCCCTCCGCTGCATCGTCCGCCGTGACGCCGGCAGCGTCGGCGAGAGCGAGGCGGCTGCTCTCAGCAGCGGAAAAGCACATCTCCATATCCGTGACGATGTTCTCGATTCGCTGGGAGAAATACGCATGCACCATCAGGGCAACGAGGGCAACGCAGAGTCCCATCGCCGTCGCAATCAGCGCCTCACCGATGCCGCCCGTGATCGCCGCCGGCTCGCCCGCCTGGATGTTGAACACGCTGAACGTCGTAATCATGCCGCTGATCGTCCCTAGGAGGCCAAGAAGCGGCGCCATCGTCACGATCACGCTCAGGTAGTAGATGCGCCGCCGCATCTTGGAGAGGGCGATGCCGGACTGGATCTCCATGTAGGCACTCATCCGATCGGCGCGGCTGCTGTTCTTGGTGATCGCACTGAACAGAATGTCGGCAATCGCGCCGCGCTGGTCGCGTGCAAGGGCAAGCGCCTCCGCATAGCGAGCATTGGCAATATGGAGCATGAAGGCGTGCGCAAACGCACGTCCTGCATCCGCGCGTGCAAAGTAAAATGCGCGCTCGATTCCAATAAAGACAACAAAAATGGACGCAATCGCCAAGAAATACATGACGATGCCGCCCTGCTTAAAAAATGTGATGCCCTGTGCGATAGAATCCATGGCAAGTCCTTTCCCCTCGATCCCCATATAGACGATACGGCTGTATTCTACTATATATTGATGTGTTCGTCAATGATAGCATCTTTCATTTCCCGATGCGCTCCCTTGCGGTTTTGATGAAAAAATACTATAATAAATACCGTTCGTTCAAAAAAGGAGGATACAGCGTGAAACTGCCCCTCATCCGTGGCTTTTGGCAGCTGTTCAAGGGATATTGGAGCTCTGCGGAAAAGTGGAAAGCGCGCGGACTGCTTGCATCCGTGATCGTGCTCAATCTCGTCATGGTCTATCTGCTCGTCCGCATCAATGACTGGTACCGCAATTTCTACGATGCACTCCAAGCGTATGACTGGGCTTCCTTTTGGCCGCTCATCGGCACGTTTACGGGGCTTGCCCTCCTCTACATCGTCATTGCCGTCTATGCCGTCTATCTGCGGCAGATGCTGACGATCCACTGGCGCACATGGATGACGGAGGAGTATCTCACGCGCTGGATGCGTGGGCAGGCCTACTACCGTCTGCAGGTACTGCGCAGCGACACGGACAACCCCGACCAGCGTATCAGCGAGGACATCAACCAGTTCGTCACGCTGACGCTGACGCTTCTCGTCGGCGCACTGAAACAGCTCACGACACTCGGCGCATTCGCCGTCGTGCTGTGGAATCTGTCGGGGGCGCTCACCGTCCCCATCGGGAGTGAGGCATTCACCATCTACGGCTATATGTTCTGGCTGTCCCTCCTCTATGCGGGCGTTGGCAGCGTCCTCGTCCATCTGGTCGGGCGAAAACTCATCCGACTGAATTTCGATCAGCAGCGCTACGAGGCGGATTTCCGTTTCAGCATGATGCGCGTGCGGGAAAACAGCGAGAGCATCGCGTTCTATCGCGGCGAGATGGCAGAGACACAGGGGTTCAAGGAACGCTTTGCCAATGTCATTAAAAACTACTGGGGGCTGATGCGGCGGACGAAGCTGCTGAACTTCTATGTGAACGGCTACGGGCAGCTCGCTATTATCTTTCCGCTCATCATGGCGGCGCCGCGCTACTATGTGGGCGAGATCGCCCTCGGCGGTCTGATGCAGACCATCTCGGCATTCGGCCGTGTGCAGGATGCGCTGTCCTTCTTCGTTGACTCCTACAGCTCCATCGCCGAGCTGTCCGCCGTCATCCAGCGACTGTCGGGCTTTACTGCGCATATCAACGAGGCCGCTGCCGTTCCGCCCATGATCGTCCACGAGGACGATGCGGAGGACGCATTGCGTCTCAGTGATCTGCACGTCGCGCTCCCGCACGGTGCGGAGCTCTTTGCCGTCTCCGCACTGACCCTGCCAGAGGGCAGCCGCGTGCTCGTTACGGGGGAGTCGGGCGTCGGCAAGAGCACGCTCCTGCGCGCTGTCGCAGGGATTTGGTTTGCGGGCAGCGGCACTGTGACGATGCCTGAACGCTCGTCGCGCCTCTTCCTCCCGCAGCATCCCTATCTGCCGCTCGGCACACTCCGCCGCGCACTCTCCTACCCGTGTACGGCGGCCGTCTCTGATACGGAGATGGCGCACGTGCTCGCGCAGGTCGGACTCCCCTACCTCGCGCCGCGCCTATCCGACACGGACGACTGGAGCCGTATCCTGTCGCTCGGTGAGCAGCAGCGTCTTGCCTTTGCACGCATCCTGCTCATCCGCCCCGACTGGATCTTTCTCGATGAGGCAACATCCGCCCTCGACGAGCCGCGCGAACGTGCCCTGTACGAGCTGCTCCGACAGGAGCTTCCTGCGTCGGGCATCATCAGCGTCGGGCATCGCTCGACCCTCTATGCGCTGCATGAGACGGAGCTGCGCATCCACGACCACACGATCATTTCCCGGGAGATTCCACATGAACCGTAGAGACTTTTTGCGCCGCATGACCCTCGTTGGCATCGGTGCAGCCCTTTTCCCCTTTTTTCCCGATGCGGCAGAGGCATCATGGTACATTCCCTCCGCCCTTCCGGGCGTGACGATAAAGCCGACGTATCTCTCCTTTGGCGCACTCGAAAACCGCTTTGTCACGGACTGTATCGTCATTCATCACATCGGCAACACGAATGCAGATGTCTCCGCCGCGACCGTCCATGAGTGGCATCTGCACAATGGTTGGGCGGGCATCGGCTACCACTTCCTCATCCGTAAGGACGGCACGATCGAGGAAGGACGCCCCATGGGCACCGTTGGCGCACACGTCTACGGCGAGAATCGACATACCGTCGGCATCAACATCGTCGGAAATTTCGAGGACGCTGTCCCGACCGAGGCACAGAAGCACAGCGCCGCGCATCTGATCGCCGCCCTCTGCACCGTCTATCAGCTGGATCCCATCTGGGGCGTCACGGTGAAGGGGCACCGCGACTTTAACGCAACAGCCTGTCCCGGCCGCTATCTCTATGCAGAGCTGCCGGAGATCGTGGAGGAGGCACGCGTCTACTACGGCTCGGATGAGCTGCAGACGGAGCGCCTGCGCATCATGCAGCAGGAGCGTGCGGAGCAGGAACAACAGCGGGCACGCATGCGCACGCGTATGGATGCGGCGCAGGATAAGAACGGCCGCCCGTCACATCCCACGCCGAGCGCACCCAATCCGCCCGTACAGCCTGCGCCTGAGAAGCCGTCGCTGCGTCCAAACAAGCGTCCTGACCTACCAAAACCTGGCAATCTGCCGACGCAGCGGCGCATCGCATCCAATTAGCCCGAACAAAACGATGGAGGTGAAGATCCATGGGGTTCCACTACCGGTGGTTTGACCGCGATCAGGAAAAAATGGACGAGATGGGCATTCCGCTGACCCGCGCGCAGATCGACGAGCGCGAGCGGGCACAAGAGCCGCAGCGTCTCTTCTCCCGCGGGGAGCAGACCGGCATCGTCCTCACGGCACTGATCTTCGCCTATGGGTGGACACAGGACGACACGGCACTCGCCTTCTTCTGTCTGTCCTTCCTCATCTTTGAGCTGCGCAAAATCGCAGCACATTTTTCCGCCGCCTACGGAAAGAGCATTGCGAACGCCATGCAGGGCTTTAGTTTTGCCCTGCTCCTCGGTGCATTCGCCATGCTGTTTATGAACTGACTCCCTCAGGAGGAGGTACTCACGTGAAACGACCACAGGGCATGGGCATCCTCAAACTTGGTGCGGCACTCGCCATCATCCTTCTCTTTGTCATCATCCATCTCATTGCACCGCAGTTCCTCCCCTCGCTCTTCACGCTGCTTGCCAGCGGTGATATTCCGGCGACGGTGGAGTACATTCACACCTTCGGCGATGGAGCAGTCCTCTTCGCCTTTTTGCTCACCCTCTTTACCAATGCACTTGGCTTTCCGCCCGCCGTCATTTTCTCGACGGCAAACGTCATCCTATTCGGCATTGTCCCCGGCATCATTCTGTCCTGTGTCGCAGAGACCGTCGGCGTAACGGTTGCCTTCGTGCTGATGCGCTTCTACTTCCGCGATGCGGCAGAAAAGGCGATCGCGAAGAGCCCCTTTCTCGCAAAGGTCGATCACTACAGCGGCAGCAAGGGTTTCATCATCATGCTCATCGGACGCATGGTGCCATACCTGCCCTCCGCTATCATGAATGCCGTCGGTGCCCTCTCCTCGATCCGCTTGCGCGACTACGTCCTCGCCTCTCTCGTCGGAAAATTTCCCTCGACGGGCATCGAGGCAATCATCGGGCATGACCTCATCATGCAGCAGGAGGATAAGACGCGCCTGGTCGTTGTCGTTATCTGCGCTGCCATTCTCATCTACACCGCCATCCGTTTCGAACGACGCATGATGCGCACAGAGGCCGCCGTACAGGATGTGGAGAAAAAATCATGACACGACGCCATTTCCTTCAGACCGCCCTTCAGTCCATTCTCACAATGGGACTCGGCGGTCTCTTTTCATCTCGTGCCGCAGCCGCAGCAGACGGCATCCGCCACCTGCGCCAGATCATTACGGCACAGCCAAGCAACACGCGCATGATCCAGTGGGACGCGTCCACTCTCCTGCGCGGCGCACATGTCGAGCTGCACAGCGGAAGAGACGGACATATCACGGCATTCGTCCCCTCTTACACGCATTTCACCATAGACGACACAGAGCAGTTCGTCTACCACGCAGAGATCCCTCTGCCCGCTGGCGGCGGTGCCTACCGTGTCACGCATACGGCAGGGACATCCGATTGGATTCCCCTATCTGCTCCACATGCAGTCCGTACGCCCGTGCACGCTCTGCTCTTTTCGGACAGCCAATGTGGGGAGGATTACAGCGTCTGGAACAGCCTCTATCAGGCAGCATGGCGGCGTCACAGCGATGCAGATTTTGCCGCACTCGTCGGTGACCTCACAGACAACGGCGAATCCACGTGGCATTGGGACAGCTGCTTCACGGCGATGGAGGGGAATCCATCGCCGCTCGCACGCGCTCCTCATGTCCCCGTGCTCGGCAATCACGAGTATTATAGCCTCGCGTGGACAGACACCCTGCCGCTGCGCTATCTCAGGACCTTTGCCCTGCCCGAAAACGGCAGCACGGCATTTCGCGGCCACTATTATTCCTTCGATCTCGGAGCAGTGCACGTGATTGTCCTCGATACACAGTTCCTCGAGTGCGGTGCGTGCGGTGCGGCCCTGAATGAGGAGCAGCTCGCCTGGCTGAAACGCGATGCGGCGGCATCCTCCGCCCCATGGAAAATCATCCTCATGCACAAGGACATTCTCGCCTACGGAGAGTATCAGACCGTACAGGAGACGCAGCACGGCATCAGTGACGTGGGGCGTGTCTTTATGGATACATTCGATGCGTGCGGCATCGACCTCGTTGTCACGGGACACGTCCACGCCTATCGGCGGCGTCAGATCCGCGCAGGGCAGACGGACACACAGGGAACGCTCTATCTCCTCGGCGGGCCGGGCGGCGATGAGTACTTCGATGTCCCGCCCGAGTCCTACGACCTCGCCGCCTCCGCGAATCCCGCACCGTCGAACTACCTCTATCTGGAGGCGGATGCACACCATCTCCGCATCACCTGTGAGGCGCTGGATGGAACGGTGATTGACACTGTTGAACGACAAAAATAAAAAAGAACCTTATCCTACGTCAAAAGGTGTAGGATAAGGTCTTTTTTAGCGACGCCAGGGCGTACGCTGATCGTAGTCCCGCTTGATCTGCTTCACTGCACGGTCATGACGCCGCTGCTCTTCCTTCATCGCACGATCATACTTCTCCTGATCGCCGTCCCGACGGAACTCGAAGCGGATCTTGCGCACGTTCTGCTCATGGACACGAGCCTCTTCCTTCATGCGAAAACTGTACTCATTCGTCGCCCCGTTGATGTAATCGAGCGACTGAACTGCCGGCGCTGCTGCCTCTGCACTCGGTACTGCTGCAATACCGAGGCCCAGGGCAAGAGCCAGCACTCCGGCGATATACTTCTTGTTCTTCATAGGTTACTCCTTCCTCATATCACACTGCCTATACAGTAACATAGTCGCGTTAAGAATGCTTTAGATGCCAACAGAAAACCGCACCCGAAGGTGCGGTCATGCGATCCGTTTACTCCGCCGTAAACGGAAGAAGCGCAATATTACGCGCGCGCTTGATGGCAAGCGTCACCTGACGCTGATGCTTTGCGCAGTTGCCGGAAATGCGACGCGGCAGGATCTTGCCACGCTCCGTCGTAAAGCGACGCAGCTTTGCGGCATCCTTATAGTCGATATGGTCTACCTTGTCCACGCAGAACGAGCAGACCTTGCGACGAGGCTTGCGGCCCCGATCTCGTTTCATCATGTTCGCTGTCCCTCCTCATTTCAGGATATTTCGATCATCTTCATGCTCAGAATGGAATGTCGTCATCGGGAATGACCGGTCCCATCATATCCGGTGCAGCCCCGCCGCCCGCAGCGGGTGCGGCAGAACGCGGCGCAGATGCGTCATAGCCGCCCTGCGAGCTGCTGGCATTCTTGGAATCAAGGAACTCCACATTGTCTGCCACCACATCCGTCGCATACTTGCGCTGTCCGTCGCTGCCGTCGTAGCTGCGCACCTGGATGCGCCCCTCGACGCCGATACGGCGTCCCTTGGTGAGATTGTTGCCGCAGATCTCGGCGAGTTTCTCCCAGCATGTCACGGGGATGAAATCAGCCGTCTGCTGGCCTTCCTGCTGTGCTGCACGCGAGAAGCGGCGGTCAACCGCCACCGTAAAACGGCAAAATGCTTTGCCGCTCTGTGTGTAGCGAATCTCAGGGTCGCGCGCAAGGCGACCGATCAGTATGACTCTGTTCATGGGTTTCTCTCTCCTGAATGAATCCCGTCACGCATACAGAACGTACGGATGACTCCGTACGCCCCTTACTCCTCGATGCCGTCTGCGCGGACGATCATGTGTTTGAGCAGATCGTCGGTGATCTTCATCACACGGTCGCACTCAGCAACACAGGCAGGCTCTGCATTGACGTACAGCAGAACGTAGTATCCTTCGGTCATGTCCTTGATCTCATAGGCGAGACGCTTCTTGCCCCAGCGGTCTTCCTTCTCGATCTTACCGCCGTTTGCCTGAATGAGCTTTGTGAACTTCTCGATGACGGCGTTTGTCACATCTTCCTCCATCGGCTTCACAATAAATATGACTTCGTACAATCTCACGAAATCACCTCCTCTTTGGTCTATGGCCGCCGTTTTGCAGCGGCAGAGTTATTCTTCTGCGAGCGCGCACGAAATACGCACTCACGCGACAAGAGACAGTATACCATGTTTTTATGCAGTCCGCAAGTACTCGATGCGCATTATTGTAAAGGAATCCAATCAGCAGAAAGAGGACCGCTTCGAACGCATTATTTCAAAACAGTCCTCTTTCAATCTCACTGATCCTTCTTCAGCACGTCTTCCAGCGTATGCCATGCCAGCACCGCGCACTTAACGCGCGCGGGCATGTTGGAGATGTTCTTGAGCGCGATTGCCTCATCGAGCTCCTCCAATGCGGCATCGTCTGTCACCTCGCGTTTGATCATCGACGTGAAGAGTTGGGCGAGGCGCTGTGCCTCCTCCACGGTCTTACCGCGCATGAGGTCAATCATGATGTCCGTGCTCGCCTGTGAGATAGCGCAGCCGACTCCAGTAAATGCGGCATCCTTGATGATGCCGTTCTCAATCTGGAGTTCGAGTGTGATCTCATCGCCGCAGCTCGGATTATGTCCGCGCTCACGCACGGTCGCCGCTGCGAGCTCGCCCTTGTTCTCGGGCGAGCGGCTGTGCTCGCCGATGACCTCTGTATAGAGATCGCCGAGAGCTGTGTTTTCAGTCGGCATAGCCGAGCACCCCCCGTACCTTTTTCAGCGCCGCGATAAACTGATCTATGTCCTCATGCGTATTGTAGAGGTAGAAACTCGCGCGGCAGGTAGCGTTCTGTCCGAGATAGCGCATGAGCGGCTGCGCACAGTGGTGTCCCGCGCGAATCGCAACGCCGTAGCTGTCAAGAATCGTCGATACATCATGCGGATGGACATCCTTGACGTTGAATGTAATGATGCCCGTCTTATTTCCACGGGTCGAATCGCATCCATAGAGCTCCACAAAGGGCAGTTCACGCAGCTGCGGCAGTGCATAGCTGAGAAGATCGCGCTCTATCGCCTCGATGCGGTCAAAGCCGATCTTGTCCAGATAGTCAATCGCTGCAATCAGTCCCGATGCACCGCTGACGTTCTGCGTCCCCGCCTCGAACTTTGCCGGCAGTTCGGCAAACGTCGTCTCCTGCTCGCCGACATAGTCGATCATGTCTCCGCCAAAGAGGAACGGCGGCATCGCATCGAGTATATCGTACTTTCCATAAAGGACGCCGATACCCATCGGGGAAAGCATCTTATGCCCCGAGAACGCAAAGAAATCCGCATCCATCGCCTGCACATCCACCTTGATGTGCGGTACGCTCTGCGAGCCGTCGACAACGACGACCGCACCGACCGCATGAGCACAGTCGGCAACGGCGCGCACATCGTTGACGAGACCGAGCACGTTGGATACCTGCGTCACTGCAACGATCTTCGTTCGCTCCGTAATCTGCTGCGCTATATCTGCCTCGGAGAGATTTCCGTCCTCGCCCAGATAGATATACTTCAGCACAGCACCGCGTGACTTTGCTACGAACTGCCACGGAACGATATTGCTGTGATGCTCCGAGATCGTAATGACGATCTCATCCCCCTCACGAACGTTCGCAAGGCCAAAGCTGTACGCTACGAGGTTCAGTGCCTCCGTCGCATTCTTTGTGAATACGACCTCCTCCGGACGCGCCGCACCGATGAACTGCTGCGTGCGCACACGTGCCCGTTCATAGATATCTGTCGCCTTGACCGAGAGCTCATACGCGCCGCGATGCGGGTTCGCATTACAGTACGTACAGTAGTCAGCGACCGCGCGGATGACCGTCTCCGGTTTCTGTGTCGTTGCGCCATTGTCAAGATAAACAATGGGACGGCCGTTCATCTTCGTCTGCAGGATGGGAAAATCCCGCAGATACTCATTCACCTTGCGTTCCACCCAACAGTCTCCTCTCCAAATAGTCTCCAATCTCCGTGCGCAGTTTCTCATCTGTGATGCGCATGAGCACGGGGGCAAAGGATGCCTCGACGATGAGCTGCTGTGCCGCGCGCTCGTCGAGCCCCCTGCTCATCAGATAAAACAGCTTGTCCGCATCCATCCGCCCGATGCTGACGGCATGGTGTCCGTCTACATCTCCCTCATGGGAAAGCATCAGCGGGACACTGCGGTTCCGTGCATGTGGGGAAAGAATCGTTACTTCCTCATCTTCCTTGCCGACCGAACCGCGCGCGCCTTGGATAAAGTCAAGCGTTCCGCGAAAGTTCTTGACACAGTGCCCGAGAAGCGCGCCGCGCACCTGCATATTGGCATCCGTGTGCTGCCCCTCCTGACGGATGATATAGTTGAGATCAATTTTGCGCTCATCATCACCGAAATAGAGCCCCCATACATCCGTACACGCCTGATCGCCTGCGAGTCTCACCTGCAGTTCCGAGGCGGTATGCTGTGCGCCCGCCTCGACGAGGGTACAGGAAAAGCAGCCTCCCTTTCCCACCGCCGCATGGATCCGGCTAGCGGCAGGCGCATCTGTCGGAGCCAGCTGGATATAGGTCAGCGACAGCTCTGCACCGTCGGCAACCGTTACCTCAATCTCCTGTGCACCGCTTTCACGCAGCTCCACCACATGATGCACGCATTCTCCTGCCGCTGCGGAGAGCTGTATTGGTGCAGCAGGCAGTGTGAGCCCATCGGGCACAGGCAGGTCGTTGACCCCCAGCCAACGCCATGTCGGCATAGGGATGCGGCTGAATCCATTGGCTGCTGCCATCATCCCATCGCCCCTTCCAATTCAATATTGACCAGATTATTCATCTCAACCGCATACTCAAGCGGGAGTTCCTTCGCAATCGGCTCAACGAATCCGCGCACGATCATCGCGCGCGCCTCCTCCTCGTCGATGCCGCGGCTCATCAGATAGAAGATCGCCTCATCACTGATGCGTCCAATCTTTGCCTCATGTCCGATGTCCACCGTATCGCAGGCAACATCCATCACGGGAAGCGTGTCACTCCGTGACGCGGAGTCGAGCATCAGCGACTCACAGTTGACGGAGCACTTTGCCCCTACAGCACGCGGTGTCACCTTGACCCCGCTGCGATAGATCGCGGCACCGCCCGACTTTGAGATCGAGCGCGTGCTGATATTTGCTGACGTATTGGGCGCATCGAGGATGACCGTCGCTCCCGTATCGAGTTCCTGCCCCTTCGAGGCAAAGGTGATCCCCGTGAACTCACAGGTCGCATTCTCCCCCTGCAGGATACTCGTCGGATAGAGCATCGAGACGTGTGAGCCGAACGAGCCGGAGACCCACTCCACCGCACCGTTCTTCTCCACCTTCACGCGCTTCGTATTGAGATTCATCATGTTGCGCGACCAGTTTTCGATCGTCGAGTAGCGCAGACGCGCCCCCTCCTTGACGAACAGCTCGACACAGCCCGCATGGAGATTCGTCACATTGTACTTTGGTGCAGAACAGCCCTCGATGAAATGCAGGCTGGCGCCCTTCTCCACGATGATGAGCGTATGTTCAAACTGCCCTGCCCCTGCTGCATTGAGACGGAAATAGGACTGCAGCGGAATGTCCACCTGAATCCCCTCGGGCACGTAGACGAAAGAGCCGCCCGACCAGACCGCACCGTGCAGTGCAGCAAACTTATGTGCCTTCGGCGGCACAAGCGTCATAAAGTACTGCTGAACAATATCGCCGTACTCCTGCAGTGCCGTCTCCATATCCGTGTAGACGACCCCCTGCTTTACGAGCGACTCCTGAATCGAGTGATAGACCACCTCGGAGTCGTACTGTGCTCCGACGCCCGCGAGCGAGGACTTCTCCGCCGCGGGAATCCCCAGACGGTCAAACGTATCCTTGATGTCCTCGGGAACCTCATTCCAGTCGCCGACCATCTTCGCGTCGGGGCGGACATAGGTCACGATCTCATCCATGTTCAGCGCCGACAGATCCGGCCCCCACGCTGGCATCGGTGTTTCATGGTAGACCTTGAGCGACTTCAGGCGAAAATCAAGCATCCATGCGGGATCGTGCTTGCGTGCAGAAATATCGCGGATGATCTCCTCCGTCAGTCCCGACGCAGACTTATACGCAGAGCGATCCTCGTTCGTGATATCATAGATTGTGCGCTCAATATCGTCGATCTGGGTTTTCTTCTTTGGTACAAAATCCCCCATTCCTGCTCACCCCACTCTATCGTGCTCTGCAAGGATATGGGCAAAGCCTTCCGCATTGATCTGTTCCACGAGCTCTGCGCCGCCCTCACGAATGATCTCGCCTTTGGCAAGCACATGGACAAAATCCACCTTCAATTTATCGAGGATGCGTGCATTATGCGTGATAATCAGACAGGCATTCTCAGCCGTATGGAACTTTGCAACGCCCTCAGAGACAATCTGCACTGCATCGACATCGAGCCCAGAGTCCGTCTCATCGAGAAGCGCCAGCTTCGGCTGGAGCATGAGCAGCTGCAGGACTTCGCTGCGCTTTTTCTCCCCGCCGGAGAAACCGACGTTCAGGTAACGCTGCGCATAGCTCGGATCAATCTTCAGCTCTGCCATCATCGCACTCAATTCCTTGCGGAAGGCGAGCAGCTTCTCCTTCTTTCCTGTAATCATCTGACGCGCCGTGCGGATCATATTCTCGACCGTGATCCCTGGAATCTCCTCCGGTGTCTGGAAGGCGAGAAAAAGCCCGTCACGCGCACGTTCATAGGACGGCTGCTCCGAAATATCCTTCCCGTCAAAGACAATGCGCCCGTGGGTCATCTCATACTTTGGGTGCCCCATCATCACGTTCATCAACGTAGACTTGCCTGACCCATTCGGGCCAAGGATAACATGAACCTCCCCTTTACGTACCGTGAGGTTGACACCCTTTAGAATCTCCTTGCCCTCGACACCGGCATGGAGATCGGTGATCTGTAGCAATGTATCTGTCATAATAAAAACTCCCTTAGGTTTACATCTGTATTGAATCCTTACAAAAATACTCGGGATTAACATTTCACATTGTAGGTGCTTTCATATAAAAAGTCAATAACTTCCAGTACGAACGATAAACAAAGCATATAATTGAGATTGTCTTTCATTGATAAAATAAGAAAAAGCTGCTGTACGCAGACCATATTGTCATCGTACAACAGCTTCATGTTT
>NZ_GL397087.1:505805-509529 GCF_000146365.1 Selenomonas sp. oral taxon 149 str. 67H29BP
TGGAACTTTTTGCGTCAATTTATTTTACAACTTACGCAGCTTGTCTGCCAAGCACGCAATCAACCCCTTTTCCGCCGCTCTCGAAAGAAGTTCTTGAGCAGAGCGGCACACTCCTCGGCCAATACCCCGGCACACACATCCGGTTGATGGTTCAGTCCCGGACATCCTGTGATATTGAACAGGGATTCACACGCCCCTGCTTTGCTGTCTGTGCTCCCGTAGACGACACGGCTGATGCGGCTCATCACGATTGCACCGGCACACATGGGACACGGCTCAATGGTGACATAGAGCGTCATCCCCGTCAGTCGCCAACGCCCTAGTGCCTTACAGGCACGGCGGATCGCAATCAGCTCTGCATGTGCTGTGGCATCGTGCTCCGTCTCACGTAGATTGTATCCGCTCGAAATGACACTGCCTACATCATCGAGGATGACTGCACCGATGGGGACCTCTCCGCATTGATAGGCACGCCTCGCCTCTTCCAAGGCGAGGCGCATGCCATGAAGATCATCCGGCATGAGGCAGTTTTCTCTTTGCATCGGAAATGTCAGCCTTTCCCTGATAAAACAGGGACTGCGTTGCACGCCCGATCTCCAGATGATATGCCGTCTCGGAATCCTCCTGCTTCATCTGTCTCTTTTTCTTCTTTTCTACCTCATCTTCAAAGATAGAGGAAAAGGATTCATCCTTTTCTCGCTCTTCAAACCCTTTTCTGCGCTCAAAGAGCTCATCGTTATTGAAGCGGACGCGCTTAATGCGCATGACACGTTCAACTCGTTCTACCATTGCTGACACCTCCTTACATTCCAGAATGGATGTTATTTACGATCTCACCTTTAATATCGACATTTCGATGTAAACCTTAAACAGAAAAGGCATTTCGTCCATCCAAAGGAGTGATTCATCAAACACTGTAACGCTCCAGCAAGCCAACAATGACAAGATATCGCAAGAATAACACAGAGATTCTCACACAAAGACGAAATAGCAGTATAGAGGGCGAATTATGGTATTTTGTAGACAAGCTGTAAACAACAAAAAAGTAGAGTGACGGCACACGTTACGCTGTCCCTCTTGTCGTTTACGCCATTACCACTCCGCGACGTTATACATTACCGTCGCGCACAGCATAAAGTCAAGTACCACCGCCGAGATGACAATCCCGATATAGGTCAGGATTTTACGCACGAACCCTTTTAACATGTCCTTGCTTGTGATATAGCCGTCACGTATCGCCCCGCGGATTCCATACGCAGCCGCAAAAATCGTCGGCGTTGTAATTCCCTGTTCAATCAGGCGTTTACGCGAGAGGAACAGCCACTTCGTGAAGAGGTCAGCAAATACGAGGATACAGAATGCACCGAAAATCTGTGCGTGCTCTTCGTAAGCAATAGACAGAGCGCAGGTAACAGACAGTTTGACACCCCATGCATCTTGCAATTTTTGAAGTACGTGTAACATAAAAACCTCCACTTCATACTACTCCTTTCCTGCATGGAAAGGGCGCACGTTCTTAGGCGCACGCCTCCCCTTTTCTATCTTTCCCATATCTGCCCGATCTCTCCTTATCCCATAAAAAACAGCCGCTTTCCCACAGCGGCTGTCATACTCACTCCTCATCATCAGTTGCACTAAGCAGTGTCTCTCGCTTCACCTCCTTCTTGTGCTGCGACGATCTGTTTTTCCCATTGATATTCGGGCGACCGTTCTTTGCGCGTTCCTTCGCCGTTCGCTCCTGCTGAATCTTTGCCTCCTTTACCTGCCTATCGGTGATGCCGAGCGCGTTCAGTGTACGGCGGTTCGCATCGGACGGGTCGTCGATATAGGACTGTATCGCATCCTGTTTCGTGTGCTTGTCCTTCGTGCGCATCTCATAATCATAGTTCGTGACAAAGCATTCGTGCTCTCCTCCACGCTGCGGAATCCGAGCGCATGCGCAATCTTGTCATAGGCACTATCATAGCGTGTATTTACGCGGTGATGCGTTGTGCGGGACACTCCAACATACGCCTGTGCCATGTTGCCAAGTGCGGGTGACACGGCTTTGAGTGCCTCAATCGGATTGCCTTCATGCGCCTGATGGAGCATGTTGATTGCCGTCGCTGCCATCGGGCCTCCCAGCTGCTGAGCAACAACACCGGAGACGCTATCGGGTTTCTGCCCGTAGAACTCGCCGGAGAACGCATTACTCATACCGATACGCCCTGAGATGTCGAGCCCGAACGTCGGGGCAAGCACGCCGTAAAGTGCCGTCTCTGCGACGGATTTCTTCACGGGGTCTTTCCCTGCCCAGCGCAGAATCTCTGCCTTGATGTCACGTGCAATATCCTCATCGTCCCCCGTCGCAATTCCGAGGATGAACGAAAAGAGCTGATTGATGAGCTCGCCGAACGGGATGCTCCCGCCAATCCCGCAGAAAAGAACATACGGGACAAGCATGCGTACTTTCTGCCCGCGCGTTCCGTTCTTCAGGATGTTATACATGAACTCAAACTGCATGATTGGGTACTTCTGGAACTGGAAGATCTGCTGCGTGATAACAGAGCCCGCGCGAAGCATCCCCGGCGCGTTTGCCGCTGAGTAGTCAAAGTTCGCGTCGTCGTTGATCTGCTGCGCATAGGCGATTGCCTTTGCCGAAAGTTCGTCGCCGGGGGCTTTCTCCATCCCCTTCTTTTCCACCCCCTGATAGTATGCACCGAGCACCGCCGCCTTGCGCATGAGTGTATCGGCTTTTTGGAACGGTGTGAGTGTCCACTCGCCAAACTGCTTGGCTTTCTGGTACACAGTCCCTGCGCGTCCTCCGCGCCGCTGTGAGTAGCCGCCGTTATCTGCTGCGAGATTGATGTCTTCAAGAAGCCCTGATGCCTCAATGATCTTTTCGTTCAGTGCCGACGGATGCAGCGCACGCAGCAGTCCCTTTGCCGCATAGCCGTAGTCGTTCAGTGCCGCACCTACGTTGATGAACTGCGAGAAGTTGACCGCCATCGAAGCAAAGTTAAAGAGCCCCAGCTTTGTGATGGCGTTCCACGTTGAGAGTTCCCCGTTGACTGCAAGTGCGGCGCGGTCGCCGTAGCTGTCTGCAATTCGCTTGCCGAGCCACGTCCCTTTGATGAGATCGTTGAGCCACACCTCCACGCCGCGCGGGTTGCCGTTCACATCGTTAATGAGGTCTTTACAATACCGCGCTGTCATGTTCTTTGGTTCGCTGTCAAACGCACCGAAGCATCGTTCATAGAAACTAATTGCGGTGGGTTTGAACTCTTCCATGGCGATATAGCGCGCGCTGCTGTTGAAGTAGTGTGCGAGTACCCACATGATGTTTTTGTCGAAGCCCTCTGCGCCCTTGCGCTTCATCATGTTTCCAAAGAAACGGTGGCGGGATTTAAGGGTTGCACCCGCACTTTCACGCAGGAACGTCCGTGCATCCGCAAGTGACATCTGCGTGCTCTCTGTGAGCTTCTTTGCCATCTGAGCAAACTCCATATCGCCGACGACAACAGCATTTTCCGCATCCATGTCAAACCCTTTCGGGCGAACGACATAGTTGCGGTCTTTGTTCTTCTCAGCAATGGTATTGCCGATCTTCACAGCTTCATTCAGCGTGCGCCCGCTGCCGACCGAGGTGTAACGTATCTCCTTGGACACGGGGTCTTTGTACTGCTCGTAGACCATCCACTCATGGAAAAAGTGTGGCATGTAGCCCGTGAGGTTGTTGATCGGT
>NZ_GL397087.1:512187-536164 GCF_000146365.1 Selenomonas sp. oral taxon 149 str. 67H29BP
GAATCCTCGAAGTTGAAGCCAATATGTGCGCTGCTCCTTTCGGAGGGATGGAGGACATAAAAAGGGGCTGTTGCACGAAACAAACGTGCAGCAGCCTCAATTTTGTACAAAATCAAGAAGGATGGATCCCGTTCGTCTGACCTGCCCCCCAAATGTTAGACTTAGAGGAACTAACTTTTGGGGGGCAGGTCATTCACCTTCGTGCAACAGCCCCTTTTATGTTCCCATTGTGCAGGCAGGGACTTGCAGAAGCTCTACACGCACGACACGGAGGAGATAAAGAAGGAGACGGCACGCATCTTTAGCAGGCTTGTAGACAAATGATTTTTGTAGAAAACCCGCTATAGATAAGGTGCTAGCCCCTTATCTATAGCGGGTTTTCCCATCCACTTTTCATTTAATGGTAAAATACATACACTTCTCAGCCGGGCGGCCATGCAAATGCACGTCCGCCGAGAAGGTGAAAGTGCAGATGCCCGACAGTCTGTCCCCCGTCTTCCCCTGTATTAGTGACGAGACGGAATCCGTCACCATCCACGCCAAGGCTGCGGGCAAGCTGCGGAACGACCTCTGTAAGAATATGTGCTGCCAGAGCTCCATCTTCCGCGCCAAAGTCCAGAATGCTGCGGATATGCTTCTTCGGTATGATGAGTACATGCTCCGGTGCCTGCGGGTCTAGGTCGCGAAAGGCAAGCACCGTATCGTCTTCATAGACTTTGGTCGACGGAATCTCTCCCTGTGCAATCTTGCAAAAAATACAATCTGCCATGTAATTCACTTCCTTTCAAGGAATCACTGATATCAACAGGATTCGACGCAAGGAAGAATTTTCCTCCTATGCACTGGCCGCCTGACGCTCCATGCGTACTTCACGACCTGTATCCAGCAAAAACAGGTAGCATTCCTTCACTGGTCGCCCAAGGATCGTCTCTACGGCATCACAGTATAGGTCAATCTGGAACTGATAGCGTGTGCGTGCATCCTGCGGGGAAATATGACGATCCGTCTTATAGTCGAGAAGAATATAATCGCCGTTTTCTTCCTCAAAGAGGACGTCGATGATACCCTGCAGGAAAATGCGATCTGCCTCGTCCTGTGCCTCCTTATAGTATTTCTTCGCCGGCAGGAGCCGCCCGAACGGCAGCTCACGATATACACGCTTCGCCTCACGCAGACGGCGTCCGAGCGCCGAGGAAACAAACCGCCACACATTGCGGACATCGAGGCTCTGATATGCTTCTTCGGTCAGGATTCCCTGATCGAAAAGGGATCGTGCCTGACGCTCAATGGCTGCAATATCAGGCACCTCCGCGAAATCAAGATGCTGCATGAGTGCATGCATGGCTGTGCCGCGCTCCATTGGACTCAATGCAGCACGCTTTGCCGTGCGCAGAAAACGCGGAACTTCCCATTCCTGCCCGCCTGCCCCCGCGCCAACAGCAGGCGCAAAGGACGGCAGAACCTCCTCATCGGGGAAGTTCTCACGCTTGAGTTCCGTTACGCTGGTCTTTGCGTGGATCTGTTCCGTGCCCCTGCTGTCATACGTCCAACTGAGAATAGAGTCGACATACGGTGCACGTACTCCCGGCGAAAGCGGCTCTCCGCTGCGAATGGCAGAAAGTTCGGCATCTGCCGCCCTCTCCTCCTCACTGCGTGACGTACGTACATCTGCTTTCTCAATCCGCACGGCGAATCGCGCTTTTTCATCGCTCCATTCCCGCAGCTCGATGCCCTCAACTCCCTCCATCAACGCCTGTCCATCGGGATGCCGCATCAGTGCCAGGGCAATCCAGTCCAGATAGCAGGATGCACCGAGAATGGCGGCATCCGGAAACGTCTCTCCCTCCTCCCTCGCGTATTGCTGGCAGAAATCCCGCAGCTGCGCCAAGCGGCTCAAGCCGCTCCGAGAGGTGCGCAGTGTCCCCGTCAGGATGAGTTTTTCCTGCGCGCGTGTCATCGCAACATAGAGGATACGCATTTCCTCCGCGATCGTCTCGCGGCGGATCACCTCTTTGACGCTTCGCCGACCCAGCGTATCATATTTCTGCCGCCCGATTTCTGTGTTCTCATATACGCGTACGCCGATCCCAGCATGCGCATGATAGAGCACGTCTCCTGATATATCCTGCGTATTAAACGCACCGGCTATATTCGCAAGAAAAACGACGGGAAACTCCAGTCCTTTACTGCGATGAATGGTCATGATCCGCACGACATCTTCGCTCTCACCCAATGTCCGCGCGGCAGAGAGATCGGTACTGCGCCGCTGCAGGGCATCCATATAGCGCAGAAAACGAAACAGGCCTCGTTCATTCGTACGCTCAAAATCGCCCGCACGATCGATGAGCATGCGTAAATTTGCCTGCCTCAGTATGCCGTCGGGAAGTGCGCCGACATAGTCATAGTACCCAGATGTACGGTATAGATGCCAGAGCAGCTCAGGCACACTGTGCAGTAAGGCCTCGCGCCGCCAGCATCGGATCGTCTGCAGTGCCTCCTTTGCCTTATTTCGTACAGCAGGTGGAACCTCCTCTGCGTCTGCTCCCTTCAGAGCATCGTAGATCGAGCCGACAGGTGTGTGAATGCGCAGCAGGGCAAGTTCCTCCATCGACATCCCGATCATCGGCGATGTGAGGACGGCCGTCAGCGGAGTATCCTGCCGTGCATTGTCCAGGACAGCGAGAAGGGAAAGCATCATGCGTATTTCGCTTGCCTCAAAATACCCTGCCGTATCATCTGCATAGGACGGAATGCCCGCTTCTCGCAGGGCATCCATCAGGATGACTGCCCGTTCCTTTGCGCCGCGCAGCAGGACGACAATATCGCTCCAGCGCAGAGCTTTTCCGCTCTGGACAGTATATCCTGCATCGACCAGCTCTTTGATGCGACGCGCGATATAGTGTGACTCCACCGCAAAGGCAGCCAGCTCTTCGCCCTCATCATCCGCCTCTTCTGCGGAATAATCCGCATCCAGGAGATCGATCTCCAGCGGCGATGCCAAAGATTTCCCCGCAGGATCGTCGTCAAAGGTGCGTCCCGGATTCAGGCGTGCACTCTGATCGTAGGCGATCTCGACCGCCGACTCCGTCATGATCTGCGAGAATATCTCATTGATGGGCTGCAGCACCTCGGCTCGGCTGCGGAAGTTCTCTGACATGGTGATCAGTTCACCGGCAGAGCTGCCCTGACGATAAGCACGATAGGTATGTTGGAAAAGGCTCGGATCCGCCAGCCGAAAACGATAGATACTCTGCTTCACGTCGCCGACAATAAAGCGGTTGTCATCATGCGCGATCTGCCGCAGGATGCCCTCTTGAAGCCCATTCGTATCCTGATATTCATCCACCATGATCGCTGCATAGTATGCACGAAGCTCCTCTGCGATATCCGTCGGATCAACGGAATTCAGATCATCCTGCAGCTGCTCTGGATGCCGACACAGGAGTGCCAACGCACGATGCTCCAGATCACTGAAGTCCAAAAGAGAACGTTCCAATTTCTCATTTTGAAAGGCATGATGAAAATCCAATGCCAGACGGGCATATTGGCGAATGGCGGTATTCGCTCTATTCTCCGCGGCACAGAGCTCCTCTGCTGTGGCGGGCAGCTGATCGACAGCGGCGTCCCATGCCTTGTAAATGTTCGTTATCTTTTTTTTCAACGCACCGCCAAGCTCTGGATCATAGTTCTCGATGGACTTGTGCGGGATGCTTTTCCGCTGTTTCTTTGCAGCAGCTGCATCCACACGAAAGCGTTCCCATGCCTGATCTTCTGCGCCGCTTATGAGGAGCTGCAGCCCGCCCTGCAGTTCCTCATAGAGATCCAGATTATGATGGATGACTGCCATGTATTTCTCAGCTGCCGTGTGCAGTTCCGCATCCCCCTGCATCAGAACGTCCATTGTGCTGTGGTATCCGGCACATAGATCGAACAGTTTCTCGTGCAGCTCTCGCGCCAGCACATCAAACCCACGCCGCTTCCAGTACGGCACATCATCTTCTTCCTGTCCCTGCCGGCTGAGCCATACCGCAGGCGAAGGCTGACTGAGCGCGAAGTCATAGAGTGCGAGCACCTCTTCCTTGAGTTTCTCATCGTCCCCCTTGACACCTCCATAGGCATCGGCAAAGGCAAGAAATTCATCGCTGCCCCCCTGTACTGCCTCCTCATATTTTCGCTCAAGGAGTTCATCCATGACATCGCGTTTGAGCAGACGTATTTCCTGCTCACTTGCCAGACGAAATGTCGGAGGAATGTCGGTCGCGTCGATATGCGCCTGCAGAAGTCGCTGGCAGAATGAATGAAACGTGGAAATGTCTGCGTCTGTCAGCAGAATGCGCTGACGCTCAAGGCGGTCAATTTCCTTGCTGATGCCGGCGTCCCCGGCAATGGCATCGATCTCCGCATTGAGTGCCGCCTCGATACGCTCGCGCATTTCAAGAGCGGCGGCCTTCGTAAAGGTAAGAACCAGAATACGATCCAGGGACAGCTCCTCATTCCGCACCTGCGAAATAATGCGTTCCACCAGTACGCGCGTCTTCCCGGATCCTGCTGCTGCCGCCACGAGAATATTGTGTCCTCTCGCATCAATCGCGCGCTGTTGGTCTGCTGTGAATGTCAGCCGATCCGCCATCGCGATCCACCTCCTCTACGATCCGTGCAATTTCTTCCATCGCCTCCTGCGCATTATCGGCGATATCATGATATACGTCCCCCTGCCGAAGTGTAGGATCGAAAGCGCAGATGGTATGATAGTCACAATACGTACACGCATTGCGATCCTGAAAGCGATAGGGGTAGACACGGATATCTCCGTGCAGAATGTCCTCCGCCGTCGCGCGGATCAGCTGCGGCAAAAAGGAAAGCAGCTGCTGAAATTCCTCGCGCGAACGCACAAATTTTGCCGAAGATTTGGAGAGACTGTTATCTTTGTTGAACGAGATGCAGATATGATCCGCCGCCTGATCGAGCTGCTTCATGATATCCGCATCGTCGAGCAGCATCCCCGTGAGTGCCATACCCTTCATCACCTGGCGTCGGAGAGCCGTCTCATCCAGGCGCACGTTACAAGGGACAATTGGGTTTTTCACCGGAGCATAGAGCATCCCTGCGGGAAACGCCTCCCCCGTATCCAGGATGGAGCGCACGACGAAGAGATACAGGAGAAGCTGCATCTTCAGTCCGTGCCGAATCTCAGGCAGGAGGAGGGACGTCGCCCCCGTTTTATAGTCGAGAACCAGATAGTAGGCATGATGATCCATCACATCCAGACGGTCGATCTGCCCGCGCAGAGAGAGTGTCATGCCGTCCGCAAGCGGAAAATCCGCCAGGCGGACGCCGTCATTCCTGCGCCCGAAGCTGATCTCAAACCCATAGGGATGAAAGGAAGATGCCGCCGCCCATGACGTAAGATGCTGTATTGTCTGTTGTGCTGTACAGCGGATCCGTTCGATGCGGTGCCGATAGCTGGCACGACTCATCAGCACGGTACTGTGCACCTGCGGGATCAGTTCCTGCAGCAGTTCCTCGATCTTCTCTGGAGCTTCTGCCAATGCCGCGCACCAATCGTTGCCGTATGCACTGCGCACCCACTCACCGTAGCCGCGCAGGATGCCGTGCAGAAGTGTCCCGAAGTCATTGCTCTGAAATTCGTAGCGATCCCGCTGCTGCAGCCGCAGCCCGTACATAGCAAAGTGGCGGAACGGGCACTGGCGAAACGTCTCCAGCCGTGTGGTACTTCCGCTGAGCCGACGGTCGCGCGTAAACAGCCGAGCTGCCACGGGAGCAGGGATGGACACTTCGCGCGGTGGGAGAAAAAGTCCATGGAGCATACGCCGCAGGAGCGGCTGCATCACAGCATCCTGCAGCATCCAGTTGTAGACATCCCCCCACATGGCGGGCATTTCCCCGCGCTCTTTCTTTTCACGCAGCGCAGCAGTCAGATGCGAGAGTGCAGGATACGGTGCAGAGAGGAGCAGCGGATCATCTCGCCCAGCCAAGGCAAGCGGGATGGAGAAAAAGGAACTGCTGATTCGGCGCAGCCGTGCGATCAGCGGCGACGGAGCAAGGGTCGAACCATCCACCGAAGAAAGCGCATACGACACCCAGAGGTAGTCGCGTGCCTCCGTAAATCCACGGTAGAGCTGATACCGTTCCAAAAAGCTCTGCTGCGTGCGCCCCCCAAAGACGGTATGCCCGGAATCCGCTCCCGCCGTCTGAAGAGACTCACCGATGAAGAGGAGTTCTGTATCGGAAAATACGCCGCTCGTCGTTCCCGCGCGCGGCATGATGCCGGCATTCGCCCCAATGACAAAAACAGCACGCGCTCCCGCGATGCTGTTCTGATCAAAGGAGGCAACGGTGACATGATCCAGCCCCGGCGGAATCAGGGCAATGGACATGGCGTCAAGTCCATCGCTCAAGAGCTCCTCATAGTCGCGGCTCGATAGCGGGTCGTCTCCGCGCACCTCGACCAGCTGATCAAAAAGTGCCATGCAGGAACTCCAGATCTGGCGATGGGCGGCAGCATCCGCCAATCGACCTTCCCGATCTGCCGTTTCGCTCCACAGGCGGAGTGTCTGCGGAACACATAACTCATCGAGGAAGTCGTAGAGTGCCTTCGTACGCGCACGCGCCGTGCTCTCATGCCGTCGCAGGTGCCCGGTCAGGAGGGAAAGCGGTTCTGCAATCCGACGGCGCAGATGATCCAGCCACTGCTCTTCCCTGAGGCGTTCTTCCTCCTCGTCCAAATGTAGCTCATGTTCTGTGACCCGCCGCTGGACAAAGTCCCACGGCTCTGTCGCCGTCCACTGTGATTCACTGCGAATCCCGTAGGCAAGGCAGTAGTTTTCCAGACGATCGACAGCCTCCTGCCAATCCGCACAGAGTGGAGGAGCATCTTCGTCCTCCTCCGTTCCGAGCAGCGGAAAGAAGCCTGTGCGCAGCGCACGGAAGACAGTCTCATACGCCCACCCACGCCACGTCATCTGTGCAACAGCACGCAGGAGCTCAGCAAGTGGATGATGCGCACTCGGGCGTTTGACATCCAGATAAAATGGAATGCCGCAATCCGCAAAAGCAAGTGAGAGCAGATCGCCGTAGAGATCGACATCACGCATAAGCACGGCGATCTCGCGGTAGCGATACCCATTGTCGCGTGCGAGGCGGAGGATGTCTGCCGCCGCCGTCTCCACCTCAAGACGCGGATTGGCTGCCTCGACGATACGTATGGAATCATCCTTCGCGGGCGTGATATGTCCGTGGCCGAACAGCTGTGCTTCCAGCAGACGAAGCCCCTCCGTCCGCGCCCGATGCTGCACTGGCATCAGTCGAATTCCAATCTGTGCCGATGGCTGCTCCTCCGTAAAGATCTGCTGCAGGAGGTGCATCGTCTGATAACTGCGCGCAAACAGCCCCGTATCATAGATATTTTCCGGCAAATTGGTAAATACATGCGTTCCATCATCACGTCCGTCCATCGTGAGGCTGACATGAACGGTATCAACAACGCGAAACAGCGCGCGAAAGACCGCAAGTTCCTGCGGATTGAAAAAATCGAATCCGTCCACCCACAGTTCGGCGCCGCGCAGAAATGGTGCATCAATGAGCTGTGCGGCGAGCCGCTCCATCCGATCGGTGTGATCGGTCAGTCGCCCCTCCATGCGGGCAGCGAGTTCATCCATGATCGTGGCAAGCTCTGTCAGCTTCGCTGACAGCCGTGCATGCTCTCCTGTACTGACATCTGCTGCCTGACGCAGATGATCGGAGCTGAGCCGATCACGCTTCAGTTCTGCGATCGTATGCCCAAGCACCTCCGTAAACCCACGCTTGTGCACGGAGCGCTGAAAGACGGAGAGTTCTCTGCTGTGCTGCAGCAGAATATCCTTGAGCAGGATACGCCTGCCGATATCGCTGATGCGCGGCAGATGTTCCCCGCCGGTCTCAAGCAACACCTGCCGAGCAAGGCGACGAAACCCAAAGACATACACTTGAAGGAATCCCGCTCCATGTGTCAGAGCCTCGGCCAGTGCCCGCTCCGCCGCATAGGTCATGTGCTCAGGAACGAGAAGGATGCGCTGGCGCCCGAGCGGCTCCTCCCGCAGCACATCCTTCATCGCCGTGAGACAGTCATATGTTTTGCCCGTACCCGACCGCCCAATGATAAACTCCAGCCGTGCCGTCATAATGCCAATCCCCCGCTTTGCGTAAAGGATGCATAGCTGCCGTTCTGCCCGCGGCACACTTCCAGATGGACGGGAATCCGTGCACGCAGTTCCTCGATGTGAGAAATGATGCCAACCAGCCGACCGCCCTCACGCTGCACATCGAGAAGCGCGCGAATGGCAACGTCAAGCGTCTCACTGTCCAGAGATCCGAAGCCTTCGTCGATGAAAATCATATCGAGATGCATTCCGCCCGCATAATGCTGCACAACATCCGAAAGTCCAAGTGCTAGTGACAGGGAGGCGAGGAATGTCTCTCCGCCGGAGAGGGTGCGTGCGAGACGCGGGAAACCCGTATACTCATCAAAGACATCGATCTCAAGCCCCCACCACTTCTTCTTTTGTCCGCCCTCCCCGTGGATAAAGCGGTAACGTCCCCGGCTCATCATCATCAGCCGCTCGTTCGCGGCATCGATGACATCCGACAGAATCGAGCGAAGAACATAGGTCTGAAAATGGATCTGATAGGGTGGTTTTGCCGCAGCGACATTCGCGAGTTTCCCGATCACACGGTAACGCTTATCGCGGGCTGCTCCCGCCCGTTCCAGCGCATCCATTTCCTTGGTCATGCGCGTATAGAGAGCCCAGCGCTCCATGCGGACGCCCTGTGCTCGCGCGCTGTCCTGCACACGCTGATCGGCGATGCGCTCCGCTTCGGTCAGTGCCTCCATGTCCGGCGGACAAAGCCCCTCTGCTGCTGCCTCGGCCGCCTTCACCAGCTCCTCTGCCGCCTGAAACGCCGTATCATACGCGGTGATACGTTCACGTACTTTTTCCAGATAGTCGCTCTTTGCCCAGTCTCCCACAATCGCATGATGGTATTCTTCCTCGGTCAGAAAATCTGCTGCATAATATGCAGCCGTATACGCTTCCTGCGCCGCTTGCCGCACTTCTTCCGCTTCCTTCAGAACGCGCTGCGCCGCCGCCTTAGCACTCTCCGTACGGGCACATTTCTGCGCCGCCGCCTTCTCCCGCTTCTCTGCTTCGGCGCGAACGGTTTCCGCTGTTTTTACTTCCCGTTCCAGAAGTGCCGCCGCTTCCCGTACCGCCTCTGCATCACGATACTCCTCGGGCAGTTGACGCTCCAATGCATTCTTCTCCCCCTCATGAAGCCCTATGAGATTACGATTCTTTTGAAGCAGGGCCTCCTGCTCTTTCTGCTGCTCCTTCCGCGCAAAGAGCTGCTGCTGCTCTTCGGCATACGTTTTCTCAAGGACTTTGCACGCATTCTGTGCACAGCGGAGCTGTTTTTCCCGTTCCGCGACACGCGCACAGAACGCCTCCATGGTTTCATCCGCGAGAAGCTCTTTTATGCGTTTTTGCTCATGGAGAAGCTCCTGCTCAAGCCGAAGGCACGCTGCCTTTTCCTGCTCTGCCTGAGCAGTGCATTTCTGTAGCTCCTTTTCTGCAGTTTCCACATTCTGCATGCATACATCCATCTCTTGTGCGGACGGGATCTCCTCCGCATGGACGGCAGGACTTGGATGTGCGAGAGATCCGCAGACCGGACAAGGTGTGTCTTCCTGCAGTGTCTGCGCCAGACGTGCGGCACTGCCCATGTCGTAGAGGGTGCGCAGACGGCGCTGCGTCGTCCGCACGTCGGATAATGCCTCCTCTGCCGTCTGCAGTTTTTTCTGCGATTTTTTGACACGTGTGCGTGCTGATGTCAGTGCATCTTCTAGTTCACGTATCTGGTCTGACGCCTGTTGGCAGTGTTCAAGCTGTTTCTTCTCCTGCTGAACGATCTCACTCCCGACCAAGATCTGATGCAGTCTTGCACGTTCTTCTTCGTACTTCTTTTGTGCCTCGGTGAGACGTTCAATCTCCGCTGCGCCGCTTTCATATTTTTCTTCTCCCTCTGCGGCACGGACGCGAAGATCGCGCAGGGCAGAAGTACATTCCTGGTAACGGTTCGCCAGCGGAGCGTAATCCCTCATGCGGTGCAGCTGCTCCACATTTTGCGTATGCTCATCTGCATGGGCTTCCACTTGCTTTAGGCATTCTATGGATGCATCATGTTCCGTCTTCGCAGCAGCGCAGTCCTTTGCTGCGGATGCATATGCCTCTCTGCGGGTGCGTTCCGTGTTCAACGCTTCGATGTAGCTGCGCTCCTTGTAGAGCACCGGTTGTGCACGCTGTGCACGTGACAGGCGTACACGAAAGTCGCGGACAGACTCTGCCTGTTCGCGCTTTTTTTCCAAATCACTTTGTGCCGCATCCCGTGCACTGAGTTTCTGCTGTGCAGCAGCCCCCTCTTCACGTGCCCGCCGTGCACTCTTCTGCACCTTTTCGTGCTCCCGCAAGATTTCGTCCTGACGGCGTATCTCCTCCGAAAGTTCAGAGAGACGCGTGCGGAGTTCGTCCGATGACGCCATTCCCTCTGCGCGCAGAATGCCTTCCGCGCGCTCACGCTCCGCCTGTGCCGTCCGCTCAAGCTGCTGTGCCTCTTTCGTCAGTGCTTCTTCAATGCGCTGATACCGTTCCGTACGGAAAATACGCTGCATAATGGCGCTGCGATCCTTGACTTCTGCCAACAAAAACCGCTGAAACTGTCCCTGTGGGAGGAGAACGACCTGACGAAACTGGTCGGCATCGAAGCCGATCAGCTGACTGATGCGTTCCGAGACATCCGTGATGTTCGCAGCAAGCAGTTTTTCCTCGCCTGTCTTGCCAACATCGGGCAGTCGAAATAGTTGTCCCGTCGCTGCCCGCCGCGTCATCTTTCCGCGTGACATACGAGAATAGGCAGGAGAACGCAGCACGCGGTAACGACGTTGCCCGAGCGCGAATACATACTCCACCTCCGTCGTCCGATCCGGCGGTGCTGTGGAGGAACGCAGCATTGCTCCCTCGCGTATATCCCCGCTGGACTCTCCGTAGAGGGCGAATACGATCGCGTCCAAAATAGTGGTCTTTCCGGAGCCCGTCACTCCATGGATCAAAAGGAATGGGGCATCGGCAAGGGCTGTCTCAAAGTCCAAAATCTGCTCGTCCACATAGGAACCGAACGCCTGGATGCGGAGTTTCAGCGGTCTCATTGCATTCTCTCCTCCCGTTCCAACGCATCGATGACATGCGTAAGTTCCTCGGTCTCCTCCTGCGTCATCTCCTCCGTGGTCATCTCCGCATAGAAATCCGCAAAGAGATGGAGATCTGACTTGCTGCGCTCATAGTTTCGTACTTCGTTGGAGGAATGTCCCATGTGAATGTTCGGGCGCGTGATGAGAAAAAGATTTGGATAGACGCGACGCAGCTTTTCATGGGCGGCGAGTACGGCATCTGTGTCGGTAAGCTCCACGCAGATATAGTCCTCATGAGAAAGAGGATCGAATCCATCGGACATGATCTCAGTCATTTTTCCTCTCACAATCCGCACATCATGCCGCGGTGTCAGCGGATAGAATGTGTGGGAGACAGCCCCTGCTGCATCGATATCGACCAGTGTGATCCCCTTTTTCTGATGTGACTCATCAAAGGAATACTTGAGCAGAGATCCGGCATAGCGAACCTGCTCCGCCCCCGCGCGCTGGGGCGCGTGCAGGTGTCCGAGAGCAGTGTAGTTGTATGGTATAAATTTATCTGCATGCACCTGATCACTGCCGCCCACGGAGAGGGTGTGCTCGGATTCGGAGGTCTGACCGCCAATCACAAAGGCATGGGCAATGGCGACGCTGCGTGCGCCCTGCGGTATCATCGCCCGCGAGGCGGCAATCTGAACATCCAATGCCGTATCGAAGGACGGTGTTTCGTCCAGTGAAAAAGCCTCGCGGACATGCGGCGGATCGCCATAGGGAAGCAGCGAGAAGTACACGTCCCCGAATGCATCGGACAGCACCACGGGAGCTGCCTCCGCGTCGAGAGTGCCTGCAATATACACGCCGGAGGATTGCAGCAGCTGTGCACCGAATGCCAGACGAACTGCACTGTCATGATTTCCTGCAATACAGAGAACCTTGATTCCCTGCTCTGCCAGTCGTGTCAGCACTGTATTAAACAACGCTACGGCTTCGGGCGGCGGCACTGCCCGATCATAAATATCGCCCGCGAGAACAAGCGCATCCGGTCGGACATCGCGGCACAGTGCCAGAAGTTCTTCCAGCACATACGCCTGGTCTTCCGTCATATGCCGCTGTCCGAAAAGTTTGCCCAGATGCCAGTCTGCTGTATGGATAAAGCGCATGATAGTCCCTCATACTACATGACAAATGCCTGATTTCATTCGTGCGATCGTCGATAGCTTTCTCGCGGTTTACAAGCCGTCCTTTTCTTCCGAAATCATGGCGCGGAGGGCTGCCTCGTCCAAGACGGGGATGCCGAGATCCTCCGCCTTTTTCAGCTTGCTTCCTGCCGCTTCTCCCGCGACAAGATAATCGGTCTTCTTTGAAACAGAGCCCTTCACCAAGCCCCCATGCGCCGTGATAAGGGCACTGCATTCCTCACGGGACAGAGTCGGCAGTGTCCCCGTGATGACAAAACTCTTTCCGGCGAGTGCCGTCCCCACACGCTCCGTTCGTGTTCCCGCAAAGTTTACCCCGGCTGCACGCAGGCGATCTAACAGGGCACAGGCGGATGCAGACGAGAAGAACTCCGTCAGCTTCTGTACCGTAATCTCACCCATATCCGGAACAGCGAGAATGCGTTCTGGGGATTCACGCGCCGCCTCCTGCAGGGCATCAATGGATGAAAATTCCTGCATCAGCGCAGCCGCTGCCGCGCGTCCGATGCCAGCAATTCCCAGCCCCGTCAATAGACGCTCGGGAGGGTTTTGCTTACTCGCTTCAATTGCCGCAAGACGCTGATCGACACTCTTTGCGCGGCCGATCAGTCCAGAAGCAACGAGCTCCTCTCGATGCTCATGCAAAGAAAAGATCTCCGCAACATCATGGATATATCCTGCATGGACAAGGGCAATAACGGCAGCCGCTCCTAGCCCCTTGATGTCCATCGCACTGCGGCTGACGAAGTTCAGGAGATGGTTCTCGATCTGTGCCGGACATACAGGATTTTGGCAGCGCATATCCGCCGTATCTGCTTCGCGTACGGCATGTGCGCCACAGACGGGACAGACATCCGGTATCACATAGGGGCGACTGTTCTGCGGTCGTTTGTCCTTCAGCACCGCCTTGACGCGCGGGATGATTTCCCCCGACTTATAGACGAGAATGGTATCACCGATACGGATGTCCAGGCTGTCAATATAGTCCTGATTGTGCAGGGTTGCCCGCTCGACGCGTGTTCCGCAGAGCCCCACGGGATCGAACACGGCCGTCGGCGTGATGCGCCCAGTCCGTCCGACGGAAAGCTCAATATCGCGAAGTACCGTCTCCTTCTCCTCCGGCGGATACTTATAGGCAATCGCCCAACGCGGCGCCTTTGCCGTTACACCAAGTTCCTCACGCATGGCAAAGGAGTTCACCTTAACCACGGCTCCATCGATGTCATAGGGCAGGCTGCCGCGCCGCACACCGATCTCCTCGATGGCGGCCCAGACCTCCTCCGCCGTACGGCAGACGCGGTAATTCGCAATCGTCTTGATCCCCTGAGACTGCATGAATACATACGCCTCGGTATGAGAGGAAAATACACGGCCGTCACTGCGCTGCAAATTGAATACGAACATAGACAGTCTGCGCTCCTTTGTAATGCGCGAATCCAGCTGCCGCAGAGTTCCTGCGGCACAGTTGCGCGGATTGGCAAAGGGCTTCAGCCCGAGAAGTTCCTGTCGCTCGTTGACCTCGGCAAATGCGGCGCGCTTCATATAGACCTCGCCGCGCACCTCAAAATATGGCAGTGCATCATGCAGCTTCTGTACAACATCGTCGATCACGCGTGCATTCGCTGTCACGTCTTCTCCCTGCACAATGCCGTCACCTCGTGTGATCGCACGTGCAAGCACACCGTTCTCGTAGCGAAGCGCCAGAGACAATCCGTCGATCTTTTCCTCGACGACAAATTCCGCCGCAGGAAAATGCGCAAGGACATTATCGACAAACGCATGAATCTCTTCCTCGGAGAATACATCCTGCAGGGAGAGCATCGGAACATCATGAGGAACGAGTAAGCCGACTTCGCGCTGTGCTGAGCCTCCCACGGTGCGTGTCGGCGAGTTCTTCGTAATGAGCTCCGGATACGCTGCCTCAAGTTTTTTCAGGCGCATCATCAGCATATCGAAGTCATAATCCGAAATCTCAGATTCATTATCGTCATAATACTGCTTGGAATACTTCCGTATTTTACGCCGCAGCTCTGACAGCTCTGTCTTTACCTCATCAATCTTGCTCATGATCTCCTCACAGCTTCAAAATCGGTGCATACTTTTGCACGAACTTCTTGATTCCTTCCCCCGGGAATGCAATGGACAGCTCGGCATCCTCACCTGATCCGCTGATGGCGACAATGCGCCCGTCCCCCCACTTGCTGTGGCGTACGGCATCCCCCGCCTTAAAGGCTGCCGATGCGTCGGGGCGGATCACACTGCCGTCCTCCGCCGTATGCTGCGGCGGCGTCATATAGCGTTTTCGCTCTGTGCGGGTACTGCGCTCACTCCATATATTGGATGGTGCACGCAGATCAGTCCCGCCTAAAAAGTCCGCCTCCTTATGCTCGACCAGCTCCTCCGGAATCTCTGCCAGAAAGCGCGAAGGCCGCGACATCTCCGTACGCCCGTAGATCGTCCGCTGCCTTGCATAGGTGAGGTAGAGCCGACGCTCGGCGCGCGTGATGCCGACATAGCACGTACGCCGCTCCTCCTCGATCTCCGTATCATCGAGCAGCGTGCGGGAATGCGGAAAGAGCCCTTCCTCCATCCCCGCCATAAAGACGGCGGGAAACTCCAGCCCCTTCGCCGCGTGAAACGTCATGAGCGTCACTGTCCCGTCCGACTGCTCCGTCTGGTCGACATCGGAAATCAGCGCAATCTGTGCGAGGAAATCCGCAAGTCCGTTCTCCCCCTCCGCTGCACCATCATCAAAGTTCTTCGCCACACTGATGAACTCACGCAGGTTTTCGAGACGGTCACGGTTGTCTTCCTTCTTCTCCTCCTCAAGCGCAGCGGCATAGCCGGACGTCTCGATCACATCCTCGACAATCTCATGGATGGGACGCGTTCCGAGCTGTCCCATAAAGGTAAAGACCATGGCAGCGAACTCCTCCAGCGCCAGCTTTACCTTGGTGGAGAGTTTGGGAATCATGGAGAGCAGCTGAGCATCCGTAATCACCTCAAAGAGAGAGATGCGGTACTCCTCCGCCGTCTCCATCATGCGAGCGATGGACGTAGGGCCAAGACCACGGCGCGGGACATTGATGATGCGCAGAAGACTCAGTGTATCGCGAGGATTGTAGATCACACGCAGATAGGCGATAATGTCTTTAATCTCACGCCGATCATAGAAACGCACCGAACCAACCATTGCATACGGGACACCTGTCGCGTAAAAAGCCTCCTCAATATTGCGTGACTGCGCATTAGTACGGTAGAGCACGGCAATATCGCCATACTTGACATGGAACATCGTGTGCAGACGCTCTACCTCCCGCACGATATAGGAGGCCTCATTCTTTTCCGTTGCTCCCTCATAGATCGTAATGCGGTCGCCGGTCGGATTATCCGTCCAGAGCTCCTTCTTCTTGCGCGTCAGGTTGTTCTCGATCACAGCATTCGCTGCCGCAAGAATATTCTTCGTCGAGCGGTAGTTCTGCTCAAGCAGGATAACCGTCGCCTCCGGGTAGTCCTTCTCAAAGTTCATGATGTTCCGCATATCTGCGCCGCGCCAGCCGTAAATTGACTGGTCTGCATCGCCGACGACGCAAATATTGCGGTGCTCTGCGTCAAGCAGCTTGGTGATCGCATACTGTGCGCCGTTCGTATCCTGATACTCATCCACAAGAATGTACTGGAACTTCTTTTGGTACTTCGTCCGCAGTTCCTCATTCTTCGTAAGGAGTTCCACCGTCAGCATCAGCAGATCATCAAAATCCAGTGCATTGTTCTCCTGCAGCTTGGACTGATAGAGGGCATAGATCTTGGCGACCTGTTCGGCAAAGAAATCCGTTGCCTGCGCCGTAAATGCCGCGACATCGAGCAGACGGTTCTTCGCATCGGAAATATGCGCCTGCACCGCGCCGGGAGCGGTATGCTTCTCGTCGATATTGAGCTCTTTCAGGCACTCACGGAGCAGCCCCTTGCTGTCCGCAGCATCGTAGATGACGAAGTTCTTCGCATAGCGCCCATAGTGCTCGAGCTCCATGCGCAGAAAGCGGGCACAGAACGAATGGAATGTGCTCAGCCAAACGTCCTGTGCCGCATCTCCGATCAGTGCATCCACGCGTTCGCGCATCTCGCGGGCAGCCTTATTGGTAAATGTAATGGCAAGGATGCGGTAGGGCGGAACACCATGTTCCAACAAATTGGCGATGCGAAATGTCAGCACACGGGTCTTTCCGGAGCCCGCTCCGGCAACGATGAGGAGAGGTCCCTGCAGGCACGCGACAGCGCGCTGCTGGGGTTCGTTCAGCCCTTGCATCAAATCCATAGAATCGTCCCTTTCACTCCAAATAAGAAAGGAGGGGCCGCCGCCACGGCAACTCCGCCCCTCCCATATACAGTATCCCTTATGTCTTGATTCGCTTGACCGCTTCCGAGAGCGGCGGAATGATCTGCTTCTTGCGCGACATGACACCCGGCAGATAGAGATGTGTTCCGCTCGTATCCTTGCGGAACGCCTCTCCGATCAGCGTACGCGGCGAACCCGTAAAGAGCAGATAGGTTGCCTCCTCGAGAATATCCGTAATCATAACGAGACTGAGATCAAACCCCTCCGTGTCGCAGATGGACTTCATCGCTGCGAGGAGCTCATCCTCCTTTGCCATGATTTCCTTCGTGTCCATCACCGAGGTCTGACTGACGACCACACGATAGGCACCAATGGTGAACTCCTTGAGGTCGTTGCGTACAATCTCCATCGGCGTCATATTGCCGACACTGGAGCCCGCCTTCAGCATCTCGAGGCCGTACGCGTTCATATCCACGTCTGCGATCTCAGCGAGACGCTCCGCCGCCTGTTTATCCTTTGGCGTGCAGGTCGGAGATTTGAACAGCACCGTATCAGAGATGATGGCGGAGAGCAAGAGACCTGCAATCGACGGAGGAATGTCGATGTCGTTCTGCCAGTGCATATTAGAGACAATCGTTGCCGTGCACCCGACTGGCTCGGCGTGAGTGTAGATTGGTTCGCTCGTACTGATCCCACCGAAGCGATGATGATCGATGATCTCGATGATCTTCGCCTCCTCGATGCCCTCGACCGCCTGATTGCGCTCGTTGTGATCGACAAGAATCACCTGCGCCGGGTCGGAGACCCCCAGTCGGTCACGGCTCACGAGACCGACGATGCGGCCGTTCTCCAATACGGGATAATTACGGTAGTTGGTCTCCTCCATGATTCCCTTGATATCAGACAGGAGATCGAGCGGCTTGAAGCAGACGGGATTATCGTGCATGATGCGCCGAATGGGCACACACTGGTTGATGAGCCGCGCCACTGTATAGGTATCATACGGCGTCGAGAGGACGAAGATACCACGCGTCTCCGCTTCCTCCAGAGCCTCAGCCGGAACACGGCCGTCCCCGGTCACGACAAGGCAGGAAATCCCCTGGTTAATGCAGGTCAGAATCGTCTCGGGCTTTCTGTCGCCCACGAGCACGATGTCGTTCCCTTTGATGATCTTCTTAATCGTTGCGATACTTCCGGCAGCGATGCGGATCTGTCCCTTGATTGTCTCCGACTCATCACCGGAGACAAGCACCTGACTGTCGGTGGCATGAATGATGTCGCGATAGCGTACGCGCATGTCTGCGAGATTCGTCATGCCGAGCTCCTGAAAATACCGCTTCGCAAGATCACTGACCGAAACGATGCCAACGAGAAGTCCCTGGCTGTCCGTCACGGGAATCGACCGCAGATCATTCTCGCGCAGAACCTCCCCCAGATTGCGTAGGGTATCATGCTGGCGCACAACGATCTTGCAGTCCATCGCAATATCCTTGACACGCGGATAGAGATCGGGGATCAAGAGCGGCTTTTCGACATGGAAGTACTCCAGTGCAAACCGCGTTTCCTTATTCACTTTGCCGGCGCGTGCGGCAATGGCATTGACGCCCATGGCCTGTTTCAGATGGGCATAGCCGATCGCGGAGCAGATCGAATCCGTGTCCGGATTACGATGCCCAATGACATAAATTGGCTTCGCAACGTTCAAAATAGTACCTCCTATTACGGTTCTATCCACCGCATACATCGTTGTTATTATAGCATATTCACTGATTCGATTCCATAAGCAAAAGAGATTCGATAAGCAAAAGAAAAGATGCAGGACATGAACCGCACCTGCATCCTTTGTATCCGCCTCACACCTCAAAAGCCCCCTTGAGGTGATGAATCCCCCACTCGTTTCCCGCGGCATAGACCTCAACGATGTCAAAACGGCAAGGTGTTTGATCCATCTGTTTTTCGCGCAGATACCACATCGCCGTCTGTATAATCTTGCGCTGCTTTCGGTAGTTTACCGCTTCTGCTGGAAGTCCGCAACGGACGCTTCGTCGTGTCTTTACCTCGACAAAGACCAAGGTATCACGATCCTTTGCGATCAGATCAATCTCCCCTATCTTTGTGCGATACTTCTGTGCCAGAATTCGATATCCCTGCGCACCGAGATAGCGGGCAGCACAGGACTCTCCTCGATCTCCCAGCACCTTATTGCTCATGGCGATTTCCTGCTCCCCATGTGACGATCAATCCGATAGACATGGGCGAGCACTTCAGCGATCGTACGATAGAGCTCGGGAGGGATCTCGCGGTCAATCTCAAGCGCCATCAGCATATTGACGAGCGATTTGTTCTGATAGACTGGTATGCCGTTTTTGCGTGCCTCCGCCAAAATGCGGTCAGCAACGAGGGAACGGCCTTTTGCCGTCACGCGCGGCGCACGATCCGACTTTGCATCATATTTGATGGCAACAGCACGCGGTTCTTCTTCGCGCTGCTCCTCTTCCCTGTCCGCGTGATCCGGCATATCTCACCATCCTTGTCTTTTCGTCCCGCGATCCCTCAGCAACATTATATGAGGCGATCTCATAATCGTCAATAGGCTATACCATGACTGTCATCATCAGTTCGTGAAGAAACGACGCTCACCTATCGCGCCGATCTGTATGCCCTCGATCACCAAAGAGGTTCCGTCAGCGGACTCACGTATACTGTCGAGTTCGTTACGGAACTCCCATGCGGCATCTGCATCAGAAAAATAGAGACGCATATCGACATGATTCTCTTCGTAGATGCGATTGATGAGTTCGACGGTGCCGATATGATCCGTGAGAACACAGATTCTAAGCCACGTCTCTTTCTTGACCTGATCCGTCGCCTCATCCTTGTGGGACTCATCATAGACATGAATGTAGGCGGGATACTCGGTCTCTCCCATAAAGAGCGGCATCACATAGCTCATAGAGCGCTGTCCCGGCTGCGGTGCCGCATTCTCCCCCTCCAGTGAGTGACGCATGGTCAGAGCCAGTGCCGCGACATCCCGCCCCGCACGTCTGTATTGCTCCGCCGTCATCTTGCGCACCTTGACTAGATCGGCCATCTGCATAAAAGCCCATAGGCGCGGAAGATCCGGCATCTGCTGTTCAAACGCCGCTTGGCGGACGGTTCCCGGAATGTTCTGCTGCGTCAGCTGGATGAGTTGCTGGAGCTGCTTCGCATCACCTTCACTCAGTGTCTGCGTGCGTCCGCTGACGAAGTTCTGGAGCAAAAGTGTCTCGCGCTGGCTGAGATTTTCATTTTGCAGGAGCACGCGTGCCATGTCGCGAAGCGTGCTCATCATCTGCGGTACATTCTCCATGGGGCGTGTGATGAACTTCGGAATGAGCGTCGGCGTCTCGGCCGTCTTTACAGCATCTGAGCCCTGCATCGTGGAAGCTGGCGGTTGTGCCGCCGCTGTCTCCGCCCGTCCCGCTTGTGAACGGGCGACCTGCTCCGTGCTCTGAGGCATTTGCTTTGCGGCTTCTGCGGTTCCTGTCCGCGCCTCTTCGCCAACGGGCTGACGAGCAGGATTCAGTGTCCCGCCCGTGCCTTCCTGGCGCACTGGTGCACTGCCCTGCGGGAGAGGAGTCTCCTGCTGCACGGTAGTCTTCCCCTGCTGCGCAGCGTTTTCCTGCACCATCTCCGTGCCCTGCCCGCGCTGTGCCTCTGCCGCAGATAGAGAGGGCGTGGCATTGCCTTTCGTGCCGATACCGACTGCGGCAGTATCTGCCTGACGAAGTGCAGGGGCTTCCATTCCCTTTGCCGATGGTGCAGAGGAGCCCTCCCCCTGTTTTGCCCCCTGTGTAATGTTGTCGGCGGGAAGTTCCTCTGGGGCAGCCGCTGTATCCGATGCAGCTGTGGCAGCAGGCGCAGGATTTTGCATAGCTCCCGCTGCGGGTGCTGTCATGCGTACAGTCTGTCCACTTGCCGGCATCTGCGCCGCGCCCTCTTCTACGGAGAGTGCTGCGCTTCCCTGCTGCGGTGTTGCCTGTGCCTCTCCTGTCTGCACCGGTGACTGCGTCCCTCCCTGCTGCGGCATTGTCTGCTGCGTCGCCGCTTCCGCGTCACGTGGCATCAGCAGCTGAACCAGCTGATTTAGAAACGTCATGGAGGATGTACCGCCGCCGTTTGCCGCAGCGGGTGCAGTACCTGCACTTGCATTCAGCTGAGAGAGGACGGTCTGTAAATCCTTCGGGAGGAGTTCGGCGTTTCCTGTATCAATCAGCTGAAACGCGGCTTTCGTCAGCATGATCGGCTCAAATGTTCCGCCCGCATCCTTGGCAATGGCACTTTTCAACGCCGCAAGCAGGGTCGCCACGTCGTCGCTGACACGGGGAACTTCGTTTGTCTCCGCCATCGTTCCCATCTGATTCAACATCCGCGCCAGCGTCGTCAGCTGATCCGTCGAAAAGCGCTGACTTGCCGCCGTACTGCCAAGCCCCTGTGCAAGTGTGGACTCAATCGAAAAAGACTGCCGAATGATATTCCGTATGACCTCTTTGAGCTCCTGCGGAATATGCTCAACATTCGTCTGCTGACGTCCGCTGATTTTGGACAGAACATCCGCCATACGGTCAATCGCAGTCTCAATGGACACGTTGGTACGCTGACTGAATGCCGCTGAGGCATTCTCCTGATCGCCGCGGCCTTGTACTCCTTCGGTCGGGCGTTCCGATGAAATCCGCTGTGGTGCGGAGACGGCAGCCGCTGCTGCAGTTGCATTTGCTTCAATCGGCACAGTATTCACAGCCTTTTCTGTTAGTTATCATCGAGCGAATGGGCTCGAACGTCTTACGATGCAATGGACAGATCCCATAGTTGCGGATCGCGTCGATATGTTCCTGTGTTCCATAGCCCTTGTGCTTAGCAAAGCCATACACCGGATACGCCTCGTCATACGTCAGCATCAGGCGATCTCGTGTCACTTTTGCCAAGATCGACGCCGCCGCGATTGATGCGGATTTGGCATCCCCTTTGACAATCGACTGTGATGCCATTCTCAGATGTGGAAGCGCCACAGCGTCAATCAGAACCTCCTGCGGTGTCGGCAGAAGCGCAGCGACAGCATCATACATCCCTTTACGTGTCGCCTCCAAGATGTTCATTCGGTCAATCGTCTCAGCGTCAATGAGCTCGACATGATAGGAAACAGCATCCGAAACGATTCTTTCGTAAAGCTCTTCCCGCACTTTTTCAGACAGCTTCTTTGAGTCGTCCAGGCGCAGAAGCAGATACTCCTGCGGCAGAATCACCGCCGCTACTGCGACGGGACCCGCCAGAGGACCACGCCCAGCCTCATCCACACCGGCGACGATACAGTGCCCGCGCTCGGCGGCACAACGCTCATACGCATACATTGCATAGAGACGCGCACGCTCCTGCTGTGTACGTTCGTAACGGCGAAGAATCGGTTGGACGGTTTTTCGCGCGTCACATTTGCAGGTATTGAGGAAATCCTCCGTCACATCTCCGCGACGAAAAACGTCTTCTATCTCTTTTATCGTCATTTTCTCTGATTCCTTCACCGCACTGCTTATGCTGATGGGATGCACGGCACTGCATCTAGAGAAATCCGCCCTAGTCTGCCACTCCGAAAATCCGACAAAATTACCTGCTCTGCCTTTTCGTAATCAATTTTGCCGCCAGCGCGGAGGCATCCGCGCTTTCGTCCAATGGCATCAAGCAGCTCAATCCCCTCAGGCAGAGGTTCATCCAGTCGATAACGCGTACACAACGACTGCGGAGTGTCCTCTCTCAAACGATTCAGGAGAAGCAGCACCACACTTCCTACATCGTAAACATTGTCATTGATTGCCCCTGTAAATGCAAGATGAAGCGCCGCCTGCTGATCCTCAAATTTCGGCCAGAGGATGCCGGGCATATCCAGCAGCTCGAGCTGTGCACCAAGGCGAATCCACTGCTTTGCGCGAGTCACACCGGGACGGTTCTCCACCTTCGTCTTTGTTCCGCCCGACAGCCGATTGATCAGCGATGACTTACCGACATTCGGGATGCCTAGAATCATACAGCGCGCGGCGCGCGGTTTCGCCCCATGCTGCACCAATTTATCCGTTTTTGGCTTTGCGCACCGTGCAATTGCCTGTACGAGTTCCTTCGTTCCCTTCCCCTTCACGGCATCCACGGGAACTGCAGAAAGCCATTCTGCGGCATAATACTTGACCCACGCACGTGTCACATATTCATCCGCAAGATCCGCCTTGTTCAGCACGATGAGGCGCGGCTTCCCGCCCACAATCTCTCGCAGAACAGGATTTGCAGAACTCATCGGAATGCGCGCATCGAGAAGCTCCACCACCACATCCACCGACTTTAGATTCTCCTGAACCAGACGCTCCGCCTTCCGCATGTGCCCCGGGTACCACTGGAGGCTTGGAATGTCGATTACGTTATCATTATCAGTCATTATCTGTATTCCTTCCGATGCCTTATTCTACTGGAGTTTATCAGCATACGTAAATGTATAAAGCGAGAAAATCATAATTCATCACTATCAATACTATATCATATTTTAAGGAAAAATCACATAAACGGGAGACAAATGGGAGACGAGGGCGCAATTTGGGAGACAACCCAAAATAAGCCCCAGAGCCGAAGCCCCGGGGCGTGAGTGCACCTATATCGTTATGCCTTGACCGTCGGTGTCAGCGACTTGTCGAGTACGAGTCGCACGAGCCACACGCCGCCCTGCATCACCGCAGGGAGGACGACAGCATCGCGCCAATAGCACCAGCCGTGCTCATCCTTCGCCTGCTCCTTGATCTGCGTCACGAACTTATCGACCGCCTGCTCGATGGCGGGGATGCACTCGTTGAGGATCGTGCGCGTCACGCGCTGCTTGACCTCCTCGGTCACCTGATCGACGTTGATCTCCTTGACGATTGTGTCTCTGATGTCTGTCCACTTACTCATGATAGAATCTCCTTTCAGTTGTTCGGCGTTCCGCCGTTATCCTTCCAAAAATTACGGTACCAGTTTGCCTTGCCGCGCAGCACATCACCGCCGCGCGTGCCATCCTCTGTCCACGGGTTGTAGCAGGGGCTCTCCTCTGTACCGAGATACTCAAGGTCCCAGCGCTCGCAACCGTTTTTGGGGCCGTAGGGCTCGTGTGCATATACGCCGTCCTCGTTGTCCGCCGCCTCACCGTGCGTCAGAACA
>NZ_GL397087.1:536607-566226 GCF_000146365.1 Selenomonas sp. oral taxon 149 str. 67H29BP
AGTTTACTTTTTGTTACACGCGACATTCAGTAATGTAAAAAAATAAACCCCAGAGCCGTAGCCCCGGGGCGATGATTACCACTCTATAATATTGTATGCGACCGTCGCGCCCTTACATCTTGCGCCGTCGAAATGCGCAAGAGCCTCAAATCGCCCTTGCTCATAGCCAACGGTCATGAGTGCCTTGCCGTCTATCATCGTCGCGCCCGCCTTGATGCGGTGATCTTTGCGCAGATTGATCTTATACACGTCAACCTTTTGTTGATCGGGCAGCAGGTCTTGTCCGTCCTTGTCCTTAACTATCGGCGTGACGACGGTTCGGTCTGTCTTTTCCCGCGCCGCCATTGGCAGTGCCGCATCGTCCGTGCGTATCTGCCGCTCTACCACCGTAGCCGCCCGTTCCACGGTTGGAGCGGTGACGTAGTATGTCGTCGATGGCGCACGCTGTCCCGCCTGTATCGCCGTGATGCGCTTCTCGAGCGCGTTGGCGTTCGCGGTGGATATATCCAGACGGTCTTTCAGCTTCCGCACGTCCTGCGTCTCCTCCTGCGTCATGACGGCGGGTTTTCCCTGCTCCGCCTCATGTCCTGCATAGCGCCCGACGGCATAAGCAACGGCAACGAGCAGGACAGCTAGGATTACTACGCAGGTCGTTTTGTTCGTTGTAATGGTATCTCTCACCCGTTCAAGCATTGTACGCACCTCCTCACTGCACGGCGTAGAAATTCGCCTTGCCGACAATGGTATCCATCTGCGCAAAGAGGTTACTGCCGGGGCACGCCGTCGACATGAGCTCTCTATGCCCTACGATATGATCGCGGTCAATCGTCAGCCCATAGTCGGTGCAGAGGTTAGCCAGCAGCATAGCAAGGCTCTCGATCTGCCGATCTGTCGGCTCTCCAATCTCAAAGTTACCGCATACGTGGATGCCAATGGTGTGCTTGTTCTCCCCGAAGGCGTGCGCACCAATCGTCCAGTGCGGACGCCCGATCTCCACTGTGCCATCCTTGCGGACAACGTAGTGGTATCCGATACAAGACCATCCCTGCGCCTTGTGACTTGCATCAATTTCTGCCGCCGAGAGATCGTCATCCGTAGGATTGCCTGTGTGGTGGATGACGATCATGTCGGTCACGCTCCGTGTCGTGAGCTGGTTGTAGTTGATATCAAGATAGGTCTCTACGATAGGGATGCGTTCCATGTCATTTTTCTCCTTTCCCATTAGGGCTCTCGCCCGTAGTTTTGCCAATACCACTTTTACGTCGGGCCATATCAACAAGTGCCCCCGCTTCCTCAATCCCTGAGTGCTGCATGTTCTCGAGGATTGAGATAAATTCTGTGAGTGAGAGATATCCGATCACGAGCGTTGATGCGAACGCCGGGGCATGTGTTTTGAGCAAGATGAAGTCCAACGTCACCGCTGCTGCAACGACAGCGAGATAGGTCAGGATTTTCGGCACAAAACGCTTGCGCATCATATCACTTTTGATGTACTCCTTACGCCCAGCGTTTCTGATGTTCCAAAATGCTTGCCAAACGGAAGGCTGATCGTTCCCCATATCAACGAGACACTTGCGCGAGAGTGACAGCCATTTTGTCACGAGATCCAGACAGACGAGTGAGACAAATGCTGCGAAGATCTGCGCATGATCTTCGTAAGCTATGGTGAGAACAACAGACAAGCCTACCTTTGCCCCCCATCCCTCCGTAAGACGCTGAATAACCGGCATAAAATCCATACGTTATCTCCTTTCTCTGCACAGAAAAAGCCGCCACTTGTCATGACGGCTATTCTGCGCTTCTCATCATCCTACGGGGTGCTCAACGAGCCACTCTGCGACCTTCTCGCGGTACGTCTCCGGTACAACACGCAGATTCTTCGGGTTGTCCTCCGGGGACAGTGCAAACTTCCCTCCTTGGACAAGGACGCCATAAGCGACGACGATGTAGCTGTAGATTGTTGCTGCCATTGTTATTTTCCTCCTTTGAGTTTTGCGAGTTCTGCTTCAAGCGCCGCGATGCGGCTCTGCATGTCGACCATGCCCTCCATGACGGCAAGCTCCGTTTCGGGTACGCTTGCCGTCGGCTCTTCTGTTGTCTCTACGGGCGGAGCAGGAGGCGCAGAGATGGGCTTACCCGTCTGTGGGTCACGGATGTAGCCCGTGCCGTTATCTCCCGCGCCGCGGTTGCCAATGTAGGTCTGGTAATCCTCATCGGAGATGTGGATGCAGCCATCATCGATGTATTTCTGCCGCTCCTCGTCTGCGGTGTAGTGCACACCGCAGACAACAGTGGTCTCGCGATGCCCAGTAGCATCAAATTTTGCAAGGTATTCCATACGACTATCCCTCCTCCTTAAAGCCCAATCGCGAACCATAGGACATATCCCGCAGGCGATGTGTTGGCGTATAACTCTGCGCCAGTCAGGCTGTAGCTTTGGACCGAACTATTGGTTATGGCGTCATTACTCAAAATCGTGCTGGAAAAGTTGATGTGGAAAACTTTACTGCCGAACGATATAGGGAAGGATACCCTTTGTGTTCCGTTGCCATTTTTAACAATCCCCCACTGCACGATCAACCCATTGGAAAACTTGGCCCAACCGTTCTCGGCGAGATTGCTCGCAACGATACCCGTTTTTGCCGCTCCGATCTGGTCGATGAGCCATTGCAGCGGCTGTCCGCCGAGTTTATCAGCGTTTGACGAGGTGCCCGCAAGGTTCCCGATAAAGCCTTGATCGGCCCGTATTGCCCCGACGGTGCGCCAATTACCGCTGCGCAAATCCATTGTGCCCGTATAGCGGTTGCCATACTTATCGTGGAATCCTATCCCCCACCATGAGGATATATTGATGTTCGCACCTCCGCTCCCCGACAACGCATCGCCAGTATCGCGTTCACCCTTCTCGATAATGCCAGCATCAAAATTGATTTTTGGTACATTTAGCTGACCCGTCATTGTATCACCCGACTTGCTGACTTTCCGCGCGAGTGCGTTTGTCACGGTCGCTGCAAAGTTCGCGTCATTGCCGAGTGCTGCAGCGAGTTCCTGCAAGGTGTCAAGGGTCCCTGGCGCAGAGTTCACGAGCGCGGCGATTGCCTGTGCCACAAACGCGGTGCTTGCGATCTGTCCGTTATTCGTCCCACGCCCTGCTGTCGGTGCCGTCGGGGTGCCCGTGAGCGCGGGGGATTCGTATGCGTCTGGGTGCAGGTGCTTCTTGTGCACGGATTTCTCGGGGTGGTCAAGCTCGGCGGCGGTGCGGTGGGCGCTCATCATCTTTACCGTGACCAGTCCCGCAGGCGATGCCATCACTGTCACATTTGCTGTGTTGCTCGTCACAAGCTCAATCTGATAGGTCAGTGTCACAGGCGATTGCGCGTTTTTGTTCGGCATATCGTCGGGTGACGTATCGATCTCTACCAGATACAGGATTTCTCCAACGTCAGGATCATTTGCATAAAGCCCCATCTCCGTGACCGAGAAGGCATTTTCCACATTGGATGACGAAGCGATGCCAACGACTTCGCAGACACGATCATCCTCCGCACTCACAGCGCACGAGCTGATACCGAGAACGAGCTGCGGGCTTTTGAGATCGTTCATGTCCTTTATGTCGCCAAGCGTCACGCTCCCGTTGCCGATCTTGATCTTCGTCAGGGTGAGTTTACACTTTCCCGCCTCTACCTTCGCGCGGAGTTGTTCCCCCTTGCGCGTAAATTGATATGATGACCAGTTACTCACGTAATACGACCTCCTTATAGACTGATACTCCTACGCCATGATACGTACCGCTGCGGATGGTAACATCGTGCGGACGCGGCGGCATCAGGCGATATGTTTTGTTCGTCGAAATGACAGTCCCGTGATACAGCCCCGTCGGGACATGGCGCGTAAAGCCGATGCTCTCAAGCCAGCTCCGCGTGTTCTTGACAGCATTGATGATGCGAATCACACGGTCAACGTCCTCCGTGCGGATGTTTTCGGGCTCGATGAAGCGCACGCGGAAATAGTACGGCTGCCCGCCATACTCGAACCACTCACTCACCTCACCGCTTGTGTAAACCATGTGCAGCGCAATTTCGACTGCACGCCGTGTCCCCTTGATGCGGTGCATGGCAATCGACTGTTTGACCGCGTTGCGCTTATCTGCAAGGCTTTTCAGTTCATCGTAAAAATCGACGCTCCACTGCCACGCAAGAAGATCAATGACTTCCTCCGATAGCTCATCGATACGCGGCAAAATCAGTGCATCTCTTGTTGCTGCTGTGACTTTTTGCAGTTCATCATCCAGCGCCCTTGCTGCCGCATAAATCTGTACATCGGCAAGGAGATTCTCCGGCAAGATGTCTAAGAGTGAGGTGCTCTGTAATTCTTTACTCATCCTCCAATCCTCCGAATGTCACCTTGATTTGATCGGCGACGGCGACTTGGTTCTTTTCAGTCTTCGCAAATACGGGCAGCTTGATTTCTGCCCGCTTCACGCCTGCCCCGCGCAGGCGGTAATAGAGCTCTGTCGGATTGATGTCCCGTCCGAGCCGTTCCTTTTGCCAGAGGATAAAATCCTGCACCGCACTCTCGGCTCGTTTCTGTATCGCTGCCGCTTCGGTCGCATCGCGGCGGTCGATGTAGTAGACGGCGTCAACGTTATATGCAACGGGTGCAGGCGCTTTGACGGTCACTTTATCGGTCAGCGGTCGGATACTCGTATCATTCAGCTTTGCTCCGACGAGCGAGAGGATTTCCTCCCCTGGCACTATGCCGCCTCTAAGCAGTACGTATACATCGACTTCCCCCCGGGCGGGTGTATGCGCGTATACATCCGCGATGAGTGCGGATGCGCTTTTGGCGTGATACGCATAGGCGAGCGACGGCCCCGCCGTGGAGAACTTGTCCGGTGCCTCATGGATACGTTCGCGATAGCTCTCATCATCCTCCGTATCCGCGCCGCCCTCCGTTGTTGTTGTGTTGCTTGCCGATTGTAGGAATGGGACAGGGTCAACAATGGTCTTGAGCTCGCCCGCCTTATACCCGTTTCCGATTGCCCCTGGCATCGTACACGTCGCCGTCCCGAAGGCGGATATCTCCCCTTGCGGAATCGTGACCGCCGTATCCAGGGCAAACATTATGCCGTCCCCCGCTGTCACGCGCATCCCTTTCGGAATCAGCGTCGCCGCTTCACGCGGCGCAGATAACAGCAGCTTCAGCGTTGTATGTGCGGACGCCTCTCCGATCCGCTCGGTACCGACGAGCGCGCCGAGATGGTCGATATGATCGTTCACCGCATAGACAAGCAGATTCATCTTTGCCGCATGATCGATGATTGTCCGCTGCTGAACAATGATCGACTCTACCCCCATCAGGAAAAGACGCAGTGGATCCGCGCGTGCAAGTTTTCGATTCAGCAGACCTTCTACCGTTTTAATGATGTTCGATTCGATGAGCTCGGGCGACCGCTCTGCGAACGACAGATTCGGCATATTATGCAGATTCATCTCTCAGCCTCACTTTCACAATAGGCGTCAGCACGCCCTCTTTGCCGTCGCCGCGATAGTTCACGCTGACAACCTGCGCCCGTGGTTCATAACGGTGCACAGCAGCGACGATCATACTCGTATAGCGTGCCTGTGCCGCAGGTATCGGCAGATCGACCAGCTCTCCTGAGATGCCAAAATCACGATCCATCGGGACGGACTTTTTGAGCGTGGTGAGTACCATCCGCACATTTTGAAGAATTTCCGCCGCTCTGGACAATGGCGCAAAGTCTATTGCGCCGACTTCCTGCATTACATCATAGGTCATGTTGCCGTCCCTCCTTCCTGCGCTGCGTCATATATGACAGGAACGTATTCTTTCAGTGTCACTTCCACCTGCGATACGAGGATCCGACCGCCATGGTCAATGCGTTCCGCACTCTCCTCGACGCTCTCAATCACCCACATGTGTGCGCCGATCGGCGCACTGCCAAAGACGAGATACATTGCCTCCCCCTTTTCACAGAGTTCCCGCAGCCGCTCTGTTTCCTTTGCAGGCGATACACCGAGCTCCACATGAAAGGTCATGGAAAATGTGATCTCTTCCCCGTCCGGGGCAATGTACTCCAAAATCGGCTTTCCCCCGATTCTCTCGTGCGACGCGAAACGCGCCTTGGTCGAACGCCGATAGTCACGAAAGGTGCGCACCTCATCCGTGGATACCGTAAAAACGATGTCTCCGAGCGAGCCGATCTGCACGCCCTGAGAGAGCCACGAAAAGCGGCTGCTGAGATCAGAGAGAATGTTATTTCGCAGATTCAGCAGGCGTTTTTCCGTCTGCTTCTTATACGAGCCTATCGCGTTATCCAGAAATGACATACTACCCTCCTACAAATACGTTCCCACTCCCCGTTGTGTGCGTGCCCGACTGCCCACATGACTGACACATCGTCGCATCTCCGATGCGGATCACAGGCCGCCCATTGCAAAATACACTCGCGCTACCTGCAACGCTCGCGAATGTCCCACTATGCGGGCAGTTCGTTGGTCCCGTATCATTCAGCCGATGCAGTCCCCGTCCATTGACAAACACATTGCCGCTGGTTACGGTCACCGTCCCCGACCTTCCGTGCGGGCAGCATGGCAGGCCTTTATCGCAGGTGCCCGTCGTCGCATCGCCGCCTCTTACCGCCGATGGCATGTTACACCTCCCTAATTCAGCGAAATTGTCCGCCCGTTGATTACTACGTCACCCGTACACTGGATCGTCAGCCCGCCCGTCGCGCGGTCGAACTCTACAAATGAGCCGTCGGCAAAATCAATGCGGCGTTTATCTGCGCTGTCAGCATTTCCCGCGCCTATTGCGTAATGCGTGCCGAGGATCCATCCCGTTGAGAAATTCTTGTCGTTGCAGGCGAAGAGGCACACGACCTGCTCGCCGATATCCGGCAGCCAGAAATCACGATTGATCTTTCCGCCGCGCGTGAGAATCGGCAGAACAGGTGACGGCGTATTGTCCTTTTCCTCAAACACCACGCGCGCTGCACAGTCGGCAGGAATCACTTCACTCACAACACCGACGCGCACGATGTTTCGCATCGCCTTAGTATCCATCAATCACCCTCCTCAGCTCGATTTTCGATGTGTACCCGCTTCCGATCTCATGTGAACTGCGCATGATGATATACTTTCCATCGTAGACATGGAATCCTTTGAGCATGACTGTGTTGGATGCAAGCAAGGCAAAATCGCCCGTCATACCGAGGGATACCGCGACTTCCTCAAGGTTCTTTTCATGCAGCTTCTTTTTTGCAAGCTTTTCCGCCTCGTCGATGCTCTCCACCTTTTCATTGACTTCCAGCGTTCGCCCCTTCGCACGATGCGGATCCGTAAATGTGTACTCGATGAGCTCTCCCTTGCTGCCGTTCTTGTATTTCACATGGCATGCGCGGTAGATGTTATGGATCGTCATCCGACAATCGAACGACGCAATATTGTCCCGCCCCTTTGTGATCGCCATGACAGGGTCGGCGTTCTCATATTTTGAGATGTCGAACACGACAATCGTCTCATTCGTGACTTTGAGGGCAAGCCCCGCATCCTTGCATATCTTCTGCAGGAAAGCGAGGTCTGTCTCCTCCGACTGCTCTGCGCGGTCAATGATCGGATCGTCGGGGGCGTCATAGTAGTGCTGCATCGATGCCCCCTCCGCTATGTCCTGCACGATACGGGAGAGGTTCGCCTGTTCCCATGCGCGCGTGCGCTCTACGCCGCGCAGGTCGGTGTTATTCGGCACCGAGATCAGCTTTATCTTCGCTTCATTCGGTGGACCCGTATTCGTGATCTCATCGACCTCGAACTTTCCGAACGGCAGTTCACGGTTATCCCCCTCATATTCCCAGTCCGACACCGTGATGCCGATGTCCATGATTGCCCCGCGCTCCGGCAACCAGTCTCCCTGCCAGAGCTCTTCCCGATCTTCCAACGTGATCTCCGCGCTGTCCGCTTCCCCGCCCAGCACCTCGCGCACAGAAAACGACTTGAGAAATGTTGCGATATCCCGTGATATGTCCACATTGTCATAGGTACATTTGACCTTTGCCCGCCGCGCCTTCATACTCTACCTCCTCCACGGCGGCAGATTCTTTGTGCGCCCGTCTATCGGAATTGGCGGAATAGCCAGCACCGTCCCTGCCGCAAAAATCCCCGTATGCACATGGGCGCGATTGGCGTCTATCAGCAGGTCAACATAGCGACAATCCCCCATCTGTTCGTAGGCGATAAGATCCCATGTATCGCCGCTGCGCGTTGTATATGTGTCAACCAAAAGCCAGACGCCCCCTCTCACGTCGATAGTTTTCCATCTGCTCGGCAAACGTGCGCTGTACCTGCCGTCCTGCATCCATCACCGCTTGTTTGACCTTCTCCGGCGCAGTATCCCCGTTGAAATTCAGTGTAATCGAAATCGGCGGCACACTCATGGCAGGTTCTCCCCCGCCGCGCCCGACAATGGAAAGAGATGTGTCGCCCGCGTCTTTTCCGACACCGAGGATTTCGCCCGCCTTGCGCCAAAGCCCGATCGCACGCGGCGAGCCGTCCAGCGGAATCGCCGCCTCGGCGCTGTCCTCTGCGAAGGTCGTAAGGAACGCGCCCTTGCGATAGATACCGCCGCGCGCATTCGCGGCGATTTCCTGTCCGCCGCCTCCACCATCACTGCTGACGAAGTCTTTCACATCCTTGATGATGCCCGTCACAGTGTTCTTTATTCCGCCGAGGATCCTGCCCGCGACATTCGCCAGTGTCCCAAAGATACTGCTGAATATCTCCACGATGCCCGTCCATGCGGTTGTCCAATCCCCCGCGAACACGCCCGTGATAAAGGTGATAATCCCCGTAAGCACGCCGACAAGCCCGTTGATGATATCTACGATGACACCAATCGTCGTTGTGATGACACCGACGGCTATATTCGCAAATGTGATAATTGCGGCGATAATAACACTGCCAAAAATCTCTGCGACCATCATGCCAATGCTGATGATCGTGTCAAACGTCTCACTGTGCTCTGCAAATGCTGCACTCACCTGAGCGAACGCCGCCATAAACGCTGCGCCGATTGCCATGATGCGCGGTGCCACTGTATCCGCAAGCGTGGAAAGTGCCGCCCTCAGGCGGTCAAATACCGGCTGCATCGATGCCCATGCACTCGCACACGCCGTCTGGATCCGTGTCCATAGCTGCACGAAGAACGGCCCCACCTTATCCCAATTGGCGTAGATGAGATACGCGGCCGCCGCAATCGCCATAAGGGCGACGCCCAACGGGGAAAACATCATCGCCATCGACGCTCTGCCAACGGATAGGATCGCCGTCCCGAGCATGCGGAATGCCGCTCCTGCCTTTCCAAGTACGGCAGTCATACTGAAATTCCGTATCATGTTCAGCATGGCAAGACCCGCCGCTTTTGCGCTCTCAACGATTGCCAGCGTTGCGCTCATCGTTACCGTGCGTGCCGCCTGTGCGAATACGACGATACGGGCAAACGCAACCTGTGCGCCATTGACACCGATCATTACCCCCGTACGTATGGCATTCCCGACATTCGCCCACGTAATCGCCCGCAGCCTTGTATAGGTTGCCGCAATCTGCGCGCCAAGCGCACGATACGTTCCTGCACTGGACGCCGCATTGACTGCCGCCATCGCCCGCGCCTGTGCCCACGTTGCCATGGTCAATAGCCGCTGCGCTATAGCTGTCTCCCTCGTTGTCAACAGATAGAGCCGCATGGATGCCGCCGCATAGTTATACACTGCCGAGGCGAGTTGAAATCCCTTCACCGCTACAATAAGAGCGGCAATTGCCGCCCCTGTCTCAACAGCAGCTTTCGTCAGCCCCTCATGCTCTTTGACCCATGCGGAGATGCCCGCCGCCGCATTTGCCCCCCATTTCGCCGCATCAGCGACATAAGGCAGAAAGAGCGTCCCAATGGAGATTGCAGCGCCCTCTACGGCGGATTGGATCTGGACAATGGCACCCTTCGCATTATCCATCATGACCGCCGCCATCTTTTCGGCTTCGCCGTCGCAGTGTTCCATCTGCGATACGAGGTCATTAAACACCTCGGGACCCGCATCCAGCACATTCAGCCAGCCCGTCGCCGCCTCTGTGCCGAAGATCATCTGCATATAGGCAAGTTTCTCTTCACTGGTCAGCCCCTGCATTTTCGTACGCAGTTCCTGTAATACGGCAACCATTTTGTGCGAGCCTTCCCCGGCGATGTTGTCCATGTTGATGCCGAGCGAAGCTAATGCCGCCGATGCCTCCTGATGCTGCGCGGATACGTCCGACAGCGATATGCCGAGCTCCTGCATTGCCTTGCTTGCCTTCTTCGGCGGGCCCGCAAGTCGCATGAATCCCGCACGCAAGGCGGTACCTGCCTGCGACGCCTTGACGCCCGCATTCGCCATGATGCCCGTGAGCGCCGCCGTCTCCTCCATCGTCGCACCATAGGCGCGCGCAACAGGTGCGGCATATTTCATCGTCTCGCCGATCATCTCGACATTAGTATTCGTGCGCGTCGCCGTGACGGCGAACACATCCGCCATGTGCGATGCCTGATCCGCCGCAAGGCCGAACGCCGTGAGGTCGTCGGAGACGATATCCGCCGTGCGTGCGAGGTCTGTTCCTCCGGCGGCGGCGAGGGCGAGCAGTCCTGGCATACCTGCGATGATCTGCTCTGTATTCCATCCGGCCATACCGAGATAGCTCATCGCCTCCGCCGACTGCTGCGCCGTGAACTGCGTCGTCTCACCGAGGCGGCGTGCCTCTGCTGTGAGTCGCCCGATCTCATCTGTATTGGCGCGCGTGATTGCCTGCACTTTCGACATAGCGGCCTCGAACTTTGCCGCCGTCTCAACAACGCCATAGATCGGTGCGACTACCATCCCCGCCATAGCAACGGCATTCCCGAATCCCGCTTTTGCATTGGCGAAATTCTCCCCTGCCGCCGCTTTCGCTGCCTGCGCATTCCGCAGCTGATCGGCAGATGCTTTCGTCTGCGCCATCTCTTGACGTAGACGGGCGAGATGCGAGCGGTACTCATCAGCACTCATGCCCGCTGTGCGCATTCCCTGCTGTGCGCGTTCCATCGCCGATTGATACTGACTCTGTGAGATTTTTCCCGCGTCGTATTGCTGCCGGATACGGTCAATCTCGCGTGCGTATGCCTTTACCTGGCCCTGTGATGCCTGCCAAGCCCGTTCGAGACGTTGCTGCTCTGCATTCAGAAAGCGTGTGTTGTCGCTCAGCTGCTGCATGGCAAGAGAACTGCGATTCATCGCCGTCCCAAACGATGCGTTCATCACCGCGCCGATCGCAAACGAGATAGCAAATATTTTCCCCGCTGCCACAAAATCCCCCCTTTTTCTGCTATAATAGATTTATCAAATACGACAAGGAGAGTGATCCCAATGCTTGAAAATCCCATTGTCTTTTTCATTTGTATGGTCATCATTGCATTAGCAGTATTCGTTTTCGTTCATCTCTTACTTGCGGCTGTTGAAGTATTCATCGTTCTTCTTGATTTTCTCCTTCGGCTTCTCAATATTCCCTTTGCCGTTCGCGGCGTCCTTAAAAGGTGACAAACTCCCCATAGCAACGCAGAGGCAGCGGCTTATGTCGCTGCCTTTTTTTATTCCCTGCGTGCTCTATCCTGCTCGATCACATCCATCCAGCGGCGCAGCTCTCTGAGTGTCTGCCTCTGCCAGTAGTCCAGAGAGCCCGCCTCGCGCAGGGCAAAGATGATCTCCCTCAGCTGTTGCGCCGGGTCAGCTCCTCGCCCAAAGACTGCAATAAAAAATTCAGCGTCCTTGTAATGACCGCCGTATAGGTGCGCAGCTTCAGCTTGCGGATCTCCTCGAACGGAACACCCATCGCCGTCGCCGCGAGCCGCGCGCGGAAATTCGCGCTATAGACGATGTCGGGCGTCGGATCACCCGTCATGCGGCAGGCGCGTTCTGCGTTGATGAACGCATTGGAATCCAGCTCATCCAGACGGTTTTCGAGCTCCGTGAAATCGAGTTCCTCCTTCTCCTCGATGACCTCCATATTCTCTTTCTTTTCCATGTCCAATCCTCCTAAAAACATACAGAAAAAGCACCTCCGTCACAGGGAAGGTGCTTTTCTCGTTTACAGTCCCAGAGCCTTGCGCACATCGGCGAGATAGTCCACGCCGTCGACGAAGTGGATATAGTTGAGCTTGTCGATCTCAACCTTGCGCACGCCGTCAATGGTGACCTTGATATAGGTCACCTCCAGCGTCGTCTTGCTGTCCATGTGGTCAGCGGGCTTCAGCGAGCCGAGGTCGCCCTTCTTCGCCAGTCCGCGAATGTTGACCTTGACGGTCTGCACCTTGATCTCGCCCGTCGCTGCGTCGTACTGTTCGTTCGCCCCGCGAAACTCAAGATCCTGCGAACGCATCGCAAGGAGCTCGGTCACATCCTCATTGAGTGTGCGCCAGCTGATCTCCGTCTCCATGCTCTCTGTCTGCCCCGGCGTCGGCATCTCGATCTCTCCGCCGATACCCGCGCCCGAGATCGTCGCCGTCTTATAGCTGATCGACGGAAGCGTCACATCCGCCATGCCGAGCTTTCGATTGCCGCCCTTGAACACCTCAAAATTGATGAGCTTGTCGCGGACGGTGTTCACGCCCGCGAACCGCTGCAGGTCAAACGCGAATGCCTGATTCTTCATGTGTCATTCCCTCCTTTAGGAAAACAGTGCCGAGATGTAGCCCGGATCGTACTCCATGACGAACTCGATATCCCGTGCGGGCGCAGGTGGGGTGAGATAGACGTGGAAGCGGATGATCCCATCCATGAGCTCCGTCGTCGTATTCTCATCCTCGCGGAACTCCACGCGGCCGCCAAGGAGCGCGCCTTTTGCCGTGAGACCATTCAGCCAGATGTTTGCGCTGTCAACGACTGTCTCAATGAGACGCTTATTCGTCGGCTCATCAATCTTGCTCCAGAATGTCGTGACAAGGGTATTCCCCACCCAGTTGAACATGCGGCGGTTGTTGATGAGGCTATCCTTCACGTCCGTATTGGACGGGTACGCCGCCGTGCGGTTGCCCCAGCTCTTCCATCCGCCGATATAGTTGAGTGCTGTCACAACGCCCTGCCCGTTGAGATATGCCGCCTGCGCAGCGTTCAGGAAAACCTCCGTCCCGTCGGCAAGGCACGCGCCATCCGCCTGAATGGACTTATTCGACGGCGAATAATACGGGATATCGTCATGCTCGCTGTCAATGCGGTTCATGAGAGAAGCAATCTGCGCGGAGAGGTGATATTTCTCCTTGCCCTGCTTTACCAACGGCCAACAGAGAATGCAGTCCTTATCCGCCGCGCTCTTCTCGTTCTTCCACTTGCTCGCAGCGGTGTACGTTTTGACCTCATCCGACGGAATGTCACAGATGGAAATAGCGTTGAAATGTCCACAGATGTTGTGTTCCTTCGCCCGCATGACCGCCGCCACATTCACATCATGCGACCAGCCCGGCGCGATGATGATGCCGGGGACAAGCCCAAAGCGCGGGAACACCTCATCGATCAGCTCAAGCCCCTCGGTGCGGTTCGTCGCTGCATTCACGCCGCCGATGATATCCACTGCCTTCACCGCTGCCGGATTAAGAGCCGTGTAGCTGAGACAGAGATTCGCCGTCCCGCTCGGAATACCGCCGCCATCCATCGGCGTAATGACGACCTGCCCCGCCGCATCGTATGCCGCCGTATAATCCGTATTCAGCACGAGCTTTTGATGCTCCGCCGTGAGTTTTACCTCAAGCGTGGAGAGCACGACAGGATCCGCCACGGTGACGATGCCGCCTTTCACATCCACCTGCTTATCCTTCACGCTCTTTTTGTGCTTTTCGGGGTCAAGGACATTGACCAGCACAAGCGGTGCCATGTTGAAGAGCACGAAATGCGTTTTGATCACCTCGGCGAGCGTGTAGTTCTCCCAGTCCTCCGAATACCCGAACGCTGCGACTGCTTCCTTGTAGGAATAGCAGAGAACGGGCGTATTCACCGCTGCCGCAGTCTGTGCCAGATGAATCGGTGCCGTGCCGAACGCGACGACCAGCCCGCCGCTTGTCGCGGTCATGGGAACGAGGCTCGTTGCCTGTTCTCTCGTATATACGCCATGTTTATATTCCATGCTTAGACCTCCTTTTCCATCTCAGCCCATGCCAAGTACAGCGGTGTGCCCTTGCGCCTGACCTCTCCCCGTGCCTTTTCCAGCTGCTCTATAGGGACAAAGAGCCGCGCAATGTTCGCGTACTTTGCCCCCGCCTGTTCCACCAGCTCTTTCGGATACCCCCGATAGACTGTGTTGCATTTCAGCCCGTCGGTGAGGCGGTTCGCGCCGATGTAGACATAACACTCTGCTTTGTCCTCCTTCGTCTCCTCCTTCGTCAGAATCGGTGGATTCTGCTTTTCGGCTTTCACTGGCTTTGCCGCCGGCAGTTCTCCCGTGATCTTCTTATCTTCATCACTCATGTCATTCATTCCTTTCTATCCGATGCCAATCCGCCGCCATCTGTTCATTCGGCTGTGCAACGGTATAGGTGAGCGTCGCATAGCCAAACCAATACGGATACGGTTGATTTTCAATCGTCTCAAACTTCGTCGGCAATACGATGCGAAAGTGGTTCTCCAATTTACGGAAAACTAAAAGGCGTTGGCGCACCCGCTCCATGATGGAGAGCAGGTCACGCCATGCCTCTTTATCCTCGCCGTACACACCGAACGTCAGCCCGATCACTGCCTCTGCGCCGAATTTATCCGGCTCTGTCACATCCTCCGTTTTCTGCCAGCTGACGATGACCAGCGGATAGTAGGAGTTGTCCTTAAATTCCTCATCCGGAATATGCTGCGGGTAGACAGAGACTTTCTTATCCGCCTGTCCCTCCGCCTTCATCCGATAATTCGCCGTCGCCGCTTCGACCTCACGGACAACGGCACTCACAAGCATCGCAGGTGTCATGATCGATACCTCATCAAGAATTGATCTACTTCACGCTCCACTGCACCCGCTAGGCGCGTTTGCAGGTGTTTTTCCATGTAGTCGCGGATGGACGGACTGCCGAGCATCTGCGGCACGGACGGCGCAAAGTTCTTGGCAATCGGCATGGACGCATTCCCGCTGATGCGGTGAAATACGCCGACGTGCCCGCTCTGCATCCGCGCCAAAAACGCGTGCGCGATTGTCCCGCCCTGCCCGCGTACGACTTCACTGTAGAGGTATTTCCCCTTTGGCGGTCGTTTCGACGGGACACGGCTCGGGTTGTGCTTGAAATACGCGAGGTCATTCACGCGCCCGCGTGCGGAAAACACGGCACCCGTGCCGCGATAGGAGACGCGGAGCGCCCATGCAATGCGTTTCTTTTGGAACGTGTACCGCTCCGTGATCTTCTGCGCTGCCTCGCGCTTTACGCCCTTGACCGAGCTTCGCACCGCCTGTTTTGAGAGACGGTCAACCGCCCCCGGAAACGCTTGGAGCAGGTTTGCCGCGCGCTGCAGGTCATGATCGTCGATCTCAATCACAGGAATCCACCTCCCGCACGGAACGCACCCATGGTAATGGTCAGCATCCCCATCTCCTCCGTGCACGTATCCACGGTATAGCGTTTGCCGTCCACCTTGAAATTTGTTCCCTGCTTCGGAATGCGCGGCAAATCGACTATCTTTACGCAGACGGTCAAATAATCGCCATGTAGGCCGTCAGGCGTACGCCGTCCGTCATGCAGCACGGCGTTTCGCTTTTCGGTCATATCCCCCGAGACGACGCAGATGCACGCCGTCCCATCCAGATCATGGTGTTCGCCAAATTCCTCAGGGTTCATAAAGACACGTGTGAGATCGGCGGCGACCTGCTCCTTGAAGCCCATCAGCCGATGCGGACAAGCGCCAACGTGCCCGCCTGTTCTTTTGCCGCGATCACCGTGCCGGCGGGAACGGTGTTCGCCCCCGATGTGCCTGTGACGGCATTCTGCGTCTTATCCCAGTAGACCGCCTGACCAACGTCCAGCTTTTCCGTCAATGCAGGAAGCCGAAACGCCCCGACGATTGTCAGCGTCCCCGTCTCTCCCTTCGGAATCTCCGCGAGCGCGACGCCGATGCGCGATGCCAGCGGGACGATCTCCATATAGGCGACATTTGCCGTCGCCGTATAGTCGAAGTTATCGCCGCGCTGGATGTACTCTGCTTTTGCCATGGTTCATGTCCTCCTTATTTGCCTGTGCTCTTCTGGATACCGCGATAATCCAGCAGATTGACGCCGACGTCCATGTAGATGCGCCACTTGATGCCGAGCGTGTCGAACTGCTCCGCGCGCTCCATCGTCGGCGTAAGGTTGCCGTTGAGACTCGTGACCTCAATCGTCGGCGCGATGCCCGCCGCCGCTGCGAGATAGAACGCTTTCGCATCCTCAAGCTCCGGCTCAGAAATGACCGTCATCTTATTCGCGAACGGGTTCGGCGTTGCGTTTGCCTTCGTCGGGTCAACCACCGAACTGATCAGCTGCGCCGCCTGCACCTCAAGCTCCACGGGGCAGATGAGGAAGGCAGGCTGAATGTTTAGGTACTCTTTCCCCTTGATATTCTTCTGCTTCGCCATCGCCGCTTTCATCTTGGCAAGCCCCTCGATTGAGATATCTTCCGCGCAGAGGTTCTTGTGATCCGCATGGAAGAGCACTGCGCCCTCCACTTTCGGATTGCCCTGCAGCATCTTATAGACCATCTTGTTGATCATGCGCCGTGCCGCCGCACCGTAAATGGCAGGAAGCTGCTGCAGTGCGCCCATGTCGTCATTGATAATCACCTGACGCGTCAGGGAAAACATGCGCCCGTAGGTTGCGATGCTCGTCTTTGCCGCGCCCTCGGTGACGCCGCCCGCCTTAAACTCACCGCTCTCGTTCAGCTTCTCCAGCGTGTCCGCTTCACTCAGACGGTAGCGCGTCGCATCCTTGAAGTCCGAATTGCTCCCCTGTGCCGTCCAGAACTGATACGTCGTCGGTGCGCTCTGATACGCCTGCGCCATACTCTTATGCGCGACGTTCGAGAGGATCCCGGGGAATGCCCCCGTACCCGTCAGTGCTTCACGAACAATCGTTTCGTCATCCATGGCGTGTGTCGATTTGCCAAGCTCACGCTCCACGCACTCAGCGGCGAGGCGCATCATGCGCTTTCCACGGAACTCCTCCGCCCCCGGCGCGCTGTTTTCGACCGCCATCCCCGCACGCATGGCAAGCCCATCCGTCGCCGCCGCGCGGAACTTGTCCATTTCGTCTATCTGCACCGTCACCGGCTGTGCCTTGCGCTCCTGTGCCAGTTTGTCGAGGATTGCTGCGCGAACAGCCTCGACGCTCATACCGTTATTGATGTATGGCACATCGTCCACACCGAACTGACGGCACATCGTCCCGATCTCACGCACGCGGGCGCGCTCCTCTGCGACGGCCACCTGACGCTCTGCCTCCGCGTTTACCAGGGGCGCAGGCTGCGTCGCTTCGCGCTCCTGATCCTTGACGTCAATATCATTCTTCTGCTCGTCCATGTTTCCATCTCCATTCTCAACATAACTACGTCCAACTCCTACCGTCGCATCGGCGGGTACGGACACAATCGAAAGCTCGTATGGCGTCCACCGCGTCGCAACCTCACACGGCCCCGTAAACCGCCCGTTACTGCTCTTTGCTCCCGCCTCGACGCTCTCCCACACGTCGACTGCATAGCCGACAGATACGCCCCGCAGCGTTCCCGAGCACACCTTCTGGTAGATGCGCTCGCTCTCTTCGTCCTCGTCAAACTGGATCGTGGCGCGCAGCTTGCGCGTCACCTCATCCAGCCGAACATCAAGCACGCGCCCGATCACACGGTCACGGTCATGGTTGAAGAGGACAACGCCGATCTCCTGCAGTCTACTGAGGTCAATTGCCTCCGCATCGTGCGATAGAATCTCGTCCCCGAACCACCGACGGCACGGCTCTTCACTCGAAAGTGAAAGCTCCGCCTGCCTCACATCGCCGCCATCCTCTTTCTCACGAATGGCAATAGCGTTCGTGTAGATATCACGCCGCTGCGGCTCATTCTTGTTCCTTACTGCCATCTGCATCCTCCTTTTCATCATCTGTGTTATTGACATGATTGCTCTGCGCCGCCTGCACCGTGATCGGCGTATGCACCGAGAGCTTCAGTCCCATCGCCTCGGCGGTCTCCTTCTCCAGTGCCATCTGCTCGAGCTGTTCCCGCCAATCATAGCCGCGCTCGGCGCACCACTGTGCGAGCGTTTTGCCACCGTTCTGGATCGCCGCGATATCTGCCTGCACCTCCTTTGCGGGGTCAATCCACGACCAGCCAGGCGTTACCCACTCCACATTTTGATACGCCGTGCGGTGCTCAAAATAATCGGGGATATCAAGGCTGCCTGCCATGACGCAGAGATCCATCCATTCCCGATAAATCGGGTCACAAAGATGCGCTGCCATGAAATTCTGTATCGGCTCAAAGGTCTTGCGATCCTCAAGCATCCCCTGCCGCGCACTGGAAAAACTCGAGGTGTTGAAGTCGCGGCTCATGAGTTCGTAGGAAAGCCCTAGTCCCGCCCCTGCGAGCCGTTCCTGTATCGCTACATAGTCCCGCGCATTGGCAAGGCCACGCGACGGATTCGCCGTCTCGATGCTCTCCCCCGGGGCAAGATAATTCACCATGCCCGGGCGGATGCTCTTCAGGCGTTTCCCCTCCGGATCGCCGCGATTCGCCCCGATGCGCCCCGGCATATTCGGCGCGCCCGTCTGCGTTGTGACGAACACGGAAAAGCACGCCGCAATGCGCGCAGTAATGGTCTCCGCATCAAGATAGTCCTGCGTGTCCTTGAGACGCTTGATGATCGGCGCAAGGTCAGAGATGCCGCGTATCTGGTCAGGCTGACTGCGCGACCAGAGGTGTATGACCTGCGCAGCGGGAACGCGGTCGGGGTTATACTCCACATAGCCATCGGGGCTTTTGCAGTCAATCCAATAGGCAAGCGGGCGCAAATAATCATCCAGCTCCACGCCCGAGCGAATGACATTGTTCGTCTTTGGCGCGTAGATCATAAAGCTGCTGAGCAGGTCAGACTTAATGACCTGCAGTTTCAGCGGATGCCGCCCCTTGCGCGCGACCACCTTCTTGATGAGGATTTCCCCGTCAACGATCTTTCGCCGAAGAAGCATCGCCTGAAGCTCCTCAAAGCTCTGTTGTCCCGTAATGTCGCAGTTCTCCGCCGCCGTCCACTCGCGCCATAGCATCTCGATGCGCCGATTGAGCGCCTCATCTCCCGTGCGCGCCTGCGGCTTGATGCCCGTCCCGACCACGTTGCGCACGATACCGCCGACGGCCGCGCCTGCAATATCACTGTTGCGCTCCAGATACCGCGCCCGTGCCTTGATGAGGTCGCGCTGCGTCTTATCGGTGTTTTCCGTGTCCTCGTTGATCGGAATCCATCCGTCATTGAACCGCGTCACCTCACCCGCCTCGTAGGCGCGCAGGCTTTCGGCGTAAAAGGCACGACTGCACGCCCAGCGCGGCGAGATTGCCGCAATCGCTTTTTCAATCAGTGGAATCATAGCCGTCCCATTTGGGCAAAGAGCACATCCCCGCCATCCCTGCGCGCAATCTCCGCCTTTAGAGCATTTTCCCGCGCGTAGAGCGTCGCAAGATTCGCCTTTGTGATCCGCCGATTCGCGATGCTGTACTCCTGCGCCCCGCCCTCAATCTCGGCAATGGCCGCCCGTACCTGCCCAAGCTGTGTTTCAAGTGTGTCCAAATGGTTTCACCTCCCTTCAAAAGGTGCATCAAAAAAGCACCTTGCGCCATTTGCAAAGTGCTCTATCGTCAAATCCACTGCCGCCCCACGCCAAGCCAGTCGTTCTCTTTTTCTTCCTGCTCCGGCGAGCTGTTTTCCTGTTCCTCTTCCATGAGGTACCGCACGCCGATGATCTCGGCGGCAAGCGCGTTGTTCGTCTCACAGTCGAGGAGATGATTCGCCGCATGCGAGCTGATCTTTTCCCAGACCACGGAGACGCGCCCCTTCTTGTCTTTCTGCTCTACTCTCTGCTCGGCGCAAATCTGATCTGCGTATTCGCGCTCAATGCCCTTGTAGACGTTCCAGCTTCCATGCGCCCCCGCGTCAATCGTCATGCGCGAAGCGATGAAGTTTTTCATCTGATTCGTGTCCATGACGTAGAGACGCAGACCGAATCCCGCCGCCTGTTTATCCAGTATCGTCACCGAATAGCGAGACTTCATCGGCAGACTGGATCCTTTTGACGGCACAAGCACGTCCATGTGCCGGGCGCAGAACGTATACACATCGTCCGTGTTATAGCCCGAGTCGATACACGCAAGATTGACATTTCGTACGACGCCGTTCACATCGGCGTAGTTGCGGTTAATGACCGTCTCAAGATCCGCCCATGTCTCCACGCGCCCCCAGTCGACCAGCCACGATGTCATGTGCGCGCCCCATGCCCGCACGGCAAAATAGAAATGATCTAGCTGCACGTCAATCCCGCAGGTGAGCAGCTGCGCCTCCTCGGGCATTTGCCCGCGCTCGTATGGCAGAGCCTTTTCCATGACCACATCGGATTTTAGCTTGCTGCTCTTGTCCTCCCACGGCTCGGCGAGCCACGAGTTGATAAAGTTCATGAGCAGTGCGGGCTCATCCTTGCTGGATATGAATTTCGCCGCAATGTCTCCGAAAGTCAGCCACGGTGAATAGATAGAGTTGAGATGATAGGCGACCTTGTGTGCGCGCCCCTTCGCCTTTACTTCCCCCTGCCACTCACCCATGCGCAGCATTGCGGGCTTATGACGGTTGTCGATGGTCTCATGGCAGTATTTGCACTCATAGTACGCCGCCATGCGTGCCTCTGTCTCATCCGCGCCGTCCGTCCACTTGATCTGACGAAATTCAAGTGTCTGCATCTCCCCGCAGTGCGGGCATGGGACATAGTATCGATATTGTATATCCGCCGTCTCCCATCCCTGCCAGATATTTCCTGTCTTAAGCGTCGGCGTGGAGACCTTGACGATTTTCCGATTGTAGAACGTCTTTGTACGTTCGGCGGCCAGCTCCAACGGTCCCGCCTCTGCTCCCGTCCATTTCGGGAACTTGTCGATCTCGTCGAAAAAGATATACCGCACGGGGCGACTGGAAAGTTCGGACGGGCTATTCGCCCCGACGAGGGCGATATACATACCGCCGAGCGACAGCTCAAGATCTTTGCTCCCCCGCTCGTCGAACTTATCCGCAAGTGCGGGCGATAGCTTTATCATCGGCTGCAGGCGTTTTTCACTCGTAAATTTTGCGAGCTTTTCCGAGGGGTAGACAACGAGCATCGGCGCTGGATCCTGCGCGACGGCATAGCCGATCATATTCTGCTCAGCGGCGGTTTTTCCCAGCTGTGTCCCTGCACAGAATGTGATTTCGTGGATGAAATCATCATTGAACGCATCCATGACCGCTTTGAGATATGGCGTTTTCGATGTGTGCCACCGCCCCGGCGCGGCACTATCGAGTTCAGACAGGACACGATATTTATCTGCCCATTCGGACACTGTGAGTTTTTCGGGCGGCCTTAGTATGGCGAGCGCGTCCATGATCCACGGCGGATAACCGAGCTCATTTTTCTTTTTTCTTCGTCCTGCCACGGTAAAGCCGCCCTTCCGCCATCTCCGTCAGCGCCTCTTTTACACGCTTGTCAACCTCTGCTTTTGCGATCTCCGCCGCCTCCATATCCAGCGACGCAAGATTTGACGCGACCAGATGCCCCATGGCAAGCATGGATTTCTTGAGATTCGCGAGCTTTCGCGTCAGCTCGCGCGTCACCTGCTCGACCGAGATAAATTTTCCTTCCTGCACCGCAAGGCGGATTGCTTCCTGCTCCTTCTTGATCTCCTTCAATGCCGCTTCTGCTTTGAGTTTGCGGACTCCCGGACTATCCGTATGGCGCCCGTCAAACTTCCACTCCATGAGCGTCTTGATGTTCCATTTTCCGCGTCCTGCTTTCGGTGCGCCTTTTTTCTCCCAATTTGACAAAGTCTCTCTGGATACCTGGAAGAAATCGCAGGTGTCAGCCGTTGAGAAAATAAATTTATTTTCTTCTGTCACTCGCGCGCGCGAGCTCTTTTCTCCTGCCATCCTTCCCCCCTCCTCAGGAAATGCCGAATTGTCAACCGCTTTTTTTCATTTTCACGCAGACAAACGCCGCGACTCGCAGCCCCGTATCACGCGCGGCTCTCCGTAGTACCTGTGATACCGGGGGGGCTTGATACATTCGCCCGCATAGCGCGGATGCCTCAGCCTCTTCCTATCTGCTCCTTTGGCCTGCTCCCTTGCCGTACTCTGCGCGTATGCTGTGTCTGTGCCTGTGTTTTCTTCCTGCTCCATGCCGCACGACAGCGCAGATAGTCCTTCAGCGTCATGTGTCCCACCTCTACGAAATGCCAATCAAAAAGGACACTACCTGCATAGTGCCCTTTGCGATGTTCTGCTTTCTCTACTTCGCCAGTGCGATCTTCTCTTCAAGTGCATTCTGCAGCGTCTGCGAGAAGTTGACGCCGATCCGCTCCGCCTCTGCGTTCATCCAGTACGGAATCGACAACGTCTTTTTGACGAACCGCGTCCTCTGCTTCTCACGGAACGATGGCATAAATGCTTCTACCAGCATAAAGACTTCGTTGCTCTCAAGATGCTCTTGCTCTGCCAGCGCCCGCAACGATGACGGCTGCGGAATCTCCTCACCGTCCTCCTCCATCCCGTAAAGGTGGAGGGCAAGCACCTCCCGTGCCATACAGGCGGCTTCCTCCTCGTCCTTGCCAAACGTAACACAGCCAGGAAGATCGGGGAATACAACATGAACCCCGTCTTCCTCGTAGGTAAAAATCGCCGCATAGCGGTAGTAATTTGGCAACATACGATCCCCCTTTCTCATCGTCGGCTATCTATCCCCCACATGGGGCGGGGCTTAGAATTTAATCCCTGCCTGTTTCTCGATACTTTTTAGGTCACGAACACCAAGGTCTTTGACCGGATGTCTGAGTGTGACCTTTCCTTTCTTGGTCGGATGCTTGAACTGGTGATGATCTCCTACACAGTTGATCTCTACCCAGCCATCCTCCAAAAGGATTTTCATCACCTCTCTTGATGAATAGCTTCTCATGTCCTCCCTCCTATATTTATATTATATAACGTAATTTATTACGTGTCAATATATACTTTCTCCTCTGCATACAAAAAGGACACCGCCGCAGCTGTGTCCTCCGAGCGTTTCCCGCAGTACCGCGCTCTATACCCTATAAAATTTATATCTCCCGCCGACGACCTATAAAAAATCGCCAAGACTTACATCTCCCCCAACAAAAAAGCCGCCTCATGTGAGACGGCTTTATGAGATGGAATGGATGAAGGAGGTAGTGGCGACCTGACTCATCTCCAGGTCACTCACAATAACAGTATAACAGGTTTTCCGATGAAAAAAAGGAAGTAAAACGGAACAAAAACCCGGTTAAAAATACCGTTGGGAAGTCGATTGAGCTATCCACAGGCTCTAATCTTTTCGTAGTTCCTTAAATACATCTTCCCCTCGTGCCGTTAGACTTGGGCTCTGCAATTTTACCCCCATAATATCTACCATGCCACTCTCAGTTAAACGCCAATGATCAAGAAGCGACTCTCTCATAAGTTCTTCGCCCGCATCTATAAATTCATCATGCGTCATGCCTAATTCATGTGCACCTATATCGCCTTTATCTCCTTCTCTGATTGCAAACAAAAGCTGACGCGCATTTTTACTTAACTCCTTCATGTTTTCTTCCTCCTCTTAAAATCCATGTGTACCAAATTGTTATGTACACGGTCGAAATAACCATTAGGCAACGAACAATGACTCTCTATAAAACAGCCGCTTAACCCTATTCCATCAATCATTTCATCTCGTGTCATTATTTCATCATCAATGAATAACCTGATTGCTTGACTAAGAAGAACAGGCTGCTCTTGCTCTATAACATCATCCTCAGGCTCTCTTTTTCTCCACTTTTTTCTTGATATTTGTGTCTGTAGATACGTGTACCTATTATCATCAATCAAGAAAAGTTGTTTTGCCCTCATGATGATCCCATTGATGGATACCCTCCATTTGGACTTTAGATATCGAAACTGTTCCAAAGATCCCATGTACAATTCATTATGTAACGCTGCCTCAGGCAACAAAAAAGCTCCTGCAAAAGCCTTCGCCTCATCCTCCACTCTTTTTAGCTCTCTTTCAATATCTTCTTCCTCATGAAAAAACAGATGACAAAGCTCATGTGCGATACTCATACGAAGTCTGACCGCTGTATTATTCTTATTTACAAAGATAAACGGTCTCCCATCCTGCCAATAGGAAAACCCATCTACATCATTATCCATTGGCATGACAACAACAATGATGCCCCTGCGTTCCAAGTCACGTATCAGGTTTGATATAGGCCCCATACCCATGTTCCATTTCCTACGAATTAACTTCGCCCATAGTTCAGGATCCCTTTTTTTCTCGATATTCACGGATGTTTTTATTTCATCAAATAATCCATCGACCTCCGGAAACTTGATCTTACCTCCAAAGAATTTGATGATATTGCAACTGATAAAATCTGCCCGCTTTAATGCTTGTTCTCTTTTTCTTTTTGTCGCTGCACTAAATTTACGAAAGAAAACCGTACTGCGTGCCACATTATCCATATAATGAGTTCCATAAAAACTATTAGGCATACTGTACATATTCTTCAAACGAAAGAACATCTCGACTGAAACTTTACAGCGCCCTAATTCAAACATAGATAAAACTTGTGCGCTGATTCCTAGTGCTTCCGCAACCTCTTTTATCGTTTTTCCGTCTGCAATTCTCGCATCACGCAGTCGTTGTGGGATGCAATATTCTATATTATTTGATGCCCCCATTATTCTTTTCATCCCTTCTCAACAGAGCTTTATAGTTCTCATCTAATTGAACAAGGATTTCATTTTTTTCTTTTTGAGTCGGGTATTGATATGCGCCAATCTTTAGTGGTTTTGAATGTATCCAGTTTTTTTCTCCGGGAATCCCTATACGTCCATATCGAAATTCATGTTCGCCGCCATCTCCATATGTCGCGGCATATGTTTTTATTTTATTTATATCCGACTCTTCATCAAAAAGTCTAGTCTGAATGAGATCGGAAGCCCTATAAAGTGCTTTCCGTGGAATAGTGTCCGCGCGAAATACAGGCACACGTCTTCATTATAAAGGCGTACATGATGACAATTACGAGCACAATTCATCGGTGTTTCAAAAGTATATGGCAATATACCTTTTTCACAAAACAATCTCGCTGAACATGCAATGCCGGCACGCAAGATGTCTGCCCAGATCCCTTTTCCAACATTTGTTGCCCGAAGGAGGTTATACATTCCATCATTTGGCTGATACTTATATAGGGTATCAGCACTCTCATAGGACAAATCAACTAACGCTCGTACGGCATGGATACGTTCCGGTGGAAATTCCTGCTCAAATTGCTTCTGAATACTGTCTTTCGTAATCATTAAATCGCCTCACTTTCACAATCGCTCATGAAAGTAATATAGCATATTTTACTAAAATTCACAAGTAATTTGTCAATTATTCGCAAGAATTGAAAGTTTTAACTGTACCGGTCTCACTTCCACCCCAAACAACATCAGTGCCACATCTCGCAGCACCTTCCCGCTTTTCTCCTGCGCCCACTTCTCTGTATAGTTCAGAGCATCCGCGATCTCTATCCACGACTGCCCCCGCATATACCGTCCTTGTACCAGCTCCACATCTTCATCATCCAGTGACTCAAAGGCTCGATCAATCGCCCGTATTGTGCGCTCTATTTCATCTCTGCGGATCCGCATATCCGCGATATGTCCCTCAAGCTTAATGCGACGTACAGCGGCCGCCTCCGTTGTAGTCAACGTCCTTGTCCCGCCGCTGATACGATCGTCTCCGTACTGGATGGAGGATATGGATTCATCACGCAAGATCATCTCCTGCGCATCGATCTCTTCTGTGAGATTCGTGACGGCGACCTTCATCTTTGTATAGTTCTGCAAGAGCCGCTTTGTCTCCCTGATATAGTCGCCGTACTCTCTCACGCCTGTTCCTCCTGTCTCATCATTTTGTCAACGCCGCCAATATGCCCGAACGCGCCAAAAGAGCGGTGATATGCCGCTCTTTTTCTTATATTGCCTGTTTCACAGCGCGTTCCAAAAGTGCTCCTCGCAGCCGATCTCGAAAGAGCCGCTGCACATCTCGGTCTATCGGATGGATGTCCTTGTTCCACTCCCAGTGCGCTTCAATCTCGCCGATCATATCCCGCAGCTGCCAATCTTCAAAGTCATTCACGCGCTTTAAGATGATGTTAGACACAAGAGACAACGCTCCCGATTGTCTGTGTGTATCTTACCTCTGGATCGCGTGTCAGGCGTCCGATTCCTACAAAGTGATTCATTTGGATTCCTCCTCCGGAAATTTCATAAACACCAGCCAGATTGTCTTACCCCTCCGGTTCCCGAACAACGGCTGCTCAGGGATAATTTTCAGAACATCCGCCGTAGAAATCTGATCTTCCGACCATTTGAAGATCAATACGCCGTAATCTTTTAGGACGCGCATACACTCCTCGAATCCTCGGCGCAGATCATTCTGCCATGTACTTGCGAGCACACCATACTTGATGCCGAGCCACGAAATCTTTCCTGCACTGCACAAATGCGGCGGGTCGAATACGACAAGCTGGAAACTCTCGTCAGGAAATGGAATCTCTCGGAAGTCAGCGATCAGATCAGGCTTGACCTCGAATCGTCGGCTATCGCACAACGTTTTGGCAAAGCTACGATTGTCCATGAACACAGCCGCAGGATGCTTCTTGTCAAACCAGAACATTCGAGAGCCACAGCACGCATCAAGGATTTGTTTCATGGGCTCTCCTCCTATGCAAAAAGTATCTGTTCCTGCGCATCCGCAAGCAAGGCTTTTGTGTCGCTCAGAATGCGTTCGGAAAACCGCAGGGCACGCGCCATGACCCGCTCGGGCGTGTTCCATTCCTCCTCGATACGGATAAAGTACCGCCGCGCCTCCTTGCCCTTCTCAGTGCGTTGGAGCATCGCCAGCTCCTTTGCCATTGAGAGCGTCATGAGATGGTCGATTGCGGGGCGCCCGCCAAGCTCAGAGGTTTTACTCAAATTTGAGTAATAATCCTCTCCCTCTACAAATCCGTATTCGCACATACGCGCGAACCAATCGTTATAGCGGGTCTGCACCTCCAAGAACATATGCAGCTGCCGTCCGCTGATTCTCACCTCTCCGTTTTCGTTGTCGAAAATCGGTGCAATCTCCATCGTCGTTTTCATTTTGTCTCCTCCTCATGCACTTTCACGTTCTTCCTCGCCGCACAGTTCCGGCAGATTGGCACGTACAAGGGCCTCCGCAAACGGCGGCGGCACCGCATTTCCGCATCGGGCAACCTGCGCCGATTTTGGATAGCTCCTGCCGTCAGCGTCGCGGTCGATGATATAACTCTCCGGAAATCCCTGCGCCCGAAACAACTCCCTCGGCGTAAGCATCCGCATGCCGATATCCGTGACCTGATACAACTCTCCGCATACAGCAACCACACCGAATCTATCTCTGGTCGTGATTGTATGCAGTGGCTCTGTGAGCGTCTGCCCCTCACCTTGGCCGTAATACTTAATCAGGAGTGCCGTCACAAGTCCATACCGATTGGACGAATCCGCCGTCATGAGCGGCTTGTCTACTGCTTGCCCGCGCACCTCTTTCCCTGACTGTTCCGTGTGATACTGTATCAGGAACGGCGCAATGTGGTAGTCCACGATGTATGGCTGCGGATGCTCCAGCACAAATTTTCTAAGCCCTCGCGCAATGCGCCGCATCGTATTTTCGCAGAGCGGCTTCTTGCGGTCATAGATACTCGGGCACGGGATTGTCCAGTCGATGATCTCCGCCGACGTCCGCCACGGATGGAGGATACCGCTCGCCACAAAGAGCGTTGACGGGTCTCCATGCGTCGGTTCAGGCCAGACGATTGGCAAGCCATCACACCGTGCAACAAGGAAAAATCGTTTGCGGATGGTCGGTGCACCGTAGTCACACGCCCGCAGCTCGTTCCATTCGACACGGTACCCATAGCGTTTGAGTGCATGGACGAATCTCCGAAATGTCTGTCCCTTGCGCGTTGGGTCAGGTCGATTGCCGATCAGGGGGCCCCATGTCGTAAACTCTTCGACGTTTTCGAGGATAATCACGCGCGGCCGCACGAGCTTTGCCCAGCGTATTGCCACCCACGCAAGCCCGCGAATTGCTTTTTCGACGGGCTTCCCGCCTTTTGCTTTCGAGAAGTGCTTGCAGTCAGGAGAAAACCAGGCGAGACCAACGGGACGCCCCGCACACGCCTCCACGGGGTCAACGTCCCAGACGTTCTCGCAGTAGTGCTTCGAGCTCGGATGATTAGCACGGTGCATCGCAATCGCCGTAGGGTCGTGATTGATTGCAATATCCACGCTGCGCCCTGTGGCAAGCTCGATGCCGGTGGATGCCCCGCCGCCGCCCGCGAAGTTATCGACAATCAGCTCCACTGCCGCACCTCCTCATAAGTACCCGCGCTCTGTGTCATTTCCTGTGCCATCTCAGCACGCTCCTTTCATGCGATAATCCTCTGCCCGGATGTTCACCGGTACTGTCATTTCCGAAAGACGGCTTACGATGCGCCGCCCGAATACTGCCTCTAACTCCTTGCCTCCGCAGTTGGTCGTGATGACCGTGGGGAGCATGTGCTCGTATCGGTGATTGATCAGCACGTAGATCAGCTCCGGCACCCACGGTTTTGGATCCTCAGCTCCAAGATCGTCAAGGACAAGTACCGCTGCATCTTTTGCTGCTTTCAAAAGCTCATCTGCCTTGCCATCCCGAAGGCTGAAACTTGCCCGCATTTTGGCGAGAAGATCAGGGACTACCACGAACATCCCGGGAATCCCCGCCTCTGCGATTTCGCGCAGAATCGACACCGCGAGGTGTGTCTTTCCGGTTCCGCACCCCCCTTTCAGGAGAATGCCCGGTGCCTTTGGATCGACCTTGACGCTCTCACAAAACCGCTTGCACGCTATGAATGCATGTCTTGTTTCGGGCGTCTGGCGAAACGTCGCGAAGCTGCGCGACCGGAACCGCTCACCAATGCCGCTGCTTCCCATGAGTTTCGTGATCCGTTTCTGTGCCTGCTGCGTCTTGTACTTGGCACATGACGGGATGCAGGAAAGGAGCGGGTTACGGTATCGCTCATCCCGGAACTCTCGCCCGTTGTAGTGGCACTCGTGGCAGGTGTCCACGGTGTACGGGCACCCTGCGCACGCGGCATCATGCGCTCTCTTGGTCTCTGTCGCCTGTGCCGCCAGAAGAAGCCCTGCGGCGTACGGATCGTCTCTCTGGGTGCTCCAATCGTCCGCAGAATCTCCTTCCTCCTCGGACGTGCCGCCCAGATCATACGGGT
>NZ_GL397087.1:567209-639933 GCF_000146365.1 Selenomonas sp. oral taxon 149 str. 67H29BP
CACGGCGTTCTCTTTCTTGAGTTGATCTGCTTCTCTCCGCTTTTCGATGCGCTCCATATCAGCCTTGTCGATTCTATGCTGTGCAGTCGCATTTTCCTCAATCAGTTTCCGATATTCGTTCAGCGTGATCTGCACAGTGAGTTCTCCCGGACATACAAAATTGTTGTACTCGGGGTTGTACCCGCCAATTTCCCCCGAAAGAACCTGATTCTCTGTTGACTTCTCATTTTCCATGCTCTTCCTCCTTATCTCCCTTGACCCAATAGGTCAATGTCAACTTATCGCCGGGATAGATCATCCCGTGCCGTTCGAGCAACCAAGGATTCAGCTCCTCCATCCCCGACTTGTATTCGAGGATGTACCGGCGCGTGCCGGTATTTTTGCGGACATACGTCTCTGCGATATCCCAGAGCGTATCGCCCGACTTGACGATGTATACCTCCTCCACGAGGACGGCATTCCGTCCATCGGGCTGTTGACTGCAGGCTCCCGCGAGCAGGATTGCCGCCCCTGCGATGCAGCATCCCGCAATCAGTTTCTTACCGCTCATGCGACCGCCTCCTTTCTCTCGATCGGGACGGGATTCCGAGGATCCTCCAAGTCCATCCCGTCCATGGCAGCCATCCAGCGTTCCAATTCACGCCGGCGCACCTTCATCCCATTCAGCTTGATGCCCCGGATAATGCCGGACTGCACCAGCATATTCGCATAGTTCTTGCCGACGCCGAGCACTGCGGCAACTTCGACCACCGTCAGGAGTTCGTCTGGTGTTTGACACTCCCGCACGACTGCGACCGACCTGCTTGCGCGCTCAATCGCACTGGCGATGATGGACGCCATCGCTGCACTGTCCATCATTGCACCTCCGTTCTATTTGTTTAGCCTCACATCATTCTTGACCGTCCGGCGAATTACTTCTGCGGCATTCCTCCTCTCGGTTGTTGTCCTCCTCCTCGCCGTGGTATAATCACCATGGAAAGGAGGTGTTAATATGTCCGAGCCTAGAAAAGTACCCGGAGAGCCGACCAACGACCCGAACGACTTCTCAGAGCTCCCTCTGGAAATGCAGCAGCACGTGCTTCAGTGGATCGATCAGACCTTCGCCAAGACCAAGACGATCCGACGGCGTCTCACATCACTCTCAATTCGTAATATGTACAATCACGCTTTTGCTGACCGTGACACATATCTGACGAACGACGAGATGAAAGGTGCGCTGATTGCTGCTGGATTTCGTTTCTCCAAGAAGGAATTGGATCGCCCAAACAAAACCGATTACTACTACTTCAACCTGCAGCTTAGGAAAGAACCCAAGCAATAACCTCATCCTTCGTAAATGGCTTCTCGAAATACGCGCTGATTTCGGAACGCCCTTTTTCTGTGTAGTCCATACATACCTCGAGCAGGACGACGCCTTTGCGCGCATCCACGTCGGGTATGGCGTACGGGCCTGTCCACATCTCTGTCCCCTCGATTGTCCCCGCCTCCGTAACTTTCGCGTATCCGGCACGATGAAAGAGCGTACACAGCGTTGACTTGCCGTGCCCCTGCGGGCCGTAGAAATGAATACCCTTCCCTGTCGCAAGGGCTTCCTTCAAAAGCCCAATCTGAGCCTCTGTCAGGTAGCAGGACAGGAAGACTTTAAAACGTGACTTTTCCATGTGCTTGGCTCCTTTCACCGCAGTACCTCGACCACCGACTCATTCCAGCGAATCTGATACCCGCTGTGACCGTTGCGCTCATACGGCATTTCCTCGCCGTAATTCTTGCCCTTGTTCGTGATGCGCCACTCCTTGCCGATCTTCATCTGGAGACCCGCATTCTTGAGGAGCAAGTTGGTATCCTTTGCGCTGATGCCGAGCTTTGCACCGATCGCAGTAGGATTAAGAAAGCCCGTGTCATGCTCTGCCGGAGGAATGAGTTCCTTGACCTCGGGCATCTCTACACCGTACGCCCGCTCGATCATGCTCGTCGCCTTCGCGAGCGCGATGCCATCCTTGACGCCGAAGAGTTTCTGCAGTTCTGCCGCCGTGCTGCGGACATCCCGTACTGCTGTCCCGATCATGCGGGTGCGGTACTTCGGGTTCTTTTCGAGTTTCGGCACGGTGTAGCTGCCTGTCTTGCGGATTGCGGGGAGGACCTCGGACGTGACCCAGCGTTTGAATTTCTTCGCAGCAGGGAGCTTTGAGGCGACAATCAGCGCGTAAAGCCCTGACTCGTTGATAAGAAGCCCCTTTGTCCCGTTGACGGTGAACGATTCGTTCACCGTCCTGTCCTCGTCGTCCACATGGTCACGAATCGCTTTTTGCGGGTTCGTATATCCAAGAATCTCTGCAACATCCTTGCCAACGAAGTACGGCTCTTTGTCAATGAGTACCGTTCGGACAGTCCCGAAGGCGGTGCTCTCGAAAATTTGAAGTTTGTTCATTCATTTACTCCTTTCACAGGTACACGGATAATCGGCTTGATTGCTGACATCTCAAGTCCGTAGGCCTCCTCTTCGAGGCAGACCGCTTTGTTGATTGCGACATGACGCTCGATGCCAAAGATTTCACGGAGCGTGGCTGCGGTGATGCGGATGTCCTGTACGATCTCAGCGACGGTGCGGGCATGGCAGCGTGGGTATTTCTGGTTGTTGCTCATTGGTTTTCCTCCTTTCGAGATCTCTGTTTCCTATGCAGGAAAATTTATTTTCATGTAGAAATAAGCTCTAACAAAAAAGCAAGTTATCTAGGAGGTATTCTGATGAACGGCTCCGATCGTCTGATCATATCTTTAACAGGAGAGGAACTAACAAAAAGTGTAAATCTCCACATGCTAGGAACAACGCTTATCAACATACAGGCCTTATTTGATCGTTCATATTGTTACTACACAGGACGTTCAAGAATCAGCCCGATAGATCGGAGTAACTTCAACATTGTTGCCTATGATATAAAGCGTGGATCTATTATCTTTGACGCAGGATTGGATATTGTTGCAATTCAACAATCCCTTATCATCGGACAAGCACTTGATCCAAAACTTATCATTGAAGGAACGTTGTCGGGGTTCAAGTTACTCAAGACTTTTCTCTCCCAAATACTTGGGAAGAACAATACTCCAAAAGTTGAAATTAAAGATTCTCCAAACGCAATATGTATATTTCAAGAAGGAACCAATACGTTACAAGTCTCCGAAGATGCTTTAGCAATTGCGCAAAGAATGAGACCTCCCCTATACCGCTTATCCAAATCATTTCACTATGGAACAGACGGTGCAATTGAAATAACTGCTCCGAACCACTTAGATGAACCAATTCATCTTGATTACCCAACCTCACGTTTGTTTAAAAGTGACCGAGTCACCTCTGATATTCCGTTGCAAATCTCTGGAATCGTTTGCTCATATTCTGCGGATACCTATATCGGTCAATTTGAGGTAATGGATGGACTCCCCATCCCTCGTGGTCGTTATCCGTTCAAAATTGACAAGGATCATCAAACAGAAGCAAGCTATTTTATAGAGTCGCTCAACAGAATACCAATCAGCGTCACCGCTTTCGTCGAATACGAAGTTTCTCCAAATATGGATAGTAGGATAACCAGATTGTTTTTAGCACCTCGCCAAGCATCATGACAAAACACAGGAACAATGCACGAACATCCCGATAAAAGCTCACCTGCTCAGGGAATTGAATATTGACTGCCAGATAGATTGGTTGGCGATCACCCATAGCCCCCTGCTCGTGCAGGGGCTTTTCTTTTGCCATCCCCTCACCTCCTCTCGGTCGCTATACGGCTCACACCGTCTTGTCCTTCTGCTCGCGATACTCACTCAATAGAGCCACGATAAGCCCTGTGAGTGTCAGTCCGCGCCGCTTTGCTTCCTGCTCCAACCATCGCTTTAGTTCCGGTGGAACTCGTAAGAAAATTGATTCTCTCATGTAGCCCTCCTGCTAGCTTTATGCTATAATTTTGCTAGCAGGTTATGCTCTCACGGGGTTGCCGCCCCAGAGTGACCGAACATCCTTCACGCCGAGCGCATCTGCGATGCGGATTGCCGTCCGTATGCGGGGCTCGTTCTCGTCGTATTCGTAGTTTTGATAAACCCTCTCGTTTATCTGTGCCTCCTGTGCTACTTGCCGCTGCGTCTTGCCGGATGCAACTCTTGCCACAAGCAGATTCGTTTTCTTTTTCGTCTCTCTCACTTCACCCTCTCCCCTTTCTATATTTAACACGTTGTTTTCTTCGTGTTATGTTGTTATAGCAACACGTAGATTTCTTCGTGTCAATCTTTTTTGGAGGGATTGACATGGTTATTTTCAAAGATCATTTACGCGCCATCCGCAAAGAACGAAAACATACACAGAAGGAAGCAGCAGCGGCGGCAGGAGTTACAGAACGAAACTATCAAGATTGGGAATACGGAAAAACGAAACCAACATTCGACACCCTCATCGCCCTTGCGGACTACTTCGACGTATCGCTTGACTACCTCGTCGGCAGAAGCGATAATCCAACCATAAGCCGCCAATCCAATGAAAGGATAGAGAGAAATGAATCTCACCAATGATGAAGCAGAATTTCTCAGTAACCTTCAAAAGATGATGCGCGAGCAAACATTACGAGTGCCGTCACGAGGAGAAAAGGAGCGTTACCCCGCATCCGATCTTGAAAATCTGCGGGAATTTATCTTTGCGATGCAGGTTGCCCGCAGCAAGAATGAGGATCGACGGAACGCATCCTATCTTCTCCTCTACGAGAATACTCCGCTCCTGCGACTGGACACCGACGGTCAGAGGCTTCACACAAATGCTGACGGTACGACCATTCCTCCACATACGCCGCACATTCACATATATGATGAACATGAAAGAGATCACAACGCCTATTTGCTCCCAGATGCCTTCATCGACCCCCTCGATTTTTTCCAGACATTGCGTGACTTTTTGACCTATGCTAAAGTAATAGACGTAGATAAGTTACGCATTCCAAGGCAAGGAGGGTTGGATTTCAATGAGGACATTCACCGATAGCTATTTGAACTGGGTAAAGACAAACACTGTTGAAACCCACCTTTCAAATGGCTGGACAGAAATTGCAACGCCGTTCATGGATCGCCACAATGACGGATTGGTTATCTTCGCAAAGGAAGATCGGGGAGAAGTCACGTTGTCTGATGATGGATATATCATCAGAGACATGGAACTGTATGACATGTCCGTTGGCAGAAGGATGAAGGTAATTCAAAACTTCTTTCGCGGATATGGCGTCACGGTTACGGACGATAAAGAGCTTCAGATCAAGACAACGATGCAGTCATATCCTGTAAAACAACACTTACTGCTGCAAGCGATGATGTCCGCAAGCGATATGTTCGTCCCATCGACCCAAAAGAAGGGCATGATCTTTCTGGATGAGGTCGTTCACTTTTTTGAGAAGAACGATATTTTTTATACGCCCGACGCACAGTTCCAAGGAAAAAGCGGCTACATTCACAAGGTAGACTTCATCATCCCAAAAGGGAAAAAGAACCCTGAGCGCTTCGTCTACGCCATCAACGCCCCTAGAAAAAGCAATGTCACCGCTGTACTCTTTATGTGGGAGGATATTCAAAAAAATCGTGCCGTCAAAAACAAGATGTTTGCCATGCTCAATGATGAAAAGAACATTGCGGAGGATGCCATCGAAGCTTTCGCCAATTACGAGGCGACCCCCGTGCACTGGTCGAAACGGAATGACTACATCCCTGATCTAATGATCGCTTAGTCCCCTGCTCGTGCAGGGGCTTTTCTTTTGCCATCCCCTCACCTCCTCTCTGCTCCTCCTGCCCGTCATGCTGGACTTCCTCGCAACCGATGTTAAACTTAAAGTTTAGCTTGCGGGCAAAAAAATACAGTCTTTGTCAATCTTGTAGAGCTGGCACAATGCTGTGAAGTTGCCCACATCAATGACCGTTTTCCCGTTCTCCCAGTTGACAATAGTCTGTTTGTTTTTACGCAAGAGTTTTGCGACTTCTTCCTGTGTCAGATTGGCGTTTACACGGGCGGCTTTCAAGCTAATTTTCACTGGATCACATCCTTTCTGCCTGCCTCATCAGTACCGGGCGGCTATCCCCGGCAGACGCCCCGCAGGGCGTTTCGGCTGGTTACTGCTTCTTCTGCCAATGCTCTACATACAGCGCTACAAGGATTGCGATCGACTGTGCAATCTTTGTAATGCTGAATGCTGTGTCACTCTCAAAGAACACCTCCGAAAGCATCGTCACAGCCAGCAGAACGAGCAACACGGTTGAAGTTTTCATTGTATCTTCTTCGCGGATGATGTATAGTATTTCTAACGGGGGCGCTCTCACCACCCCCGTCAGACTAACGGCTTACCAGTTTAATGAGTTCGATCACCGCATTGATGACTGCAGCTGACGCAATCAAGAATTTGGTGACTTCCTTCAAAACGGTAAGTCGTTTCTTTTTCCTCATCCGCGTTCCCCCTTTCATTTGGTATGCCCTTATTATAAATCAACTGAAAGTTTATGTCAACACTTTTAGTTTATTTATTTTTATTCTCGTATTGTGCTATTTTACTTTTGGTTATATAATAATTCATATAAAAGAGGTGAAAGATATGCCAAATGAAAACACCATGAAAAAAACATTTACTGACAACCTGAACCGCTTGTTACAAGAACGTGGAATCACGCAGGCAGAATTAGCAGCTTATATGGAAGTCAGCAATACTACCATAAGCAATTGGGTAAAGGGATACAAAGTCCCTCGCATGGATAAAGTGGATAAGCTATGCTCTTTTTTCAAGATAAAACGTAGCGAGCTATTAGAGCAGCCCCCCGCCTCGGGCGATCTGCCCGATCTCACGCCAAAAGACGAGCGTGAGATTATGCACTTGATGGATGACATGAAGGAAAAGCTCATGCAGGAGGAGGGGCTGATGTTTGACGGACAGCCCGCAAGCCCCGAGAGCATCCAGTCCATCCTTGATGCGATGCAGATCGGGATGGAGATGGCGAAGAAACGCAACAAGGCAAAGTATACGCCGAAAAAGTACCGTCACGAGGACTGACCGATGAATGCAAGGGAATGTGCAATCAAACTCATGAGGCGGTGTAACTCAAACAATCCCTTTACGATTGCCCGGGCACTCAATATCATATTGATCTACTGCCACCTCGTCGATCTCAACGGGTTCTACCAGTATCATAAGCGCAATCATATCATCTATCTCTCCGAGGACTTGGATGAGGACGCCGCACGTTTTGTCCTCGCACACGAACTCGGGCACATGCAGATGCACCGAGACTTAAACACGGTTTTCATGGACACAAAGACATTCAACCCGCACAGCCGATTTGAACGTCAGGCGAACACCTTCGCTGTCGAGCTTCTTCTCCCTGACGATCTACTGCGAGAGTATCCTGATTGTACTATGTACCAACTCGCACGATCCGTCGGCGTGCCGGAGAATTTTGCGGAATTGAAGAGTGCGCAAAAAGCGTCCATAGACGATAGGAAGGGATGATATTTGGGAGATACAGAGATTGATAGCATCGACACTGTTTTGAGGACATTTTTGTTTACTAGCAACTAGGCCTTTCCGCTTGACGGATTCTCCCTGTTCGTGTATTATAATAATACACATGCCCTTCGCGGGTTCGGTCGTATGACCGCTAGGACACAGGGGAACCCAGTCAAGTTTGACTGGGTTCTTTCTTTTTCTACAAGCATCACCGCAAATTGACAAATTTGACAATTAACCGTTGTAGGGGTTATACTATGGACACGAAGCGGCATCAAGTCGCTAACCAGTTCATTTTCGTGGTCTTGAGCCACAGAGCCCCTGCATGAATCGTGCAGGGGTTTTTTATTTTCTCAATAAAAAACCGCCCACCGTGTTGGAGCACGATGAGCGGTGAAGCAAGTATTCTCTAAGAAAGGAGGTTCACAGTGACATATGACCCTGACTATCTCAGTGACCTCATGGTGCGGATGGCGCATCACTCCACTGCGATCGAAGGCAATACTCTGACGCAGGGCGAGACAAAGAGCGTTCTCGTTGACGGCTATATCCCGCGCGCGATGGATATGCGCGAGCTGAATGAGGTGCTGAACTACAAGGCATTCATGACATTTCTTGTCGAGCAGTCGGCCGCCGGCACACCGCTCTCCCTTTCTCTGATCCGCGAGGTGCACGCGATCCTCTGCAAGTATGCAATCGAAAGTGTCCCCGGTCAATTCAAGCAGCGCCCGAATATGATCATCGGTGCAGGCTTCACACCGACACCGCCCTACCTCGTTCCGTCGGCACTGACGGACTGGATCGACAACCTCGCTGCGCAGATGGATGCAGCTGCATCCGATTCGGATAAGGTGCTTGCCATCTGCCGCCAGCACATCGCATTCGAGCATATTCATCCGTTCCCGGACGGCAACGGACGGGTCGGTCGTGCGCTGATGGTATACAGTTGTTTCCTCTCCGGCATGACACCGATTGTGATTCCCGTGGAGCAGCGCAAGGAGTACATCAACTATCTCAATACGGAGGATTTGCAGGGATTCGCAACATTCGCCGAGGAACTGCAGGCGGAGGAACTCAGACGTATTGAAGCATTTTCGTAAAATAAAAGACCGCTCAGCGTTGCTTCTGAGCAGTCGAAGATAGCTTATTTGATATGCTAGTCCGTGTCCCACGCCGTATCATTCATCCAAGGGTCATCTTTCGGGAAGATACAATGCCCTTCCTCATCGTGCTGGCAGTTGTCATACGCTACTGCATACATCTCACGGCGATTCTTTTCAATAAATTTCTGAAAATCTCGCATTGTGTCCACCTCCTCTGATTGTCCTTATTATATCAGATTTACACGGATAATGATAGATAATTATAGATTAAGATAAAAACCGCCCGGAGCACCACCTCCGGACGGTCAAGTATAAATGTGAGGCTAATCACATCTACGCCAACACCTATTATATGGGATTAGCCTCCAATTTTCAAGGGAGGCTTTTATTATGTCGAAAAAATCGAATAACCCACTCGATCACGTCCGCGTAAAACAGCGCGGGTCGTCATGGGCGTACTACTTTGAGAAGGCAAAAGTTGACGGCAAACGCCGTCGCGGCGAAGGCGGCGGGTATGCCACGGAGCAGGATGCACGCATGGCCGGAGTTGAGGCATACAACGCCTACATCGGCGGCGGTGCAAAGAAGAACGATGCCAGCATCAGTTTTGCCGACTATCTCGATATTTGGTACGAACGCACGCGATTGTATGCACGAAATAACACATTGGAACTACGAGAGAAGAACATTCGCCTGCATATAAAACCCGCGCTTGGCGAATATCGTTTATCCTCCCTCTCCCCCGCCATCATTGATCGGTTCGTCCAGCAGAAGCGCAAGGACGGCTATGCCTATGAGACCGTCGCACGGATCCTCAGCAACATCTCCACGGCACTGGACTATGCGATCTATCCGATGGAACTGCTGCGGGAGAATCCTGCACGCCTTATCAAGGTGCCGGGCAAAGAGTTTGCCCCGCTCAGTCATCGGCAGCCGCGTCGGCGTATCGAGGATAATGAGCTGGCAATGATCTTTCAGAGGCATCCGTTCGGCTCGACGTTCCACATGCCGCTTGTCATGGGTCTCTATTTCGGCACGCGCATCGGTGAGGCGCTCTGTCTCTCATGGGATAACTGCGATATGCAGCGCATGACGCTTTCCATCACGCAGCAGATACAGCGGCTTGCCATGCGTGGAAAGGTCGGTCTGCATTATGTCTGCGATCTAAAGACCGAGAGCAGCCGTCGGACGCTTCCCTTCGATGCGCAGGTCATTCTCCCCCTCCTCCAACGTTGGAAACGTCAACAGGCGAAGAACGAACTCTATTATGGAGAGGATTATTTCTACAACTACATTGTCCCGGCGAAGGATTATCAGGGACGTGATATCCGAAAGATTGTCTCCCTTGAAAAGGGTTATCCTGCTCCAGGCCCGCGCATCGATATTATCTGTACGCAGCCGAATGGGAAATACATCAAGCCAACCACATTGGGCTACCAGTGCAAGCGCATCCGCGAGCTCGGTGTGCATGACTTCGATTTCCACTGCATGCGTCACACGAATCTCACCATGCTCGGCGAATCACAGGCAGCGCCCAATGACATCATGGCGCGTGCCGGCCACTCCGACTATGATACGACACTCCGCTACATCGAGAACCGTCCCGAGATGCAAGAGGTGCCCGTACAGATCATCTCCGACAAGGTGAAGAACGTGCTGTAAAACATATGTCTCCCATTTGTCTCCCTCGAAATTCGGGAGACAAACGGGAGACATTTTACTTGAATGGGAGACAGGAAAAATCGTAATCCATTGGAATATAAGGGATTGCTTCCCTATTTTTAGATTCGCCCCGGGTACCACTGGAGACTGGGAATGTCGATTACGTTACTGTTTTCCATCATTTTTTTCATCCTGTCCGCTTTGAACCATGCCACGCGAATGATATCATTCACTAAAAAACGAATTTATTTCTCTCTACTCCAATTCTTCTGCCTTCGTACGGATGGCGTAAAACTCCTGAAACACAACTGGTTCTTCCGTGATGGATTCTTTCATTGCAAGCAGTCTCCTTTTCCCAACGCGCCGATCCAGCACAGCGAATATGCGTACGAGCAAGTTTTCGCTCTTGAGGCTCGCTTCGATGCTTTGCCGCTCAAATGCCCTAAAGGCGCGATAGAATGAGCGTTGATCGAACACGCCCAACCGTAAGGCAGTGTCATCCATAAACGCAAATTCTTCTTTCATGCGTTTTTCGTAAGTTTCATCTTGTGGAAAACAATCTGCTTTCAGCCAATTATTGTAGTAACAGCCCTTGATGATTTCTTTTCCATTGTATCGTATAGCGGCACGTCCCTCGTGATCCGGGCTCCTGCTATACGATGTCGCATAATACTGAATATGCCCTCTGAGGCTCAGCGCCAGATAGTCCTTTTCGAGTTTTTTTCGGATTCCGCTCCAGCTTGCCATGTTTTCTTCTCCCAAGAAGCTGACACATCCATCCCGCTCATTTGGCTGGCAGGATGCCCTGTGACAGTGCGGATATTGTCTCTACGTGAATTCTGTCCTCAACTATAGTTTATTCTATCAGCCATTCTGTGAATGCGTCAAGTCTCACTCGGATGTCCTGCGGAAGTACGTTTCCAGTGCTGTGGTAATCCAAAGCAAAATCCCATGAGTGGGAGACAAAAGAGAAACCATAGGATGCTACTTTTCGTTCATTTCACGTATCAGTCGCCCCTCGGCAAAGGTTTCCACCGAGAGATGATGCCCGTCGGTATGAAAGACAATCGCGCCGTCCTCATCCGTTCGGAGCGTTTTTATGCCCATCCGATCATAGCGCTCCACCACGTCGGCATGCGGATGTCCGAAGCTGTTCCCTGCACCGACACAGTAGACGGCATACATGGGATGAACGGCACGGATAAATTCCTCTGAACTGGATGTATGCGAGCCATGATGTGGGATTTTTAGAACGGTTGCAGAGGCATCCGTGCCCGCACTGAGCATCTTCAGCTCATGTTCCCGAACGAGATCGCCCGTAAATAGGAAGGACGCATCACCGTAGCGGATACGGTAGACGTTCGACACCTCGTTGCCCGTCGCATTGTCCGATGGGTCACGTGCCGGTGCATAGATCACCTCCACGGTAACTCCGTCCAGAACAAAGGTCTCCCCCGCCTCCGCCCGGCTGAGTTTCGACAGCAGAGGATTTGCATCACCGAGGCGCATGCTCATGGCGTAGGCATGGCGTCCCTCATCCGCCGTATAGACGTGTTTTACCGGCAGACGGGAGAGAATCGCCCCCGCGCCTGCCGCATGGTCTTCGTGGGCATGCGAGAGAAAGATGTAGTCCACCTCGCGCACACCGTAGTGGAGAAGATAGGGAACATCGACGCGTGCGCCAACATCAAACGCACCGTCTCGCGTTCCGCCCGTATCAAAGAGCATCGCATGTCCGTGCGGCGTCACAACGAGGGCACAGTCCCCCTGCCCCACATCGATGAAGTGTACGGCCATCTCGCGCGGCATGATCATCCGCCACGCACACACACCGACAAGGAGGGCGAGACACAACACAGCGACAATATGGCGATATGCCAAGAGACGCGATAGGATCTTCCTGCGCATCTCGGATGGTGCACAGAGGATCAGGATCACCACATAATAGCAGACCGATGGGAAAAGCCCCATCGACGGCAGCCATACCTTGGACAGGGGAAGAGCTGCTAGGGCGCGTGTCAGCTCAAACGATATGCCGAGCAAGACGCTGTCAGCGGCAAAGAGAATGCCGCCGAGGAGCGGCAGGAGATAGGTGACAATACCGGCAAAGAGTCCCATGATGATGATGAGTTCAACGATGGGCACAACGATAAGATTGGCGAGGAGCGCGGAGATCGACACCTGATTGAAATACCATGCCAGTACGGGAAGCACCATGAGTTGCGCGGCAATCGTAATGGAAAAAGCCATAGAAACGAGGCGCGGCAGACGATGCACCTTTCCTGCGAGGACAGGGGCGAGGAAGAGAAGCCCTGCCGTCGCCAAAAAAGACAGCTGAAAACTGATGTGAAAGAGGAGCAGTGGCGACACCATAAGCATGAGCAGCCCTGTCAAAAGGAGCAGATACTTTGCGTCGCGCTCGCGCCCGAGCACCAGTCCGATAAAGGCGGCCCCGCCCATGATGCCGGAGCGTACGGCAGGCGGTACCATACCCGCCAACAGAACATAGAAAAAAATCGCAGAAAGTACAGCAGCGGCACTGAGCCCTCGCGGCAGACGCAGGATCACAGCAATCCACGCAATCACGGCGGCAATCAGACTAATATGAGAACCGGACACGGACAGAATGTGAACGATCCCCGTTGTTGTATACGCCTCTAGCAGGGCGGGGTCGATTCCCTCATAGCCGCCGAACAGCATCGCAAAGATTGCCGCCGCATCTGTATGCGGCATGACCGCACGCATGTGCTCAAGATAGTGCGTACGAATCTCTGCCGCGCGGCGCATCCACTGCTCCCATAGAGAGATATCATCACGGGACTCGATGGATACACTCCCCCGATGTGCCGACAGAGAGGCCGTGATCCCCTGCGTGCGGAGGAGGAGCGCCGTGTCTATCTGCCCAGGATTTTGATATCCATGGGGGCGGCGAATCTTCCCCTCTGCCGTGATCCTGTCTCCAATGCGCCCCACATGCGGTGACGTATCCTCCTCCCGTTCATAGAGGAGCAGCTGTCCGTTCGCCGTACGCTCTGCATTGCCTTGCCCCAGAGCGTATACCGCTGCAGTATAGCGAATCTGCCGCGACCCGTCCGTGCGCTCCGTGACGCGCGGCATCTCCGTGATGATCCCAGAGACAACAGTCTCCTCTCCTGCCGCACGAGATATATCCTGCGCCGGCAGCTCATACGCCCCCGCAAATCGAAACATCCCCGCAACGAAAAAAAGCCCCACAAACGCGATCCATGTTCGTTCATGCTGTTTCAGAACGAGGATAACGGAGGCTGAAAAAAAGATCAGGATGGCGGCGATAAGATAGATACGATGCACGGAAAGAGAGATACCGTAGCAGGCACCACAGACAATGCCGAGACAAAACACCGCCAGCAGCCCCATGAGGAAGCGCAGCGGGTGCTGTCCCGTTTTCATAGCGTCACACGATCTTTCAGTTTTTCAAATTTAGCCGCACCAATGCCGCGCACCTTCTTGATATCGTCGATGGACTGAAATGCGCCATTGCTCTCACGATACTCCACGATACGCGCAGACATGGCGGGACCGATGCCGGGCAGCTCCTGCAGCTCCTTCTCGGTCGCCGTGTTGAGATTGATCTTTCCGTCTGCCTGCCTGCCGGGAGATGCCGCCGCTCCCTTTTCTCCTGCATCGCGCAGGTGCATGGGCACACGTATCTGCATTCCGTCCTCAAGATGTGCCGCCATATTGATATGGTCAACGTCTGCGGTCTCGATCACACCGCCGGCAGCATTCACCGCATCGGCGACGCGTTTGTCCTCATCCAGCGTGACCAGCCCGGGCTTCTTTACCTCACCCGAGACATAGACGGTAACCTTGCGCAGGGGCTCGACGTGCTCGGTCGTCGCCGCGTCGAGCGCGATGGCATCCTGCTCTCGATAGTAGCCGTAGGTCGCACCGATCAGGACAGCACCAAGCAGCGCCAGGAGAATCAAAAGCGATTTTTTATAGAGCGGCATCCGATCATCTCCCAGCACACAAATACCTAGTACACGTTTCTCCCGCTGAAGATCTCGATCATCTCACGACGCAGACTCGTACTGATGAGGAGCCGTGTCTTGGGCGGGATCTCATCGACATCCGTATTGAAGAGGTAGTTTTGGAGCTGCGGCTCCTTGATCAGCATCCGCGTATGGAAAAGGCTTGCCTGATAGAGGTTGATGTCCACGGCATCATACTCATCCAGCGTCTCCTGTTTGATAAACTCCTGGATGGAGGTCATCTTGCTGTCCATAAACAGCTTGCGTCCCTGCAGATCGCGCGTAAAGCCGCGTACACGATAGTCCATCGTGATGATGTCCGAGTCGAACTGACTGATGAGATAGTCCAGCGTCTGCAGCGGTGTAATCTCTCCGCAGGTCGCGACGTCGATATCCACGCGAAAGGTTGCAATGCTCGTATCGGGATGAAACTCAGGATAGGTATGTACGGTGACGTGGCTCTTGTCTAGATGGGCAAGTATCGTCTCCCCCGTCAGTGCTGTTCCGTTGACGGGCTTCTTGCTTCCCGAGATGACCGCTGCCTCCTCGGCGATGAGCATCGTCACGCTCGCTCCCTGCGGCTCGTAGTCCTGCTTTGCAATATTCAGGATCCGCGCACCGATCATATCGGTCACCTGCGAAAGAATCTTCGTGAGACGGTCGGAGTTGTACTGCTCATCAATGTACTTGATGTAATCCCGCTGCTCACGCGCCGACTTCGCATAGCAAATATCATAAATATTGAAACTCAGCGCCTTCGTCAGGTTGTTAAACCCGTACAGTTTCAGCTTCCCATCCAACGCAGGAGCTCCTTCCTCGTCATACATATTTATCCATTATTTTTCTTGGGGGCATGCTCTGCCTTCCACGCCTTGATCCACTCCAGCCGCTCCCGAAAACGGCTCTCCATCCCCTGATCCGTCGGTTGATAGTACGCGCGTCCCGCCAACGCGTCCGGAAGGCACTGCATATTGGTGATATGCTCCTCTGCATCATGTGCATACTGATAGCCCTTGCCATAATCCAGATCCTTCATCAGCCGCGTCGGTGCATTCCGTATCACCAGCGGCACAGGCTCGGCGAGCATCGTGCGGGCATCGGCCGCCGCCGCGAGATATGCAGTCTCCATGGCGTTCGATTTTGGTGCGAGCGAAAGATAGACGACAGCCTGCGTCAGATGGACGTTGCACTCGGGATACCCGATGTAGTGACAGGCCTGATAGGCGGCGACGGCAAGCTCCAGCGCACGCGGGTCGGCAAGTCCGACATCCTCTGCGGCAAAACGCGTCACACGCCGTGCCACATAGAGCGGGTCCTCCCCCGCCTCCAGCATCCGCGCGAGCCAATAAACTGCCGCATCCGGGTCTGAGTTTCGCATGGACTTGTGAAGCGCCGAGATGAGATTATAGTGCTCCTCGCCGTTCTTATCATAGAGCAGGGATTTTCGCGTAATGCACTGTGCGAGATTCTCCTCCGTGATGTATAGCTCGCCATCCCGCTCATCCGCATTGAGGACGAGCATCTCGAGCGTCGAGAGCGCACTGCGTGCATCACCGTTGGCAAAGGCGGCGACGGCAGTGATCCCATCATCGGACAGATGGATGTGCATCTGCGACAGCTCTCTGTCCGTTGCAATCGCATGGCGGAGGAGGTGTTCGATGTCGGCCTCCGTCAGCCCCTGCAGGACAAAGACACGGCAGCGCGAGAGCAGAGCGTTGTTGATCTCAAAGGAGGGATTTTCCGTGGTCGCTCCGATGAGGACAATGCTTCCCTTCTCCACAAACGGCAGAAACGCATCCTGCTGTGCCTTGTTAAAGCGGTGAATCTCATCGACAAAGACAACGATGCGCTCCCCGTACATACGACGCCGATCCGCCTCCTGCATCACCGTACGGATCTCCTTGATCCCGCTCGTCACGGCAGAGAACGTGATGAACTCCGCCTTCGTACGCGCGGCGATGATCTGCGCCAACGTCGTCTTGCCGACGCCGGGCGGTCCCCAGAAAATCATCGAGGTGATGCGGTCACTCTCAATGAGGCGGCGCAGTATCTTCCCCTGCCCCAGGAGATGCTCCTGCCCGACAAAGTCGTCAAGCGTGCGTGGACGAACGCGCTCCGCGAGCGGCTGATACGCCGCCCGTGCAAAGAGCCCCCCCTGTTCGTCCATAGCCATACCTCCTGCACAAATTCTTTCACTCTGAATTATCTCATAAAATGCACACTTAGGCAATAGAAAAAACGGCCTGGACTCATCCAAACCGTTCTTATCGGAAGCACGGATAAAGTGAAGTCCGTCAATCGTGATGGCGTGGCTGAGTTTATCCGTGCTTCCTGTTGTCAGAGAATAAATCGCGATACGTCGTGGTCGCCGGCGATGTCCGCGAGACAACGGTCAACATACGCCGCGTCGATGACGACCTCCTTCTCCGTGAGATCGGGCGCGTCAAAGGAAAGCTCCTCCAAGAGTTTTTCAAGCAGCGTGTAGAGGCGTCGTGCGCCGATGTCCTCCGTCTGCTCATTGACGGTCTCCGCCAGCTGCGCAAGGCGGCTGACGGCATCATCTGCAAAGCGCAGAGAGACGCCCTCCACGCCGAGCAGCGCACTGTACTGCTTGATGAGTGCGTTGCGCGGCTCGGTGAGGATGCGCTCGAAGTCCTCCTTGACGAGCGACTTCAGCTCGACGCGAATTGGAAAACGCCCCTGCAGCTCGGGAATGAGGTCCGACGGCTTCGCCGTATGAAATGCCCCCGCCGCAATGAAGAGCACATGATCGGTCTTAACAGGGCCATACTTCGTAACGACCGTAGAGCCCTCCACAATCGGCAGGATGTCACGCTGAACGCCCTCACGCGAGATGTCGGCACCCGCACTGCGTCCATTACTCACGGCGACCTTATCAATCTCATCGAGGAAGACGATGCCGCTGTATTCGGCAGCGCGCACCGCCTCCTCGGCGACGACATCCATATCGACGAGTTTGTCCGCCTCCTCGGCCGCGAAGATCTTGCGTGCCTGTGCGACTGTCACCTTGCGCTTGTGACGGTTTTTCGGCACGAGTTTCCCGATCATGGACTGGAGGTTGTCGCTCATCCCCTCCAAGGAGGAGCCGGCAAACATATTGCCCATCGGGCGCGCGGATTCCTCCACCTCGACTTCGATGACATCATTTTCGAGCTCACCGGAGCGCAGCCGCTTGCGCATCCACTCACGTCCCGCCTGATACTTCGGCGGCTCTTCCTTTTTCTCCTCCGGCTCATCCTCCTGCGAGGAGAACAGGCTGCCGAGCGGATTTGTCGACTTCTTTGGCGGCGGAACAAAGACATCAATGAGACGCTCCTCTGCATTCTCCTTTGCCTTGTCCTCCACTTCCTCAATCTTCTGCTGACGCACCATCCGCACGGAGGTCTCAACGAGATCACGCACGATGGACTCCACGTCGCGTCCGACGTAGCCGACCTCGGTGAACTTGGTCGCCTCCACCTTCAGAAATGGCGCACGCACGAGGCGCGCCAGACGGCGGGCAATCTCCGTCTTGCCGACACCGGTCGAGCCGATCATGAGGATGTTTTTCGGAATGATGTCCTCGCGCATATCCGCATCGAGCTGACGGCTCCGCCAGCGGTTGCGCAGAGCGATCGCGACCGAGCGCTTCGCCTCATGCTGACCGACAATATACTTGTCGAGCTCGGCGACGATCTCGCGCGGTGTCTGTTCGTTGACTCCGATCTGACTCATGATTCCAGTACCTCCACTGTGATGTGATGATTCGTATAGACGCAGATATCCGCAGCGATCGAGAGAGACTCCTTTGCTATTGCGGGTGCATCCAGCGTCGAATGCGCCACGAGAGCACGTGCCGCCGCAAGGGCAAAGAACCCGCCTGAACCAATCGCCGTGCAGTCACCATCCGGCTCAATGACCTCGCCGTTGCCGGAGATCATGAGGATGCTGTCCTGATCCGCAACGAGGAGAAGTGCCTCCAGTTTGCGCAGTACCTTGTCCGTACGCCAGTCCTTCGCCAGCTCCACGGCAGCGCGTTGGAGATTGCCGCTGTACGACTCCAGCTTGACCTCGAACTTTTCAAAAAGAGTAAACGCGTCTGCGACCGAGCCCGCGAATCCCGCGAGGATTTTTCCATGATAGAGACGCCGCACCTTGCGCGCGTTCGCCTTCATGATCGCACGCTCGCCGAAGGTCACCTGACCGTCGCCCGCGATGGCAACCTTGCCATCCTTTTTGACCGCCACAATGGTTGTTGCATGAAATGTCACAGTGTCTCTCCTTCCAGAAAGTGCTCCAAGTCCTCCAATGCACGCTCTGCCAGCATCCTTTTTTTCTCCGGTTTACGCGTGCGGCGCGGCAAGTCCGCGAGCGGTGGGAGCAGCCCGAAGTTGATGTTCATGGGCTGAAAGTGTTCTGGATCACAGGTCGTGATATAGTGTGCGAGTGCGCCGTGGCAGGTACTGACGGGAAATACGACAGGTGATTCCCCCTGTACCAGCCGCGCGGCATTTTTCCCCGCGACAAGCCCCGATGCGGCGGACTCGACATAGCCCTCCACACCGGTCATCTGCCCCGCAAACAGCAGGCGGTCATCTCCCGTGTACTGGAACGTCGGACGCAGATGCCGTGGTGCACTGATAAAGCTGTTGCGGTGCATCACACCGTAGCGGAGGAACTCCGCCGCTGCCAGCCCCGGAATCATCTGAAAAACACGCCGTTGCTCCGGCCACTTGAGATGGGTCTGGAATCCGACGATGTTGTAGATCGATCCCGCTGCGTTGTCCTGTCGCAGCTGCACCACAGCGTATGGACGCTCCCCCGTCACGGGATGCTCAAGGCCGACGGGCTTCAGCGGACCGTAGAGGAGTGTATCGCGCCCGCGCGCTGCCATGACCTCGACCGGCATGCAGCCCTCGAAGAAAATTGCTTTTTCAAAATTATGTGTCTCTGCCGCCTCCGCCGTCGTCAGTGCCTGCCAGAAGGCATCGTATTCCGCTTCATTCATGGGGCAGTTGATGTAGGCGGGCTCGCCCTTCCCATAGCGCGAGGCGCGGTACGCCACATTCATATCAATGCTGGAGAAGCTGACGAGCGGTGCCGCTGCATCATAGAAGTACAGCCCATCATCGCCAAGCAGGCGACGTATCGCCTCCGCAAGCTGCCCATCGGTCAGTGGTCCGGAGGCGACGATGAGGACGCTGTCATCCGTGGAGGGCAGCTCCGTGATCTCCTCGTGATGCACATGGATCAGTGGATGCTGCACAATGCGCTCCGTCACATAGGCGCTGAACGCCTCGCGATCCACCGCCAGTGCGCCGCCGGCAGGAACAGCCGTATGATCTGCCGCCTGCATGATGATGGAGTTCATGCGGCGCATCTCCTCTTTGAGCACGCCGACGGCATTCATCAGCCCCGCCGCCCGCAGGGAGTTGCTGCAGACGAGTTCCGCAAAGGCATCCGTCTTATGTGCCGGCGAACGGCGCAGCGGACGCATCTCAAAAAGCTCCACGGCAATTCCTGCTTCAGCCGCCTGCCATGCTGCCTCGGCACCAGCAAGTCCGGCCCCGATGATGCGTACGCCGCTCACGAGCGTGTCCCCTTACGCGCACTTGTCTTTCGTTTCGTTGCCGACTCCTTTGCCGCAGCATCAGTCTCCTTCGTCTTTTCAAGGGCTTCCTGTGCACGCTTTTTCTGGCGCGCCAGTTCCTTTTCGATGGGGCTGCCGATACGCGAAGGGCATGCCCCGTTGCTGCAGTAGAGAATGGCGCGCCCCGTACGGTAGCGATGCTTCTGCATAAAGGCACCGCAGGTCTTGCAGGTCTCCTTCTGGGGCTCATCCCACGTTGTATAGTCACATTCGGGATAGCGGTCGCATCCGAAGAACGCGCGCCCGCGTCGACTCTTTCGCTCGACGATCCGCCCGCCGCACTTGGGACACGCGACACCCGTGTCGCGCAGGAGCGGCTTTGCGTTGCGGCACTCAGGGAAGCCGGGACACGCAAGGAACTTGCCAAAACGCCCCTGTTTGACGACCATCATGCGGCCACACTTATCGCAGGGGATATCGGTGACCTCCTCGGGGAGTTCCACCGTACCGATGGCATCCTCCGCCTTTTTCAGCGTCTGTTCAAACGGTTTGTAAAAGCTGCCGAGCAGCTCATTCTTGTCGAGCGTCCCATCAGCGACACCGTCGAGTTCTCCCTCCAGATTCGCCGTGAACTTGACATCGACAATGTTCTTGAAATACTCCTCGAGCATATCCGTGACGATAAAGCCCAGCTCCGTCGGACGGAACTGCTTTTCCCGCCGCTCCACGTAGCCGCGCTTCTGGATGGTCTCGATGATGGGCGCGTACGTGCTCGGACGCCCAATCCCCAGTTCCTCGAGGGTCTTGACGATCGACGCGTCGTTGTAGCGCGGCGGCGGCTCGGTAAAGTGCTGCTCGGGATTCAACGCCCCCAGCGTCAGAGGATCACCATCCACAAGGTCGGGCAGGAGCGTGTCCTTCTCCTTCTTTGCTGTTTCCGCCCCGACATAGACAGCGGTATAGCCCTTGAACTTCAGCTTTGATCCATGCGCGCGGAGGCGATAGTCCCCTGCTGCAATCTGTGCCGCGATGGTGTCGTAAACGGCGGCAGACATCTGACTGGCGGCGAACCGCTGCCAGATGAGCGTATAGAGACGGAGCTGATCGCGGTTCAGGTAGTTCTCCACCTCTGCGGGCGTACGCAGGATACTCGTCGGACGGATTGCCTCATGTGCGTCCTGCGCCTTCTTCCCCATCGCGTAGACATTGGGACGAGATGGAACATACTCCTTTCCGTACTCCTCACTGAGAAAACTGCGGGCCTCATCCACGGCGAGATTTGAAATGCGCGTCGAGTCGGTACGCATATAGGTGATAAGACCGGTCGCACCGTGACGCCCCAGAACGACGCCCTCATAGAGCTGCTGGGCGATCATCATCGTGCGTCCCGACGTAAATCCAAGCTTGCGCGCCGCATCCTGCTGCAGGGAACTGGTCGTAAAGGGCGGCGCAGCTTTCTTCCTGCGCTCACTGCGCTTGACCTCCTGCACGGAAAATTTCTGCTGTGCCAGATCATCCGTCAGTGCCTTCGTCTCTGCCTCGCTGTGCAGGGCGAGTTTCTTGCCGTGCGCATGGGTCACCTCGGCGATAAAGGCGTGCTTATCCTTTTTCAGCTTCGCCTCGACCGTCCAGTACTCCTCGGACTGAAAGGCCTCGATCTCGCGCTCACGATCGCAGACCAGGCGTACCGTGACCGACTGGACGCGTCCGGCAGAAAGCCCCTTGCGCACCTTGCGCCAGAGGAGCGGTGAGAGCTGATAGCCGACAATGCGGTCCAGCATGCGTCGTGCCTGCTGGGCATCGACCTGCGCCATGTGAATGGGACGCGGATGATGCACAGCCTCCTCAATCGCGGGCTTCGTAATCTCGTGAAAGACGATGCGGCAGTCCGTCGCAGGGTCAACGCCGAGAATGTGTGCCAAATGCCAAGCGATTGCTTCCCCCTCGCGGTCAGGATCGCTTGCCAGATAGATTTTATCGGCATCCTTTGCCTCTTTTTTGAGCGCACGGATCAGGTCCCCCTTGCCGCGCACATTGATGTATTTCGGCTCAAAGTTATGTTCCACATCAATGCCGAACTGACTTTTCGGCAGATCGCGCAGATGTCCCATCGACGCACGAACGGTATACTGTTTGCCAAGGTGCCGCTCGATGGTCTTTGCCTTTGCAGGAGACTCCACAATCACCAGAATTTTTTTCTGTGGTTTTTTCCCTGCCGTTTTCGCTGTCTTCGTTTTCTTCGCTGTGCCGGCTTTCGCCTTGCGGGCAGATGCTTGCGTCGCCAATCCGTCAGTTCCTTTCGGCACGCCGATAGGCGTGCATTTCATTCTCTATGATAACGCCCTTCAGCTGCATTTGCAGGAGAAGAAGCGGGAGGCTCGTTGTCGTGCTCACGGGCAGACTGTCGATGATTTCATCCATGGTCAGCGCATGATCGAAGGAGAGCACCTGATAGACGTGTGCCTCATCCGGCGTCAGCTGTGCACGCGCAGAGCGGCGCGGCTGTGCCACGAGGTGCATCTCCTCGAGAATTTCACGTGGAGATTCCACAAGACGCGCCCCTGCACGGATGAGGTTATGGCAGCCGCCGCTCTGCGGCGAATAGATGCTGCCGGGAATCGCATAGACTTCACGACCCTCGCTGAGTGCCATCTCAGCAGTGATCAGAGAGCCGCTGCGCCGTGCCGCCTCAACGACAAGCACCCCCTCCGCAAGTCCGCTGATGATACGGTTGCGTGCAGGGAAGAACATGGGCAGTGGCTGTGTCCCGGGGGCATACTCGGAAAGGACTGCTCCGTCCGCCGCGACGATCTCCGTCAACAGACGGCGGTTCTCGGGCGGATAGGCAATATCTACGCCACAGCCAAGAACCGCAACCGTTCGTCCGCCGCGCAGTGCACCGCGATGCGCGCGCGTGTCGATCCCACGCGCCGCACCGCTGACAACGGTGACTCCCGCCGCCGCGAGATGCTCCGCAAACTCGAGCGCGGCAGCCTCCCCATAGCCTGAGAATTTACGCGCACCGACGATGCCAATGCGCCGTGCATCGGGCAGAAGTGTGCCGCGATAGTAGAGCACGAGCGGTGGGTCAAAGATCTCGCGCAGAACGAGCGGATAACATTCATCCTCCATCGTCACCATCGACACATCAGCGCGTCGGCAGTCCTCCGCAATGCGTTCCGGCAGATTAGGATCCCCCTGTATGTGCCGCGCAAGTGCGTCGGCAGCGGCATCCGTGAGCACTCCTGTCGCACGCAGTTCCGCGGCAGTCATCGACCATATGTCCTTTGCCGCAGGACATACGCTTTGCAGCCGCTGCATACGAACGCTGCCCACCTGCGGACAGCGCAGAAGCGCCGCCAGATACCACCGATCTTCCACCTTCTACACGCTCCTCATCTTACCTAAATTTAGGAAAGAATGCAACTATCTTCTATATTATTATCGTGGAAACAGCTCATCGCCAAAGACATAGTAGACCATCAGAAAGATAAGCAGAAGTAAGAAAATATCCGCCATCCGAACCGCTCCTATCAAAAAAGAGGGGCTGAGCCCCTCTCAGATTCTGCATCATCACATCACGCGACGTGCACCGATATAGCATGCGCCCCAATAGCCGCCGTACAGGTTATCAATTGCGACTCCACGGCTCGACGAGGCATTGATGAAGTTGCCATCACCGAGGTAGATGCCGACGTGCGACGGACCATAGTCATACGTGGAGAAAAAGACGAGATCGCCGGGAACCATCTCTGCTGACGAGACTGGATAGCCGACCTCATACTGCGCATCTGCCGTACGCGGGAGATAGATCCCTGCATTGGCAAAGACGTAGCGGACAAAGCCGGAGCAGTCGAACCCTGCCGGTGTCGTTCCGCCGAACGAATACGGCACACCGAGGTACTGCATGGAGTCCGAAACAATGCGGCGCACGAAATAGTTCGAGCCGCGGCTAACCTGCGGCATCGCCTTTCCGAGAAGAGCCTCATAGGTTGACGGTCCCACAAGACCATCCACAGCAAGGCCGTGTGCTGCTTGGAACTCCTTGACTGCCTCCGCCGTTGCCGGGCCGAAATCACCATCAGCGGCAACATCATAACCATAATTAGAAAGCTGACCTTGAATCTCGGCAACATCCGTTCCCTGATCACCGATCTGGAATGACTCTGCGCTCGCGATTGATGCGGAGCAGAGAAGCATAGCGGATAACGCAAGAATCTTGATTTTCTTTCGCAAGCAAACACTTCCTTCCACAAGTGCACAATTACATTGGCTACGAGAAACCAATAAGCCGAGTTCTGTTCCGCCCCCAAAAAGGCGGTGACAATCATTTATCTGGGACACCTGTTGCCAGGCATCTCAAGCGACACTACCCGGAAGGCCGACGGGCCGCCGGAAATCCTTCCCTATTTGGTCTTGCTCCATGTGGGGTTTACCGAAGCCGGCCGGTCACCCGACCGCTGGTGCGCTCTTACCGCACCTTTCCACCCTTACCGACAATGTCGGCGGTTTAAATTTCTATGGCACTGTCCCTGAGGTCACCCTCGCTGGACGTTATCCAGCACACTGCCCTATGGAGCTCGGACTTTCCTCATCTGCTGAAACGCAGACGCGATTGTCTTGGTCTCTCATACCAACGGGGAGATTATACCACATCTGGGGGAGAGGTGTCAAAAACGCCCCAACGCCTTGTAGGACGCGGAAAGAAACGATTCCATAGGAACAAAGCGACGATTTTGGATCAAATTTCTCTAAAAATTATTGGAAAAATACATCGATTACCATGCTTTTCCGACAATTTCCTGTATATTCGATAGCTGTTTATCGTGCAGATACTGTCCAAGACCGTCACAGATTTTCATCGTAATCTCGGGATCAGCAAAGTTCGCCGTGCCGACAGCGACGGCAGACGCTCCCGCGAGAAAGAACTCCACCGCATCCTGCCACGAGGCAATCCCGCCCATACCGATCACGGGAACACGGACGGCATGAGCCACCTCCCACACCATACGGACGGCAACCGGCTTCACGGCAGGGCCTGAAAGCCCTCCCGTCCGATTGCCGAGAACAGGCTGCCAGCGGTGTATATCAATCTGCATCCCGATGAGCGTATTGATGAGCGATATGGCATCCGCCCCCGCATCTTCTACAGCGAGAGCCATCTCCGTGATGCTGGTCACGTTCGGAGACAGCTTGGCGATGACGGGATGCGTGCTCTCCGCGCAGACCGCACGCACGACCTCTGCCGCCGCACGCGGATCCGTGCCAAAGACAATCCCGCCCTCCCTGACGTTCGGACAGGAGATGTTGACTTCGAGCGCCGCGACACCCGTGACATTTAGCCGTGCGGCGAGTGCCGCATAGTCCTCCACGGAGCTGCCTGAGATATTGACAATGACGTTCATGCCATAGTCTGCGATGCGCGGCAGTGTTTCATGGAGGAATACGTCTGCCCCGGGGTTCTCGAGGCCGATGCAGTTGAGCATCCCCTGCGGCGTCTCCGCAATCCGTACCCCGTCATTTCCACGTCGCGGGAGGAGCGTCGTCCCCTTGACCATTACGCCACCGAGACGCGCGAGATCGACAAAGTCCGCGAACTCTTCGCCGAAGCCGAATGTCCCGGACGCCGCAAGCACAGGCGTCCGCATCGCAATGCCTGCGACATTGGTGCAGAGCAGCACGTCATACCGCGTCGCAGCGCTATGAGACATTTCCGTACACCTCCTCGGCAGAGAACACGGGGCCGTCCTTACAGACCTTGCGGCGTCCGCTGCGCGTATCCACGGCACAGGAAAGACACGCCCCGAGGCCGCACGCCATGCGGCGCTCCAACGACACCTCACAGGGCAGCCCAAAGGACGCCGCCATCTGAGCGACGCGCTCCATCATGATCGGCGGGCCGCAGACGGCGACAGCATCATAGTCCCCCTCCTGCAAAAGCTCCGGCAGAAGCGTTGTCACAAAGCCCTCCGTCCCGTATGAACCGTCATCCGTCGTCGCGTGAACGGCGCGAACATAGGGGCGGAAGAGCTCCTCCCAGAAGAGCTCTGCCTTCGTCCGCCCGCCCATCAACACAGAGGAGCTGCCATGCGCCGCCGCAAAAAAGAGAAGGGGCGCCAGCCCCATCCCTCCGCCGACAAGCAGTGGATGTCGATACGTAACATTAAAGCCATGCCCCAGAGGGCCGAGCACGGAGATCATCTCCCCCGCACCCGCCGCAGCGAGGAGCTCTGTCCCATGCCCGATAACGCGATAGATGAGGCGAATCTCTCCTTCCTCCGCAGAGGTCTCCGCGATGCCGAGCGGACGCCGCAGGAGTGCTCCGCCATGCGGAACAGCGACCTCAACGAACTGTCCCGGCCGTGCACTGCGGGCAATCGTCGGAGCAGAAAGCGTCAGATCATAGACCCCCGCCATCGGACTCCGCTGATGCAGAACGCGGGCATCCTCACATATCTTAGGCAAGATCATCCCCTCCGCCGACATAGTCCTGCAGTGCGAGTGCGTAGACGAGGCGCCGCTTCTGCATAAATTCGAGAACGCGGAGCACCTCCCAGGCCGTATCGAGTGAAGTGAGACACGCAATCCCATGCTCAACCGTGGCGCGGCGAATCTTGAAGCCGTCACGTGCCGAGTGCTTCCCCTGCGTCAGCGTGTTGATGACCATGCTGATGCGCCCGCTCTTGATCATCTCGATGATATCCGTGCTGCGCTCATGCACCTTGCCGACAACCTCGACGTCGATGCCGAGCGACGCAATAACCTTTGCTGTTCCCTCTGTCGCCGCGATCTCGAAGTCGAACTCAGAGAATGCCTTTGCGAGCTGCTTGAGCTCATCCTTATCCTTATCCGCCACCGTAAAGAGCAGGCAGCCCTTGGTCGGTACATTGAGCCCTGACCCGACAATCGCCTTGTAGAGCGCACGGGCATAGTGATAGTCGATGCCCATGACCTCACCCGTGGACTTCATCTCAGGGCCAAGCGAGATATCGACATCCGTCATCTTGGCAAAGGAGAACACAGGGGCTTTGACAGCGACGTAGGGACGCGGCGGAACAAGCCCCGAGTGGAAGCCAAGTTCCTTCAGCGTATGCCCCATCGCTACCTGTGTCGCAACGTGGACCATATTGACGTTCGTGATCTTCGAAAGGAATGGAACGGTACGACTCGAACGCGGATTCACCTCGATGATGAACACCTCGTCATGCGCCACGACGAATTGGATGTTGAGCAGCCCCTTGACGTGCAGAGCAACGGCGAGACGCTTCGTATAGTCGATGATCGTGTAGATCACGCGCGCAGACAGCGTCTGCGGCGGATAGACTGCGATACTGTCCCCCGAGTGAACGCCGGCGCGCTCGATGTGCTCCATGATGCCCGGAATCACGACATCCACACCGTCGGAGATGGCATCAACCTCGACCTCGGTGCCCTGCATATAGCGATCCACGAGCACGGGATGATCCGGCGTCACCTTGACGGCACGGCTCATATAGTCGCGCAGCTCATCCTCATTGTAGACGATCTCCATCGCACGGCCGCCGAGGACATAGGAGGGGCGAACCATGACGGGATAGCCGATGCGCGCAGCACCTGTGACAGCATCGTCGAGATTTGTCACGCTGATGCCTTCAGGACGTGAAATCTCCGTCTCTGTCAGCACCTCTTCAAATCGCTCACGATCCTCGGAGCGGTCAATATCGTCAACGGACGTGCCATAGACATGCAGGCCGGCGCGTTCAAGTTCAGCCGCGAGGTTGATGGCCGTCTGTCCGCCGAACTGGACAATGATGCCGTCCGGTTTCTCCTTGTCGGCAATGTTCAGCACATCCTCCACCGTCAGCGGCTCAAAATAGAGACGGTCGGAGATGTCAAAGTCCGTGCTAACCGTCTCCGGATTGTTGTTGATGATGATGGCTTCGATGCCCATTTCGCGCAGCGCCCATACAGAATGCACCGAGCAATAATCAAACTCCACGCCCTGACCGATGCGTATCGGCCCCGAGCCGAGCACAATCACCTTTTTCTTGTTCGATACGGCGACCTCGTCCTCCGTCCCGCGGAAAGTGGAGTAGTAGTACGGCGTCATCGCCTCGAACTCAGCGGCACAGGTATCCACCATCTTATAACACGGCAGAATATTGTTGCTGCGGCGCATCGTGCGGATCTCATCGCGCGTCTTATGGGTGATCTCGGCAATGGAAACATCGGCAAGACCGACCCACTTTGCAGCAGCGAGAAGTTCCGGTGTGAGCGGCTCCTCCGCGAGCTGACGCTCAACATCGGCGATATGCTTCAGCTTATGGATGAACCACTTGTCCACCTTTGTGATGCGCGAGATGTCGTCCACGGACAGCTTGCCGCGGCGCAGCACCTCCGCCATGACAAAGATGCGCTCATCGTTGATGAGGTCAAGCTGTTTTTCCAGACGTTCATCATCCCAGTCGGCAAAACGTTCCAGATAGAGACGGTTCACGCCGATCTCGAGGGAACGAGCCGCCTTGAGAATGGCGCCCTCAAAACTGCGGTCAATGGACATGACCTCGCCCGTCGCCTTCATCTGCGTGCCGAGCGTATGGTCCGCATAGACGAATTTGTCGAACGGCCAGCGCGGGAACTTCACCACGCAGTAGTCAATGGCAGGCTCAAAACACGCCTTCGTCTTCTTCGTTACCGAGTTGACGATCTCATCCAGCGTATAGCCGATGGCGATCTTCGACGACACCTTGGCAATCGGGTAGCCCGTTGCCTTCGACGCGAGTGCCGAGGAACGGCTGACGCGCGGGTTCACCTCGATGACGTAGTACTGATCGCTCTTCGTATCGAGCGCGTACTGTGCGTTGCAGCCGCCCTCAATGCCGAGCTCGCGGATGATCCGCAGACTGGCACTGCGCAGCATCTGATACTCGTGGTCGGTCAGGGTCTGCGCGGGTGCAACAACGATACTGTCTCCCGTATGGACACCGACAGGGTCAAAATTCTCCATACTGCAGACGGTAATGCAGTTGTCGTTCCCGTCACGGATGACTTCGAACTCGATCTCCTTCCATCCCGCGACACTGCGCTCGATGAGCACCTGCCCGATCATGGAGTAGTTCAGCCCCTTGATGACGATGGCGATGAGTTCTTCCTCATTCTCAGCAATGCCGCCGCCCGTACCTCCCATGGTATAGGCAGGGCGAACGATGACAGGGTAGCCGATCGTGTTGGCAAAATCCACAGCTGCGTGGACATCCTCGACAATCAGGCTCTCGGGGATCGGCTCCCCGAGTTTCTCCATCGTCTCCTTAAAGCGCTCGCGATCCTCCGCCTTCTCGATGGCATCAAGAGACGTACCGAGGAGCTCCACACCGTACTCCGCCAGGATCCCCTTCTCTGCAAGCTGAACGGCAAGGTTCAGCCCCGCCTGTCCGCCGAGCGTGGCGAGAAGACCATCCGGCTTCTCCTTGGCAATAATCTCCGTCAGGAACTCCACCGTCAGCGGCTCGATGTAAACACGGCCGGCGATATTGGTGTCCGTCATGATGGTGGCGGGATTGCTGTTGACGAGGACGACCTCCAGCCCGTCTTCCTTCAATGCACGGCAGGCCTGTGAGCCGGCATAGTCAAACTCTGCGGCTTGCCCGATAATGATGGGGCCGGAGCCGATCACCATGACTTTATTGAGATTTTCCTTACGCGGCATCCTCTCACTCCCCCTTCATCAGTGCCCAGAACTCATCAAAGAGATACATATTGTCGTCGGGTCCCGGCGCGGCCTCGGGATGATACTGCACCGAGAAGATTGGCAGCGACGTGTGCCGCAGTCCCTCGACGGTATCATCGTTGACATTCGTATGCGTAATGAAGAGCGGCGTCCCCTCAAGCGAGGCGGGGTCAACCGCATAGCCGTGATTCTGCGCCGAGATATGCACGCGGTTCATCCGCAGATTCTTGACGGGCTGATTGCCGCCGCGATGACCAAACTTCATCTTATAGGTCTTTGCGCCAAAGGCGAGCGCTAGCAGCTGATGCCCGAGGCAGATGCCGAAGATTGGCTTCTTTCCCGCCATCTTCTGAATCTCCGCGACGATCTCAGGCACATCCTGCGGGTCTCCCGGTCCGTTGGACAGAAAGATGCCGTCGGGATTCAACGCAAGCACCTCCTCGGCACTCGTATACGCAGGCAGTACCGTGATCTTCGCACCAAGGCGGTTGATATTTTCCAAGATGCTGCGCTTGACACCGAAGTCCAGCGCGGCAATATGCGGCGCGTCCTCCTGATCCGTCTCCATGACATAGACTTCGGGCGTTGTGACCATCGCCACGAGATCGCGCGGCAGCTCCTCCGCCTGCAGTGCAGCGATCTCATCCGGCTCCGTGCCGTCGGGGACGATCACTCCCTTCATCGAGCCCGCAGCGCGGATATGGCGCGTCACTGCTCGCGTGTCTACGTTATAAAGGCACGGAACCTTGCTCTGCGTAAGAAAGTCAATCAAGCTCTTCTCAGACTGCCAATTATTCGGTGCATCGCAGAGCTCACCGATGACAAAGCCGCGCACAAAGGGGCGGCGGGACTGCATAAATTTCTCTGCCGTACCATAGTTCCCAATCAGCGGGTAGGTCATCGTGAGAATCTGTCCGCAGAACGACGGGTCGGTCAGACTTTCCTGATACCCCGTCATGGTCGTCGTAAAGACAACCTCCCCCACCGTCTTTGCGCTGCCGTCCAGCAGCTCTCCCGCATAGGACGAACCGTCCTCCAAAATCAGTTTTCCTCTCATATTGTTATGACTCCGTCCTTCATCACAATATTCCCGTCCACGACCGTCAGCACAGCCTTTCCTCGAAGTTCCCGTCCGACAAACGGCGAGTGGCTTCCCCGCGTGTAGAACTTTTTCTCGTCCACCGTCCATACACAGTTCGGATCAATGACTGTCACATCCGCCGGTGCCCCCTCGCGCAGCGTCCCTGCATCGAGATGAAAGATGCGCGCAGGCGCATAGGTCATGCGCTCGATCAGCGTCTCGAGCGGGAGCCTCCCCGTGTGGACCAGCTCCGTCATGAGCACGCCGAGTGCCGTCTCAAGCCCAGGGAAGCCGCTCGGCGCATAGATGTACTCGCGATCCTTCTCCTCACGTGCGTGCGGGGAGTGATCCGTTACGACCATATCAATCGTCCCATCGAGCAGTCCTGCCAGCATGGCCGCGGTGTCTTTTTCCGTCCGCAGCGGCGGATTGACCTTCGTTGAGCTGTCCGTTGGATCGACGCAGTCCTCCGTCATCGTGAGATGATGCGGGGTGACCTCTGTCGTCACGTGCACACCGCGCGCCTTCGCCTCGCGTACCAGCTGAACGGCACGCGCCGAGCTGATGTGGGCGACGTGAACATGCGCACCCGCATACTCGGCGAGCATGATGTCGCGCGCGACGGCAATATCCTCGGCGACAATCGGACGCCCCTTGATGCCGAGCATCGCACTGCGATGCCCCTCATTCATGGCGCCCTCCTCTACGAGAGAGGTATCTTCCTCATGATTGATGATTGCCTTATCAAACGGCGCAAGATAGTCGTATGCACTGAGGAGAACCTTTGCCGACGGATCGAAGTGACCATCGTCTGAGAAGGCGACCGCTCCCGCCTCAACCATATCGCCGAGCTCCGCCAGCTCCTTGCCCTCCTGGTTCTTCGTCACGGCACCGATGATGCGGATGTGCATGACCGCCGTCTCTTCGGCGCGCTTCTGCAGACTCGTCACCAGTGCCGCCGTATCGACGACAGGGCGCGTGTTCGGCATCGTCGCAATCGTCGTATATCCCCCTGCCGCTGCGGCGCGCGAGCCGGAAGCAAAATCCTCCTTTGCCTCCTGACCGGGCTCGCGGAAATGCGTGTGCATATCGATCAGACCGGGCACAACGACCTTTCCCACAGCATCGTAAATCTCCGCGCCGTCGGCGGAAAGATTTGCGCCAACGGCGCGGATCACACCGTCCTCGACGAGGACATCGGCAACTTCATTTCGTTTGGAGGCGGGATCAATCACCCGTCCCCCTTTCAGCAGCAACGCACGCATTCAGGCCTTCCCTCCCATCAGTACCAGTGTAAAGAGCGCCATCCGTACGGCGACCCCGTTTTTAACCTCCTCCTGGATCCGCGACTGTACGCCGTAGGCGACGGACTCGGAGATCTCCCATCCCTTATTCATCGGGCCGGGATGCAGCACGAGAGCATCCTCCTTCGCCAGTGCGAGCCGCTCCTCACTGAGCCCGTAGATGCGCGCGTACTCACGCGTCGACGGGAACAGCCCGCCCTTCATGCGCTCGAGCTGTATGCGCAGCACCTCGACTACGTCAGCCCCCTCAAGAGCATCCTCCACGCGGTCATGGATCGTGACGCCCTCCTCCTCACACAGAAAGCGCGGCAGGAGGGTGCGCGGTCCCGCGATATGGACATCCATCCCCATCTTTCGCATGCCCTGAATGTCAGATCGCGCCACACGGCTGTGCAGAACATCACCGAGAATGGCAACCTTCAGCCCTGCGAGTTTCCCCTTGTTTTCCTCAATCGTATAGAGATTAAGCAGGCCCTGTGAGGGATGCTCATGCGCGCCGTCCCCCGCATTGATGATGACGGGAGAGACCGCCTTGGCGGCGTAGGCAGCTGCGCCCTCAGCTTTATGCCGCATGACAATGGCATCCACGCCCATCGCCTCGATCGTATAAAGCGTGTCGCGCAGGCTCTCCCCCTTCACGATGCTCGATGCGCTCGCCGTGATGTTCACCACATCGGCGCCCAGATACTTTCCCGCCAGTTCAAATGACGTCCGCGTCCGCGTGCTCGGCTCGTAAAAAAGCGTCACAATCGCCTTCCCGCGCAGTGCGGGCACCTTCTTGATGTCACGCCCGACGATATTCTTCATCTCGCGTGCCGTACTGAGAACCAGACGGATCTCCTCGGCGGAAAAATCCTCCAGACCGAGCACATCCCGTCCTTTGAGCGACAACTCCTGTCCCATGTGCATCCCCTTTCAACAAAAAAGCCTTCTCACGCCGAAAGAAAGGCATAAGAAAGCTTTGCATCCAAAATAAACTCGAATGACCGCGTCGAATATTTCATTGAAAACTCCCTTAAGGCCTCACAGGACCTCTTAAAAGGCAATATAGAGAAGAGTGCATCAGCACTCACTTTCTTTTTTATCATTATACGAGGTCATGACAAAAAAAGCAATGGAAAAATCGCAGGGGGCATTGTGTTCTTAGATTGTAAACGCAATCCCCAAAACACAGTAATCGCATACGATACTTTTATCTCTGTTCCAGCACTTCCCCCCGCTCCATGCGTGTCAGCTGCTGCCAATGCCGGTACATCGTTGACATAGCGAGGACGAAGGCGAGGATCTCGGCGATGGGGCCCGCGTACAGCGCGCCGTCCAGCCCAAAGATGCGCGGCAGGAGGATGAGCAGCGGCAGGAGGAAGAGACCCTGCCGCGAGAGGGAGAGTGTGAGCCCCGTTCGCACGCTGCCGATCGCCGTGAAATAGTTGACGGTGAGCGGCTGGGCGCCGCTGATGCAGACCATCATCAGATAGATGCGCAGATATTTTTCGGCAAAGTCAAAATAGAGCTCCGACCCGCCGCCGAAGATGGCGGTGATTTGGCGTGGAAAGAGCTGAAAGACCAAAAAAATCGCTATACTTAAAAGCAACGCAAAAACAAGCCCCTTGCGATAGGTCTCTTTGATGCGCCCGTAGTTCTCCGCCCCCATATTAAAGCTGAAGATCGGCTGACACCCCTGCGCCAGACCGACGGTAAAGGCGATCAGCACACTGTTGAGTTTCGTGACAATCCCCGCCACAGCGAGCGGAATATCCGCACCGTAGACGCTCGCCGCACCGTAGTGCGTGAGGATATTGTTGAGCGTAATGCCGACGGTCATCATGATGATCTGATTCAAAAAGTTCGACAGCCCCAGTTTGGCGATACGGAGCATCTCATGCCTCCGCATCCGCAGCATGGAGCGCACGATCAGAAACGCCTGAAAGCGGGAAAAATAACGAATACATACGAGGAATGAGACGATCTGCGCCATGACGGTAGCGAGCGCCGCCCCCTCCATTCCCCAGCCGAATCCGAGCATGAAGAGTGCATCCAGCAAAATGTTCAGAACGGCTCCGCTGACCATACACCGCATCGCATAGGACGGCGCGCCATCCGCGCGGATGAGCATACTGTTCGCCGTGAAAAAGAGGAGAAACGGCAGTCCGCATGCCGTAATTCCGAGGTAACGCTGTGCATACGGCAGAACGTTCTCCGTCGCTCCGCAGAGCAGGAGCACAGGTGTCTGGAAGATGAAAATAAGACCGCCGAGCAGGATACCGAGCACGGCGGACATGACGAGCCCCGTGCCGACGTAGCTGCGTGCAGCGTCCTGCGCCTTTTCCCCCATAAAGAGGTTGAAATTTGCCGCCGTCCCGATGCCCACGAGCTGCGCCAGTCCCGTGGAGAGAATCACGATGGGAAAGGCGGTATTCGTCGCGGCATTTCCCAAGATGCCGACCGTATGCCCGATGAAGATCTGATCCGTGATGTTGTAAATCGTATTGACGAGCATACTGACGATGGCGGGCAGGGCAAACTTTCGAATCAATCCGCCCACGGGCGCAATGGCAAGCGGATTCTCCTTTGGTGTCACAATGGATTCCGTCATAATGCTCTCCTGACTAGCGCGGTATCGTCATTGGTTCTTCCATGCGCGGACAGACAGTTCACGCCGCAGGACGCTCCCGTTCCAAAGCGCGTCCTCCATACAGCGTGCGCCGCGCAGCCCCATAAAGGGAAGATCGGAGAGCAGCAGACGATCCACAACAGGATAGGCGACGGGCAGATAGAGCATTCGGCGAGGGTCGGCGTACACGGACTCGCTGCTGCTGCCCATGAGCAGCCCGTGCTCCATCGCCGCAAGGAGTTCCTGCGCCCGCGCCGTATCCGTCTCCGCCAGCCGCTCATCAGCGATTGCTGCACCAGCCTCATCTGCTCGTAATACTGCTGCAACAGCAAGGTGGCGTACATCCGCCCACTCTGTACGCAGTGCCTGCGCCATCCCCCACGCCGTCGTACGCGGCGCACGAATGAGCACTGTATCAAAGCACAGCTCTCCCCACGTATTCTTGAGATCGTTAATCCGCAGGAAATCCCTGCGCTCCGCCGCATGGATCTCCGCCATCGCCGCCGCCATCTGCGGAGGCGGCAGTACGGCACAGATCTCCTCCAGCCATCGCCGCGTTCCTGCTCGTCCGTAGGGAGGCAGCGGAGCAATATAGGGCATACCGCAGCGTTCCTCGAGGTACTCTGCCGCCGCCAATCCGAGCTCGTCATGCACGACGATGTTCAGCTCCGCCTGAGCGAGAGAATCGACATCCTCGGGGCGCATGCCGCAGCCGAATACATGGCGGACTTCATAGCCGGCCCTCGTCAAGAGGCACACGAGTTCCCGTGCATCGTTCTCCCCGTTGTAGTAGGAGGAGGTCATGCCGATGAGGTTGACGCCCCGGCGCACGGATGGCTCCGTCGCCCGAAGCAGCACCTCAAGCGCCGCACAGGAAGCGCGCCGCCATCCGTCCGCAAAGCTCCCGATCAGTCCGCCGCTGTCAAGGGAAACAATGGGACAGGTCACCCCTGCGGCACGTACAATCGCGCCGACATCGTCACCGATTAGGCTCGCCGAACTGCCGCTGATGACAGCAAGCAGCGCAGGCGGATGCGCAATATACGGCTGAAGCGCCTCGCGCAGATACGCCTCTGCACCGAACACAATCGCATCGTTATCGAGCTGTGTGCATTGCATTCGATGCGAGATATCGCTCTGCGTCTGTTCGATATGCCGCTGTGTAAAGAGATAGCACCAGAGCGGCCCATTGACGATGACCGCACAGCCCTTCATACCGGCAAAGAACGCCGCCGCCCCCGTCAGCGCGCAGCTCTCCATCCACATGGACATATCGTCAAAACTGAGATTGCCCTCATCCATAGATCAGCCCTCCCCTCTCAATATGCCGATAGAGTACGTGCTCCATATCCTCAATCAGCTGGCGCTCCATCGCCCAGCCGACCGTGGGCAGCTTGCCGAGCAGAATCTGACGTAGCTGCACATCCACGAGTTCATGTGTCGTAAAGGCAAAATCCACTGCGTGCAGCAGCTCCTCGCTTGTGGGATCGTCTGCGTCGAGAATCGGCGCGTCGGTACATTGGTGCAGTCCGTCCTCTACCCCCGTCCGCTGTTCGGCAGTAAAAAGATCGAGGAGGATGATGCCCGCGAGACGCACTCCTGCCTTTTCGATCAGCCGCAGGAGGATCTCTGGCTGCAGCCAGTGCAGTTCCCGCCCGACGACGAGCACGGTGCGCCGCCCGTTGAGCATCTCCCGCGCACGGACGAGCACGCGATCAAATGCCTTTTTCTCGCGCTCTATGACCTTCTCTGCCGCTGCCGTACGCCCACAGCATGCCGCGATGGCGCGCAGCCAATGCGCAGTCTCCTCCGCACTACCCGCAAACGCATCGGCAAAGTACGGCGTGCCAAAACGCGCATGGATCTCCTGTGCAAAGGAAATCAGCATTTCCTGTTTCTCATCCGACATCGCACTCCCGAGCACAACGAGCAGCTCTGCCTCCGGCACCGCCTGCATCTCATCGAGCGGCATGTAGGTTGGGAACTGCCCCGCAAGATGCAGCCCGATCCCTTCGAGCAGCCGCTTCAGCTCCTGCACGTAGGCACTGTAGAGCCCGCCGTAGTCACCGAGGAACACGACCGTCCCCCTGCGCGTCTCCTTGGGCGGCTGCATAAAGCGTTCCACCAGCACACGGCCAACGGACAGGTAGCCATCGAAGGACACATCATCCAAAAAGCCGCCCGTCGGAATGGCGATGATGGGCAGACCGAGCTCCGCCTCCATCCCCTCCGCCGCTGCACGCGTATCATCTCCGATGATGCCGCTCACGCACGATCCGCCGATAAAGACCGCACGCGGATGATATTTCTCTGCAGCATAACGCACGCACGCGCGCAGGCGCTCCACCGCACCGAACACCGCATCGTTCTCGCCGATTCCGCTCGTGAGAAGCGGCACGGGCGACGGCGGCGCATACGTCTCCGCCCCGACCATGCGATGAAACGTCCCGACATCCTTTTCGCGCACGACATGAGCACAGGAACGCGGACTGTGAAAGATCACCAACGCGCCGCGCGCGTACGACAGCGCCCACCAGACGGCAGGCATACTGCAGCTGCACTGGGCACGCCGCACACCGGCGCGCTTTACCTCAATCCCCATACTGCTCCACCCTGTCCTCCAGCTCCTCGACGACGCTGAATGGTTCGTTCCGATCAATGTCCTCCGCCAGCTTTCGATCACCCTGCGCCTGTATGGAATCAGGAGCATAGGCGATAAGCATCTGCCGGAACGCAATTTGTTTCAAACTCATCTCTCCTTACTGTCTTTTCATATAGAATACCACAACGGCACGAAAAATTCTGTGCGTTTTGCGCCATCCGCCCATGGATATAATGCTCCATCGTTTTGCCGAACACCGACAACTTATGGTATACTATCGATAGAACAACACAGAGAAAGAATGCAGCACAATGGGAATGGGAGGACTCACAATGACAAAACTGCCAAAGATCGCACTCGGCACATGGGCATGGGGCAACGACGGCACGTTCGGCACGGCATACACGGAGGATCAGCTGCGCCCCGTCTTTGATTCCGCTATGCAGCATGGGCTGACCCTCTGGGACACGGCTTATGCATACGGGATCGGCACAGCGGAGAAGACACTCGGCGCATTTCTCAAAGGGCATGCACGCGACTCCTTCCTCCTCTCGGATAAGCTCACACCGCAGTGCATGGATGAGTCATTCGCCAATCCTGTCGCGGATATGTGGGCCGTGCAGAAAAAGCTGCTCGGTACAGACAGCATCGACATCTACTGGGTGCACAACGCAGCCGAGGCACCACAGTGGATCGAGCGCCTTGCCGCATTCTTCGAGAACGTGGAACATGCGCCCATCATCGGCGTATCGAACCACAACATAGGACAGATCGAGGAGGCCGATACAGTCCTTCAACATCATGGACTGAAACTCGGCGCGGTACAGAACCACTTCAGCCTGATCAATCGCTCCTCCGAGGAGTCCGGCATCCTTGACTACTGCCACAAAAAGGACATCCCCTTTTTCTCCTACATGGTGCTCGAACAGGGCGCGCTCACAGGGCACTACAGCACGCTGTATCCGATGCCGGCGGACGCGGCGCGCGCAGCAGTCTACAACCCGATCATGGACAAGATCGACACACTGAACCTCTCGCTCAAACTGCTCGCAGACAAGTACAAGGCGAACATCGCCCAGATCTCCATCGCATGGGCGATCGGCAAGGGTACGGTTCCCATCATCGGCGTGACCAAGGAACATCACGTTACCGATGCACTGCGCGCGACGGAGATCACACTCACCGCCGAGGAGATCACCCTCCTCGAGAGCACGGCGGACAAGCTCGACTTTGACATCATCCGCGACTGGGAAAAAGGGATGGTATAGATCAGTACAAATGCAAAAAGACTGCGGTACGAGGTATATCCCCGTACCGCAGCTTTTCTTTTATACAACAAAAAATCCCCGGAAATCCGAGAATTTGCACACAAAAAGAGCAGCCATTCTGCCGTTTTTCCTTTGCAGTGCAGAGTATCTCTGCGGGCAGGGAGCGGCGTTTCCGCCTGCTCCCCCGTAACTGCATGCCACAGTCAGACCGCCGTACCATAGCGTATGCCACAGGTACGGCGGTTTGAAAAACATAGCGCGTAAATTGCTTACTTAGTATAGTATGAGAATTGCATTAAATCAAGAGAATGTTGAAATACCGCTGACATCCGACCGCATGCCGACTCGTACCGTCAGCGGCAGTGACCGAAAAAGCTGCAAACAGTCCTCTGCAACGACAGAAGAGCTTCATGCACCTTCCCTCCGTGCAAGTTCCTCGCGCAGAACGCGCTGCATGAGGTCGGTGTTCGGTCGGACGCCCGTCCAGAGATAGAATGCCTCCGCGCCCTGCATGACGAGCATGGTCTCACCGTTGATCGTCGTGCAGCCATGCGCCGCCGCCGCACGGAGAAATGCAGTCTCGGCGGGGGTATAGATGAGATCGTAGACGGCGGCAGACGGGCTGATTGCCGCAGGATCCACAGGCGGCATTGCATCCGTCTGCGGGCTCATGCCGATCGGCGTGGTCTGCACGACAATGTCTGCCGTACAAAGCACATCCCGAAAGTGCGGATCGTCAAAGCAGTACACGGCAAGTGTGCCGTCTGCCGCAAAGTCGGTGCAGAGCGCCTTGCCTTTTGCGAGATTCCGCACACCGATGCACACAGAGGATACGCCGCTGCGCAGGAGTCCCCAGAGGGCGGCACGTGCTGCACCGCCCGCGCCGATGAGGACAGTGCGTTTTCCCGCAAGCCCAATCCCACACGCGGCAAAGCCTGCCATAAAGCCTGTTACATCCGTATTGTGCCCTGTCATTGTCCCGTCTGATGCAATCACGACGGTATTGACCGCCCGAATCCGCTGTGCATCCTCGCTCAGCACATCGAGGAGCGGCATAATCTCTGTCTTGAACGGAATCGTAACGTTGAACCCTGCCACACCCGCGTCGCGCAGTCCGCATACCGCCGAGGCAAGTGCCACGCGGTGCACGGGAAACGCCGTATAAACATAGTCCAGGCCTGCCTCATGCAGTGCCGCATTCTGTATGATCGGCGACAGACTGTGTGCAATCGGCGCACCGATCACACCCAGTATTTTTGTTTTCCCCGTAATCACGTGCATCCCTCTTATCTTTCCCGTCAGCTGTGCTTCCCGCGCACCTCTTCGAGCAGTCCCATCTTCAGTTCGTAATAGTCCGGCGTCATATCGAGATAGTGGCGGTGCGGATTCTCAAACCGCTGCTCCTCCGGCCAGATCTCCTCGGCGAGCTGACGGCGCACGTATTCGCGAATCTCCTCCAAGGTCGGCAGCTCCTCGACCCGCTCCCCATCCCTGACATAGAGACGGCGCAGGTTCACCGCCGAACCGCCCTCGAAGAAGCGGTTTTTCCATGGCTTACGCGGATCAACATAGCGGAACGGCTGCGTGAGGTCGACCTGTTCGCCCTGCACCGCAATCATGTCCGCAACCGCCTTGCCGTGACGGTCATAGATGCGGTAGAGATCCTTCAGTCCCGGATTCGTCAGTTTCTCGACATTCTCCGACATCTTGATGCGCGGCTGAAAGATGCCGTTCTCCTCCACAGCGACGAGCTTATACACGGCGCCGAAGACAGGATCGGACTTGGCCGTGATGAGCCGTTCGCCGACACCAAAACTGTCCACGCGTGCGCCCTGCAGAAGGAGGGATGAGATGGTGAACTCATCGAGGCTGTTCGAGAGGATGATCTTGCAGTCCTCAAGCCCCGCCTTATCGAGCATTTGTCGAATGCGCTTCGAGAGATAGGCGAGGTCGCCCGAGTCCACACGCACGCCTGCGAGACGATGTCCCTGCGGCGCGAGAACCTCACGGGCGATACGGATGGCGTTTGGGATACCCGAGTGAAGCACATCGTAGGTGTCGACGAGGAGGACGGTGGCCTGTGGGTAGATCTCTGCATATTGTTTGAACGCCGTGTACTCATCTTCGAAGAACATGACCCAGCTGTGCGCCATAGTGCCCGAGATGGGAATATTAAACTGCTGCCCTGCCGAGACCGTCGCCGTCATGTCGATGCCGCCGATGTACGCCGCGCGTGCCCCATAGGTTGCCGCGTCCATATTATGCGCGCGCCGCGCACCGAAGTCCGCAACTTTGCGCCCCTCGGCGGCACGCACGATGCGCGACGCCTTTGTCGCGACGAGGGACTGATGGTTGATCTGCGCGAGGATCGCCGTCTCCACAAGCTGTGCGTCGATGATCGGTGCAACAATCGTCAGGAGCGGCTCATTCGGATAGATGATCGTTCCCTCAGGCATGGCGTAGATGTCGCCGCGAAAACGGAAACCGCGCAAGAAGTCCAGGAATTCCTCGGAGAAGAGGTTCTGTTTGCGGAAATAGGCAATGTCCGCATCGGAGAAGGAGAGATTCTCCACGAACTCGATGACGTGCTGAAGCCCCGCAAAGATGGCGTAGCCCCCCTTGTCGGGGACGGAGCGGAAAAAGAGATCGAACGCCACGCGAACATCGCGGTTCGGCTGATGAAAATATCCATAGGACATGGTCATTTCGTAGAAATCCATCATCATGGATAGATTTCGTTTATCAAACTGTGTCACAATGCGTTCCCCCTATCGGGCATAGAAACAAGACAGATCAAATTGAATCCATTATAGCATTTTCTGGAGATTCACGCAAAAATTCTTTATTTTCTTTTGTTTTCTTCTGCTGCTCTAAAAAATCACGATCTGCCTGTGACAGCGTGACGCGTGCGAGGAGCTCAGGGCGATGCCGCAGTGTCGTGAGAAGTGCCTGTTCGCGCCGCCAGCGGGCGATCTCTGCATGATTGCCCGAGAGAAGGACGTCGGGTACAGCCTTGCCCTCGAAGTCACGTGGGCGTGTGTACTGCGGATAGCCGAGCAGCCCATCAAAGAAGGAGTCTGTTGCGGCGGATGCGGCATCACCGAGCACGCCCGGCAGCATCCGCGCTGTGGCGTCTACGGTCAGCATGGCGGGAATCTCCCCGCCCGTCAGGACAAAATCGCCAACGGAGATCAGACGATCTGCGAGGTCATAGATCCGCGCATCAAAGCCCTCGTAGTGCCCGCAGATGAGCACCAGCTGCTCATAGGATGCGAGTTCCTTTGTCGTCCGCTGGGTGAACACCTCGCCTGCAGGGTCAAAGATGATCGTGCAGCGGTGCTCCGCATAGGCAGCGGTCTTCCCATATAGGTCGCGCACGGCGGCGTACAGGGGCTCGGGCTTCAGCACCATGCCTGCCCCGCCGCCGCACGGTGTATCGTCCACATGATGATGCTTATCCGTCGCGTAGTCGCGAAAATTTGTATAGTGGATGTCGATGAGCCCACGCTGTACTGCGCGGCCGATGATGCTGCTGCCGAACACGCCCGCAAACATCGCGGGAAAGAGCGTCACAAGGTCAATTCTCATAGCTGCTTCATCCTACTTTCTGCATATCCTCCCCATTATAGCATGAAGACGTAGGCAAATTGTGCCGTCTCTGCAAAATATTTGATAAATATATTCAGAAAACCTCCACTTTGATATATAATATAGGGGTAAGACAATGGCAGTGATTCGGAGCAATACCATGGAAATCAATCTTGCACATTTCAATGTCAGCATCGGACGGCAAAAGCCCGAGAATATTCTCCACAGTGATGTCCCCTGCCCGTTCTGCGACACGTCAAAGTTGACGGGGATCATCGAGAGAGACGGCGACATCATCCTGCTCAAAAATAAATACAACGTCATCGAGGAAGCCGACCAATTTGTCCTCATCGAGGGGGCAGACTGCCACGCCGATATTCCCGATTATTCCAAGGAACATATCCGTCGCCTCATCGATTTCGGCATGCGGCATTGGCAGCGTATGCGCATAAGCGGCACATACGATATGGTACTCTTTTTTAAGAACTACGGGCCATATTCGGGCGGTACCATCCGCCATCCGCACATGCAGCTCGTCGGTTTTCCTCATTTTCGCCCGGAGCTCGCCTTCTCCCGCGAGGAGTTTGAGGGACTGACGATTGACGAAACGGACGGCGTGACATTCACGCTATCCACGCATCCACGCGTCGGCTTTCGCGAGCTCAATATTATCCCGCGGGATGCGCGCGCGACCAATGTGATCGCCGACTACATCCAGATTGCCGTGGATTTTATCCGACGACGCAACAACAGCTATAATATCTTCTTTTATCACGACGGTGCGGATGTCTTTATCAAGATTCTGCCACGCTTTGCCACCTCCCCCGTCTTTATCGGCTACAACATCCGTCTGCTCCCGTCGAATCTAAAGGAGATGCGGGATGAGATCCGAACAATATATTTTGAAAGTGACGATACCGAATGCAGGACATGAACGACACGATTGAGGAAATGCCGCGCCGCAGGAAAACGCGGCGCAGAAGCAGCGCGCGAAAGAAGCCATCGCGCAGAAAAAAACCGCCCCTTTCCATCGGGCGTTTTTTCATGATACTGATTCCTATACTGCTTCTCGTCTGCGCGGGGACGTTCTTCTTCGCTCCACATACATGGCAGGAGCTCGGTGCGCTGCTGCCCGAGGCGGAACATCAAAAGCCTGCGAATCAGCTGCATGAGATCCGCGAGCCGGATGCGGCTGATCGGATTCTGCGCGTGCTCTTTGTACGACGCGCCATCGATGCGCGTCTTGACCGTGCGGACTACGTCCCCATCGGACACATTGCCCCCGATCTGCAGCACGCCATCGTCGCCGTAGAGGATCGCCGTTTCTATGAGCATCATGGATTCGATATGACGGGGGTGGCACGCGCGACCCTCGTCAACATCCAACACGGGCGCATCGAAGAGGGGGCGAGCACGATCACACAGCAGCTGGTGAAGAACCTTTTCTTCGGCAGCGAGCAGACCTTTGCGCGTAAAGCCGAGGAGCTTCTGCTTGCCCTCGACATCGAGATCGCCTGCTCAAAGGAGGAGATCCTCGAGATGTATCTAAATGTCGTCTACTACGGCGGCGGATTTTACGGCGTACAGGCGGCATCTGACGGGTACTTTGGAAAATCTCCCGCGGCACTCGATCTGCCCGAGGCATCCATGCTCGCAGGCGTTCCGAATGCACCGTCCGAGGTCTCGCCGTTCGTGAACTTCATCGCAGCGAAGAAGCGACAGGCCATCGTGCTGGACACAATGCAGGCACAGGGAATGATTGACGTGCGGACGGCGGAGGATGCGAAGATGCAGGCTCTTATCCTGCGCCCGCGCCATTAGGAGGTATAGGGAAGTGGAAGTACGGATAAACTCAGCACTGACGTCTTAGCGGTCGATGAGCGCTGCTCCCTCCGCAAAGAGTCCCGTGCGCGTCACGTATGCCTTGGCAGGATCGATGGGCAGAGCAAAGTCCCGCGCCATCACGCTGAGCACCTCGATGGGCTTTACACTTCCCGCAGGAGTGACAAGAAGATTCATCCAGAGAATGAGGCATCCATTTTCGTACTGAAACGAAATGGGTGCCTTTATGTATTCCTTCGTCTCAATGCTGCGGCGCTTCTTCGGGGTCACACGCTCCCATACGGCGTGCGCGGCACTGTTGTAGCGGCGTACGCTCTCACGTACGGGTGCGATCTCTCCTTCGTAGGGGATCTTGAGCCGATAGCGGGCCTCATCCACGTCCGCCATCAGGGCGCGGTGTTTCCCCTCCTGAAGGCGCAGGCGGATGATCTCCGCCCCGCGCGGGAGCTGAGCACGCAGCCGCTGCATGACCTCATGGGGCGGCAGTTCCTCGGTCATCTCAAAGTCCACATACTCCGCATCGCTCGCTGCGCCCAACGAGAGCGCCGAGGCAAAGGCGACCTTCATGTGTGGGTTAAAGCCCTCTGAGTATGCCATGGGAAGCCCTGCGCGCTTGCACGCGCGGACAAAGAGGTTTGCATAGTCGAGATGGGAGACGTAGCGCAGCTCCTCCCCCTTCGTGATGAGTCCGCGATAGCGTACGGTCGTGCGTTCCTGCGGCGTACTCTCCTGCAGTGCAGGATCGGCAGTCACACCCGTTTCCCCATGCTTTTCCTGCCGTTCTTCCTCGCCGGCATAGTCGATCACATCGACGCCGAGCGTCGGACAAATCCCGCAGCCCGTACAGTGCGTGCGGCGGCAATCCTCCGTAAGAGACGCTGTGAGTGCCTTCTGCCACTCCGTTTTCAGATAGCGTTCGAGCACGCCGGGCGAGGTGTGCGCCCACGGCAGCGGTTCACCGATCGTGCGCGTGCGGCGGCTGTAATACGTCCAGTCGATGCCGCAGTCCGCAAATGCGGCGAAATAGTGTGCATCGTCGAAAAGATCCGACCAGCCGTCAAACTTTGCCCCACGTTTCCATGCAGCGTACAGCGCTGGCGCAAGGCGTCGGTCGCCGCGCGCAAAAATCCCCTCGATCACGGAGAGCCGTGCGTCGTGATAGTGGAACGTAATGGCACGATCCGCGATATGCTCCTTCAGGAGTTGCTGACGGCGCTGAAACTCCTCCATCGAGAGCTGCCCGAACCACTGAAATGGTGTGTACGGTTTCGGCACGAAACAGGAGACGGAGACGGTGACCTTGCACCCACGCCGTCCGCGAATCTCCGTATAGAGATCGACGACCTTCTTCGCGAGGCGGGCGATTCCGATGATGTCCTCATCCGTCTCCGTCGGCAGTCCCATCATAAAGTAGAGCTTCACCTGCTTCCACCCGTGGCGGAATGCCGCCCCACACGCCGTGAGCAGATCCTCCTCCGTCACCCCTTTATTGATGACATCGCGCAGACGCTGCGTCCCCGCCTCAGGCGCGAAGGTCAGTCCGGACTTGCGCACGCGCTGTACCTTCTGGGCAAGCTCCACGGAAAAGCTGTCAATGCGCAGGGACGGAAGGGAGACGCTGACCTTCTCGTCCCGATAGTCACCGATGAGATCATCCACCAGACAGCCAAGCCCCGAATAGTCCGCCGAGGAGAGTGAGGTTAGGCTCATCTCATCATAGCCACTGGAGGAAATCATCCCATGCGCCATCTTGCGCAGACGCTTCTCCGTGCGCTCACGCGCGGGGCGATAGGCGATGCCTGCCTGACAGAAGCGACAGCCGCGTGAACACCCACGAAAGAGCTCAAGCATGGCACGGTTGTGCACGATGTCCATGTAGGGGACGATGGGATGTTCTGCCGAGACCGCATCGTTCATATCCTTCACGACGCGCTTGTAGATTACGGGGCGCGCATCGGGGTGAAGCGCATCCATGCGCACGAAATCCCCTCGTGCATCGTAGACGGGTGCATAGAACGACGGCACATAGATGCCGTCCACACGGAGCAGCTGGGTCAAGAACCCACGCCGTCCGCTCGGTCTGCCCGCTGCATGCCACCGGATAAAGGTTTCGCAGATCTCGGGCAGTACCTCTTCCCCCTCGCCAATGACGAAGAAGTCGAAGAAGTCGGCAATCGGCTCGACGTTGTAAACGCATGGACCGCCGCCGACGATGAACGGCATGTCCTCACCGCGCTCCTCTGCATACAGTGGAATACCCGCCAGATCGAGCATATTCAGCACATTCGAGTAGATCATCTCGTATTGGAGAGAGAAGCCGATGAAGTCAAAGGCACGAACCGCATGGCGAGATTCCAGTGAAAAGAGAGGCATCCCGCGTGCACGCATCTCCTCCTCCATATCGATCCACGGAGCGTAGACACGTTCTGCCGCAAGATCCGCACGGCGATTTAGAATCTCGTAGAGGATGGCGAGTCCGAGATTGCTCATGCCGACCTCGTAGACGTCGGGCAGAGCCAAGGCAAATTTGCAGCGAACGCTGTCCCAGTCCTTGTGGACGGCGTTCCATTCGCCCCCCGTATAGCGCGCAGGCTTCAGCACCGACTGGAGCATGCTGTGATCGAGATGTACCATTTCCTATCCCCCACATTGTGTCGTTCACAAGAAAAGGGGGCTGCGCTGCACGAAGGCAGACAGCCCCGAAGTGTCTACAGAGTCAATAACTCCTTAAGGAAGCACTGATAAATTCGGCACTACCATCTTAACGCATCTTTTTCGCCCGCTTTTCGTTAGCAAATCCTCCACATAGCCTTTGCTATGCGTCCGGTTTGCTGCCTCAATCGGACAAAAAATCTACGTCAATCTGGCAGACCTCATTTTATCAGCGATTCCTTAAAAGAGTAGCTTTTGTCGCCGCAGCTGGATGTTCAGCAGGATGGCAATCGCCATGATGTTGGTCGTCAATGAGCTGACACCGTAGCTCATGAGCGGCAGCGGTATGCCCGTGACGGGCATAATGCCCATCGTCATGCCCACGTTGACGAGGACATGGAAGGCGATCATCGATGTGATGCCGACCGCGAGCAGCCGTCCGAAGGTATCGCTCGCATTCTGCGCGATCCGTATCCCGCGCCAGAGGACGATGAGATAGAGGAGGAGCAGAACCGTGCAGCCAACGAAGCCGAGTTCCTCGCCCACAACGGAGAAGATAAAGTCCGTATGGTTCTCGGGCAGGAAATTCAGCTGACTCTGTGTGCCGCCGAAAAGCCCCTTTCCAAAGAGCATGCCCGAGCCAATCGCAATCTTCGATTGGATGATGTGATAGCCCGCGCCGAGCGGATCGACGTTCGGATCCATGAACACCATGATGCGCATTTTCTGGTAGTCCTTGAGAAAATGCCAGAGCACGGGCATCGCCGCAAGTCCCGCGGCAAAGATGCCAAAGAAAAGGCGCAGTCGTATCCCCGCCGCAAAGACCATGCCGAAAAAGATCGCCAGAAAGACGAGCGACGTACCGAGATCCGGCTGCTTCAGAACGAGAAGGAACGGAACGCCGACATACGCTGCCACGGGGACGAGGTCCACGATGGAGTCAATCTTATCGCGTTTTTCGATCATGGCGGCAAGCGCGATGATCATGATGAGTTTGGAGAACTCCGACGGCTGTATGCTGATCGGACCGAGCGCAATCCATCGCTGCGCACCGAGTGCCGTCTGTCCGACGAGCATGACGAGGATGAGCAGCACGAGATTGAACACGTAGAAGTGATTCCCATAGCGCTGCAAGATCTTATAGTCAAAGTTCATCAAGAACGCTGCGAGGGCAATATCGACGATGATCGAGATACCCTGCCGCTGAACGAACCAGTAGCGTTCCTCACTCAGCGTATTGACATGGGTCGCACTGCCGATGATGACGAGACTCATGACGACAATCGCCGCAGCCGCGAGAATCAGCGTGACATCCGTACGGCGCAGAAGCCGTTTTGAGAGGATCATCTCCGATGCCTATGCGTGCCGCCATGCTGTACGCTGACAACGGGGATGTTGACAACGAGTGCCATGGCATCATTCTCGTTCTCAAGCGCGAACTCCATCTCGCGCGTGTCGATATACATATACTTTGAAATGACCTGCACGATCTCTGCCCTCATGCTGTCCATGATCTCAGGCGAGACATTTGCGCGGTCATTGATGATCACCAGCTGCAGACGACGGCGTGCCACATCGCCTGAGCTCTCTTTCTTTCCAAGAAGTTTTCTCAGTGCTTCAATCACGCCAACGCCTCCTTACTTCTTCCCAAAGAGTTTTCCCTTGATTGTTTCCCAAAGACTCTCTTTCGCCAACTCACGGAAGGGAACATCCTCGCCGCAGAGCCGTGCAACGACATCGAGGTACGCCTGCCCCGCCGGAGAGTCCTTCATCGTAACACATGGCTCGCCACGGTTCGTGCTCGTCACGACCATCTCATCATCGGGAATCTGCCCGATGCACGTGACCGAGAGGATCTCGTCGATGTCGTCCATATCGAGCATATCGCCCTTTTCGATCATCTTCGGACGGATGCGATTGACGACGAGGCGGATATCCTCCTTGTCCGCGCGTCCGAGCTCGCCGATGATCTTGTCCGCATCACGCACCGCCGAGATCTCCGGCATGGTAACGACGATCGCCGTATCGGCGGCGGCAATCGCCGTCTTGAATCCCTGCTCGATCCCTGCGGGGCAGTCGATGATGATGACATCGTAGGAACGACGCAAATCCTCACAGAGCGCCGCGAGCTCCTCGGGATTCACGGCACTCTTGTCCTTGACCTGCGAGGTCGGCAGCAGGTAGAGTGAATCGTATTTTTTGTGGCGGACAAGTGCCTTTTTGTACGGCACATGCCCCGATGTCACATCGACGAGATCGTACATGATACGATTCTCGAGTCCGAGCAGGAGATCCAGATTGCGCAGCCCCGTGTCGGTATCAATGAGCACGACACTCTTGCCGCGCATGGCAAATCCGACGCCGATGTTCGCTGTCGTCGTCGTTTTTCCGACGCCTCCCTTACCCGATGTCACCACATAGATTTCACTCATACCTTAGAACCTACCTCTCTATTGGTTCAATGACGATTTGACCGTCTTTTACATAGGCGCGCTCTGCCTTGCCGCTGTCTTCGGGCTCATCCGGGGAGCGCGCCACATAGTTTGCGATGCGAATCTGGGTCGGCATCAGCCGATCCGCGATGATGAATGCCGTCGAGTCCCCTGCTGCTCCGGCATGGATCACGCCGCGGCATGTGCCGCGCACATCAATGCTCCCCCCCGCCGTGATCTGCGCCCCGGGGTTGACGTTGCCAAAAACGATGACTGAGCCCTCGGTCTCAATCGCCTGACCGCCGCGCAGCGTCTTATCGACAACGACCATCTGCTGCAGCTCTGGCTCGCCCTTCCCTTTGGCGGACGGCTGCGGGGCAGATGTCTGCGGTGATGCGACAGGCGCGGACTCTGCCGCAGGCTTTGCCAGCCGGCAGATCAGCCCGTGCGTCCGAAAGAGCTCCTGCACATTGGCGAGTTCTCCCTGCGAGAAGCGATCACGCGGAACACGAACGAGCGTGCCGCGCAGAAAGAACCCAGCCCCCGAGTCCAGTTTCTTCCCCAGTTCCTCCATGATCTCCGAAAAGGGCATGGCGGCGGGAAAGGCAAGCGACAGGCCGCCGTTCTCCCCTTTGATCTTGATCTTTTCCTCACTCATTTCCATCCCTCACTTGCTCCCTGCGGGCTGCTCACGATCCAGACCAAAGGCGGCTTCCATAATCCTGCGCCCGATCGGCACAGCTGACATAGAGCCAAAACCACCCTGCTCCACAATCACGGCAACCACAATATTCGGATTCGCAAACGGCCCGTACGCCACGAACCAGCCGTGGTCGCGCCCCTGCGAGTTCTCCGCTGTCCCTGTTTTACCGGCAATATCAATCGAAAATCCGGCGAACACGCCGGCTGCCGTACCGAACTTCGTCACCTCGTGCAGTCCCTCCTGCACCTGACGAATAACCCCTGGATTGACATCCAATTCGGAGAGCAGGACGGGCTGAAAGTCACGCACCGTATTGCCGTTGACATCGACAATACGCTGAACGAGATGCGGCTGATAGCGTCTGCCGTTCGCCGCAATCTCCCCCATGACCATCGCTGCTTGAAGCGGGGTTACAAGGTTAAACCCCTGTCCGATCGCCGCATCGAAGGTCTCAGAGAGATACCAGTCACCGTCCTCGTAGTTGTCCTTTTTATACTGACGGTTCGGCACTAGTCCCTCCGCCTCAAAGGGGAGATCAATGCCCGTGCGCTGTCCGAGACCGAACATCCGCGCATAGCGTTCGAGTGTATCGACACCGAGACGGTTGCCCATCTCATAGAAGTAGACGTTGTCCGAGTGCGCCATCGCCTGCTGGAAGTTGATCCAGCCAAGTGCCTCGCCGCCCGCGTTCGTCTTGGGGATAATCCAGTGGCGGCCGGAGTCGAAGATCTTTTCCTGCGGCGTCACCTTGTGCTCTGCGAGCGCCGCCGTGCCCGTGACAATCTTAAAGGTCGAGCCCGGCGGGTACTCTCCCGTAATCGCCTTGTTGTCCATAGGGTGAAACGGGTTGTTGTTCAGGACATTCCAGTTCTGCGTGGAGATGCCGCCCGCAAAGAGATTCGGGTTGAACGCGGGGCGGCTGACCATGGCGAGCACCTCGCCCGTCTGCGGGTTCATGACGACGGCGGCTGCCGCATTCGCATGGACGATGGCTAGCTGCTCATCGACGGCGCGCTCCGCTGCCTCCTGGATGTGCTTGTCGATGGTGAGAACAAGGTCATTGCCCGGCACAGGGGACTGACGTCCGAGGATCTGCACGGGGCGTCCCGATACATCGACCTCCACCTGATCTCCGCCCTTGACGCCGCGGATCTCCTTGTCGTAGACACGCTCCAGCCCGAACTTTCCGATGATGTCACCGGATTTATACCCCTCATCCTTTCGCTTTTCAAGCTCCATCTCATTGATCTCGCTCACATAGCCAAAGACGTGTGCCGCATACTCGCCGTATATGTAGTCACGCACGGGGAGAACCTCGATGACGACACCGGGATAGGCGTCCTTCTGCTCCTCGATAATGGTAACGATATCGGGCAGAACATCATTCTTGATGCGAATGGGGTCAAAGCCGACGTGAGCATCGATCTTTTTTTGAATCTCGGCAACGGGAACATTGATGAGCTTTGAGACGCGCGCGATCACCTCGGGGGAAATCGGCTCGGTCAGCGGCAGGAGTGATACCGTAAAGCCGGGGCGGTTCGTGACCAGCAGCTCTCCGTTTCGGTCGAAGAATGTTCCGCGCGCCGCCTCCGCCGGAATGATGCGGATGCGGTTGCCCTCCGCCAGCCGTGCATAGAGTTCCCCATCGTAAATCTGGAGATACGCCGCGCGCCCGATGAGAACGGCGATGATGAGAACGATCACACCGCCGAGGACTTGCAGACGTCCGCTGAAATCTTCATGTTCGTTCAAAATTACACTCCGAGAAAACTGTCTGAGGGATCAATGATACACTCCCTTATTGTGGTTCATGTATGCGCCGGCTGATGTAAAAGGTTGCCCAGTGAATCGGATAGGCAAAGACCACCTGGAATACGAGTAGGACAAAGAGCACGCGCTCCATGTGCAGGAAGAGATTGAAGCGATAGCCGAGCAAATAGACAATCAGTGCCGAGCACAGATACTTTGCCAGTGTTGCTGCAACCGACGCCGCGAGCGGCAAGAAGAACTGTTCCTGCAGTACGCGATCCGAAAAGCGACCAAAGAAGAGTCCGATCAGTGTCAGCAAAAATGCGTTCAGTCCAAAGAATGCGCCCGCACTGAGATCCTGCATGAGACCGAGCGAAAAGCCGATCAGAGCCCCCCATGCGCTGCCGCGCAAAAAGGAGAAGGAGACGGTTGCCAAAACGAGGAGATCAGGAACCACACCGTAGATGGAAATCAGCGGGAGAAAGGAAAACTGCAGGACAAAGAGGACGAGGAAAAACAGGACAAAAAGCCGATATTTCTTCACTGTGCTGCCGCCTTTGTCTGTGCTGCTGAGATCTGTGCCGCTGCCTCAGCCCCCGGGCTGAGGGGCGTCGGCTGGATTGGCGTCGGAGGCGCTTCGCGCGACGCTGTAATGATCGCGACGTCCTCAAGCCGCTGGAAGTCCACTGCCGTTTCAATGACAGCGACCTTCAAAAGGCCGCTGTCGTCGCTGTGCTGTGCAGCGACATGCCCAACGGAAATCCCCTTGGGATAGATGCCGCCGAACCCCGATGTGACGACTGCATCGCCATCCTCTACGTCTGCATTTCGCGGGATATCGACCATCTGCGGCATATAGGGATTATCCATCGTTCCCGTGAGGATGCCCGTCACACGCGACTCAGGCCGCTGAATGATCGTACCGACCGAGGAGCGCGCATCGAGGATGAGCTGCACCTTGGAGGAGACCGGGCCGACCTCGGTCACGTGACCGACGAGCCCCTTGCCCGTGACCACAGGCATATTCTCCCGCACACCGTCCTTCGAGCCACGGTCGACGACAATCGTACTCGTCCACAGCTCCGCATCTCTGCCGATCACGCGTGCAGCGAGGAGATCGAACTGATGCGCTCCCTGCTTGTAGTCCAAGAGCTCGCGCAGGCGTTCATTCTCAGCGGCGTACTCCGCCGCTGTCGTATTCTCCTGCCGCAGCTGCTCGACTTCGTTTTTGAGCATCTTGTTCTGCTCATGTACCGTCGCAATTTCCCATACGTTCGCCGTAACGGTCTGGATCTGCTGTCCAATGAAGGACGCCGCCATCTCAAAGGGCGCGAGCACCGTGCCCACCGTCCCCGTCGATGCTGTAACCTGAAATCGGCCGCGTGCCGCAAAGAAAATAATGCAGAAGAGGGCAAGCAGAACAAAGAGCAGCGCCCAGATCTTGCGTCCGGACTGCCGTGCCCGTTCGAGTCGGTCAATCATTGTTTCAATTTCTTCGAGGACATGACGACATTCTTGAGCAGCCCGATGTTCTCAAGTGTGCGCCCCGTCCCCTCACCAACACAGGAGAGCGCATCCTCCGAGACAAGCACGGGCATCCCCGTCTCATGCGAGAGCAGCTTGTCGAGGTTCATGAGGAGTGCGCCGCCGCCCGTCATCATAATGCCGTGATCCATGACGTCCGCCGCGAGTTCCGGCGGTGTCTTCTCAAGCGTGTTCTTCACTGCATCGATGATCTTGTAGATTGGCTCGTTGAGTGCTTCGCGGATCTCCTTGGCATGGATCGTCAGCGTCTTCGGCAGACCGCTCACGAGGTCGCGTCCGCGGATGTCCATCGTACGATCCGTATCGGGCGTCACAATTGCCGTACCGACAGAGATCTTGATCTCCTCTGCCGTACGCTCGCCGATCATGAGGTTATACATGCGCTTAATATACTGGACGATGGAGGAGTCCATCTCATCGCCGCCGATGCGGATGGAGCGGCTCGTAACGATGCCGCCGAGCGAGATCACGGCGATCTCCGTCGTACCGCCGCCGATATCGACGACCATGCTCCCCGTCGCTTCTTCGACGGGAAGTCCCGCACCGATTGCTGCTGCCATCGGCTCCTCGATGAGATACGCCTCGCGCGCGCCCGCCTGCTGTGCAGCATCAATGACGGCACGCTTCTCCACCTCGGTGACCCCCGAGGGCACACCGACCACCACGCGCGGACGAACGAACGACTTGGAACGCATCGCCTTGCGGATGAAGTACTTCAGCATCGCCTGCGTCACGTCGAAGTCCGCAATGACACCGTCCTTCATCGGGCGAATGGCCACAATGTTGCCCGGTGTGCGGCCGATCATCTGCTTTGCTTCCTCGCCCACCGCGAGAACGTCCCCTGTATCACTTTTTATCGCAACCACGGACGGCTCACGCAGCACAATTCCACGTCCTTTGACGTGAACGAGCGTGTTTGCCGTACCGAGATCAATCCCCATATCGTGTCCACCAAAAAGACCAAACATTGTTAATGGAGTCTCCTTCCGCAATATGTGTAGCATGATATGCATTCGCGCATTGGCAGAATTTCTAAATTAAGAAGATATACTCCCTGCCATCTGTCAATGGACGTGCAGAATCAGTATAACATAAGAAGTGATTTTTTTCCATGTGACACGAGATTTTATCAAGATTTTATTTTATAGAAACAACATCGCGTCCATTCTCTTGCTATCCATACATATTCGAGCCTTCTGCGATATGCCTTGACGGGAGCACCATTCTTCCTCTATAATGAGTATAGATTATATGTAAGAAGGAGACTGAAGCAGATGGAGATTCAATCAAGGCTGCTGACCGTGGATTTTTATGATTGTAAAGGCGATCGGTGCAGCACGGAAGAAGCCCTGCGCGATCAAGTCTCTGATGCACTGCGCACGGTAGGGCTGTCACCCATCGAGATCATCAGCAGCGGACAGGAGAGCGGCGTGCTCTCGCTGCTGGCACTCGTGCCGGGTGGACATGTTGCCCTCCATGTGCACCCGGCCATGCGCCACGTCTCCCTCGACGTCTACCTCTGTCGGGAAAACGTGCCACTCGACCCCATCGCCCACGTCCTGCGCAAATTTTTCCAACCGGACAAGATTAAGAGCACGCATCTGCGGCGCGGTGATTTCCGTACACCGACGGAGATTCGCCCCAAGACGACGACGCGCGTCGCCCCCATCCGCAAGATCAAGAGCACGGGCGCAAAGGTCATTCGCATTCTCGCACGCAGAAATCGCCGCTGACCGGTATAATTCAAAGGGACTGCTGCACGAAGTTTACAGCTTCGTACAACAGTCCCTTTTGCTTTAGTACGGATCATTTCAGAAGATCAGCAATCCCGCCTCTATTTTACGCGTCGAATTATCAAGTCAAGTGCAACTTAAGGAAGCACTGATAAATTCGGCACACAAAAAACACCCATACGATACCGTATTTCAGTTCGTATGAGTGTTGCCAATAACGCTCATGCGCGGCGCACAGTATTTCCCTATTTACAAGCTCATGCTCCTGCTTTCTTTTTTTGGCATTCGGGGCAGTACCCGAAGAAATACATCTGTTGAGAGACGATGCGGTACCCCGTCACCGAGGCAACATTCTTGTCCAGTGCCGGAAGCGCTGTAATCGGGACGTCTGCCACCCTGTCACAGGACATACAGCGGATGTGAGGATGTGGCGAAATATCCGCATCGTAACGAAATGCCTCCTCGCCCACATTCAGCTCGCGGACAATGCCGATCTCACAGAACGCGTCGAGGGACTTATAGACCGTCGCCAGACTCATGGTCGGATAGTCGGCGCGCAGCTCCTTATAGAGCGTCTCCGCCGTCGGATGCTCTGTCGTATCGGCGAGAGCCGCATAGACGGCAAGCCGCTGTGGTGTCACTTTTTTCTTGTTCCGGCGAAGGATGTCTGTCACTTCGCTCGGCGTTAATAATGTACGTTCGCGCATAGTAATCCCTAATTCCTATAAATCTAAAATCATTATTATTTATGTATTATAATACTCTATCCACGGGTTTCTGTCAATAGTCCTAATACCGATTGATCGGCTGTCTCTTTTGCACCAAAAAAATTCATGTTATAATGATGAAAGAATCACAAGGGAATCGCTGATAAAATGAGGTATGCCAGATTGGCATAGATTTTTTGTCCGATTGAGGCAGCAAACCGGACGCATAGCAGAGGCTATGTGGAGGATTTGCTAACGAAAAGCGGGCGAAAAAGATGCGTCAAGATGGTCGTACCGAATTTATCAGTGCTTCCCAAGAGAAAGGTTGGATGTCATGCGTATTTCCGATATTCCTGCGTCAATTGCCAAGGAGCTCTCCATTCGGCCGAAACAAGTAGAGTCCGTCATTTCCCTCCTCGACGAGGGCAATACGATTCCGTTTATTGCACGCTATCGCAAGGAGGCGACGGGCTCACTCGAGGATGAAGTGCTGCGCCGCGTGGAGGAGCGACTGACCTATCTGCGCAGTCTCGTCAAGCGGCAGGAGGAGATTCTCACGCGCATTGAGGAGCAGGGCAAGCTGAACGAGGAGCTGCGCACGGCAATCGAGGCGACCGAAAAGCTGCAGACCCTAGAGGATCTTTACCGCCCCTACAAGCAAAAAAAGCGCACGCGTGCTTCGATGGCACGCGAGCGTGGGCTCGCACCGCTCGCCGACGCGATCCTCCTACAGCGCGAGACGAAGGGCAATGCCGAGGAATACGCCGCTGCCTTTGTCAATTCGGCAGCAGACGTCCCCTCCCCTGCCGACGCATTGGCAGGGGCACGCGACATTCTTGCCGAGCAGATCATGGACGAAGCAGAGGTGCGCCGCACCCTGCGCGACGTATACCGGCGCACCGCCATCCTCGAGACATCCCTTGACCACACGGCGGAGGGAGCGGATACCTTTGCGATGTATGACGGCTACCGTGAGCCCGCCCGTACCCTCCCCTCTCACCGTATCCTCGCCATTAACCGCGGTGAGAAGAAGGGCTGTCTCACCGTACACATCAGCATAGATCACGAGGAAAACATTGCATGGATCAGTCGGCGTATCCATCGGCGTCCGTCAATTTTCACCGAGGAGCTGCGCGCTGCCGTGGAGGACGGCTACAAGCGTCTCCTCGTTCCTGCACTGGAACGCGAACTGCGTGCCGACCTGACGGCACAGGCGGAAGAAAAGGCAATCCGCATCTTTGGACACAATCTGCGCCAGCTGCTCCTGCAGCCTCCACTTGCAGGGCATACGGTACTCGGGCTTGATCCCGGCTACCGCACGGGATGCAAGATGGCGGTCGTCGACGCGACGGGTAACGTCCGCGCGAGCGGCGTCATACAGGTGACACAGAGCGACAGCGCGCGCGCGGCAGCCGCAAAGTCGGTGGAGAAGCTCGTGGCAGAACACGGCATTACGCTCATCTCCATCGGCAACGGCACGGCATCCTATGAGACGGAGCAATTCGTTGCGGCACTGATCCGCACGAATAAGTGGAAGAACGTACATTATCTCATCACAAACGAAGCAGGCGCATCGGTCTACTCCGCCTCCGCACTCGCCAAGGAAGAGCTGCCGGACTACGATGTGACGATTCGCGGCGCAGTATCCATCGCGCGCCGCGTGCAGGATCCGCTGGCAGAGCTCGTTAAGATCGACCCACAGGCGATCGGTGTCGGACAGTATCAGCATGACGTGAGTCAAAAGGAACTGAAGGAAACGCTCGATGCGACCGTCGAGGACGCCGTCAACCATGTCGGTGTGGATCTCAACACCGCCTCCCCGGCACTCCTCGGTCGTATTGCGGGCATCAATACCGCGGTCGCCAAGAACATCGTCGCCTACCGCAACAAGCATGGCCGTTTCAAAAGCCGCAGTGCTCTGCACGATGTGGCGCGTCTGGGCGATGCTGCGTTTACCCAATGCGCAGGGTTCCTGCGCATCCATGACGGGGAAACGCCGCTCGACGGCACGGCGATCCATCCCGAGTCCTACACGCTTGCGCGCAGCATCCTCACCGAACTCGGCGCATCAGAGAGTGATCTCAGCGACCGCACAAAGCTGCCTGCACTCGCCCAAAAGACCGCCCACACCAGCCCACAGGCACTGGCGGAAAAACTGCACGCGGGCATCCCGACCGTCACCGACATTCTGAAAGCGATTGCACGACCCGGGCGCGACCCGCGCGAGGACCTGCCCGCGCCGCTGATGCGGCAGAATATCGTCAAGCTCTCCGACCTCGCCGTCGGCACGATCATGCGCGGAACCGTGCGCAACATCACGGACTTCGGCGCATTCATCGACATTGGCCTGAAGCAGGCGGGACTGCTCCACATCTCGGAGATGAGCCGCCGCCGTGTTAAGCATCCGCTCGATGTGCTGTCCGTCGGAGACACGCTCGACGTCATGGTTATCAGCCTCGATGAAGAGCGCGGCCGCATCGGGCTCTCCCTGAAGCGCATGGAAAAGGAGAAAAAGAACGCATGAATCTCCTGCAAAAGACCATCGCCGCTATCACTGTGCCCGATGCTGCGCTCGCCAGCCGCGTGACCGCTGCGCTCTGCACGCGCAGCGGGATTCATTTCGGGCAGCTGGGCGATGCCCTCGCACGCTATATTGCACTGACAGGTGAACGTCATCCTGCCCCACCGCAGACGAGTGTCGTCATCTCCTGTGCCGATCACGGTGTTGCCGCAGAGAGCGTCAGTGCGTACCCGCCTGAGACGACGCTGAACATGATGTGCAACTATCTGATGGCACGAGGCGGCGCGGCAAACGCCGTCGCCAACTACGTCCCCGCCCGTCTCTGCGTTGCCGATCTCGGCGTCAATGCCGACACAGCGGGAATCCCCGACCTGCTTTACCGCAGCATTGCACGCGGGACGGCAAACATGACCAAGGGTGCCGCCATGACGCACGCACTGGCAATACAGGCAATCGAGACAGGGATCGGTCTCGCGGCGGACTGTGCTGCACGCGGCGACCGCTGCATTCTGCCCGGCGAGATGGGAATCTCGAACACAACATCGAGTGCCGCCATCACCGCCGCCATCCTCCGCCTCGCCCCTGAGGAGGTCACAGGGCGCGGGGCAAATATCTCGGATGAGCGTCTGCATCACAAAGTGGAGATTGTGCGGCGTGCGCTCGCCGTCAATCAGCCCGATCCGCAGGACGGCATCGACGTACTCGCCAAGGTTGGCGGCTTTGAGCTTGGCTGTATCGCGGGCATCATCCTCGGTGCCGCCGCACATCACATTCTGGTTGTTCTGGACGGCGCAAATACGACATCAGCGGCACTCATCGCGCACGCCATTGCACCGAACTGCGTGCACGCGCTGCTCGCATCCCACGCATCACTGACGGAGCACTCTCAGCCCCACGCACTGCGCCATCTGGGACTCACCCCAATGCTGCGGCTCGACATCCGCCTGAGCGAAGCGGCGGGATCGTCGATTGCCCTGCGGATGCTGGAGCTGATGCTCATGGCATGGGCGGCGACGGACGCTTCACCGCGTTGCTGCGAGCCCTTTCTCCTGCCGCCGCACAGGACACTCCCTGCCTCCTCAGCAACTGGGGAAAATACATACGACATCCCCGCGCCAAACCGCACGGTGATGGATGCGGCACAGTACCGTCTCGACAATCTCGCAAAGCCGATTCACAGTCTCGGGTTCCTTGAGCACATCGCGGTACAGCTTGCAGGAATCACGGGGAAAATCCGTCTGCCGTCAAACAGCAGGGCAGCACTCTGCCTTCTCTCTGGCGGAGAGGAACTGCCCGCCGAACGCCACGTCATCATCTCCGCCATGACAGCAGCGCGTGATATTGACGTATACCTGTTCCCTACAGCGATGGAAAACGCGGAGTGTCATGCCGCCATGCACGCTGTCGCCGCCGACCATCCGCTCCTCATCATCGGCAGCATGGGGAGTGACGCACCAGCTGTCCGTACGGCACTTTGTGCAGCGGCAGAGGGCGGTGCACTCGTTCTCCCGGGGGATGCGGCGACCGACCACATTGTGCGGGAGTACTGTGTGATAAGCCCAGCCCTTACCCACTATGTGCTCCATCTCCTGCCAGAGATGATCACAGCGGAGATCGATGCCCCCGCCGGCATCGTCGGCATCCTCGGTCTTGAGATCGTCCGCGCCGCCCTCCATATCATGAACGATATGAAGACCTTTACCGAGGCAAAAGTTGCGGTCGCCATCGACGGAGCAGGGGCAGGACGGCAGGTACGGGAATAAAAAACGGCAGTGATCTGCCGTTTTTTATTGTTCCGCCTCTAACTGACCGCGCCGAAACACCTTGCCGATCGTACCGAACTGGAAGATCGCCGCCTCTTTGATCGTGAACCGTCCATAGGTATTCCCCAGACGATAGTTCGAGTTGAATGCCTCGCGCATCCCGCCCGCCGTATGCATCTCCTCTCCGTAAACGAGAAAGGGATTCGGCACAACGGCAAAGAGATTATTGCCGAGCGGCATGCCCCAGTAGTCCGCATCCCGCGTCGGCGTCACAGCGACAAAGCGCGGCTCAAGCTCGGGGCGGCTGTGACGCAGCTGCATATTCGTACAGCGCATCCCCTGCACCTCATAGTCTTGGATGAAATCGTCCTGTGCCTTCTTCTTCTGGAACATTGTTCCCGGCACATCATAGAGGGCATTATAGTCCCGCACAAAGTCCGCCGTCCGCTCCTCAGGAGTTCGCTCGCGCAGCTCATGCTGCGGAATCCCCGCCAGCGTTGCCTCGGCGGTTTTTTTGCGTGCGGCTTCCGTCTGCTTTGCCTGATCGTTGACCGCCGGCTCCCTGCCGCCGCCGGCGCGCGCATAGCTGCCGGCCGCACGCTGCATGGCATTCGGCGGTTTTTCCTTTTTTTTCTCGGGTGGCTTTGCGGGCTGTGCACCCGTATAGGCACGCGCCAGCTCGCGCTTCATCTCCTCATCGAGGAGATCGCTTACCGATGGAACGGAGCGTGCCGCCTCTTCCTGCGCGGCGCGTTCCTTCGCATCTTCCCTCTCCTGTGCAGGGCGTGTTGACGTCCCTGTGACGTGCTGCGCCTCAAGAGCCTGGGTCAGTTCGTCGATACGGCTTTGCTGACGCAGCACCATCTTCTCGAGCAGCGTGACACGTTTCGCGAGTTCATGAATCCGTGTCAGTTCGTCGGTTCCCATTCCCCCATCTTACCTCTCAGACTGTGATCGACTGTGCGTGGGCAAGCGTCTCACGCGCCTCACGTACAATGTCGTCGATGATGGTCTTGATCGGCTCGACCTTGCGCAGCAGCGTCAGTGTCTCACCCGCCTGCATCATGCCGTTGACGACATCGCCTTCGACCGCCGCCAGCTTATTGGTACCTGTCGCACGGTCGAGGAGCTCCTGCTTCGTCGCCTTGCCCGAGTACTCGAGCGCGACAAAGTCCTCGGCGAACTTATTTTTGATGCCGCGCACTGCACCGCCGATGGTGATGCCTGTCACGATGGTATCCGTGTCCACCGCCGCGAGCAGCTTTTCCTTCATATTCGGATGGACGACACACTCCTGCGCAACGAGGAAGCGCGTGCCCATCTGAACGCCGGCCGCGCCCATGAGGAGTGCAGCGGCGAGTCCGCGCCCATCACCAAAGCCGCCCGCCATGATCACAGGCAGTGAGACCTCGGGGATGACCTGCTCCATCAGCGGCATCGTGGAGAGAACGCCGATGTGGCCGCCCGCCTCCATGCCCTCGACCACGATGGCATCGGCGCCCTTTTCCTCGACGCGCTTTGCGAGCTTCACGCTCGGCACGACGGGAATGACCTTGACTCCTGCCGCATGGAGTTTCTCAAAGTACGGGACAGGGTTGCCTGCCCCGAGCGTGACGAATGCAGGTTTTTCCTCGCAGATTACATCCACAATCTCTTCCTTGTTGGGCGCCATGAGCATGATGTTGACCCCGAACGGACGATCCGTCAGGCTGCGGCAGCGGCAAATCTCATCACGCGTATACTCCGTCGTGCGTCCTCCGGTTGAGATGATGCCTGCGCCGCCCGCATTGGATACGGCAGACGCGAGGTTTGCCTCCGAAATCCACGCCATACCTCCCTGCAGAATGGGTACATCGAGTCCCAAGAGTTCCTTCAGCTGATTTGCCATGTAAATCCCTCCTATATACGTTCTATGCCTGCTATGGCATGGGCGGACATCCCGTCGCCCGCTCCGGTGAACCCAAGTCGTTCCTCCGTCGTTGCCTTGACGCTGACATCGCGGAAGTCGATGCCGAGCCAATCGGCGATGTTCTCACGCATCGCCGGAATGTGCGGCTGCAGTTTCGGTGCCTGCGCCACGATGACAGCGTCCACGTTGCCGATGGAAAACCCTGCCGCGCGGACGAGCCGCGCCGTCTCGGCAAGGAGCTTCCCGCTGTCTGCGCCCGCATAGTGCGGGTCGGTATCGGGAAAATGCTGCCCGATGTCGCCGAGCACCGCTGCTCCGAGGAGTGCGTCGGAAATGGCGTGCAGCAGCACATCCGCATCCGAGTGCCCCAGCAGTCCCTTTTCATACGGTATATCCACGCCGCCGAGGATGAGCTTGCGTCCCTCCACCAGTCGATGCACGTCGTAGCCGATACCCACTCTCGTCATACGCTGTCCTCCTTACGCCGACGGACGACACCGCCAAGTAGGCGCTTTGCCTCGTGAACGGCGGTCTTCATCAGCTCTCCCGCGCCCATGTCATTGCGCAGGATCGCCTCCGCGACCACCATATCCTCCGGCGTTGTCACCTTGATGTTGCTGTACTCCCCCTGCACAATGCGAACGGGAACGCCGATGCGCTCCACCATGCTCGCATCATCCGTCCCGAGAAAACCATCCGCCTCCGCCCTGCGGTTCGCCTCGAGCAGGATCTCCTTGCGAAAGCCCTGCGGGGTCTGCACCTGCCAGAGCGTCTGGCGCGGCGGCGTCGCAGCGACCGTACCGTCCGCGGCGGCAATCTTGATCGTATTCTTCTCCGGCACGGCGACGATGCCCGCGCCCTCTGCGCGCACGACGCGGATCAGCTCCTCGATCGTCTCGCGGCGGATGAGCGGCCGCGCCGCATCGTGGACGAGGACGATGTCCGCCTCCTCCGATACGACGGCAAGCCCGTTGCGGATCGAATACTGCCGCTCCGTGCCGCCCTCGACCACGCGCCACGGAGCAAGTCCCTTAACACGACTGAGCAGCCCCTTGACCGCCGTCACCTCATCGGCACCGACCGCGATAATCAGCTCGCCGACCGCTGGAACCTTTGAAAAGGTCAGCAGCGTCCGCAACAGCATTGGCTTTCCCGCGAGGGTCAGAAAGACCTTGTTGAGACCGACCCGCATCCGATGCGCCTGCCCTGCCGCCGGAAAAACTACACTTACCATACATTCCTCCCAATGCACTCCATCATCGTGCCATTTTGGCAAAAATCATCCGTCCCGCTGCCGTCTGGAGTGCCGAAGTCACCTCCACGGAGACGACCTCATTCATGCAGCGGAATCCACCGTCCACAACGATCATCGTACCATCATCGAGATAGGCAAGCCCCTGTCCATGTTCCTTACCCGGTCGGACAATCTGTACGGACATCAGGTCGCCCGGAATCGCCACGGGCTTGACCGCATTCGAGAGCGCATTGATATTGAGCACGGGGACACCGCGCAGCTGCGCCACCTTGTTGAGGTTGAAGTCGTTCGTGATGATCTTCCCGCCGACCTCCTGTGCGAGCTGGAGGAGTTTGGAATCCACCTCGGCGATATCCTCAAAGTCCACCTCCGTGATCTCCACCTTCATGCGCGACTCCTTGCGGATCTTTTGCAGGATATCGAGCCCGCGCCGTCCGCGCACGCGTTTCAGGGCATCCGGCGAGTCGGCGATATGCTGCAGCTCCTCCAGCACAAAGACGGGGATGAGCAGCGTCCCCTCAAGAAAGCCCGTCTCACAGATATCCGCAATGCGGCCGTCGATGATGACGCTCGTATCGAGCAGCTTGTACTGCCTGTCCTCCTGCCCATCTCGCACCGCCAGCGGCATGGAGGTACGCACATCGGGGCGCATGCGGATCACCTCGCGCAAAAAGCGCGGAACGAAGTCAAAGACCTCGGCGATCTCCTGCTGTTTCTGCACCATGATATGCACACCGAGATACCCGATCACAATGCTGAACACGATGGGGATGTAGTCACCGACAATGGGAATCGTAGAAAACGCATCGCTTAGGAGGCGTGCTATGATAAGTCCGATAAAAAGCCCAATTGCCCCGGCAATCACATCGCGTGTTGGCATCTTCGCGAGCTGCCCCTCCACCCAGATGGAGAGACTGCGCAGCCGTCCGGTAAAAAATGGAGCCAATGGATAGCCGATCAGCCCGCCGAGCACCGTCCCGCACAGAATGCAGAGCAGTCCCGCAAGCGACAGGTCGAAGATCCCCAGCTCCGTATGCCAGAGCGGCGCAGAAAAATAGGCGTTCGCCGTCGGAACGGCAAGCTCAAAGACAGTCGCACCGACAACTGCCGTAATGAGTACGATGAAAAAGCGTAAAATTCGTTCGAATAACAAACATTCACCTCCCTTCTCATCCGAAAGATTGGGAAAATGCCATAAACACAATCTCCCCAACATGCCCAGTATAATAAAAAAAAATCCCATTGTCAAAACAGAGTGAACAAAGGAAGCACGGAGATTTTCGGTCTCTCGGTCTTAAGAAAGCAATGATAAACTTAGCACCGTCGTCTTAGTCCATCTTTTTCGCCCGCTTATCGTTAGTAAATCCTCCACAAGCCCCTGCTATGCGTCCGGTTTACTGCCTCAATTGGGTAAAAATCTACGCCAATCTGAGAGACCGTTTTATCAGCGATTCCTTAATATATCTTTTTCTCGCACGTCAGCAAAAAGTCCTAGGCAGAGTCTCGCTCTGCATCCTGCTCGCCGCCTTGTTCCTGTAAAAATCTGCGCGTATCTGACAAGTTTTATTCATGATGCCCAAGATAAAATTTAAAAATATGAATTTTTCTATTGACACTTACATTATTTTGTCTATAATGATAATCACATTCATAAATGGCAAGAAGGAGGAAGAGATGAACAATGTCATTTCATGCTAAACTACGACACGGAAGGTATGTGATGGTGACCGCTGCCATACTCGCCTGTATGGGCAGCAGTATCACGTACGCTGCACCAGCGGAGGATGAGGGAACCCACGTATCAACTGACGATATCCATGTGGATGCGGATTTCGATAAGGAGATGCTGAAGGAAGCCCCTGAAACGAAGACGATCATCTCCCGTGCCGATCTTGACCGCAAGGGTGCACGTACGCTCTCGGACGCACTCGCAGCGGAGCAGGATGTCCAGATGGGCACGGACAATATGGGACGAAAGACCGTCAGCATCCGCGGCGCGGATGCGCGTCACACGCTCATCCTCGTCGACGGGCGCAGACTGGCGGGAGGTCTCAGCAAGTTCTACGGTGCAACAGATGAGGTGAACCGCCTTGGTCTCGACGACGTGGATCATATCGAGATCATCCGCGGCTCAGGCACGGCACGCTATGGGGCGGATGCCATCGGCGGCGTCATCAACATCGTCACGAAGATCTCCCATAAGAAGCGCATTCGCCTGACGACCGAGGGCTCGCTGATCGAGGCGGGCGGCAGCCAGTATAACCACAGCATCGGCTACTCTACGGGCGACCTCGGCGGCGGCACGTACATGGACTTCTCCTATGGCTGGAGCAAGACTGCGCCCTTCCTCTACGACAATGACGGCACATCGATGCAGTACTACGGCAAGCGCAATCCGATGAGCCTGCGCGCCGAATTTACACTCGGCAAAGATGAAACCCTCACCCTCTCGGCAGATCGCCAGACGGAGGATCTGAAAAAGGATACGACGCTCGGAAAATTTACGGCGGGAAAAGGGATCGCCATGGTAGCGTCGGAGGATGCATGGCGCAATAATTTCAGCATCGACTGGAAGAAGCAAACGAGTCATGCGGACTATCGCGTGCGCCTCTATCAGACAGAGCATGATTCCGACGTGAACTATCATGTTTTTGGCAAAGGGGTCCCTTATCGTCATTTCTATTTCGATAATTTCAATCGCAAGGACAATGTGATCGAGGCATCGGTCGGTGTAATGGCGCACGACAAGCACTATGTCACTGTCGGTGCCGACTATCATGACGAATACGGCGAGGGAACGCGCATCACGGTACCGGGACAGACGCCTCACGAAGAGACACGCATCTACACATTCCCGAACCCCTCGGATCCATCCAATCCGAATAAACGCTCCTATACCGGTAATATCTATGAGACATCCCTGAACTACTACAGCGCCTATATCTCGGACGATTGGCAGGTCGGCAAGAAACTGCTTGTCATCCCCTCCCTGCGCTATACGAATCACAGCCACTTCGGCGTGAACGTCTCCCCGTCCATCGGCGCGACGTACAAGCCACGCAATAACGTCCGCATTAAGGCGAACATTGGCACGAGCTTCGCCACGGGCGGTATTGCCGAGCTCTACCACGACTGGGAGATGTACGAGCCGTCACTGAACGCCTCACCGCCCATCCGAAACGGCTGGCTGTTCGAGGGCAATCCCGAGCTGAAGCCAGAAAAAGCCCTCAATATGGACATCTCTGTCGAAAAGGATTTCGACAAGAAGACCAGTGCAAAGCTCACCCTCTTCCGCAATGACTACAAAGACTATATGCAGATCATGTATAAAGGCGAAAAGGACAGTAAGAATCTCTATGGACGTACTTATTATGATCGGCAAATACTATATCCGGATTCCTATGGCTCGTACAGTTATGACGATCTTGTAAATAATCTCAACGCAGCGAATAGCTGGAGCGATATTGAAAGCGATGTGATTGATCAGGCAGATTATGCGAAGGGCATTCCTGCTACGGATGATGTCTATACCTATGCAAACATCTCCAAGGCGCGCACGCAGGGCATCGAGGCAGAGGTTTCTCATCAGGTTGCACGCGATTTCAGCATCAAGGCAGGCTATACCTATCTCGATGCTTATGACCGTCAGACAGGCAAGCGCCTCGAGGGACGTGGACGCCACATGCTCAACCTCACGATGACGTACAGCGATCCGAAGAATGGATGGCGTGCAACCTTCTGGGGCGACTATACACGGAACTACCTCGATATCCGTGACCGCATCGCAACGGGACGTATTGTCACCGCCGATGGAACTCAAGAGTTGGAACAGGTTGAGTTCACGAACCCGAACACAGGCGAGGTGTATCACCTGTTTAAGAACGAGGGCGATGCAAAGAAGTATATGAAAGGTGACATCGAACATGGTTTTACTCGCGAAAAAGTCGCCCGTGAAAAGAACTACGGTCTGTGGAATCTGATGATCGAGAAGGACTACCACCACTTCCTCACGTTCTACGCCGGTGTCACAAATCTGTTCAACCAATATGACCCGTACCTCGGAATGGGCGGGCGCATCTACCGTCTCGGTATGCGCATGATGTTCTAATCTATACAAAGGAGCTTAGCTTATGTCAGGTTTTGAAAGCGCAGTTCACCTCTTTCACAGCGGTGGATTCGTCATGTATCCCCTTCTGATTCTCTCACTCATCACGCTTGCGATTGCGGTGGAGCGGTTCTACTACTACCGCATCAACCGCAAGGGTTCGCGTGTGTTCTTCCACGGGGTCTATCACGCCGCCATGCAGAAGGACTTTGACACGGTCGGCAAACTCTGCAAGGAGTTCCCCTCCGCGATTGCCCGCATCATCGAGAGCGGTATGGATAACGCATCCTCGGAGACCTCAATGAAGGGCTCGTTCTCCGACCGTATGTCGATGGAGGCGATCAACTTCCGCCGCTATCTCGACTATCTGAGCGCGATTGTCACGATTGCCCCGCTGCTCGGTCTCTTGGGCACGGTCACAGGTATGATCCAGACGTTCAGCGTGCTCGATGCGGGCGGCGGTGCTGCAGCAATCACGGGCGGTGTCGGTGAGGCTCTTGTCGCGACGGCATCGGGTCTCTGCGTTGCGATCATTGCATTCTGCGTCTACACCTATTTCAGCCATCAGCTCGATACGATTGTGACGGATACGGAGCGTCTGTGCGCGACGATCGTCACGGCAAAGAAAGAAAGCTGGGATGCGTAATGAATTTTAGCAATCACCGCCTCAAAAAGAAGCCGGAGTTCATGATTATTCCGATGATCGACATCATCTTTTTCCTGCTCGTCTTCTTTATGATGAACAGCCTGCAGACAGTGGCGCAGAAGGCTCTCGCCGTTCAGCTCCCGCAGGCACAGACCGCGACTGCACCGGCACAGCTCCCGATCATTATGACGATCGACGAGCAGGGACATATCACGATTGACAACAATCCCGTGAGCATCACGGAGTCGGCGGCGATCATGAAACGCCACATGGAGGAGAACCCGAATGCGGCGGTCGTCCTGCAGGCGGACAAGCGCACGGCACACGGTCAGGTTGTCGCCGTGATGGATATGCTCAAAGGAGCGGGAGTCAAACGGCTCTCGATTGCAGCAGAGCAGAAGGGATAGATCGATGGAGCAACATCTCTCATGGAGAAAAGCATATATCGTTTCTGCCGCCATTCACGTCGTCATCTTTCTCCTGCTTGCCGTCGGACTTGCTGCCGTCGTTGCAAAGCAGGAGCAGCAAGTCTACGAGATTGACCTGCAGGCATCGGATTTCAGTCAGGGCAGCGGGCATGAGGGCGGCGGCAGTGCCGAAAGTCTTTTCCCGGAACCGCTGAAGGCGGAGGAGGTCGCAAAACGCGTCGAGACAGTGCAGCAGATGCCGGTGCCCATAACGCCGTCCACAGCTGCCGTCCCATCCCCGGATGCAGTGACCATACCGGATGCGGCATCACCTGCTGCATCAGCGACAGATTCCTCCGCGGCACCATCATCCTCCCCAAGCGGCTCTGTCTCAGGCACCAGCGGCGGCGGAGAAAGCGGCACAGGTTCGGGATTAGGAAACGGCAGCGGCGACAGCACGGGTGATGGAAAAGGTGCCGGTGCCGGAGCGGGGGCAAGTCAGGGATCAGGGGACAGTACGGCCCCCGGTACAGGCACCGCACCATTTGATGTGGCAGGATTCCGTGCCGCGGTCGATGCAAATAAGGAGTACCCCTATATGGCACTCAAGCGCCATCTGGAGGGAACGACGACGATCACCACAACGATCAGCGCCTCGGGAGCAATCACAAGTGTCTCCGTCTCTTCCCCCTCCGGACACAGCGTGCTGGATGAGGCGGCTGTCGCCGCAGCGTATGCGGTCGGCAGCTATCCCAATCCCACCGGCAAAACGGTAACCGTAGATACGAACGTCCGATTTAACATTCAGTAAAAAATAAGCTATGATGTGTGTGCATCATAGCTTATTTTTTTACTTTTCCTCAAGGAGCTGTACGAGCTCATCGTAGTCGCGCCGCAGCTGCTCATATTCATCCATCAGCTGGAGCACGGAGAGCACTGCGATGCGCTGCACATCGAAGCTGCGCACCTTCTTCGACATCTCCTTGATGCGGCGGTCACTCTCTGCCGCCAGCCGCTTGAGACGATCTGGCTCATCGGTCTTGAGCTGGTAGCTCTGCCCAAACATCTCGACGACAACACGCTGTATCGTTTGTTTTTCCTCTGCCATGGCTCTCACCGCCTTTTATCCGCGAAGCTGTGCGTGAAGCTGCTCCTCCGCTGCCTGCAGGATTGCGGCGAATGCCGCATCCACTTCCTCATCGGTCAGGGTCTTGTCGTCGGACTGGAAATGCAGGTGGAACGCCATGCTCTTCTTCCCCTCGCCCACCTGTTTGCCCTCGTAGACATCAAAGAGGGTCGCACCACGGAAGTAACTGCCGCCCTTCTTCGCAATGACGCGCTCGATCTCCGCCGTCGTAAGGCCAGCATCCACGAGGATTGCGAGGTCACGCGTCGATGCGGGGTACTTCGGCAGGGGCTTAATGGCAGCCTTTTTCTTGCGGTAGCGCAGCAGTGTCTCAGCATCCATCTCAAAGACGTAGACACTCTGTCCGATGCCAAAGTTCGCGGCGACCGTCGGATGAATCTCACCGAGAATGGCGATCACGTCGCGTCCTTTTTTGAAAAATGCTGTCTTACCGGGGTGCATTGCAAAGTGCTCGCCGCGCTCCACCGTGTATTTTTGTACGCCAACGGCAGAGAGAAAGCGCTCCAGTACGCCCTTTGCATCGTAGAAATCGACCATCGCATTATCCGTATCCCATGCGATAGGATTGCGCCGCCCTGTGAGGAGTCCTGCCACCTTGCGCTTTTCCTCGACGAGTTCCGTGACAGGCAGTGCCCTCGGGAAGAAAACAGGCGCAATGTCAAAGAGCCGAAGATCGAGGTTCCGACGGGCGACATTGCGCGCCGCATTCTCAAGAATGCTCGTCAGAAGGGTCGTGCGGACGAGCGGATACTCCTCCATGAGCGGATTCATGATGGGAACTGCACGGCGAAGCATACTGTCCTCGGGCACGCAGAGCTTGTCGAGTGCCGCTGCGCTCGTAAAGCTGAACGAGAGCTCCTCCGTCATGCCGAGGGAGGCAAAGGTCTCGCGCATGGTATCGACAAACGCCTGCATCTCACTGACCGATCCCTGCAGAACTGCCCCCGACGGCATCTTCGATGCGATGTTGTCAAAGCCGTAGAGCCGCGCAACCTCCTCCGAAATGTCCTCCATCAGCGTCACGTCGCCGCGCCATGAGGGAACGACGACGCGATAGGTCTCAATCCCCTCCTCCTCGACGATAAAGCCGAGAGAGCGCAGTGCCGACGCCATCCACTCGCCCGGGATGTTCGCACCGATGCGCTCCGCGACGGTGCGTGCACGAAACGTGAGTACCGTCGGGACGCGCGGCGCGGGATTGACGTCAATCGCCCCCTCTGCCACGGTGCAGGCATCCATCTCCGTGAGGAGCTGTGCGGCACGCGTCACAGCACGAATGGTCTCCGTCTCATCCACGCCGCGCTCAAACCGTCCCGATGCCTCGGAGCGGAGACCGATGCGCCGCGCCGTGCGGCGGATGGTCGGCCCATGGAAGGAGGCCGCCTCAAGGACGACCGTCGTCGTTTTGTCCGTCACCTCGGAATCGAGCCCGCCCATGATGCCGGCAAGCCCTGCGGGCTTCTCGCTGTCGGCAATGACGAGCTCATCTCCGACGGCGATGCGGTTGGAATCATCCAGCGTATGAAGCTGCTCCCCTGCACGAGCATGCCGCGCCGTCAGCGTATGTCCTGCGATACGGTCATAGTCGTATGCGTGGAGGGGTTGGCCCAGCTCCAGCATAACGAAGTTCGTCACATCGACAACATTGTTGATCGAGCGGATGCCCGCACCGCGCAGACGATCCACCATCCATGCGGGCGTAGGAGCGACCTTCACATCGCGCAGAACACGCGCGGAGAAACGGCGGCACAGCTCCTCATCCTCGATGTGAATGGAGACAAGATCCGCAGCGCGCACGCCCGCCGTCTCCTTCACCTTAATCGTCGGCATACGAAGCGATTTGCCCGTCAGCGCGGCGACCTCCCGCGCAATCCCGATGACACTGAAGCAGTCGGCGCGGTTTGCCGTCAGCTCGAACTCGAGGATCACATCGTCGAGGCCGAGTACCTGCGCCGCCGGTACACCGACAGGCGTATCGGGCGGCAGAATGTAGATGCCGTTCACCTGCTCGTCGGGCAGCCCCTCGGTATCAATGGCAAGCTCTCCCGCCGAACACATCATGCCGTTCGAGGGAATCCCGCGCAGCTTGCCCTTCGAGATCTTCTTGCCGCCGGGGAGCACTGCCCCGACCGTGGCAACCGGAACGATATGTCCCTCGCGCACATTGGATGCGCCCGTCACAATCTGCGTCAGCTCCGCACTGCCCATGTTCAGCTGACAGACGAGCAGATGATCGGAGTCCGGATGCGGCGTGATCTTCTCGATGCGCCCGGTGATGACCTTTTCAAGCCCCTCGTCGGCACGCACAATGCGCTCGACGGGCACACCGGCCATCGTCAGGCGGTCGGCAATCTTCTCCGCCGGCTCATCTATCTCAACATAATCCTTCAGCCATTTGATGGAAACCTGCATAGTCCCGCCTCCTTAGAATTGATGTAAGAAACGCACGTCGTTGTCGTAGAACAGGCGCAGATCATCCACGCCGTACGCGAGCATCGCGATGCGCTCCACGCCCATGCCAAATGCAAAACCCGACACTACATTTGGATCGTAGCCGCTCATGCGCAGAACGTTCGGATGCACCATACCCGCGCCGAGGATTTCGAGCCAGCCCGTGCCCTTGCACACGCGGCAGCCCGCACCATGGCAGGCGGAGCAGGAAATATCAACCTCAGTGGACGGCTCGGTGAACGGGAAGAAACTCGGGCGAAAACGCACCTTGGCGTCGACGTCGAAGAGCTCATGCAGGCACAGCTCAAGCGTTCCCTTGAGATCGGCAAAGGAGATGTCCTTGTCGATGACGAGCCCCTCCACCTGCGTGAACATCGGCGAGTGCGTCGCATCGTAGGAGTCACGGCGATAGACGCGCCCGGGCGCGATCATGCGGATCGGAGCATTCGGCTCGTTCTTCTGCATCGTACGCGCCTGCACGGGCGAGGTCTGAGAGCGCAGCAGAATATCCTCCGTGATGTAGAAGGAGTCCTGCATATCGCGCGCGGGGTGATCCTTCGGCAGGTTGAGCGCCTCAAAGTTGTAGTAGTCCGTCTCGATCTCAGGGCCTTCCTCTACCGTAAAGCCCATCTGCAGAAAGATCTTCTTAATGCGGTTCAGCGTGATTGTGAGCGGGTGCAGATGTCCGATCTGCATCGTGCGGCCGGGCAGCGTGACGTCGATCTGCTCGGCGTCGATCTTGGCCGCCAGTTCACGCTGGGCAAGTTCCTCGGACTTCTTCGCGAGGAGCGCCTCGAGCTCGGCACGCGCCTCGTTGACGATCTTGCCGATGCGCGGTCGTTCCTCCTGCGCGAGGGCGCCCATGCTGCGCATGAGGGTCGTCAGCTCTCCCTTTTTCCCCAGAATCTTGACACGTATATCGTTAAGCTCACTCAGCGAGCCCGCCGTCTCTGCAATCGCAGCTCGGGCACGCGCCTTGAGTTCTCTGATCTTTTCGTCCATAACGCCCTCCTGTATGTGCACGTCGTCACGACACAATACGATTCAAACAACAATTCTCAGTTTACCATATTCACGCCAAAAAATCTATGGACATGCGGATAAGATGAAGGGAATGG
>NZ_GL397087.1:640764-830267 GCF_000146365.1 Selenomonas sp. oral taxon 149 str. 67H29BP
GATAAGATGAAGGGAATGTCTGCAAAGAGCACATTTTCAATTTGAACAAACATCGTTTTTATAGTATTCTATACGAAGTACCGGACACCGATGTCCCCCACACAAATTGTATCCCCACAGGAGGTCTCCATGGATACACTCATGAAAAGTACTGCCGATCTGATCGCGCAGCCGACCAGTCTCTTTGCGCTGCTCGCCGTACTCATCCTGATCCTCGGCTATCTGCAGATGCGGCGCATTCACTTCACGACCCACATGCTCATCAGCGTCGCACTGATGCTCGCGCTCACGATCGTACTGCATCAGCTGCGCATCTTTCACATGCCGCAGGGCGGCAGCGTCACCATCGGCGGGATGATTCCCCTCCTCTTTCTCACCTACCGTTACGGGGCGGGCATCGGCTGTCTCGCGGGCTTCCTCTACGGCATGATCAACCTCATGCAGGATGCGTTCATCCTGCACCCCCTGCAGGTGCTCTTCGACTATCCGCTGCCCTATATGGCACTCGCGATTGCCGCTGCCGTACCGGGACGGATCTTCACGGGAGCCGCACTCGCCTTTGCGGCACGCTTCGCTTGCCACTTTATCTCGGGTGCTGTATTCTTCGGCTCGTACGCGCCGGAGGGAATGTCGCCCTATCTGTATTCCCTCGTGTTCAACGCGACCTACCTCGTCCCCGAGGCGGTGATCTGCTTCATCCTGTTGCGCGTACTCCCCGTGCCGCGCCTCCTCGCCGCGATGGACCGGCAAACGCCGCTCTATGGGGCGAAGCTGACGCTATAATGGCTTAGGGAATGACGGTGATCTGAAAGCAGTGAGCCCTTAGCTGTCCTCGTACGTGCGCACGCGCAGGGTCAGTCCGCGCTCCGCACAGATCTTGCGGCAGCGAGCGATCTCCTCCTCGTTCTCCACCTTCTCCACGACGGTGAGTACGACATTTGGAATATAGGGCTTGCAGTGCTCGGCAAAGGTGAGCATCGCCTCATAGGAACCGATGCCGAACTTCGAGCGCGTGAGCGCAAGATAACGCTCGGCATTCGATGCATTGAGACTGATGGAGATGGTGTCGAGCAGCCCTGCAAAGCGCTGTGCAAAGACGGTGCCATGCTCCAGCTCGCCCAGTCCGTTCGTATTGACGCGCGTCGGCACCTGCGGATGATTTTTCTTGACATGGCGCAGGACACCGAGCACTATGTCTAGGCGCATCAGGGGCTCTCCGAAGCCGCAGCATACGACTTCGGAGATGTATTCCCACGGCAGGCGGTCGAGCTCTTCCGTGATCTCAGAAAGTGTCGGGTCATGGTCAATCCAGAGCGAGGACTCCTTCGCCATCTCCTTCATGCTGCGCAGACAGAAAACGCAGTCACAGTTGCAGGAGTTCGTAATATTGACGTAGATGGCACGCTTGCCCTCAGGCTGTTCGCGCAGACTCTCCTCCATCGGCAAATAACGTCCGCCCGCATGGGTCGCGTAAACAATCATAATATGCTCCTAATTATACACAGAAATGAGAAAAGCTGCCCTTACGGCAGCTTTTTTGTTGTACATCCTTACAGTTTGGTCAGCTCGCCCATAAATTCCTCAAAGGGCAGCCCGTAATTCCACGGCAGATCCAGCTCCTCCGCATAGGTGAGGCAGTGACCGATAAAGTCGGCGGCACATTTCACCCCGTCCGCAAGTGGGACACCGCGCACGAGGGACGCCGCGACAATCGCCGCAAACACATCACCCGAACCGGAACGATCACGCCCGATCTTCACATGGTCGTAGCAGCGGCTCTCTCCATCCTCATAGAGGTACGTGCGCACGCAGTCACCCGCGTGAAGGCCGGTAATGACAACAGCACGCGGCCCCATCGCTGCGAGCTGGTATGCCATGTGAGACAGCTCTGCATCGGTCACTGCGCCGCCCGGCGGATACGGCAGATCGAGGAGCTGACACGCCTCCGTGAGGTTCGGCGTCACGACGTCTGCGTACGGCATAAGCTGACGCATCTTCGCACAGAGTGCGGGCGTATACGAGGAGTAGAGCTTTCCATGATCTCCCATCACGGGATCGACAATGACCAGCGTGTCCTTGCCCTTAAACGTATGCACCGCATCGAGCACGACCTCGATCTGCTCCTCCGAGCCGAGAAAGCCCGTGAGGATCGCATCGAAATCGAGATCGTTCTCCGCCCAGTTCTCCATGTACGGGCGCATACGCGCCGTGTAATCGTCGAGATAGTGGTTCGGAAAGCCCGTATGTACGGAAAGAATCGCCGTCGGGAGCGGGCATGCCTGGACGCGCATCGCAGAGATCAGCGGGAGCTGGACTGCCACTGAGCAGCGGCCAAAGCCCGTGATGTCATTGATGAGAGCGATCCGTTTTTGCCGCGCCGTCAACGGTTGTCCACCCGTTCTGGTACACGGTCGTGCTGTGCGAGGCGCTCCCACGCCAGTGTCTCGTACTTGGTCCCCGAGATGCCGTAGTTTGCATAGGGGTCGATCGAGATACCGCCGCGCGGCAGGAATTTCCCCTGTACTTCGATGTACTTCGGTGCCATCAGGCGGATCAAATCACGCATGATGACATTGACAACATCCTCGTGGAAGTCGCCGTGGTTGCGAAAGCTCACCAGATAGAGCTTCAGTGATTTGCTCTCGACCATGCGCTCCGCCGGCATATAGGAAATATAGATCGTTCCGTAGTCCGGCTGCCCCGTAATCGGACAGAGTGTCGTAAACTCGGGGCAGTTGAAGCGTACCCAGTAGTCGTGATCCGTATGCTGATTTTGAAAGGTCTCCAATGCCTCAGGCGCATAGTCATATCCGTAGTCCGTCCGCTGCGCGCCGAGTGAGGTCAGCCCCTCCTCTGCTTTTTCTCTTCCCATTACATCCCCAAAAACTTTTGTTCAAATACATCCTGCGGTTCAGGGCGTCCAAAGAGATAGCCCTGAATCGTATCGGTCTTGCAGATCTTGACGAGGCAGTCGTACTCGTCCTGACTCTCTACCCCCTCGATGCAGGTGGTCTTGCCGATGCTGTGGCAAAGCTCCACCGTATACTCGACGAGCTTCTGATCGAAATGATTGTCCAGAATCCGCATGACAAACGCACGGTCGATCTTGATGATATCACAGTTCAGATTCTTGAGTGAGGACAGCGAGGAGTACCCCGTACCGAAATCATCCATGGCAATTTTGATGCCATGCAACCGAAATGCATCGAACTGCGCATTGACAAATTTCAGATCGCTGACGATCTTGCTCTCCGTCAGTTCGAGGACGACGGCATCCGGCGGCATATCATGCCGATGCAGGCAGTCCTCGATGAACTTAAGGAACGAGAGATCCTTGATCTGCTCATAGCTCATGTTGACACTCATGCAGAAGTTCGGAATCTTCTTCCGCCACTCCTTGCAGACGCGCAGTGCCTGCTCAAAGATCCATCGCCCGACGGGCACAATGGTCTTAGTCTCCTCAAGGATGCGGATGAATTCCATGGGCGCGACCATGTGCCCCTTTTCGTTCTTCCAGCGGAGCAGCGTCTCCGCACCGACAATATGCTGGTCGTCGCCTGCGACCTGCGGCTGGAAGTAAAGCTCGAAATTGCGGCAGCCAGCCTTGACATCCTCAAGAATTTGCTCCTGAATCGTCAGCGACCGCAGCCAGCGGTTATAGACCTCCTTTGAGAACGCATTCAGTCGGTTCTTTCCGCCGGCTTTCGCCGTATCCAGTGCCGCCTGCGCGTATTTATGCAGAACAAGAGGATCACGCGCCGCCTGTGGATAGAACACCATGCCCGCCGACATGGTGACAAGATACTGCCGTCCGTCATATACCTGCGGGTGCGCGAACTCGCGCTGAACGCGGATGAAAAACTCCCTCAGCATCTCCTCATCTGCCTCCGGATAGATGAGTCCGAACTCATCACCATCCAGGCGATAGAGTGAAAGACGCCGCGGCACATTCTGCAGGATACACTCCGAAATCTCCCGCAGAATCACGTCACCGATCTCATGGTTAAACGCCTCGTTCACCGTGCGGAAATTATCGATGCCCATGACGAGGAGACCGCCGCCCTTCCCCGTCTCACGTGCTGCGCGCAGTGCCTCGCCAAGATCCTCAGTGAACTGATAGCGGTTCAGCAGTCCCGTCACCGAGTCTGCTGCATTACGGCGTGCAAGCTGGCTGATCGTCCCAACGAAGAGATTCGGATGTCCATCCTCGGACAGTCCGATCTTCCCCTTCAGGCGCAGCCATGTGAGATCGCCCTTCGCATTCGTAATACGAAAGTCCAGCTGCCGTTCCCGCCCCTCCGTCACGTCCATCAGCGAGGAAAATATCGCATCAAAGGCGCGGCGATCCTGTACGCAGATCAAGGGATGCAGCACGTCGGCGACATGAGTCAGCGTCTCCGATGGCAGCGCATAATCACGGACAAACGTGGGTGAAGCAAGAAACACATCGGCAGCCGGATCCATCATGAAAGCATAGTCAGAGGTCGTGTTTTTCATCAAATCAAAGATCCGCTTGTTCTGCCTGAGTATCGGGCTCAGCGGTGCTCTTTTCTTCCCTGCCATCTTCCGTTCCCCTCTTCTCCATCACTCTATGGCAAATAAATTAAACTTTCTCTTTTATTATTATATACTTTTTCTTCGGGACATGCAACCAACGGCCGCAAGGAAGAGCTCTTATTATTAGGAAAAAAGATTCAATGACTTTTTCCTATATCTCTTGAAAAAATTTCTTTTTTTTTATAATAATAGGCAGCGTTCATAGAAGCACGGATAAACAAAAGTTCATCACCATCGGCGTGGTATTATCCGTATATCCATACTACTGCAAAGGAGATTCAGGCTGTGGCGGTCATCGAATTAACGAGAGAAACATTTGCATCCGAAGTCCTAACGGAAAATCGTACGGTCGTCGTCGATTTTTTGGCGACATACTGTATGCCGTGCCGTATGCTCATTCCCGTGCTGGAGGAAGCCTCCACCGCACGCAGCGATGTCAAGTTCTGCAAGATCAATGTGGATGATGCACAGGACATTGCCGAGCGATACGGCGTGATGAGCATGCCGATCCTCATCTTCTTCAAGAACGGAGAACCCGTCGATGAGTCCGTCGGGCTCATCACGAAGGATGAACTGCTCGCCATGCTGGAGAAGTGCTGATCATTCAGCACCGCCGATCTGACGGACTTCATTTTATCAGCAATTCCCTAGAAAGAACAAATAGAATAGTCGCTCTGCTGCATGACGGTGTTTCACTGCGTGCAGCATTTTTTATATGATATCCCCTGCGCAAGCCACCGCCATCGGTATAAATTCACCAATCGAAATAGCCTTTTTTCCTGTACACGCACAAAAAAAGCGCAGAAAAACTTTCCTGCGCTTTTTTATCAATCTACGCTGCCCCGACAAACTTCATCTTATCAGCAATTCCCTAGAAGCTCCAGCGCATACCGGCATCCATACGCCATGCGGTTTTGATGTCGCCGCCGAAGGTCTTCTCGAAGTTGCCGTACAGGTTCGTGCGGTCGTTGAGTTTCACCGTGCCGCCGAGCTGCACGCCGACCCACGTATCGCTGCCGTTCTGCATCGTGCTCTTCGGTGTAAAGCCGTCCGAGTAGTCCGTATGCAGGTCGCCTGCGAACTCGTGGTAGAGCGAGACTCTCGCATAGTACGTGCTGCGCTCGGTCTCCTTGCCAAAGCCAAAGCCGAGACGCCCGATGAAGCTGTCAAACGGCTTCTGGTGCACATACATGTTCATGCCGATGTAGTCTGTGCTGCCGGTATAGCTTACACCGTTCAGATGGCTGTAAATCAGCTCAGCCTGCGGCTCAATGAAGGTTCCTCCCTTCATCGCGATGCGCTTGCCGTACTCTGCCGAAAGCGAACCGCCCCATGTGCTGTAATCCCCCTTCACATAGTGGCCGAAGTCGTTGTAGACGGTGTACTCGTTGTTCAGGCGGCCGACCTTTGCGATGAGATCGACATACTGTCCGGATTTGCCCGTCCATGTGCCGTAGATGCCGAGGTTGCCCTCTTTGTTCTTGCCGCTGCCGGCTGCGTAGGTGGAGGAGCCATTCATGTAGCTTCCTGCAATACCGACGCGCCAGTCATTTCCAACCTTCTTGTCATAGCCGACCTGAATGGTGGAATAGTTCATGCGGAAGTTGGCATTGTCCTTGTTGCTGGTAGCTTTGCCGCGGTAGGCACGTGCCCAGATACCGGTATCCTGCGGCGAGAGACGGAGGTCGCCCATACGCTTCATGAGGTCGTTCGCCTCAGCCCGCCAAGCCATCGAGGATGCGGTCATCGCGGATTTGACGCCGCTCATGAGTTTTGTCTCATAGTCACCGTATTCGATCTGCGTATTTGGATTGGGATTGGGATTCGGATTGGGGTTCGGATTCGGGTTTGGATTGGGGTTCGGATTCGGGTTTGGATTGGGATTCGGATTCGGATTGGGGTTCGGGTTGGGATTCGGGTTCGGTTCTGTTGCCGGCGTGTAGACGTAGCCGCCCTGGCCGCTCGCCGCATCGAATGTGATGTTCTCGATGCGCTTGCTTGCAGACGATGTCGTGAGGCCCTCAGCGATCTCAGCCTTACCCGTGAGATTCCTCTCTCCCGTCGTATAGGCCGTATAGTAGAGCTTGTTCGCGAGTGCGTTGAGCGCTGCGCTCACGAGATTCTTGTCTGCTGCCTTTGTGGATTCCGGATTGAGGCCGACATTGTCTGTCACCATCTTGACGAGACTGCCTGCCGCCGCTTTCCCGATCGTGACCTTTCCGCCGCAGATCGTCGTCGGCGTCGCTGCGTCGTGGCGATAGAGCATCGTCGTCGAACCGTTGAACTCATCGATCATGAGATCGCCCGTCTCGCCAAGTCCCTTCTCCTCAATGGAGGAAGAACCCGTCTTTACGGGGGCGCCGCTGAGGCTTTGACTCGACGCGAGGAAACGGTTCGTTCCCGTCATGTCGATGAAGCCGCCTTCGCCCGTGAAATACTTAACTTTGCTGATTGCGGCGTTGTTGTCCTGGTCTTTCTGCTCCGGCGTGATGGCGTTGTGCCAGATCGCACCGTCGGAAAGTTTAAGCTGCAAATTGTCTCCAATATTGAAGCCTGTCCAGTTCGTGCCCGCGCCGCTCATCTCCACCTTCATAGAGCCGTTGGAGAATCCCTTCCAATAGGCACCGTTCTTCATAAAGAGGTTGACTGCACCGAGCTGGCCCGGCGTCACACCGTAGCCGCGCGTATCGGCATAGTTGCCGATCCAGTGTGAATCCGCGGTCGCAAGACCAACGCTCACACGGCCTTTCGTGCCCATGCCGCCGTTCGTGACGATATCGCCCTCGACAACGGCGCGGTTCGTACCGGCACCGTTCGCGAGACCGTCCGCTCCCTTCGTGACGTTGAAGTTGACGGCACCGTAGTTCTGCGTGACAAATTCGCCATAGGCGCGGATCGCTGCCCATGCACCATTGATGGCACGGATGGAACCGCCGCCGATGTCAATCTTCGAGGCGACAGCACTCACCGCTTCATTTGCGCCCTTGCCGTTTGCCGCATCATTTCCGTCTGCCAGCACATCAACAAGACCGTCGATCGTGATGTTCGACTCGACACCGTTCACACCGTTCATCGACTTGATGACGGCAACGTTCGTCTTTGCGGTTCCATTGGAACGCATCTTCAGCACCTTATCCTCAAGGTTGCTGCCGCCGTTCTGAATGTGGAGCGCGCCGCCGCCGTTGACAAAGAGCGCCGCAGTCTGTCCGCCTGCCGTGCTCTCTGCATCAATAGAGATGGCTCCGGCATTCTTGATATTGACTTTCGAGTTCTTGCCAATGGACGAGATGCCAGTCGTGCTGACATCCGTCTTTGTATTGACGGCGAGGTTCTTTCCGCTCAGATCGATATCGAGTATCTTTCCATTATTGGCACTGGATATCGCCGCGCTGATATTGCTCATCCACGCGCCGGCCGAAATCAAATCCTTGCCGGTCGTAATGGTGGAGTCTTTCGTGAAGATATACCTGCCGTCTGCCTTGCGGACACCGGCATTCACATACGGAGCATCATGCACCTCATCGCCTGTGATGGCGGTGGTGAACTCCGTCTGTGTCTGAGCGTCCGGTGGCTCCACAGCGGGGGTATAGACATAGCTGCCCTGGCCGCTCGCCGTGTCGAACGTGATATTCTCAAGGCGTTTGCTTACAGACGATGTGGTCAGACCTTCGGCAATCTCCACCTTGCCTGAGAGGCTGCGTTGACCGCTCGTATATGCGGTGTAGTAGAGCTTCTTTGCCAGAGCGTCGAGCGCTGCGTTCACGAGATTCCTGTCGGCGGCCTTTGCGGATTGCGTATTGAGTCCCGCATTGTCCGTCGTCAGTGTGATGACGCTGCTGCCGCCCGCTGCGTTTTTGATGCGGAAGTCGCCGCCCGTCATCACCGTCGGCGTCGCGGCATCGTGCTCGTAGAATACGCGCGCATAGCCACTGTAGTTGTCGATCGTGATGTCATTGGCGTTCTTCTGAAAGATCACACCCGCATGGGAGGCGTCACTGCCGCCCGTAAACGAGGCAAGATGACTGCCCAGCCACTTGTTTGTAACACCGGATTTTCGTTCATTCGTCCAGTGGGCACCATTTTGCAAGGTCAAATTGAACTGCCCCACATCGTGTGCCGTGAAGCCGCCCTTCTGGAAATCCGCCCGATTGACGTCATACGTCGCGGCGCCCATCCACGAAGAATCTGCCGTTGTCAAAGAAACATTCAGTACACCATTCGAGTCAAAATCGACAAGTTGTCCACCGGTGTATTCGACTGTCTTCTTTCCATACTCACGCGTAACATACATATCACCTGTGATGTTTGTCCGTCTGCTTCCGCTGATGCCCTCTGGCGTATTGATGTTCACCGTGCCCTTTTGGACATGTACGGCACGATACTGCTTCGTTTGATCGACGTCCTCGGCAGCCGACATCGTACCGCCGCCGACATCGATCACGCTGTCTGCGCCGACAGTCTTCAGCACACTGCCCTTGATATTCTGAATATCGACATTGCCCTTGACTGTAATCTTGGACTCATCGGCCGTTGTTTGGAGTGCAGCCAGATTGCGTCCGTCATCTGCGCCCTTATTTTTCGTATCCACGCGGTCAGCACGCACGGACTGCACGGTGAGATCACCGTCGATCGTAACGTCGCTCGGAGAGCCGATGGTACCGGAGGTCTGAATAGCCGTCGCATTGTATCCCTTCGCATGAACGTCTTCGATCGTAACAGGGCCTTGAATATAGATATGGGCATTCGCATCCGTCTGGATGCCGTTCGCCGCACGTGTATCCGTATTCGAGGCCTTAATGGTCAGCGCCTTTTTCTCACCACTGTTCACAATCCGAATGCTCTTGTTGTTGCCGCCGTAGATCGCACTGGCAATCTGGTTCTTACTGTTTGCCTCAATGCGCAGGCTGTGCCCGTTCATATCGACGACCATCGGATGCTGCTTGTCATAGGCACTGTTTTCTGTATAGAGCGCCGAGACGACGCGGTTTCCCTTGGTATTTGGCTGTGCAGCAAGTGCCTGGCGGTCATAGGTCAGCGTTTCCGATTCCTTAATCGGATCGGTCGTCACCTCGGACTGCGGCGTATAGACATAGCTGCCCTGTCCCGTCGTCCCGTCGAACGTAATATCTTCGATGCGTTTGCTGGCCGCCGATGTTGTCAGACCTTCGGCGATCTCCGCCTTGCCCGTGAGATTCCTTTCCCCCGTCGTATAGGCCGTGTACCAGAGCTTGTTGGCCAGCGCATTGAGCGTCGCGCTGACAAGGTTCTTGTCCGCCGCTTTCGTCGATTCCGTATTGAGACCCGTGCTGTCCGTCGTCAGCGTGATGGCGCTGTCTGCCGCCGCGTTCTTGATGCGGAAGTCGCCGCCCTTCATCGTCGTCGGCGTTGCCGCTTCATGCGCGTAGAATACGCGCGTATAGCCGCTGTAGTTGTCGATCGAAATGTCCTTGTCGTTCTTCTGGAAGATCACCCCCGCATTGCTGGCATTGCTGCCGCCTTTCAAAGAGACAAGACGGCTGCCAGCAAAAGAGATCTTTTCGAGAACAGCAGAGGACTGATTCCAATCTTGATTGTTCCACACGGCACCGTTCGTCAATAAGAGGCTCACTCCATTTGCTGCCTCTCCCTCCTTATGAACAACACCGTTCAAAGCGGACTCCGCTGTAGCCAGTGACAGATCTGTACTGCCATTGGCTCCTGAATGAATATTTCCACGCAAGATTACTTCATGCGTGCCTCCCTTGTTTACCTTGATGGTCCCATTGTTGTCGATAGACCAACCATCCAAAGAGGATTTATTCAGTGTGACATCCAGACCGTCCGTCTCGATTGCAGCATCCTTACTCGCAGAAAGTCCCTTTGCCGCATCACCGCCCGTGGCAGATATATCCAAATTCCCTGTTATTTTGACTGTTGAGCCGTTCTTAGCATTCCAAACACCATATGCCTTTCCCGTGCCACTCTTGACATTGATCTTTACCGTATCTGCAGCAATCGCAATGCCCTTTTCCCCACTGTTTTTAATCCCCGTGACAAGCCCGTTATTTCCTTCTCCCTTGACCGTCAGCACATGTCCACCAGCATCAATCGTCAGCGGATTTTTGGGAAATCCCGTGTTGGAAATGGCTCCGGCATAAGATGTCTTGGATATGGTCGTATCCTTCGTGAACTTATAGTTTCCCGGACTAGGTTCAACATTGGCATCCTTGTACTCGGCAACTTCCTTCTGCGTGAGCTGCTCAGTGAACTCCGTCTTCGTCTGCTCCCCGCTCGGCGGGGTCGGAGGGGTTGGCGGAGCCGGTGTATAGCTGCCTTGTCCGCTCGCCATATCGAATGTGATATTCTCAATGCGCTTGCTGGCAGCAGAAGTGGTTAGTCCTTCAGCGATCTCCGCCTTGCCGGAGAGATTTCTTTCGCCCATCGTATAGGCCGTGTACCAGAGCTTGTTGGCGAGCGCATTGAGCGTATTATCCACCAGCTTCTTATCGGCGCCCGATGCTGCCTCCGTATTCAAACCGCTGTTGTCCGTCGTCAGCGTAATGCTGCTGCCCTCAGACGCCTTGCCAATCTTCAGCGCAGCGCCGATGATCGTTGTCGGCGCTGCAGCGTCATGCGTATAGAATACACGCGTATTGCCGCTGTAGTTGTCGACCATGATATCCTTGCTGTCTCTCTGGAAGATCACGCCCGCATGAGCAGCATCATCGCCGCCCTTGAGGAAACGCAGCCAACTCCCTGTGAATTTCGCTGCAGTGAGTGCACTCTTCTGCTTGTTGTAGTCCCCATTCGCCCAAACTGCACCGTTCTGCAGGGTCAGCACATTGCCTTTTGCTGCGCCGTTTTGCTGAAGAATGACCGGGAGACTGAATGCTTCATCCTCTTCTTCATCCTCGCCGTCGCTCGGCGCCACCTTTTGGATGACGCCGTTCAGGGCGGACTGCCCTGTCGTCAGCGAGATATTGGTGTTTCCTTCCTCACCCGTCTGGACATTGCCGTTGATGACCACCTCATGGCTGCCGTCGCTGTTGACCGTAACCGTGCCATTGCTGTTGCTGATGGCCCAAGCGCCGCCCACCGAATCCTTGTTCAGCTCTACATGCAGCCCATCCGTTTCAATCGCTGCGCCTCGACTCGTGACGAGCCCCTGCGCAGTCTGGCCGCTCTGCGCCTTGATATCGAGATCACCCTTGATTGTGATGACAGAGCTGTCCTGATTATTGCGTATGCCAAAAGCACGACCGTCGCTGCTCTTTACATCAATCTTCAGCGTATCCGCCGTGATCTTTATGCCATCCTTGCTGTTGTTGTCCACACCGAGGATAAAGTTGCTGCCGTCGCCGATCAAGGTCAGCTTATGCTCCCTTGCATCGACATTGAGCAGCTGTTTTGGATAGGTTGCTGCTGCGATGATGCCGTCATAGGAGCTTCTGCGAATCGTCGTGTCCTTCGTGAACTTGTAATTGCCGGGCGACGGCTCGACATTGGCCGCCTTGTACTCGGCAACTTCCTTCTGTGTAAGCTGCGAGGTGAACTCCGTCTTTGTCTGTTCCGTGCTTGGCGGCGGAGGTGTAGGACCTCCACTGACGTAGCTGCCGCGTTCCGTCGCAAAGGTAATGTTTTTATTGATGGAGGAGGCCGTCAGTCCCTCACCGATCGCGAGTTTGCCTTTGAGTTTCCCGTCGGCGAAATTCTTGTACGTCAGCTTATTGGCAAGCGCATTCAATACGGTGTCTTGATTGGCTGCTGTCACCCCGTTTGCGTCGGTAAAGAGCGTGAAAACATTCTCAGTTCCCACAGCCTTGCCGATGACAATATCACCCCCCTTAAAGGCTGTTGGTGTTGCTTCATCATGCCGATAAACAGCTGTTGTATGGCCGCTGTAATTATCAAGCGTCATTGCATCCGAATCCTTTTGGTAGATGATGCCGCGTGTGGCCTCTGTCGTCCCGCCATAGAAATTGGTGACACGGCTTCTGCCGACATAGATCTTCTTTCCTGCGACATCAGTGAGCGCGCCCGCGCCGATGTCTTCGTTGTCCTGATAGTAGCGCGCATTGCGCCCCTCATTCAGCCATGCTGCACCGTTCTGCAGATAGAGATTCGCCGTACCGCCGTTATCCACAAGGCCGTGCAGGTAGGACTTGTCTGTCATGAGGGCGACGTCGAGTCTGCCCTTGGGCAGCACAAATAGGTCGCCGTCGAGCTTTACATCAGCAATTTCATTTATTTTTTTGCCGTTGCCGAGTTTCGTCCCGTCATCGCCCATATTCATGGAAATCGCGCCCTGATAGGCGGCAAGCGCATAGTAGCTGTACTTCATAGCGGCAGGCACTTGGATGGAGCCGCCGCCTGCGATGCGTACGCTGCTGTCCTTCGCATTCGTCGTCACGCCGTTGCCGTAGACGGTCATATCCACATCGCCGTTTACGGTCACATTGCTCTTTTCGACCTGCGTAAGAATGCCTGCATTGTTGAAGCGCGAGAATACATTCTCACGATTGAGCGGAATACCCCACTGATCCGTCTGTTCACCTGCGATCTTCAGATTGCCGTTGATGCGGATCCCCGATGTGGTGCCCGCTTCATAAGATTTTTCTCCAAAACGGTCACTCTTTTGGATCGCGACGCCGTTGCCGCCAAGGCCGCCTGTCATCGAGATACTGAGCGGTCCGTTGATGGTAAGCTGCGCCGCCTTGTTTTTCATCGCATCAAGCTGAACGGCATTTGTCAGGGTATTGCCGCCGTCAAGCCCTCGCGTGAGGATATTGATGCCCTTTGCCGCACTTACCGTGAGATCCGTTCCCCTGGCATAGATTCCCGTCGGATTTCCCACCGTGTTTTCCACCTGCAGCTGCAGGAGGTTTTTCTTTGCGCTGATATTAAGGCGCTTACCTCCGGCTGCAGAAATCGCCGCAAGCACATTCGTCGACTTGTCGCCGAGCTTATCCTGCCCGATGCTGACAACGGTATCACCGTCCCAGCTCTGCCGCGTCGTGACCGTATCGGTGTATACGGCATTGTCTTTCCAGACGGCATTCTCATTGCGTGTCGCTGCGGTCGTCGTTCCGCCCAGTTCCGGCGGCAGCGTCATGACGACGGATGCCGTCGTGCCGTAGACCCAGTCCGGCTCGATCATCGTGATCTTGTTGAAGCGGCTGAATGCCTTGTTCTCGGAGAAATCCTTCGCCTGCCATATATGTTTCGCCGCATCATCGCCGTCCGTATAGGCCTGCAGAGTATCGCCAAGCTCCAGCCAGAGACGCTTCGTATAGTATTCGGCGTTGAGCTTGCCGAACCATCCCTCCTGTTCGTGCGCAACGGCAATCTCCGTCCAATCGTCGGGATGTTCCGACATCAGATTGGACATGGTCGTCTGGTAGACATGCGCATTGATCTGGCTGCCGCTTGGGCTGAGATTGTACGTCATGACGTAGGCAGTGCCGTTCGGCAGGATCTTCAGATCGCGCATATCCTCGCCGGTTCCCTTGACATGCTCTGGAATAGAAGCGCGGCGCTGCTCCGTGCCCAGGATGCGCCCCGTATTCTGATCGATCTTGGCGATGTTGAGCGCCGTATAGTGGGTATTGCCCGTCCCGTTATAGTGCTGATAGCCGCCGATGCAGGAAATGAGGATATGGTCGTTGAACTTATTGAGTCTGCCCTGATCGATGTTGCGGCTGATGCGCGTATAGCTGCCGAACTTCAGGGTGCCGTCGTCCTGGATGTCGTACTGCATCAGGAAGCCGTCATCGTAGGGATCATAGCCCCCAAGCGGATTGACGGACGCCGCCACATAGAGCCTGCGCCCCTCGACGAGCAGCGCCTCACCGTGCACCTGTGCTTTTGCAGGGTCACCCGTGTAGGTTTTGTCTTTCTCGCCCTTTGAATCTTCGTCGAGGTTTTTGAACGTCTCGGTGAAGTTGTAGCCGCAGTACTGCTTGATGTCATTCTTGAGGTTGACAACAGCTCTTTTGTTTTCCATCAATCGCTTGCCGTTTTGGCGCACGACACCGATCTGCCCGAGATCATAGCCGGTCATATAAATATATTCATCGCTGCCTGCCGCCGCATGCATATTCGGTACATCTGCCGTCTTTCCGCTCGCCACGCTCGCCGCCGCACCAGCAGAATTTGGATCGATGAGTTTCGTCCCTTCCAGTTCCGTCGTGCTATAGGTGTATTGACGCAGCAAGACCATACTCTTGCCTTTCTGATGGAAGCCAAAGGATGCGGGATCGCGGTTGAGGTTTTTCAGCACGCCGACCTGGGGATCGGCATCCACCTGCGTCGTCACTCGGGAACCAGTCACGGTCCCCATCTCGCTGTTTCCGTAGTCCGATGGGACGGTCGAGACGAGGTTTGCCGCACTTGCAGTCGAAGCACAGAGCAGTCCGCCCATAATGAGAACAGAAAGCCGCATACGCTGCACTTTACCAAAATGCGATTTCATAATGCTCCTCCTTTTATCGGTGATTCTTTAGAACTCATAGCGGAAGCTCATATAGTAAGTGCGTCCCTGCAGCGGATACTCGATATTTACCCAACTGGGTTCGCTTAAGTAACGCTGCACGCTGTGCACCTTTAGCTTCGACGCTGCATCGAACACGTCATTGCAGCCAATCGACAGCGTCATATCCTTGCGCGGCGACCACTTGAATCCCAAGTTGATTGTTTTCAACGCCGCTCTCGGCCTGCCGGCAAGTTCCTTTTCCACAGGATCCCTGACCTGCGGGATGGCATAGTGCGTGTAGTACTGCGAAACATAGTGTCCCTCACCGAAGAAGAGCCACTTCTCCGTCGGACGATAGGTCAGTCGGAGATTGCCTTCCCACTTCGGTTGATAGGTTGGGCGCACCTCGAACCAATCATAATGGACGCCCGGGGAGGAGTCCCTGCGCTGCGCCGCTATATTGAGGTACGTGCCTTCGAGGTCGAGATCGAATTTCTTCCAGTGGAAATTCGTCTGCAGCTCAATGCCGTGCGCCTTCCCGCGCATATCGTTGAAGTACGAGCTGTAGTTGAGTCCTGCACGGTAGAGGTAGAGCATGCGCTGTGTATCGCGCCAGAAATATGTGAGCGTCGTTCGATTATCTGCCCCAAGGAACTTGCCGTCCCAAATGGCACTGAGATCAAACTGCTTGCCATACTCGGGCTGTGGAAATTTCGCGCCGCTCCCCTTGTAATCCATTGGAGCCGGCATGATTCCTGCGCCGTCACCTGCGATTTCGTACATATTGAGCAGGCGGAAGTAGGTGCCGCCCGTCATACGCATCGTAAAGTGGTTGTTGAATTCTTTTTTTAATGCGAGCTGCCATGTCACCTTGGAATCCACCTGACTGTCCTCCGGGTGAACCCAGCGATATGTTTTGAGTGGATTGAATCGACCGAACTGACTGTATCCTATAATCTGTGAACGATTGTAGCGGATGGCAGGCGTCAGCTGCCATGAACGCTTCTTGTCAAGCGTAATTGTATCCTGCAGCTGCAAGTTAAAGATATTTTGATCGAACTGGTTGCGCATCTGTGCCCAGAGATTGCCGATACCCGCCTGCACGTCATCGATGACCTCATTAAGCCCATCGCCGTCAATATTCATGCGCTCGTGAGAGTAATTCATCTGGAAGTCGAGCATATTGTTCTTGCTGAGCTGATAGGTACCGTCCACCTGTACATTGTATTTCTTCGAGCGATAGCGGCTCCACTCCCGCATGGGAATCTTAATCATGTATCGCAGACCGTCGTGAATATTCTCGGCGCGGTAGTCCTTGCTCTGGGTGAGGTAGTCGACCATCCAGCCCCATTCATAGTTCTTTCCTATATAGCGGCGCTGTACGAGCAGCTCCTTTGCACTGATTTTTTGATGCCGCTTGTCGTATTTATAGAGATCGTATTTATCAACGAGAAGCCCCGGCTGAATCATATCGAAATAACTTCGATAATCGACCCAGAGACTGTCGGGCAGATGCCGATCGACAGTCTTGTATGTTCCCTTGATCATCCAATCGTCATTCTGCCATTTGACAAGCAGATCCGAATTGCTGTAGTCATTGTATTGCCGCCGGCGGTGCGGATCATCCGCAGCAGTAACCAACCGGCCCCCATTGTCCTCCAGCCACTGGATGCAATCATCTACATTCTGCTGCCATGCTCCGGCGCCATGTGCGATATCAAACGCGGCTTTCCCTGCTGGTGTCATAGCGAGGTAGCCTTGGAGTTCTGTCCGTGTCGCAACGATCTGTCGTCCAATGTCGGTATTTGTATAGAACTGCTCCGCCGCATAGCTGCGGTAGGGGAAGTCACCATCACGCGATTCGTGATTGTAGCCAAAAAGCAGGCTGCCAGCACCTAGGGGGGCTGTGATCTCAACGGAGGCTTTTTTCCCGCCGAAGGAGCTCGGTCCAATCTCGGCGGATCCATGTGCGCCCGTCGGTTTCTTCGTCACGACGTTGATGATGCCGCCGATGAAGGTGCCCGCAAAGCGAGCCGGGATGTAGCCGCGGTAGACCTCGATGCGCTCGATATTGCTGACGGGGATCGTCGAGATATCGACCGCCGCATCGCCGCCGAGGTTCGTCAGCACGCCGTCGACGAATACGCCGACCTGTGCTGCCGTCGAGCCACGTACGGTGACCGTCGTATACTGCCCCTTGCCCTGCACCTCGCGTACATGCACGCCGGGAACCATCTTGAGAAAGTCAGGCAGTGTCTTTTGTTCGCCCTTGAACTCCTCTGGGCGTATAATGGTCACGGTGCCGGGGGAGAGAATATCTTCCCATGTGGGACGCTTCGCCTCGACGGTGATATCAGAAGTGCTATATTTCAACGGAGGACTCGATGATGTCGGCTCCATCTGAACCATGGCAGATGCCTGTTCTTCTTCCCCGCCAGTATCAGTTGCGGTACCTCTTGCTGCGGCAATCATCGGATGATGCAGCGCACCAGACAACAGCATACCCATAACGCCCAACACAAGCCGTCTTTGTTTCCGTCGAGACAACATAGATTATCCTCATTTCTGTAGAATTACCAAAATAAATAATCCCGTCATTATATTCAGTCAATAGTATAGAACATACTGGACTCTCCTTTCAAAAAAATACCGCCTTCTGAACGAAGGCGGTCATATCATTTCAAAAAGGCGGCAGAACAAACCTGCCGAAGATACTCTGCTTCACAAAGAAGCAGAGATGATCCCCTTCCCATCGCTCGCAGGTACCGATTCCGAACAACGTCCGAATCGACGGTGATGTTAAAGCAGGCAATTCTCCTGGCTCAGATTCCTCACCCTGTCAAACCTTCCCAGAATTTCTTCCAGTGGCATACGATGACGGGGCTCCTCTTACAGTGGCGGGACCGCTTCGGCTTATACCGAATTCCTTATTAAGTCTTTCGACACCTGTTTCCTTACAATATGAATTTTTTCACTCTTATGATATTACAAATTAGTTTATTTTGTCAATAATATAAAAGAATCTTTTTATAGTTCTATGTGATAAAACTATATCTATTATATCCCTGCGTAGCTGCGCTGACGCATCGACTCATAGAGGATCGCTGTGGCGGCCGAGGCGACGTTGAGCGACTCCGCCTGCCCACACATTGGGACGTAGAGGTGCTGACACGCGCCCAAGAGGCGCTCCGATACACCGTTTGCCTCGTTGCCGAGGACGACAATCGTGGGGCGGCACAGATCCGCTGCAAAATGCGTCACAGCATCGGCGTCGCACGCAGCCGCATAGAGATATAGGCTTTGCTCCTGTGCGAAACGCAGGAGTTCCTCATCATCGACGCCGCTGATAAAGGGAACGTAAAACAGAGAGCCCATCGTTGCACGGACGACCTTGCTGCTGTATACATCCGCACAGCCGCGCAGGAGTATCACGCCCGCTGCGCCCGCTGCATCTGCCGTGCGCAGAATCATGCCGACGTTGCCGGGATCCTGCACACGATCAAGAGCCAGATAAAACGGTACTTTCTCCGCCGCGTGTACGAGATCGGTCAATGATCTGCGGGGGGGACGCTGCATCAGCAGCAGGATTCCCTGCGGCGCGTCCGTCTCCGCGCAGGCGGCAAAGAGCCGCGGCGGGACACAGTTAACCGGCACGCCGCGCAGATGCAGCTGCTCTGCCAGTATGGCAGCTCGCTCCGCTGCCAAGGCACGCTCCGTCAATACGGCGTGTAGGATCTGTCCGTCTGAGCGCGCTGCCATCTCGGCAAGGCGCAGTCCCTCCACCAAGAATACATTTTCCTTGGCGGCGCGGCGCGAACTTCGTACCAGCACGGAGAGGCGGCGGATGAGTGGGTTCTCCGCACTCGTGATTGTCTCGATCTTTTTCATCGTATAAAAAGAGCCTGATGAATCCGATGACTCATCAGGCTGCTCCCATCTTACTGATTTTCCTTTGCGACGTTCACAAGCTGCGTGAATGCCGCTGCATCGGCAATGGCGAGATCAGCAAGCATCTTGCGGTTGACCTCGACCCCTGCATTCGTCAGACCCGCGATAAAGCGGCTGTACGAGATGCCGTTCGCACGCACTGCTGCATTGATGCGTGCGATCCAGAGACGACGGAACGTGCCCTTCTTTGCACGACGGTCACGGCGCGCATAGTAAAGCGCCTTCATGACGGTCTCGTTTGCCTTCTTGAACTGCTTGCTGCGCGAGCCGCGATAGCCCTTGGCAAGCTTCAAAATCTTCTTATGACGACGGTGTGCCGTAACACCGCTCTTTACTCTTGGCATAGCAATTCCTCCTGTTTCCTACCCACGTAGGGTTCTCTTCATTGCCCCGTTTATGCGTAGGGGAGCATCTTGCGGATGCGCTTGTAGTCCGAATTGTCAGCAAGTGCTGCCTTGCGCAGGTTGCGCTTGCGCTTCGGCGTCTTCTTCTCCAGAATATGTCTCTTGTACGCCTTGTTACGGCGGAATTCTCCGCTCCCTGTTACGGTGAAGCGCTTTGCTGCAGCGCGGCGCGTTTTAATCTTCGGCATCGCCATTTCCTCCTTTATCTTCCTGCTTCGCGGGTTTTGCCGCCTTGGCGGGCTTCTGCACCTTCGGCGAAAGAATCATCGTCATATTCTTTCCCTCGAGCTTCGCACCGCGTTCGATCGACACGAGATCGCCCAGCCGTTCGGAGACGCGGTCGAGAACCACGCGCCCGAGTTCCGGATGGGAGAGCTCACGCCCACGGAACATGATCGTCACCTTGACCTTGTTGCCCTCTTCGACGAAGCGGAGCGCATTCTTCAGCTTGACATTAAAGTCATGCTCGTCGATGTTCGGACGCAGCTTGACTTCCTTGATGCTGATGGTCTTTTGCTTCTTCTTCGCTTCTTTCTCACGTTTCTGCTGCTCATAGCGGAACTTTCCAAAGTCCATGATGCGGCAGACGGGCGGCTTCGCCTTCGGCGCCACCTCGACCAGGTCGAGATGCTGCTCCTCCGCCATGCGAAGGGCATCGCGCGTCAGCATAATGCCAAGCTGTTCCCCCTCCGCACTGGTGACACGCACCTCACGGATATGGATTTCCTCATTGATTCGCAAAGATTCCCTGCTTATGGCAAGAACACCTCCTGGTACGGATGCGCATGATTACGCCATCCGGCAATAGAAAAGGGCGGCATAAAGCCACCCTCATACATTCTCTCATGCAACCCGTCAGACATCTATGCCCGCAGGTGAGAAGCGGTGGCTTCTGCTTTCAACGTGAGATATATTACCACAGATCGGAGTATCCTGTCAATACTCCAGTGCACGCGTCGCAATTTTTTCCTGTACGAGCGCGATAAAGTCCGCGACAGGCAGGACTGTGCTGTCCTTCTCTCCATACTTGCGGAAGGCGACTGTGCCGCTCTCCATCTCCTGATCGCCGACCACCAGCGTGTACGGCGTCTTCTTGACCTGGCTCTCACGGATCTTGTAGCCCGTCTTTTCGTTGCGTGCATCCACCTCGACGCGGAGGCCAAGGTCGAACATCTTCTTATACAGTTCCTCCGCGTATGCGGCATGACGCTCCGTGATCGGCAGGATACGTACCTGCACGGGTGCCATCCATACGGGGAACGCACCTGCATAGTTCTCGATCAGGATGCCGATGAAACGCTCAATCGATCCGTAGACCACACGGTGCAGCATGACAGGGCGATGCTTTTCGCCGTCCTCGCCGACATAGGTGAGGTCAAACTTCTCGGGCAGACTCATATCGAGCTGGATCGTGCCGCACTGCCACGTACGTCCGATGGAGTCGCGCAGGTGGAAGTCGATCTTCGGACCGTAAAATGCGCCGTCTCCCTCGTTGACGACATAGTCCAGACCACGGTTGTCCAGTGCCTTCTGCAGGCCATTCGTCGCCATCTCCCACATCTCGTCCGTGCCCATCGAGTCCTCGGGGCGCGTCGAGAGCTCCGCCTTGTACGTCAGACCGAACGTGCGGTAGACCTCGTCGAAGAGGTCAATCGTGTGCTGGATCTCGCCCTCGATCTGATCGGGGGTCACAAAGAGATGCGCATCATCCTGCGTGAAGTTGCGGACGCGGAAGAGCCCATGCAGAGCACCCGAAAGCTCATGACGATGGACAAGTCCCAGCTCGGCAAGACGCAGCGGCAGGTCGCGATAGCTGTGCAGCTGGGAACGATAGACGAGCATGCAGCCGGGGCAGTTCATCGGCTTGATTGCGTAGTCCTCTTCGTCGATCTCCGTGGTATACATATTCTCGCGATAGTGGAACCAATGCCCCGAGGTCTCCCAGAGCTTACGGCTGAGGATCACAGGCGTGCTGATCTCCTGATAGCCGTAGCGGCGATGCACCTCGCGCCAATAGTCGAGCAGTGCGTTGCGCAGTGCCATGCCGTTTGGATGGAAGAATGGGAAGCCCGGTCCCTCCTCGTGCAGGCTGAAGAGATCCAGCTCTCTGCCGAGTTTTCGGTGGTCGCGCTTTGCCGCCTCCTCCAACATGTGCAGGTAGGCATCGAGTTCTTCCTGCTTCTCAAACGCCGTGCCATAGATGCGCTGCAGCATCTTATTCTTCTCACTGCCGCGCCAGTATGCACCTGCGACACTCTGCAGCTTAAATGCCTTGACCTTGCCGGTCGAGACGACATGGGGGCCTGCGCAGAGGTCGGTGAACTCGCCCTGCGTATAGAGGGAGATTACCTCGTCCTCCGGCAGATCCTCAATCAGCTCCACCTTATAGTTCTCCCCCTTCTCACGGAAGAGTGCAATCGCCTCTGCACGGGGAATCTCACGGCGGACAAGCGGCAGGTTCTCCTTGACGATCTTCTTCATTTCCTTTTCGATATCGCGAAGATCGGCATCCGTCAGCTGGTGCTCCATGTCGAAATCGTAGTAGAAGCCGTTCTCGATCGCAGGCCCGATCGCGAGCTGCACATGGCTCTCCGGATACAGGCGCTTCACTGCCTGCGCCATGACGTGCGCCGCCGTATGGCGCAGAGCGTGGCGGCCGCCCTCATCATCAAAGGTCAGCACGCGCAGTGCAGCATCCTTCGTGACCGGCGTCGTCAGATCGACGACCTTGCCGTCGAGGCTCGCCGCAAGTGCCTTTTTCGCCAAGGAGTTGCTCATGCCCTTGACGACGTCCAGTATGCTCGTTCCTGCCTCTGCCTCGCGAACGGAGCCATCCGGCAGTGTCAGCTTTATCATAAAATGCTCTCCCTTCCAAATATACAAAAGCCCTGTCCCTGTGGGATAGGAAATCCATCCTCTCGGGGACAAGGCGACGGGAAGCACCGTAATTTCGTGCTCCCATAAGTTTCCACCCTAATCGGTAAGGTCATTATAAGGCGGTCAATTCTCTGTGTCAAGGGATTTGTGTTCTGCCATCGCCTGCAGCTGCTCTGATGGGGCAATCACGGGGATGCGAAGATGTCTCCCCGCATGGATTGTGCCGTCGGGCGGCAGATCGTTCACCTCAATGATTGCTTCCTCAAGATCCTTTGCCGTGGATTCTTTTGCCGAGTAGGTCTGTGCAATCGACCAGACGCTCTCCCCATGTGCTACGGACACTTCAACAAAGTCCGCCGAGCGCAGATAGGGATTCGTCAGATGCAGGGCAGAAACTCCCATCCAGATGAGCGCGATTACGCCGAAGAGAAGTCCGACGCGCTTCTTATTCACTGTTCTGCGTGTTTTTCTGCGTCTCATATCCGTACCTCCGAACACTCATATCGCATATACATTCTTAAAACTTTTGTTCGTATATAAGATAACACAGAAAAGATGTTCGGTCAAGTATTTTCGAACGCATCTTTGCGAAAAATTTGTTCGCAGAACGAGTTTTTGTAAAAAAAAGAGATGCTGCACATCGTACAGTATCTCTTTGATAAACTCGGTACTATTTAGGCAAATTGACCGCCCGATCCATTTGCGCCTCAGGATGCTCCGCTCCCTGCGGGCGACGCTCCTTTGCCACGGCAAGCATCAGTTTCAGGCGATTGAGCTGGTTGACCTCACTCGAGCCCGCATCGCAGTCGATCGCCGTGATGTTTGCGCCGTGATACGCCTTACGCAGGTCGTGCATAACGCCCTTGCCCGTAATATGGTTCGGCAGACAGCCGAACGGCTGCAGGCAGACGACGTTGGGGACGCCCTCCTCGATGAGCTTGACCATCTCACCTGTGAGGAACCATCCCTCCCCCGCCATGTTGCCGAGGCTGACGTGGCGTGCTGCGAGTTCCGCCGTATGGTCGATAGACTGCGGCGGACGGAAGTGACGGCTCTCCTTCAGCGCCTTGCGCATTGGTGCGCGGAAGAACTCGATCACCTTGATAAACATACGTCCATAGAGACGATCCTTGTACGAGCCAGCGAGCAGCTTGTGCTGTGCGATCGGGTCGTAGGCGGAGTACAGAAAGAAGTCGACGAAGTCGGGCATCACGACCTCTGCCCCCTCCCCCATCAGTACCTTTTCGATGTCGTTGTTCGCGACGGGGTGGTACTTGACGAGGATTTCGCCGACGATGCCGACCTTTGGTTTCCACAAGGTCTCGTCGATGGGGATATGGTCAAAGTCACGCACAATGTCCTTCACCATGCGGCGGAACTTGAAGATGCTGCCGTGCAGCAGCTCCCCCTTTGCGCGCGCCATCCATTTCTCATACGCCGCCTGCGTACTCCCCTTGACCATTTCGTACGGCATCATGCGGTTGCGCACGTTCATCAGGAGATCGCCGTAGATCGCCGCTTTGATGGCGTCGACCATCATCTCGCGGTTGAATGCAAAGGAATCCGTCTCCTCGGGAAGACCGCGCACGGCAAAGACCGCAACGTTCGGGAAACCCGCATCACGCAGCGCCTTGCGCAGGACACCGAGGTAGTTGGTCGCACGGCAGGCACCGCAGGTCTGAAAGAGCGCAATGCTCGTGTGATCGGGATCGCACAGTCCCGCCTTCAGTGCGGCGAGGAGCTGTCCGATGACGACGATGGCAGGGTAGCACATATCATTGTGCACATAGCGCAGACCAAGGTCAATGGCTGCTTTGTCCGGCATCGGCGGAATGACGACGTTATAGCCGTGCTTTCTCATCGTCGTACGGAACAGATCAAAGTGAATCGGTGCCATCTGTGGGGCGAGAATCGTATGCGTCTTCCGGCAGTCCTCGGTAAAGCGCGGGCGCTCGATGACAGGCACGTCATGGTAGGCGGGCATCTCCCGCCGCGCGAGAGCCGCGATCAGCGAGCGCAGACGAATGCGCGCTGCGCCGAGGTTTGACACCTCATCGAGCTTGATCATCGTGTAAATGCGCTCATGCGACTCGAGGATCTCGCGTACCTCTGTCGTCGTGAGTGCATCGAGACCGCAGCCGAAGGAACTCAGCTGGATCAGCGTAACATTCGGATGCTCCGCAACGAACTGTGCCGCATGATAAAGACGTGCATGATAACTCCACTGATTGACGACCTGCAGACGCCGTTTGCTGACCGGCATGTGGTATACTGCATCCTCGGAGAGAATCGGCAGCTTATAGGACTGGATCATCTCGGGGATGCCGTGATTGATCTCGGGATCAATATGATAGGGACGACCCGCTAACAGGATGGCGTGCTCGCCCGTCTTTTCAATACGGTCGAGGATCTTCTGCCCATAGTCACGGACATCCTGACGATACTGCTCAACCTCGGCATAGCCGGCATCAACTGCCGCGGTAATCTCCGCCCTGCCAATGCCCTCGGCTGTTCCAAACTCCTCCACCAACCGCTCGATCATGCGCTTGCGGTCATTGATGGGCAGGAACGGCTGCAGGAAGCGGATGTTCTTCTCACGCAGGACATCCATGTTGATGCGGATGTTCTCCGCATAGGATGCGACAATCGGACAGTTATAGTTGTTCGCCGACGAGTCGGTCTTGTCCTCCATGTTGTGCGGTTCGCACGGATAGAAGATCGTATCGACGCCCTTTTCGATGAGGTCGGCAATATGCCCGTGGGCAAGCTTTGCCGGGTAGCAGAGGGAATCCGACGGAACGGTCGCCATACCCTTATAGAACAGCTGAGGAGAGGACTTTCCTGAAAGAACGACGCCGTAACCAAGCCGATCAAAGAAGGTAAACCAGAACGGATAGTCCTCGTACATATTGAGCGTGCGCGGGATGCCGATGCGGCCGCGGCGCGGCTCATCCGGCGACTTATAGTGCTTGAAGAGACGGCGATACTTGAACTTGTAGATGTTCGGCGTCTCATCCGCTGCCTTCTCACCGCCGATGCCGCGCTCGCAGCGGTTGCCCGTAAAGTAACGCTCCCCATTGGGGAACTGCTGCATCGTGATGAGGCACTTGTTGCCGCATTTTCCGCAGCGGTAGGTGCTCGTCTTGGAGGAAAACGCGCCCAGCTCCTCCGCGCCCAGCAGAGAGGAGTGCTCCGTCCCCGCCTCCATCGCAAGGATCGCCGCGCCGTATGCGCCCATCAGCCCTGCGATGTCAGGACGGATAACGTGCTTGCCGAGCAGGTTCTCGATGGAGCGCAGGACGGCATCGTTGTAGAACGTCCCGCCCTGCACGACAATGTGGTCGCCGAGGGCATGAACATCCTTCAGCTGCATGACCTTAAAGAGAGCATTCTTCACGACAGAAAGAGCAATGCCCGCCGAGATGTCGGCGACCTCCGCCCCCTCCTTCTGCGCCTGCTTGACCTTGGAATTCATAAAGACGGTACAGCGCGTGCCGAGGTCAACGGGTGCCTTTGCGTCGATCGCCTTGGCGGCGAACTCCGCCGGCGTCATGTGCAGCCCCTCGGCAAAGTTCTGGATGAAGGATCCGCAGCCTGCCGAACACGCCTCGTTGAGCGTGATGTTGCCGACGCTGCCGTTCTGGACGAAGAAGCATTTCATATCCTGTCCGCCGATGTCGAGCACAAAGCTCACCTCAGGGCAGAACTCCTGTGCAGCGCGCAGGTGGGCGAAGGTCTCCACCTCACCGCCGTCCGCATGAAGTGCCGCCTTGACAATCGCCTCGCCGTAGCCTGTCGTCACAGCGCCTGCGATGTGACAGCCCGTGGGCATCACATCATAGAAGTCCCGCAGTGCCTCGATGACCGAGCACAGCGGCGAACCCTGATTGCTGCCGTAATAGGTGTGAAGCAGCTCCTTGTCTTTTCCGATGGCGACGAGCTTCGTCGTCGTCGATCCTGCATCGATGCCGATCCAGACCGGACCGCAATAGGATGAAAGCTCGCCGCGCCGCACGCGATCCCGATCATGCCGCTCCTTGAACGCGGCATAATCCGCTGCATCCTTAAAGAGCACAAAGTCCGCCGTGCGCGTTTCCGCTGCCGCAGCTGCCTCCGCACGCGCAATGCACGCCTCCATCTCCCGCATATCGGTTGCCTTGGCATCATCGGAGAGCGCCGCGCCAACCGCGACGAAATAATTGCCATAATCCACATTGACGACGTGTTCCTCGTCAAGCTTCAACGTCTCGATAAAGCGTCGTTTCAGTTCCGGGAGAAAGTGAAGCGGTCCGCCAAGAAAGGCGACCTTGCCCTCAATGGGACGCCCCTGTGCGAGGTTGCCGATGGTCTGATTGACCACCGCCTGAAAGATCGAAAGCGCAATGTCCGCCTTCTCCGCACCGTCGTTCATGAGTGCCTGAACATCCGTCTTGGCAAAGACGCCGCAGCGCGAGGCGATTGCATAGATGCGCTTTCCCTTTTCGGCAAGTGCATTCAGCCCGATTGGATCCGTTGAGAGCAGGGATGCCATGTGATCGATAAAGGAGCCCGTCCCCCCTGCACAGACACCGTTCATACGCTGTTCCGGCGCATCGCCGAAGTACGTGATCTTGGCGTCCTCACCGCCGAGCTCGACGGCTGTCGAAGTAGCAGGAATGAGCCGCCGCACTGCCGAGGCGCACGCAACAACCTCCTGCACAAAGGGCAGGCCGATGCGCTGTGCAATGCCCATGCCTGCCGACCCCGTCAGAGCAAACGAGAACTTCGACTCACCGACGACATCGCGCAGCTGGCTCAGGTTCTCCTGCAGCGCCTTGCCGATCTCTGAGAAATGCCGCGCGTAATTCTTATAGAGAATTTCGTGCTGTTCCCCCATAACGACCAGCTTGATGGTCGTCGAGCCGACATCTACACCGACGCGAAATGGTAATTCCACTATTACACCACCCATCATTTTCCATAGGAAAACGAGGGACATGTCCCTCTTTCCTTCATTCTGTATTAAATAGGAAAGCCCTTCTCAAGGCTTCCCTATTTTAACGTATTTCATAAAGAGATGCAAGCACAGACATCACAGCTCACGGCATTCTGCCGCGCTGTCCCGTCAGATGTTGTACGGAGCGATGAGTTTCTTGAAGTAGGTGCGCGCCTTCAGGAGGGCGCGGATGAGCGGCTCCATCAGTTTCGGCTGTCGTACGACGGCACGGATGAGCGACTTGCGCAGAAGACGATACTCGGCGTCGAAGTCGCGCAGCGCATCCTCCATCTCCGCTTCGATGGAGACGGCGGGACTGTTCGACGGGATCAGAACGGCACTCCGCCCCTGAATCGTTACAAGATCGCCGAGGAACGGCGCGTAGACTTCGAGCCCGAGTTCCTCCTGGATGCGCTCCTTCAGAGCCTCCTGTGCCTGCCCTTCGCCGTGTACCAGAAATACCTTTGCAGGACGCGGTGCGGTGACTGCACGCATCCACTCCACGGTCTGCGCTGCATCCGCATGGGCGGAGAACCCGTCGAGTACCTCGATCTTTGCCTTGACGGCGATTTCCTCGCCGAGGACGCGCACGCGCTTGATGCCGTCCACCAGCCGCCGCCCAAGACTCCCCTCCGCCTGGTAACCGACGAAGAGCACCGTCGACTCCGGCCGCCAGAGGTTATGCTTCAGGTGATGGAGCACGCGCCCCGCGTCCGCCATCCCCGAGGCGGAGAGGATGATCGCCGAGCCCTCTGCCGAGTTGAGTGCTCGCGACTCTGCCGCCGTCTCAGCGATACGTACCTGCGGAAACGCCGGAATCATGCCTTCATGCCCAAAGAACGCAATCGTCTCCTCGTCAAACTCCTCATAGTTTTTGAGAAAGACGCGCGTCGCCTGAATCGCAAGAGGACTGTCGATGATGATCGGGATGTCGTCATCGAGACGCCCCTCCTTCCACAGATTGTAGAAATAATAAAGGAGCGTCTGTGTCCGCCCAACGGCAAAGGAAGGAATGATAACATTGCCGCCGCGGTCCATCGTATCGCGGATGACCTCGAGCAGAGCCGTCTCCTTGTCATAGTCGCGATGAATACGATCGCCATAGGTGGACTCGACAATGAGGAAGTCCGCCCCCACAATTGGCTCCGGGTCGCGCAGGATCGGCTGATGCGGCTGTCCAAGATCGCCCGAAAAAACCAGTTTGGACTCCTGCATCCCCTCGCGCACCACGATCTCAAGGATCGCCGAGCCGAGAATATGCCCCGCATCACGGAATGTCACAGAAACAGGCCCCAGATCCACCGTCCCTTGATAGGGTACAGGCGTAAAGTGCTCCAATGCAGCAAAGACATCTGCCTGTGTATAGAGCGGCGTAATCGGCGCCTCGCTGCGTCGTGCGTTCTTGCGGTTCAGCATCTCCGCATCGCTCTCCTGGATATGTGCCGAGTCCGGCAGCATGATGTGCACGAGGTCACAGGTAGCACGCGTGGCGTAGACTCTGCCCACAAAGCCCTCACGAACGAGGCGCGGAATCCGCCCGCAGTGATCGATGTGCGCGTGGGTCAGAAAGACCGCATCGATCTCAGCAGGGTTGAACGGGAATGGCTCATAGTTCATCTCGCGCAGCCGCCGCGTGCCCTGATACATACCGCAGTCCACCAGATACTTATGGTCACCCGTATGGATCAGAAAGCACGAGCCCGTAACGACATGTGCTGCCCCTAAAAATTCCAATCGCATCCGTCATCCGTCCTTCCTACTGTAATTCAAATCTGAACGTTCCTATTCTTTATGTATAAGATTCGGAATCCATTGAAAAAATCCTGCAATGATCCGTGATTCCCTTGATTTTTTGCTTTATCCTGCTACACTGAAGGTATATGAAGGAGAATGGAGGAAATGATATGAAAAAAATTGGATTCATCGGCCTCGGCATCATGGGCGCAGCGATGGCAGGACATCTCATCGATGCAGGCTATGAGCTCAGCGTCTACAACCGCACGAAAAGCAAGGCGGAACCGCTTCTTGCGCGCGGCGCACGTTACTGCGAAAGTCCGGGCAAGTGCGCGGCGGGGCAGGATGCCGTCATCACCATCGTCGGCTATCCAAAGGATGTGGAGGAGATCTATCTTGGCACGGACGGCATTCTCGCAAACCTTTCCGCAGGCACATACACTGCCGATATGACGACTTCCTCTCCCTCGCTCGCCGTCCGCATCTATGAGGAGGCGAAGAAACGCGGCATCCACGCCCTTGATGCTCCTGTCACGGGAGGAGATATGGGGGCGCGAAACGCCACGCTGAACATTCTGGTCGGCGGCAACGAGGCCGCATTCCGCGCCATGCGGCCCATCTTTGCCGCGATGGGCAAAAATATCGTCTATGAGGGTGCTGCTGGCGCGGGACAAAAGACGAAGGCAGCGAATCAGATTGCCATTGCGGGGACGCTCGCAGGCGCCTGTGAGGCATTTGCCTATGCGCGTGCTGCAGGACTTGATCCTGAGAAGGTGTTTTCCTCCATCTCAGGCGGTGCGGCCGCGAGCTTTCAGATGAGCAACATGATCCGCAAAGCACTTGATGGAGACTTTGCTCCCGGGTTCATGATCAAGCATTTCGTTAAGGATATGAACATCGGTGCTGAGACGAGCCGGGAATACGGCATCGACCTCCCCGTACTCGAGCAGGTCCTGCGTGAGGCGCGCTCCCTGGAGGAGAGCGGCAGTGGTACAGAGGGAACACAGAGTCTGCTGAAATACTATGAATAACGAAACATCTGGCTGATTTAGCATATCGTTTTATTGCTATTTCCTAATAACAGCAAAAAGCCCCGCCAAACGGCGAGGCTTTTTAGTATTCCGCTGCCAAAGCAGCGCTTCCTTAGTAGTTACGAACAAGCTGCTGGAAGAACGACTGCGGATGCTCGCAGACCGGGCACTTTGCCGGTGCCTGCGGGCTCTCGCAGACATAGCCGCAGTTCAGGCACTGCCAGATGATCTTCTCATCGCGGCGGAACACCTTGCCCTCCTCCACATTCGAGAGGAGGATCTTATAGCGCTCGTCATGCTCCTTCTCAATCTTGCCAACTGCGTCGAAGAGACGGGCAATCTTATCGAAGCCCTCTTCGCGCGCCACACGGGCAAACTCGGGGTACATGCTCGTCCACTCGCCATGCTCGCCGGCAGCGGCGTCGGCAAGATTTTCCTTTGTGTCGCCGACACCATGCACGAGCTTGAACCAGATCTTAGCATGCGCCTTCTCGTTGCGCGCCGTCTCGTTAAAGATGTCCGAGATCTGCTGATAGCCATCCTTCTGCGCCTGCGAAGCGTAGTAGAGGTACTTCGTATGTGCCTGCGACTCACCCGCAAATGCTGCCCAGAGATTCTTTTCCGTCTGTGACCCCTTCAGTTCCATCATGTTTCTCCTTCCACAAATACACAATACACATATATTACATCTATCAAAAGTGCCGTTCTGCGCCCTGCTCAGAGGCGCAGCATATTAGGGAATCACTGATTCCTTAGGCACGACTGACCAAAATATCGGCAATCTCATCGATATGCTTCCTGCCGAAGAAAACCTCCTCCCCTACGATAACGCAGGGAACACTCATGACATTATACTTTTTCTTCAGGTCAGGGAAATAGCGAATGTCATAAATATCGGCACGCACATCCGCACGCTCCGCCGCAATGCGCTGCACAGCAGTGACCACATCAGGACACATCGTGCAGGAGAGGGACATGAGTACCTTGACATCGGCGGGTGCTGCGATCTGTGCAATCTTCTCGCGCGTATCAGCGCGAAGTTCCTGTCCCGGCCCTGCGACATTGTAGAGCGCGAGGATAAATGAGTTGAACTCATGGCCGCCCGGAACGGCGTGGTAGACGATCCCGCTCGGCGTACCGTCCGCGTACAGGATGGCGATCCCCGGCTCTTCATCGGAGCCTATCGGGATCTCCGTGCAGCTCACCTTGGGCGACAGCTTCGCGAACTCATCCATAAAGCCGCGCAGCTCGGCCGAAAGTGCGCCGCTATCAAAACGACCGACCAAGCGAACCGTGGAGGCAAATTTATCAAAGACAGGCAGCAGCTGCTCGCGCAGCTCCTCGGAGATGAAACCTTCCTCCTCATCACCGACAGCCGACTTCTTCTCGATGGAGGCCTTGCGCTGCTCAAAACGCTTCGAATCCACACCGGAGCGCGGAAACGAGGGCAGTTTCAGGCGGTCATGGACCGCTGCCGCGTGACGCTCCGCCGAGACGGCACTGACAGCACCGTCAGAGACCGCCGTCACCACCTGACGCAGAGACTTGATGCAGACATCGCCGGCGGCAAAGACGCCCTTGATATTCGTCTCCTTGTCCTCGTTCGTGATGATGTAGTTTTGCTCATTGAGATCGATCCGTCCACGAAACAGCTCCGTATTCGGTACGTAGCCGGCAAAGACAAAGACGCCAAAGGTCTCGCCCTCTTCCGCCATGTGATGCTCGACTTCACCTGTCGCATTGTTGCGAAAATCTGCATAGGAGATCATTGCATCGCCGCCGACACGCTCCACCACGGTATTGAAACGCACGCTGATGTTCTCGTAATCCGCGAGCGCATCCACTGTCGTCTGCGGTGCTCGGAATTTATCGCCGCGTACAAGAATCGTGACCGAACGCCCGTAACGGGACAGAAAGATGCTCTCCTCGACGGCGGAAAGACCGCCGCCGATAACGAAGATATCCATCCCCGTGAAGAACTCTGCGTCGCAGGTCGCACAGTAGGCGACGCCGCGCCCACGGAACTCCTCCTCACCGGAAAAGCCAATCCGGCGCGGATTCGCGCCCGTTGCGAGAATCACGCTCAATGCCTGTACGGCACCGGCGGTCGTCTCTATTTCCTTGATGTCCTGATCCAGCTTCAGTCCCGTGACCTCGGCACTGACGAACTCCGCCCCGAAGCCGCGCGCCTGATGTTCCATCTGCGCTGCAAGCTCGGTGCCGCTCACACGTCCTGTCCCGGGATAGTTGACCACGTCGGCAGTGATGGTGATCTGCCCGCCGATCTTCTCCTTTTCGATGACAAGCACCTTGCACTTCGCGCGCGCCAGATAGATTGCGGCAGACAGTCCTGCGGGACCGCCGCCGACAATCACGGCATCATACATATTTTCCACAAAACCGCCTCTTTTCCATCTCATAGGAAAAAGCACCTCACGAGCGCTCTCGCGAAGTGCCCCACTCCATACGCTTAGAGTTTGCCAACAAGATCAAAGCTGGGCTTTAGCGTCTTTTCACCCGGCTTCCAACGTGCGGGGCAGACCTCATCGCCATGCTCTGCGACGAACTGCAGTGCCTGCACCTTGCGCAGGAGCTCCTTCGCGTTGCGTCCGACGTTGCCCGCACTTACCTCATAGGAGACGATCTTGCCCTCGGGGTTCACGACAAACGTGCCGCGCTCAGCGCGCCCGTCATCCTCGATGTAGACGTCGAAGTCGCGTGCAAGCTTTGCCGTCGGGTCAGCGAGCATCGGATAGGTGATCTTGCCGACGAGCTCGGAGCTCTCATGCCATGCCTTGTGGACGAAGTGGGAGTCGCAGGAGACACCGAAGATCTCGCAGCCGAGCTTCTGGAACGCTGCATACTCGTCCTGCAGATCCGCAAGCTCCGTCGGGCAGACAAACGTGAAGTCTGCGGGATAGAAGAAGAACACGCTCCACTTGCCCTTGAGATCCGCCTTTGTGTACTGCGTGAACTCGCCCTGTGCGCCTGCCTTCTTCTGGAAAGCATCTGCTTTAAAATCGCTGATTTCCTTGTTAATGAGTGACATGAATATCCTCCTTTGTTGATGGAAATGGCCGTCTATCATTTGCACGACCATCGTTGTTCTTTTGATGGTCACATCATAGCACGGAAGATTTTCCATGTCAATAGAAATTTATACTTTTTAATAATTATTTTTGTTTACATGGATATTGTCAAGGTACTTTGCCTTCTCCCCTATTTCTCCCAACTGGAATCCAGTTTCCAGCTCACAGGATGACAGGCCGTACATTTCTTTGCCGACTGCGGATGATGCATTGAATGGCAGTCCGCACAGTTCTGCGGATTCTCATTGCCCGCCAGATGCACGGGGTCGTGCGGATTTTCCTTGCCATACTGCGCCGTCGCCTGTTTGATCCCCTCAAAGGTGTGGCAGGAGAGACACTGCTCATTCGTATAGCCGTACTTCGGCATGGGGTCCTCATAGTTCCCCGTTACGAAGAGCCAGCCCTCATTCATCTGCTGGAGCAGCGTCGGCTCATGACAGTCGTGACAGGTTACGCCTGCATCTGCGTGCTGCTTTGCGAGCAGATTCCCCTGCGCATAGCTGTCATACTCGGGCCGCATATTGTGACAGCTCACGCAGAACGCAGGGTTTGCACTGACCCGGGAAAGGATGGCGAGTCCGCCGAAGCCGCACGCTGCGAGTACGATCACGAGCACCAATAGGGTACGCGGCTCTTTGAATTTCTGAAACATCTTCATTGTCCCGCCTTTCTCAGAGCTGCGCCGCAACGTTGCCGACAAGCCGCCCATAGACGAGCGCAAAGGCATGGCTGACGCCTGCCGTCACAACGGGGTAGTCTCCCACAAAGCGTCCGCCCTGCGTATTTCCGGCCGCATACAGTCCTGGGATGCCGTGGTACTCTGCATCCAGTACGTTGCCGTCCTCGGGGTTCACCGTCAGTCCACCCATATTGACCAAGAGAGCCCCGCCAAGCATCTTGCCCGCATAGAACGGCGGCTTCTCAAGGGGAAAGAGGCGCTTCGCGGCCTTACCGAAATCCCGGTCCTGATGCGCATTGGCAAGCTCGTTATAGCGTGCGATCTCCGCCAGTATCGTACGCTGTACGGCAGGGCGGTCCGGCGCGAGTGCCGCCGCGAGTTCCTCGATGCTGCCCGCCTTGATGAGTCCCGGCGTCTTATCCAGATCCTCGCGCGAGGTATAGGACGTCCGTCCGAGCGACCACTGGCAGTCCGGCGGGAGTTTCGGGTTCTCGGCGGCAGAGACGCAGTGGTTTACGCTCCCGTGGGAAACGCCCATCGCGCCCAGCTGCTCCGGCCAGTTGTCATCGAAGATCTGCCATGCGTAGCTGCCGCGCTGACGATAAATGGCGCAGGAGAGCTGCTGGCCGCCAATGTCCTCGTTGACGAACCGCTGTCCGTCGTCGTTGAGCAGGAGATAGGCATCGACACCGAGCGGACCGCCGAGCGTATGGATCATCGGCGCGTGAGGACCGTCCTCGATCTTGCCGCCGACCCATGCCGCCATCCGATGCCCATCGCCCGTATTCGTCGGCGTATCCCATGCGTCGCGATTTGGGAATACGTTCAGATAATCGACTGCCCATGGAACAAAATACGACATCATCTCCTTGTTGTTGCCGTAGTCCCCTGTCGCCAGAATCACGGCCTTGCGTGCCGTACACTGGACGATCTTCCCGTGAATGTCCTCGCCGATCACTGTCGTCACACGTCCGCCGTCCTCCTCACGGACGAGCTTCTTGGCACGCGTTGCATAGATGAACTTGCAGCCCTGCGCGAGGCATTTCTCATAGACCAGCGTCAGCAGCGGCTCCTGACTCGGCAGGAGCGTCATGACGGTCGGATAGGTTGGGCTATTCTCCTCGCTGCGATTGTACCCCGACGGGAGCGGATAGTGCATCATCTGCAGGTTGATCTTCGTGCGGTCGAGCTCTGTATCCGTCTCCTTCATCACGTGGACGGCAGGCGCGAGGTCGAGCATCCAGTCAAAGTCCTCGCCGCTGTGCTCCGCCCAATAGTTCCACATGCGCTGATCAGCACGGTAGCCCATCTGCTTCATATTTTCGAGGATGGCGGCATTCTTGTCAAAGCTGATGCCCAACTCCCGCTGATAACGGTTGCCGATCGTGCCGAACTGTCCGCTGCGGCACTGCCATGTGCTCGCGCGTTCCATGACGAGGACGGATGCTCCGTGCTCCGATGCTGCGCGCGCCGCCGTCAGGCCTGCAAGTCCTGCGCCGACGATGACGATGTCCGCACTGTACGTATCGCTGATTTTCTCCGCCGGGATCTCCGGTGCTGTTCCGAGCCATGCGGGCGGCGGTGCTCCTTCCGGTGCCTTGGGCGGGATGAGGTGATCGTTGGGATTCGCGGCGCAGCCCGTCAGCAGTGTCGGCGCGGCGACGAGTCCTCCCAACGCAAGTGCGCTCCCTTTGAGAAAGTTTCTGCGGCTCAGTTCCGCGTTCTCTTTCATACGATCTGCTCCCTTCTATGGGAATATTATAAGGCGGCGCAGAAATAAACACAAGTTAGTTTGTCATAGGCAATATCTATCCAAAAAGAGAGAATCTGCCCTCACAGCAGTTCTCCCCTTTGGTCAAAGTCTCATCTTAAAATCATCATAGCCGAATGTGCGTACCGTCTCCCATTCTCCCTGCGGAGAGACGGCAATGATATACGGCAGCGGCATCCCGTTGAACGTATTGTTCTTCACCATCGTATAGATTGCCATATCGCCGAATACAACGCGGTCACCGATGCACAGCGGCGTGTCAAACGAGTAGGTCCCAATCGTGTCGCCCGCCAGACAGGTTGGACCTGCCAGCGTGTACGTATGCGCCTTCTCCCCCGCTTCGCCCGCGCCGACGACAGGCGGGCGGTAGGGCATCTCGATGACATCCGGCATGTGGCAGGCGGCGGAAGTATTCAGGATCACGTTCCCGCCCGCCTGTACGTCGAGTACCTCAGAGACGAGAAATCCCGCATTCAGCGCAACCGCCTCGCCCGGTTCGAGATAAACCGCCACATGATATTTTTCCTGTACGCGGCGGATCAGCTTCTTGAGCAGGGAAATATCATAGCCCACACGCGTGATATGGTGACCGCCGCCGAAGTTCAGCCACTTCATCCCATGGAGGTACTTCCCGAACTTTTCCTCTACGGCATCAAGCGTCTCTTCAAGCGCATCCGCCCCCTGCTCACAGAGCGTATGAAAGTGCAGGCCGTCGAGCCCCGCGAGGATCTCCTCGCGAAAGTCCGCAGTCTTTACGCCGAGGCGTGACCCCGGTGCACACGGATCGTAGATGGCATGATCCTGCGTCGAGCACTCGGGGTTGATGCGCATCCCGCAGGACGCACCGTGCAGACGCGCCACTGTGCCGAACCGTTCCCACTGGGAAAACGAATTAAAGATGATATGATCGCAGATCGACGCGAGCTGCTCGATCTCCTCATCCTCATAGGCGGGCTTAAAAACGTGGTTTTCTTTGCCCATCTCCTCCTGCGAGAGGCGCGCTTCATAGATGCCGCTTGCTGTCGTCCCTGCCAGATAGCGCCCAATCAGCGGATAGTAGTGATACATGGAGAAGCACTTTTGTGCGAGGAGAATCGTTGCTCCCGTATCCTCTGCGACCTCGGCAAGGACTTTGAGGTTCTTCTCCAAGAGCTCTTCATAGACGAGATAGGACGGCGTGGGAACCTCATTCCACTCCGCACGCCATGCATTCGCCGCCATCAGTCCACCAGCACGGGGTCATGGCTCTCCTGCCACGGCAGCCCCCACCGATTCAGCGCATCCATGAACGGATCCGGATCGAACTCCTCGACGTTAAAGACGCCGGGTTTCCGCCACTTCCCTGTCATGACCATCATCGCGCCGATCATCGCGGGTACGCCCGTGGTATAGGCGACCGCCTGCGAGCCGACCTCGGCGTAGCATTTCTCATGGTCGCAGACATTGTAAAGATAGTAGTTCTTCTCTGCATCGTCCTTCTTCCCACGGAAGATGCAGCCGATGTTCGTCTTGCCCTTCGTCCGCGGTCCAAGGCTCGCAGGATCGGGCAGCACTGCCTTCAGGAACTGGAGCGGGATGATCTTCTTTCCCTCAAAGTCAATCGGATCGATCGAGGTCATGCCGACATTCTCGAGGCAGCGCAGATGCGTCAGATAGCTCTCGCCGAACGTCATAAAGAAGCGGATGCGCTTGATCCCCTTGATGTTCTTCGCGAGAGACTCCAACTCCTCGTGATGGAGGAGGTACATATCCTTTTTGCCGACCTCGGCAAAGTCATAGACGCGCTTGATCTCCATCGGCTTCGTCTCGACCCACGCGCCGTCCTCCCAATAGCTGCCGTTTGCCGACACCTCTCGAATGTTGATCTCCGGGTTGAAATTCGTTGCAAAGGGATAGCCATGGTCGCCTCCGTTGCAGTCGAGGATGTCGATGTAGTTGATCTCGTCGAATTCATGCTTCATCGCATAGGCGCTGAAAACGCCCGTCACCCCGGGGTCAAAGCCTGAGCCGAGGAGAGCCGTCAGCCCTGCCGCACGGAAGCGGTCAGCATACGCCCACTGCCAGCTATACTCAAACTTCGCCGTATCCTCCGGCTCGTAGTTCGCCGTATCCACATAGTGAACGCCCGCCGCAAGACATGCATCCATGATGTGCAGATCCTGATACGGGAGTGCCAGATTCAGCACAACGTCCGGCGCAAAATCCTTGATGAGTGCCGTCAGGGCAGGCACATCGTCTGCATCGACGGCAGCGGTGTGAATCTTTGTTTTGCCGCCATCCAGTTTTGCCTTCAACGCATCGCATTTTGACTTCGTACGAGAGGCGATGAGGATCTCCTCAAACACCTCGGGATTCTGACAGCATTTATGCACGGCGACGCTCGCCACACCGCCCGCACCGATAATCATCGCTTTTCCCATGAAAACGCCTCCTTCATCGATGTTTCTATCATACAACAGGAAAAGGGTCACTGCAAGAGCAGCGACCCTTATTGAAGTTTACGTTTTAAGGAAGTACGGACCGCTTCACTCTATCCGTACTTCTCAGAGCTTGAACTTCTTCGTCTCATCCGCAAGCTCGTCTGCAAGCCCCGAGAGGCGGCGCGTTGATGCCGCAATCTCCTGCATCGAGGCAGACTGTTCCTCCGTCGCCGCCGATACGTTCTGTGCGCCGTCCGCATTCGCTGTGCTGACCTTCTGGATCTCCTCGATCTGTGCACGTACCGTCTGCGTCTCATCCTCCATCTTTCGGATGCCTGCAGTGATATCCTTCACGCCGTCGCCGAGCTGCTGAATTGACTCTGCAATCGACTGGAACACCTCATCCGCCGTACGGACTGAGTCCAGACCATGCCCGACGTACTCATCTCCGTGCTTTCCTGCATCGATGGCACGTTCCATATCTGCCTGCACGGACTGCATCGTCTCAGAGATCTTCTTCGAGAATTCACCGGACTCTTCGGCGAGCTTTCTGACCTCTTCAGCAACAACGGCAAATCCGCGCCCGTGCTCACCTGCACGAGCCGCCTCAATCGCAGCGTTTAAAGCAAGCAGATTCGTCTGCTCGGCAATGCTGCCGATGACCTCGACGCTGTGGCTGATTTCCTCCGAACTCTTGCCAAGCGCAGAGATTGCGGCATCCACGGTCTCCGAGCCGGTCTTGATCTGCTCCATATACTTGACGACCTCGTCGATGGAGCGACGTCCCTCGCGGACGCGTTCTACCGTATTGTTCGTCACCTCCGCTACTGTTCCGACCTGTTTCGACATCTTCTCCGCATGGCTTGAAATGGACGCCGTGGCATTTGCGACAGAGGAGGAAGCCTCCGACTGACGCTCTACGCCTTCTGCGATCTCGGTGATCGACACGGCAACATGATTGGATGCCTCTGCAGACTGCTGAGAAGCATCGGTAAGGCCCTCTGCCGATGTCGAAAGTTCCGCCGCATTGGACTGAATCCGCTGAATCAGCGTATTGAGTGTATGACGCATCTTGATCAGGCCGTCCGAGAGCTGCCCCATCTCATCCTGTGAGGTAATCGTCCTCGGCGTTTCGCGCAGGTCGCCGCTGTTGATAACCTCGCAGACACGAACTGCCTTCTGAACATTTGCCGCGAAACTGTTCGAAACGAAGAAAATAATGACCGAGATTACGAGGAGGATAACAACCGTCAGCCCCGCGAGCACCATCAGCAGTGTATGGGCATCTGCAAGGATCTCACTGTCTGACGCCTCTGACATAACGACCCAGCGCCGCCCATCGAGGTGAATCGGCACAAGCGTGCCCGTCATCTCCTCGCCTGACTCGCGCTCATAGTGCGCGAGAACAGGTGCATCCTTGTCGATCACGGCCTTGAAGGCATCCACGAGGCTCGTCGAGATCTTAACACTCGATACTTCCTTGCTGAAATCAAGCTTGCCGACCTGTGCCGGCTCATTTGGGTGGATGATGACGAGCCCCGTCTCGTCCATAACAACGAGCTGCCCTGTACGGTACGTCGCCATCTTCGACAGGGTATCGTTAAAATTGTCGAGACCGACTACCCCTGCCACAATACCCGTGAGGACACCGTTCTCCATGACCGGCACAGCAATGATTGTGACCACCTTGCCGGAGATCGCAGAGATCACCGGTTCGGAGATCACCGTCTTTTGTGTCTGAACGACCTTTTTGAAGTAATCCCGTTCCGAACGATCAAGGGCGCTGCCGTCTGCGTCAAAGCCGATGCCGTCCACACCTAGATAGAAGATGTTTGAGAACACATCGGTGTCCTGCTTGATCTCCTGCATCCTTGCCATCTTCGCCGCATCGTCACCATGCCGGATTGCATCGGAGCGTGCCGCTACCTCAAGATGCACCTCATTCGTATCAAAGAGACGCTGCACCTCAAGCGCTGCCTGCTTGCCGACGCCCTTGCCGATCGTATCCGCATCCGCCACGAGCATATCGCTCGCCATCTTGTAGCTGATGCCGAAGAACACAAAAAATCCAATGAGCATCACAGGCAAGATAGATACTAAAAACTTTGTTCGAATTGATTTGAATTGCATAATGACCCCTCCCAATTCATAACCCCGCTATAGAAATATTACCACGAGCTTTAATCCTTTGCAAACATTTTTCAGAGGCAAAGTGCTCCTATACGAAAAAAATGGTTTCTTTTCGGCTTGCTATGACAGAGTGAGCGAGTTGTGTTATAATGTGCTCGTGTATTTTCCCTTTTAAGAAGCGATACGACGAAACGAAAGGATTAGCTATATGGCTGTTCACGTCATTAACGAGTCGCGGCGCTGCCTTCAGTGCAAAAAGCCGCTGTGCCGCCTGCAGGGCTGCCCCGTACAGACGAATGTTCCTGAGATGATCCGCCTCTTCCTCGACGGGAAGATCAACGAGGCGGGTGCGATGCTCTACGACAACAACCCCATGAGTGTGTTCTGTTCACTGGTCTGCGACCATGATGCCCAGTGTGAAGGGCACTGCATTCAGGGGCGGCGCGGCGCACCCATTCAGATCTCGAGCATCGAGCACTACATTTCAGACACCTACCTGGACAAGCTCGTCCTCGCACGCAAGTCCTACAATGGGCACAATGTCGCCGTCATCGGGGCAGGACCTGCAGGCATTGTCGTCGCGGTCAAGCTGGCACAGGAGGGATACGGTGTCACCATCTTCGAGCGGATGCAGAAAATCGGCGGCATGCTGCGCTACGGCATTCCTGATTTTCGTCTGCCGCCCTCGACGATTGACCGCTATGCCGAGAAGCTCCTGACGCTCGGCATCCACATCCGCCCGAATACAACCATCGGTGGTGCAATCAGCGTGGATGACCTCTTCCGCGACGGCTATGAGGCAATCTTTATGGGCACAGGCGCATGGCGTGCCAAAAGTCTTGGCATCCATGGAGAAACCCTCGGAAACTGCCACTTTGCCGTCAACTATCTCCAGAACCCCGACGTATACCATCTTGGCGACCGCGTCGCGGTCATCGGCTCGGGCAACTCCGCGATGGATGTTGCGCGGACGGCAATCCGCAAGGGGAGCCGCTATGTCACGATCTACGCACGGCGCAACGGCATCTCCGCGAGTGAACGGGAGCTGGAATACGCACTCATGGACGGCTGTGAGATCCAGTATGCAAAGGGCATTCACTCTGTCACCCCCGAGGGTCCCATGATGTACGACCGCGTCTTCGACGAGAACCAGAAGCTCATCAGTGAGGGGGAGCCATATCTCATCCCTGCCGACAGCACGGTCATCGCAGCAAGTCAGGCGGCAAAGGATAAGATCGTGCGCACGACGACGGGCATTCATCTGAACGAGAAGGGGCTGGTCAAGGTTGATGAGAACGGCATGACCGACCGCGACGGCGTATTCTCGGCGGGCGACGTCGTGTTCGGCCCGTGGAATGTCGTGCAGGTCGTCAAGGAGGCGAAACATACCGCCGACGCCATGATCCGGTACCTGAAAGCGCGCGAAGCCAACGTGTAACCGCCAAGAACGCCCGTATTTCCCCAAGAAGAAAGGAAGAGTGCCATGAGCATGAACGATCACGAGATCACTGACCTCGTCCGTCAGATGGCAAAGCCCCCCGCGCCCCCCACCTACAGCGATGCTGATGTGGAGGAGCTGGTGCGGATGCACGCAGGCGGACGCCACAAAATGCGCAGTGAGGCGGAGATCCTCGCACGCTATAATCTCGGCCGCAAGCAATACAAGCAGCTGAAACACAGCCGCGAGAACAACCGCGAGCAGCAGCAGATGCTCTACGCGGAGCTGAAGGTGCTCGGCTGGATTCTCGGGCGTAAGGAGCGCGAGGTCGTCATGGAGATCAATCAATGAAGCTGAGCCACACCAAAGAGGATTTTATCAGAGCGGCAAAAACGGCAAATCTCGTCACCGTCTCCACAGAGCTGACGATGGATCTCGACACGCCCGTCTCCATCTACTATAAGCTGGTCGGCGAAAAAAAAGGCTATATCATGGAGTCCGTCGATACAACACAGCAGCAGTTCGGGCGCTACTCCTTCATCGGCGGCGAGCCATTCGTGCGCGTGCAGGTCTTTGCTGACAAGCTGCTCATCAACGAAAACGGCCTGATGAAGAGCATCTCGGGTGCACCGCATGATACGATGAAGAAATACGCGGCGCACTTTACCCCTGCGGAGGACAAGGAACAGCTGCCGCTCGTCCACGGCGGACTGGCAGGCTACTTCTCCTATGAGGCGGCTGCGACGTTCGACCGCGTACGCGGCGTTCATCTCGGCGATGAGCAGCTGCTCGGGCAGTTTATGATGTGCCGCTATCTTGTCGTCTACGATGCGCTGCGCAACAGTGCACGCCTGCACTACCTCGCCGACATCAAGGAGGGGGATGATGCGGGCGAGCTGTATGACGTGGTTGCCGAACGCCTTTCCGCCATGCGCAGCCGCCTTGCCGCCCCCTGTCCCCTGCCTGCAGCACCGCCGAGCAAACGGTCAGCGCCCATTGACTTTATGGCACAGTACGGAACGGCACCGACGGAGTTTCTGAAGACGGTCAAAGCGGTCAAGGAGCATATCTATGCCGGCGACATCTTTCAGGCAGTGCCCTCCTTCCGCTTCCGCGCCAAGATCACGCGCCCGCCGTTCCTCTTCTATCGACGGCTGCGGCAGGTCAACCCTTCCCCCTATATGTTCTACTACAACTTCGGCGCAGTTAAACTCGTCGGAGCATCCCCTGAGATGCTGATCAAGGTGGCGGGCAGCACGGTCTATACCTACCCCATCGCGGGAACGCGAAAACGCGGTGCAAGCGACGAGGAGGATGCGCGTCTCGCTGCTGATCTGCGTGCAGACGAAAAGGAATGTGCCGAGCACGCCATGCTCGTCGACCTCGCACGCAACGACCTCGGCCGCATCAGCGTCCCAGGCACGGTGCGCGTGCCAAAGCTGATGGCGGTCGAACGGTTCTCCCACGTCTCCCACATGGTGAGCAGTGTCGTCGGTGAAATCGCCCCGCACTATGCTCCCATGGACGTCCTGCGTGCCACATTCCCTGCCGGTACGGTCAGTGGTGCGCCGAAGCTGCGTGCCATGGAGATCATCCACGAACTCGAGCCGCAGGAACGCGGCTTTTACGCAGGAACGGTCGGCTACATGGACTTTCGGGGCAATATGGATATGTGCATCACCCTGCGCACCATGTGCATCGAAAGCGACGATACGGCAATCATCCAGGCGGGGGCCGGCATTGTCAAGGATTCCGTACCTGAGAAGGAATACCTCGAGATCCTGCAGAAGGCAAAGGCTCTCTTCGAGGTGGTAGAGGAGGTCGAGAACAATGCTGCTTTTGCTTGATAACTACGACTCCTTTACCTATAACATCGATCAGCTGTTCAGCGACATCGGCGCGCAGGTCGAGGTCGTCCGCAGCGACAAAATTTCCATCGATGAGATTCGCGCGAACGGCTACCGCGGCGTCATCATATCGCCTGGTCCGGGTATTCCGCAGGACGCGGGCATCTCCGAGGAGGTCATTCGTCAGCTCGGCGGCGAGATCCCGATTCTCGGCATCTGCCTTGGGCATCAGGCCATCGGCGAGGTCTTCGGCGGACGCGTCGTCCGTGCGGGAGAAATCGTCCACGGCAAGGCATCCCCCATCTGCCACTGCGGCACAGGGCTCTATCAAGGTATTCCTGAACATACGCAAGTCGCCCGCTACCACTCTCTCATTATCGAGCGTGAAAGCCTGCCCGATGTGCTGGAGGTGACGAGTCAGCTGGATAACGGCACCATCATGGGCGTACGCCACAAGACCTTCCCCATCGAGGGCATCCAGTTCCATCCCGAATCCATTCTTACGCCCGATGGGCGTGCGATGATGAAAAACTATCTAAAAGACATCGGTGCAGTATGAGCGAAAAACGATATGACGACATCCTTCTCATCAGCGACCTCGATGGGACACTGATTCCGCGTCACGAGGCAATCGCCGACGAGAATCTTGCGGCACTCAGCACGTTTACAGCGGCGGGCGGAGCCTTTGCCGCTGCGACGGGACGCACGCCCGAGGCAGCACGCCCCTATCTGGACGGCATTATGGTCAACGCACCGAGCATCTTTTTCAACGGTGCCATGCTGAAGGATTTGACGGAAGGCCGCGTGCTTGATGTGCGCACACTGGACGGCGATCTCTGGCGCACATTCGCCGCGCGCATCCTCTACCAGTTTCCGCGTGCCTGCGTCGAAGTCTACACGGAGGGACACTGCCACATCATCAGCCCCGAGGAAAACGACGATCCGCGCCTCACGGATGAGTTCTACAACGTCAACCATACGGAGCTTCGCGCTGTGGAAGACGAGGCATGGCTGAAGTTCTTCATCTGCGACGCACCGATCAATCTCAAATTCGTCGAGCGGCTCGCCGCAGAGCTCGGCATTGACAAATGCTCTACATCGTTCTACTCGGAGGCGAACTACCTCGAATTTGTCCCGCCCGGTACGAGTAAGGGTGCGATGGCAGAGGTGCTGCGGACGATGCCGCCGTATGCGGGACGCCGCATTATCGCCTGCGGCGACTACGAGAACGACGTCGAACTGCTGCGCATGGCAGACATCGGCATCGCCCCCGAGGACGCAGCCGACGTGGCAAAGGAGGCGGCAGACCGCATCGCACCGCCCTGCCGCACACCGCTCATTCCATGGATTCTGCGCGAGGTACTATAAAAATTAAGAGGAAAAGAATGGGACAGATGCAGGAGTTCTTTCTGCATCTGTCCCATTCTTTTGCTCTTATGTGCTTCGCAGCGTCTTCTCCGTCCAGAAGTACGCGATCGCGACGGGAATACCGGCACCGATCCATGCGAGGGGATTGGCGAGACACGCGCCGAGAAAGCCGAGATGGGCGCAGAGGAAGATCGCCGCACCGGCACGCATGACAAGCTCCATCGCCCCCGCGATCGTCGGGACAACGCTCTGCCCGAGCCCCTGCAGGACGTTGCGGTAGACGAGCAGGACGGCGAGAATAATGTACGTCGAACCGTTGACAGTGAGGAAGGTCTGCCCATAGGCAATGACCTCCTCTGCCCCCTGTGCATCTGCGCCGACAAAGAGTGCGAGCAGATGCGTCCCAAAGACGATAAGCAGAATACCGACGGCGACGGCAAAGGCGGCAGACATCTTGAGACAGGCGTGCACACCCGCACGGATGCGCGCATACTGCTGTGCGCCGTAGTTCTGTGCCGTATACGCCGCCATGGCATAGCCGAAGGAGAGCATGGGCATGACGGCAACGGCGTCGATCTTCTGCGTTGCCGCGTATGCCGCCACGGGCAGTGCACCGAGGTTGTTGAGGGCAACTTGGAGGATGATCGCTCCGAGGGCAATCACGGAGGACTGCAGCCCCATCGGAAGCCCCAGCCGCAGATGCGCAGCGAGGAGCGAGGCATCTGGTTTCCAGTCCTGCCATGCGGGGCAGAGTGCAGGGATGCGCCGCCGTATGTAGAGGAAAAAGACGATCATGCCGATCGCCTGTGCGGCAACCGTCGCACCCGCCGCGCCTGGGATGCCCAAATCCAGCACCAGTATGGCAATCGGCTCGAGGACGACATTGATGGCAAGGGTGATGCCCAGAATGACTGTCGGTGTCGTACTGTCCCCGAGGGCACGGATAAGGCAGTTCTGCAAATAGAGCAGAAGAAATACCATCAGCCCCGCAAAGATGATGGAGAGAAAGTCCACCGCCCCGTCTAGAATCTCAGGCGGGGTCTCCATAAGGATGAGCAGCGGCCGCGTCAGCGGAAAGACGAATGCGGTCAGGAGAAGCGCTGTCAATATGCCGAGCAGGATACACGTCGCCGCACTGCGGCACACGCCCGCCGCATCGTCCGCGCCGAACCGCTGTCCCGTATAGATGGTGATCCCCGTGCAGAATCCCATAATGAAGCCGAGCGCGAGGAACATGAGACTGCCCGTACAGCCAACGGCGGCAAGTGCATTCACCCCAAGGAATCGCCCGACGATGAGCGTATCGACAAAGGAATAGAGCTGCTGCATCATATTTCCTGCAATCAGAGGCAGCGCAAAGAAAAAGATCAGCCGTGCGGGGTCACCCGCTGTCATATTCTTCGTCATTCGAGATACCTCGTCACAATGGTACGCAGTTTCTCTTGAAAGTACACAGTATTCGTATAGAGCACCCCTGCGTTTGGCGCAAACTTGATGAGATAGAGCTGCGGATCACCGCTCACCCAGAAGTCCGTGGGGTACGGGGTCACCGTGATGCCCTGTTTTTCAAAGTTGAGCACGGCGCGCGGCAGGTGGAACGCCGAGGTCACGAGAATCGGATGCACAAAGCCCTCACGCCGCAGGATCTCCGCCGTATAGCGTGCATTCTGCCCCGTCGTGAGGCTGCGCGTCTCCACATAGATCATATCGTCCGGCACGCCGAGTGAGCGCAGGACGCGCCGCGCGATCTCCGCCTCAGAGCCCGTATCACTGAACACCTGCCCGCCCGAGAGCAGGATCGGCAGATGTGTGCGCAGGTGAAGGCGATACACCGCGAGAAGGCGCGAGGACGGGCTCTGTGCTAGCATCCCCGTGCCGTCCACATCCTGCACATCCGCGATTGCCCCGCCGCCAAGCATGATGATGACATCGCCCTGCGGCGCCTCGGGCACGGGATACGTCCGCTCGAGCTCCCCCATCAGGCGATCCGATACGGCTCCGATGGAGAGGAGATAGAGCATGGCGGCCAGAGCACAGAGCAGCACAGCCGCACGAGATTGATGCTGTCTCTTCCATAGATAGACAGCAAGCCCTAGCATAGCAAGAACAAAAATCCCCGGCGGCAGAATCCATGCTGCCCCAAATTTTAAAATGTAAATCATAAAAAGGAAAACACGCCTCCACCGCGAATATTTAGAATATAGCACGTTCTTCTGCGTGCTTTATCGTTCATTGTATCAAATTTTATGTGTAATGACAAAGGAGAGATTCACTCATGGCAATCATCGAATCAGAGCACATTGATGCCGAGAAGCGCTTTGGCGGCAACGGTACGATCCACATTCAGAAGCTCCTCACGCCAAAGGAACTGGACGGAAAGTGCGCCATGTTCGCGCGTGTGACGATCCCGCCCCATGCGTCGATGGGCGCACACAAGCACGAGGGCAATACGGAGACGTATCACATCCTCTCGGGACGTGCCCGCTACAACGACAATGGCAATGAGATCGAGATCGGCGCAGGTACGACAACATTCTGCGCGGACGGCGAAGTGCACGCGATTGCCAATGCCTCCGAGACCGAGGATCTCGTCTTTATGGCGCTGATTATCAATAAGTAATTTTCGTAGAAAAGCGACTGCTGTACGTAGTTCCCCTTCGTACAGCAGTCGCTTTTGTATTGTATGGATTCACTCATACCGCAGGGCGTCGATCGGGTCGAGGCGTGCAGCTTTACGGGCGGGATAGATGCCGAAGAAGAGGCCGATCCCGACGGCAAAGGAAAAGGAGACGAGGATCGGCAGTATCTCAATGGAGGTCTTGAGTTCACCAAAGCTGCCAATGAGCTTCGAGAGAGAAATGCCGAGCGTAATGCCGATTACGCCGCCGACGATTCCGATGACCATGGACTCAATCATGAACTGCATGAGGACGTTTGACGAGGTAGCGCCAAGTGCCTTGCGGATGCCGATCTCGCGTGTGCGCTCCGTGACGGAGACCATCATGATGTTCATGATGCCGATGCCGCCGACGAGGAGCGAGATGCCCGCAATCGAGCCGAGGAGGAGCGTCAGCATATTCGTGTTTTCGGTAAAGCTCTCCATGAGGCTGGTCATGTTGCGGACGTTGAAGTCGTCCTCCGCGCCCATGCGGATGTGATGCCGCTGACGCAGGAGTGTCTCAATTTCCGCCTGTACCTCATCCATTTTCTCGGGCGAGGAGACCTGTATGTTGATGGAGTGCACGTGCGTGATGGCGAGCATACGCTCCTGCGCCGTCGTCAGGGGGATGTAGATCACATCATCCTGATCCTGTCCGATGGACTGCCCCTTGCTCGCCGTAATGCCGATGACCTTGAACGGCTGGTTGTTGATGCGGATATTCTTTCCGACAGGATTCTCCGTGCCAAAGAGATTGGACGCAACCGTCGGACCAATCACGGCGATACGACTGCGTTTCTGCATATCACTCGTCGTGATGAATGTCCCGTTCTCCACCTTCAGCGAACGGATCTGCATCAGTTCCGGGGTGACTCCCTCCACCTGCGTATTCCAGTTGAGGTTGCCGTTGACGACCTGATAGGAGCTCGAGACGGTGGGCGATACATAGTCAATGCCTTTGATCTTGCTCCGAATCGCCTTCGCATCGTCGTATTTCAGAGACTTTCGCGTGCCCGCCTTGCCGCGCACACCGCCCTGATTGGACGAGCCCGGCATGACGATGAGCATATTCGACCCGAGACTCGCGAAGGAGTCCGAGACACTCGTGCGCACGCCCATGCCGATAGAGACCATCGCGATGACCGCGCCCACGCCGATGATGATGCCGAGCATCGTGAGGAGGGAGCGCAGCTTGTTGGCGAGCAGTGCATTCACCGCCATGCCGAAGCATTCCTTAAACAACATCCATCACGACCCCCTTCCCCTCATCGCGCGTGATCTTCCCGTCACGCACGAGAAGCTGACGGCTCGCGCGCAGGGCGATCTCCGGCTCATGGGTGACGAGGATGATCGTGTGTCCCTTTTCGTGCATCCGCTCAAAGATGTCCATGATCTCCGTCGTGGACTTCGTGTCGAGGTTGCCCGTCGGCTCATCCGCCATGATGATATGCGGATCGTTGACGAGGGCACGGGCAATGGCGACACGCTGCCGCTGTCCGCCCGAGAGCTCGTTCGGCAGATGCTGTCCGCGGTCGCCAAGCCCCACGGCGGCGAGCATCTCCTGTGCGCGCTCCGCCCGCTCATGCCGCCCCCACCCCGCATAGACGAGCGGCAGAGCGACATTGTCGAGCGCCGAGATGCGCGGCAGCAAGTTGAAGTTCTGAAAGACAAAACCGATCTTCTTGTTGCGCGTCATGGCAAGTGCATCGTCGTCAAGCCCCGCTACCTCATCGCCGTCAAGCTGATATGACCCCTCCGAGGGGCGGTCGAGACAGCCAAGGATGTTCATGAGCGTAGATTTGCCTGAACCGGAGGGTCCCATAAGCGCAGCGAATTCCCCGCGCCGGATATCGAGGTCGATGCCGTCCAGTGCGGCCAGCATCTCACCGCCGATACGGTAGACCTTACGGATACCGCGCAGGCGAATCGTGCTTGTCTCTTTGCTCTGCATCATGACCTCCGATCACATCGGCGGAGGTCCGCCGTGATCTTGGCTGCCGCCCGTCGACTTCTTCGCCGTATAACTGTTCACGACGTGCTCGCCCTCGCTCAGCCCCGACAGGATCTCAACGTATTCATCGCTGTAAATTCCGGTTTCGACATAGCGCTGTTCCTGTGTCCCATCGTCGTTCAGCACGAACACATACGCACCTGCCGTGTCCGTCTTAAGCGCAGAGAGCGGCACGACGAGAGCGTTATCCTTATCTGCCGTGTCGATGACGACGCGCGCCGTCATCGCCGGGAGGAGCAGGTTGTCCGGATCATCCACGTCGAGCGTGACATAGTAGTAGATGACGCTCGCATTCGATGATGCAGAGGAAGAACTCGATGAGCTCGTATCCCAACTGTTTGTCACATCCGTCTGCGAGATCTTGGAGACGCGTGCCGTAAATGTCTTATCCGTAAAGGCATCCACACTGAATGTCGCAGACTGTCCGATGCGGATGCTTCCGATGTCCGTCTCATCCACCTTCGCCTTGATCTGCTTCTTTGAGAGGTCTGCAATGCGCATGATGACCGTCGGATTATCCGAGCCCTGCACCGCCATCGTCCCTGCATTCTTCGGTTCGCCGACAACCACGCCCGAGATCGGTGCGGTGATGATCGTCTCATTCGCGTCGGAGTTCGCCTCCTCGAGTGTGGACTGCGCCGTATCGTAGTTATACTCTGCATCCTCAAGATCGGATTTCGACTTTGCGCCGATGCTCTCCAGATAGCTCATGCGGTTGTACTTCGCACGCGTATTCGTTACGCGGTACTGTGCCTGATCACGCTTTGCCTCGTAGTCTTTGCCGTCGAGGGTGGCGACGATCTGCCCCGCCGTCACGGTATCGTTCTCCTTGACGAGCACGGAACTGATGCGCGCCGTGATCTTCGAGCTGACCTCAACGGAGTCCACAGGGCGGATCGTTCCTGTCGCCTCGACGGTGGACTTGATGTTCATGCGTGCGGCATCGACGGTCGAGACCGCCTTCGCCGCTTCCTGTGCTGCACTCTGCGTGTAATACCAGTAACTGCCGCCGGCAATCAACGCCATTGTCAAAGCACCGATGCCGATGATCGTTCGTTTCCTCATGGCTGTGCTCCCCTCGCTGCCGTATCCGTTCCCTCAGCGTAAGCCGCCTGTGCCGCCGTACGCTCCTCATCCGTCACAGCAGGCAGTCCCTCTGCCGCTTTGTGCTCCTCTGCTGTGAGCTCCTTCCCCATCAGGCTCTCCACCTGTGCACGATAGCGTGCATAGTCGTATCGTGCACTGAGGGCATTTTGCCGCGCTGTCGTGAGCGCAGTCTGCGCATCGAGAATATCAAGGAGTATGCCCTCGCCCGCACGATAGCGTTCCGAGGCGATACGGTAATCCTCCTCTGCCTGACGCACGGCATCCCCCGTCGAGGTAAAGCGCTGCTCCGCCTCTCGCATATTGAGATACGCCTGCCGCAGATTCAGATCGATGCTCTCCTCTGTTTTCTTGACATTCAAGAGGGCAATGTCACGCTCCGCCTCCGCCGCCTCAATGGCACTGCGCGTCACACCGCTGTCAAAGATATTCCAGTTCACACCGACCGAGGCAGACACATCGGAGGATGTATCGCTGTGCGGGCGAAACTGACTTGTCAGTCCCGTACCGAGGGTCAGATTTACCGTCGGTTTCTTCCCCGCACGCGCGATATCCACCGCCAGCTCGCGCTGCTGCAGCGTCTCACGCTGTGCCGCGAGATCCAGCCGCGTGCGCTGTGCGTAGGAAATGCAGTCCGTCAGTGCCGTGCCAAACGGCTCATAGGTGACCTCTGTCGTCAGCTGCAGCGGTTCTGCGCGGTCAATGTTCAGCAGATTGCGCAGGGCCGCGAGATTCACCTCGTAGCTGCTCTCAGCACGGATGAGCTCCTGCCGTGCATTTGACAGCTCCACCGAGGAGCGAATCACGTCGATTTTTGCCTGTGCTCCTGCTTCGTAGAGTGCATTGACATTCCTCAGATGGGCGTCGTACTTGTCCACGCTGTCGCGTTGGACCTCGATCTTTTTTTCCGCCTCTGCCGCGTTCCAGTAGGCGGCAATCACCTCGTATTTCAGCTCCTCACGCGCACGCTCCGTTGTCAGGCGCGCCGCATGTGCACCGATCTCCCCCGAACGAATCCGCGTCTCATTTGCTCCGCCGCTGTAAAGCGGCAGACTCGCCGAGAGGCTGATCCCGTTGCTCACCTGCTCACTCGCATCGCTCGCCTTCGACGTACGCAGACTATCACTCGCTCCAACCGAAATGCTGTTCTTCCCGCGCGCCTGACGCAGGGCGGCATCGGCAGAGCGCTCTCCCTCACGCGTGATGCGCAGCCCTGTATTCGCCGAAAGTGCTGTATCAATCGCATCTTCGAGGCTGAGCCGCATCGCATCTGCAGACAGCGGAAATGTCAGCACTGCGCCCACGAGAAGCGCGGCAAGAGTGTGCTGCCGCCTGTTCTTCATCATAACCACCTCAACGTATAGAATCCCTTTTCATCCTGATAAGAATGCGCCCATGCTACAGCAAGGGCGCTATATTCTGCTTAGCATACGGTTAGTTTTTTCTTAAGGAACCACAGATAAAATGAACTCTATCGAATTGACGTAGCTTTGTCGCCGAAGTGCGGGCAAAAATACGTCAAGATGATAACGATGAATTTATTTGTGCTTCATTAAAAGCTCGGATGCTCCTCCAGATATTTCTTTGCCGCCTCGAACTGGACATCCGTCGTGTCCTGCGGCGAACGCTCAACGACGATATCCGGCGTAATGCCCGTGCCGTCGATGGAGCGGCCGTTCGGTGTAATGTATTTGGCAATCGTCAGTTTCAGCCCATCGTCGTGGAAGAGCGGCATCACCGCCTGCACTGACCCTTTCCCATAGGAAGTCGTGCCGATGATGACCGCCGCGCCCGTATCCTGCAGTGCCCCCGCCAGAATCTCCGACGCGCTCGCACTGTTCTCATCGATGAGTACGACAATTGGATACTTGCGCGCCTCGAGATGCGAGCGATAAACCTCTGTATCTCCGTCACGGTTAATGACGGAGACAATCGGCCCCGCCGGAACAATCTGCTCGGCGACGGCAACACAGCTCGTAATCAATCCGCCCGGATTCTCACGCAGATCGATGATGAGCGAGGTCATGCCCGCCTCACCAAGACGCGTCATCTCTGCAGCGAACTCATCGCCCGTGTGCTCGGCAAATGAAGCGATGCGGATGTAGCCAATCGTCGTCCCGTCGAGCATCACACCGCGCACGGAGTGTACCTGTATCACATTGCGCGTGATCGTCACATCCTGCTTTGCGCCGTCATGCAGGATGCGCAGTGTCACCTGCGTCCCAACCTCACCGCGGATACGGAGCGCGACCTCCTCGTTCGGCAGCTCACTCGTCGGCACACCGTCCACGGCGAGGATCTCATCGCCCGCACGCAGTCCCGCGGCCTCACCGGGCGTCCCGTCAAGCACGGAGATGATCTTTACCGTCCCATCCTTAAAACCCATCGTCACGCCGATCCCGCCAAACGAGCCCTCCGTCTGCTGACGCAGCGTGCGAAACATCTCGGGCGGCATATAGACCGAATGCGGATCGCCGAGAGAGGCGACCATTCCATCGATTGCACCATCCACGAGTGTACTGGTGTCAGGCGCATCCACGTAACGCGACTGGATGAACTTCATCACGCCGAACAGGCGGATAACATCATCGCCGTAGATGCCCATCGAGCGCAGGAATACCCCCGCCGCAAGCACCGTCAACATACTGCCGCACAAAACCGAGATCATGGCGGTCAAGACAATCTTTTTTTTGCTCATATCCTCTTCAATTCATTGATGAGCGGCGCTCCGCCCGCTTACAAATACGACAGCGGATTGACCGGCTCGCCGTTTTCACGCACCTCAAAGTGGCAGTGCGGTCCCGTCGAGTTGCCTGTAGACCCGCAGTAGGCGATCACATCGCCCTGTAAAACGCTCTCACCCACACTGACATTCAGTGACTGACAATGTCCATACAGCGTTGATATGCCGCCGCCGTGATTGATGATGACGGCGTTGCCATAGCCCGAGATCCAGCCCGCATATTCCACTGTTCCCGCCTGTGCCGCACAGATTGCATCGCCGTAGTCGCCGCCGATGTCGATGCCGCTGTGGAAGCGCTGTGCACCCGTGATCGGATGAACACGCCAGCCAAAGTCCGACGTAATCGGTCCGCCCAGCGGCCAGATCATCGCCCCTGATCCCTGCACGGGAAGGTTACGCAGACCGCTGCGCTGCAGCATCCGCGTGATGCGTTCTGACGCCGCGCGTGCCTCGTCCTGCTTGCGCTCGATGGTCGCTTTATCGTACTTCATCTGCTCGATGATTGCACGCTGCTTCTCGACCTTCTCCTCCATCGCGAGACGTGCCTCGCGCGCCTCCTTCTCGAGCGGCTCCTGTGCCGCCCGATCCTTCTCCAGCTCCTCCTTGAGCGCACGCATCGCATCGCGGTCGGCAAGCACGGCATGAACGAGATCATAATCCTGCTTGATGACACGCTTCAGAAGATCCATGCGCGTGAGGAAATCGGAGAAGTCCTTTGCCCCGAACAGCACATCGATATAGGAAATCTGCCCGTTGATGTAGATATCGCGGACACGCTTCCCAAGTGCCGCACTCTTGCGGTCATACTCGCGTTCTGTGACAGCGAGTTTCTCCTCGTTCTCCTCAAGGCGTTCAAGCGTCTTGTTCAGCTCCGCACGACGTTCTTTATGCGTCGCGATTGCCGCATTTGCTTCCTCATCCAAAATTCGCTTCTGCTCCGAGAGCGAGTTGATCTTTCCCGCCAGCTCATCGCTCTGGCGTCCCAGATCCTCTGCCTGTGCATCGTAGCTGTCGCGCTCCTCCTCGAGGCTCGCCGCCCACCCCTGCCCCGCCGTAAGGACGGAGACAGCAAGAGAGGCACAGAGGATACGTTTTGTCACTGCATTCATCGCTTACACCTTCAGGAAACGCTTCAGCGACACCCACGCACCTGCCGCGCCGATCGCCATGCCGAGCAGGACGATCACAATCCCCACATACGTCATAAACGGCGACTGCGGAATGAGCGGGAAGAACGCCAGTGTATCGTATACCTTGTTGACGACGCCTGCGTAGAAACTGCGCAGGACAAGAGCGGAAATCACACCGCCAATGAAGCCAAGCACAATGCCCTCCAATACGAACGGCCAGCGGATGAACTCATCCGTCGCACCGACATACTTCATGATGGCGATTTCGCGCCGCCGCGCAAAGACCGTCAGACGGATCGTATTCGCGATGATAAAGATCGTCGCACCGCCGAGCAGGAGGATCAGGAGAACGCCGAAGAGACGCACCAGACGCGTGATATCAAAGAGATGCTCCACCACATCCTGCCCGTATTTCGCGGACTCGACGCCACCCATGCGCTCAATCTGCTTTGCCGCCGTCTCTACCATATCCGGCTGACGCACAGTCACCTCGTAGGCATTCGGCAGCGGGTTCTTGTCACCGAGCGCATCGAGCAGATACTTCTGCTCTCCCAGCCGCTCGGAGAGACGCTCCTTTGCCTCGTCACGTCCGACGTACTTCACGGACTCGATGCCCTGGAGCGCCTTGATCTTGGCACCGACATCCTGCTCTGCGTCCTCGCTCAGATCGTCCTTTAGATAGACGCTGATCTGCACCTGCGACTCGAGCATCGACGCCGCACGGTTCATATTGAGGGCAAGGATGAGGAATACGCCTAGGATAAAAAGAGAGACAGCGACCGTACCGACCGCCGCAAACGTCATCCAGTTGTTGCGGCGCAGGGAGCGCAGAACCTCCTGCACATAGTACTCCGCCGTCCTAATTTTCATATCCGTACCCCCCGCGCTGCTCATCGCGCACGATCTTGCCGTCCTCAATGGCGACAACACGGCGCTGCATCGTATCGACAATGTTCTTATCGTGCGTTGCCATGACAATCGTCGTCCCTGCCGCATTGATGCGCTTGAAAATATCCATAATATCCCAACTCGTCTCCGGGTCAAGATTTCCTGTTGGCTCATCGGCAATGAGGATTGCAGGATCGTTGACGATAGCGCGGGCAATCGCCACGCGCTGCTGCTCACCGCCCGAGAGCTGTGAGGGGAAATCGCGATACTTGTCACGCAGTCCGACCACGTCGAGCACAGCGTTGACGCGCCGCTGGATCATCTGGCGCGGCGCCTCGATAACACGCATGGCGAAGGCCACATTCTCATAGACCGTCTTATCCGACAAAAGGCGGTAGTCCTGAAAGATGACCCCCAGACCGCGCCGCAGATACGGTACGTCAGTCATATCCATGTGCACGACATCGTGCCCGTTGACGAAGAGCTCCCCCTCCGTCGGCAGCTCCTCACGAAACAGCATCTTGATGAACGTGGATTTCCCCGCACCGCTCACCCCGACGACAAAGACAAACTCCCCCTTGACAATCTCAATGTTCACATGGTCCAGTGCCACAGCACCATTCTCATATACCTTCGAGACATTTTTCATTCGAATCATGCGGTTCGTCTCATTCCTCTCCAATGCCAGCGCATGCATCCCAGCATATACGCTAAAAAAACATTTTTTATTATAGCACAAATTGAAGAAACCACAAAATATTGCGTTGTCTTTTTCTCGCGCACATGATATCCTCTTGCTCATGAGAATTCATTTCATTGATAGGGATACTACACCATGATCCTGAAAAAAATCTTTTTCTCCATTCTCGGATTTCTCAGCTTTGGACTCGGCATTCTCGGGGCCTTTCTCCCCATTCTCCCGACCGTTCCTTTCATACTGCTCGCTGCGTACTGCTTCGCGCGCAGCTCCCGCCGCCTCGAGAACTGGCTGCCTACGACGCGCATCTACCGCACAACACTCCTTCTCATGCGCCAAGGGCGGCGCGGCATGACGCCGATGGAAAAACTCCGCATCATGCTCCCCGTCACCACCCTCATGGGGATCTCCTTTCTTCTCACCGATCACCTGCACGCACGCATCGCCATCGGCGTTGTATGGACGGCGCACGTTCTCTTCTTCCTCTTTCGCGTGCCGAACAGATAGTGACCTTCATTTATCATGATAACTTTTTATCTTTTTCTAATATATACTTGACAAAAAGTCAAAGATTCGATAGCCTATACTTATCATATGATAATTTTTTCAGTGATTGGACGAGGGCAATGATATGAATTTCATCTTTGTATCTCCGCAGTTCCCACACGTCTACTGGAACTTCTGTGACCGCTTGAAGAAAAAGGGGGTAAACGTTCTCGGCATCGGCGATACACCCTACGACCAGCTCACGCGCGAGATGCGCGAGGCACTGACCGAGTACTACTTTGTCCCCGCACTCGACGACTATGACCAGATGCTGCGCGCCGTCGGCTTCTTCACGTTCAAGTACGGACGCATTGACTGGCTCGAGTCCAACAATGAGCACTGGCTCATGAATGACGCCCGTCTGCGCACGGACTTCAACATCCGCACGGGCTGGCAGAGTGCAGACATGGAGCACATCAAGAGCAAGTCCGCCATGAAGGCATACTACCAAAAAGCGGGCATCCCAACGGCACGCCTCGTTCGTGTGACCACCCTTTCTGCCGCCGAGGAGTTTCTCGATACTGTCGGATACCCCGTCATCGTCAAGCCGGATATCGGTGCAGATGCGACGGGCGCTTACCGCATCGACACGTATGACGAGCTGCGGCATTTCTTCGCGTCAAAGCCCGACGTCCCCTATGTCATCGAGGAATTTGTCGCAGGCGATATCTGCTCCTACGACGCCATCGTCGATGCGGATGCGAACCCGATCTTCGAGTCCATGACCGTCTGGCCGCCGACCGTCATGGACATCGTTCTCTATCAGCTCGACCTCTCCTACTATACGGTACCCTCTGTCCCAGACACGGTAAAGCGGATGGGACGCGCCGCACTGAAGGCGTTCCGCGTACACAGCCGCTTCGTCCACTTTGAGTTCTTCCGCCTGACCGAGGCAAAAGCAGGGCTCGGCGCCGTCGGCGACTACGTCGGGCTCGAAGTCAATATGCGCCCGGCGGGCGGCTACACGACGGATATGACGAATTTCGCACACTCCACCGATGTCTATGAAATCTGGGCAGACATGATTACGGCAAACCGCCGCCTCCTCCCCGACTGCGGCGTACACTGCTGCTGTGCCTACGCGGGACGGCGTGATTTCCACCGCTACGTACACACACACGAGGAAATCCTCAGCCGCTACGCGGACAGCATCGTCATGTGCGAGCGTCTGCCCGAGGTCATGTGGCCACAGATGGGCAATCAGATGTATATGGCAAAACTCCGCGATCAGGAGGAAACGGATGCGTTCATCCGATTCGTGCAGGAACGCGTGAGAAAATGAACTGCTGCACGTCTCCCTATCGCTTCGCAGCGCCCCTTCCCCCTAAGCAGCAAAAGAATCACAAAAATAGCCTATGGTACGAAGTTTATTGTTTCGTGCAATAGGCTATTTATTTCTCATTCAATTTCGCACCCAGCCGTACTGCGTGAGATTTGAGGTATAGTGCAGGCGGTCGACAAAATCCTCGTTTGTCGCACCCGTGCGGAAGATCGGCACGCGCTCAAGGGCGAATACATTGCTGTTGCGGTCCACATTGCTGTACTTGACCGTAAAGCCTGCCTTGTATCCTGCCTCCTTCGCAAGCTCTGCGATATGCAGATCGTGGGCGCCCGTCGGATAGGCGATGAACTCGACGGGATGTCCCAATTCGCTCTCCGCCTGCCGCTTGGACTCCACAAGCTCCGCACGAATACGATCATCTGACAGCTCCGGCAAAGCCGCGTGTGTCACCGTATGCGACTCAATCGTGACGCCGCTCTTTTCCATCTCACGCACCTGATCCCATGTGAGATAGCCCTTGCGCTTGCTCAGGAAACCCGTGACGACAAAGACCGTCGCCTTGAGGTGATACTTTTTCAGAATGGGAAACGCATTGGTATAGTTATCGACGTAGCCATCGTCAAACGTGATGAGCACAGGACGCTCGGGCAGAGACCCCGTGCCTGCCAGATAGTCGTAGAGCTCATCGGGGCTGATCGTGTGATAGCCATGATCGATGAGATACTTCATCTGCCAGTCAAAATCCGATGGCTCAACCGCAAGAGAGAGGAACCGCGAGTTGATCATGTGGTAGTTGAGCACGGTCACCTTCACATCGTCCTCGGGGGGCGGCGGAGGTGAGGGCGCAGGCGTTTCCTTCGGATGTCCAATAATGAGCAGGACGCCGAGAAGAATGGCAAGGACAGCAAGCAGCGACCAGAACTGCCGTCCGCCGATCATCTGTTTTATGTTCACGCCATCCCCCCGTCAGAAAATTATTCTCTTGATCATTGTACTTGGATTTTGACGGGAAATCAACACGGGCACAAAAAAAAAGACTGCCAGACCGGCAGCCTTCATATTGTCGCTCAGAATCACAATACCGCCGAAATGCGAGAAAGGTACCGCGTCAGCATGGCTGAGATTTATTTTTTCGCCCAGACCACTGCCATGAGATCCTCATACACGGTCTCGAGCTGCTGCACAAGAATCGGCAGGAGCGTCTGAATCATGCGGCTGTCGAAGGTCTCATCGACAAACGGGATACAGACATCGAGATAGATATCGCCATCTTCGCGGAGATAATACTTGAACATCTTGTACTCCGCGTTGAGCATATTGAGGTGGCTCTTGATGCTGTCGATGTTCTTCTCGTTGATGCCCGTCGCAACCTGCGTGCGGATGATCGTAAAGATGCTGTCGTCGATGAAGATCGCCATCGGCAAGGTCTGCCCCTTCGCCTCGATGCGCGAGCGGAAGATCGTCGTGTGGAACTCATCGGAAAGTGCCTGCGACTCAAAGAAATTGATGTCATTCTCCTTGAGGAATGCTTGGAACTTTTCCGCCTTTGTCGCACCCTCTGCGGCAGCAGCTTCCTTCTTCTCAATCAGCTTCTCTGCCTGCTTTTCGAGCTTCGGCTCTTTCTCCGTGCTCTTTGCCATGTAAATATGCCTCCCTTATCCGTTATGAGTAAATACTCCTATGACTATTTTACCATAGTTTTTCATCCATTTGCAAGAAAAAACCGCTGCCACGCGGTTTTTCTTCAAAAGCCGTATGCAGCGGTATCGTTCATGTCAGGCCGTTCTTTTGCGCAGAATGAACGCACGCACGAAGAGTGCCGTAAAGAGTATAGCGAAGCCGATGCCCGCCGGATAGGTAATGTTCGTCGGCAGACCAAACCCCTCCGGTGCCTGCAGGAGGTATGTTGTCGTCACCGCCGACATAAAGATCGCAGGCACGAGTGCAATCACGTATGCATATGAGCCCGGTTTATTGAGGTAGAGGTATGCCGTGCCCGTCCAAAGCATAATCATCGCGAGTGTCTGGTTTGCCCACGAGAAGTAACGCCAGATGATGGAGAAGTCCATCTGCGAAAGAATCAAGCCGATGGCGAGCATCGGAACAGCGATCATCAGACGCTTCGACGCTTTCTTCTGTGGAATATCCATCCAGTCGGCAAGCGTCAGACGCGCCGAACGAAAGGCCGTATCGCCCGAGGTGATCGGGCAGGCGATAACACCCAACATCGCGAGAATAGCACCGATGCTGACTCCGCCGACACCGATTGCCCCCATGAAGCCGTTGCAGACCTCGTAGACAACGCCGCCGGGGCCGGCCTCCTTGAGTGCCGCGCCAAGTCCCGGTGTACCATCGTAGAACGTCGCACCTGCCGCCGCCCAGCAGAGCGCGATGATGCCCTCAGCGACCATTGCACCGTAAAACACGGGGCGTCCCATTCGCTCGTCCTTCAGACACCGTGACATAATCGGCGACTGCGTCGCGTGGAATCCCGAAACCGCACCGCAGGCAACGGTGATGAAGAGCAGCGGCCAAATCGGGAGGTGCTTCGGATGCAGGTTCTCCAGCGTCATCTCGGGCATCGTATGTCCGCCGACTCCGAAGAGCATTCCGCCCATGATGCCGAGTGCCATGACGATAAGGCAAATGCCAAAAAGTGGGTAGAACCGAGCGATGATCTTGTCAATCGGGAGCAGGGTTGCCAGCGTATAATAGATGAAGACGACCGCGAGCCAGAAGAGCACCGCCTGCCCCGTCAGCTTGGAAAGCAGCATCGCGGGTCCCGTCATGAATACAACACCGACGAGAACAAGGAGGACAATCGAAAAGATACGCATGATCTGAAGCATGATATGCCCCAGATTCTTACCGACAATCTCCGAAAGGCTCTTGCCGTCCTCACGGAACGAAATCATGCCCGAAAGATAGTCATGCACACCGCCCGCAAAGATCGTACCGAAGACGATCCAGAGGTAGACGCTGGGTCCCCAGAGCGCTCCTGCAAGCGCACCGAAAATTGGACCAAGTCCTGCAATATTGAGGAGCTGGATGAGGAACACCTTCCACGTCGGCAGCGGGATATAGTCCACACCGTCCTCCAAACGAATCGCAGGCGCTACCTCCCCCGTACGCCCGAATGCCCGATCGACGATCGCTCCATAGACGAGGTATCCAACGATAAGCGTTGCGAGCGCGCCAAGAAATGTAACCATTGCTTGTCACTTCTTCCTAAAATAAATACATGATATGCCGGTGTGCACCGGCCCCCCCCCATGTCTGCCCTCCTTCCGTACAATGATAAAGAAGCCCCTTAAAATCAGTCCCAAAGAATTATCGGCTTCTTGGCAATTATCATATCATAACTCTCTTCTCTTGTCTAATCCTTTCGATGTGCTATAATCAAGAATACACTGTGTATGTGTTTCTACTTATAGGGGAGGGGTTTCTATGGGACTTGATATTCTTCTATTCCTTCTGCTGGGGCTCTTCGTGGGCACGTTCGGCACGCTGGTCGGCATCGGCGGCGGACTGATCTGCGTGCCGATCTTCATCTTCTTTCTGTCGGACGGTGGAATCTATCCATACTTTCACACGGCGGCTCAGATCACGGGCACATCGCTCGTCATCGTCTGCGCCAATGCGCTCTCGGGGACATTTGCCTACATCCGTCAAAAACGCGTCTACTTCGCCGCAGCAGTCCCTTTTGCTCTTGCGACACTGCCCGGCGCGTTTCTCGGCTCATACATCGTCGACGACTTCACAGGTCCGATGCTCTACATATCCTATGGCTCGTTCCTCCTGCTCATGGCTCTTATGATGTACTGGAACGCCATGAATAAGAAGCACGCGGATGTGCACACCCTGCCCGCAGACTTCACCTTCAACCGTTCTCTGGGCGTTGGAGCAAGCGCAGGTGTTGGATTTATCTCGAGCATCTTCGGCATCGGCGGCGGCGTGATTCACGTTCCCCTCATGGTCTACCTGCTTGGCTTCCCCGTCCACGTCGCAACAGCGACCTCGCATTTCGTCCTCGCCTGCTCGGCGACTTTCGGCGTCATCAGCCATGTCTGGCTCGGTCATGTCATCTGGACGCCCGCCATCTGCATCTCCATCGGTGCTGCCATCGGTGCACAGATCGGAGCCGCCCTCTCGAAAAAGACAAAATCCAAGGTCATCCTCGTTCTCCTTGCGCTCGCCATGTTCGGACTCGGACTTCGTTTGATCTGGATGAGCGGCATGCTCTGATCGATCCATCAAAAAAGAATCGCCTCGGTGTGAGGCGATTCTTTTTTCCGCTCTGTCTATTTCGATCAGATTGGCTTGATTCCATACTGTGCAGCCTGTGCGGACTCGACTGCCTGATGTGCCAGGTCAATCGAGAGCCCGAGGGTGCGCATGATCTTATCGGGGTTGTGGAAACCCATGCCGTTCTCGGCAGCGACCCAATCCCAATACCACTGTGCTTCGCGGAGCTTCGCACGTGCATCCTCAAGCGATGCGTCGGGCACGCCCGCATCCATCGCAGCCTTGACCGCGAGATGTGCCTTTGCGACCGACTGTCCCGCGATGCGCTGAACCTTAAAGGTATTGTCATGGATGGTCTTGACGCGGGCGACGAGGGTCTCCTCGCTCTCATCATGACACTTCAGACATGCTTCCTTCGTGTACTTCAGCGGACTCGACATCCAGTGCGATGTGTACTTCTTGCCTCCGTCACGCATATAGGGCATGTGGCAGTCCACGCAGGTAACACCGGCGTCGGCATGAACGCTCGTCGCCCACGTCTCGAATTCCGGATGCTGCGCCTTGAGCATCATCGTCTTGGAGTCGGGATGCATCCAGTCACCCTTGAATCCGCCTGCCTGTCCGGTCTGATAGAACTTGTACTCGGACTCGGCATCAAGGCCGTTGTCGTACGGGTGGTTCACACGTCCGTCCTCAGCGGTGAAGTAGTACTCCGTATGGCACTGCGCACAGACATAGGCGCGCATATCATTATGTGATGCGGCATTGACGTCAACACCACGGCGTGCCATTGCCTCGACGAAGCCCTGCTGATAGACGCGCAGCTGCATCGTATCGGGATCGTGGCAGGTGGAGCAGCCAAACCACTCATCGTCGGTGATGGGAGCCGCAACTTCATCAAACGGCTTCGATGCATACGCCCATCCACCTTCTTTGAAGTACACATCATAAACATACGAACCCTTGCACTGTAGACAACTCCCCTTCTGTCCCGGAAGCCTCTTCGTATGCAGGAGATCGTAGCCCGCATACGTATGCCCGCGGTCATCGTCATACTGAAGGGCAAATTTGTAGCCCTTGAAGTTCTCGAGCATCTCGGGCTGGTGCTCCAGATGACTGTTGCCCTCCATGCTGCCGCCGTAGCCCGTGGGCGACGGGGTTTCCTCATTGTTTTTCATGAAGGAATTGTACTGGAGCGGATAGGCATCCTTATACGCCTCTTTGCCGATCTTGGCTTCCGTTCCGCCTTGGATGGCGACCAGCTTTACGCTGTCGTCATTCGGCTGCGCACCGATACGAACGGCAACGAATCCAAAGAACAGGGCACAGACGCCGGCAACACCCGCAATGATTTTCTTTCTGTTACTCAACTCTTATCCCCCCTTCTAAAGGATTGGAACCATGTGGAATCCGGCTGTGACACTTCGTGCAGGTCGCACTTCCGTCCTTGCCCTTATCCACGCATACATTGCCCATTGTCGAGCTGTGACAGCGCAGGCAGTTGCTGTTGACGATATCCCGCCCATGATCCGAGATCTTGATGTGCACGGGGTAGTCGTTCAGCACCTGATGCAGCGTATCGTGCATCCCGGTCTGCCCTTTTTCCATATAGTAAATGGCGACATTCTCATGCGGCAGATGGCACTCCACACAGGCAACGTCCGCATGGGTCGACATGGCATGTGTCGCCGCTTCGTGCTTCATGGCGTGACAGGTTCCGCAGAATTTCGGTGATGCCGACGCCTTGTCCATGACCATACCGCCCGCAACGACGATGATGCCAAGAACAAATGCGCCGATGACGCAGCGGAGTGTGTTCTGCTGCACGAACTCCTTCAAATTCATGTGTCCTTCCTCCCTTCTATGATTTCTTACCGAGCGGATCTTCCGCGTCACCCCCTTTGGCCGGACTTACCGTCTGCCGTGCCGCGACGAGACCGCCGATTGTCACGAGCACACAGGCGAGCCACAGGAGCGATATACCGGGCTTCGTACTGATGGAAGCCGTCACCGGCATCGCCATCTCCTCCGCCAAGGAGGGCAGAATCTCCAGACGTATATCACGCTCATCCGCAGATACGCCTGTAAGGCGTATGCGGAATTTGCCATCCATCACATCGACCGGGCGGGATGTCCCTCCCGTATCGGTGGCAAGTATCGTTGGTTCGGCCGTATCCACCGCTTCCCCGTCCGTCAGCGCGATCTTTGCTGTGACGAGAGTCTTTCCGCCGCCCTGCGGTTCAAAGGATACGCCCTCATAGCGGTAGGCATAGTCGTTGATGCCCATAACCGTCCTGCCGCGCCGCAGGATCATCTCATCATGCTCCGCCGTCGTCGGCGTCGGAGCGATGTAGAGATCCCCCGCAAGACTTCTGGCAATCGCGGGCTCACGTGCCGCATCCTCGCCGCTCCCGCGCAGTTTCGTGACTGCTTCAGCAGGCGTTCCGTCCACCTCGTAGCGATAGGACTTTTCCTTGCCGCTGTCGGCAAAGTCCTGTCCGCGATAGACCACTGTGTGTCCGTAGACCTCCTGCGGAACATCCGGCGTCAGATCGACGGATGTCGTCTGACTGCCGCTGCCCGAAAGGATAAAGGCAAGGAGTGCTATGCCTGTGCCGACGTGGGCAAGCAGTCCGCCGACACCGATCTGATGCCGACGATAGGTCTCAGCAGCCGCAGCTGCAGCAAAGAGCGCGAAGGACGCGAGAAGGATGGAGGGGATATCCGTGACGCCGACCGCCCCCGCTGCAACGCCGCCTAGCACGGTAAGTGCGAAGATCCAGTAGGGACGCTTCCCCATCGTTCCGCTCCACGACATGAGCGTGCCGAGCCCCATCAAGAGGGCAAGCACGATGGCAATTGGCAGGGTCGTCCGCACGTAGTAGCTCGTATCCACCGCCGCACTCTCGCCCATGAGCCCCGAGATCAGCGGCATCGACATACCGAAGAACACGAGAACCGTGATGAATACGAGGAGCAGCATGCCGAGCAGGATGAGGAAGCTGCGGCTGCGGTGTTCGCTGTAGATTGCTCCCTGCGGAAGACGATCCATCTGACGCACAAGGACGATGAGTCCAAAGAGCAGGATGATGCCATTCGCAAGGGCGATGTAAAAGCCGATGTCCGACCCCGCAAAGGAGTGTACGGAGAAGTCTCCGAGAATACCGCTGCGCGTCAGGAACGTCCCATAGAGGACGAACGCGTAGGAGAATACCGCAGCGAGATGGACGAGATAGAACGCGCCGCGCCGCGTACGTGCGACGGCAATCAGATGGAGCAGGATACAGGAGAGCAGCCACGGTACGAGCGAGGAGTTCTCCACGGGATCCCAGCCCCAGTAACCGCCCCAGCCGAGCACCTTGTATGCCCAGTAGCCGCCGATAAAGATGCCTGCGCCGAGAAACGACCACGCGATGAGCGTCCAGCGGCGCATCGGTGCGAGAAAGTTCCCGTCTGCGGGGCTGCGCATCATACTCTCAAGCGAGTAAACAAAGGGAACGGCGAGGAGTGCATACCCGATAAAGATGATCGGCGGATGCACTGCCATCCACGGGTCCTGCAGCAGCGGGTTCATCCCGTACCCGTCGGGCATAATATGCTCGGCGGGAGCAAAGGGACTCTTGATGAATACGAGAATGACGAGCATCGCCGTCAGGAGATGATAGATGATCCGCCCCGTCCCTGTCAGACGGTTGGTGCAGACCATGTACGTACCAACAAGTGCGTGAATGAGGAGCCAGAGGAGGAACGAGCCCTGCTGCCCTGCCCAGAATGCCGAGATCTTGTAGACCAGCGGCAGATCGATGGAGGAGTAGCTTGCCACATACGAGTAGCTGAAATCATTGGACAGGATGATGGCAAAGAGAACGGCGGATGCACCGATGGCAGTAAGTCCTGCGAGGATGGCAGAGATGCGGCTGCCGCGATCACTGTCCTTGGCATCAAAGAACACTGCACTGAGTGCAAAGAGAAGAACAAAACCCAACAGTACCGTACCGATCATACACGAGCCTTTCCTTTTTCTTCCTCATATTTGGACGGGCATTTGATGAGCAGCTTATCCGCGGCAAAGGCATCGCCCGTATATTTCCCAATGGCGACAACGTGATATGCGTCGTCGAACGTATCCGGCTTTGCTCCTTTGTACCGTACGAGCATTGTCTCTCCTGTATCCTCATCGGCGATGGAAAAGACAAAATGTCCATCTTCCATGCGCGGGGCAACCGTGCCGTCGGGGACGCCCTTGACTTGCACATTGCGCTGTGCGGCGCGCGCATCTGCTACACTGACGTACGGCGTGACCGAGTCGGCAAAGAAGTAGCCGGCATAGCCGATAAATCCCAGAATCAGAATGAGGAAAAAATATTTACGCATTGGGTTTCCCCCGTTTCATCAGCCAAATGTAGATCAGTGTCACATCAATCAATGCGAGCACGAGTGTCCCGAACATCACTGCATCCATGTCGATGCGTCCTGTCTCATTGAGAATGGGTGATGGATGGAGAGAGAAGAACATTCGCGGCAGGATAAAGACCAGAAAAGGAACAGCGATAAAGGAGAAGAGCGCATACACGGCAGAGGAGGAGGCGCGGGCGCGTTCGTCCCGCATCGTCATGCGCAGTGTCACGTATGCGGCGTAGATCAGCAGGAGGACGAAGATCGTCGTCTGCCGGGGATCCCAGTTCCAGTAGGAGCCCCATGTCAGCTTAGAGAAGACAGCCCCGCTCACCGTCGCCATGAGGGTGAAGATCAGACCGAGGATGGCAGAGCGGGCGCTCTTTGCGTCATAGTGCAGCTCCCTCGTCTTCAGATAACGTGCGCCCCAGTAGGCAGCACCGAAGAATGCGACGACGGCGACCCATGCCGTTGGAATGTGAAAGAATGCGATGCGCACATAGTTCCCCAGCCCTTCCGCGGGCGGAACGATGAAGAACACGGCACCGAGCGATGCGAGTGTCAGCACGGCAATCACTCCGACAAGCATTAAGACTCCTATCTAACTCTCGATCCAGAGAGAATCAAACAGTATCGATGCTCCCACTGCGAGCATCATATCGTAGAGGGCCATACCGCCAAGGAGCGCCGGCTCTCCTCCACCCGCCGAGAGAGAGATCGCAGGCAGGAGAATCGGCAGCATCGACGGAAGCAGGAGCACGGGAACGAGCCCGCCGCGTACGCTCGCTCCTGCGGCGACCGCCGCGAGGAGCGTATCGGCCGCTGCCATACCACAAAGTCCCAGAAGCAGTGTCCCGAGAAAAACGGCATTGAGGACGAGCGGTGCATCCATCAAAATGATCACAAGGGGCAAGGTAATGACAGCGAGCACGATGAGTGTGACGAGATGTGCTGCCATCTTGCCGAAGAGCACGGCCTGTGCCGGAACGTAGATCCGAAGAAAAAGCAGTGTTCCCGCGGCCTCCTCCTCGGCAAAAAGCCGTTCTCCCTGCAGCGTCGCTGCAAAGAACAGGACAATCCAGAACAGCGCTGCGGCAAGGCGGACATCCATCGTCCCCCACGCGAGCGACATACTCATGAACGCAATAACCGTGAGTGCGAACATCCCCATCGTGACATAACCCGCACGGTGGCGTACGCCGTCACGCAGTTCTTTAGCAGCAACGTGCAGAACTATCGGTAAGATCGATGCACGCATCTGCCGCCTTCCTTTCCTCCGGTTCGTTTGTCGCCCACAGAATGAGCCGCCCACGCTCTGCCGCACGCCGCGTCTCCGCGGTGAGCAGCTCCCGTCCATGCACATCGAGGGCAAGCCCCGGCTCATCGAGGAGCCAGACGGGGGCGTCTGCTCCGAGGAGAACGGCAAGACGTACACGCTGACGCATGCCCGTCGAGAGTTCCCCCGCCATGCGCGGCAGCACCTCGGACGGCAGTCCCACACGCTCCAAGAGTTCCTCCAGCAATCCATCCGCCATGCAGATCCCGCGTGCAGAGAGAAAGAAGGTCAGATTCTCACGGACGGAAAGGCGGGTATACAGCTCCATCTCGGGTGTCGCCATCGCGAGAATGCGGCGATAGTCCGCTCCGCAGATCGACTTGCCGTCCAGTGCCGTCTCAACCTTCCCTTTCGTTGGAAGGATCAGACGGCCTGCGAGACGGAGCAGCGTCGATTTGCCGCTCCCGTTCCCCCCCGCAACGGAGGTAATGACGCCGCCATGAAAGGAACATGTCAGCTGCCGCAGGATTTCATGGGATCCGAAGCTGTGACTGACTTGATTAAAGGAGATTTCAACCATATTCATTCCTTCCATAACTTTGATTTATTTTAACACGTATCTGAATAGAATATGAAATACTTTTTTGTATAAAATATTTTTATGTGTGTAGACTATTTCAAAAATGAATTCAGTTCATATCGCGTGATTATTGAAGAAAAAGAAATATCTGAACGTTTCTCGTCACGTTCCGAATACTTCTTCTCATTTTCAACGATATATAATATTTATCACACATGTGTGATCTTCTTTATGCTTCCTTATTTTTTCATACGCACTTCTCCAAAGACGGCAGACATTGGCATTCGATCAAGCTCCGCATCAATGGCAGCAACATCCCCTGCCGAAAGCTGGATATCGGCGGCTCCTGCATTCTCCGTCAGCCGCGCACGCTTGCGCGTTCCTGGGATCGGCACAATGTATGGCTTTTTGCAGAGCATCCACGCGAGCGCAATCTGTCCGCTCGTCGCCCCCTTTTCCTCCGCGAGCGTACGCAGGAGAGCGAGAAGCTCTGCATTCTCCGCCATCGCCGCTGCGCTGAACTGGGGCATACGCGCACGCATATCCCCCTCTGCAAAGACCGACGTCCTGTCATACGCACCGGTCAGCACGCCGTTGGCAAAGGGCGAAAACGCGACAAAGCCGATTCCCAGTTCCTCGAGAACGGGGAAAATCCGCTCATGCGTGCGCGCCATCATGGAGTAACGATTCTGCACGGCAGTCAGTGGACAAACGGCGTGCGCACGGCGAATATCCTCCTCCGAGGCCTCCGAGATCCCCCAGTGAAGAATTTTTCCTTCCTTTATCAGCTCTGCCATCACACCCGCGACCTCCTCAGCAGGAATCTTTGGATCGACGCGATGCTGATAGAAGAGGTCGATGTGATCTGTCCCAAGCCGCTGCAGAGAGGCATCCACTGATGCGCGGATCACCGCAGGCCGTGCGTCGGGGACGATGGGGCTTTTGCCCTCTTTCAGCAGGCTCATATCGAAATGGATCCCGAACTTCGTCGCGAGGACGACCTTATCCCGATATGGCGCAAGAGCTGCGCCGACCAACCGCTCGTTGTCATGTGGATCATCGGGCGTACCGTATACCTCCGCCGTGTCAAAGAACGTGATGCCCATATCCACGGCAGCGGCGATCAGCTCACGCATCTCCTTCTTGTCGGCGGGCGCACCATAGCTCTGGCTCATCCCCATACAGCCAAGCCCAACGGATGAGACCGTGAGATTCCCTAATTTACGGTAATTCATGTAAATCCTCCCTATCACAAAAGAAGTACTTCTTTCATTATAACACAGGAATCAGGATATAAAAAAGGATGACGATACGTCGATTGTACCGTCATCCCTATGAGAAAGGGGGTGTTGCATATCCCCCCATCCTAATATGCCGTTATCCTAAGCCTTCCCCGTTATCACGGGGAAGGGGGACCGCGCAAGCGGTGGAAGGGGCACAAAGGAGGGGCTGTTGCACGAAGTTTGCAACTTCATGCAACAGCCCCTCCTTGGAATTTACTTTTTCAGCGCTGCATTCTTCTCTGTAACGAACTTGAACAGCTCCGAGCCTGCCGGAATCTCCGTGAAGTGCGTGAGCGCCTTCTCGAAGCCGTGCTCCTTGAGATACGTCTGCACCTCGACCGCCTCAGGATCCTCCGCGTAGTCAAAATGGAGGGCAGCGGCAATGACCGTCGCAAGCGCCTCGGGTTTTTTCCCGCGTGCGACAAGCTGATTGGCGGGCGAGACGAGGCGATCCTTCGCGCCGAGCTTACGCTTCGGCCCGCGTGCGACGCGCGTCACAGCATCGGAGAGATGCGGATTCTTGAACCGCGACTCTGCCGTACGGATGTATTCTGCATGCGTTTCACGGTCAAAGCCGTATTTCTCGATCAGGAGTTCACTCGTCTCCGCCCAGACGCGGCGGACAAACGCGACAATCTCCTCGTCCTGCATCGCCGAGGCGATATCCTCGATGCCTTTCAAATATGCCATGTAGGCAATGGAAGCATGTCCCGTATTGACGGAGAACAGCTTGCGCTCAATGTAGGCTTCGAGGTTATCGACCCACGTCAGCCCCTCGATCTGCGGCTCTGCACCGACGACACCCGTGCGGTCAACATCCCACTCGCAGAACGGCTCAACCTTGACGAGCAGCGGATCCTCGTTGTGCTGAATCGGCACGATGCGGTCAACCGCCGCGTCAGGGAATCCGATGCAGCGCGCAGCTTTCTCCTTGATATCGTCAGCGAGATGCTCATAGACAAAGTTCTTCAGCACCGTCGAGCCGCCGACCATATTCTCACACGCGATAATGTTCAGCGGTGCATCCGTCTTTTCAAGTCGCCGCACAATCCCCTTGGCAATGTTCGGCGCAATGAATTTCAGGATATTCGGCCCGATCGCCGTGGTGACAATGTCCGCCGTGACGAACGCATCGAGCAGTGCCTCAAGATCTTTGTTGCTGTTGATCGCCTTGACATGCTCGACGTGGATTTTTTTCGGCGTATCGCCGACCACCTCGATATCGTAGGAACGGCGTGCATTGATCTCATCCACCAGCGCCTCCGCCACATCGACAAAGGTGACCTCATAGCCCGAGCGCACGAGCAGTTCCCCGATAAAGCCGCGGCCAATGTTGCCGCCGCCGAAATGGATTGCCTGTTTCATGGTCATGTCCTTTCAATCCGCTTTCGTAAAGACGTGATAGAGTTCATCGGCGCTCTCCGTCTTGAAGAGCTGCTCGAGCTGCTCATCCGTGTAGTCGCCAACCATCGTTGCGATATTGGCGAGGATCGCAAGATGATCGTTGCCGACGCCCGCGATTCCGATCACAAGATATGCCGTCTCATCGCCGAACTTCACACCGTCGGGATACTGACAGACGACAATGCCCGTCTTCTTGATCGTATCCTTGACTGCGTTTTCTCCGTGCGGGATGGCAATGCCCTTGCCAATGTAGGTGGAAAGATCATGCTCGCGGTTGAGCATGCCCTGTACATAGCCCTCATCGACGTAGCCGCTCGCAACGAGTATCTTGCCTGCCGCCGTAATCGCTTCCTCACGGCTGACCGACGGGAGTCCGATCTTCACGTTTTCCTGACGCAGAACATCTGCGCTCACCGTCTCTGCTGTCTCTTCCCGTGCGTCGGAGGCCGGTGCAGAGGTCTCCACTGCCGCCTCTTTCAGGCGAGCCGTAACGATCTCATAGACGTTGTTCTGCGTAAAGTCGCGCACCCAGATATGCTCTGCCTGCGGCGAATCCGCAAGGGCACGCTCTGCGAGTTTTTCATGCGAGATGACCAGCTGTGCTTCCTGCGGGATTGCACCGATGGCGCAGTTCGTCACAGAGATATCCTTATAGCCGTCCTTCTTGAGTTTCTTGCGCAGTGCTGCCGCACCGAGTGCTGACGAGCCCATGCCCGCATCGCAGGCGTAGACGATGACCTTCAGATCCTTGCCCGCAACCTTCTTCTCTGCGGGCAGCTCCTTGCCGCGATTCTTGCGCTCTGCCATGTCCTCACGCGCCGACTCCAGCGATTCATCTTCGACGTCCTTCGACATCTTGATAAAGACAGAAGCAACCGCGCAGGATACCGCCGTCGCTACGGCAAATGCCGAAAGATTTGCAACAAGTGCCGAGGTGTTCGGGGTCATCGCGATAATCGCGAAGATCGAGCCCGGAGAGGACGGAGCAATCAGACCGCCGCCGAGGAGGCCAAGCGTAAAGACGCCGGACATGCCGCCCGCAATCGCAGCGATGATGAGGATCGGCTTCATAAGGATGTACGGGAAGTAAATCTCGTGAATACCGCCGAGTACGTGGATAATCATGGCTCCCGGCGAGGACGACTTAGCCATGCCCTTGCCGAACATCCAGTAGGCAAGCAGAATACCAAAGCCGGGCCCGGGGTTCGCCTCGAGCAGGAAGAACATGGACTTGCCGTATTCCTGTGCCTGCTGAATACCGAGCGGGCTGAGCACGCCATGATTCAGTGCATTGTTGAGGAAGAGCACCTTTGCGGGCTCAATGATGATGGATGCCAGCGGCAGAAGTCCTGCCGCGACAATCGCCTCCACGCCGCTGCGCAGGATGTTGTTTGCGCCGCTGACCACTGGGCCGACTACAGCAAAGGCGATCATTGCGAGGATGCCGCCGAAGATGCCGAGCGAGAAGTTGTTGACGAGCATCTCGAATCCGCCCGGGATGCTGTCACGTACGGCATTGTCAAACTTCTTGATCAGATAGCCGCCCAGAGGTCCCATAATCATGGCGCCGAGGAACATCGGAATCTCCGAGCCCGCGATGATGCCCGATGTGGCAATCGCTGCCATGACGCCGCCGCGGTGTCCGTAGACTGCTGCACCGCCGCTGTAGCCGATCAGCAGCGGGATGAGCCACTTGCTCATCGGTGCGCCGACCTGTGCCAGATACTCGTTCGGCATCCAGCCCGTCGGAATAAAGAGTGCCGTTAGAAAGCCCCATGCGATAAATGCGCCAATGTTCGGCATCACCATGCCGGACAGGAAGCGTCCAAACTTCTGCATGGCCTCCTGTGCCCCTCCGCCTTGCTGACTCATAAAAATCCCCCTTTGTAAAAGCAGAACGATATGGAGCATTTCAGCCCCGTTATTTGTTGAATCACTGAATTTATCAGTGATTCTTTACAAGAGTTGTTCGAGATGTTCCCGAAAATGCTCTTCCAAAACGTATTCGAGCTCGCGGCGTATCCCTGCCGCATCCCCGCGCGCGAGGATATCGGCAAACGTCGGGCGGTCTGCAATCTGTGCTGCAACATGCCCAAGTATCTGCCGTTCCATCTCCGTCTCTCCCGCCGGCACGAGCATGACCAATGCGGTCTGTACGGCACCCCCTCCGTAAGGGAGCGGATGCTCAAGATGCATAACGCCGAAGCGCGCTCTCTCCTGCCGTGCAAAATACCCATGGAGAAGAATCATCTGCGGCGCAGCCCACGTCGGAGCGATGCGCTCCCGCCGCAGGAGTTCGTCGGCAAAATCTTTCGCCGCCGCATCCTCTGCGAGGAGAAGATGCGCCGCCGCATTGGCAAGCTGCTCAATGGACGCCGCCGATACATTTTCCTGCAGGTGAAAGTCTGTGAGCAGATCGCAGATCAATCCGCTGCGGCGATGAATCTCTGCCATCACTGCAGGGAACGGCAGCGGCGCGGGATCCGCCGGCACCTCCGCATGATGTACGCTGCAGCCGGCAAGGACGGCATCGATCTGTGCCCGATCTGCTGCCGTCAAAAATACACTGACAACAACGACCGGAACAGGAAGCGGCGAAAGCGGCACCGTGGAGACCACGAAGTCCGCTGAACGCCGCAGGATCTCCTGCGCAGTAAGGGCAAGCGAGGAGACGACGCCGACCACACGAATCCGCTCGTAAGATCGGCGCAGACGGCTCGCAAGCAGGCGGCTCGTCCCAAGCCCTGTCGGACAGGCGACCAGAACACGTGCGGCGGGGTGATCCCCGCCCGCCTCCGTCAGTGCCGCACCGATGTGAATTGCAATATAGGCAACCTCATCATCGGGTACCGGCATCCCTGCCTCCTCCTCCATCATGGGAATCGCATGCCGTGCGATCTCCATGAGCTCCGGATGTTCTTCCTCCATCTGCGCGAGCAGAGGATTGCGGATATCCATGTGGAGTTTCAGACGATGCAGTGCCGGAGCAAGGTGATTCACGAGCCCCGTGAGCAGCGCACGGCTGCGCATGAGCGGCGCGCCGCTCTTTTCAGAGGCGCGCCGCATGATCGACTGCGCGATCTGCACCAACCGGAAATTATCCACGCGCCCGCCCCCCGAGGGGAGGGTCATGCCGCGCGCACCGAGCAGATGCATGGTGATATAGCCGATCTCCGCTGCGGGGATGGAAATGGAGAATACCTCCCCCATCCGCACCGCAATCGTCTCTGCCACTGAAAATTCTTCGGTATCCTGCAGCTCCTCCAGCGTCCCCGCATCCATCGCAATCGTATCGCCCTGCTGCAGCCGCCGCACGGCGAGCGCGAGGTGGACAACAAGTCCGACGCGTGCACTGTCTGGGATATGCCGATTCTGCGTCTCCGCTGCAACAGCGTCATCAATGCGGCGGATCTGTGCGGGATCAACGAGGCCGAGCAGGGCTCGATCTGCCGCATATGCCGTTCCCTCATCAGCCGCATCGTCTCCGATGAGGGCAAGGAGTTCCTTTTCATCCACATAGTCATGGATGATGCGAACCAGTGCGCGGCGGATATCCCGCTCCGCCCCTTCGACGTAGACGCCGAGTCCGGGACGGCGCACGAGCGTGATCTGCTGTGCGGCGAGCCACGGCTGCAGGCGATCGAGATCGTGACTGACGGTACTGTCAGTCACATGCAGAAGATGCGCCAGAGCAAATAACTTGAGCGGCTCGTCCGCCATGAGTAGACGCGCGATCAGGATGGAATGCCGTTGATCGGGCGTCAGTGTGCTGTGCACATCCGCCAAAGAGAGCTCCGTGCGCAGATGTCCAAGCGCTGCGGCATCCCCACAGAGCATGAATCCCGCCCCCGTGCGCCGAAGGAGCATCACGCCATAGGACTTCAGTGCCGTCTCGATCCCGTGCATCTCGCGCGTCACAGTGCGCGCGCTGACACCGAGCTCTGCGGCGATATGTTCGGCAGTCACATAGCCGTATGCGGCAAGAAGCAGAGACAGTATCGTCCGCATACGTGCCGTCAGTTCCATGTGACCGCCCCCTCTCGCCCCCTGACAGGCCTCATTATAACGAATGGGATTCATCATTGCAATGAAAAGACCTTGCCCTTTGTCATGAAGGGCTATGGACAAATAAAAAGAGCCGATGCACCATGGCACATCAGCTCTCACAAATTCAAGTAAAATCCAGTCCCGGCACAGCATTCAGATAGAGATCGCTGTACTTGCCTGCCGCCGCCTGATAGGCACCGCGGCAGGCAATCATGGCGGCGTTATCCGTGCAGAGGCGCAGCGAAGGATAGAGATAGCGGATGCCCTCCTGCTCTGCCCTCATACGGAGCTGCTGCTCGAGGGCGGCATTTGCCGCAACGCCGCCGGCAAGGACGAGGGTATCCCGCCCCGCCGCATGAATCGCCTCGAATGCCTTGTGAACGAGCACCTCAGTGACGGCGGCCTGAAACGATGCCGCAATATCTGCCGCGCGGAGTTCCCGTCCCTTCATGCGCTGACCGTTGATGTAGTTCAACACGGCGGATTTCAGACCGCTGAAGCTGAACTCATAGTTGCCCTCCTGCGCGAGCGCACGCGGAAAGTCAATCGCCTGCGGATCCCCCGCACGTGCGAGTCGATCGATCTCAGGGCCGCCCGGATAGGGAAGGCCGAGCACGCGCGCGACCTTATCAAACGCCTCGCCTGCCGCATCATCACGCGTACTGCCCATCAGACGGAACGTCTCATAGTTCGCCACATCGACGAGTGCCGTATGCCCGCCCGAGACGACAAGCGCGATAAAGGGCGGCGTGAGATCGGGGGTCTCGATGAAATTCGCAAAGATATGCCCCTCAAGATGATTCACACCGATGAGCGGCACGTCGAGCGAAAACGCCAACGCCTTTGCCGCCGACACACCAACAAGCAGCGCCCCCACGAGTCCAGGGCCATACGTGACAGCGATCTGATCCATCGCCGCAAGCTCCGCTTTCGCCTCGTCGAGTGCCTGCTGGACGACGGGCAGAATGCTCAGGATATGGTTGCGCGAAGCAATCTCAGGAACGACGCCGCCGTATTTCTGATGAATCGGTATCTGCGTTGAAATCACGCAGGACAGGAGTTCGCGTGTCCCACGAAGTACGGCTGCCGACGTCTCATCGCAGCTTGTCTCAATCCCGAGCGTCAGTCTCTCTTGCACATCTTTCATCAGACAGTGTATCCCTTAATTTCGTATTCCACATGAGAATGGCATCTTCGTTGTTGTCCTGATAGTACCCCTTGCGGATACCGATCTCCACGAATCCCAGCCGCTCATAAAGGCGGCGGGCGGGCAGATTCGACGGGCGCACCTCGAGGGTCATACGCTCGACGCCGCGCTCCGCTGCCGCGCGCATCAACGCGCACATGAGCAGACGCCCATAGCCCCTGCCTCGCTGCATCGCTGTCAGCGCGATATTCGTGACCTGTGCTTCCTCAAAGGAGATCCAGCAGCCGGCAAAGCCGATCACTGCCGTGCCCTCAAGCGCAACGATATAGCAGGCAAAGTCATTCGACGCCTCGCGCCAAAAATCCTCGCGTGACCACGGTGTCGGAAAGCTCTCTCGCTCAATGCACGCCACGGCGTCCGCATCCTCCGGAGCAAGCGGACGAAAGGAGATCATGATGCCGCCGCTCCGCCATGCCGCTGCTCCCACAGCACCTCTGCCTCACTGCGTCGCAGATAGAGCGGTACCGCTGTCACGGGGTCGTCCGTCTCCCCCCGCTGCAGCCGCGCAAGACCCGCCAGTCCTACACACGCCGCACGCGGCATGCGCAGATGCAGGGGAGCAATCCCGACATTGGCAGGAAGCGCAGGGAAATCGTTCCGCCGCGTGGCATCGCCAAGCAAAACGGCGGGCAGCTCCGTTCCCGCGAGTGCGTCGAGCACCTCGGTCAGCGGCAGGATGGAGAGTGAATGCTCCTCAGAAAGGCGCACGCCTTCCCCCTCGGGACACCACCTGAATTCCTGCACGTAGACATTTCCTTTCTGTGCATCCATCATCGGGAGAATGCGCAGCCCTACAGAACCCATATAGTGACAGGCGAGCGCCTCCAGTGTCGGCACGCAGATCATGGGGATGTTCAGTGCGTACGCCATCATCTTTGCCGCCGCAAGACCAATGCGCAGCCCCGTGAAGGACCCCGGCCCGATACTGACGGCAATCCCATCGAGTTCCGTTTTCTTGGCACGCGCCATCTGCAGAGCCATCTTGATATGCGGCATGAGTGTCTCGGAGTGCGTCAATGCGCCCTGCATACTCACCTCGGCGGCGACACGCTCCTCAGAGAGCACCGCCACGCTCGATACCTGCGAGGACGTATCAAGGCTCACGATCAACAATGCGTTTCAACTCCTCCAAGAGTGCCTCGCTCTTTTCCCCAGCGGCAATAAAGGTAAACTTCCGCTTCTCAGCATCGAGTGCATCAATCCGTACCGAGAGATGATCTGCGGGGATGGCATTGGGAAACTTCTCTGCCCACTCGATCAGCACAATTCCCTCCGTCGCCTCTGCATATTCAAAGAAGCCGATATCCTCCAACTCCTCCTCGGAAGCGATACGATAGAGATCAAAGTGCACGATCGGGCACGCCGCCTCATAGATGTTCATAAGGTTGAAGGTAGGGCTGGTCACATCGCTCTCCACGCCGAGGGTGCGGGCGAGAGCCCGCACAAAGAGGGTCTTGCCTACGCCGAGTTCTCCATCGAGGCAGATGACCGTCCCCTCACGGATGATTTTGCCGATTGTCCCCGCTAAATGCGCTGTCTCTTCCGGTGAATGCGTAACACACGTGAGCATAGTTCGTCCCCTTATGAAAAAAATAGCGACCTAGGAAATCGCTGAATGTATCAGTACTCCCATAGTTCTTACTATTATAGCATGACACAGAAATTTGCGCAAAGAAAACGCGGACAGAGATCATCTCCGTCCGCTATTCCGGCAGGCGCACGGTCATACAGCCGCCCGCTGTGTCAATGTTCTGCACCACGGTACGCAGTGCGGGTACAAGGAGTTCGTGCCCCTCGGCATCCCGTACTGCATAGACATCGTTGCTGCCCGTCCGCAGAACATCCGTCACCGTACCGAGTTCATTTCCATCCTCATCGCGCACCGTGAGGCCGACGATGTCGAACACATAATACTCGCCCTCATCAAGCGGTGCCGCTTCCGCACGCGGCACCGTCAGCACACGTCCCGTGAGGCGCTGTGCCGTTTCACGCACATCATATTCCCGAAAATGCATGAGAATATTCCGCCCCTGCGGCTTGACAGCAGTGATATGAAGGAGCTCATCCCCTGCCATCACCTCCCGCATCTGTGCAAAGCGCTCGGGAAAATCCGTCAGGGGGATAATGCGCAGATCGCCGCGCACGCCGTGCGGTGCGCCGATGCGGCCGATGACGATGCGCTCATCAGGAACGGATTGCGACAATCTTGTCATCCTCCACCAGAATCTCGACGTTCATCAGCTCACGCATATCGTCGCCGACCTTGGCTTCGACTTGACGTTCAAGTGTCCCCTGCACAATCTCCGCTCCCTCGGCAAACTTCTGCAATTCCTCCTGATGAGCGCGCGTCTCCTCAACGTAGTCCATGCGCCGCTGACGCTCCTGACGAATGTTATTGATGTTCTGGATTGCCTGCGGGGTGAGTTCGCCCTGCTCGGCTTCCTGCATCACACGCTTTTCCTGAATGCCAAGCTGCTGGAGTTCGAGCTCCGCACGGCTGAGTCCTTCCTCCATCTCCTTGAGCATCTTCGCACGCAATTTTTCCGTCAGCTTCGCCTTAACGGTAACGGGTACCTTGATTGAAATAGAATCCACTCTAATCTCTCCTTATGAAAAAACGACGGAATATATGCCGCCGTTTTACAGGGGTGCACCTTATCGGCACTCCGCCCGGCTCAGCCGATCTCGACTGTCGCCCGCTTATTCTCCTTCGTGGCAGCGGCCTTGACAACACTGCGAAGCGCCTTTGCGATCCGCCCCTGTTTGCCGATGACCTTTCCCATGTCATCCTCCGCCACACGAAGTCTTAAAATGATCTCCTGATCATCCTGTGTTTCGTCAACGACGACAGCTTCCGGATGATCTACCAAGGATTTCGCAATAACCTCGACTATCTCTTTCATGCGCGTCGTCTCTCCTCATCGCCGTGTGCGCACGCGACGGGAAGTCCTCTGCGGGAGAGGATATCCCCCCATCGAATCGCGCGTCACGCATCAGTCCTTCTGACGCTTTGCCTCAGCGAACTTCGCCATCGTGCCATTCTTGCTCAGAATGTTCTTGACGGTGTCTGTCGGCTGTGCGCCCTTCTTCATCCAATCGATCGCCTTCTCCTCGTCGATATTGACGAGTGCGGGCTGCTTCGACGGATCGTAATTTCCAAGGATCTCGATGAATCGCCCGTCGCGCGGTGCACGCGAATCAGCGACTACAATGCGATAGAAGGGATTCTTCTTCGCGCCCATACGGTTCAAACGAATCTTGACTGCCATAATTTCACCACCTTTCGTTGGACTCTGCCGCACTACCTAAAGAACGGCATCTTGGGGAGTCCCATGCCGCCCATGGACGGCATGGCGGGCATCCCGCCCTTCCCCTTCATTTTCTTCATCTTCTTCATCATCTTGCGCATTTCGCCGAACTGCTTGAGCAGTTTGTTGACGTCCTGCACGCGCGTCCCGCTGCCGGCGGCAATGCGCTTGCGCCGACTGCCGTTGATGATCGTGATGTCTGCGCGCTCCTTCGGCGTCATCGCGCGGATGATCGCTTCAAGCCGGCGCATCTCTTTCCCATCGAGGTCAAACTCCTGATCGCCGAGTTTCTTCTTCAGGGCGCCCATTCCCGGGATCATGCCGAGGATGTTGCTGAGCGAACCAAGCTTTTTAACCTGCTGCATCTGGTCGAGGAAATCATCGAGCGTGAAGTCGTTGCGGCGGAGTTTCTCCTCCATCTTCTTCGCGTTCTCGAGATCGAAGTTCTCCTGTGCCTTCTCCACGAGGGAGAGCACGTCGCCCATGCCAAGGATACGCGACGCCATGCGGTCAGGGTGGAAGACCTCGAGCGGCTCGAGCTTTTCACCCATACCAACGAATTTCAGGGGACAGCCCGTCACCGCCTTGATGGAGAGCGCCGCGCCGCCGCGCGCATCGCCGTCCAGCTTCGTCATGATAACGCCGTCCAGGCCGAGCGAGGCGTCAAACGCCTCGGCGACGTTCACTGCTTCCTGTCCTGTCATGGCATCCACGACGAGGAGGATTTCATGCGGCTTTACTTCCGCCTTGATGTCGCGCAGCTCCTGCATGAGCGTCTCATCAATCTGCAGGCGCCCCGCCGTATCAATGATGACAACGTCGTTGGCGTGGGAGGAAGAATGTGCGATTGCCGCACGCGCAATGGCGACGGCATCCTCCTGCCCCTGCGAAAAGACGGGCACATCGACCTTGCCGCCAATGACCTCAAGCTGCTTGATGGCAGCGGGACGATAGATGTCGTCAGCAACGAGCAGCGGACGCTTGCCCTGTTTCTTGAGCATGAGCGCGAGCTTGCCCGCCGATGTGGTCTTACCCGAGCCTTGGAGGCCGACGAGCATAATGACAGTCGGCGGGTTCGGACTGATGTTGAGGCGGCTCTCCGTCCCGCCCATCAGTGCGGTGAGTTCCTCGTCAACGATCTTGACAACGGCCTGTGCCGCCGTGAGCGTGTCGAGCACCTCCTGCCCGACGGCCCGCTCCTTGACACGCCTCACGAAGTCCTTGACGACCTTGAAGTTCACGTCCGCTTCCAGCAGCGCCATGCGCACCTCGCGCATCGCATCGTTCACGTCGTCCTCGGTCAGCTTGCCGTGCCCGCGCAGCTTCTTGAATATCCCCTGCAGACGGTCGGACAGATTCTCAAAGAGCATTTCCTCACCTCCTTTTATCTACAGTCTTTATATCTCATTCTGTGATGTATATCGTTCCAATTCGTCCGCGATGCGGCGGACATCCGCGCGTCCAATCGGCTCGCGAAGCGCACGCAGCTCCGCACAGACGGCGGCGATCGCCCGCTCCTGCTCCTGTTGACGAGCAAAGAGCCCCAGCGTCTCCTCCATATCCGCCAGTGCACGCTCTGCACGGCGGATATTGTCATGTGCCGCCTGCCGCGTGATGCCGAGCTCCTCGCCGATCTCCGCGAGCGAGAAGTCCTCTGCAATATGTAAATGCAGGCACTCCCTCTGCTTCCCCGTCAGAAGGCCTCCATAGAGATCGTATAGCTTTGCGCGATAGTAGAGCTGATCCAATTCGTTCCTCCCCTCTCACCACGCGCTGCGTGGTCCCCCTTCCCCGCAGGCGAGGCAGGCTATTGTGGGAGACACTTGTGCAAGTATAGCGGGAAACAAAGAACCTGTCAAGCATTTTTCTTGATAGGTTCTTTTATCTTATCTTTCAGCGGCAAAATTTCTCGAGTGCCTCGGCGTGATCGGTCACGAACTCGACCGTGCCAAGATACTCACCGGCCGCGTCGTACATTGCCTGATACTGCACGCGGATTGGCTGCTCGCGGATGCGGCGATAGACAACCATCTGCGTGCGCTTCTTCGCCTTGAAGTCCGCGATCAGATTACGCACGACGGGAATGATCTCGGGCGGGTGGCAGTTGATCACGTCACGCCCGAGCGCGGACATGGGACGCGTGAAGACCTGCCCCTCGTTGGTAAAGAAGCGGACGACGTCGTCCTTGTCGATGAAGGTGATGTCAACGGGCAGGAGTTTAAAGATCGCCGTCAGCTGCTCCATCGTAAGCGTCCCCGTGGGAAATTGCAGTGCTCCCCCGGACGGCGCGTCGGCAACGCGTGTCGCTTCCTGATCGAGCCATGCCTGTGCCTCCGGCCACGCGGGAAGGTCGACGCCGAAGGACGAGCCCATCGTCACGAGATCGTGATAGGCGCGATACCACTCCATCTGTGTGAAGTACCGCAGACTGAGCGGGAACAGGATGCGCTCCTCCTTAAAGGTCATCTCGCGCACGCGCTGTACGAGATCACGAATGCGCGACTCGTAGAGCGGCAGTGTCTCTGCATCCGCCTTGAGTGCCTTGATGATCATGCTGAGCTCGCGCTTCATCTCATCGTCAATGCCCCACATCACCTGCGACGGCCCGGTAACGCCATAGTCATAGAGCACCGGCATCAGCAGCTCTTCCTTCTTGATGTAGTGCATCCGCAGATCGCCGAGGGAAAGCATGTGCGTCAGCATGACATCCATGCGCTTCGCGCCGTCCAGCTCCGCCGTAATCGTATCGAGCAGCTGTTCAAGAGCGTGATTCTCCGCGCGCAAAATCGTCAGCGGATGTCCCTCGGGCAGTGCGTCCATATCATTCGGGTCGACCGATGCTGCCTGCGCGTGAATCTCATCATGCGAAAGCGCACCTGCGGGCGGAGCAGACGCCGTCCCATGAAAGAGCGCGGAATGCACGTCACAGAGGCGCTGCACCTCACTGACCGGCATGCCCTCCTTGATGAGGGATTGCTCTGCATCCATGATCTCATGAGCCTCGACGTGGCTGAACTCCTTGACAAAATCCTTGCGGACGGAGTCCAGTTCCTCCCCGTCCGACAGGCGCTCGATAAAGCCGCGCAGACGTCCCTGCCGCGACTGTGCGTCGTCAGTGAGCACGGTATAGCCGTGCTCCTCGAAGGCGGCAATAACCTTTGCGAGATCAATTCCCTTCACCGCCGCACCGCGCGGGATCGTCATGATGCGCCCCATCACATTGAGCGCAACGGGATTCGTGATCTCCTTGAAGCCGACCTCCGCCATGATCTCCCGTACCTCGGGATACTCCTCCACCAGTTCGGCAACGCTCTTCTTCAGATCCAGTATCTTTTCCATAATGAAAGCCCCTTTATACCAATTATAATTTTCACCTTGATGTGACAATTATAACGCAGGACGGTGAAGAAATGCTGTAACCGTTGGTACGGAAATTAAATAGGGAGCAACATGAAGGAAAACACTCCTTCACGTTGCTCCCTGTTGTGCCCCTTCCACCGCTTCGCGGTCCCACTTCCCCGCAAGCGGGGCAGGCTTTTGGATTATGGCATATTCGCTTCCCCCGTCGCAACGAAGAAAGCAGCGAGCCGATTGCAGCTCTCGCTTACAGCGTCTGAAACGTAAACGCCGTGCCGTCGAAGCCAAGTTCGACCGTGTCACCGCCGCGCACGTCGCCTGCGATGATCTTCTTCGAGAGTGCCGTCTCGATCTTATGCGTGAGGAGACGCCGCAGCGGGCGTGCGCCAAAGTCGGGATCAAAGCCCTCCTTCGCAAGTGCCTCCAGTGCATCATCCGTCCACGCGAGTGCGATGTCCACCTGACGCTCAAGGCGTTTGCTGAGCGACTTCAGCATGATCGCCGCAATGCGCTTGACATCCTCCTGTGTGAGCCCTTTAAAGACGATGGTGTCGTCGACGCGGTTCAGGAACTCGGGGCGGAAGTACTCCTTGAGCAGTGCCTTCACTGCCGCCGTTGCCTCCGCATAGTCCTTGCTGAGAATCTCATGCGAGCCGAGATTGCTCGTCATGATGATGACGGTGTTCTTGAAGTTCACCACACGCCCCTTGCCGTCCGTCAGGCGTCCGTCGTCGAGGATCTGAAGCAGCACGTTGAACACGTCGCGATGCGCCTTCTCGATCTCATCGAGCAGAATGACGCTGTACGGACGACGGCGCACTGCCTCGGTGAGCTGACCGCCCTCGTCGTAGCCGACGTATCCCGGAGGCGCGCCGATGAGACGCGAGACACTGTGCTTCTCCATGTACTCGCTCATGTCGATGCGGATCATGCTCCGCTCATCGTCAAAGAGCGACTCCGCAAGGGTCTTGGCGAGCTCTGTCTTGCCGACGCCCGTCGGCCCAAGGAAGATAAACGAGCCGATTGGACGGTTCGGATCCTTGATGCCGGCACGTGCGCGCAGAATCGCCTCGCTGACGGCGGTCACCGCCTCATCCTGTCCGACAACGCGCTCATGGAGCACATCCTCCAGACGGAGCAGTTTCTCGCGCTCGCCCGTCATCATCTTCGTGACGGGGATGCCGGTCCAGCGGCTGACGACGCGGGCAATATCCTCCTCGCCGACTTCCTCCTTGAGCATCTGTTCACCGTCCGCCTTTGCAGCGAGTGCCGCTTCCTCGTCGGCGAGCTTCTTCTCAAGCTCCGGCATCTTGCCGTATTTCAGCTCCGACGCACGGGCGAGATTCTGGGCACGTTCTGCCGCCTCCATCTCGCCGCGCACCTCATCCATCTCCTTTTTGATGGCACGTACGCGCAGGATTGCCTGCTTTTCACCTTCCCACTTCTCTTGGAGCTTCTGCTCCTCCGCGTGAAGTCCTTCCTTCTCGGTGACAAGTGCCGCAAGCTTTTCCTTCGAGTCCTCGTCTGTCTCTTTCTTCAGTGCTTCTTCCTCGATGTCGAGCTGGAGGATTTTGCGCCGAATCTCATCGAGCGGTGCGGGCATGGACTCAATCTCCGTGCGCAGCTTTGCCGCTGCCTCATCGACGAGGTCAATCGCCTTGTCGGGCAGGAATCGATCGGAAATATAGCGGTCAGAGAGCGTCGCTGCAGCGACGAGGGCCGCGTCGCGGATGCGCACGCCGTGATGCACCTCGTAGCGATCCTTCAGACCGCGCAGGATGGAGATGGTGTCCTCCACCGTCGGCTCGCCGACCATGACGGGCTGGAAACGCCGCTCAAGTGCTGTATCCTTCTCGATGTACTTACGGTACTCGTTCAGGGTCGTAGCGCCGATGCAGCGAAGTTCCCCGCGCGCGAGGAGCGGCTTTAGGAGGTTGCCCGCATCCATTGCTCCCTCGGCAGCCCCCGCGCCGACGACCGTGTGCACTTCGTCGATGAAGAGGAGGATCTGTCCCTCAGACTTTGCGATCTCGTTGAGAACGCCTTTGAGGCGTTCCTCGAACTCGCCGCGGAATTTTGCTCCCGCGACGAGCGCACCCATATCGAGCGAGTAGAGCGTCTTGTTCTTCAGCGACTCGGGGACATCGCCCGCCACGATGCGGCGTGCCAGTCCTTCGACAATCGCCGTCTTGCCGACGCCCGGCTCACCGATGAGCACAGGGTTGTTCTTGGTGCGGCGCGAGAGAATCTCGATCGTGCGGCGAATCTCCTCGTCGCGGCCGATCACGGGGTCGAGCTTGTTCGCACGCGCTGCTGCCGTGAGGTCGCGCCCGTATTTCTCAAGCGACTGATAGCCCTCCTCGGGGTTGTCACTCGTCACGTTTTGCTTGCGGTTCTTCTGGATGGCATCCTGTACGCTGCTCTTCGTCAGACCGAACTCGCGCGCAATCGCCTGTACCTCCTCACTGCCGTCCGTCACGATGGCGAGCAGCAGATGCTCTGTCGATACGTAGTCGTCCTTCATGGACTTTGCGAGCTCCTCGGCACGACCGAGCACGCGCACCATATCCATCCCCATGCCGAGACGGTTCGAGCCGTGCACGCTCGGGATAGAGGCGAGCTCCTTCTCCAGACGAGCCTTGAGCATCGGCAGATCCACACCGCAGACCTCAAAGATCGTTGCGAGCAGTCCCTCGGGCTCTTTGGCAAGTGCGAGCAGCACATGTGCCGACGTGATTTCCTGATGATAGCGCATCGCCGCAATCTGCTGTGCCGATTGGAGCGCAGCCAGCGTCCGCGCAGTATATTTATCCTGTTCCATAGGTATCCCTCCACTGTTTTCCTGTTTGATGGTTCTATTATAATATATAAAGTCAAAAAGTCAAATAGAAATTTTGATTTTTTGACATTTAATGCAAAAAAATCTGCCGCATACGCGGCAGAACCTTTTTCATATCAGATCATATTCTTCTTATAGCTGTCATAGAGTCCCTTCAATTCCTCCATCTTCGCGTACATCTCGAGCTGCAGCGCCGATGCCGTTGCATCATCGCCGTCATTCAGTGCCTTGATCAGCAGGGTAAAGAGCGCCTTGTCGTCAATCGTATCCTTTGCGAGGTAGACGCGCAGGTCACGAATTTTGTTCCACATATAGGCATCCTGATCCGTCACGAAATCGCTCTTGATCTCCGTCATACGGCGAACGATATCGCGGTTCTCCGGAATGATGCGGCTGATCAGCTCGATCTTCCAGCGCAGGAGAGCACCGGTACGGAACGAGTCAATGATGCGCGGCGTCAGCGTTCCGCCCGCCGTGATGACCGCGAGCTTCTTCTCGTTGTGCTCAAAGCCGAGCATGTTCTCCCAGACCGTCGCGGGCGGCTTACCAAAGCGTGCATCGCGCTCCTCCGCCGTATAGTGCTCAAAGACATCCTCCTCGCTCCGATAGGCGCGGTCTGTCTCGAGGTAGAGCCCCTGCTCACCCGGCTGCTTGGAGAGCTCGGCGAGCAGTTCCTCTGCCGTGCGCCCCTTCGTGTGCAAAACGCCGTCGAGGATGGCGAGATACGAGGCGGCGAGGACGAAGTACGTATTCGAGTACGGATTCGTCGCACGCAGCTCAAAGCGCGTAGCCAGTGGATTCTTGATATCGCGGATGAGGCTCACGAGCACCGTGCGGTTACGCGCGGGGATCGCAGGCGTCGCGCCAAAGGACGTAACGATGCAGACCGGCGCCTCAAAGCCCGGCTTCAGGCGGTTGAATGCGTCATTGGTCGCCGATACGAACGGATTGATGACCTCGTAGTTGCGCAGGAGTCCCATGAGTGCGCCATAGCCGACGGCGCTCATATAGTGTGCATTCTGGTCGTCTGCTGCAAAGAGGTTGTGGCGTTTGCCGTCCTTCGTGATGGCCGCGAGGCTCAGATGGGTATGCTCGCCATTTCCCGCCAGACCGATGAGCGGCTTTGCCTTGAAGTTCACCTCAAGCCCGTAGAGACGGAAGATCTCGCGGACAAAGGTACGGATGAAGAGCTCGTTGTCCGCCGCCTGTACCGCATCGTCATATTTCCAGTCGATCTCGATCTGCTCGCAGACATGGGTCATGCGGCCGGTATCGTCGATCTGCGCCTTCACGCCGCCGACCTCTTTATGCCCCATCTCCATGTGGAACCCATATTTTTCGAGCTGGATCAGGCACTCCTCAAGTGCCGAGCGCACGGCACCGTGCGTCCGCTCCCAGTACTGCTCGTTCATCACCTGCGACGCCGACATCTCCTCAATCGAGGCATTGTCGTCGAGCGGCGTTTTGACCCAGAACTCGAGCTCTGTCGCGGAGGTGAATACGATATCCTCAATGTCCGCACCGTTCAGGCTCAGCGCCGCAGAGATCTTCGGATTCTCATGGAAGAACTTCAGCAGTTCCTTCTTTACATAGGCAAGCGTATCCGTGAGCACCGCGCGGGGATCGACGCGCTTTCCCTCATGCACGACGAAGGACGGGATGCGCAGCGTGCCGATCGGCAGCCCCGTATCCTCATCCGAGCTCTCAGGATTATAGTCCACAAACCAATTGACAGAGGGGTCAACAGGGAGATCCACCTTGGCGTTTTCGATCGTTGCAATCTTCGGCAGAACAACCGAGGAGCCGTCCGTCTGCACGGCCGTACCATTGTAGAAAGCGTCGATATCGTCGAGAAAAATCTGTACCGGAATCTTCTCATCCGTATCATTTCCCGCCATATCAATGCCGACGAGTGAGACGAATCGCACCTCGGGATGTGCTTTCATTTGGGCGACAATTTCCTCACGCGGCGTATGGGCAGGAATTTTGTAGAGAAGTTCATTCATCATGCATACCATCCTTTTCCTAGAAGATATCGAAGGGGTTCTCCCGTCCACGCAGTAAAACCACGCGCCCATCTTACCATTTTTCAGCGTGGATTGTAAAGCGATTGAGAAATGTATTCACACGATTAATAATTCCCTAATACCGTCTACTGCCGATTCCACGCACACAGCCGACGCTCTGCCAGATCGAGCAGGATGAAGAGCAGCAGTCCGATTGCACTCAGCACGACGATGCCGGCGTACATATCGAGGTAGTTCACGCGCAGCCACGCGTCCATGATGTAGTAGCCGATGCCGTACTGTGTGCCGAATGTCTCCGTAAAGAAGAGGACGGAGATCGCCGTTGCCATCGCCACGCGCACAGCCGTGATGAACTTCGGCAGCGAGGCGGGCACGATGATGTGGCGCACCATCTGTCCGAATGACGCGCCGAGCACGCGCAGCGGGAAATACGTGGCCGGCGGAATCGCGGCAACGGCATCGCGCACCGTGACGATCACCTGAAAGACGATGATGAGAAAGACCAGCAGCAGCTTGCTCGTCTCCCCGACGCCAAAGAGCAGCATGACGACGGGCAGGAGTGCGATCTTCGGGATGGGGTAGGTCAGATAGAGGATCGGGGCAAGGAGATGATTGACGCGCCGAAAATAGCCCATCAGAATGCCAAGCGGATAGCCGACGGCAACGGCGGCAAGCACGCCCACAGCAATCCGCATCAGGCTGTACGCCGCGTGAATGGCAATCGTCCCTGTGAATGTCGCTGTCAATTGGAAAAACACCTGCACGGGCGATGGGATCACCGGCTTTTGAAAGAGCTCCGCCGCGCCCGCCCAAAGGAGAATACAGGCGAGCATCCCGGCGGCGATCATCCGCAGTGAGAGTTTCTCCATCATGCCCCCTCCCCAGCGATCTTTTCGCGCAGTGTCTGCCCCATGGCGGAGAACGCCGGAGACCCACGGCGTGCGGTATCACCGACAAGCGCGTTGTCGATCACCTCGACGATACGGCCGGGTTTTCCGCACATGACGGCAATGCGGTCGGCCAGCATCAGTGCTTCCTCCACGTAATGCGTCACGAGCAGGGTTGTCACCGCATACTTCCTGCGGAGGGAGAGGAACACCTCCTGCATCGCCTCGCGCGTAATCGCGTCGAGCGCGGAGAATGGCTCATCCATCAGGAGCAGGTCGGGGGCGAGAAAGAATACGCGCGCCAGTCCGACGCGCTGCTGCTGTCCGCCCGACAGCTCATGCGGATAACGTGCCAGCAAATCCCCAAGTCCCAGTTCATCAACCAGCGTATCCAGGCGCTCTGCATCTTCATCGCGGCGAATGCCCTTGATCTCTGCCGCAAGCAGGATATTCTCGCGCACGGTTTTCCATGCAAGGAGCCCATAGTTCTGCGGGAGAAATCCGATCCGCAGGGCACGCGGATCAAGGGGTGCACCGCCGCAGGTCACCTGCCCCGATGTCGGATGAAGAAGTCCTGCCCCAACGCGCAGGAGCGTCGACTTGCCGCAGCCCGATGCCCCGATCAGTGCGAGCACCGTGCTGCGCTCCAGCTGTACGGACACATCCGCGAGCGCATGGACCTTATCGTCTCCGCACCCGTAGTCCACAGAGACATCCTTAAAACAGAGCACGCATTTTCCTCCTATGCACGCCGTGCATGACACCTGCATCCACACAGAGGAGCTGCCACTGCGTCATGCCTCGGCATTTCGTTTCTCATAGACACCGCTGAGGATGTCCTCCCACCACGACGTATGGTCACGATACCACGCAACAACCGCCTCAATGCCGTCATCGAACTTCGTCTGCGGCTGCCAGCCGAGTTCCCGTCCGATCTTGGTCGGATCGATGGCATAGCGGCGATCGTGCCCCTTGCGATCCGTGACGTAGGAGATCTGTTCCTCTGCCCTGCCCAGAACGCGCAGGATCGTACGGACGACATCGATATTGGAGTGCTCATTGTGCCCGCCAACGTTATAGACAGAGCCTTCCGCCCCACGGCGCACAATCGCATCAATGGCACTGCAGTGATCGTCCACATGCAGCCAGTCACGGACGTTCTTTCCATCGCCGTAGACAGGGAGCTGTTCCCCCTTCATGGCGCGGATGACCATGAGCGGAATCAATTTTTCGGGGAACTGGAACGCACCGTAGTTATTGGAGCAGCGCGAGATCGTCACGGGAACGCCATAGGTACGCGCATACGCCTGCACGAGCAGATCAGCCGACGCCTTGGAGGAGGAGTAGGGACTGGACGTGTGCAGCGGCGTCTCCTCTGTAAAGAGGAGATCGGGACGATCCAGCGGAAGATCGCCATATACCTCGTCCGTCGATACCTGATGATAGCGTTTGATGCCATATTTGCGGCATGCGTCGAGCAGGATGCTCGTGCCGATGATATTCGTCTGAAGGAAAATCTCGGGCGTCTCAATCGAGCGATCCACATGTGATTCCGCCGCGAAGTTCACGACCACATCGGGCTTCTCGCGCGCAAAGAGTGCATAGACCGCCCCGCGGTCGGCAATGTCGCCGCGCACAAAGGTGAACTGCGAGGACTTCCTTGCCTCGGCAAGAGTTGCAATATTCCCCGCATAGGTCAGAGCGTCATAGCAGACGATCTGATCCTCTGGATGCTCACGCAGTTCATAGTAGACAAAATTGGCGCCGATAAATCCTGCGCCGCCCGTAACGATCATCTTCATGGCTGATTCCTCCGCATCGTTCTATATCCTCTTTTATTTTCGACGCGCCTCACGTTTTCCCTTTTTCTGATTTACAAGAAGCAAACACATGTGCTATGATAGAACTAAGGAGGGATACCACATGACGAACCGCACCTACATCGCAATCGATCTAAAATCCTTCTATGCCTCGGTGGAATGCATCGAGCGCGGTCTGAATCCGCTGACGACGCATCTCGTCGTCGCAGATGAAAGCCGCACGACGAAAACGATCTGCCTTGCCGTATCCCCTGCGCTCAAAATGCACGGCATCGGCGGACGCCCGCGCCTCTTTGAGGTCGTCCGCGCCGTGCGGGACGCAAACGCCAAGCGGAAATACCGTGCACCGCAGCACAGGCTCACGGGTGAGACAACGGATGCGACAGAGCTCGCCGCATCTCCGCACCTCGGCATCGCCTACCACATCGCCCCGCCGCGCATGGCACTCTACGTCGCATACAGCGTGCGCGTCTATGAGGTCTATCTGCGGCATATCGCGCCGGCGGACATCCACATCTACTCCATCGACGAGGTGTTCATCGACGCGACGAGCTATCTGGACACCCTGCATATCTCCGCACACGACTTTGCCCTGCGCCTCATCCGCGAGGTACTGCAGGAGACCGGTGTTACCGCGACCGCCGGCATCGGGACGAATCTCTACCTAGCAAAGATCGCCATGGACATCGTCGCCAAGCGCATGAAACCCGATGCGGACGGGGTACGTGTGGCACAGCTGGATGAACTGAGCTATCGGCAGGCGCTCTGGGCGCATCGCCCGCTCACGGACTTCTGGCGCATCGGCAGGGGCTACGCTGCAAAGCTCGAGGCAAACGGCCTCTATACCATGGGCGATATTGCACGCTGTTCCCTCGGCAAGGCGTCTGAGCACTATAACGAGGATCTGCTCTATCGTCTCTTTGGGGTACAGGCAGAGCTACTCATCGACCACGCTTGGGGTATCGAGACGACGCGCATGGAGGACATCAAGCACTATCGCCCCAAGTCGCGCAGCATCCACCACGGACAGGTGCTGCAAATGCCATACGCCACCGACAAGGCGCGTCTCGTCGTGTGGGAGATGACGGATGCGCTCGCGCACGATCTCGCCGTAAAGCACCTCACCTGTGACCGCATTGAGCTGACCATCGGCTACGATGTGGAGTCCCTCACCCGCCCGGAGATCCGTTCTCTCTACCACGGCCGTATTCGGACAGATCGATACGGCCGCAGTGTCCCGTGGCCGTCACATGGGCACTGCACCGTGGAGCGCGGTGCGCCGCCGCGTGCATTGATGAACGCATTGACCCATCTCTACGATACGATTGTGAACCCGCATTTGCTCATCCGACGCATCACGATTTCTGCGCAGCACCTTCGGACGCTTGAGCAGCACAGTACTGATGCGGAGCAGCTGGATCTATTCTCTGCCGACGAGGCCGCAGGCACTGTGTTGACGGCGAAGGAGCGTCGTGCACAGGAAAAGGAAAAGGCACTTCATGCCGCCGTTGTTGCCATCAAGCAGGCCTATGGGAAGAATGCCATCCTGCGCGGGGCAAACTTTATCGACGGGGCAACCATGCGCCAGCGCAACGGGCAGATCGGCGGACACAAAGCATAGCGTACGCACGGATAAAAGGAGGCACGACCATGCAGCGAAATATCCATGACTACGATGACATCATCCATCTTGCGCGGCCGATCTCCCGCACCCATCCGCCCATGTCACGGCACGACCGTGCGGGGCAGTTCGCCCCATTTGCGGCGCTCAATACCCTCCATGCCGCCACCGCGCGCGCAGAGCTGCGTCATGCGGCACAGTATGAGGAGTATGAGAAATACGATGAACCGCCTGCGTAAGCAGGCAAATTTGACAAGGGGCTGTTGCACGAAGCTGAAAACTTCGTACAACAGCCCATTCTTTGTGCCCCTTCCCCGTGATAACGGGGAAGGCTTTTGGGAATAACAGCATATAGCTTCCCCCGCACTTTGAGGGAGCGGCGAGCATAGCGAGCCGATGGGGGCGTGCAGCCGCTCTTCTTTGCCTTATTGGTACGATCTCATTCGTCTGCCAGCTCCGCGAGTGTCTTCCCGCCATAGAGCCCCGTCCAATCGTCGGAGAATGCCTGCACCGCATCTGCAACGACCTGCTTGACAAAGATGCCGCGCAGAACATCAGGCGCCACGGTGACGGAATGCGCACCTGCGAGAATTGCACGATCGATCTGGGCGGGCTGCTTGAAGCTCGCCGCAAGAATCTCTGTCTCATAGCCGTAGTGGGCAATAATGCCGGCAATATTCCCGATCACAGACGCTGCATCGACGCCAAGCGCCTCCATGCGGTTATAGTACGGGGCAATGCAGTCCGCGCCAGCCTCCAGAGCCATGAATGCCTGATCCATCCCGTAGACGGCCGTCGCCGTCACGTTTGCCCCCTGACGGCGAAGGGCTTTGATGACCTTGACCCCTTCAAAGTCGACGGGAACCTTGATGAATACCTTCTCATCAACATGGCGAAACACCGCCTCTGCGTCGCGCATCATCCCGTCATAGTCCGTCGCCGTCACTTGAATATGCAGGGGGCGAAGCTTTCCGATGATGGAGCGAATCTCACGCATGTGGGCAAAGAACGGGACACTCCCCTCCTTCTTGACGATGCTCGGGTTGCTGGTTACACCGGCGATCGGCAGATATTCCGAAAGCGCACGAATCTCATCGAGATTTGCCGAATCAATCAGATACTTCATGGTATAGGATCTCCCTTCACATGGCAAAGCCCACCGACTTCACAGCGGTGGGCAATATTGTTCCCTTAAGCATCGAGTGCCTTGCGCATCGCAGCGATCAGCTGGATGCCGCCGTCGATATCACCGTCGAGAATGTGCTTGACGACTGCACTGCCGACGATCACACCATCTGCCTGCTTTGCGGCGCGTGCGGCAGCCTCGGGCGTACCGATGCCGAAGCCGATGGCAAGCGGGATATTCGTATAGCGGCGTGCGGCAGAGCAGACCTTCCCGATGATGCTGTAGTCGATCTCCTTGACGCCTGTGACACCATAGTTCGAGACGCAGTAGACGAAGCCCGCCGCATGACGGCACGTCTCCGCCATGCGCGCCTCCGTCGTTCCCGGCGTGATGAATTCCGTCAGTGTAAAGTCATGCACATCGCAGATGCGGCGCATTTCCTCCGACTCTTCGTGCGGAACATCGGGCAGGATCACGCCGTCCATCCCCGCTGCCTTGAAGTCCGTGACAAAACGCTCAAACCCATAGTGGTTCACCATGTTGATGTAGCCCATGCCGACGATGGGGATCTCCGAGTGTCTGCGGATCTCCTTGACGATCTCAAGTGCCTTCTTCATCGTCATGCCGTTCTTCAGTGCCTCGACACTTGCCGCCTGAATCACGGGACCGTCCGCCATGGGATCGGAGAACGGCAGGCCGAGCTCGATGAGATCGGCGCCCGCCTCCTCGGCACGGCGTACGATGTCCACGGTTGCCTCCGCACTGGGGCACCCTGCCGTCACGTAGATGTAAAGCCCTGTCCGCCCGTCGGCGCGGAGCTTTGCGAGTTTTTCATTCATCCGCTTGCTCATGCGATGTCCTCCCCCAGCTCCTTTGCCACCATCTGCACGTCCTTGTCGCCGCGTCCTGAGAGACAGACGACAACGCGCTCGCCCGCCTTGGTCTTGGGCATCAGCGTCTCCAGATACGCCAGTGCATGCGAGCTCTCGAGCGCGGGAATGATCCCCTCGATGCGCGAGAGACGCTGGAATGCGTCGAGTGCCTCTCTGTCCGTCACGGAGACATAGGTGACGATGCCCTCGTCCTTAAAGTAGGAATGCTCCGGACCAACGCCGGGGTAGTCGAGCCCTGCTGAGATGCTGTACGCCTCAATGACCTGCCCGTCCTCATTCTGCAGGAGGTTGCTGTACGCTCCGTGCAGGATGCCCGGCGTACCGCCGCCGCTGAGCGTCTTGGCATTGTCGCCGTCCGCATCGCTGCGCCCGCCGCCCTCGACGCAGAACTTCTTCACGTCGGCATCATTGCGAAAATCATAGATCGTACCGATGGCGTTGCTCCCGCCGCCGATACAGGCGACGAGATAGTCGGGTTTCGCGTGGAATTTCTCCTCTGCCTGTGCGCGAATCTCCTCACCGATAACCTTCTGGAAGTCGCGCACCATCATCGGATAGGGATGAGGCCCGACAGCGGAGCCAATGACGTAGTAAGTATCCGTGATGTTTGTCGCCCAGTAACGGATCGCCTCGCTCGTTGCATCCTTCAGCGTTCCTGTACCGCTCGATACGGGGACGACCGTCGCGCCGAGCAGACGCATACGGAACACGTTGAGCTTCTGCCGCTCCACGTCAAGTGCACCCATGAAGATGCGGCATTCCATTCCAAAGAGTGCCGCCACCGTCGCCGTCGCCACACCATGCTGCCCCGCGCCCGTCTCTGCGATAATGCGCTTCTTGCCCATGCGGTGTGCAAGGAGTGCCTGGCCGAGCGCATTGTTGATCTTATGCGCCCCCGTATGAAGAAGATCCTCGCGCTTGAGATAGATGTCCGCCTTGCCGTAGTGCTTCGTCAGCCGCTCGGCAAAATAAAGATTCGTCGGACGCCCTGCATACTCCTTGAGGTAGCTGCGGTACTCCGCCTGAAACGCCGCATCGTCACGGTATTTCAGATATGCCTCTTCCAGCTCATTCAGTGCCGGCATCACAATCTCGGGCACATACTGCCCGCCATAGTCGCCGAATCGTCCCTTCTTGCTCATATATTATTGCTCCTTCGTCTCAACATCAACCAGTTCTCTTGCAAACCCCCCGATATCCGCCGCACGCACCAGTCCCTCTCCGACCAGCACGCCTTTGCACCCTGCCGCACGAACGCGTTCCGCATCCGTACGGGCAAAGATGCCGCTCTCGCTGATGAGCGTACGGTTCTTATCCGCATAGGGCAGGAGGGCAAGCGTCGTCTCGACGCTTGTCTCAAAGGTCACGAGATTGCGGTTGTTGATGCCGATAAATTCTGCCGACGTTTGCTGCGCAATCTCCAAATCACGGCGGTCATGCACCTCCACGAGGGCATCCATCCCAAGACTCCACGTCAGGTAAAGCAGCTCTTTCAGCTGCTCCGGCGTGAGGATGCGCACAATCAGCAGGACGGCATCCGCGCCCAACGCACGCGCCTCGTAGACCTGATAGGGATCGATGATAAAATCCTTGCGCAGGAGAGGTGTATTCACACGTGCACGTACGGCGGAAAAATCCGCGTTGCTGCCGAGAAAATGCGGATCGGTATGTACGGAGAGCACGGCCGCGCCTGCCGCCGCATAGATATCGGCGAGCTCCGTGACCGTGTGCGCCGTTGTCAGCCGTCCCTTGGCGGGCGACTGCAGCTTGCACTCAGCGATCAGCCCCCACCCATGCCATCGGAAGTGCTCCGCCATGCGGAACGTCCCACAGGACAGATCCCGTTTCAGTACATCGAGCGGCACGGCCTCCTTCGCCGCTGCGACAATGCCGCGCTTCTTCGCCACGATTTCAGCAAGTATGTCGCGCATTGTGCACCTCCTTCAAATGATTCATTCTGCGCCTTTCGGCGTATTTGTCTATCTTAGAGGAGAATGCGCCATTTGTCAATGAGAGGGCGCACATGGCCGTGTACCGCTCGCGTTCACGCGGGGCAAATACATCATCGGTGTGCATGTACCGCCGCCATAAACGCCGCAATTTTCGCCTCAGATTTCACGCCGTCCTCCTCCAGCCCTCCCGATACGTCAATGCCGAATGGCTGAAAGGTATCCATGGCTTCCCCGACATTCGCCGCCGTGATGCCGCCCGCAATCAGTACGGGCTTCGTGACGCGCGCGATCTCCTGTGCCGCTTCCTGCCAGCGAAATGTCCGCCCCGTACCGCCTGCCGCCCCCTTCACGTAGCTGTCTACGAGAATGATCTCCGCAGGATAGGCGTTCGCCGCCTCCGCATCGAAGTTGTCCCCATAGCGGTACGCCTTGATCACGGGGCGCTCTGCCATGCGTGCCATCTCTGCCGTCTCATGGCCGTGGAGCTGCACATAGTCCAGCCCAACGGCATCGGCAATCTGGTTCACCTCCGCCATCGGCGCATCGACAAAGACGCCTACCTTCTTCACATGCCGCATTTCCCGCGCAATCTCGCGCGCCGTCTCCGGCGTGACATAGCGGCGACTGCCCTGCGCGAAGATGAACCCGATGTAGTCCGCTCCCGCCTCCTCTGCCGCGCGTGCCGCTGCTGCGGTCTGCATGCCGCACATCTTCACCCGCATACCATCATCACCCCTCCGATAAAAAACTGCTGTACGAAGATAGAAAGACCTTCGTACAGCAGCGTTATTTGTTAGGGAATCACTGATAAAATGAGGTCTGCCAGATTGGCGTAGATTTTTTCGTCTGAACAAGGTGGAAAACCGGACGCAGAGTGGTGCTCTGTGGAGAATTTTCCGCCGAAGTGCGGACAAAAAAGATGCGTCAAGATGGTTGTACCGAATTTATCAGTGATTCCCTAGTTCAGCACAATTTTGCTGTAGTCTGCCGTCTCCAGCAGATAGTCGTCGATCATCTTGAGGAGCGACAGGCGATTCTCCTTGACGCGCGCGTCCTTGTCCATGACCATGACCGCATCGAAGAATGTGTTGATCGCCTTGCCAAGGGCTCGTTCTGCCGGAAGCGTGTCCTCGCCCTCTGCCCGCGCAGCCGCAGCAGTCTGATAGGCAGAGAGCAGTGCGCCCTCCTCCTCTGCCTGGAACAGTGCAGGATCCACTGCGCCGCCCGTCACGCCGCGGGCGATGTTCCCCACGCGGACAAAGGACTGCACAAGCGCGTCCGCACCATCTGATGCGAGCAGACGCTCCACATAGGCGGCGCGCACGGGGACATCCGCGACGAAGTCCACATCCTCCAGCACTGCCTCCTGCACATCGTAGCGCACACCGCGCTCTGTGAGCACATTCTTCAAGCGCAGACGGATAAAATCTGCAACGTAGGCCTGCATTTTCTGACACAGAGACACATCAAGATCGTAGAGATCGCACGCCTCATCCACAAGATCGGAGAGGAGCATCGTGCTCTTCTGCTCGATCAGCATGAGGACGAGACCGAGTGCCTGGCGGCGTAGGGCAAAGGGATCCTGCGATCCCGTCGGAATTCTGCCTTGGCTGAACGTCCCGACGATGTTGTCGACCTTGTCCGCTGCACTGAGGGCAACGCCGAGCGGCGTCTGCGGCAGCTCGTCCCCCGCAAAACGCGGCATATACTGCTCGTCAATGGCACACGCAACAGCAGGGCTCTCCCCATCGAGCAGGGCGTACTCACGTCCCATGATCCCCTGCAGCTCCGTGAACTCCGTCACCATGCCCGTCACGAGATCGGCCTTCGAGAGCTCGGCGGCACGCCGCGCATCGGCGAGAGCGGTGCCATCCGCATCACCCGCCGCCATCTCCTCGACAATCGCCGTCGTGAGCGCCGTGAGACGCTCCGTCTTTTCGTACATCGATCCGAGCCCCCGCTGGAACACGACCGTCTTGAGCTTTTCCCGATGCTCTGCAAGGGATTTTCTGCGATCCTCATCGAAGAAGAACTGCGCATCGGCAAGACGTGCCCGCAGCACGCGCTCGTTGCCGTGTGCCACGACATCAAGATGTGCCTTCCCACCGTTGCGCACCGTGATAAAAGCGGGCAGTAGGCTGCCGTCCGCCGCCTTGACGGGGAAATAGCGTTGATGGTCGCGCATCGGCGTAATCACCGCCTCGGCGGGGAGCGCCAGATACTTCTCCTCGAACGAGCCGCTGAGCGCCGTCGGATACTCCACGAGATAGAGCACCTCCTCGAGGAGGTCGGGCGTGATCTCCGCCGTGCCGCCGCACGCCTTTGCCGTCTCTGTGATCTGTTCGCAGATCATGGCGCGCCGCCGCTCGGGATCGACGATGATATACGCCTTCTCGCACGCCGCCTCGTAGTCCGCCGCCGACGTGATCACGAAGTCCGCCGGTGCGAGCGTCCGATGCCCGCGCGAGTGATTCCCGCTCGTCACTCCGGCAAGGGTAAAGGGCACGATCTCTGTCCCGTAGAGTGCCACGAACCAGCGAATCGGGCGGATGAATCGGAAGTCCAGATCCCCCCAGCGCATACTGTTTGGCAGCGGAATCGCACGCACAAGGTCAGGCAGGAGCGAGGTCAGAAGCTCAGCCGTCGCTGCACCGCTCTCATGCACGGAGGCATAGACATAGCCGTCACGCTGAATGAGGGCGGACGGATCGACGCCCTGTCCGCGCGCAAACCCCGCGCCCGCCTTCGTCGGGTTTCCGTCCGCATCAAAGGCAATGGCGACGGATGGGCCGCGCGTCTCCGTATTGACGTCTTCCTGCCGCTCTGCGAGCCCCGTCACAATGAGGGCGGCACGGCGCGGCGTGCCGAGCGTGCGCACCTTCTCATAGGAAAGGCGGTGCTCCTTCAGCATCGTCTCCGCCAGCTGTGCCAAATCCTCCAGGAGGTGTGGCATCACGTGTGCCGGAATCTCCTCCGTTCCAATTTCAAATAACAGATCCCGCTTCATGCCTTCCCCTCCTTTTTCAACAGCGGATACCCCAGTTCCTCACGCTGGGCGAGATACGCCTCCGCGCAGAGACGCGCGAGTTTGCGCACGCGCCCGATGAACGCCGTCCGCTGGGAGACACTGATCGCCCCGCGCGCGTCGAGCAGATTGAACGTATGCGAGCATTTCAGCACGTAGTCATGCGCCGGATGCACATAGCCTGCCTCGATGACGCGCACCGCCTCCGCCTCGTACTTGTCAAACAGGTCAAAGAGCAGCTTCTCGTCCGAGAGATCGAACGCATACGAAGACTGCTCAAACTCATTCTGGTGGAACACATCGCCATAGGTCACATCATCCGTCCACGCGATGTCATAGACGTTCTCTACGCCCTGAATATACATGGCAAGACGCTCAAGCCCATAGGTGATCTCCACGGAGACGGGCTTTACATCCTGACCGCCAACCTGCTGGAAGTACGTGAACTGCGTGATCTCCATCCCGTCCAGCCAGACCTCCCAGCCAAGTCCCCACGCGCCCAGCGTCGGCGACTCCCAGTTGTCCTCGACAAAGCGGATGTCATGCTCCTCCGCGTGAATGCCGAGGCGGGCAAGGCTCTCAAGGTAAAGTTCCTGGATATTGTCCGGCGACGGCTTCATGATCACCTGGAACTGATGATGCTGATAGAGACGATTCGGGTTGTCTCCATAGCGTCCGTCCGCCGGGCGGCGCGAGGGCTCCACATAGGCGACATTCCACGGCTCTGGCCCAAGAACGCGCAGGAACGTCCACGGGCTCATCGTCCCTGCGCCCTTTTCTACATCATAGGGCTGGGCGAGGATACAGCCCTGCCCCGACCAGAACTCCTGCAGTGTGAGGATAACCTCTTGAAATTTCATGCAAACAACCCCTCCAACAAAAAAACCGCGTATACCCTATAAGAATACGCGGTTTTGAGAAAATAGCAAGACCTATTTAAAACTGTTCCGCAAACTCTGCAAAATACCCGCCTGTCCTTCATTGATATCCTTATTCCATCGGCCATCATAGGCTCGATCGCCGGACGGAAGCAGAGCACACACAATGATGAGGAGGATAAAGGCAACGACGATACCGCCGATGATCTTACGCTGATAGGTGCTGCGCGCTTTTCGTACGCGCTGAAGCCGTGCCTCGAGCTCCTGCTGTTTGCGCTCGCGCATCGACTGCATCGGCGTCTCCGTTTGGCTCTTTTTCTTTGCCATACAGCATGCCTCCCTGCATATTAATCAAATTAATCAAACAGGCTCTGTTCCTCATAGACCGGCTCTTTCATCTTTTGGTAGCAGAAGAGCGTCGCGAGTGTGTCCGCGAGTGCGCCGTGCGCCACCGTGTTTCCCCAGTCGTAGCGGTAGTAGTCCGCACACTCCGTCAGCTTCCACCATCGGTAGCCGCCGCGCCGTGCATCGGGGACTTTGCGGAACGCCGAAAAAGCAAGCATCACATCATGACGGTTCGGGTTCGTAATGCGGATCCCCGACTGCGCCAGAAGGCGAATATCGAACTCGGTGTTATAGCCGACAAGGAGTGTGTCCGGCGCATTGAAGAGACGTTCCAGCTCCTCACGATGTGCGAGAATGGGGTCACAGCCCGCGACCATCGCCGGCGATATGCGATTGATGCGCTCGGCATCCGGCCACTCTGCCTTACGCGCCGGCGCATACATACCGTCGACCATCGTCTCACCCACGCCATTCACAACAGCGAGGGTCAGTACTTCATCATCACTGCGAAAGCCGGTCGTCTCCGTATCAAAGACTAGAACCTTTTCTTGCATCAAAAGTCCTCTTTCTTCTGGTTGTTTTATCCCAATTATACACAGCTTTCGTCATGATTATTATACAACAGACGGAATCATCTGTCAAGAAAACGCGTCACAAGACGCCCATCATCACAGGGTTGAGGGCAATTTGCGGTTGCAAAAGAATGGGTTTTACGCTAGAATACTTTTATAATATATAGATTATTTCTATAGCTTAAGTCTATTCTCTGTTAATCCATCCTATGGTTGAAAGGAGTCTTTTATGAACGCCATCAAACTCCGTGACAATATCTACTGGGTCGGCGCCATCGACTGGTCCATGCGCAGCTTCCACGGCTACGATACGCAGCGCGGCTCATCATACAACGCCTACCTCATCATCGACGATACGATCACTCTGATTGATACGGTCAAACACGGCTTTGAGGAGGAGATGCTCGCGCGCATTTCCTCCGTGATCGATCCGTCGCAGATCAACTGCGTCATCTCCAATCACGTGGAGCCAGATCACTCCTACGGTGTCTCCCTCATCTCCTCCCTCGCGCCGAGCGCAAAGATCGTCACGAGTGCGCCGAACGGACTGAAGGGGCTGCGCGCCTACTATGGAGAGCTCCCCTATGAGACCGTCAAGGCAGGCGACAGCATCTCGCTCGGCAAGCGCACCCTGCAGTTCATCCCGACCCCGATGCTGCACTGGCCCGACAGCATGGTCACCTACTGCCCTGAGGAGAAGATTCTCTTCTCGAACGACGCGTTCGGGCAGCATCTGGCATCGGGCAAGCGCTTCGACGACGAGAATGACCTCGCTATCCTCTGTGAGGAGGCAAAAAAATACTACGCCAACATTCTCTTCCCATACGGAGCACAGGCAAAGGCGGCACTCAAGGCACTGCACGGGCTCGACATGGAGATGATCGCCACGGGACATGGCATTATCTGGCGTTCCCATATCCCTGAGATCATCGAGCGCTATAAGCAGTGGTCGAGCGGCGAGACAGAGGAGCGCGCCGTCATCGTTTTCGACAGCATGTGGCACTCCACCGAGGCGATGGCGCATACGATTGCTGAGGCGTTCATCGACAAGGGTTACTCCGTCGGCTACTACGACATCAAGAAGAACTCCCATGCGGACATCATGACGGATATCCTCACGAGCCGCTATCTCGCCGTTGGTTCGCCGACGCTCAACAATACGATGCTCCCGACCATCGGCGGTTTCCTCTGCTATATGCGGGGGCTCGCACCGAAGGGACGTAAGGCTTTCGCCTTTGGCTCCTATGGCTGGGGCGGGCAGAGCATCCAGCAGATTGAGGACGAGCTGAAGGCGGGCGGCTGCGAGATCGCCATGGACAAGGTACGTATCCTCTACGTTCCGTCCGAGGAACAGCTCAAGGCACTCCACGATCAGGTGATTGCACTCTAAGGAAGCACTGATAAATTCGGTACAACCATCTTGACGCATCTTTTTTGCCCGCACTTCGGCGGAAAATCCTCCACAGAGCACCACTCTGCGTCCGGTTTTCCACCTCGTTCGGACGAAAAAATCTACGCCAATCTGGCAGACCTCATTTTATCAGTGTTTCCCTAAAAAACATAGAACCCCCGAAGGCTCAAGATAAAAGCCTTCGGGGGTTTTCTATCCATATCACTCTTCCACAAAGTACTGCATCGATGTCTTCTTCCACTCTTTCTTGGTGTAGAGCATCGCGCGATCCTCGATGCCCGTCGCGGCTGCGAGTTCTTCTGCAATCTTCTCGCACTCCTCACGGCTGAAACCATGGATCATCGTATAGACATTATAGCGCCAATCCGCCGTACGATTGCGGTCATAGCAATGGGAGACGCGCTCGTGCTGCGCCATCCGCCGCGCCACTTCGTCCACGCGCGCGTCGGGGACATTCCAAACACAGAGGCAGTTGGACGTAAAGCCGACCTCGCGGTGACGGAGAACCGCGCCCATCTTCCGGATCTTCTTTTCTGCAATCATACGCTCCACACGCTGCAGAAACTCCTCCTCGCTGATGCCGATTTCCGCCGCGAGTGCCTTGTACGGCTCGGCGACAAGCGGAAACTGCCCCTGCAGGAGGCGGATGATCTTACGGTCGAGAGCATCGACCTCGATTGCTTCGCTCATAGATATGCCTTCCTTCCTGCATCAGTTCAGCTTAAACTGCACGTTGATCTTATATTTCTTATTCGCTTTCAGGTCCATCAGACGCTCCACCCCGGGCAGCGCCTTGATCTCTCCGATGATCTTCTCCTCCGTCGCCTGCGACGGTGTCATGAGCGTAAACCATAGGTTATACCTACCCTCGCGCTCATAGTTATGCGTCACGCCCGTATAGCGATTGACCGCCTGTGCGACGGACGAAAGCTGCTCCGGTGTCACACACAACGCGATCAGTGTCCCCTGATAGCCAAGGCGTTCCGAGTTGAAAAATGTCCCAATGCGCCGCAAAAATCCGTCCGCCTTCAGGGCGTCCAGCCGCTCAAGCACATGCTCCTCCGTCGTTCCGAGCATCTCGGCGAGACGCGCAAACGGCCGCGAACACACCGGCAGGTTGCCCTGCAGGAGGTTCAGCAGCCGTTTGTCAAATTCTGTCAGTTCTGCCATTGAAGTCTCTCCCATATACCGTGCACCATCTTCATGCACCGGTATCGGATCGTCTTGCTCATGGACAATCGTATCATAGGACACAGGCACAAAAATGAATGCGATTCACTTCTTTACGTGCCTATTCTAACAGATATTCCTTCATCACGTCAAGGAGTTCCGTACGCCCTTCGTTTTTCGGCACGGAATATGGCAGAATCGAAAGATCGGGAACGTCGAGCGTCCTGCGCATCAGGGACAGCTGTTTTTGCCGTGCCGTGCGCCCAAGCTTATCCGCCTTCGTGGCGATGACCAGCACAGGTATATCATGCGATACGAGCCACTCAAACATCTTTCTGTCGGAGGGCATGGGGGCATGACGAATATCGAGCAGGAGACAGACAAAGTGCAGATTCTCTGCATGGAGAAAGTACTCCTCGATAAACTTTGCCCATGTCTTTCGGCTCTCACGCGCCGCCTTGGCATAACCATAGCCCGGCAGATCGACCAGGTGTACAGGATGCCGCTCTTCCCCACCGTCGATGCGCATGAGCAGCTCATAGAAGTTGATCGTCTGTGTCTTCCCCGGTTTCCCCGAGACATGGGCGAGTTGGCGAATGCGTGTCAGGGAGTTGATGAGAGACGACTTCCCGACATTGGAGCGTCCGATGAAGGCGACCGCGGGACGCTGTTCCTCGGGGTACTGATCGCGCCGTACCGCAGAGGCAAGATAGGCAGCCTTTGTAATGACAACCGGCTCAGACATGCTGCACCTCCTAATTATACAGCGCGACCTTCAGTACCTCGTCCATGTGCGCTACGGGTACAAACTCAAGTGACGCACGCACCGCATCGGGAATATCCTCGATATCGCGTTCGTTTTCCTGCGGCAGGACGATGGTATGCACACCCTCGCGATAGGCAGCGAGCGTCTTCTCCTTCAGCCCGCCGATCGGCAGCACATTTCCGCGCAGCGTGATCTCCCCCGTCATAGCGACATCGGCGCGCACCTTGCGCCCCGTGAGTGCTGAGATCATCGCCGTCGCCATGGTGATGCCCGCCGAGGGGCCGTCCTTCGGAATCGCCCCCTCGGGCAGATGGATGTGTATGTCGTCCGTCTCGTAGAAGTTCTCTGCCAGATGGAGCGCATCCGCACGGCTGCGCACGTAGGAGAGTGCCGCCTGTGCCGATTCCTGCATCACGTCGCCGAGCTGCCCCGTGAGGATGAGTTTGCCCTTCCCGCGCAGGATGTTGACCTCCGTCCGCAGCACGTCGCCGCCGACCTCCGTCCACGCAAGCCCCGTGACGACACCGACGAGGGGCTTCTTCTCCTGCCGCGCCGGATGGTACTTCGGACGTTCCAGAAACTCCGTAAGATTCGCCTTCGTCACGGCGATGGGCGGCGTCTCCCCTTCGACGATGCGCCGTGCTGTCTTGCGGCAGAGCTGACCCACGACGCGCTCCAGCTCGCGCACCCCCGCCTCGCGCGTATAGGAGCGGATGAGCACAGGATAGACGCCTGCACTGATGCGGATGTCCTTTGCCTTCAGCCCGTTCTGTATGCGCTGACGCGGCAGGAGATGCCGCCGTGCGATCTCGACCTTCTCCATCTCCGTATAGCTCGAGAGGTTCAGGATCTCCATTCGGTCACGCAGCGGCGCAGGAATGCGCGCGGGGTGATTTGCCGTGACGATCCAGAACACCTGCGAGAGGTCAAACGGCAGCTCCACGAAGTGATCGCTGAACGTGCAGTTCTGTGCAGGGTCAAGAACCTCAAGAAGCGCAGCGGAAGGATCGCCATGAAAGTCCATGGCAATCTTGTCTACCTCATCGAGGAGAAAAACGGGGTTCTTCGTACCGGCACGGCGAATCCCCTCGATGATGCGGCCCGGCATCGCGCCGACATAGGTGCGGCGATGCCCGCGTATCTCCGCCTCATCACGGATGCCGCCGAGCGAGATACGGATGAACTCCCGCCCCATCGCACGGGCAATCGACGCTCCGAGCGACGTCTTGCCGACACCGGGTGCACCGACGAGGCAGAGGATGGGGGCATTCTGCTCCGGTGCCAGCTGACGCACGGCAAGATAGTCGAGGATGCGCTCCTTGATCTTTTCGAGTCCGTAGTGATCGCGTTCGAGCACAGCGCGCGCAGCATTCATATCGACCGTCTCTTTGGTCGTGTGCATCCACGGCAGTTCGATCAGACAGTCCAGATAGCTGCGGATCACACCGACCTCGGCACTCATCGCAGGGCTGACGTCGAGGCGGTGAATCTCACGCTCGATGGTCTCGCGTACGGCATCGGGGTACGCCCCCTCCGCGAGAGCCGTGCGATAACAATCCACATCAGCGGACTTATCCGCATCGTCGCCGAGCTCCTTATGGATTGCCTTGATCTGCTCACGCAGATAAAAATCGCGCTGAACCTTGTCCATCTGCTTACGTACACGACGGTTGATCTTCTGCTCGATCCCCATGATGTCCAGCTCATAGACGAGCACCTCATAGAGACGATGCAGGCGTGCGCGCACATCAATGGTGGCAAGGATATCCTGCCGCACCTCATGCTTCAGGCTCAAATGGCTCGCGATAATATCCGCCAGACGTCCCATGTCCTCCATGATTGAGATCGACACCAGCGCCTCGGGCGGAATCTTATGAGAGAGCTTCACCCACTCCTCGAATTTGCTCGTTACCCCGTGAACGAGTGCCTCCATATCCTTTGTGGAGGGCGTTTCCACACTCTCCTCGTCAATCACATGGACATCCGCCTCCGCATACGTCTCCCCCTCGCGGATCTCCATGATCTCCGCACGCTGCTGTCCATCCACGAGAATCCGCAGCACGCCCTCGGGCAGGCGCAGAAACTGACGGATCTCCGCAACTGCACCGACATCATAGAGGTCTGCCGCCGTCGGGTCATCCAGTTCCGGATCCTTCTGTGAGACGACGAGAATCCGACTGTCTCCTGCAATCGCAGCCTCGATGGCGGCAACGGAGCGATCGCGTCCCACGTCGATGTTGACCATCATGTGGGGATAGACCACAAGTCCCCGCAGGGGAAGCAGCGGCAGTGTTTGTTTTTCAGACATGGTCGCGTTCCTTCCATCTATAGAAAAAAGGAGCACCGCACGCTGCAGGCTCCTTTCATTGGTATGTCGATATGTGTCAAAGGAAACACAGAGACCTTTAATTGGCGGCTGCCATCTTCTGTGCGCCCGCACCGTCGATGGTGAGGATCGGGGCACTGTGGTTGACAATGACGTCCTTCGTGACCTGACATGCTGTCACGCCATGGATCGACGGCACCTCATACATGACGTTGCGCATGATCCCCTCGACGATGGCACGCAGACCACGCGCGCCCGTCTTATGCGTCAGCGCTTCCTTCGCGATCAGGTGCAGTGCATCCTCCTCAAACGTCAGACGCACACCGTCCAGTTCGAGCAGCTTTTGGAACTGCTTGACAAGAGCGTTCTTCGGCTCTGTCAGAATGCGAACGAGTGCCTCCTCATCGAGGGAGTTCAGCGTGACTACGACAGGCAGACGCCCGATGAACTCGGGAATCAGCCCATTCTTCATCAAATCCTCGGGAATGATCTTGCTGAGCGACGCCCCCACGGTAACGCGGCGCTTTGAGCGCACCTCGGCACCGAAGCCCATCTGCTTCTTTCCGAGGCGCGATTCGATGATCTCCTCAAGGCCATCAAACGAACCGCCGCAGATAAAGAGAATGTTCGTCGTATCGATCTGCAGGAGTTCCTGCTGCGGATGCTTGCGCCCGCCCTGCGGCGGTACGGAGGCCGTCGTCCCCTCAAGGATCTTGAGCAGTCCCTGCTGAACGCCCTCTCCCGAGACATCTCGCGTGATGGAGGGGTTCTCCGATTTGCGCGCAATCTTATCGATCTCGTCGATGTAGATGATGCCGCGCTGTGCCTTCTCGATGTCGTAGTCTGCCGCCTGAATCAGCTTCAGCAGGATGTTCTCGACATCCTCGCCGACATAGCCGGCCTCCGTGAGAGAGGTCGCATCGGCGATGGCAAACGGCACATTCAGGATGCGTGCCAGCGTCTGCGCCAGCAGAGTCTTGCCGCTGCCCGTCGGACCGATCATGAGGACGTTCGACTTGCGCAGCTCCACATCCTCGTTCTTTCCCTGACCGGCATGAATACGCTTGTAGTGATTGTAGACCGCCACGGAAAGCGATTTTTTCGCCTCATCCTGACCAATGACATATTGGTCGAGAATGCGGCGGATCTCCTTTGGCTTCGGAATATCCTTGAGTCCGACATCAATATCGTCGCCAAGTTCCTCCGCAATGATCTCATTGCAGAGTTCGATGCACTCATCGCAGATATAGACGCCGGGCCCCGCCACGAGCTTCCTTACCTGCTCCTGCGTCTTACCGCAGAACGAGCACTTGAGCTGACCCTTGTCGTCCGCCCCAAATTTCATCGCATGACACCCCCTCAGGCCTTGCTGTCAGCAGATGTATCCTTTGGTCGGAGGACAACCTCATCAATGAGGCCGTATTCTTTTGCCTCCTCCGCCGACATGAAGTTGTCGCGTTCCGTATCAACGTTGATCTTCTCTGTATCCTGCCCCGTGTGATGCGCGAGGATTTCGTTGCCGACCTCACGCAGGCGCAGGATCTCCTTCGCCTGGATCTGGATGTCGGTCGACTGTCCCTGTGCGCCGCCAAGCGGCTGATGAATCATAATACGGGCATGCGGGAGAGCATAGCGTTTTCCCTTTGCACCCGCCGTCAAAAGAATCGAACCCATGCTCGCCGCCTGTCCAACACAGATCGTGGAGACATCCGGCTTGATGTACTGCATGGTATCATAGATGGCAAGTCCTGCCGTCACAACACCGCCGGGGCTGTTGATATAGAGGTGGATATCCTTATCGGGATCCTCTGACTCCAAAAAGAGCATCTGCGCAACAATGACGTTGGCGACGCTGTCGTCAATCGGTCCACCGAGGAAGATGATGCGCTCCTTCAGCAGGCGGGAGTAAATGTCATAGGCACGCTCCCCGCGTCCGGAGGTCTCCACCACCATCGGTACATAGTAACTCATACGTTCCTCCCCGCAGGAGCTTTCTTACTCCGTGATATTGTCCACGATGAACTGCGCCGTCTTCTTGCGCAACACCGTCGCTGCAAGATCGCTGACGCGCCCCTGTTCCTTGATGATCTTCTGAACCTGCTTCGGTGTTGCGCCATAGGAAAGCGCCATGGCATAGACTTCCTGATCGAGATCCCTTCCCTCGACCTTGATGTCCTCTGCCTTGGCAACCTCCTCGAGCATGAGATCGGTGCGCACGTTCTTTTCCGCCGTCTCGCGGTACTCGTCGCGGATGCGCGCCATGTCGAGCCCGGCGTACTGAAGGTACTGCTCAAGGCTCATTCCCTGCTGCTCAAGACGCATCGCCATTTCCTGGATCATCGCCGTAATGCGGTTCTCGACCATCACGGGCGGAATCTCCATCGTGCAGTTGTCCGTCGCCATGTCGATTGCCTTTGTGCGGCGCTCATTCTCTGCCTGACGCTCCGCCCCCTCCTGGAGGTTCTTGCGGATGTCCTCGCGCAGCTCTGCGAGCGTCTCGAACTTGCTTGCCTTCTTGGCAAACGCATCGTCCAGCTCAGGCAGCTCGCGCGACTTGATACTGCGCACCGAGCACTTGAAGACAGCCGCCTTTCCCTTGAGATTCTCCGCGTGGTAGTCCTCGGGGAACGTGACGTTCACCTCGCGCTCCTCGCCGACCTTCGCACCGATGAGCTGATCTTCAAAGCCCGGAATGAACGAGCCCGAGCCGATCTGGAGCGGATAGTCTTCGCCCTTGCCGCCCTCGAACGGTGTTCCGTCCACAAAGCCCTCAAAATCAAGCGTAATGAAGTCGTCCTTCTTGACCGCGGCATCGTCGGGGGCGTCGATGAGCGTGCCCTGATGCTGGCGCATCCCCTCGATCTGACGATCGATGTCCTCCTCGGAAACCGAGACGGCAGGCTTCTCGACCTTGAGCCCTTTATATTCGCCGAGTGTGACCTCGGGACGCTGCGTGAACTTTGCCGTAAATACGACATCCTTGCCCTCCTCGAGTGTCACGATGTCGATCTCGGGGCGCGTCACAGGCTCCATGTTCTGCTCGGTCAGCGCTTCATCGAACGCCTTCTGTGCAACGCTCTCGAATGCCTCCTGAAGGATGGCCTCCTTGCCGACAAAATTCTCGACAATCTTGCGCGGTGCCTTTCCCTTGCGGAAGCCCGGGATATTCACGCGTCCCGCAAGACGCTTTGCCGCGCCGTCCGTCGCCTGCTCCAGCTTGTCCTGATCCACTTCAATCGTCAGAGTGACCTCACGGTTCTCCCCATGCTCTGCCGTAACCTTCATTGTATGAAACAACCTCCTGCTTCTTTCCATTGGGGGGCGCGCTGCACCCTCCGATTTGCGGGCATACAAAGAGAGCACTCCCGCCATTCTACTAGTATCCTATCACAAAACAGCCAAAATGACAAGCACAGCTATTTCAGCAACTCTGTCATGCGCGGCAGTGGCTCAGAGAGATCCATGTGCCCCGAGAGAGTTTCCACATCCTCTCCCTCAATGCGGATGCGCACCTTTTTCACCTCAGGGAAATCCGTGAGCGTGTTGACGATTGATCCGACGAGCATCTCTTCCCCCGTCGACCCACCGTTGAAATTCTTCTGCAGCTCCTTGGAGAAATCCACCGTGGCGACACCGTCCTGAACCTTGACGCTGCGCAGCTTCACGTGTTTTGGGAAGACATTCGTCTGCCCCTTCTCCGTCGTGCCTGCGAGCAGGGACTTCAGCGCTGCCGTATACTTATCCTCGCTGCCGAGTTTTACCGTACGGCTGTCCGCCACAAGACCCATGCCGTCATTCTTCGGGTAGTAGACATTCACCTTGACCTCTTTGTCCTTCGCCGCTGTGTCGTCCACAGCAGCCGCCTTCGTCTGTGTCTGCTGTGACTCTGCGGCAGGCGGGGCAGACGTCTTTTCATCCGCACAGCCCGCTGTGAGCAGAAGTGCTGCGCAGAGCGGCGCGCCCAGCAGACGTGTGATATGTTGCGCGTGTTGGAACATTTCCGATTCTCTCCTCATTCCTCAAAATAGCGTGCAATCGCACGAAAGAGTGCCTGTGCCAATGTCTCCTGATAGGCAGGATCCGTGAGCAGCTGCTCCTCCTCGGGATTCGAGATAAACCCCAGTTCCGCAAGGGAAGCAGGGATATCCGAATGCTTCAGGACGTAGAAGTGCGCATATTTGACCCCGCGATTATAGAGTCCGCCCGCCGCAGCAAGTTCCTCGTTCAGCAGCGCGGCGAAACGTTCATCCGCATCCGTCTTGGGATAATAGTAGGTCTCCATCCCGTGTGCATCCGGATTGCTAAAGGAATTACAGTGCACGGAGAGGAAGAGTTCCGCTTCCTCATGTGCCGCCGCAGCATCCACACGCGCCTGCAGTTCGCGGGAAGCCGAACTGCCCGCATACGCGACGTCCACATCGTCCGTCCGCGTCATGACGACATGCGCCCCCGCCTTGGTCAGGAGGTCACGCGTACGCAGGGAGACGGCAAGGGCGACATCCTTTTCGCATGTACCCGATGGACCGATCGCCCCTGTATCACTGCCCCCATGCCCGGGATCGATGACCACCGTATGCCCCATGACCGCCTTGCTGAGCGTGTCTCCGGCATCCGCAAAGATCTCAATCACGAGCCGCTCGGTGTTCTTCTCACGTCCCGTCCCCGGGACGGTATACACGCGATAGGCATCAGCACTGCGAAGGTCATGCCCTGCATAGATCCGCAGTGCCGCACGATGATTCTCGCGTGGGATAACGACAAGCCGCTGCAGCACCGCTCCATCGAGAGCGATCTCATGGGGAAGATGCTCATCCAGCGCAACATCCTCCAGCTCGACCAGCAGCTGATTGTCCGCATGATACCGCTCCGACAGAGCGTAGTGCAGCTCCGCCTTCTTAACGGTGATCTCTATGCGCTGCGCCGCGCGCCCGTCCACCTCCACCGCATGGCTTTCAATGCCCGTAATGCGATGGATGGTGCCTGCTGCTTCTCCCGCTCCACCGAGGAGAAAGAGCAGGCAGACAAAAACCGCTGCGGCAAGCAGCGGTCGCATCCACAGATGAACCCTGTTCTTGATCGTCAATGCCAATCTCGCCCCCATTCAGCCTTTCAGCAGCTCCAGTGCCTCATCCTCAGCGGCATCCGTCGCCGCCGCATCGCGCTCTATCGTCAGCTTCAGATAGTCGCCCTCTGCCACATCTTTGGGCAGGAACACGCGTGGAAAATTCACCTTGACCATGGCATCCCCGAGGAGAAGCACGGCAAGATCTCCTTCAAATCGATCTAGGTACGCAGAAATCATTGTTTCTCCCCTCTCTCCGGCGTGATATGGTAGTCCTTGCCATCGCTCGTAAGCGTAATCGTGCCATTCTCCGCCGTCACATAGATGTCCAGATTCATGGCATGGTACTTCTTCATCGTCTCCTTATGCGGATGTCCATAGTCGTTGTTCACACCGCAGGAGATGAGTGCCGCCGCAGGATGGACGGCGCGCAGGAAATCTGCCGAGGAGGAGGTTTTGCTGCCATGATGGCCGGCCTTGAGGACGGTGCTCTGCACCGCGCCCTGCGCCCCCGCAAGGATATCCTGCTCCTCTTTCTTTTCTGCGTCGCCCGTAAACATCATGGAGAAATCGCCAAAGACCAACCGCCCAACGACAGACTCGTTGTTCGGATCGTGCTTGTAGCCCTTGACGCTGCCCTGCTGGACCAGTGATGCCGACGGGGCGAGCACCTCAAAGACAGCCCCGCCGCCGAGATCCACGCGATCCCCCGTACAGAGGCCCTTGCGTGCAATTCCCTTCGCCTTCAGCTGTTTCATATAGCCGATGTAGACGCGCGACGTTGACGGCATCCCGTTGTCATAGACCATGCCGATCGGATACGTATTGATCAGCATCTCCATCCCGCCGATATGATCAGCATGGGGATGGGTCAGAATCACTGCATCGAGTTTCTTGACTCCCGCCTTGTCCAGTTCGGCGCGGAGCTTATCCCGCTCGTCCACATCGCCCGTGTCGATGAGGACGTTCTGCTCTGCAGTCTGAATGAGGATGGCGTCCCCCTGCCCAATATCGAGCATCTTGACCGTGAGTGCCTGCTGCACGGGTGCTGTCGTGGATGTTTCATGCGATGCTCCTGCACATCCGCCAAGGAGCGCGGAGAGCAGGAGCAAAAGGCTCACGAGAAATGCCATGCGATGTTTCATCTGCACGTCAGCCTCCTACGAACGAAGTGCCAGATTGATCAGGAAGGCAATCGAGACGAGATACATGATCCAGCTGACCTTTTTATACTGCCCCGCACAGAGCTTCATGACCGTGTAGCTGATAAAGCCGAAGGCAAAGCCATTGGCGATACTCGACGTGAGCGGCATCATGATGATCGTAAGGAAGACGGGCAGAGCATTCGTGAAATCGGAGAAGTCAATCTTTCCGACCTCGGACATGAGCAGCGCTCCGACTAGGATGAGGGCAGGCGCGGTAGCAAATGCCGGCACGAGCCCGATCAGCGGCGTAAAGAGCAGCGCCGCCAGGAAGAGCACGCCCGCCGCAACGGCAGTCAGCCCTGTCCGCCCGCCGGCGGCAATGCCGGCCGCGCTCTCGATGTAGGAGGTGACCGTCGACGTACCGAACATAGCGGAGACCATCGTCCCGACCGCATCTGTGGTCAGTGCCTTGTCGATGTTCTCGATGTGTCCGTCGGGGCGCACCATCTTTGCCTTTGTCGTCAGACCGATCAATGTGCCCATATTATCGAACAGCTCCACCACAGTGAACGTGAAGATGATCGAAACGAGGCCGTAGTGCCATGCGCCCGCGAGATCGAGCTGGCCGAACGTCTCCCCCATGTGGGGGAGCGAAGTGCTCATAATATCCGTGATTCCCTTCGGTGCCGGCGTCATCCCGAGAATCATGGCGAGGATGGTCGTCACAAAGATGCCGATGAGGATCGAGCCGTGCACGTTGCGCGCCATCAGCGCCGCTGTGAGGAGCAGACCGAAGAGAGAGAGCAGTGTCGTCGGCGCGGTGACGTGACCAAGGGAGACATAGGTCGCAGAGTTCTCGACGATCAGCCCCGTCCCCTTCAGCCCGATGAACGCAATAAAGAGTCCGATGCCCACGCTGATGGCGTATTTCAGGTCACGCGGGACAGCATTGATGATCGCCTGTCGGATTCCGCCAACCGTCAAAATCAGGAAGAGTACACCCGAGAAGAACACGGCGCCGAGTGCCACGGTCCAGTGCAGACCGAGAACACCGCAGACATAGTAGGCAAAGAACGCATTCAGCCCCATGCCCGGTGCGAGCGCGACGGGATAGTTCGCAAAAATGCCCATGGCGAGCGACGCGAGTGCCGCGATCCAGATCGTCGAGGCAATCGCCGCCTCCTTCGGGATACCGGCGTCCGCAAGTATATTTGGATTGACAAAGAGAATATACGCCATGGCAATGAACGTCGTCACGCCTGCGAGCAATTCCGTGCGCACGGTCGAGCCCTTTTCCCGCACTTTAAAAAATCGTTCGACAAAGGACGGCGGCGTGCTCTGCATCTCCATAGAAGCATCTCCTTAAATTAAAAAAACCCGACGCAGACCGGGTAATAAAAAATGGCGGAGTGGGAGAGATTCGAACTCTCGCAGCGGTTACCCACTCTAACGATTTAGCAAACCGTCCTCTTCAGCCTCTTGAGTACCACTCCATATTCACTTCACGCTTTCTCTGCGACAGATGTTATATTAACAGATGGATTCACGCTTGTCAAGACAAAAATAAGGACTGCCATACAAAGCCGCAGGATTCCGTAGGCAGTCCATTATCATTTATCATTTTATGCTTTGATGTCGAGATTGCTTCCGACATGCTGTGGCGCACGCGGGCTGATTGCATAGGCCGCCTTTGCCTGCTCCATGCGCTGGCTCGTTGCCTGGGCGCCATACTGCTGTGCTTCACGAAGGGACTTCTGGAAGCGGCTCGTGCCCAGCATCGCAGGATCCATATTCTGCGCCGCCTGCTGCGTGGCGCGTGAAGTAACCTGCTCCGCCGTGCGGATAACCGTCCGCTGCGTCTGCTGGAACTCACTCGTCCCTGCCTTCGTGCCCGAACCGAACTTCGAGTCGCCTATAACCGCCTTGACCTCGTCCATCTTGGCCTGCGTCGCCTGGGCACCCATCTGCTGTGCCGAGCGGTTCGACTTCTGGAATGCACTCGTGCCCAGCATTGCAGGATCCATGTTCTGCGCAGCCTGATGTGTGGCGCGCGACGCGCTCTGCTCGCCCGTGCGGATGACGGTCCGCTGCGTTTGCTGGAACTCACTCGTCCCTGCCTTCGTGCCCGAACCGAACTTCGAGTCGCCTATAACCGCCTTAACCTCGTCCATCTTGGCCTGTGTCGCCCGACCACCAAGTTGATGGATTTCACGGTTTGACTGTTGGAAAAGACTTGAACCGAAGCCCCCTCCTATGGCTGATAGTGCCATATTGGATCCCTCCATTTCCTCTCTGCATCCCATATTCCCTTGGGATATTACGTCCCCATTATAAGCGACGGATACGCATTATGCAACAAGAAAAGGGCGGTACGATACCGATCTTTGGCCAACTGCCCTGTATTTCCGGTTACGTTGCTGAGGCTGTGACACGGCCGACGCGCACCACTTCAGAGATCTGCACCTTATGCGACTGTCCATTGACATCGGCGATAATGCTCGGTGCACCGTCTGTGATGCTGACCCCGATGACCTTGCCTTCAAAGTTCTGCTTCGTTACAGCACCATCTTTTCCCTTCGTCTCTGTAATCCACTGGATTGGCTGTCCAATCATCGAACTGAGCTGTCCGATCAATACCGAAGAATCGATATTGTCAACAATCTTGCTGACCTTCTCCAGCCCCTTGGAGACATTCGTCATCTGCTCGAGCGCGGAGAACTGTGCCAGCTGCGAGAGATACTCCGCATTGTCCTGCGGATTAAGCGGATCCTGATAGCGCATCTGCGTTACGAGCAGCTGCAGAAACGCATCCTTGCCGAGAGCGCTGTTGTCCTTCTTTCCGGCCTTTGCCTGGTTCTGGGCCGCCTCATAGTCGGAGACCTTCTGGATGACGCCGCCGACATTGATGGTATTCAGTGGGTTTGTACTTGCCACTTTTTTTCCTCCTCACATGGTCAGACGCGATAGTCCACACCGTCTGCCGTTACGCCGCCAACGCTTTCCTGTATCGATGCGGGGGTAACGCCATCATCGACGATTTCCCCGTCGAGATAGTCGTCGGCATCACCGCGTGCGTAGACCTGTGTCTCACTGTGCCCTGCCTGCTGCTGCTGCCATGCTTCCTGCCCTTGTCCCTGGGGCATCTGCCCATCGGCAAGTCCCGTATAGACGCCGACGCGATCCACCTTGATCCCCTGCGTGTTCAGCTCCTGCCGCAGCTGGACGAGCGAGTTCTCGATCACGCTGCGCACGTGGGCGTTGTCGCTGTGGAAGGACGCCTGTACCGCACCGTCCGAGCCGACGGCAACACGCAGTGTCAGCTCGCCGAGATGCTCCGGCTTCAGGCGAATGATCATCTGCGTGTCGTTCAGGGTACGCAGAAGCCGTGCCTGCTCGACAATCTGACGCGGAATCTCGTAGTCGGTCTGCGGGCGCTGCGGCACTTCTGCGGCGGGTGCTACCTGCTCCGTCTGGACGGGAGGCGTCCCCGTCTGCACAGAGGCCAGCTGAACGGGCGTCTCCGCCGTGCGCACTGTCGTCTCAAAGGAGACGTTCTCATGCGTCGGTGCTGCCTGGGGGATGCCGCTCTGCATCGGCTGCTGGTTCTGCTCCGCGTTTTCTCCGCTCATATCACGCTGCATTGCATCGTGGCGCATCGTACGCTGTGCGAGAACATCGAGCGGGCTCGGTGCAGGCTGCGTTTCCTCGGTCAGATGCTCACCGACCAGCGCCGCCGCACTCTTCTCCCGCGGCAGAGTCTGTTGCTCCTGCATCGCGGAAACGGCCGCTGCCTGTACCGCGGGCTGCTGCACAACCGTCGGCTGCTCCGCAGGTGCTGCGGGAACGGGGTCCTCCTGCACGACGAGCTGCGATACAGGGGTCTCATCCGTCACCGCGGCCGGTACCGGCGCTGCATCCTCCGCAGACGGCAATGCTGCTGCCTGAAGTGCCGCACGCAGCTGTGCGGGCATCGCCGCATCGAGCGCTGCGAGACGCGCCGCCGCAGCGGCAGGTGCATCCGTCTGTGCCAGCATGACAGCGGTATTCGCCGTCTCCTGCGTCAGCGGTTCACCGGCTAGGGCGCGGAGAAGCGCGTTTCCCTTCTCATCGGTCTGCGGCATCTGCTGCAGCAGATGCTCGACCGCCGTCTGCAGCTTCGTATCACGCAGCTGCTCAGCGGTCAGCCCATAGCGTTCGAGAATATCCGCCAGAGCCGGCGGCAGCTCCCCCTCCGCCGGGGTGCTCTCCACGGGAACCTGCTCCACATCTGCCGGCAGGAGTGCTGTGAGCACGGTTGCCGCCGCTGCGGAGGCTATGGCTGTGTCCTCGGCGGACACGTCCTTCAAGGCGTCGCTTTGCCCTTTTGCCGCAGGCATGGACGCTGTTTTTTTCACATCCTGTGCGTTCTGCGCCATCCCGTCCGTCCCCGTCGCCGCAGGCTTATCCTGTACGGCAGACAGCGAGGAATCACCGGTCTGGATCTTGGTCGCATCTGCACTCATACCCTTTTTCTGCAGTGCGCCCATCGTATCGCTGAACGTATTCTTCCCTGAGGTTGTCTGCGTACGACTGCTCGCCGCTGCGCTGCGCGCTCCCTGCACGCCCGCTGCCGTCGATGCGCCGTCCGTGGTCGATACCGCCATAAGATTTCCGGCATTCATCTACACATCACCTCTTCAATCTCTTTATCGTGGAAATCTTATCTTTTCTTAAATATTTTTTGGCATCGCACACTTTAAGGCATCGCCAATCGTCTCTGCACCGAAGAGTTCCATCCCTGCGAACTTGCCTTTTAGCTGACGGTAGTTCTTCATGGGGATCACGGCGGCGTGAAAACCGAGCCGCTGCGCCTCGATGATTCTCTGCTCCGCCTGTGAGACGGCGCGCACCTCCCCTGAAAGCCCCACCTCGCCGCAGACGACCATCTGCGGGCGCGGCAGACGTCCTGCAAAGCTCGATGCCATGGCAACACAGAGGGCAAGATCCGCCGCCGGCTCATCGAGACGGATACCGCCCGCGACTTTCACATAGACGTCCGCGGCGCCGATCGGCAGACGTACGCGCTTTTCGAGGACGGCGAGCAGCAGCTGGATCCGCTTGACATCCACGGAGTCCGCCGTACGACGCGGCGGCTGATAGGGTGTCGGGGCGACCAGCGCCTGCACCTCGACGAGCAGAGGACGCGTCCCCTCCACCGTCGGCACAATGACCGAGCCGCTCTCGGGGGCGCGCTCGGAGAGAAACAGCTTCGACGCATCGGGGACATCGACCAGTCCGACATCCCGCATTTCAAAGAGCCCCAGCTCGTTCGTGCTGCCAAAGCGATTTTTTACGGCGCGCAGTACGCGATACTCCGCATTTCGCTCTCCCTCAAAATAGAGCACCGTATCGACGATATGCTCGAGGACACGCGGGCCCGCCAGGCTTCCCTCCTTCGTTACATGGCCGATGACAAAGACGGCAATCCCCGCCGTCTTTGCGACGCGCATCAGCTCCATGGCGCACTCGCGCACCTGCGAGACGCTGCCGGGCGCACTCTCGATGTCGGGACGGTACATCGTCTGGATGGAGTCGATGATAAAGAGCGCGGGCTTAACATTTTCTACGTGTGCGCAGATTGCATCAAGATTCGTCTCGCTGACGACGAGCAGCTCATCGGCAACGGCCTGCAGACGATCGGCACGCATGCGGATCTGCCGTGCGCTTTCCTCGCCCGTCACGTAGAGGACACGGCGTCCTGCCCGCGCTATATCCGCCGATGCGCGCAGGGTAAGGCTCGATTTCCCGACGCCGGGATCACCGACGACGAGCACCATCGCTCCCGGTATCACACCGCCGCCGAGAACGCGGTCGAGCTCCCCCGAGCCCGTCGAAAAGCGCGGCAGATCCTCTGCGCGGATCTCCGCAATCGGCTGCGGCGGCTCACCTGACGAGGCGGTACCGCGCCGCTCCTCCGACGGCGGAGCAACGACCTCCTCCACCATCGTATTCCATGCGCCGCAGCCCGGACATTTTCCCATCCATCGCGTATTGTCGTAGCCGCAGTTCTGACAAACGTACATCGTCTTTTTCTTCTTTGCCATAAGATCTCCATCGAAAGAACACGAAAAAGGGACTGTTCCCCCCATCGCTCGCTATGCTCGCCACTTCCCCCGCAAGCGGGGGAAGCTACATGGCGTTATCCCAGCCTTCCCCGTTATCACGGGGAGCGGTCAACGTCAGCCAATCACACATCGCTGTCGCTCGTGTTCTTGGGACGTTTTCCCATACGACCTGTTACCCAATCAGCTTCGTCTTGTGGACTTGCTTCTTGGACAGGTCAGCAAGGGGAACCGCGCAAGCGGTGGAAGGGGCACAAAGACGGGGCTGTTGCACGAAGTCCCTCGCTTCGTGCAACAGCCCCCATTCACCGCAGTAAAATCATTCGCCGCACTGACCGTGCGAGCCAGAACAGCGACCATGCGAAGTTGACGAGAAAGTCCCCCCAACATCCCATCCGCGAGTGCGGCGCAAGTACGTTGCGTCCCTCACGTTTCATGGCATGGTTCCTTCTTATTATTCTTCTTCGTCCGTCGATTGTGCGTCTTGTCCTTCTTCACGAAGTCCAATCCATCACCGAGCTTTCGCACGGAGATGACATCCCCCGCCGCAAAGTCACGGGCGAGCAAACGCTCTGCCAGTGCATCTTCGAGGTTCTTCTGGATGGCGCGCCGCAGCGGACGCGCGCCGAACTTGACATCCGTCCCCTTTGTGATGAGTACGCGCTTCGCCGACGGGCTGACCTCCATGTTGATCTCCTGCTCCGCAAGACGCAGCTTCACATCGCGTAGGAGAATGTCCACAATCTTCGTCAGTTCCGGCTCACCGAGCGCATTGAATACAATCATATCGTCCACGCGGTTGAGGAACTCGGGGCGGAAGATCTGTCGCACCTCATCGAGGACGCGCTTTTTCGCCTGCTCCTCGTCAGATCCTGCCGTCCCGCCGACGGCAAAGCCGATGGTGCCGCGGGTCGAGCGCAGATGATCTGCCCCCGCATTCGAGGTCATGATGATGATGGTATTGCGGAAATCCGTAACGCGCCCCTGTCCGTCCGTCAGGCGGCCGTCCTCCAGTACCTGCAGCAGCATGTGGAAGACATCGGGGTGAGCTTTCTCCACCTCATCGAAGAGAATGATGGAAAAAGGCTTGCGCCGCACGGCGTCGGTCAGCTGGCCGCCCTCCTCGTAGCCGACATAGCCCGGAGGCGCGCCGACCAGACGTGCCGTCGTATGCTTTTCCATGTATTCAGACATATCGAAGCGGATGATCGCATCCTCGGTGCCGAACACCGACTCAGCGAGTGCCCGCGCCAGTTCCGTCTTGCCGACGCCCGTCGCCCCGAGGAAGAGGAACGAGCCGATCGGACGACGCGGATCCTTGACACCGGCACGCGCGCGGCGGACAGCACGCGCCACGGCATGCACCGCTTCGTCCTGCCCGATAACGCGGCGGCCGATCTGCGACTCAAGTGCCAACAGGCGGTCGGATTCCTTGACCGCGATGCGCTGCACGGGAATGCCCGTCCACTGTGCCACCACAGCCGCAATATCGTCCTCCGTCACGCGGATCTCCATGCGTGCATCCTCGCCCTTGCGGGATGCATCGAGCTTCGCGCGCAGATCCTTCTCGCGGTCGCGCAGGTGCGCTGCCGCCTCATAGTCCTGCTTGCTGACAGCGGCATCCTTCTCCTTGACCACCCCTGCGATCTCACGGCGCAGGCCGACCAGACGATCCGTCCCGCCCGCACTCTTCATGCGCACATGGGAGGATGCCTCATCCATCAGATCAATCGCCTTGTCCGGCAGGAAGCGATCCGTCAGGTACCGCTTCGAGAGTCGCACGGCCGCCGTAATCGCCGTATCCTCGATGCGCGCATGATGAAACTCCTCATAGCGACTGCGCAGACCGAAGAGAATCTGCTCCGCATCCGCAGCATCCGGCTCATCGACCGTCACCGACTGAAACCGCCGTGCGAGCGCGCTGTCTTTCGCAAAGTACTTCTTGTACTCGCTGAGCGTCGTTGCCCCGATAATCTGCATCTGACCGCGCGCAAGAGCGGGCTTCAGGATGTTTGCCGCATCGAGTGCGCCCTCGGCACCGCCCGCACGGATGAGCGTGTGAATCTCATCGATGAAGAGAATGATGTTCTTCGCCTTGATGACATCATCCACCACATTTTTCAGACGCTCCTCAAACTCACCGCGGTACTTCGTACCCGCGACGAGTGCCGTCATCGACAGCGTCACAATGTGCTTGTCCTCAAGCAGAAAGGGCACCTCTCCGGCGGCAATGCGCCGTGCCAGTCCCTCGGCGATGGCCGTCTTGCCGACCCCCGCCTCACCGAGCAGGAGCGGATTGTTTTTCGTCCGCCGTGCCAGAACCTGAATCACGCGATCAATCTCCGCCGTACGGCCAATCACGGGGTCAAGACTTCCTGCCCCGGCCGCTGCGGTCAGATCCGTGCCAAACTTTTTCAGTGAGGCGGGCAGCCCCTTGCGCGTGTCCTTGCCGCTCTTGCGGCGCGCGAATTTCTCTTTGACCTCGTCCTCCGTGTCGTCCATCTTGGCACTCACCTCGCTCTGCAGAGCCTCGATATCGACGTCGAGATCCTCCAGTGTACGGACAGCCGTCCCCTCACCTTCGGAGAGCAGACTGAGCAAAATATGCTCCGTTGTCACGAAGGAGCGCGCTTCACGCGCCGTATCAATCGCCCCCTGCATGACGCGCTGTGCGCGCCGCGTGTAGTAGGGCGTCTCCTCTGGGGTCAGGACGTCTTGAAAACCGTCCCCCTCCCGAATCACCTGCTCTGCGCTGTCGTAGTCCACGCCGAATGTATCCAGCGTCTCGGCGGCAATCGTATCGCGCATGTGCAGAATACCGAGCAGCAGCTGGCCGGTACCGATATACCCCTTGCCGCGCCGCTGTGCAATATACTGCGAAAACTCCACGGCCTTAATCGCCGTCTGCGTAAAAAATTGACGGTAGTTCAAGCTGTTCCCCTCCTTACCCCTGTGTTCTGTATCGATCTAAAATCGCGCGCACACGCGCTGCGCGCATGCCAGCGATCTCCCCCGCGGACTGTTCCGCCCCGCCTGCCATATACCGAAGATAGGCATCGCGCGCCGCAACCATGATCTCACCGTAGCAGTCCCCCGACACCCCGGTGATGATCCCACGGTCTATACCATAACGCACACGCGAGAGCAGGTCAAGTGTTTCCTCCTCTGTCAGTGACCTTGCATACGAAAGAATTCCGAATGCACGCCAAACGCCATCCTCAACACTGTCCTTTCCGACGTAGGAAAGTGCCTTGCGTGCACGCCGCTCATGTGCGGTGATCTCTCCCACGGCAGCGCGTAGGTTCTCGATGATCTCTGCCTCTGCATAACCGAGGGTGAGCTGATTGGAAATTTTATAGAGATGCGCGCCCTCGCCGCCCCCATAAAGCGGCTGAACGGCAAGGCCAAGCTGCGGAAACGAATGACTGATGTTCTCGATGTTGCGCGTATAGACCAGCCCCGGCAGATGGACGACGACCGAGGCGCGCAGTCCCGTGCCGAGATTTGTCGGCTGTGCCGTCAGATAGCCCATGCGCTCGTCGAAGGCAAGATCCAGCTTCGCCTCAATAAAGTCGTCCACCTTCGCCGCCGTGCGAAATGCCTGCGCAACGGAGAGACCGGGCGTCATCACCTGTATCTTGAGATGATCGTCTTCATTGATGAGAATGCTGATTCCCAGATCGGCACTGATGTAGGCTGCGCGCTGCGGCTGCCCCGCAGCGAACTTCTCACTGATGAGCCGCTTTTCGATCAGCACCGCCCGTTCTACATCCGTCAGCGCGTCGACAGCGATGCGCTCAAACGGCTGCCCGAACACTGTGCTGATATTGGCCAGTGCCTCATCCATGATGCGCCGTATCTCCGCCAGCTGATCCTCATCGGCACGTCCCGGAAACGGCAGGCGCAGAAGATTGCGGGCAAGGCGTACGCGACTCGAGAGCACGACATCGGCATCCTGTCCCCCCGCAGCAAACCACGGAAGCCGCTCCGCACGCAGGAGATCCTCAAGCGCCATGACTGCTCTCCTCCATCCGCTGCTCCAGCGAGCGAATCCGGTCGCGCAGCTCTGCCGCCTTTTCATACTCCTCATGGGCGACGGCTTCCTTTAGGCGCGTGCGGAGCTGCTCCGCCTCACGGCGCAGCATGATCCCGCTGCCTGAGCGGCGCGGAATCTTTCCACGGTGAATACTCGCTCCATGGATGCGCCGCAGGAGCGGCGCGAGCTCATGATGAAATGTCTCATAGCAGACCGAGCAGCCGATCTGCCCCGTCTTCGAGAGATCGTCAAAATGCATCCCGCAGTTCGGACAGGTAATGCGCGGTGCATCCTCCTCCTCTGCGTTCTCCTCCTGATTGCTGCCAAACAGTCCCTTCAGGAAGTCATCCGCCGAAACATTCTCCTGCTGCGCGCGAAGGATCGACGCACCGTAGCGCGCGGCGCAGCTCATACATATATTCTTTTCACTCTTGCCGCCCGGCCCGATCTGCACGATGTGCACAATCGCCTCATTGCGGCCGCATTCCTCACAGATCATCAATGTGTCCTTCCCAATGGTCTCCGCCGTCTTCTATCTATGTTATCGAACGGCTACGTAAATTTCTCCAGTGTCAAAAACATCGTCTTTAACATTTGGACGCGCTCCTTCGCATCGAGTGACTCCGCATGAAAGAGCCCTGTTAGCATCTGCAGCATCAATGCTGCTTCACGCGTCTCAATCATCCCATGCTGCATGAGATAGCGCAGCATGGCCTGTACGGACTCGCAGTCCGTATTCTCGTCGATCTTCGACATCATATCCCGGTAAACCAGATCATGGAGCGGCACCTGCACAATGCGGATGAACCCGCCTAGGCCACGCCGTGACTCCACCACGAAGCCCTTATCCTGCGTAAACCGCGTTGAGAGCACATAGCTGATCTGGGACGGTGCACACGAAATCTCATCGGCAATATCCGTCCTGCGCAGTTCGACCTTCCCGTCCTGACGGGCGGCCAGCTGGCGCAGGATATAGGATTCTATCATATCGGCAATGTTGCTCATCATACCACCTTCTTTGTGTTCTTTGCATATTTGATATTATTATATTTGACTTTTTGATTTTTGTCAAATATATCTCATGGAATCGCTGATAAAACAGTCCCTTGGATTGGTGCGGATTTTTTGTCCTGTCAAGGAGACAAACCGGACGCATAGCAGAGGCTATGTGGAGGATTCTAGGGCACAGACAGGGCGAAAAAGATGTACTAAGACGGCGTTGCTGAATTTATCAGTGCTTCCTTAAAAACACGAATGCCGCAGGGCGTCAGCGTTGACGCCCTGCGGCATTCAAATTTCTCTCTCGATCAGTTTTTACAGGTGGAACTTCTGCACCTCGTTCTGGAGTTCCTGTGCAAGCGTCGCAAGCGTATTGCTTGCATCTGCCATCTCGTGCATCGCAGCAGCCTGCTCCTCCACAGCTGCCGAGATGGTCTGCGTATCATCCGCTGCCTTGCGCGAGATGTCTTCGACGCGCTTCAACGATTCGATCATGTCATCCCTTGCCTTGCTGACAACACCAACTTCGTCCGAAGCAAGGCGAATGTTCCTGCCAAGTTCCGTAAAATTCTCCGCCACAGTACGGAACGCCTCACCCGAGGACGCAACGACAGAGGCCCCCTCATCGACGTTCTCATTCCCCTGACGGATGGCGGCAACAGCATCTGCCGTATCTTTCTGTTCCGCTGCTCCCTCTGCAAGCGAGGTGGTGTTCTGTGCGACATGCGTAATGGATTCGAGGGTCTCCTGTGTGCTCGCCGTCAGCTGCTCCGACGACGCCGCAACAGTCTCTGCCGACCGGGAGACATTCGACATGACCTCACGCAGACGATTCTTCATCGCGTTTGCACTATGTGCAAGTATACCGATCTCGTCTTCGCGGGATTCGTCCAGATCAGCAACGCGAAGATCGCCCTTTGCAATCCTTCCCAGGCTCTCGGTGAGATCCTCAATAGGCTTCAGTGATCTGCCGATATTGCCACATAGGAGAGCACACTCAGAATGAGAATGACGAGGATAGAGGCGACGACCGTAACCATGAGGAACTGATGGCGCACATCATCCATGACATACGAGCCGATACCGACGAATAGCATGCCAATCGCCTGACCGCTCGCATTTCGCAAAGGTACGTACGCCCCCAGATAGTCGATGCCGTCAATCGCTACCATACCGCTGTGTTCCTTATTCCCTTTAATGACAATATCGGCCACCTCTGCGCTCGCCTTTGTGCCGACATTGCGTTCTCCGTTTGCCTTCTTGAGGTTCGTCGAGACACCGACATCCTCTGCAAAGAAGGTGACGTGGCCCTGACAGATCTCGCCGAGTTTGTCGGCAACCACCTGATTGTCGCCGAAACGGTGATCGCCCTTATAGAGCTTTCCGTCCTGCAGCGACCAATCCCCCGGGTAGCGGACATCCATGTTTTCAAAGATCAGCTTGACATTTAATACTGCCTGTGTCTGCAGGGCAGAGTTAAAGCCGCTGTTGGCACTCTCCCATCCGATCAGTGCCATGCAGACACAGATCAGCACCACACACAGATCAGCACCACACACAGATCAAAAAACAAGACAGATTTGGTTCTAAGTCCCATTTCTTACACTTCCCCCTTAATGGAATGATGCAGCATTCTCCGGCCAGAGCACCGAAGCCGTCGATTTCCATATCAGCTCCCATGGCCGACATAGTAAGTTAAGTATAGTATATCCATATTTCATACTGCTATAAAGATGTTTATTTTTATTCTTATGGAATTACAGATTGAAACTCCGTCTCTGGATTGACGCAATTTTTGTGATTGAAACGAAAGGAATGCGATTCGTCAACTTTATTGAAGCAATCGTAAAGGAATAGGAGAAAAGAGGTCGTCACGAGCTGAATCCCCCCCACATATTTCACAACACAAAAAATCTGCACGAGCGGATGTCGTGCAGCCGGAGATAGCTCAATACCGCCGTAAAAACTCACGGCCAAAGACGGTAACGGTGTAGTAAAAACCGATGAGAAATGGAAGATACTCGGCGATGAGCCGCCAGCAAACGGCAACGATGCCAACCGTCCCCGCAGGGACGACGGAGGAAAAGAGGAGGACGAATCCGCCCTCAGCGATGCCCGAGCCGCCCGGCGTTGGACTAAAGTAGAGGAGCATATTGAGAAAGATCATGCGCCCCATGACGGTGTACCAATCGGCATCCGTGACGCCGAGCCCCAGCAAGAGACATGGCACAACGGCGTAGATACAAAGGAGGTTCAGCCCGGACTCGACGAATACCACGAGCATCTGACGCGGCGCGTCGAGCAGAAGGGAGATGGCGCTCTTCGTGTCGCGGTAGAAGGCAAAGAGCTTGCGTCGCCGATGGTCGCGCAGGCGTCGCGCGATCCGCACGACGAGATAGTCCAGATAGCCGCGCCGTGCGCTGACGACGATGAGAATGATGCCGACAAACGCGGTGAGGGTAATCGCCATGAGAACATCGTTCGATATCCCCGGGACAATGCCCTCATCGTGCAGGAAAATCAGCGGCATGCAGAGGGCCAAAAAGAAGATCGAGAGCAGCGTGCGCACGATGACGAGCACGGCCGCCTTCCCCGTAGGCACACCCGCATGGCGCAGGAACATGACCTGTGCCACGGCGCCGCCCGTTGCACCAGGGGTCAGAAGGGCGAGAAAATAGTTGCCGAAGATCACCTGCACCGCCTGATAGAGTGTAATCCGTTCATTTGAGATGCGGACGAGATGCATCAGGCGGCTGCCGTCAAAGAACATTCCAAATGCGATAGCGCAGAGCGCGAGGGCGAGCGACCACGGCTGAAATTGATTCAGATTCTGCAGCGTATTGATGTCCACCGTCGTGTAGATGACGGCGGTCGAGATGCCGACGACAAGAATGAAAAGGAGGAGGAAGCGTCGTATGAATTTGCGCATAATCTGCCTCTCCTCCCCTTTTCTCTAATTCAACCATTCTTCATGTGCCGCAAAGGCATTGTGGCTGTGGATGGACTCCTCATTCTCACAGGCGAGCGAGAAGTACGCAAGCCCCGGCAGCTGCCGGAGAGCAAGGACTGTATCACGCAGGATATCCTCGACAAATTTCGGATGCTCGTACGCTTCCTCTGTGACGTATTTCTCATCGGCGCGCTTCAGCAGCGGATAGATGGGCGCAGAGCCCTGCTGCTCGAGAAGCTTCGCCAGATCCTCGATGCAGATGCACGGCACGCTCTCGTGGAAGCGAAGCCGCACGCATGCCCGCGAGCGCTGATTGTGTGCCCCATAGGAGGAAATCTCCTTGCTGCACGGACAGAGCGAGGTGAACGGCATGGACAGTCCCAGCTCAAACTCCATCGGCAGCCCGCGCCGCTTGCGTCCCGTAAAGGACGCATCGACATCGAGGAGGGAGGTGCGTCCGCTGACGGGTGCTCTCTTTTCGAGGAAGTAGGTAAATGCGAGCCGCACCTCTGCCGCCTCGGCGTGGAGACGATCAAGTGCCTCCGTGAGCATCGCATCCATCTCCTCCTCGGCGAGAGGCTTCTCGCTCCACGGAAGCAAAATCTCGAGGAAACGGCTCATGTGCGTTCCCTTGAACTCCATCGGCAGGGAGACGGTGAAGGTAATCGTAGCCAGCACCTGCTGATAGCCGCCCGCCTGTTTTTTGATGAGAAAGGGAAGGCGTACGTCCTTGACCCCGACGCGCTGAATGGCGATGCCGCGCCCGTCCTCCCTGCTCTGTACGTCCTGCATCAGTTCTTCCCCTCAGCATACGGGATGGGATCATGCAGACCTGCCTCAGCAAAGCCGCGCAGCCGCAGAAGGCAGCTGTCACAGACGCCGCACGCCACAGAGCCGCCCTGATAGCAGCTCGTCGTCAGGGCGTAGGGCGCGTCGAGCGCATCGCCGCGGCGGATGATCTCCCCTTTGGAGAGATGCTGGAGCGGCGTCTCGATGACGATGCGCCGTCCATTCTCTGCCGATGCCGCCGTCGCCGCATCGGCCGCGCGCTGAAACGCCGCAATAAATGCGGGGCGGCAGTCGGGATAGCCCGAGTAGTCCACAGAGTTCACGCCGATGTAGACGTGCGCTGCGCCGACGCGCTCCGCATAGCCGACGGCGTAGCTGAGGAAGATGAGGTTGCGAGCGGGCACGTACGTGACGGGTATGTCCGTCCGCTCCGCATCGCCCTGAGGGACATCAATGGCACTGTCGGTCAGCGCCGAGCCGCCGATGGCGTCCATATTCGTTTCGATGATGAGATGCTCTGCCGCATGGTAGTGAGCGGCAATGCTCTTTGCCGCATCCAGCTCACGACTGTGGCGCTGATGATAGTTAAAGCTGATCGGATAGAGCTCCTGTCCCGCCGCATGGGCGATCGCCATGCAGGTACAGCTGTCCAGTCCGCCCGAGAGCAGGATGACCGCGCGTTCTCCCATACTGTCCCCCTCTCTCAATCAGCCGCGCAGCGACGCGATGGCGGCAGATACATCTGCCGCACCGTAGATATACGATCCGGCGACGAGCACATTCGCTCCCGCAGAGCGGACGGACTCCGCCGTCTCTGCATTGATTCCGCCATCGACCTCGATGTCGACATCCAGCTCATTCCCCTCAATCGTATGGTAGAGGGCATGTATCTTCCCGAGCGTGTTCTCGATAAACTTTTGCCCGCCAAGGCCGGGGTTCACCGTCATGAGGAGCACCATGTCGACATCGTCGATCAGCTCCTCGAGCGTGTAGATGGAGGTGCCGGGATTCAGTGCGATGCCCGCACGGCAGCCCGCCGCCTTGATCTGCTGGATGACGCGGTGCGCGTGACGCGTCGCCTCGACATGAAAGGTGATGATGTCCGCCCCCGCGCGCGCAAAGCTCTCGATGTGCGTCTCGGGGTGCTCAACCATCAGATGCACGTCAAAGACCGTCTTGGACACCTTGCGCAGGCTCTCAACCACACATGCCCCCATCGTGATATTCGGCACAAACGTCCCATCCATCACGTCAATGTGGATGTACTCTGCTCCCGCTTCCTCGACGCGGCGCACCTCTGCCCCGAGATTCGCAAAATCCGCCGAGAGGATGGACGGCGCAACAATCGTCGGACGCTCAACGTGGATATGTGCCTCTTCCTCCATGATCTCTTCTTCGTATTCGTGTTCATGTGCCATGGATCTGTCTCCTATTTTCTAGCCGACCGAATTTCTTTGAGAAGTGCGATGTAGGCATCGTACCGCTCACACGCGAGCCGCCCCTCCTCTGCCGCCGCCTTGACGGCACAGTCCGGCTCATGACTGTGGCTGCACGGCGTAAAGCGGCATCCCAGAAAATGCAGGAACTCAGGAAAGCAGCCCGCGAGGTCGTCCGCTGCGACGCCCGTCAGTTCCTGCTGGGTAAAGCCCGGCGTATCGACAACATAGCCGTCCGCAAAGGGAAGGAGTTCGGCGCGGCGCGTCGTATGCCGCCCGCGTCCGATTTTCTCACTGACTGCCCCCACCGCCAGACCGAGGGACGAATCCATCGCATTGAGCAGGGAGGATTTTCCTGCGCCCGATGGCCCCGCAAAGACGGTGATCTCACCGCTCAGTCTTTCCCGCAGTGCCGCAATGCCCGTCCCCTCCGCTGCCGAAACGGGAAGGACAGGATACCCCGCCGCCTCGTACGGCGCGCAGAGGCGCGCTGCTGCCTCCCCGTCGATCAGGTCAATCTTGTTGATGCAGAGCACGATGTTCCGTATGCCGCTGTGTTCGGCGAGCACGAGAAAGCGGCTGACGACAAGCGGGTGCGGGTCAGGTGACGCCGCCGCCGCAGTGATGACGATCTGCGTGAGGTTCGCCACGCGCGGACGCGCGAGGAGGGACGTACGCGGCTCTGTCCCCTCGATCACGCCTTCACCGTCTGCGCCGCACGCTACATGCACAACATCGCCGGGAAGCAGTGCATCCCGCCCGCGCATACTCTTTCCGCGCAGCTTGCATAGCATCTCCGCACCATCCACAGAGACGTGGACAACGCTGTTGTAGACCTTCAGAATCCGTCCGTACTGATGCACAGCCACCTCCCTACTCTGTCTTTTCCGTCTGGATACGTCGTCCCGCAGAGCCTTTATCGCTCTTCTTCGGTTCGCTGTTTTTCCCGCTGCTCTTCGTCTCAGCGCCCTTGCCGCTCGAAACGGTCAGGCGCACAGCTGTGCCGGCCTCCGCCTCCGTCCCCGCCGCAGGCGACTGACGGATGACCGTTCCTTCCGCCTGCGTGCTCGTTTCCTCCGCCGTGCTGCCGACCTTCAGGCCGCTGCCCTCCAGCATCGCGCGTGCGCGATCGAGCGGGACTCCCTGTACATTGGGAACAGCGACCTTCTTGACCTTCTGTCCCTTGCTGACGGTGATATCGACACTCTGCCCCTTGCTGATACGCGACCCGCTGCGCGGATCCTGCGAAATGACCGTACCGCTGTCCTCATCCGAGTACGTCTCGTATGCCGAACCGAGACGCAGGCCCATCTTTTCGAGCTTGCTGATCGCGTCTTCTTTTTTCAGTCCGCGCAGGTTCGGCATCTCAATCTCCTCGCCGCCCTTGCTGACGTAGATGGTGACCGTACGCTCTTCCTTGACCGTCACGCCCGCCTCGGGGGTCTGTGAAACGACGATGCCGACGGGCACGGACGCATCATAGGTCTCCGCCACGGTGACGCGCAGATGCTGATCCTCGAGGATCTGACGTGCGAGCGTCAGCTGCTTTCCCGTTACATCGGGCACAGTGACCTCAACCGAGCTCCAGAACTTGCCGAAGCTGAGGAAAAATCCAGTGAAAAATCCCAGGAGAAGAACGAGAACTATGCCGAACTTAAACTTCTTTTTCTGATAGAACGGACGCTCATTCGTCGGTACGGGTTCCGCATCATCCTCCATCGGCACGGCAGCGTGAATCTCCTGCGCCTCCTGCGGGCTGAGGACGCGCGTCGCATCCGGATCAAAGGCAGGGACGGCGGTCGTCTGATCGCCGTGCAGCAGCTGCTCCGTATGAGCGATATCCACAGCAAGGGTGCTGCTGTCCGGCCGCTGTGCGGGATCCTTCGCCATCATGCGTGCCACGAGGGCCTCAACAACGGGAGAAATGCCGGGCACGAGGCGGCGGAGCGGCTGCGGCTCCTCCTCGAGATGCTTGCGCGCAATGCTCACTGCCGTATTGCCGTCAAAGGGAATATGACCCGAGAGCATCTCATAGAGGACAACGCCGAGGGAGTACACGTCGGACTTCGGCGTGATGATCGTGCCTCGCGCCTGCTCCGGGGAGAAGTAGTGCACCGAGCCCATGATGTTGTCGTTGTATGTCATGGTGGACTCGGTGACCGCGCGTGCGATGCCGAAATCCGCCACCTTGACATTTCCGTCGGGCATGACGAGGATGTTGTGCGGCTTGATGTCGCAGTGCACGAGATTGTTCGCGTGCGCCTGTGCCAGTGCACCGGCAATCTGTTTTGCTATGTGGAGTGCCTGTGCCACAGGCAGCGCTCCCTCTTCCTTGATGCGTTCCTTCAGTGTACGCCCCGGCACATACTCCATGACGATGTAGTGACGCCCTTCAGCGACACCGACATCGTAGACATTGACGATGTTGGGATGCGTAATGCGCGCCGCAGCCTTTGCCTCACGCTGGAAGCGACCGATAAACTCCGTGTCGTGCTCATACTGCTGATGCAGAATCTTTACGGCAACCGTGCGTTCCAGGAGCTGATCTTTCGCCCGATAGACATCTGCCATGCCGCCGCTGCCTACGAGCATCTCCAGTGCGTAGCGTCCATCCAAGACACGCTCGACCATGTTTGTTCCTCCTATCGCCTCTGCCTGTAGGGGGAGGCTCGATGTATGAGGGTGTCAGCCCTCGAAATATGTACGTATGATCTGACGGGCGATGCCCGCTGCGGCTCTGCCGCCAAAGCCTCCCTCCTCCACGAGGACGGAGAGGACGATCTTGCGTCCGCCGCGCTCTGCCGAGCCGATGAACCATGCGTGATCCGTACCGGTGGCGTTCTCCGCTGTACCGGTCTTGCCCGTCACACGCACGCCCGCGACATCTGCCGCCGTGCCTGTCCCGGAGGCGACAACCCCCGCCATGTCCCCGTCGATGATGCCCGCACGCTCGGGGGTCGTCGCCGTCCGCCATACCTTCGGGCTGGATGTCTCCAGTGCGATTCCGCCCGTCGTCAGGACGGCATCCACGAGGTAGGGCTGCATGATACGCCCGCCGTTTGCGAACGCATCGGCAACGAGTGCCATCTGCAGCGGCGTGACGAGCAGCTGCCCCTGCCCGAAGCCGAGCTGAGCGATCTCCCCATCACTTAGCCCGCGCAGGGCGGGAACGTGTGCCGCCGCCATGGAAACCTCCGGCGCGCTTAGCTCTGCCCCGATCCCGAAGCGGTCAAAGGCATCACTGAGCCCCTTGTCCCCCATGCGCATGGCGAGGGTCGCAAAGGTGATGTTGCACGATTCGCGCAGGGCATCCGCCAGACGCAGACGCCCGTGTACCTCGCCGTGCGGCTCATGCAGGACATAGTCCCTGCCGATCGCGAGCTCACCCGTGCAGTCGAAGATCTCATCCGTCGTCGTGACGCCCGTGGCGAGCGCTGCATCGGCGACCAATGTCTTGAAGGTCGAGCCGGGCGGGTAGAGCCCTTGCGCGGCACGATTGACGAGCGGGCTGTCCGCACGCGATGAGAGCGTATCCCATGAGCGCTCGGTCACGGACGGGTCAAAGGACGGCGTACTCACCATCGCTAGGAGGGCGCCCGTCTCCGCATCCATTACGACGACGGCACCACGGTGCTCGCCGAGAGCACGGTACGCGGTCTGTGAGAGCTCCGCATCGACAGTGAGGCGGACATCATAGCCCGCATCGGCGCGGAGCAGTGTACGCAGCGGCCCCATGCCCGCGACATCGTTCGTTACACCGCTGAGCGGCGTTCCCTCCGTCTGTTCGATGCCCGTCGCCCCATGGCGATCCGTGCGGTACCCTGTCACAGGGGCGAGCACAGCGCCATAGGGATAGGAGCGGTTTCCTGCAGCATCGCTCTCCGCGAGAACGCGCCCCGTATGATCGAGGATGCGCCCGCGCCGTATATCCTCCTCCATGAGAGCAGAGCGCATATTGAGCGGATGCGCAGCGAGCGACGCGCCGTCCCACACAGAAATCTTGACCAGATAGAGAATCTGGACGGCGATGAGGACGAGGAGGCAGGCTGCCGCCGCTGCGATATGGCGGCGCATTTTTCCATCCGTCATGATGCCGCCTCCTTGCGTGGGGCAGAGAGCGCAGTCAGAATCCCGAGGAAGACAAAACTCGCCGCCATCGAGCTGCCCCCGTAGCTGACAAATGGCAGGGTAATGCCCGTCAGGGGCAGGAGCTTCGTGACGCCCGCCACAATGATGAACGCCTGCAGCAGGAGCGCGACCGCAGCCCCCGCAGCGAGGAGCGTCTCCTCCATCCGCGTCTGCCGCAGCGCGATCTGAATGCCGCGCCAAAAGAGCAGCGCATACGCCATGAGGACAAAAACGGCACCGATCAGCCCAAATTCCTCAGCAATCGCCGAAAAGATAAAATCGGTGTGCACCTCGGGGATGAGCCCGGGATGACCTTCGGAGAGCCCTGTCCCCCAGATGCCGCCGCTGCCGATGGCAAAGAGGGATTGGACGATCTGATACGACATCCCGTTGGGATCTGCCCACGGGTGCATCCAGATATCAAAGCGCACGCGCACGTGCCCAAAGAGCATATAGCTGAGTGCCGCCGCAGCCAGAATGAACACGCCGGCGAGGAACACATACGACTTGCGCCCCGTCCCCATATAGGTCATGACCACCGCCATGCCGAAGAAGAAGAGCGCCGCGCCAAGGTCATGTGCAATAACAAACATCAGCACCGAGAGCCCCCAGAGTGCCACGAGCGGCGCGATAAAGCGCACGGGCGGCAGATGAAGAAAGGCAACGCGGCGCGCCGGCAAGGTCAGCACGGCATGATGATCGGCAAGATACGCCGCGAGGAAGAATACGAGAAGAATTTTCCCAAACTCCGAGGGCTGCACAGAGAATGCTCCGAACGCCAGCCAGTTCTTATTGCCGCCAATGGAGACGCCAAAGAGCAGCGGCAGGAGCAGAACGATGGTCGTCGCTGCACCGAGCACATAGGGGTAGGCGAGCATCCGACGCAGCCGTGCCCAAAAGAGGAGCACCAGCATCCACGCGGCGGTGCCGACACATGCCCAGCGCAGCTGGGCGGCAAAGAGATCGGGCTTCAGCCGCGCCACCTCGATGAGCCCCACAGCGAGTAGTGTATAGGCAAGGGCAAGCGGTACCGTGTCCAGATGACGCCGCGCCGCCAAGATGTACCCCGCCGCACCGCAGAGCACGAGGACGCCGAGATCGGGCAGATAGGGCAGATCTCGCTGCCAGTCAAAATGCCACCCCGGCTGTCCCGCCCCATGCTTCAGCAGGAGAACACCGAGCCCGCAGAGGAGAATGCCCAGCGGGGCGAGTCTCGTCTTGAGCATCATGACGGATCACAGGCGATGACAATCGCCGTCACATTGTCCGTTCCGCCCGCATCGAGGGCACACTCCACCATCTGCCGCGCTGCATCGTCGGGATTCCCGCCGAGCAGCGCACACAGATCCGCATCCTCCACCATATTGGTCAGACCGTCCGTGGCGAGGAGGAAGCGGTCTCCTGCCATGACGGGGAACGTATCTCCATCCACGTGCAGGCGCTCCTCGACCCCGACGGCACGCAGCAGATAGTTCTTGCGCGGATGATGCTGCGCCTCCGCCTCGCTCAGTTCCCCACGGGCAACCAATTCCTCCACGTAGGAGTGGTCGCGCGAAATCCTGCGCAGCGCCCCGGCGCGCAGGAGATAGAGACGGCTGTCACCGACGTGCGCATAGCACGCCGTCTGCGCCTCCTCGTCGATATGGAGCACCGTCGCCGTCGAGCCCATCCCCTCATAGGCGGAGTTCTTGGCGGCAGCATCCAGCACCTGCTGATTGGCGCGCAGGACGGCACTCTTGAGCGCTGCCGTGTCAATGGGCTCTCCGGCATTTGCCATATCATGCACAGCGGCGACGACGATGCGGCTTGCCACCTCGCCTGCCGCGTGTCCGCCGAGCCCATCCGCCACGACGTAGACAGCGGGCGAAAACACGCCGCAGCTGTCCTCGTTCGATGTGCGCACGCGTCCGATGTCCGATGCGCTTGAAACCTCGATCATGTATTTACCTCTCAAACCGCAGCGACACAGCACCGATGCGCAGGACATCACCCGCGCGCAGATAGGCGCGCCCGCTGAGCTGACCGTCGTTCAGATACGTGTGATTCCGACTGCCGAGATCCTCTGCGATATACGCGTTCTCGCGCTGATAAATCAGGACATGATGATGCGAGACGAAACTGTCGTCAAGAACGATGTCATTGTCCGGACTGCGCCCGATGGACAGCTCATGCCCCACGGGATAACGCCGCCCCTCCAGCCCCTCGCCGGCAAGCACGACAAGTGCCGCCCCGGCGGTCTGCGCCGGCGTGTGCGGTGCTCGTATATCGGCACGCAGCGCCGTGAACATCTGCCGCCCAAGATGCAGGACGGCATAGGCGAGCCAGAGCAGCGCGCCGTATTCTAGGACAACGCGCAGTGCTTTCAGAACCAGTGCCGGCATCAGCGCACCTCATAGCGGAGCGCCGTCGTCCCGAGGCGGATCTCATCTCCATTCCTCAGGCACTGCATCTCTCTCCGCTCTCCGTTGATAAATGTACCGTTGCGGCTCTGCGCATCGTAGAGAACATGCCGATGCCGCTCGTAGGAAACCCACGCATGCACGCGGGAAATATTGCTGTCCGTCAGGATGAACTCATTGCGCGGCATCCGCCCCATATAGATCTTGCGCTCGCCGAGCGGCATCACAACGCCCTCATCCGCCCCGCTGAGTACTGTGAGCTCCGCGAGCTCATGCTCGGGCGGCAGATCGAGACAACGTCCATCGCGCAGGGATGGCCGCTCAAGCACGATGGTCTGCGCGAGCGTGTCATGCGGAACGGCGTCGCTCGGCTCCGGTACGTGATCCTGCTGCATCCGCCCCACCAGACGGTATGAGCCCGCGCGCAGTGACGCGTCGACGTCAAACGAAATGCTGAGCCGCCCTTCCATATAGAGATCCTCACGGATGATACAGCGCTTGAGTGCCGTTCCCAGCTCATCCACCACACGGTGGGAGCAGAGCCGCTGATAGTCCTCCGTCCCGAGAGAGATGATATACGCATTAGCAAGAGAGGCGCTGTTCTGACGCTTCGCCTCTTTTTCCAGCCCCTTGATCAGTTCAACCGGCTCCAGATGACTGCTGAACTTGCGGTTGAAGAATCCCTCAATGTGATCCCCCAGAAACGATTCCACGCGATCCATCATCATGCATCGCTCTCCTTTGGTCGCAAAGCACAGGAAAATCCACATGCTTCATACAAATACAAAACAACTTCTATATCATAGCATAAATCTTGAAAAAATTATAGTCCTGCTTCCATGAGACGGCTGCGCAGCTGTCCGCAGGCCGCCTGAATATCTGTCCCCATCTCGCGGCGCACGGTCGCCGTGACATGATGCGCCTCGAGAATCCGCTGAAAGCGAAGCACCGTCTCGCGCGGCGGACGAAAGAGATGCCGCTCGGCAACGGGGTCGATCGGGATGAGATTGACGCTTGCCAGCTGTCCGCGCAGGAGGCGTGCGAGCTGCTCTGCCTCGCGCACGCCGTCATTCACATCACGGATGAGGATGTACTCGTAGGTCACACGCCGCTTCGTCCGCGCCGCATAGAGCTCTGCCGCCCGCAGCACCTCCGCCATGGGGTACATGCGGTTGACAGGCATCAGCGAGGAACGCAGTTCCTCCGTCGGCGCGTGAAGCGAAATGGAGAGCGAGATTGGAAGCCCCTCCTCCGCAAGGCGCAAAATTCCCGGAACAATCCCCGAGGTCGAGAGCGTCATCCCGCGATAGCTGAGCCCGATGGTCTCCTCCGCATGCAAAAGGCGCAGCGCGCCGATTACGTTATCGTAGTTCTCCATCGGCTCGCCCGAGCCCATGACGACAATGGTATCGACGCGCGCGCCCTCCTGCCGCAGGTAATCCGCCATGCCAATCACCTGCGCGGCGATCTCCCCCACGGTCAAATTACGCGCCAGACCGTGCAGCGTCGACGCGCAGAATGCACAGCCCATGCGGCAGCCCGCCTGCGTCGAGACACAGACACTGTTGCCATAGGGATGGCGCATAAGCACCGTCTCCGCCGTCTGCCCATCGGCAAACGCATAGAGCAGCTTGATCGTCGCGCCGTCTGCCGACGTCAGGCGCGCACCGACCTGCGGCCGCTCGATTGAAAAGCGTTCCGCCAGCTGCGCGCGCAGCAGCTTCGGCAGATTGTCCATGACATCAAAAGAGACCGCGCCGCGCTGATACATCCAGCGGATGATCTGATCGGCACGGAAGCGGGGAATCCCCTCCTCGCGGAGGGCATCGGCAAGCTCTGTCTTCATCCATCCAAAAATATTCATCGGCGTCTCATACGGGCGATAAAGAAGCCGTCCGGCCCGCCCGTCTCCGGCATGATCTGTACCATGCGATCTGCTGTTTTTTGCTCCGGCAAAAATGCCCCCGTCTCCTCGAGGACGAAGTCCTCATGCCCGCGCAGAAACGCCTCTACCACGGCGGCATTCTCGCTGCGCTCCATCGTGCAGGTACTGTAGACGAGGACACCGCCCTGCTTCACTGTCCGCGCCGCACTCGCCAAAATCGCGAGCTGCAGCGGCGGCAGGGTCTTCGCGTCCGACGGGCTTTTGCGCCAGCGTGCATCGGGTTTGCGACGCAGGACGCCGAGCCCTGAGCACGGCGCATCCACGAGAACACGGTCAGCACACACACCATAGTGCGCACCAATCTCACGCGCATCGAGGAGCTGCGTCTCGATGATGGAGATGCCGAGCCGCTCCGCGTTGCGCATGATGCGCCCCAGCTTTTCCTCATAGATATCAAACGCTAAAATGCGCCCGCGATTTTCCATCCGCTGGGCGATATGCGTTGTCTTGCCGCCCGGGGCGGCACAGGCATCGATCACCGTCATGCCGGGCTCTGCGCCAAGGATATACGCCACGAGCATCGAGCTCTCGTCCTGCACCTGCGCCAGCCCCTCGCGCAGGGGTGCGAGCGCATCGAGCGCCCCGTGCGTGCGCAGGAGAATGCCCTCGGGAACGCGCAGCGACGCATCGGCGCGAACGCCTGCCGCCGTCAGTCGCTCCATGAGGGCAGTGCGGCTCGTGCGCAGGGTATTCGTCCGCAACGTGAGCGGCGCGCTCTCATTATCACAGCGGCACAGCCGCTCTGCCTCTTCATAGCCGTAGTCGTGCAGCCACCGCTTCACCATCCACACGGGATGCTGCATCCGCAGAGCAAGCGAGCGCGCATCGCGCCCCTTCGGCAGAGCCGCGCGCTGCGGCTCGCGCAGCGCTGTCCGCAGGACGCCGTTGACAAAGGACGCCGCGCCCTTTCCGCCGTGTTTTTTCGCGAGCTCCACCGCTGTGTGACAAACGGCGGACGACGGAATTTTATCCATGAAGAAGATCTGGTAAAAGCCAAGGCGCAGAAGCTCTCGTATGGGCGGCTGCGCCTTTTTGAGATCGGCGACATAGCGGCGAATCATGACGTCGAGCGTCTCGCCCGCCTTCACCGTGCCGTAGACCAGCTCCGTCAGAAAGCGGCGGTCGCGCTCTGCCATCGCCGCACCGCGCAGCGCATCGACGAGAGCGACATTCGCGTATGCGCCCTCACTGTGCACGCGCAGGAGTACCTGCATCGCACGCTCGCGGATGCGGTCGATCTTTTTCTCATCGTACTGCTTTGGCATCTATGTGTCCTTTGGGTTGGATTCAATAATCTCTTCGAGCTGGCGGCGTACCTCCGCCATATCCACACTCGTATTGTAGCAGGGGCCGTTCGGGCGGATGTTGAGCACCCCGACAGCGGGGAGCGGAAAAACGTCTTGAATCCCGCTCATCAGATCGCGCTCACACGCAATCGCGAGCACCGCCTTCGGCCGCGTGTTGTAGACGACCTGCCGCGCCAGTGTCCCGCCTGTCGCGACAAAGAAATGGAACCCCATCTCCTCAGAGAGCGTGACGAGATCGCCAATGTTGCAGCCGCCGCAGCGCTTGCAGTTGTTTGGGTCGCGCGTCACCTTGTGCGGGCAGCTCGCGAGCTGCAGGCAGTGCGGTGTTACGACGAGCAGGCGGTTGGCGGGCACGCGGATGTGCATGCGGTGAAAGAGCAGATTGCTGACCGCGATAAACGAGCCCTCCAGCCGACGACGCTTGACGCCAAAGAGCGCTCCAAGGCGTACGGCAGCAGGAAAGAGCAGATTGATCAGCTCATAAGTCTGTCGCTTCATCCACGGGAGGTACGGCAGCCCCGCGACGGCAAGCACCATGTTGAAGATGCCGAAAAAGGACAGGAGTACCGCGCCCGTCAGCAGAGCACCGATCGCCCACGGCAGAAGCGGCTGGATGCGCTCGAGCCCCGGCACGCCGATGTACCAAATGCCAAAGAGAAGTACGGCAGCAAGCAATGTCACGAGCAGGAGCATTCCGATGAAGAGACGCTTCTTTGGCCGTGAGGGCAGGCGAATCGTCTTCTTCTCCCCCGCCTTGCCGCCGTTGACCGTCAATGTCTCCGTACTCATGATGTAAAACGTGCTCCTGTGGTCAGTGCAAAGCCGTTCAAAAAGTCGGATGCCGCCATCATCCGTTTCCCGGGTGCCTGAATCTCTGTCACCTGCACGATCTCATCGCCCGCTGCGACGCGCAGGCCTGCCCGCCGATCTGCCGTGAGAATGGTGCCGTGCGGCGCATCGGTCCGCTCCCCTGTGAGGGACAGCATACCGATCTTATACCGTGCGTCCCCCAGATGCGTCTCCGCGTAGGGCACAGGGTTCAGCCCGCGCACGAGAGCATCGAGCTCCCGTGCCGTACGCGACCAGTCGATCTGTGCCGTCTCGCGCGTAATGCGTGCGGCATAGCTGCTCTCCCCCGTCTGCGGCGTACGCGTGAGCACCCCTGCGGCAAGCTGCTCCAGCGTCTCCACGAGGAGCGCCGCTCCCGTCTTCATCAGGGCATCGTGGAGCGTTCCGTACGTCGTATCCCTATGGATGGGAACCTCGCGCCGCAGGAGCATATCCCCCGTGTCGAGCCCCGCATCCATCTGCATGGTCGTAATCCCCGTCATTTTGGCACCGTCCATCACCGCGTGCTGAATCGGTGCAGCACCGCGGTACAGCGGGAGCAGGGACGCGTGCACATTGATGCAGCCATGCACGGGGATATCCAGAATCTCCTGCGTCAGGATCTGCCCGAATGCCGCCACCACCGCCACATCGGGACGGAGGGCGCGCAGCTCTTCGGCAAATGCCGCATCACGTGCGCGCGCAGGCTGGAGGACGGGAATGTCATGTGACAGCGCCCACGCCTTGACCGGAGAGGGGCTGAGTTTCTTCCCGCGCCCGCGCGGGCGATCCGGCTGCGTAACAACGGCGACGATATCCGTGAGATCGCGCCGCTCTGCCATCGCCGCAAGAATCGCCACGGCAAAATCCGGCGTCCCCATAAAGACGGTACGCATCGGCGTCATTCCTCTTCCTCCCCCTTGCGCAGGCGCACGGCAATATCGATGAAGAGGCGCCCCTCAAGATGATCGCACTCATGCTGAATGCAGCGCGCCAAAAGCCCCTCCGCCGTCAATGTGCGGCGGCGGCTGCGGCGGTCGGTATACTCCACCGTCACGCGCTCCGCGCGCTCCACATCACCGTACACCTTCGGCACGGAGAGGCACCCCTCCGACTCCGTCACGCTGCCCTCACGCATGGTGATGACGGGATTGACGAGCTCCAAGAGCCCGTGCTCATCCTGCACGTCGATCACAACGATGCGCAGAGACTTCCCCACCTGCGGCGCAGCAAGGCCCACGCCGTCAGCAGCATACATCGTTTCCGCCATATCGTCGAGCAGCTGCCGATGCCGCTTCGTGAGGCGTTCGATCGGCTCCGCCGTCTGTTTCAGGACGGGATCCCCCGCCTTCTTGATGTCAAGTATCGCCATAGTATTCCTCATGTCAGGCGCAGATGATAGATCCGCACCGCATTCTCATAAAACACAGCATCCCAGTGCTCCTCGGGAATGAGGAGCTTCGTGAATGCGACATAGTCGCCGAAGTTTGCCAGCGGCCAATCCGTGCCGAACATCAGCCGATCGTACGCATTCAGGTACGCGAGCCAGCCGCGCAGCTGCTCGATATAGAAATGCTTCCGCGCACAGAAGCGCTCGAAATCCACAATCTTTCCCTCAAGCATCCCCGAGAGATCGGCGGTGACATTCGGATTCTTCTCCATCACCGCAATGGCATCAACGAAATACGGCTCCCCCAGATGGCACATGACGAAATCCACCTGACGGAACTTCGTCGCCGCCTCATCCATGACATTCGGATGCGCATACTTCAGCAGCGCCTTTTCCGTCGCAGTCAGTCCCGTGTGTACGGCGACGGGCTTTCCGTACCGTGCCGCGAGTTCGTAGACGGGGGCAAGCATATCGTCATAGAGATAGAAATAATTGTAGCCGGGATAGAGCTTGATGCCGACGCAGCGCTCGCTCCGAAGATGCTGCTCGAGGGCAGGCAGGAGCTGCTCAATGCGCGCAGCACTCATCTCCGTCTGTCCGCCGTCGCCCGCGATCCCGACACAGTAGTGAAAGAGATCGGGATAGTTCGGCGCGAGCTCCTCCACGGGGAGATTGCCCATGATAACACCGTGGACAATCCCCGCTGCACGGCAGTCGCGCCGCAGAGCCGCCTCTGTGTTCTCGTGCCCCGCCGCACGTGCGACGGTATCAAAATACTCCCCTCTGCCATAGTGCAGATGGGCGTCAATAATCTTCATCGTCTGTTGTTCTTTCCTCAAAGAAATCGCTGATACGTTCAGCGATCCCTTAATTCCTGTGATCGTTTTGTTTTAGTTTACCATATCCGTCAATAGTTTTTGTGGGAATCATGTACCGAGGTCTTTATCCGTGCGCCCCTAAAGCATATCCATCATCCGATGGGTCTGCGGGATCACACGCACATGCGCAAGGCGCCGCAGCGCGTTCTCCTGCCATGCGAGCAGCTGCTCGGGCGAGGGCTTCGTACATCCGCCGTAGGGCGTCACGGGCTGCAGAATCAGCATCGTCTCCGGGGCGATATCCGCCACGAGGCGAATGGCGGTATCGACTTCGCCGTCAGGGCTCTCCCCCGCGACGACAATCTTGACCCACGTATCCTTCGCCTTTGCGATCTCCAGAAAGCGCACATGCGCATCCCAGACGGGATGTGTCGTCGCAGAGGGCAGCTTGATGTCCATGCTGATGCCCGCCACGCAGTCAACGCACTTTTTCAGTTCCTCATGGAGCGTTCCGTTCGACTCCAGATAAATCGGCAGATGCACATGCGGCGCCAGGGCGTGGATGAACGCAGCGTGCAGCAGCGGCTCGCCGCCCGTAATGTTGAGCGCCTGATGCGGTACGCCCGCCGCCGCGATCTCCACCAGCTCCGCCGCACGCTGCGGCGAGATGGGATTCGGGTAAGGGACGAGATGATACGTCCCCGCTCCCTCCTCCACGACACAGTCGGGGTGCATTCCGACCGCGCTGTTCGTATCGCAGTAGCTGCAGTGGAGATTGCAGCCCTCAAGGCGGAGGAACACCTGCCGGCAGCCGACGTACTTCCCCTCGCCCTGAACCGTCGAGAAAATCTCGATGATATTCTCGTTCATTTCAGTCCCTCTCATACGTGACAGATGATTTTGGCGTCTCCCAGACGGTCAGCGCAGCGAGATGCGCCGCTGTCGCCGTAACCTCAGGACGCACGGCAAGACGCTCAAAAATAATCCGTGCCAGATTCTCCGCCGTCGGATTCGCCGCGGCATCAAACGGCGGAATTTCATTGATATAGCGGTGGTCGAACTCATCCAATACCGCCATCAGCGCTGCCTTTGCAGTCTTAAAGTCGATCATCATTCCGAGATCGTCGAGCTCCGTGCCGCGAAACACCGCCTCAACGACCCAGTTATGCCCGTGCAGGCGGTCGCACTTCCCAGGATACCCGACAACGCGGTGTGCCGCCTCGAATGCACCTTCAACGCGCAGTGTATACATTCTGTTCTCCTTCGTTTGTCAAAAGGGGCTGTTGTACGAAGCAAAACCTCGTACAACGCCCCTTCTTTGTGCCCCTTCCACCGCTTGCGCGGTCCCCCTTCCCCGTGATAACGGGGAAGGCTTTAGGAAATAATGGCATAATAGCTTCCCCCGCTGCTGACCTGTCGAAAAAGCAAGCCCCAAGGGGCGCACAGCTTATTCGGAAACAGGTCGCATGGGAAAACGTCCCAAGAACACAAGCGTCAGCGATATGTGATTGGTTGACGTTGACCGCTAGCGGGGGAAGTGGCGAGCGCAGCGAGCCGATAGGGGGACGTGCGAACCCCTTCTCGATGCCATTATTTCACATCGCTCATCACTTCATCCATGCTCATGGCACGTGTATGCTTCGTATGGCTCCACTCATGCTCATTGCGGTGAATGAATCCAAGAAAAATGATCGGAATCCACGAGTAGATGAACACGGGATAAAGGAGCAGATAGAACCATGCCTTCAGCTTGGCACGCACCTTGATAAGGATAATCATGGGCAGGAGATACTGTCCGATCATGATCGCTGTCATCAGCTGTGACGGCAGAAATTTATAAATGCTTGTGTAGAAGGGTGGAAACGCCAGCTGTACATAACTGATGATGATGAAGAACGTCGAGATCATGAGAAAATGCGGCTGCAGGAGATAGATGCAGCCATCCCAGATGCGTATGTCGCGGCGTTTCCATCCCTCGCGGATCATGGTCGGGATGAAGCGGTGCGCCACGTCAAACTGTCCCTGTGCCCAGCGTCTGCGCTGGTTCCACGCCTGCTTGAACGTGAGCGGCTTCTCATCGTAGACCACGGCGTCATGCGCCCACGTCGTCTTGATGCCCTCGGCAAGCAGCTTCATCGTGAACTCCATGTCCTCGGTAAGGCAGGTCGCGCGCCAGCCGTGCCGCTTCAGCACGTCCGTCGTAATGCACATGCCCGTACCGCCGAGGCACGCCGAGAGACCGATGTTCGTCTTTGCGAGATGCGAGATATGGTCGATGACCCAGAACGCGATGGCAAATGTCCCCGCCACCCATGTGTCGTATGGATTCTTCGCATCCAGATAGCCCTGAATGACCTTGTCGCCCTTGAGGAGGCGGTTGTTCATCTCCTTGAGGAAATTCGGGTGCACGAGGTTGTCCGCGTCGAAGATGGCGACGGCATCGTACTCCTTGTCCATCGCAAAGAGCTGCTCAAACATCCACTCAAGGGCAAACCCCTTGCTCTTCTTCGTTGGATGCGTGCGCGTGCAGACAATGGCGCCCGCCTTCTCCGCGATCTCCCCCGTATTGTCCGTACAGTTGTCCGCAATGACATAGATGTCGTACAGTTCCTTGGGATAGTCGAGCCGCTGCAGATTTTCGATGAGCTGCCCGATGACCGCCGCCTCATTGTGCGCGGCGACGACGACAGCAAACGTCTTCTCCGGTGTCAGGATTTTTTTCTCCCCATGCCGCCACAGACAGCAGAAGCCGATGAAGAAAAAATACAGCGTGAAGAGCAGAAGGAGGATCTGCATTGGCACCATAATGATGTCAAAGACATGTGCCGGCAGATAAGGCGAGAGTGCATGAAAGATCTCTGTCATATCAGCTTTCCCTCGTCCGCATCGTCAGCGCAGTCACATGGTTGACGATGCCAAAGAGCGCATACGCCGCAAAAATCGCCGTAAAGACAGCGGGCAGAACAGCCGTCCGCCCGACATAGAGGATGCCGGCGAACACGATGAGTGCGGCGAGCTTCGATACAAAGTAAATCCGTTCTCCGTCCCCCTTAAAGTCCGGATAATGGACGTGACTGACCATCAAATAGCCCGTCACGGCGACCGCGGCGGGATAAAGGAGCCCATAGCCGGCAGGGTTGATGCCGAGCGAGAGAAAGAGCCACGCCGACATGGCGACGAGATTCCCGCCCGCCGGAATGGCGAGCCCCATAAAGTAGCCATGCACCACATTGGCGTTCACATTGAAGCGCGTAAGACGCCACATCCCGCAGAGTGCAAAACAGATCGCCGCCGCTGCACCGACGAGCCCGTAGGAGAAGAGAGCCAGTTTCCACGCGAGCAGCGCGGGGGCGATGCCGAATGAGCCGAGGTCGCAGAGGGAGTCCATCTCCTTGCCGAACTCACTGGAGACGCCGAGCGCACGCGCCACGCGTCCGTCCATGCCGTCCGCGACCAGCGCGAGCAGAATGAAGATCGCCGCCCAGTCAAGATGGCCTTCTGCCGTTGACAGGATGGAACACATACCAAAGAACAGATTCATCGCCGTACACAGATTCGGCAGAAATCGTCTGTAATTCATTCGCCTTCAAGCCTCCCCAGGACAGTCCTGCCGCCCTGCACCTTTTCGCCCTCCCGCACGAGGATCTGCGCCCGCTCAGGCATCACGATCTCAAGGCAGGAGCCGAAGCGGATCATGCCGTAGATGTCTCCTTGCTTCATGCGGTCGTCGAGCGTCACCCACGAGACGATGCGCCGCGCGAGGATGCCCGCGATCTGCTTTACCGTGATGCGCAGATCACCACGGTCAATGCCGATCAGATGGTGTTCATTTTCAAAGCCGACCTCGTCCTTGTAGGCGGGACGAAAACGACCGCAGTAGTATTTCTGCAGCTTGATTTCCCCATTGATCGGACTGCGGTTGACGTGCACGTTAAAGACCGACATGAAGATGACGATCTTGTTGCACGGCTCTCCAACGAAATCATCCACGCCCACAGAGGAGATCTCCGTCACCGTGCCGTCGGCAGGCGACAGAATATGATGTTCGTTTGCGGCGATCGTACGTGTCGGGCTGCGGAAGAAATAGGCAAAATAGCACGCCAGCACGACGAACGGAAGCGCGGCATACGGATGCGCAAAGTATCCAAAAATAACCGCCAAAACGAGTGCGGCGCCAATAAACTTATAGCCTTCACTGACAATGACCACGCAGACGCGCCTCCTTTTTCTCTCACATTATAATGGAAAGCCTATTCTTTGTCCACAGATACGGCTCTTATTTTCGCGATGCGTGCACTTTCAGGACGAATTTCGGCAGCGCCAGCAACCGACCTGCACGTTTCGGCTGCATCAGCCCGCGGAAGAGCCATTCCAGTTTTGCCTTCTGCATCCAGTGCGGTGCGCGCTTCATCACGCCCGCCATGACGTCGAGCGTCCCGCCGACGCCGATGGCGACGGGAACGTCAAGCTCTGCGAGATGCGCGGCGATCCACTTCTCCTGCTTCGGCACACCGAGCGCGACGAGCAGGAGGTCAGGGCGTGCTGCGCGAATCTCCGCAATGATCGTCGCATTGTCCGCAGGGGAAAAGAACCCGTTGCGCACCCCCACGATCTCGATGCCGGGATAAAGCTGCTCCGCCTTTGCCTTTGCCTTCTCCGCAACGCCGGGCGCAGAGCCGAAGAAGTAGACGCTGTGCCCCTCGGCAGGGGCACAGCGCAGCAACTCCTGCGCCAGATCGTAGCCCGCGACGCGCTCGGGCATCGCGTGCCCGAGGTGACGTGCCGCCCAGACCGTCCCTGCCCCATCGGGCACAACGAGTGCCGACGCATTCAGGATACGGCGCAGCTCCTCATCATGCGTCGCACGCATCAGCATCTCGGCATTCGCCGTCGCAACCATAACGCCCGCACGCGTGTCCATGGCACGGCGCACGACATCGACAGCCTCCGCCATCGTGACGGCATCGACATCGACCCCCAGGATATTCACCCGCTCTGCCAAGCGCAATTCCTCCTTCTGTCTCGCGAAAAGAGAGCGTCCGCATGGGACGCCCTCGAAATGCTTCGTCGTACCGTTTTACCGTGCAGCTTCGTCTGCCTTCTTCTTCGGCACAGCCGTGCGGATATAGAGCTCACGCAGCTGCTTCTCATCGACGGTAGCAGGTGCTTCGCTCATCACATCCGATGCGCTCTGTGTCTTCGGGAACGCAATCACGTCACGGATGGAGCGGCGCTTTGCCATCAGCATCACGAGACGATCGAGGCCGAAGGCGAGTCCGCCGTGCGGCGGCGTGCCGTACTCGAAGGCATTCATCATAAAGCCGAAGCGTGCGCGTGCCTCCTCCGGCGTGAAGCCAAGTGCCTCAAAGACTTGTTCCTGCAGATCACTGCTGTAGATACGCAGACTGCCGCCGCCGATCTCGACGCCGTTCAGCACCATGTCATAGGCATTTGCCTTGACGCGGCCGGGGTCGGACTTCAGGAACGGCACGTCCTCATCACGCGGCGCGGTGAACGGATGGTGCATCGCCTTGTAGCGCTTCTCCTCCGCACTGTACTCGAACATTGGGAAGTCCACAACCCAGAGGAAACGCAGCGCATCGGGATCGATCAATCCACGGCGACGGCCCATCTCAAGGCGCAGCTCGCCGAGTGCCTGTGCCACAACGAGCGGCTGGTCGGCGACGACGAGGAGCAGATCCCCCGTCTTTGCCCCGACGGCATTCTTGATCGTCTCAAAGGTCTCATCGGAGTAGAACTTCTTGAAGGGCGACTTTACCCCCTCCTCCGTGTACTGAATCCACGCTAGTCCCTTTGCACTGTAGCCCTGCACATAGGAGACGAGGCCGTCCAGCTCACGGCGCGGAATATTCGCATAGCCCTCGACGTTGATGACCTTCACGCGGCCGCCTGCCTCCATGACGGCGTTGAACACCTTGAAGTCCGAGCCGCCGACATAGTCCGTAATGTCCTGCAGCTCCATGCCGAAGCGCAGATCGGGCTTGTCCGAGCCGAAGCGATCCATTGCCTCATCCCACGACATGCGCTGGAAGGGCGTCTCGATCTTCGCGCCGATGCTCTTTTCAAACAGCTCTTTGACCATCCCCTCCATGAGCGTGAGGATGCTGTCCTGATCCATAAAGGACATCTCGATATCGAGCTGCGTGAACTCAGGCTGACGATCGGCGCGCAGATCCTCATCGCGGAAGCAGCGCACGATCTGGAAGTACTTCTCAAAGCCCGAGACCATGAGCAGCTGCTTGAAGATCTGCGGGGACTGCGGCAGCGCATAGAACTCGCCCGGATTGAGACGGCTCGGCACGAGGAAGTCGCGTGCCCCCTCGGGCGTGCTCTTGCAGAGCATCGGCGTCTCGATCTCAAGGAACCCGCTGCGGTCAAAGAAATCGCGCATGATCTTCGTCACGCGATGACGCAGGATCATATTCGCCTGCATTTCGGGGCGGCGCAGATCGAGGTAGCGATAGCGCAAACGAATCATCTCGTCCACATCGACGCCATCCTGAATATAGAACGGCGGCGTCTTTGCCTTGTTGAGAATCCGCAGCTCGCTGACGACGATCTCGATCTCCCCTGTCGCCATGTTCGGATTGACCGTCTCCGCACTGCGTGCGCGCACCGTGCCGCGCACGCAGAGAACGAACTCCGAGCGCAGCGTCTCCGCCTCGTGGAACGTCCCCTCTGCCATTGCCGCCTCATCGAAGACGATCTGCACAAATCCCGAGCGGTCACGCATATCGACAAAGATCAGCCCGCCGTGGTCACGGCGGCGCGATACCCAGCCGCACAGCGTTACTTCTTCACCCACCTGCTCCTTGCGCAGTATGCCGCAGCCATGTGTCCGTTTCATTCCCTGCATCGTTTCCATCTCAGACCTTCACCTCAGAAATCATCTTTTCTACCAAATCGTCAAGCGCACAGGTCTCCTGCGCACTCTCCGCCATATCGCGCACGAGTGCCGTATGCGCTGCCAGCTCATCCTCACCGAGGATGACGGCATAGCGCGCACCGGATCGATTCGCCTGCTTCATCTGCGCCTTCATGCTGCGCCCCGCGTAGTCCATGAGGGCACGCACACCGCCGTGACGCAGCTCATGCAGCAGGGGGAATGCCGCCTTTGCCGCCGCATCACCGAGCGCGATGAGGAATACATCCGCGGCAGGCGGCTGCACCGGCAGGAGATTCTGCTGCTCCAGTGCGAGCAGGACGCGCTCCAATCCGGCCGCAAAACCGACGGCGGGGGTGGGATTCCCTCCGAGCTCCTCGACCAGTCCGTCATAGCGTCCGCCCCCCGCCACGGCACTCTGTGCACCGAGCGGCGGATAGGCAATCTCGAACGCCGTCCGCGTGTAGTAGTCGAGTCCCCGCACAAGGCGCGGGTCGAGCTCATAGGAAACGCCTGCCGCCGTCAAATGCTGCTGCACCTGCTCAAAATGCTCGGTGCACGCAGGGCACAGGCAGTCTGTAATTGCGGGAGCCCCCGTCATAAACGGCTGCTCCGCATCCCGCTTACAGTCAAGGATCCGCAGCGGGCTGCGTGTATAGCGATCCTTGCAGTCATCACAGAGCGTGGGCAGATACTCCTTAAAGTACGCCTGCAGACGCTCCCGATAGACAGGGCGGCAGGCGGGACAGCCGACGGAGTTCAGCTTCAGCGTCAGCCCCGTCAAACCAAGTACCGTCAGAAAATCATACGCGAGGAGGATGACCTCGGCATCCAGCGCGGGGCTCTCCTCGCCGAGTGCCTCCACGCCGAACTGATGAAACTCACGCATCCGCCCTGCCTGTGGGCGGTCATAGCGAAACATCGATCCGATGTAGAAGAGCTTCTGCAGACCGCCATCCGCATAGAGTTTGTTTTGCAGATAGGCGCGTACGGCAGACGCCGTGTTCTCGGGACGCAGCGTCAGGCTGCGGTCGCCGCGGTCGGAGAAGGTATACATCTCCTTGTCCACGACATCCGTACCGTCGCCGATCCCACGCTGAAAGAGCTCCGTGTGCTCGAATATCGGCGTGCGGATTTCACCGTAGCCATAGCGGGCACAGAGATCGCGGATCACATGCTCGACATGTGTCCACGCACCGACCGCGTCAGGCAGTATATCCTTCGTGCCGCGCGGCGCATTCGTCAGCATCAGTGCTGTTCCTCCTCGTATTCCGCGCGCAGGAGCGCACGGCGCTTTTCAATATAGACGTCAATATCGCGCAGATAGGTCACAAGATCCTTTGCATGAAAAGCAGAGTGCAGGCGTCCGCTGCGCACGCCGATCACCTTTGTCGCGGCAGCGCCGCCGATGCCGATGATCGTCTGCCGCTCCTCCATGATGCGGATGTTGTAGATGCTCTCCGCACCGGGGCGGGCATAGCCGACGTTCTCCAGATCGCCGCTCATATAACCCTGCCGATAGAGATAGTAGGGATGGTAGCCCGCCGCACGGACGGCAGCCGTCGCCGCCGCATTCATGCGCATCGTCTCCGCATCAGACGGCAGAGCGACATGCTCCGTCTCCATCATAAGGCGCAGCCGCGAGCCGCGCTTCAGTGCAAGTGCGTGGAGGGTGATGTCGTCCGGGCGGAGGGCTGTCACCGCTGCCATCGTCGCACGGACATCCTCTGCCGTTTCGCCCGGCAGACCGAGGATCACGTCCATATTGATGTGCACGTCCATCGACGCACGGATGTCCTGCACCATGCGCACAATATCGGACGGCGTATGATGCCGTCCGATGCGCTCGAGCGTCCGCTCCTGCATCGACTGCGGATTGACACTGACGCGCGTCACCCGATATGCCTTCATCGCTGTGATCTTCGCCGCGCTCATGCTGTCGGGACGTCCTGCCTCCACCGTGAACTCACGGACAGAAGATCCATAGAAAGCATTATATACCATTTTGAGCATTTCGGCAAAAAAAACATCGGGCAGGCTCGTCGGCGTCCCTCCCCCGATGTAGATGCACCCGACGGTCAGCCCCAATGTGCGCACATCCTCTGCAGCAGCGGCAAGATCGCGCACGAGCACATCCATAAATGCACGCAGCGTATTCTCCCCCGGCAGGAGATGCGAGGGAAAGGAACAGTAGAGGCAGCGCGAGAGACAGAACGGAATGCCGACGTAGATGCCCACCGTCCGCGCGTCCTCATGCGCAAGAAACGGCAGCTGACGCACGGCAACCTCCGTCATGAGACGTGCCTTCTCCGCACTGCAGAAATAATCCTCCTGCAATCGCTGCACGGCAGCGTCGGGCGTCATGCCGCCCCTCAGCCAGCGGTGCACGATCTTCGTTGGGCGCACCCCATGCAGGATGCCCCACGGGGCAGGCGGCAGGGCAAAGCGGACACGGAAAAACTCGTAGAGATTCCGCTTGATCGTGCGGTGCACCGCTGCACGCGGCAGTTCATCCGTGCGCCCCGCAGAGGAGAACGAAAGGCACTCACAGCGCCCATCCAGCGCATAGAGCCAGACCTCCGTCATAACAGAAGGCGGCTCACTGCCCGACGGCCGGTTCACCACCGACAGCTGGGCGTAATCCGCCTCTCCTGCTGTTCCGACGATCTCCACCTTGAAGAGGTTCAGTACCTCATGCACAACCTTGACGATGACCTCGCTGGGATGATTGATGGTGAGCGATCGTATTTTCACGCTTTTTTCTGCTTCTCCCGGCACTTCTTGCAGATGCCGAAGAACTTCGCCTGATGATTCTCCACCAAGAAGCCCGTCTTTTCGAGAATATCCTGTTCCAGATGATCGAGCATATCTTCCTCGAACTCCGAGATCTCCTTGCACTCCGTGCAGATGAGATGATGATGGAAGTGCTGGTTCGGGTCGATCGGATTCAGCTCGTAGGAATACGACCCCTTGTTGCGCTTGTCGAACTCCTTGCCGAACTCGATCTTCTGCAGAATGCCGAGCGAGACCAGAATCTCCAGACTGCGATAGACCGTCGCGAGTCCGATCTCCGACTCCGTCCCGCGCAGAATGTCATAGATCTTCTCCGCGCTCAGATGCTCGCTCGGATGATCCAAAATGACCTGCAGCACAATCTGCCGCTGCGGCGTCATCTTGCGCTGTGTCGCCTGCAGACGCTTCTTCAGATCTTCCATGGTATATGTCTCTGCCATATCTCTTCCCCCTCGATCCACCAAATGGGTCACAATGTATTATCACAATCAATGAGAATAGTATATCACAGTGCGCAAGTTTTTACCATAGTTTATGAAGATAAGGTTTTATGATAAACGTTGCAGACAAGACTATGGCCGCAGACAAGACGATGAAGATCTGCCCTCACTCCGCGATGCGGCGCAGCGTCTCCATGAGGAGTTTTGCCTCGGGAACGATCGTCGCGATTTCGATGCGCTCCTCGGGCGTATGGATGCCGTGTGCCGTCACGCCGACAGACACCATGTCGAGCGCAGGATTTTTCGATGCATGCCAGCTCGTCTCAAGCCCCGCATGGATGCTCTCGATCTTCATCGGTGTACCGCCGTTCTGCGCCGCATAGACCTCCGCCATGATCGTCCGCAGTTTGCTCTTGGGGTTCTCACGCCATGCAGGAGATGCCGTTCCAACAACGAGGGAAAAGCCCGTCAGTGCCGCCAGCGTCTCTGTCTCGCAGACGATCTCGTCCAGTCGCTCATTGACCGAGGAGCGCGGGAAGAACGCGACGTGCACCTCGTTCTCATCCATGCGGACAACGCCGAGGTTTGCCGAGGTCTCCACCCCGCCCGTCTGCGTATGTGTCATGACATGAACCCCCGTGCGAAGGAGGACGAGGAGGTCGATGAGGGCGCGCTGTTCCTCCTCGCCGATGACGCGCCCCGCCTCATGTGCAGGATGCAGCGTAAATTTCATCGCGGGATCGGCCTCACCATAGATGGCATGAAAGCGTTTTTCCTCCGCCGCCAGCAGACGGGCAATGCTGCGCTCATCCATCGCCGTGCGAACGATTGCCTCTGCCGTCGGCGGAATCGCGTTGCGCGCCGTCCCGCCCGTGAGGGAAACGAGTTCCACGTCCCCCTCCTGCGCCAGCGCATGAAGTACCAGTGCCAGCGTGCGGATCGCATTGCCGCGCCCATCGCCGATGCGCTCGCCCGAGTGACCGCCGCGCAGCCCCTCAGCCGTAATGCGATAGGCGGGCAGATCGGATTCTCTTCGCGTCAGCGCACGCGTATAGTCAAGATTGACACTGCCCGCACTGCCGACCGTCATGATGTGATAGTCCTCCGAGTCGCAGTTGATCAGGTACTGTGCATTCTTCAGATGATCTGCCGAAAGATGCCGTGCCCCCGTCATGCCCTGTTCCTCATCCACCGTAATGATGGCGCGCAGCGGACCATGAGCCTCCGTGCACTGCATCGCCGTCAGGATCTCCGCCACGCCGATACCGTCATCTCCGCCGAGACTTGTCCCATCTGCCGTGAGATACTCCGTCGTCCGCTGCATCTTGATCGGATCGGTCAGCGGGTCATAGGAAACACCCGGCTCAGCCACGCAGACCATGTCCATGTGTCCCTGCAGGATCGTGCGCGGCGCATTCTCCTTTCCCTTCGTCGCAGGAAGCTCCGCGATAATATTGAAGTGCTCATCCTGCGTCACCGTGCAGCCAATCTCCTCAAAGTGTTTTTTCAGATAGTCACTGACCGCCTTCTCGTGCCCCGAAGGACGTGGGATATGCGTCAGTGCCTCGAACTCCGAAATGACCTTTTCCAGCAGCTTTGCATCATCCATCATAAATTCCTCCCCTCAAAATTCCTTCCCATTATAACACAGAATGCAAAAAATGGGGCTGCTGCATGAAGTGACAAACTTCGTGCAATAGCCCCTATGTCATATTCGTCTCTTTTACTTCTTCGCCTGCTCTACCGCCTTCGTGACCGCTTCCTTGAACTGGTCATAGCTGACGGTCGCTCCTGAGACAGCATCCACCTTTGCGAGATCCTTCGTCGCGGTGAGCTGCTCGCCGTAGGACACAATCGCCTTGTAGGCGTTCTGTGCCTTCTTCTGTGCGCCCGGCTCCTTCCCCTCGCCGTAGTGCTCGTCCTTCTGCTTGCCCTCTTTGTCAATGCTCGTGTGAACGACCTTCTCGATCGCGCCGTTCTTGATCGTCAGTTCCACGTGCGAATGCCCAAGCTTTTCGTGCTCTGAACTGTCCGCCGTATAGGTGCCGTCCTTCACGCCCGTCATATCAAGCGCGGCAGCCTGCTGCGGCTTCTCCTTCGGTGCCTGCTTCTCCTCACCGCAGCCCGCTGCAAGGACACTGACCCCCAGCAGAAGTGCAATCCCGAGGCTAAGTTGTTTCTTCATCGTTATTCCTTCCTTTCCCGCATGTGTCCATGCTCAATGATGACACAGCGCTCCGCCTCTTCACCGACTTCAGCAGAGTGTGTGACCGTCAGAATCGTGTGGCCCTCATCGTGCAGCTCATGGAAGATCTTCATGACAAGGTTCTGGTTCTTCTCATCGAGGTTGCCTGTCGGCTCATCCGCAAGGATGAGGACAGGATAGTTGATGAGTGCACGCGCAATGCAGACGCGCTGCTGCTCGCCGCCCGAAAGCTGACTCGGCAGATGGCTCGCACGGTCAGCGAGTCCGACGCGCTCAAGTGCCGCCATGGCTTCATCGCGATCGGGCATGCTGTGGTAATACTGCGCGACCATGATGTTCTCGACTGCCGTCAGATAGGGAATCATGTGGAACTGCTGGAACACGATGCCGATCTTGTCGCGGCGGAAGCGTGTCAGCTCCTCGCGTGTGGCGTTCGTCAGCACGTCGCCGTCGAGAATGACCTCGCCGCTCGTCGGGCTGTCCATACAGCCGATAATGTTCATCAGTGTTGACTTGCCAGAGCCGGAGGGACCCATAACCGCAAGCCATTCGCCTTTTTCAACGTTCAGATTGACGTCATCCAGGGCGAGCACCTTTTCGTTGTACGCCTTGGAGACGTGCTTCAGTTCAAGCAAACTCATTGCTTCGTTCTCCTCTCATTCGCCGCGCAGGATGATCGCGGGGTCAACATTGGTCGCAATACGTACAGGCAGCAGCGACGCAAGACCTGTAACAAAGATGGACATAACGAGTGCGACAACGACAATCGTCGGCGAAAACTCAATGCCGCGTCCAAAAACGTTCACACTGACGCTCTGGGCAAAGAGATATCCAAAGCCCGACCCAAGAATGCCGCCAAGCGCACCGAGGAGGCAGCCCTCGCCGAAGAACTCTGCAACAATGTGGCGGTTATCCGCACCGAGAGCCTTCTTGAGCCCGATCTCACGGCGGCGCTCCGTCACAATCGCCATCATCGTGGTTGAGACGCAGATCAGCGTCAATACAAGGACGACAATGGTCACGATGAGGACGAGTGCCTGCAGTTTTCCAAGCACGGTGCCCTCCGACTTCGCGATCTGCTTGACGAGCTGCGGCTCAACATTCGGCACCTGCTCATGAATTTTCGTCTCCGCGCGTGCCAGCTCATCCTGGCCCGCCACAACAGAGACCTGCGCGAGGCTCAGTTCCCCGGCACGCCCCTTGATACGCTGCAGATCGGGCAGACTGACGAAGACGAAATTCTCCTCGTTGCCGCCCGTGCGTACGATGCCGGAGACGCGGTAGTCGCTCACAATCGAGCCCTCACCGCCCGAGACACTGATTGTATCCCCCGGATTCACGCGCAGTTTCGATGCGAACTCCGCACCAAGCAGGATCTCCTTCTCCCCCGGCGTCGGCCACGCACCGCGCACCTGCCAGTAGGGGCTGACCTCCTGCAGGACATCAAAGTCCGTGCCGCCCGCCATGACGGTCTGATGATTGATGAGCAGGGTGTCGTAGAGGAACGGTGTAATGCCGACTACCTCGTAGTCCGAGAGTGCCTTGCTGACCGCACTGACATCCTCCTCGTGAATCACGCCTGCATCCTTCCCCGGCAGAATGAGAAGGTTTGCCCCATAGGCACGGAATGCACGTCCCATCTGCTCCGGGACTTCCTTGTAGACGGTAATCATCCCCGAAATAATCGTCGCGCCGACGGCGACGGCGAGAAGAGCGATCGCCATGCGTGCGCGGCGGCGCAGCAGAGAGTTGGCGACCATGATAAAAAACATTTTATAGCGACTCATCATTTATCACCTGCCATACAGAACCTCTGCCGGCTGCAGCGACAGCAGCATGCGAATTGCAGGCACGCTCCCGATGATCAGCACGAGCGACATCAAAACGGCAATAATCGGAATGACATACGGGTTGACCGCAATGCCGGAACCGAAAACGTTCTCCCCAATGAGCTGGGCGAACCCAATTCCCACGACATAGCCAAGGATGCCGCCGAGAATGCCCGCGATAAAGATCTCCGCGAGGACGGAGAGAACGACGGCGAGATTGGTCGCGCCGAGCGCCTTCAAAAGGCCGATCTCACGGCTGCGCTCCATGATGTTTGCGCTGATGAGGTTGCTGACACCAAGGCTCGAGGAGAGCAGGGACAGCACCGTGATCAGCAGCATAAGGAGCTGCGTCTTGTCAAGGATCTTCCCCTCGGACTCCGCGATCTGACGCACGGGGTGCGCCGCCGCGTTGTGCATGACCTCCTCGATCTGATAGGCAATCGATCCGACGTAGCTCGTGCAGTACCAGATATCATACTCCGCCTGCGAGAGCGACTTGGGATTCTCCGCCGCCCTGCGGGCAAGATCATTCTCCGGTGTCGTCATGGCACTGACCTCCACCTGGTCGATCTTGCCCTGTGCACCTGCGAGTTCCTGTGCAAGCGCGAGAGAACCGACCAGCTGGTTCTCCTCGTCACCGCCGCCCGAGACTGTGCCCGTGACGTGCAGTGCCCCCTGCGTGCCGTCCGGCTTCTGATAGGTGAGTGTGCTGCCGGCTGAGACGCCAAGTTTCTGTGCGAGCTTCATGCCGACGAGCACCTCATCCGTGTGCGTATCGTCTGCCCAGTCGCCGTCCACCTGCCACCACGACTTCATGAACTTCACGCCTGTCGTGTAAACCTCATCCGTCGGCAGTTTGAGCGTATGCTCGAACCACGTACCAAAGAACGGCACACTCTCACCATCTCCGAGCGTCACCTGCGTCGTCAGTGACGGCGCAAAGGCGACGATGTTGTTCGTCCAGAAAATCGTTTTGATATTACCGAGATCTGCCTCTTCCAGATACTCGCGATGTCCGCTCTTCGACGTCTCCACACCGTAAAGGTCCTTCAGAACCATCGAGTTGCGCGGCGTCACTGTAATATTTGCTCCAAACGCCTTGAGCTCCTGATTCACCTTTTCGCCGATGTCAAACATGACGTTCAGCATGGCAGTCGCAAGCGAGACGCCAAGGGCGACCGTCAGCGCGATGAGGATAAACCTCCCGCGCTGGCGGATGAGCGCCCCTTTTACCATTTGCCAAAACATGGCTTACCTCCTCTCATGCCATCCTGTCCGTCAGCGGAAATGAATCCGCGCTGCCTCAAGCGTGTCAGCAGAAATCTGCACCGCACCATTCTGCACGTGGTACTCCACGGGGATCGGATTGCAGCCGCCCGGCAGACCAATTGTCGCCTTGTTCATGACGACATCACAGAGCCGGCAGACGATCTGCCCATCACGCTCAAAATAGCCCGTTGCACCGCAGATATCGCAGGCATCGAGACCGACACCAAATGCGGAGCCGCCCTTCTGCACAATGATAACGCGCACCGTTGTTCCGTCTGAGGCGTGGAATGCATAACGATGGAGGTGGCCGTCGGAGACCTGCTCGAGCGGGATCTGCACGAGCCCGTTCTCCGCCTTAACGTCAACCGCCGGCACAAGCTGTTCTTTTTTATTCGCATACCATCCGCCGACACTCGATACGAAAATCGTCAGAATGAGGATTGCAAGGAGCCCACTGCCCCAACGCTTGCGGCGGATCGCGCTCGAGACGATCTGACGGTACTGCGCAGGATTTGCCCACACAGGACGCTCGGGCCGCGGCTGAAGAAACAGTGTAAAAGGGACGAGCACAGAAACAAAGTAGATCGCATAGATGACCTTGCCCTGATTGTCAATAAACCATGCCATGTACGGAATGAGGTTTTCCGCACCGAACATCTGCCGCGCCATCAGCACCGTCAGAACGAAGATCACCTGCTGAATGGCGGTCGCCACGACCTGCACGGTAAACACGAAGACGAGGCGCCCATGATTGAGCGCCGCCGCCGCTTTATACGCCAGATAGCCCGAGAGGAAGCCGAAGAATATGCCTCCGAAAAATCCGAGCATCTTGACGAGAAATGTCAACGTCAAATAGTTCCCCATCGCTACCTGTACGGTTGCGACAGGAATCAGCCAGAGTTCCAGCCCGTGATAAAGGCACAGCCCCAGCGTCAATGCCCCCGTGCCGAAACGGAAAAAACGCTCCTCCTGCGGCGACCATTCCCGATGGAGACTGCGCAGAAGAATTGCACAGAGAAGAATCGCGCCGATGATATCGACGGTGATTGCCATACTCTCGAAGATCTCGCGGTTGACTGCCGACTTCGTGCCGACACGCACCGCTGTCATAAAGAGCGAGAGGAAAAAGCCCCATTTGAGCACGCGCGTAAAGGTACGCCGTATGCTCTGATCGGGCAATGGCAAAATGATTGCAAGCAAAATACCGAGCGGCACGGCGAGCTTAATGCTCTCCTCCAGTGCCGGCACCAGCTGTTGAAGAAATGCCTGTAACATGTGTGAACCCTTTCCTATGAGAAAAGCCGCCGTCCCCCCCGGGGCGGCAGCCATTCTGTGATTGGGAGGGCACGAAGAACAAACGTATGCCCTTGCTGCCCATACGGAATTAAATTACCACTTGCGCGGAACGTAGTTGAATACCCAGTGCAGCTTAACCGGTTCCGTCCAGAAATGACCCCGGACACCCGTCTCCTTGTCCGTGTGGAGGAGGTAGTTCTGACGTGCAGGGCTGTCGATCGAGAAGTCGCAGTCGTACGTGCCTGCGCCAAGCATCTTGACATTTGCGCCATAGTGCGGGCCATCATCTGCGCTCATCGGCATGAACACCCCCTCGATGCTCTCGCCCGTCTCACGCTTCGTGAACTTGTAGTGCACCGTCAGGTTCGGGATCCACTCGCCGACGCCGAAGCCGCACTCATTGCCCTCGGTTGCATGGATATCCGTCTCGATGTGGATATCTGCCTGGTCTGCCGGAAGGCTCATACCGGCAGGCTCCATCGTCACCGGCTGGAAGTAGACGAGCGCCGCCTTGAAGTGGTTCGTCGTATCCTCGATCTCATCGCCGATCGGGAACTCCTCGAACGCAGCTTCGCTGACGTGCGCGTTGATCGCGAACGTAGAGAACGCGACTGCACCGACGGCGAGAGCCTTTTTGAGCATACTGAGACTAGATTTCTTCATGGGAAAATCCTCCTTTGAAAGATGAACCTGACTTACGCTTCTGCCGCAGCAGAGCGTTTTTTATATGATACCATTGCAACTGCCGCGAGAACCAAGAGGATCTGCGGGACAATGGTTTCATAGGTGGGATAAAGGCCGAGCAGATCGATGCTCGGAATGGGGATGGCCTCAATGATCGTGGTGGAGATGGTATCTGACTCCTGCAGCTCCTTCAGACCGCCGCCAAGGAAGGTAACCGCGAGCACAAACATGAATGCACTCGTAACCTTGAAGAACGGTCCGATGGGGATGCGCAGCGCACCGCGCTGGATGAGGAAGAAGATAACCGCGAGTGCCGCACACGCGGCAACGAAGCCCGCCCAGATCATGTCGGTATCGCCGACGGCGTTGTTAAAGAGCGCCTGATAGAAGAGGATGACCTCCGCGCCCTCGCGATAGACCGCAAGGAATGCGGCAAAGCCGAGCGCACGCGACTTGCCCGTCGAGAGTGTGATCTTGACTTGGCTGTCGATGTAGTTCTTCCATGCCTTTGCATTGGATTTGCCGCCCATCCACGCCGACGTTCCGAGAAGGACCAGGACGGCGAAAAGCGCCGTGAAGCCCTCGATCATCTCGCGGCTCGCGCCCGTCGTCGTCGTACTGTCGAGCACCTCGGCAAAGAGATAGGCACTGATAAAGCTGCAGATAATGCCTGCAATCGCCCAATTGTAGACGGTCGAGAGCTCCTTCTCATGGCCGGCGCGTCCGAGATAGGCAATGATGCCGACAAGGACGAGGATCGCCTCAACACCCTCACGCAGGAGGATGAGGAACGCCTGGAGGAACATCCCCCAGCCGCCCGACTGAGCACCTGCCGTCTCGAGCTGCGTCACCTCGGTCTGAACCATATCGAGGAGCTTTGCGCCCTCGGCCTCGACCTCTGACTGCGGAGCGCCCGAACGGATGACTTTTTTCAGCGTGTAGAACTGATACTCCGTGAGGTTCGCGCTCTTGGAGGAGATGCTGCTGCGCACAGCGCTCTCCAGACCGTCTTTCTCGTAGATGCCATAGTAGATATTGTTGACGGCATCCTTTGCACCTTCTGCATCCCCCGACTGATAGATGGCATAGACACCGTCCATCTCCGTCGCGATATGGTCGTGAATCTGCTGCCATGTCTGTGCGGCGTTCGTCGACGCCGCCGGCAGGAGCAGAAAGAGTGCCGTAATGAATGCAAACAGCTTTCTCATTGGATTGTCTGCGTTCCCCTTTCCTCGATCATTTAATATTACGTGCCGGTTTCATATTGAAGTACACAGGGCACTGCATATTCGATTCCATCGGCTGCCCATTCATGTCCTTGGCCGGTTCGAACTTCCACTGCTTTTCAACAATACGCCGCGCCAGACGGTCATAGACGAGATTCCCCGAGCTGATCTGAATCTTCGTCCACACGACACGTCCGTCCGTGCCGATATGGGCTGACACGGCAATACGCCCCGTGAACGGAATCACACCGTAGGCAGGCTGCTCGGCATGGATGATCTTGCCGGGCTGCCCGATCTGCTTTCCGTCGCCGGATTTCAGGACATGTTCTTCTTCGGGCTTATTCGCCGAATCCTCGGCTTCCTTCAGCAGTGCCGTCGTCGCCTCCTCGGGAATCTCCGCCTCAACGACGGCGGGCTCTTCCTCTGCCTCCACAGGCTCAGGCGGTGGTGGGGGCGGCGGAGGCGGTGGTTCCTCCGGCTGCGGTTCCTCCTCGGGAGGTCCATCGTCGTCAGCGAGCTCCACCCACTCCATCGGTTCGTCCGGCGGCGGCTGCTCGATGTGCTTAAAGACATGGGGAATCAGCACCATCAGAAAGAGCCATGCGACGATGTGGAAGAAGAATGCGATGAGAAAGGCAAGCCGCCAATGTGTCTGATAGCGCATCAGACGCCCCCCGTCTCCGTCGCGATGGACACGTGACGCGTCCCCGCTTCCTTCAGTGCATCAAAGACACTGACGACAAACTGATAGTCCGCCTTCTTGTCGCCGCGCACGACAAACACCGTATCCGGATCACTGTTGAGCTGTTCCTTGACGCGTGAGGTCAGCTCACGCGTCGGCTCATCATCGCGGTCGAAGAGCACCTTGCCGTCCTCCGTCACTGTGATGGAGACAATGTGCGGGCGTGTGTCCTGCTGTGCGCTTGCCGCCTGCGGCAGGCTGACCTGTACCGTGCTTGCATTCACCATGTACATGGTGCTCAGCATGAAGAACACCAACAGAAACAGCATAATGTCGATCATCGGGACGATCATGACGAGCGGCTCGCGCATATCATGAAAATTACGACGCATGAACCTTCCCTCCGTCCGCCGCCGCGAACCCCGCCAAGACGGTATTCATCGTCTTTTCGAGGAGCGTCAGCATCACATCCAGGCGCTGTGCAAAGTAGGTGTGCACGACGAGCGAGAAGATCGCGACGAAAAGTCCTGTCGCTGTTGCGACCAGCGCCTCACCGATGCCGCCCGTGATCGCCATGGGCTGACCGGCCTGCAGGTTGAAGATGCTGAACGACTGGATCATGCCCGAGATCGTTCCCAGAAGTCCGAGGAGCGGTGCGAGCGTAACGATCATCGAGAGATAGTTGAGACGTGCACGCAGGAGCATCGCCGCCTCACCGTAGGCCCCCTCGAGCGTCATCGGGACATCCTCCCCTGCCTTGCGGGCATCCAGTGCACTCCTCACGAGATGGGCGACCATGTTGTCCTTGCCCTCAACGGCGGGGGCAACCTCGTCCATCTTGTGCTTGCGGAGCGACTCAGCAACCGTCGCCTCAAGTTCCCTTGCGCCCTGCGATGCACGCCGATAGAGCAGAAAACGGTCAACCGCAATCGCCGCCACCGTCAGCGAGCACAGGAGCAGCAGGTACATGACCGGACCGCCCTTTTCAAATAGTTCTGCACTGGTCACAAAAACACCATCCTTATCTTCTCAAGCCGTGGGAAACCCCCATCTTTATACCACATGGAGAATGAAACCCATCCCATATTTGAATCGATTCTCAGTATATCTCCAAGGAAAGTGATTGTCAATATTCTTTCCAATAAATGTGATCTAAATGAATTTTATTCACTTATTGATTTGTATGATTTTGCAAGTTCTTCAAATCGTGGCAGTGATTTCTCGATCATTTTTGTGTGAACACAGTACGCCGCACGGAAGTAGCCGGGACAGCCGAAGTCCCGCCCAGGCACAAGCAGGAGATCATACTTCTGTGCGCGGCGGCAGAATGCCGCATCGTCCGGCTCAAGCGCCTGCGGGAAGAGATAGAATGCCCCCTGTGGGCGCACGCAGGAAAAGCCGAGTGCCGTCAGGCCATCATAGAGGAGGGCTGCATTTCTCGCGTAGGTACTGAGATCGGCGGCTCGTCCGGCACAGCGTGCGACAACGAGCTGCCAGAGTGAGGGCGCATTGACGTGGGTGAGGACACGCGCTGCCCCCGCGATCGCGCCGTAGATGCGAGCGAAGTCCGCCGCCGTGTCCGGCACGACGATATAGCCGATGCGCTCGCCGGGAAGGGAGAAGGATTTGCTGTAGGAATAGCAGACAATCGTATTGTCATAAAAGAGAGGAATGCAGGGGACGACGGCACCGTCATAGACGATCTCGCGATACGGTTCGTCTGCGACGATGAAGATCGGGCGCCCGTACTCCTGCTCCTTCGCGCGAAGGAGATCGGCAAGGCGGCGGATCGTTGTCTCACTGTAGACTGCACCGCTCGGATTGTTCGGCGAGTTGACAATGACCGCCTTGGTCCGTGGGGTCACTGCCCGCTCAAGTGCCGTAAGGTCAATCTGAAAATCGTCCGTCTTGGCCGGGACGACGACGAGCTTGCCGCCGCACGCCTCGACAAAGACGCGATACTCCGGGAAAAAGGGTGCGATGGTAATGAACTCGTCCCCCGGCTCGGTGAGTGCCTTGAACGTGATCGTCACCGATGCCGCCGCGCCTGCCGTCATAAAGAGATTTTTTCCCGTGACGTCCATGCCGAAGCACCGCTTCAGATCGGCGGCAAGCGCCTCACGCACGGCAGGCTTTCCCGGTGCAATCGTGTAGCCGTGCACCTCGGTCGGGTCGCCGTGCATAAGAATGTCGACCGCCGCATCCCGAATAAAGTCCGGCGCAGGCACATTCGGATTGCCAAGGCTGAAATCAAAGATATTTTCCGCGCCGACCTCTGCCGCACGCTTCTGTCCAAACTCAAAAATCGTGCGAATCGTGGACTTTTTCGTCCCGAGCACATACATTTCCTCTGAGACCATCGTACTCCTCCCCCTATGTGAGTGAAAACAGATGCTATTCTATCATATTGTGAAAAAAAATACTACACATTGAGTTGCACTCTCACAAAGCTTTCATGGAAACAAAAAAGCTGCCGCAGTATGGTCTCCCCACGCTGCGGCAGCCTCGATATGCGATAGTTACGCATTCCGCAGGAATACGTCATACCCTTTTTTCATCTCATAGATGTCCGCCTTGCTCGTAACCTCCCACGGCGCATGCATGCTCATCACCGCAACGCCGTTGTCGATCACGTTCATCCCGTAGCGCGCCATAATGTAGGCGATGGTTCCGCCGCCGCCGAGATCGACGCGCCCGAGCTCCGCGAGCTGATAGCGGACGCCGTTTTCATCCATCATGCGGCGCAGTTCGCCCAGATACTCTGCACTCGCATCACTGGAGCCGGACTTGCCGCGCGAGCCTGTGAACTTGTTGAACACCATGCCGCGCCCGAGATAGGCGACGTTCTTCTTCTCGAACGCGTCTGCATAGAGTGCGTCATAGGCGCTCGAAACATCCGAGGAGAGCATCCGCGAGTGCGCGAGCGTGCGGCGCAGCGCGAGCTCCGTATACTGGCCGCAGGCAGAGAGCACCTCGGCGACCATGTTTTCAAAGAAGCGCGACTGCATTCCCGTCGCTCCAACGCTGCCGATCTCCTCCTTGTCAACGAGGAGACAGCACGCCGTACGCCGCACATCCGCCGTCCCAACCATGGAGCGGAGTGCCGTATAGGAGCAGACGCGGTCATCCTGTCCGTAGCCGAGCACCATGCTGCGGTCAAAGCCAAGCTCGCGCGCACGGCCTGCCGGAACGAGGGTCAGCTCTGCCGACTGGAAATCCTCCTCTGCAATGCCGTACGTCTCACGAATGAGCGCCAGCACGCCATCCTTGACGGACTCCTTTTCCTCCTTTGCGAGAGGGATTCCGCCGATCAACACATCGAGTTTCTCGCCCTCGATCACCTTTGCCGCCTTTTTCTCCAGCTGCTCCTGCGAGAGATGGACGAGCAGATCCGTCACGCAGAACACGGGGTCGTCCGCCTTCTCCCCGAGCGTGATTGTGACCGTTGTGCCGTCCTTCTTGACGACAACACCGTGCAGGGCAAGCGGTATTGTCACCCACTGATACTTCTTGATGCCGCCGTAGTAATGCGTATCAAAGTACGCCAGTCCGCCGTCCTCATAGAGCGGATTCTGCTTCACATCAAGGCGGCACGTGTCGATGTGTGCACCGAGGATATTCATGCCGTGTTCCATCGGCTCTGTGCCGAGATGAAAGAGTACAATTGCCTTTTTCATATTGACGGCGTAGACCTTGTCCCCCGCGCGGAGCTGCGTCCCCTCAGCGATAATGTCCGCCAGATCGCGGTAGCCCGCCGCCTCAGCAGCACGTACCGCCTCCTGCACACTCTCACGCTCCGTCTTGCAGTCCGAGAGGAAATCAATATAGCCGCGTGCGAGCGCATCCACCTCTGTGCGTTCCTCTGCCGAATAGCCCGTCCAAACGGACTTTTTCTTATCGTCACTCATAATGGTTCCTTTCTACCTATATTCCCCATGCCCCATGGAGAATTTCTGCAAACTCTGTCCGCGACGCCGCGCGGTTAAATCGCTCACGCAGCTCTGCGCTGCCCTTCAGACCGCGCGTATACCATGCCGCATGTTTGCGCATCTCGCGGGTTCCGATGTACTCGCCCTTGTACCCGACTAAGAGATCGAGATGGCGCAGAATCACCGCCGCACGCTCCGCCAGCGTCGGCGGCGGCAGCTCCTCCCCCGTATGCAGCCAGTGAATCAGCTGCGGGAAAATCCATGGATTTCCCTGCGCACCGCGCCCGATCATCACTGCATCTGCCCCCGTGATCTCAAGTGCACGTTTGAGATCGGCAGGACGGCGGACATCCCCGCTCACGATGACGGGAATCCCGACCGCACGCTTCACCGCGGCAATCGCTGCATAGTCCGCGCTGCCGCTGTAGAACTGCTCGCGCGTTCGTCCGTGCACGGCAACTGCATCCACGCCGACTGCCTCCGCCATGCGTGCGATTTCCACTGCGTTGCGCGAGGCATCGTCCCAGCCGAGCCGCATCTTCACCGTAAACGGCAGACGCGTCGCACGGCGGATCGCCGTCAAAATCTCCTCCGCCCGCTTTGGGTCACGCATCAGTGCTGATCCTTCGCCGTTCCTGACGACCTTCGGTGCGGGACATCCCATATTGAAATCGAGGATATCCGCCGTTCCAAGCTCCTCGATATACGCCGCCGCCTCGGCTGCCATCGCCGCCGACTTGGCAAAGATCTGCATCGCAATCGGACGCTCATCCGGCTCCGTACGCAGCATGTTCATCGTGTGCTCATTGCGATAGTGGATCCCCTGACTGCTGACCATCTCCGCGAAGGCGAGCGGGCAGCCCATTCCATGCGCAATCACGCGGTAGGCAGTATCCGTGACCCCCGCCATCGGCGCGAGAAAAATCGGATCGTCAAAGGCAAACGCGCCGAGTTTCATCGGGTTCACGGCAGATTCCTCTCATAGAGGACGCGCAGACCCGTCAGCGTCAGAAAGTGATCGACCTTGTCGATGGTCTGGGACTCCTTTGCTACCATACGAGCAAACCCGCCCGTGGCAACGACCTTCATCTCCATCGCGAGCTCCGCCTTGATGCGGCGCACGATTGCATCAATCTGACCCACGTAGCCATAGATGATGCCCGCCTGCATGCCCTGAATCGTACTGTGGCAGACCACCGTCTTGGGCGGTACGAGCTCGATGCGCGGGAGCTGCGCTGCCCGCTGAAAGAGCGCCTCGGCACTTGAGCCAAGTCCCGGTGCAATCACGCCGCCGAGAAAATCTCCGTTCTCTGCCACAATGTCAAATGTCGTCGCCGTTCCAATGTCGATCACGATCAGCGGGCCGCCGTACTGCTCATGTGCACCGATGACATTCACAATACGGTCTGCACCGATGGACCGCGGATTCTCGTAGTTCAGCCGAATCCCCGTCCGTATCCCGGGACCGACGATGAGCGGGCGGATGTGGAAATATCGCTCGCACATCTTGCGCAGTGGGACGACCAGCGGCGGTACAACCGACGAGATAATGACGGCCTGAATATCCGACAGAGAGAGCCCCTGATAGTGAAAGAGCTCATTGATCAGGATGCCATATTCATCTCCTGTCTTCTGACGATCTGTCGAAATGCGCCAATGCCGCAGGAGCTTCGCCCCCTCATAGGCACCCATCACAATATTGCTGTTTCCGATGTCCAGTACAAGCAGCAAATTCTTTCCTCCATACAGTCATTTCATTATCGGCTGCTCCATGCAGCCATATCGAAACTCATTTCTTCGGACGAATCGAAACATCCCCAGCGAGCACGCGCCGCCGTCCCGTCGCCGTATCGACAAAGAGCGCACCATCGGCGTCAATATCCGCCGCAACGCCCTCAAACTCCTCACCTGCAGGGCCGATGACGCGTACCGTCTGCCCAAGGGTCACGGCGTACGTCCGCCACGCCGCGAGCACAGGAGCAAATCCGTCGCTCTGTACCACCCGGTAGAGTGCATCGAGCGCGCGCAGGAGCTCCTGCAAAAATGCCACACGCGGCAGCGGCGTCCCCTTCATCTGCATCAGCGATGTCGCCGTGTCCTGCAGCTCCTCAGGGAAATCCTCGCGTGCAATATTCACGTTGATGCCGATACCGATCACGACATAGTTCACGCGATCCATCTCCGCGCTCATCTCCGTCAGAATGCCGACCAGCTTGCGTCCTTCATGGAGAATATCGTTCGGCCACTTGATGGCGGCACGCAGGCCGAAATGCTCCATCGCACGTGCAACGGCAACCGCCGCCATCAGTGTACACTTTGGTGCATCCTGCGGCAGAAACGTCGGGCGCAGGAGAATACTTACCCAAATTCCTTTGCCCGGCGGTGAGAAAAAATGCCGCTCCATACGCCCGCGTCCCGTCCCCTGGCTGTCGGCAACAACGACCGTGCCGTCCTCTGCGCCCTCATGTGCCAGCTGTTTCAGGACAAGATTCGTCGAATCCACAGCATCATAGCAGATGATCTTTTTCCCAACGAGTGCCGTTCCCAGATCCTTTGCGATCTCCGCCTCAATCAGCCGATCCGGAGCAGCCCGCAGGATGTATCCGCTGCGCGGTGCACTTGCAATGTCATAGCCCGCCTCACGCAGTGCCGCAATCTTCTTCCACACTGCTGCGCGCGTCACACCGAGCCGTGCCGCAATCTTCTCCCCCGAAACACAGCCCCCTGCCTCACGCAGCAGTTCCAATACATCGCTCCGCATCGCCGCACCTCCAAACAAAAAGTGATCTGCCCCATTATACAGCAGATCACTTTTCCACGCTACAAAAACATTGAACGATACATCCGATCTCTAAACACGCTTCGCCCGAACAAGCCACTGATAGGCATCGAGGTCCTCCGCATCCACAGAGATCGTTTGGAGTGACAGAAGTTCTTCGCGCAGCCGTTTCCCTATCTCAGGATATGGAACTGTTACGTATCTCATGTCCTGGATATCAAATTGAGCTTCCTGAAAGAGCCTGATGATCTCCTTTTTCGTAAAAAATCGGAAGTGCGTCCGATCCAAAATTCCCATATCTTCGTAGGTCCAGCGGCCGGAAAGAAGACCATAAAACGTGCTGATATGGGCCACATTGGGAATACTCGCGATAACTTCTCCGCCGGGAGCGAGCAGTTCCCGCATATTCTCGATTGCCTTCCATGGATTCTGTAAGTGCTCAATGACATCGCCCATGACGATATAGTCAAAGCGTTCGGCCACTTGTGATGGATCAAGACACTCTACATCCATCGAAAGAATCGTCGCGTACGGCGCCGCAATTTCTGCCGCCTTGTCGTTCAGTTCCACGCCATAAAGGCATGCTGATGGACTTCGTGCACCGATTTCCCGCAGCGTCGCCCCACAGGCACAGCCGATCTCTAGGACACGCAAACCGGCTTTTGAGAAGTCCATCAAAGACATAATATCCCTGCGCGGGAAAAATGAATAGTCCAGTGAAACGCCCCATTTTTCATGGAAGAAATCGCATTCCCGTCGATAGCTGTCCGACGTCGTATCGGAATTTTCTCCATCACGATGCACATAGGTGCTCGGCAAGGTCGCTAGCCCATAGCCTGCCCGTGTCATACGCACCGTAAAGTCATAGGACGCGAGTGCGGGAAAAGAGTATCGCTCATCGAGCTTTCCTGCCGCTGATACGGCATCTCTCCTCGCCATCAGTGCAAACATCTCCGCAAGAATTTCCGGACAAGGAAGCGCTGCCTGTGCACGAATCTCCTCCGCCACATGCACATAGTCATCCCATGAGAGATAGTCATTCGGCGGAATCAGCTGCGCCCTCCGATATGCCACAGGGGCAACGGCAGTCACTGCCCCAACGTTTGGGTCCGCAATGAGCACATCCAACATATCCTCCACCGTATGCGGCGCGAGCATCACATCTGCATGAAGGAAGAGAAGAACCTCCCCCTCTGAGGCTCGAATCCCCTCATTCACCGCATGTGCATAGCCATGATGCTCCTCACTGCGAAGTATACGAACATGGTCCATCGCATCAGACGTAAAAATCTGCTCATCTGCCGACGAACCATCATCGACAATGATCACTTCATACGGAATACGCACTGTATTCCGTACAGAAAAGAGGCAGCGTTCCAGCTTTTCCCGCATGTTGTAAAGCGGAATGATAATGCTTAATTTTGCCACCTGATTACCTCACAATCTCTGCTATGCCCACAGCTTCCACGGTGCATCGCCCTGACTCCAAAGATCGTTCAATCGGACTTTATCTCGCTGCGTATCCATGCACTGCCAAAAGCCGTCATGCTTATAGGCAAATAAGCCGCCATCCCGTGCAATACTCTCAAGTGGCGTCGTCTCAAAGATGCACTGATTGTCATCACGTAGATAGTCAAACACCGATGGCTCAACAACCATAAATCCGCCGTTAATCCAGCCTCCATCCTCCTTCGCCTTTTCAACAAAACGATTGATCTCATTTGATCCATGATCGATATCGAGGACACCGAATCTTCCCCCTGGCTGAATCGCTGTCATGGTCACAATGGCATTTTTGTGATTCTGATGGGCATCAAGCAATGATTGAAGATTTACATTGCTCACCCCGTCGCCATAGGTCAGCATAAAGGCCTCATTGTCAATATACTTCTGAATCCGCTTGATACGCGCACCTGTCTGTGCATCCAGCCCCGTATTGACAAGCGTTACCTTCCACGGCTCTGATACATTGTTGTGCACGGTCATGCGATTTCCCTGGGTAAAATCAAAGGTGACGTCCGATGTGTGCAAATAGTAGTCAGCAAAGTATTCCTTAATCATATAGCCCTTATAGCCGAGACAAATAACGAACTCATGGAAGCCATAATGGGAGTAAATCTTCATAATATGCCAGAGGATCGGCTGCCCGCCGATCTCGATCATGGGCTTTGGGCGAAATACAGACTCCTCAGTAATACGGGTGCCATAGCCGCCTGCTAAGATTACAACCTTCATATAAAATCTTCCTCCTATTCACAAAAGCTCTTAGAGCTCCATTTATACCGACCAAAGAATATTTTCCAAACTAGATTTTACACCGAAGTGCGCGTGAAAAAGATGCGTTAAGATGGCAGTGCTGAATTTATCAATGCTTCCCTAAGATTACCGAATACATAAGGCGACCATATCACCTGACAGAAGATAATGCAGATCATCGGATGCACCAAGAATCTCGTTCGTGGTCTGCTCGAAGAGAGAAATATCTCCGAAATAATGTGACTGGACACCGTACCCGACCCACACGCTCTTATTAGAAAATTCTTTTTTCAGCGCATGAACAAGACGAGGAACAGGAAAAACACGCTCTCCATTCAACGGCAAAATGCTATCATATATTAAATGAGGAACATCATTCGGAAGATTCTCCATCACATGCTCGAAACTATTGTAATTCAGTAAGGATACATAGAGAACCCCCTTGGCGTTCAATAAGCCATACGTTTCCTTAAAAAAAGAGATAATATCCGAAATCGGCACGACATTAAGAAACGCACCTAAAATGACCATATCATACGTCCCGTTTACTCGATCCGGCAAGTGATCGAGTGACGTCAACCGTATGACAGAATCCGCCATGTACGCTGCTTCCATCATATATTGCTCACGCGTAACAATGGCGTCAATAATAACAGGTGTTTGGAGACGTCGAAAATGATTGCGAACCGTCAGAAGCCCCTCCCCAAACATCGGTTCAATAAACAAAACGCGTGACGGAGTTTCTCCGGTGGAAAAATCTTTAATTATCTGCTCTAAAAACACGAGATGTCCACGTGATGTCCATGGATCAATGCCCCACTTATGCTGGAATACAGGGCGCATTTCTATAATGGTCTTATAATTCCCATGAGTCGTGCGGACTTCATTCAGTGTTACGCCCCCGAAATGATGGACAAAGGTATCCTTGGCGAGAATTTGGCGGAAACCTGACCGGCGTAGTGTTGCAGAAAAATCATCGTCCTCAAAATCACAGAGGACATAGCGATAGTCCGCACGTATCTCAGGCACATCAAAAAGATTCGGCACAACGCTCACAAAGGGCATAAGAACAGCCCGTTTCTCCCAGAGGAGCGGGTTCGACACATTATGCACGGCGGCAAACGCCTCCATTTCCGGCATTGCCTCAAACCGATTTTCATAGTCTACCGGAATTCCTTGGCGATTGGAAATGCAGTTCTCATTGCATGTGGGAACGACCCAAAAGACATCCTTCTCCGCCTGGTGTACGGCGAGGAGATTTTCCAGCCAATGCGGTGTGGCGACGGCATCGTTGGAGAAATAGACGACGTACTCGCCCTCTGCGTTATGACGGGCAATTCCCCACCCGAGGTGATTGTATACGTTGTACTTCAGATTGATTTTCTTCTCGTGAGGCAGGCTGTTAAAATATGCCTCTGTCCCATCCAATGATCCATCGTTGATCGTAATGAGTTCAATATCTCCATGTGAAAAGTCCGTATGGCGAAGGAGGCTGTCGATGGCACAACGCGAATACTCCACTTTGTTGTAGGCAGGGACGATGATCGACACGCGGTATTTGAAGTCCGTCCGGCGCGGCCTCTTCCGCGCTGCCTCAAATGCCGCAATCGTCTGCGCCAGATAGGCATCCTGTACTTCCGGATGCTGCAGGACAAGGTATTCCAGATCCAACTGATAGCTCAGATCCAAAAAGAGTGGCCGCAGTTCGTAGAAAAAATACTTCCACGCATCTCGTGCGTCTTCCGCAGTCAACGCTTTCTGTCCACTCCACGCAGCATTCAGCGCATAGCGACGGCACTTTTCCATGAGCGTTCCCTTCTCCTGGGATAGACGCTCCGCAACACCGTTCATCGCCACAGCAAAATCCGTCAACACCTGACGCGTCGGTTCTTCCATGCTGCCGTCTGTGGAAAGCATACTGCCGATGTAGTCCACAGCTTCCCGCGCTGTGTCCATGATCTCCTCATACCACTGCATACAAACCTCTCTCTGACTCCCTGCTGAACCCTTTTTCCTATATTATAACTATCGGAAAAATCATACATAAGCTAAAGAAAAAGGCACTGCCGCTCATCTTTCCTCGCGGCAATGCCTTTCCATCATTTATCCCACTGGGTTACGTTGAACTTCGGTTCCGGCGCAGCGACAGGTGCGGGACGCTTTTCAGCGGCGCGCTCTGCCTCCTCACTGGTCTGTGTAGAGTCGTCGATCACAACATCGACGGGAATCGGTGCGGGTTTCCCCGTATCATCCGTATCGTCGTTCTGCTTGTCCTTTTCGCTGATCGCGCCCTTCGTCATCAGTTCCTCAAGCTCTGCCGCACTCAGCGTCTCGCGCTCGAGAAGTTCCTTTGCGATCAGATCGAGTTTGTCGCGATTCTCCACGATGATCGTACGGCAAGCCTCATACGCTTCCTCGATGTAGCGGCGCACCTCACGGTCGATCTCACCCGCAATCTCTTCGGAGTAGTTGCGCTCGCGATTGAGATCGCGCCCGAGGAAGACCTGATGGTTCTCCTCGCCATAGGCAATCGGACCGATCGCATCACTCATGCCGTATTCCATGATCATGCTGCGGATGATACGCGTCGCCTGCTGGATGTCGCTGGATGCGCCCGTGCTGATCTCGCCGAGCACGACCTCCTCGGCCACGCGTCCGCCGAGTGCGACCTTGATGCGGTCGATGAGCTCGGAGCGCGTCCGATAGGAACGATCCTCTTTTGGCAGGGAGAGCATATAGCCGCCCGCACGTCCGCGCGGGATAATCGTTACCTTGTGCACGGGATCGGCGTGCTCGAGCAGAAGTCCTACGAGCGTATGTCCACCCTCATGATATGCCGTGAGGCGCTTTTCCTCATCCGTCATGACATGAGACTTGCGCTCCGGACCTGCGAGGACACGCTCGATCGCCTCCTCCATCTCCGCCATCGTGATCTTCTTCTTGTCACGGCGCGCGGCAAGGAGTGCCGCCTCGTTGACGAGGTTGCTCAGATCCGCTCCCGTAAAGCCGGGCGTGCGCCGCGCGAGGACGTCAAGATCAACGTCGTCGGCGACCGGCTTGCCCTTTGTATGTACTTTCAGGATGGCCTCACGCCCGCGCACGTCGGGCTTATCCACCACGATCTGACGATCGAAGCGGCCGGGACGCAGGAGCGCAGGGTCAAGCACATCGGGGCGGTTGGTCGCCGCGATGATGATGATCCCCTCATTTGAGGCAAAGCCATCCATCTCGACAAGGAGCTGATTGAGCGTCTGTTCACGCTCATCGTGTCCACCGCCCAGCCCCGCGCCGCGCTGACGCCCAACGGCATCAATCTCGTCGATAAAGACGATGCACGGAGCCGCCTTTTTTGCCTGCTCAAAGAGGTCACGCACACGGGATGCGCCGACGCCGACGAACATCTCGACGAAGTCGGAGCCGCTGATCGTGAAGAACTGAACGCCCGCCTCACCGGCGACCGCCTTGGCGAGAAGCGTCTTGCCCGTGCCCGGAGGTCCGAAGAGCAGTACGCCCTTGGGGATGCGTGCGCCGAGTTCGTTGAACTTGTCGGGTGTCTTGAGGAACTCGACGACTTCCTCAAGCTCTTGTTTCGCTTCGTCCGCCCCTGCCACATCGGCAAAGGTCACCTTTTTCTTATCGCTCACCATGAGGCGCACGCGCGACTTGCCGAAGTTCATCATGCGCCCGCCGCCCATCTGGGACTGCTGCATGATGAAGAACCAGAAGCCAATCAGAAGTGCAATTGGGATCAGCGAGGTGAGGAGCGTCTGCCACCACGGTGGCTCGGGCGGGTTTTCCGCCGAGATCGTCACGCCCTTTTCCGAGAGGCGCGTATAGAGGTCGCGGTCGTTGCTCGGGGCATCCGGCGCAATCGTCGTGAACTCCGTCCCATCCTTCAGCGTACCGCGGATGTTGTTCTGGACAATGACGACCTTGTCCACGTCCCCAGCCGTTACTTTTTCGGTAAAATCACTGTATCCCAGCGCCGTTGCCTGTGCCGTCTGATGGCTGCCCGACATGTAGTCGGCGACCGTCCAGACGACGAAGAACATGAGCGCATAAAACGCGAGATTTCGCAGAATTGAATGATTCAAAAGGCGCCTCCTCACTCATAAACGGAACGCCGCAGCACCCCGATGTAGGGCAGATTCCGATATTTCTCCGCATAGTCCAGCCCATAGCCCACGAGGAACTCATCGGGAACCTCATGTCCGAGATAGTCGATCTCGACCGGCGTCACACGGCGCAAAGGCTTGGAGAGGAACGCACAGAGGCGGATGCTCTTCGGATGTCGCCCCTGCAGCAACGTTTTCAGATAGTGCATGGTCGTCCCCGAGTCGATGATGTCCTCCACGATGATGACATGTTGGTTCTCGATGGAAAAATCAAGATCTTTCAAAATCTTAACCTGTCCGCTGGAGACGGCCGCGTCGCCATAGCTGGAGACAATCATAAAATCGAAGTTGACCGGGCGATCAATGGCGCGCACAAGGTCCGTAAAGAAGACGGCAGCTCCCTTCAAAATACCAACGCAGTATACCTTCTCCTGTGCATCGCGGTAGTCCCGTGTTATCTGTGCGCCGAGCTCCTGCACGCGCGCGCGTATCTCCTCTGCCGAGAACGATATGCGCTCAATATCATCGCTCATCATGATGCTGTACTCTCCTTTTCCCATGCAATGGCAAAAACAACACAATGTTCCGTCACCGGTGCCAAGATGCTGCGCCTTCCCCCGACCATCCAAAAAATCTCACTGCTGCCGGCAACGGCAAGCAGCGGAATGCTGTCCCGCGCTTCACGCGGGATCTTATCGTCGATCATAATATCCTTGAGTTTTTTGCGTCCGATGGAGAGCCGCATATAGTCTCCGGGACGCCGTGTACGCAGGACAAGCGGCGGCAGCCCTGCCGCATCAGCATAGACAGCCTTCCCGTCCACTGCCTTCTGCCAATCCTCATCCGTCACGTCATCCATCCGACGCATGGAAAATAATCTTCCTTGGAAATTTATTATATCATATTCGTGGGTCAAAGGAAGGAAAATTTCTTCTTCCTTTCCCTGCTGTGTTGTCCGTGTTTCTTCGCGCTGAAGTCTGAGTACACCATAGCGCAGACGCGCACGCCATCCGTGCGGCAGCTCGCACTGCGCCGTTCCCACGAGCATGAGGAGGCGGCGCATCCGTTCCTCATGCTCGTAGGAAAGATCCTGCTGACCGGCCGTCACGCGTTCCCAGAAGAGACGCAGGACGCGCCGCACCATGGCCGTGTGCAGCGTATTCAGCACGCCGACGGAGAGGCCACCGCCGGAGGATGCGCGCTCCAGTTCTGCCGCCGCATACTGCGTGAGGAAATCATCCTCCTCACCCGCGAGCACACTGAGGCGCACGAGCGCATCGCGGATATTTCGATTGCCGTAGGTGCAGAGGGTCGGCAAGAGCGTGTGGCGAATCCGATTGCGCTGCGCATCCTGCTGATCATTCGTCAGGTCATGGCACGGGTGAAGCTCATGCGTCCGAATATATCTCTCAATCTCCGTGCGTGCCGTATGGAGCAGCGGGCGCAGGTGAACGCCGTCCCACTCACGCATGGCGGCAAGCCCTGCAGGTCCCGTACCGCGCAGAATACGCATGAGCACGGTCTCCGCCAGATCATCCGCATGATGGGCAAGCGCTATCACATCGCAGTGTTCCTGCTCCTGCAGTCGATGGAGAAAATCATAGCGGCAGACACGCGCTGCCGTCTCAAGCGAGAGCTTATGCGTCCGCGCATAGCGCGGTACATCGCCTGCCTCAATGATGCAGGGAATATCGCGCGCCGCACAGTATGCTGCCACGGCATCTGCGTCCGCACGCGACGCTGCTCCGCGAATGCCATGCTCGTAGTGTGCGCAGATGATCTGCGGGCCGCCCGCCGCATGTAAATCTCTGAGAATGTCCAGCAGAACCAGAGAATCCGTCCCGCCCGAACAGGCGGCGAGCACGCGGCGATCGGGCGCAAAAAATCCATGCGTCCGAAGAATGTCTGCCACCTGTCGTTTCAACATGATCTCCCGATAAAGGAAGCACTGACCCATGCGTCCATCGCATGGTGCACGCATCGTACTGCCCGCTCAGAATTATCTCCGCGCAGACCATCATACACCGGTTCGATGAAAATCATGTGATCAGTGCTTTCCACAAAAAAGGCACTCCGCATGGAGTGTCCTCTTTCTCCTCATATCCTATCACAGCATACGTGCTCAGCCACGGCGTGAGCCGCGTCCGCCACGCTTGGAATCTGTCTTGCGGCGCAGATCGGTCAACCGTTCATCGCTGTCCTTGAGGAAGCGCGACAACTTGTCCTCAAAGGACGGCGAGCCGATCTGACGTGATGCCGCCGTACGGCGCATATCACGCGGTGGACGCGGCGGACGTGCCGGCGCAGCAGCGGACTGCGCAGCGGACGATTTATCCTGCAGAGCCTTGATCGACAGCCCGATCTTCCCACGATCATCCACGGTCAGTACCTTGACCTTGACCTTGTCATGCTCTTTTAGAAAATCATGCACATCGCTCACGTAGACGTCGGCAACCTCCGAGATGTGGATCAGCCCCGTCTTCCCTTCCGGGAGTTCGACAAAAGCACCAAAATTCGTGATGCCTGTGACAACACCCTCTACTACGCTGCCGACTTCAATGGCCAAAACAAATCTTCCCTTCAACGATAAACCATCGGGGTCTCCCCCCTCTGTCAGACATAATTATTATACAGGGCGGACGCCCGTTCTGTCAAGAAAATACGCAGCCCAGTCAGTTGCCGTTTCCACGCTTTCCCGGTGCATAGGGAAGTTCCCCTTTCCCCGTCATACCGAGCTCCTCACGCGCCAATTTCTCAATGTACGGCAATTCCCCAAGATGCGTTTTCTCCGCCTGCAAACGGTCATTCTCCTCCTGTGCAGCTGTCAGCCGCTCGGATGCCGCACGCTGCTCCGCACGCACGTGAAAGAGATAGATTCCCTGTGATACGATCATCGTACCAAAGTAACCAAGGATCAGAAGAACCGTCACAACAAACCAGCGCGGCCGTCGTGCATTCTTTCTCCGTGCCATCCGTCTCCCTCACTTTCGCTGAAGCATCTCTGTCAGAATCTCCGCCACGCGCTGTGCCGCCTCCTCGCGGGCACAGTCGCGTGCTGCCCTGCGCATGGCAGGCAGGCGATGCATAAGTATGTCCTCCACCGCCGGTGCCATGCGCTCGCCCGGATGCAGCCACACGGCCGCTCCACATCGCGTCGCATAGACGGCGTTTTCCGTCTCCGGCCCCGGAATCGGGTCATGCAGGAGGAGCGGCAGCCCTGCAGCGAATGCCTCACTGATTGTGAGCGCACCGGGCTTCGTGATGAGCAGATCCGCCGCGCGCATCAGTACCGGTACATCGTGGGTATAGCCGCGCACGGAGATCACATGATGTGAATGTGCCGCGCGCACACGCGCACGCTCCTCCAGTGCAGCATTATGTCCCGCCACGACGAGAACGGAGAGGCGCAGCTGTACTTGCTCCAATGCCGCAAGGGTCGCGTCCATATCGCCGAGCCCCAGACCGCCGCCCATGAGAAGAACGGTCGGCCGATCTCCAGAGAGTCCTGCCTGTATCTGTGCCTCGCGGCGTGCCAAGCGGCTCGCCATGAGCGTAATCGGTATACCCGTCGCATGGATGTACTTCCGATCAAAGCCACATGCCGCCATCTCATCCGCCATCGTCTCTGTTGCAACGAAATAGGCATCCACGTTGCGCACAAACCAGATCGCGTGGAGAGCGTAGTCCGTGAGAAGTGCCGCCAGCGCAAAGGAGCCGCCATGCTGCTCGCGCCAGAGTGCTGCCGCACCCTCGGGAAAGGGGTGGGTGGCGACGACAAGATCGGGCTGATACGTCCGAATGATCCGTTCCATCGTGCGCACCATCACCCAAGCAAAGGCAGCACGCACCGCTCCCCCGCCTGTCTTCTTTCCCGCAATGTGGAAGAAGACATCGTAGAGATTCGGCACAAAGCGCAGCATCGTCAGATAAATGCGCTTCATGAGATAGTGGATGATGGACACCTCTCGTGACATGAAGTCCACGACATCAATCCGCTGCTCCGCCGCTCCCGGCTGCGCCTTCAGTGCCGCGCGAATGGCCTCTGCCGCCCGCGTATGCCCTGCACCGATGGAGGCGGTCAAAATGAGAATGCGGGCATATCCCATCAGCTACCTCCTCATACAATCTTATTTTATCATAATTTTTGACAATGGCAAAATTTTTTTGACGGACGATGTGGATTTCTATGCCGTCAGCCCGCCATCCACCATATAGATGCTGCCCGTTACCCATGCTGCCGCAGGAGAGGCGAGAAAGACGACAGCGGCAGCGGCCTCATCGGCCGTGCCGATGCGCCCGAGCGGATAGAGCGACGCCATCTCCCGCAACTGATCCTCTCGTGGCAGATGCGCCGCGAGCTGGCGCTCCGTCATCGGCGTGAGAATATCGGCAGGTGCAACAGCATTCACGCGCACGCCGTCGCAGGCTGTCTCGCGGGCAAGCGAGCGCGTCAGCGCGACAACCGCGCCCTTCGTCGCCGCATACGCTGCACAAAAATAATTCCCATGCAGCCCTGCATCAGAGGCGATATTCACGATATTTCCATGCGTCTGCCGCAAATAGGGCAGAGCCGCCTGTGACAGATGGATCGTCCCCTTGATGTTCGTATCAAGCAGAGCGTCGAGCTCCTCCGCCGAAAGCGCATCCAGCGCGCCCTCGTGGTAGATGCCTGCGGCATTGATGAGAACGTCTAGCGCACCACAGCAGCGGATTGCCTCCGCAACAACGCGGCCACAGTCGGACAGAGACCGTACATCGCCGGCACAAAACAGCGCACGCCCTGTGGCAGAGAGCTGCTCCTCTGTGCCCTTGCCCCGCATCTGGTCACGCCCCATGAGCACAACGCGCGCACCGGCCGCCAGAAACATTGCCGCCGCCGCGTATCCGATGCCCGAGGTGCCGCCTGAGATCAGCACGGATTTTCCCGCGAATGCATCCGGTGCAAAGATCGTTTTGCTCATATCCGCCCCACAACGCAGAAAAACCGGACTCCCGTCGGAAGTCCGGTCACACTGCAAAATCAGTTCACAGCATCCTTCAGAGCCTTGCCGGCCTTGAACACAGGATTACGCGAAGCCGCGATCTCGATTTCCTTGCCCGTCTGGGGGTTACGCCCCTTGCGTGCCGCACGATCCTTCACCTCGAACGTGCCGAATCCGATCAGCTGAATCTTGTCACCCTCGGAAAGTGCGCCCTTGATCGTCTCAAAAAGAGCATTGACTGCCTTCTCTGCGTCCTTCTTCGTGAGACTTGCCTGCTCTGCTACGTTTGCGACCAATTCCTGCTTGTTCAAAGTAGCATCCTCCTTTAAGATATTTTCCATTTTCCTCGCGACCGCTTAGTGTCGCACTGACATGAGAGAATTTAACAGAATTACCCCGAAAAATCAAGGGGAAATATTAAAAAAAGATGATTTTTCCCAAAAACTCCCGTTTTTTTTACGGATTTTCCCAAAAAGTCGGCATATAAGGGACAAAAATGGAGGTCAGATGATCCACATCCTCCTGCCGATCGAGTGCATAAAGCGGAATGCGCCGCACGTCCTGTTCGGGCAGACTGAGGTGGTGCAGATAGAGCACCTCCTGTGCATCGTCGCAGTGCTCCATCAGGAGCAGTTTGACATCGGAAGCAATCGCACGCGAATAAATTTGTGTAATAATGCGGTCCTGCGTCGGCACGGCACGGATCTGCGCCTCATTCAGCGCGTCGAGAATGGAGAGCCCGTTCACGGGATCGATGCCCACCGCCGCAAAAAGTGGATCCAAAAAACTCATCCCGGACAGGATGTCGAGCGGTATCCCCTCGCGCTCTGCCGCAGGGCGCAGGAGCTGTACCGTGCGCTCTGCGACGTGCGGGCTTCCGGGAACGAGATAGAGCACAGAGCCCGTGCGGACACGCGTACAGAGATCCGTGACAATCGCGGCATAGAGCGCGTCAAAGTCCCCCATCTCCTCGTAGAGGGGATCGTATGTCTCATAGGAAATCTGCACATCATCCAGTGCCGATACACTCGGGTGGATGCGCGTGCGCAGCACGATCTGCTCCGCCCTCTCGATCTGCGCCCATGTCTCGCGCGTAATCAGCCCCGCGTCACCGGGGCCGAGCCCCGCAACGGTCAATCGATAGTCATTCATGTCGCTCTCCTGTGATCAACTGCACAATCTCCAGCACCGTATCCAATACATTCCTGCATTCACGTGCCGCGAGGCGGATGCGATAGCCGCTCCCCTCGGGCAGGGGCCCGACGCGCCGCCCAAAGGCGCGGTCGAGGCGCATGAGTGCCGGGAGCGGCAGCTTTTCATCCGCCGGCAGGGCGATATCGAGCGCATTTTCCTTCAGCGCAATGCTCCGTGCATGAAAGGTCCGCGCCGCATTTTTGATGCGCGCGATATCGAGCAGAGCAAGGACGGGCGCTGTCGGCTCGCCGAACCGGTCGATCAGCTCGTCGAGCAGTGCATCGAGATCCTCATCCGTCTGCACCGCCGCGATCTTCTGATAGACCTCGATCTTGTGCATGGCGTCCTCGATGTAGCCGCCATCCAGATACGCCTCCACGGGGAGGTCGATGACGGTCTGTACGGGCGGCGGCGCAGGTTTCTCGCCCTTTTTGCGCGCCACGGCCTCCTCGAGCAGCTTCACATACATCTCAAAGCCGACGCCTGCGATATGCCCATGCTGCTGCGCACCGAGAAGGCTCCCCGCGCCGCGGATCTCGAGATCACGCATCGCGATCTTAAAGCCCGAGCCAAGGCGTGCAAACTCCTTCATCGCCTGTAGGCGCTTCTCCGCCGTCTCGCTGAGCACCTTGTCGCGCCGATACGTGAAGTAGGCAAACGCCATCTTCGCCGAGCGGCCGACGCGTCCGCGCATCTGATAGAGCTGCGAGAGGCCGAAGCGGTCGGCATCGTAGATGATGATCGTATTCGCGTTGGCGACATCGATGCCGTTCTCGATGATGCTCGTTGCAAGCAGGATGTCATAATGTCCCTCGTAAAAGTCCATCATGACCTGCTCCAGAATATCCTCGCTCATCTGTCCGTGCGCGGAGGCAATACGTGCCTGCGGTACAATCTGCAGCAGGTGCTCGCGCATCCGGTCGATGCTCTCCACGCGGTTGTAGATAAAGTAGATCTGCCCGCCGCGCGACAGCTCACGCTCGATCGCGCCGCGCATCATAGCATCACTGCTCTCCACGACGTAGGACTGCACAGGGAGGCGCTCGGCGGGCGGCGTCTCGATGACACTCATATCACGCGCACCCGCGAGCGACATGTGCAGCGTGCGCGGAATCGGCGTCGCGGAGAGCGTCAGTACATCGACGCCCGTCGCGAACTCCTTGATCTTTTCCTTCTGCGTCACGCCGAAACGCTGCTCCTCATCCACGATGAGCAGGCCCAGCTTCTGAAATCGCACGCGCTTCCGATTAAGAATCGCATGTGTTCCGATGAGGATGTCCACTTGACCACGCGCCACATCGCGCAGCGTCGCCGCCTGTTCCCGCAGCGTGCGGAAGCGGCAGACAACGTCCACCTTCGGAGCGAAGTCGGCAAAACGCGCCGCAAAGGTCTGATAGTGCTGCTGTGCGAGAACTGTTGTCGGCACGAGCACGGCGACCTGATAGCCGTCCATCGCCGCCTTGTACGCCGCGCGAATCGCAACCTCCGTCTTGCCGAAGCCCACATCGCCGCAGAGCAGGCGGTCCATCGGCTTTTCGCTCTCCATATCGTGCTTGATCTCTGCAATGGCGCGCAGTTGATCGTCCGTCTCCTGATACGGAAACGCCTCCTCGAACTCGCGCTGTCCCGCATCATCCGGCGAAAAGGCATGACCCTTCGACATGTGCCGCGCAGCGTAGAGCTCAATCAGATGGTCGGCGATATCCTCGACCGATTTCTGCGCCTTGGCTTGTGCGCGTGCCCAGTCTGCCGTACCCATGCGGTGCAGGCGCGGCGCAGCGCCTTCTGCACCGATATACTTTTGCAGGAGACTGACCTGATCGGTCGGGACGAAGAGCTTGTCGTCCCCGCCGTACTGGATGTGCAGATAGTCGCGGTGAACACCGGCGACCTCGATGGTCTCCACACCCAGATACTTCCCAATGCCGTGGGAAATGTGCACCACATAGTCGCCGGGCGCAATCTCGCGAAAGTGGCGGATGCGCTCTCCCGCCGACGCTGTACGGCGCAGCCGTGCCTTATGACGACCGAAGATGTCCTGCTCCGTCAGGACAGCAGTGCGAGACGCGCTCAGCTCAAAGCCCGCACGCAGGGTGCCGGGCGAAATGGTGACGGCATGTTCGGCCGGTGCATCTGCGCCGCGTGAAATGACCGTCGGGAGCTTCCAGAGCGTGAGCATCTCGCGCATTCGCGCGGCCTGCTCCGCCCCGCCCGCTAGGATGAGGACGCGCATCCCCTCTCCCAGATAGCGATGCAGCTCGCTCTCGAGGAGCGAAAACTGCCGCTGAAACGCCGTCATGGGCACCATCTGTACGCCGATGAGCGTCTGCGGCGTACACGTCGGGACAGCGCGATTCATGAGTGAGATGAACACCTCATGCCCCTCCGTACCGGCGGCGGTCATCTCTGCCCACGAGAAACACCGCGCTGCACGCACGGCATCCTCCCGTACGCCATCCTCCAGCGCCGCCATCAGGCGTGACGGCTCGTCAAAGACACTTGTTCCGGCTGCGCCGAGATAGCTCAAAAAACAGGCCTCCCCATTGTCGTCTGCGGCACGCAGAGGCATGATGGAGGCCGTTCCGATATTTTTGATGGAGCGCTTGGTCAGAGGGTCGTACTCTCGCATGGAGTCGATCTCCGTATCGAAGAACTCCACACGGATGGGCGAGAGCGCATTGATGGGAAACACATCCACAATGCCGCCGCGCACGCTGAACTGTCCGACGTTCTCCACCTCCGGCACATGTTCATAGCCGAGCGCCGACAGCCGCTCCATCAGGGTCTCACGCGGGAGGTCTTGTCCCAGGCGCAGCGACAGTGCGGCACGGGAGAATTCCGTCGTGCTGAGCCCCTTCTGCGCCGCCGCACCGATGTCCGCCAACACGATGATCGGCTCATGACGCAGGAGACGCGCCATGATGTTCATGCGCTGTGCCGAGCGCTCCAGCCCCTTCGCCGCACCGGGTGCAGCAAAGTCAATGCGGTCCAGCTCGGGCAGCTCATAGACATCCGCCTCGGGCAGGAGTGCCGTGAGATCCTCCTGCCACGCGCGCAGCGCATCCCGTCCCGCCGTCACAATGGCGAGCGGGCGCGGTGCTGCATCATAGGCGGCGGCGACGGCGGCGTGCTTCAATGCCCCTGCGGCACCGTGCAGCATGGTCTGTGCTGCCGGCTGCGCAAATACCTCCGTCAGCTGACGGAGGGCGGGATCATCCCGCAGAAGCGAAAAAAATGTATTCATTTGGATGCGGCAAGAGCCGCGCGGATAAAGCCTGCAAAGAGTGGGTGCGGATGATTCGGCCGCGACTTCAGCTCCGGATGAAACTGCGAAGCGACGAACCACGGATGATCCTCGATCTCCACGATCTCCACGAGCTGATCATCGGGGCTTGTTCCTGCGATGCGCAGCCCCTTTTCCTCCAATTGAGCGCGATAGGCATTGTTGAACTCAAAGCGATGGCGGTGCCGCTCGCTGATCTCAGGCGTTCCATACGCCTCACGCGAGAGCGAATCCGCTGCGAGGACGCAGGGATACGCCCCCAGACGCATCGTACCCCCCTTCTCCTCCACGCCCTGCTGATCCTCCATCAGGGCAATGACGGGATGCGGTGTCTCGGGTACGAACTCCGTGCTGTGTGCACCGGAAAGTCCCGCCGCATGGCGCGCAAACTCGATGACAGCGCACTGCATGCCAAGACAGAGCCCGAGGAACGGGATCTTGTTCTCGCGCGCATACTGGATCGCGCGGATCTTTCCCTCGACGCCGCGGTCGCCAAAGCCGCCCGGTACGAGGATGCCCTTGCAGCCGACGAAAATCTCATCGAGATCTGCGTTCGGATCCTCCAGTTCCTCGGCGTTGATCCATGTGATCTTCACCTGCGCATCGTTTTCGATGCCGCCGTGATTGAGTGCCTCCGTCACCGACATATAGGCATCGGGCAACGCTACGTACTTGCCGACGACGGCGATTTTTACCTTCTTTGCGGGGTGATTGATCTTAAAGACCATCTTCCCCCATGCCTCCATGTTGGAGGGGTCAAAATCCATCGCCATTTTCTCGAGAACAATGCGGTCGAGGCCTTCCTGCTGCATCATCAGCGGCACCTCATAGATCGTCGAGGCCGTACGATTTTCGATGACTGCATCGGCGTCAACATCGCAGAAGAGCGCAATTTTCTCCTTCATCTCGCGCGGAATCGGCTGCTCCGTCCGGCAGACGAGGATGTCGGGCTGGATCCCGATGGCGCGCAGCTCCTTGACACTGTGCTGGGTCGGCTTCGTCTTGAGCTCCCCCGCCGCCGTGATATAGGGGAGCAGTGTCACATGGATGTAGAGCGCATCATTCTTTCCCACTTCCTTTTTGACTTGGCGGATCGCCTCAAGGAAGGGAAGGCTCTCGATATCGCCGACGGTACCGCCGATTTCCGTGATGACGACATCGGCGTTATCCGCCTTTGCCACATCGTAGACGCGCTGCTTGATCTCGTTTGTGATATGCGGAATGACCTGTACCGTCGAGCCGAGGTAGTCGCCGTGACGCTCCTTGTTCAGGACGGATGCATAAACCTTTCCCGTTGTGATGTTCGACCGCTTTGTCAGATTGATATCAATGAAGCGCTCATAGTGACCGAGGTCGAGATCCGTCTCCGCGCCATCGTCAGTGACGAATACCTCACCGTGCTGATAGGGGCTCATCGTGCCGGGATCAATATTGATGTACGGATCGAACTTCTGAATCGTCACCTTGATGCCACGGTTCTTGAGCAGGCGTCCGAGCGAAGCCGCAGTTATGCCCTTGCCGAGGGAAGAAACAACGCCGCCCGTGACGAATATATACTTTGCCATATTATGCCTCCGCCGTATCCTATCAGTTCTGAATGCTTTCGAGCTTCTTCTTGCGTGCTGCTTCCTTCGTAATCGCGGTCTTCGAGGTGCCGGAGGACGCGCGTGACGAGGAGCGCTTGACCTCGGGCGGCACCCACTCAGTCAGCCCCCAGCGGCTCTCGCCCTCGTAGTGGAAACGGCTGTCCATATTGATCATCGTATAGATCTCCGAGATCGCCATGGCGAGCGACTGCACGGGACGATGCGTCGCCTCGATGACCTCAAGGATCAGATCCTTATAGTTCATCGTCTCTTTCTTCTCTGCGAGGATATGATAGGCGGCGTCGACTTCCGACATCTTTGTATAATCCATGGATAGACTCCTTTCAATAGGACGTTGCATGATGGTTCACGGATCCATTCAACACCATCATCTTGGTGTATTTTCCCGCACTCCGGCGGAACATCTGCACCAATCGGATGACTGTCTCCCGTGAGGCCTTACATCTTCTCCGGCGCGGAAACACCCAGAATACCGAGGCTGTGGCGAATCACGCGCCCGGTCGCCATGACGAGGGCGAGGCGGGCAGAGGCAAGTGCCGGTTCCTGTCCAACAATGCGGCATTTATTGTAAAACGCATGAAATGCAGCCGCGAGCTCATGGCTGTAGCGTGCGATGCGCTGAGGAGCGTATTCCGCTGCAGCGCGCTCGATCTCCTCAGGATAGGCAGCGAGCTTCTTGATGAGTGCCGTCTCCGTCTCATCCGTCAGGCGTTCCAGCTCCGCCCCATCTAAGGGGACAATTTTCGATTCCTCCGCCTGGCGGAAGATGCTGGAAATGCGTGCATGCGCATACTGGATGTAGTAGACGGGGTTTTCGTTCGTTCTCTTCTTCGCGAGATCGAGATCGAAATCCAGCTGGCTGTCGAGGGAGCGCATCAGGAAGAAATACCGCGCCGCATCGACGCCGACCTCCTCCATCAATTCCCGCAGCGTCACCGTCTCGCCCGTGCGCTTGCTCAGCTTTACGACCTCACCGTCGCGATAGAGGCTCACCATCTGCAGGAGAAGTACCGTAAGCTGCTGGGGATCGTGTCCGAGCGCCGCCATCGCCGCCTTGACGCGGGCGACATAGCCGTGATGATCCGCCCCCCAGATGTTGACGAGCCTGCCGAAGCCGCGCGCGTACTTATTGTCATGATAGGCGATATCCGCGGCAAGATACGTCGGTACGCCATTGTCGCGGAAGATCACGCGATCTTTGTCATCCCCGTAGTCCGTCGAGCGCAGCCATACCGCACCGTCCTTCTCGTAGGCGGTGCCGCGTTCGAGCAGCACATCGACGACGCGGCGCACGGCCGCCGGATGGAGCGTGCGCTCACTGAACCACGCATCGAACGTCACACCGAAGTCTGCGAGATCCTCGCGAAGCGCGGCGAGTTTCTCGCGATAGGCAATGTCCTTGAACTGTTCCAGACGCTCCTCCTCGGACAGAGCGAGATAGCGCTCCCCGTCACGGTCGATGATGCGCTGTGCCGTCTCCACGATATCCGCACCGTGGTAGCCGTTCTCAGGGAACAGTACCTCCCGTCCGAGGAGCTCCAGATAGCGCGCATTCACCGACACGGCGAGCAAATGCATCTGGTTGCCCGCATCGTTGACATAGTACTCGCTCTCCACCGTATAGCCTGCCGTCCGCAGCAGCGTCACCAGCGCCGAGCCGACCGCCGCACCGCGCCCGTGTCCGACGTGCAGCGGTCCCGTCGGATTCGCGCTGACGTACTCCACCTGAATCGGCGCCGCATCCTTCGGCGCCAGTGTACCGTAGGTCTCCCCCGCACGCAGAATCCCACGCAGGGTATCTGCCATCACATCTTTTTTGAGATAGAAATTGAGGAAGCCTGGTCCTGCCATCTCCGCATGATCGAGCCATGCGCCCGTAAGATGGGCACGAAGCGTCTCCGCGATCTTCTTCGGCGGCTGACGAAAGACGCGCGCCGACTGCATCGCAAAGTTCGTGGCAAAATCGCCCAGCGCCTTATCCGGCGGCTCCTCCAGAAGAATGGGGGGAAGTGCGCCGCCCTCCGGCAGCTCTCCCGCCGCCGTGGCGGCCTCCACGGCACGAAGCAGTGCCTGCTCAATCTGCTGTTTGATCTCCACCTTGATTTGATCTCCTTTGCATTGGCTCAATTCGTATTTCCATCGTGTTGTCGCTCTGACGCATCCCGTCCACATAGAGCGTATAGAAAATATACGCTTCCTCCACCCCGTCCGGAAAGCTGCGCACGCGCAGGCGCCGCGTCAACGTGGACAGCGAGAACCGCCCGTACGGGGTGCGGTAGTCGCCGCGCCGTTCCTGCCCCGGGACGAAGTTCTGCGTACAGCGCACGACGCCACGCCGCTGCAGACGCACATCGTCCGCACCGATGCGCAGAATCGTCGGGACAATCGCGCCCTCAATCAGCTCTGCATCGTCATAGCTCACATAGCGGCTCTCTCCACGCAAAAAACGCCGTCCTATCACGGACAGCGTAATGCGGCTCTCCTCGCCTGCAGCATCCACCTGTCTTCCCTTGAGAAAGACACGCACCTGCTCCGCACCCTTCATCGAAACCTCCTCCGATAAAAAGTGTTCCGTGCAGCGAGAGCACGACATCGATCATGCTCTCGACGCGTTATTCTTGAAATCACCGATAAAGCAGCCCCTCGGATGAGCGCAGATTGCCCGTCATCGCATCGACAAAAAAGATGCGCTGAGATGGCCGCACTGTATTGATCGGAGATTCCTTTATACCTGGTCAACGGCAATATCCAATTCCACAAGTTTGCCGCTCAGATCCATTGCGACGACGAGGTACTGGCCATCGCAGACCTTCACCTCGAAGTCCGCCCCCACCGTCAGCGACGGCGTGGAGATATCGACATCCAGCTCCAAGGCCGTGATGTTCGTCGCCGTGTGAGCCGTCAGCATATTGCTCAGCTCTGAGATCGCGCTCTGCGCCATCTCGTCGAACGTCTCGACCGGCATCCCCATCATCATCTGCGACGCGATAAACTTGGCCGTCTCCTCACTCATATTGTAGACGACGTTCCCGCGAATCTGCTTGGTAAAGCCCACCAGCATCGAAACACCGAGACTCTTGACACGCGACTTCGCTGCATAGAGCTTCGTCCGTGTCGGCTCGGGGAATCCCAGCATCGGCATCACCGTCGTAAAGGCGTCCACAAAAGGATTGATCAGTTTTGCATCCATCGATTACTCTCCTTCTGCAAAGCCCACATTGATCCGGACGGTTCCAATCGGCAGCTTCATGCTGATACAGAACGTCGTCATGCGGGGACTTACAATATGCACCTGTGCGCCCGAGATCGTCCCCGGGGGCGTCAGGCGCAGTTCCTTCCCATCCAGGACATTGTTGATCTTTGAAACAGCTCGCCCTGCGATAATGTTCGCGGCTTCCTCTACGGCATCTGCTGCTGCCTCGTTCTCCGTGAGCTCCTCTACGGTTGAATATCCAAGCATGTGCATGGCGAAGAGCTGTACCACAGACTCCTCTGCGTAGAGGATCACGCGTCCTGTCGTATAGCCCGTGATGCCGATGATCACTGCCGCACCGCTCACATCGAGTGTGCGCGACTCATAGGGTGCAATCTCCGGCTCTCCCTCCATATTGAGGAGCCCCGACACACCCTGCTGGAGGGCACGTGCAAACGGCTTTGCATAGAGTTCCCGAAACTCTGTCTCCTGCGTGGCGGATACCTGCCCGATCAGGTACAGCGTATCCAGCAGATCTGCCTGCGAAACCGGCTTTTGAAGGAACGCACGCACGCCGACAGCCTTCCCTTGTGTGATGAGCTTCAGATCCTTCATCGCACTGATCATCAGAATCCGTGCATCCGCATCCAGCGCGAGGATACGTCTGCTGCACTCAAGGCCGTTTGTGTCCGGCAGGTTCATATCCATCGTCACGAAGTCCGGCCGCAGCTCTTCGTAGAGTTTCAGCGCCTCCACGGCATCTGCCGCCATCCCGCAGACCTCGAAATCCGTTTCCCTTAGATGTTCAGCAATCATCACGCGGCTGATCTTGGAGTCGTCCACGATCAGTACCCGCAGCTTTCCCATTCCTACTCCCCCTCTGCCACGAACACTTTATTCTAATTCTATTATACACAAAAAAGGGCTGTTCGTCACATATTTTTTGGGAGAACTTCGATCCAAGG
>NZ_GL397087.1:831029-850792 GCF_000146365.1 Selenomonas sp. oral taxon 149 str. 67H29BP
GGAGAACTTCGATCCAATAGCCGTCGGGATCCTCTACGAAGTAAATGCCCATTTCGACATTCTCATAGCAGATGACCCCCATCTCCGTATGCAGCGCATGCGCTGCTGCATAGTCGTCCGTATGGAGCGCGAGATGGAACTCCTTTTCCCCGAGATTGTACGGTTCAGTTCGCGCGTCCAGATAGGTCAGCTCCAGCTCAAAGTCCGTCGTGCCGTCCGTCAGATAGACGAGGGTAAAGCCCTCCGCCTCTAGGCGCCGCTTCTCACGGAAGCCAAATGCCTTCTCATAGAACGCCATGCTGCGTGCCAGATCGAGCACATTGAAATTCACATGCGTAAAATTAAATGCCATAATGTCCTCCCCATTAAGGAATCGCTGATAAATTTCGTACTTTGTGTATATCGGAAAATGCCGTCCTCCTCATAAGCGCATCACCGACAGCTCCCTACTGTCGTGATGCGCGGTCAAAGAGCTCCGTCACGGCCGCAGGCGGCTCTGCATCGAGCCGGCTCACCACATAGATGGCAGCGAGTGCCAGCAGAAATCCCGGCACGATCTCATAGAGTCCAAAGAACGCAAACTGCTTCCAGACGAGCACCGTTACGCCGCCCGTCACAATCCCTGCGAGCACGCCGCGCTCCGTCGTCCGCCGCCAAAAGAGGCACATGAGGAGTGCGGGGCCGAAGGCGGCACCAAAGCCTGCCCACGCATACGCCACCATATCGAGGATAAAGTTGTCGGGGCTGAGCCCGAGATAGATCGCCGCCGCTGCAATCACGAGAACGGACAGACGGCTCACCCAGACCAGCTCGCCCTGCTGCGCTTTGGGGCGGAAGCTGCGCCGATAGATATCCTGCGCAAACGCCGAGGCGGCTACGAGGAGCTGCGCCGACGCCGTGCTCATGATCGCTGCCAGCACCGCCGCGAGGATCAGCCCCGCTACGACCGGCGGGAAAAGCTCACCCGCCATCGTGAGGAACACCGTCTCCGTTGCTGTTCCCGCCAGCGGTGTCTTAAGATACACCGCCCCCACCATGCCGACGAGAATCGCCGCCGAGAGGGAGATCACCACCCACGACATGGCGATGCGCGTCGCCTGGGGCAGCTCCTCTGCATGGCGGATCGCCATAAAGCGCACGAGAATATGCGGCTGTCCGAAATAACCGAGCCCCCAGCCCATGAGGGAAATGAACTCGATGAACCCGAGTGTACTGCCGTCGGGCTTGGTCAGCGGCGCGAAAAATTCTGCATGCTGTGCATGGATCAGATCCGCCGTCGCCGAAAAGCCGCCCAGCATCAATGCCGCCCCCACAGGAACCACGAGAATGGCAAAGAACATCATCACGCCTTGGATAAAATCCGTTCGAGACACGGCGAGAAAACCACCGACGAGCGTGTAGAACACCACGACCACGGCACCAAAGAGCAACGCCGTCAGATACGGCAGCTGGAAAATTGTCTCAAAGAGGCGCCCCGCCGCCACGAATCCCGATGACGTATAGAGGATAAAAAAGATGAGAATGAAGATTGCAGGTACGATCCGCAGTGCGCCCGACGTGGCAAAAAAACGATTTTCAAAGAAATCCGGCAGCGTCAGTGAGTTGTGTGCCAGCTCTGTATAGACGCGCAGGCGCGCCGCGATGAACTGCCAGTTCGCCCATGTGCCGAGCGCCAGACCGAGTGCAATCCAGCCGGCATTGAGCCCCGCCGTATAGGCAAAGCCGGGCAGCCCCATCAGCATCCACCCCGACATATCCGACGCCTCGGCACTCATCGAGGTCACCCATGCGCCGAGCTTTCGATTCCCGAGGAAGTAATCGCTCATATTGCGCGTCCGTCGATAGTAGTAGACGCCAATGCCCATCATTAGGAGCATATAAACAAGAAAAATAACACTGATCTCAATCCGCTCTGCCAACAAAAAATCTCCTAACGCTATAATATCTAGGGAAGTACTGATAAAATGAAGTCCGTCGGATTGGTGCAGATTTTTTGTCCTGTCAAGGAGACAAACCGGACGCATAGCCAAAGCTATGTGGAGGATTTGTCGACACAGACAGGGCGAAAAAGATGTACTAAGACGGCGGTGCTGAGTTTATCAGTACTTCCCTAGTACATTATACGGGATTCTCGGCGGAAAAGCAAAAATATTTGCAAGGAATCGCCGATAAAATGTGGCCTGCCGAATTGGCGCAGATTTTTCCACAAAGATAAAAACCCCGCTTACGCGGGGCTATGTCGTCAGTGCTTCCTTTACGTTACTCCTGCAGCTCAAACATACTCTTATCCACGCCGCAGAGCGGGCAGACAAAATCGTCGGGCAGATCGTCAAATGCCACGCCCGGAGCGAGATCGTAGTCCGGATCTCCCTTTGCCTCGTCATACACCCAGCCGCAAACCGAGCAAACCCATGTCTTCATAACAAATTCCTCCTATAATCATACACAGTTTCAGTAGATGATACTGGTTTTTTATTAACCAATAACTATTATTATAATATAGCATTTTTCTCTTTTTGTCCATACCCCTGAGCAAAATTTTATTCATTTTTTCCGTAGCGATATTCCGTGGGCTTCATGCCCATGTGCTTCTGAAAGACCTTGCTGAAATAGCGCGTATCCTGATAGCCGCAGGCGGCGGCGACCGCATAGATCTTGGCATCGCTCTCGCGCAGCATGTGTCCTGCATGACGCAGGCGGCATTCCGTCAGGTAGGAGCTGAAGGAGGTTCCGCACCGCGCAAAAAGTTTGTGGAGATAGCTGACGCTCAGCCCCAGCTCTCCTGCAACCTCGCGGACGGTGATCGGTTCTGCCATGTGTGCCTCTATGTGCCGTACAGCATGCAGGAGATAGCCGCGCACGGGCTCTTCCGCGGGAAGCGCTAAATTCCCGTACACTGGATCATCATCATCACAGTGTACGCCATGACGACGGCTCATGATATGCCCAGCGGCGAGTTTGATCGCGGCCGCAAGCTCCTCATCATCCAGCGGCTTGAGGAGGTAGGCACATACACCGAGGGCAATCGCCTGCTGTGCATACTCAAACTCCCCGAATCCCGACAGGATAATGTACTCGGCATCGATCTCCTCGCGCAGACTGGCGATGACATCGAGCCCCGTCATCCCCGGCATCTTGATGTCCACGATCAGCACATCGGGATGGTGTTCCCGCGCCATGAGGATGCCCTCCATCCCGCCAGAGGCCGCACCGATTACCTCTGCACCAAAATCCTGCCACGGGGTCAGCTGCACGATGCCCTGCCGCTGCAGCGGCTCATCATCAATCACAAGCACTTTAATCATCGCGCGGAGCCTCCTCCATGTACTTCAACATCAACCGCACCTCTGTGCCCTTCCCCTCCGCACTGGAGAGGTCAATCCCGCAGTTCGCATCACCGTTCAGCATAGCGCGCATGTGGACGTTATAGAGGCCAAAGTGATTATCATCCTGCCGCGCGAGCACTTCCTGCTGGCGCGCTTCGGACATCCCCTGCCCGTCGTCCTTCACGCGGAGAAGAATATGATCGCCGTCGCGCCTGCCGACGATGAGGATGCGCCCGCCGCTCTCCACACTCTCAAGTCCATGTTGAATCGCGTTCTCGACCAGCGGCTGGAGGATGAGCTTCGGCACATAGCATCCCATGATGCGGCTGTCTACATCCAGCGTCACCTTCAGACGTCCCTCGAAGCGCCGTTGTTGGATTTTCAGATAGGTGCGCAGGAAGGATAGTTCCTCTGCCACCGTCACGAATTCCTTCATGCTCACCGAAGCACGCAGGATCTTGCCGAGCTGGACGGCGATATCTGCCGCGCCCTCCGCGTCGCCGAGCTTTGCACTCCACTTGATGAGATTCAGCGTATTGTAGATGAAATGCGGGCGCGTCATTTCGGTCAATGACTTGACCTCCGCGATGCGCAGGCGCCGCTCCCGCGCACGGTTCTCCGCTAGGAGCGTCCGTATGTGCGCAATCAGGCCATTGAACGTCCGTGCGAGCTCTCCGATCTCGTCGCGGCGATGCGCCTCCAGCTGCGTCGAAAAATCATCCGAGCTCCGTGCACGGCGCATTGCCTGTGTCAGAATGTGGAGCGGATGCCAGAGACGGCAGCTGAGCCGCCACGCGAGGTATGCCGTCACCGCAAGCGCGGCAGCGTCTACGGCAAGGATGAGACGTATCAGCTCCTCCACCGGTGTCCCGTCCGTCCGCTGCCGGAGATGCACGGCAATCCCCGTCACGGCAGAGCTGTTCACGAAGTCACGAAAAACGGACGCTGACGTTTCATCCTCCGCCGCCGAAGCAAAGAGGGCGGAGAACCCTTCGCCGTGATGATCGAGCAAATCCATCATCACGTAGCGGTAGCGATCCGTCAGGATGATCTGCCCCTCGTTGCCGTCCTGCACCCGCTGAATGAGCGGAACGAGAGCCTCGCGGCGAATATCGACAACCACGGCACCGAGCAGCTTGCCATTTTGACGAATGGCATGCGCCATCGAAAAAACAGTATTCTGCTGGTCAGGAGCCGTGCGGTCAGCCGCAATCAACGCCCAGCCATCTTGCTGTACCGCCTGACCGATCACGCCCCAGTGGAGATTCGTCGGGAGACGATGGTCACGCGGCACATCGTCCGTGGCAATCGCACGCCGCCCATCCGCCGGAAGCAGATAGACGGCCGCCTCCCCCGTACGCCCGGAGAGGACACCATAGAGATCGGCATAGAGATGCGTCGTATCCGTCGGCTCCCCGTGCATATACGCCATGACATCATCCCGCATGAAAAACGGCATCATCAGCCGCTGATAAGCAAGTGCGAGATTGTCGATCTCACGGGAGATGCGCTGCACCTCAGCGTACCCGGCCTTCTCCTGTGTACTCTCATAGGCACGATCCGCAGCGTAGAGGATAATCGTCGAGACGATCAGGAGAGGAAGGACGCCGCCTAAGAGAAGGTATGCGAACAGTCGCTTCTGATAACTGATCGTATACCACTCCATTTCTGTATCCTCCGCCTTTCCCATACATCAAAAACAAGATCTCGCCGCGTCAGAACAACCATAAGAATGTATAAAAATACATTATGTTCCTCAATCTTCAGACTATATAGAAAGAATAAGGATAAATCGTTTTTCTGTCAAGTGAAATTATCATTTTGTAGGGATTTTCATTCTATGTTGTGAAAACAGAAAAAGGAAAACCGCCACACGAAGTGACGGTCTTGGAAGGGGAAAATATGGGAATGGGGGGATGGGGGGAAATGGGGATTTATTTGATAACCGCAGCACGCCATTCGCTCAAAAACTCATCTCTGAACGCGGCGGCATGCCGGGCATCAAACCGTGTGGAATGAATCTCCGCGAGCGTTGGGAGATTCGGCGGTGCCGTGACATCGGCACGCGTGGAGCGTCGTTCATATACGCCGAGACGTTCATGAACACGACGGCTCATAACAAAATCAAGGAATTTTTTTGCATTCTCTATGTGCGGAGCATTTTTGATGATCGCAACCCCGGTGGCGGACACGCGTGTCCCTTCCCGTGGATAGACGATCTCGATGTGTGCCCCCGCCGACCGAGACCGCAGAACTGGCTGCTCCGCTGTCGCCGTGACCGCATACGCACCACTCACAACGGCCTTGACCTGCTCTGCCGAGGCAGAGACCATGTGCCCATCCAGCTGATCTTCCATGCGAGAGATCAGGGCGTTATCACCGCCGAGTACATCCATCATCGTCATGAGGACATCGTATGAGACCAAGGATTTGGTCGGGTCAGCAAGCGCAATGCGCCCGCGAAAACGTGATTTGAAAAGATCGCTCCATCCGGTCGGCGCATCCTCGGCATCAATGAGATCCGTGTTGTAAGCCAGCACATAGGGATCCTCTGTGATAAGGTAATATGCCTTGTCACCGCCAACATAGTCACTGCGCAGGGCACCTTCCTCCGGGCAGTCGTAGGATGCCAGATAGGACGTGAGGGATAGGTAGACATCTTCCACACCGCCCCACAGGACATCGCCGTGCGGATTCTCCTGTTCCGTACGAATGCGTGTCATGAGGGCATCGGATGTACCGTCCACCAACTGGACGCGGATTCCGGTCTCCTCCTGAAACTCCTTGGCAATGGGGTCTGTCCAATCCTCTGCACCGCAGTTATAGACCACGACCAGATTCTCATCGTCCGTAGGAGCCTGACGAGCAGACCCACATCCGACGAGAACAGAGCTAACGCCGAGGAGAAGTGCCGCACACAATATCTGCATACGTTGAAAGATGAGCATCGTGCGACACCTCCTAAATGAGATGTCATCAATTTCAAATCCTTTTGATAATTCTACAATAATCAGAACTGCAATTCAATCGTACAGTTCATCATTTTGGTGTGATAATCCTATTCTGTTATTGTTTCCCACGTAGTTCCTGCTGTGCATCGAAGAAATGACGCACTGCCTCGGCAGAAGTGCGATTCATGCCGGGAGCAGCAGCGAGTTCCTCCACAGACGCCTCCTTGATTTTTTCCAGCGATCCGAAGTGGGTGCGCAGGCTCTGCCGTCGTTTGGGACCGATGCCGACGATATGGTCGAGTACGGAGACGAGGTTGCGCTTGCCGCGCAGTTTTCGATGAAACGTGATGGCAAAACGGTGTGCCTCGTCGCGAATGCGCTGGATGAGATAGAGGGCCTGACTGCGGCGCGGCAGTTCAACCGGCTCTGAATTTCCCTCCGTAAAGACGAGCTCAAACTGTTTCGCGAGGCCGACGACGGGGACATCCTTATGCCCTGCCGCGTGGCGGATGATCTCAAGGGCGGAGGAGAGCTGTCCCTTGCCGCCGTCGATGATGATGAGATCGGGCAGCTCTTCCTCGGGCAAACCTACATAGCGGCGCGTCGTCACCTCGCGCATAGAGAGGAAATCGTCGGGCTTGCCCTCCGTGCTGCGGATCTTAAAGAGGCGATAGTCCGATTTCTTCGGTGCGCCGTCCTCAAAGACGACCATCGAGGCAACGGTCTCCTGCCCCTGATTGTGCGAGATATCAAAGCACTCCATGCGACGCGGCGGATGCTTCAGCCCGAGGTATCGCCCGAGTTCCTCCACGGCGCCAAGCGTCTGCTCATCCAAGAGACTGCGCCGCGTCTCCTCGTCTGCGAGGAACTTCGCGGCGTTGCCCGTCGCCATCTGCACAATATCGTGCTTCGTGCCGCGCTGCGGCGTGAGGAGTGCGACCTTGCCGCCCCCCTTGCGTGCGGCAAGCCACGCCTCGATGGTCGCCTGCGCCGCTGCGTCAATCGCACACGGCAGCAGCACCTCACGCGGGACAAAGGTCGCCTGATTGTAGTACTGCTCCAAGAAGGCGCGCAGGATATCCGCGTCACTCTCCTCCTCGCTGCCGCGCAGGAGAAAGTGCTCGCGCCCGATCATCTTGCCGCCGCGGATGAAGAAGATCTGCACGCAGACGCCCGCCGCCGAGCGCGCCATGCCGACGGCATCCTGATCGCCCGCCCCCGTCACGATGTTCTGCCGCTCCGCCGCCGTGCGCACAGCACTCAGCTGATCGCGAAGCCGTGCCGCCGTCTCAAAGTGATACGCCTCTGCCGCCGCATTCATGCGCTGCTCCAGTTCGCGCTCGACGTCATCCGTTCTGCCCTCAAGGAAGAGGAGCACGGCGCGGATCATGGCACGGTAGTCCTCCGCCTCCACCTTGCCAACGCACGGGGCAAGGCAGCGTTTGATATGATACTCGAGACAGGGACGCTCTGGCATCGTGCGGCAGGTGCGCAGAGGAAAAAGACGCCGCAGGAGCTTTAAGCTGTCCCGCAGCGCCGTCACATTCGTATAGGGGCCGAAGTAGCGCGCGCCGTCACGCAGCACACGCCGCGTGATAAAGACGCGCGGAAATTCCTCCTGCACCGTCACCTTGACATAGGGGTAACTCTTATCGTCCTTCAGCCGTATATTATAACGCGGCCGATGTTTCTTGATCAGGTTCGCCTCAAGGATCAGCGACTCCACTTCGTTCGCCGTCATGATCGTCTCAAAGTCAGCGATATGCGAGACCATTGCGCGCACCTTTGGTGTGTGGTTTCGGCTGCTCTGAAAATACTGCCGAACACGGTTTTTGAGGACAATTGCCTTGCCCACATAGATGATTTTTCCGTGATCGTCCTTCATAATGTAGACCCCCGGACTGTCCGGCAGCAGCTTCAGTTTCTCTGCAACAATATCGGTCACATCAGTGCCCTGCCTTCATGCAGTTGATCGCGGAGAAGAGGGCCAAAATTGACGAGGTGATAATATCCGTATCCAACCCCGCTCCCCAGTATACGCTGCCATCCCCGCCCGTAATGCTGATATAGGAGATTGCACGAGAACTCTGCCCCAGCTCCAAGGCATGCTCACTGTACGTCAGGTTCGTATAGGAAAGGTGCAGATTCTCCTGCATCGCATTTGATACGGCATCAAGACGGCCGTTGCCGTGTGCCTCATAGGTACGATCCTCGCCGTCCACCCGCAGATGCACGTCGCCGCGCCGCGTGCCGTCCGGCTGCTTGTTCAGGCAGAAATCTGACAGCTCGTAGGGAAATGCAACATTGACATAAGTGTCCATGAACACCTTGTAGATCTCATCCGGCTGCAGTTCCCTGTGTCCAACATCGGAGACTGCCTTGACGCGGTAGCTGAGATCCTCACGCATCTTCTTCGGCATATCGATGCCGTACTGCTGCTCCATGACGAAGCCGACGCCGCCGCGCCCCGACTGGCTGTTGATGCGGATCACATCGCTGTCGTAGGTACGCCCGATGTCCTTCGGATCGATGTAGAGATACGGCAGGCACCAGTGCTCCGGATGCTTCTCTGCCCAGTAGTGCATCCCCTTCGCGATGGCATCCTGATGTGAGCCGGAGAACGCTGCAAAGACAAGTGCGCCCGAATATGGCTGGCGCGGGTTGACCTGCATCCGCGTCACCTTCTCATAGACCTCGACGAGATGCGGCAGATTGGAGAAATCGAGCTGCGGATCCACGCCGAGGGCGAACATATTCATCGCCACCGTGATGATGTCCACGTTGCCCGTGCGCTCCCCGTTGCCGAAGAGCGTCCCCTCGACGCGATCCGCCCCCGCCAAGAGGCCCATCTCCGTATCCGAGACGCCGCAGCCGCGGTCGTTGTGCGGATGGAGTGAGAGCACAACCGCATCGCGGTACTTCAGATGATCGTTCATATAGGCAATCTGCATCCCGTAGACATGCGGCATCGACATCTGCACCGTCGAGGGCAGATTGATGATTGCCTTGCGGTCAGGCGTCGGCTGCCACACGTCGAGCACGGCGTTGCAGACCTCGAGGGCATACTCCGGCTCTGTGCCCGTAAAGCTCTCGGGCGAGTACTCAAAGCGGTACTTCGCGCCCGCCTCCTCCGTCAGTCCCTTGAGGAGCTTTGCACCGTCCACGGCGATCTTCAGGACCTCCTCCTTGGAGCGCGCAAAAACCTGCTCGCGCTGAGCCGCCGAGGTGGGATTGTAGACGTGCACGATGGCGTTCTTCACCCCACGCAGTGCATCGAACGTCTTGCGGATGATGTGTTCACGCGCCTGCGTCAGAACCTGTACCGTCACATCATCGGGGATGAGGTTGTCCTCCACCAAACGGCGCAGGAACTCATACTCCGTATCCGAGGCCGCAGGGAAGCCGACCTCGATCTCCTTGAACCCGACGCGCACGAGGAGATCAAAAAAAGCGAGCTTCTCATCGAGGCTCATCGGAACGATGAGTGCCTGATTGCCGTCGCGCAGATCGACCGAGCACCAGATCGGTGCATGATCGGGTGCATCCTTTTTCAGCCAGTCCATGCGGATCTCCGGCGGCATAAAGTAGCCCTTCGTATATTTCTGATAATTCATCATGATGATTCCCCCGCATCCATGTATTTTCTCAGCGCAGCCGCGCGTTGAATTTCTCGATCAGCTTCTCGGGTTTATAGGACTCCTTCGCCTTGCGCAGCCCCTCGATGCCCATATCCTCCTCGCGGTTGATATAGGTGAGATGGCTCCATGCGTGCTCCACGAATCCCTGATTGATCGCGGGATATGCGCCGCGCACCTCGGGATCCGCCTTCTCCACATGGATGACGGCCGTATCCGTGTTGAGCTGCTCGCCGAAGGTAAAGGCGACGATACGCCCTCCCAAGCGGACGGCACCGCCCTGCAGACCAAAGTAGTCAAAATCGTTCAGCACCTCGAGGATTGCCGTGCGCTCGTACTCAATGAACGGGTCGATCGTCCCGTCCCCGCGGATGTGCTGCTTGTACCAGCTATTGAGCTCCATCTTGCACTGCGTGACGACATCCTCTGTGATGGGCAGATACTCTGCCTCGGGGTGCTCCTTGCGGAACGCATTCAGATGGTTCTTCTTCGAGTGCAGCTTGCGCCCCGCAAGGCTGATGAGCTTCTCCGAGAGATACACATAGTCGTAGTTGTCGCGGTCGGCGACCACGTCAAAGTCTGCAAAATCGCAGCTACGCAGATAGTCTGCATAACCGCGCTCCATATCGTAAAGGTGCAGCGGCTGCTCCACTTCCTCAAAGTAGGCGATCAGCTTCTTCGTCGCTTCGGGATAGCGCAATGGATCGCAGAAGGGCTGCAGCAGCGAAAGGATCCCCTTCCACTCGCTCGCCACATAGAGCACATCATCCTCTTCGGCAATATGCACGAAGAACGGCGCGCGCCACATATAGAGATTCGTAAAATTAAAATGCGAGTTCTCGTAATAGTTTGCATGAAAATATCGATCCAGCAATGGCTTGTCTTCTTTTTTCAATGGTCGAAAATCGATCATCCTAAACCTCCCCATGAAGAAAGCACTGATAAACTCAGCGATTCCCAAAGTATCGTGTTTTCATTATAACAAAGGCGTCAAGTCCCATGAAAGCCGTCTGCGGCAGTCACACCCTGCTGAGGATCAGCTCCCCCATCCCGTGCAGCATATATTGTCCAAGATGCGCAGGGATAAAGACACTCTCCCCCTTGACGGCGGAGAGCTCCCCGCCCGCCCACGTCAGCGTCAACGTCCCTGCGAGAATCGTCAGACAGTGAAAGGAGTCTGCCCCCGCCGTGCTCTCGCACATGCCGTCAATACGCAGATGATAGACGGTAAAATACGGGCATGCGGCGAGCAGGCGCACCTCCGCGCCACGAAATTCATCCGCCGTAGGAAGCTGCTCTGCACGCAGCGAAACGGGCACGAGCGACGTCACATCGAGAGCCTTTTCGACATGCAGGTCGCGCGGCTTTCCATCGGTGCCGATGCGCCCATAGTCGTAGACACGATACGTCGCGTTGGAGCTCTGCTGAATCTCACAGATGAGCAGCCCCTTGCCGATGGCATGGAGTGTCCCCGCAGGAATGAAGAACGCATCCCCCTTCTGTACCGGTACATGACGCACGACCTCAAGGAGTGTGTTGTCCGCAATACGCCTGCGAAATTCATCTTTTGCGATCGCATGCACAAAACCGTAGAGAATCTCTGCGCCCGGGGCGGCATCGACGACGTACCAGAGCTCCGTCTTGCCGTACTCCCCCTCCACGCGCAGGGCATAGTCATCGCTCGGATGCACCTGCACAGAGAGATTGTCGTGTGCATCGATCAGCTTGATGAGGAGAGGGAAATACGGAAACTGCGCGGCTCGTGTGCCGAGTGCCTCTGCCCCCGCGCGTGTCAGCCACGCCTCGAGCGTCTCCCCTGCCGCCGTGCCGCTGGCAATAACGCTCTTTCCGTCACGGTGACAGGCGAGCTCCCAGCTCTCGGCCACCTTTGGCAGTTCCGTGTGCTTGCCGTACTCGTCCCGCAGGCGCGTGCCGCCCCAGAGATAGTCCTTCAGCGGCGCGGTCAGCTTCATCGGCTCATTCATCGGCAATTCCTCCTTTATAATATCTTACCGAATCCCTCTGAAATCTTTAAGGAAGCAAAGAAAAGATTTCGCTGTCCATCGATTCCCTGATTTTCCCCGTGACTCCCTACTCCTTCAAAAGTCCCGATTGTCCCCCATTCGCCTCTATGGTATCATAGGAAAGCTAAAGGAGTGATTTCCATGTCTCAAACCAAGATCGACACCAATGAACGTCCGCCGCTTCGGCGAACCATCCCGCTTTCCCTGCAGCACCTCTTCGCCATGTTCGGCTCAACGGTGCTTGTTCCGATTCTCTTTCATGTCAATCCTGCGACCGTGCTGCTCTTCAACGGCATCGGCACACTCTTCTACCTCATATTGTGCAAGGGGAAAATCCCTGCCTATCTCGGCTCGAGCTTTGCCTTCCTCTCTCCCGTCTTCATCGTCCTGTCCGAGTACAGCTATGAGGCGGCACTCGGCGGCTTCATCATCGTCGGCATCGTCTTCTGTCTGGTCAGCCTCATTGTTCATACCATTGGAACGAGCTGGATCGACGTGATCTTTCCACCCGCATCAATGGGCGCAATCGTCGCCGTCATTGGACTGGAGCTGATGCCGACGGCGGCGGGGATGGCAGGTCTGACAGCGGAGAAGGTCGACCCGACCGTCGTTTTTGTCTCCATCGCAACGCTCGCCATCACGATCTTTGCCTCCATGGCATTTCGTGGCTTCCTCTCCATCATCCCCATCCTCATCGGCGTCATCGCAGGCTATCTCATTGCCTGTGCCGTCGGCATCGTCGATCTCTCGAACGTCGCCGCCGCGCCGTGGCTTGCCCTCCCGACCATCTACACGCCGACCTTCGAGCTGAATGCCGTCCTCATCATCCTACCTGCTGCCATCGTCGTCATCGTCGAGCACATCGGGCACCTCATCGTGACGGGCAACATCGTCGGACGCAACCTCGCCAAGGACCCGGGGCTTGACCGCTCCCTGCTCGGCAACGGCATCTCGACCATCTTCTCCGGCTTCTTCGGCTCCACGCCGAATACCACCTACGGAGAGAACATCGGCGTCCTTGCCATCACAAAGGTCTACTCGACGTGGGTCATCGGCGGTGCAGCGATCTTCGCCATTCTGCTCTCCTGCCTCGGCAAACTCGCCGCACTCATCCAGAGCATCCCGACACCGGTCATGGGCGGTGTTTCCATGCTGCTCTTCGGCGTAATCGCTGCCTCAGGCATCCGCATCCTTGTCGAGGCAAAGGTGGACTACAACAATCCGATGAACCTTCTCCTGACCTCCATTGTCATGGGGGTCGGCGTATCGACCGCCAGCATCACCATCGGCACGGTGACCCTGCGCGGTATGTCGCTTGCCACCATTATTGCCATCATTCTATCCATCTCCTTCCGCATCATCCTCGCCCTGCGGCGCAAGGATGCCGCCGCGCAGAAATGACGGAGATACGTGTTGCCCTGCCCTCCGGCGAAACATGCTCCGCAAAGTCATACCTCATGCACGTGCACGGCATCTCAGGCAGTCTGTGGAGGCGCATCAAACACCATGGTGCATTCACGCTGAACGGCATCCCTGCCGTTGCCGCACGCACAATGCTAAAGGACGGCGACTGGATCGCATACGATCTCCCTATTGTCAGCAGCGTCATCCCTGAGTCACTGCCGCTCTCGATCATCTACGAAGACGATGATCTGCTCGTCCTCGATAAGCCTGCAGGACAGCTCGTCCATCCGACAACAAAGGAAACGCACGGCACCATCGCGAACGCCGTGCGCGGATACTATGCCGCATGCGGCGTGCATCTCGACTTTCATCCCTGCCACCGTCTCGACCGCAACACGAGCGGCCTGCTCCTCATCGCAAAGCATCCCGAAGTGCAGTACCAAATTGCACAGCAAAATACACTGAAACGAGAATATCTTGCCTTGATCGCGGGTTCACTCACTCCACCCGAAGGATGTATCGATGTACCGATTGCGCGTGCTCTGCCGAGCATCATCCTACGCTGTGTCAGTACAGAAGGAAAGTCCGCATGCACCCATTACGTGACGGTGCAGACGGACGGCAGATACAGCCTCCTGCGCCTGCAGCTCGACACAGGACGCACGCATCAGATTCGCGTCCACCTCGCTCATCTGGGCCATCCGCTTCTCGGTGACGATCTCTATGGCGGCACACGCGCGGAGATCGCACGTCATGCACTCCACTCCGCCCATCTCACCCTCGTACATCCGCGCACGAAGAAAATGCTTGCGCTCTCTGCCCTACTCCCTGCAGATATGGCGCGGATTACAGCGAAGATTGACAATAATACAGCATAAAGAATGGGCTGCTGCACCGAGGGATGGTTACCTCGTGCAGCAGCCCACTTTATGCCCAATGCAGTTCCTTACTTATTCGCGCCGAACCACTTCTGATAGATCTTATCGTACTCGCCGTTATCATGCAGCTTCTTAAGTGCTGCATTGATCTTCTGCTGAAGCTCGGTGTTGTCCTTCGCCATAGCGATGCCATAGTCCTCAGCAGAGAGGCGGTCTGCGAGTGTCTTCACACCGGTTGCCTGTGACTGATTGATGTAGTAGTCATTGACCGGTCGGTCGTTGATCACGGCATCTACGCCGCCTGCTTTCAGCTCCATGAAGCAGTCCGCCGGCGTATTCAGTTCGCTGACGGTGACGCCCTCCATCTCCTTTGCCATCTTGGCACCCGTCGTGCCGATCTGAGCGGCGACCTTATGCCCCTTCAGATCGCTGAACGACTTGATGTTCTCCTCATCGCTGCGCACAACCATCGTCAGGCCGGACTGATAGTAGGGATCAGAGAACGCGACCTTCTCCTTGCGCTCGTCGTTGATCGTCATACCGCTGATGATCACGTCGATGTTCTTCGCCTGCAGGGCAGGAATCAGACCATCGAAGCCGATGTTCTGGATCTCTGCCTCGCTGCCCATCTCCTTGGCAACGGCACGGATGAGATCCATATCAAAGCCCTGATAGTCCTTCTGTCCCTCATCCTGGAACTCAAACGGGGCAAAGTCAATCGATGCGCCGACGCGGAGCTTGCTTGCCTGCTTCGCCTGATCGCCGCCTGCGCCGCATCCGAGCAAGGAAAGGCTCACGAGTGCACCCGTCAGCACGAGTGCCAATTTCTTCAGCTTCATGGGAAACCTCCTCAAAAGATAAAGGACACACAGATAAATCCAGCCGCATTATTTCCAATCCGATGGGCTGTTTTATCCGTGATTCCAAAAAACAAAGGGGGACGCCGCACCGTCTGTGCTGCTATCCCCCCATGAAATCTAAATCGTTTTAGAAACGTGCTGCGCGCTTTGCATTGAAGCAGTCGCGGCAGTAAACCGGACGATCCGTCTTCGGCTCGAACGGGACTTCCGTGTCCTTGCCGCACTCGGCGCAGACCACATGGAACATCTGACGCTCGCCATGATTCTGATCGTCACGGCTGCGGCGGCGCTTGTCGCGGCAGTCACGGCAGCGCGCCGGCTCGTTCTCAAAGCCTTTCTCTGCGTAGAACTCCTGCTCACCTGCGGTAAACACGAAGTCCTTGCCGCACTCTTTGCATACGAGGGTTTTGTCTTCAAAAGCCATTCTTCCACAATCTCCCTTGAAAAATAATTTTGACTCTCCATTCGCCGCACTCGGAAAGCGTTCACTGAGATTATGGTTCGGGCAAACACTGCATATATAAACAGTGCTTCACTCGTTCATTGAACGACGATCAGGACTTGAGGAACGGATTTCAACGCTCTGTATTATACAGGCATTTTTCATGAAGTGCAAGCATTTTTTATTGTCGTTCAGATTGTAGGACTGTCATGCCTTCATCTCCCTCTTACATTCCATCATTAAAGCGGTACCCTGCCCCCCAGACCGTCTGCAGCCACTGCGGATGGGCAGGATCACGTTCCATCTTTTCGCGCAGCCGATTGATATGGACGGAGACGGTCGCCGTACTGCCCATGGCATCCAGCTCCCAGACGCGGTCATACAGCGTCTCCTTGCTGAAGACGACCTGCGGATGCTGCGCGAGAAAGAGCAGAAGATCAAACTCGCGTGCTGCAAGAATCACCTCGTTTCCCCCAAGAAATACGCGCCGCGTCTGCGGCTGAATCTCAAGCGCGCCAAAACGCAGGACAGCCGCATCTCCTGCACTGCCTTTGAGGCGCTCATAACGCGCAAGATGTGCCTTGACGCGTGCCGCCAGCTCACTCGGACTGAACGGTTTGATGATATAATCATCCGCCCCCAGTCCGAGTGCGCGTATTTTATCGACATCCTCAAGACGCGCCGAGACCATGAGGATGGGGATATCGTATGCTTTCCGAACATCGCGGCAGATGGCAAATCCATCCGCCCCCGGCAGCATCACATCCAGCAAAAGCAGATCATAGTCCCCCGTCATGGCGAGGCGCTTCCCCGCATCGCCGTCCGCGGAAATATCGACGGCGAAGCCATCTGCTTCCAGATAGTCACGCTCCAGCTCGGCAATAGCAGCGTCATCCTCGACCAGCAGTATCTTCTTCATGCGTGTCCTCCTTTTTCCGAATTGGCAGCAGCAGGACGATGCGCAGCCCTCCCATGGGGGATTCCTCTGCCCGCACACTGCCGCCGAACGTCGTCATCATCCGGCGCACGATCGCCAGTCCCAGCCCGCTGCCGTCAGCGACATGGGTACGCGCCGCATCCGTGCGGTAAAAGAGGTCAAACAGCCGCTCCCGTTCCTCCTCGCGCACGCCAACGCCGTCGTCGTCACAGCGGATGGCGAGAAAATCTCCCTCATGAGAAAGCGACATACAGACGTGCGCTCGTTCCCCGCGGCGGTACTTCCCGCTGTTTTCCCATAGATTTTCGAGCACGCGGGCGAATGCACTGCGGTCAATGCGAATGTATGTCTGCTCCCTGTCTTCTTCCATCGACAGCTCAATGCCCCGCTCGCGAAAGTCCGCCGCATGTGCATCAATGAACGCATTGATCCATGTCTGCGCCTCAACGATCTCCCATGTAAGCGGCACCTCACCTGTCTCTGTGCGCAAAAAAGAACGCAGCTGTGTAGTCAGCCCCTCCATCGTCGCCGCCGCACGGGCGATGCGCTCAGCATAGGCCCGCTGCTTCTCCGGCGTCGCAGCGATCCCGTCGATCAGGCCGCTCGCATATCCCTTGACGGCGGTCAGCGGCGTTGCGATGTCATGGAGTACACCGATGAGGAATTCCCGCCGCCGTGCCTCCTCCTGTTCCTCCCGCAGGCGTGCGCGCCGCAGATCGCTGCGCATGGCATCAAAAGCGCGGCAGGTCGCCCCCACCTCATCACTGCCCATCGGAGGCAGGGCATGGTCGAAATCACCATGCTGCATCGCGCCGGCGGCATCACGTATCGCAGCAAGCGGTGCAAGAATCTGCGCCGAAAGGAGGCGGGCAAGATAACGCCCGAGCAGGAAAATCCCTGCCGAGGTGATGACGATGAAGAAAATAAACACCGCGTTGATCACCGTCTCCCGCATCGGCGGAGAAATACGCATCTCATCGTGATGCCGCATCATCGGAACAGCGCCTGCTCCCATGAAAACAATGCCGCTGCGGTCCCCCTCATAGCGAAAAAAAAGTCCCGCATCGTTCCATGTCAGTGCGGAGCCGCGCGCCCCGCATTCACGCATCACCGCATACCGAATGTCATCGGCATCTGCCCCATCGGTCAGATAGAGGAGACCATCCTGCACGATAGAGACGCGGACGCCTGCCGACTCCAGCAGATGAACGTCACGCTCAACATGATTCCATTTGAACTGCTTCCGCTCTGCGGCAGCACGCAGCGAGCTCAGGGCAAGGGGAACAGAGAGATTTGTCCCCTTCTCCGGCCAGAGCAGTTCAAGTGCCTGCTGCTGCAGCGTTCCTGCATGGCGCAGTCCGCCAAGAAGCGCTGCACTGATGGCGACAAGGACGCAGATCGGTATGACGACCATCAGCGCATTGGTCAGCAGGAGCTTTGTTTTCAGCGACAAATCACGCAGGTGCATATCGACACCTCACTTTCATGAATCCATTATAATGGGTTCAGCGGGAAAAATCCGTGCTGTCCGTCGATTTTTGAAAAAGTTTTACGCGTGTTTACACCTTGTTTAACTTTCTCCGATAGGATATACCTGTCAGCAAAAATGTGACGAACAAAAGGAGGATTTCATCATGGAAGCACAGAAAATCAAAGAACAGGTCAAGGGCGTATTCAGTCCCGCACATCTGAAGAAGGCAGCAGCTCTCGCCGTTCTCGTCGGCGTCGCCACCGCCGGCACAGCCTACTTCCACTATCAGCAGGCCGAGGCACAATCCCTCATGAAGCGGCAGGCTCGCTCGGAAATGATCGCTGCTCAGGCAGCACAGCGAAACATTGTTCTGCTCGATGAGGACAAGGTGCGGTCGATTGCCGCCGACTCCATCGGAAAATCCGAGACAGAGCTGATCTTCCGCCCACTCGAACTGAAGCTGAACGATCACGACGGCGATCGTGACCACAACCGCAAAGGGCACAAGAAGGGGAAGCACGGAGATCGGGAGCAGAGGGAACAACAGGCACAGCCCGTACCTGCTGCAGCGGCACCTGCCGTACCTGCGGATCCTGCCGCACAGGCAGACTTCCGCCCATTCTACAAGGTGAGATGCACGGCAAACAACATCACCTACAAGCTCCGCATCGACGCCGTGACCGGCGCACTCCTCGCGAGTGACGCTGATACAGACAACCATATTTTCTAAACAATAGAGGAATCGCATAAACGGGAGAGTCATGCACAGACCAATCGTCTCGCATAGCTCTCCCGTTTTCATATCCGCTAAAATAAATTCTCCTGCCGTTCGAGCCAGCTTTCCTGCCGCGCCTCATGGATACGGTCACCCTCCTCCGCATGGCCGATGAGAAAGGGGGATGCGGGATCGTGAGCGAGACGGCTGCGGCGCACACGCGCAGGATGCGTATTGGCGTAACAGTAGCGGCAGAGATGCGGGCAGCTGTCGTATGCACCGATGTCCGCACCGAGATAGCAGCGGCACTCCCTGCGCTGCGGCTGATAGTGCGGGAAGTGAATGCGCCGCCCAAGTGCCCGCTCATAGATGTGCGGGGTCATGCAGCCGCCCGTATTCGCCCCGTATAGAGCGAGTGCATCACCTCCGCCGCACGGATAGACGGTCATACCGCACCGCCGTGCCGTCTCAATGATAAATGCACCGAGCTCCATGCGCTCTGCGTGCGTGACATCACGTCCCTCGGGAAAGTTGCGGCGCGTCTTGGCATAGCGCGTGAGAAAGCTGATGACGACCACTTCCGTCTGCCCCGCCAGCTGCTCTGCCATCGCGGCAAACATTGTTCTGTGCCACGCCAGCGTATGATGTGCGTCAAGGATGATCGGATCGTAGCGCCACCCGACGGAGTGCGTTCCGAGAGCAGCCGAGAGCTGATGAAATGAACGCACAACTTCCTCCCATGGCGGAACATGGGGCTCAACATCCCTGCCATAGGGCGTGATGGTGACGTACCAGAACTGCCCGAACGGTGCGAGGAGATCCATATAGGGGAGCATCGGTGCGGGATTCTTCGTACAGAAGCCGATGAGGTCAACCACGCGCGGATCAAGGCGATAGCGCGTCACCTGCTGTGTGTCGTAGGGATTACGGACACAGACCTCGCCCGCACGCAGCCGATTCACCAGCCACGGCGCATAGAACGCCGGAATATCCGTACGCATGCCCGTGTTGAGTATCATCGCGTACCTCCTCCCCTTTTCACAGGATAACACGAATCGAAGGAAAAGGAAAATGGGACTGTTGTACGAAGTTTGCAACTTCGTACAACAGTCCCTCCTTT
>NZ_GL397087.1:851243-942746 GCF_000146365.1 Selenomonas sp. oral taxon 149 str. 67H29BP
ATAATAGCTTCCCCCGTTTACGGGGGAAGTGGCGAGCACAGCGAGCCGATAGGGGGCTGCGACAGCTCTACTGTAGTTTACATACTCTTAAAGATACCGAATATAAACGTAGATGTTCGAGACGATGATCGTGAACACCATGACCGGGAACGCGACCTTCATGAAGCCAAGGAAGGAGATCGGACGGCCGCGCTGTGCCGACATCGACGCGACGACGACGTTCGCACTTGCACCGATCAGCGTTCCGTTGCCGCCGAGACACGCGCCGAGAGCAAGCGACCACCACATCGGATCGAGGTTGCTGAGTCCCATCTGTCCCATATCCTGAATCAGCGGAATCAGCGTGGCGACAAACGGGATGTTGTCGATAAAGGCAGAGGCAAAGGCACTCATCCACAGAATGAGAATGGCGGTTGCCTCGACATTGCCGCCCGTCGCCTTGATCGCCTCAGCCGCAAGCATACGGATGACGCCCGTCTCTACGAGTGCACCGACAAGGATGAAGAGCCCGCCGAAGAAGAAGATCGCGGGCCACTCAATCTTTGAGAGCACCTTGACAATCGCACCCTCATCGCGCGTCGCCGTGAGAAGGAGGAGGAGACCTGCGCCCGAGAGTGCGACCGTCGCGGACTCAAGGCCGAGACTGCCGTGCAGGACAAAGAGCGTAATCGTGAGGAAGATAACGGCAAGGCACTTGCGCAGAAGAGCATGATCGGTGATCTGTGCGCCCGCAGGGAGACGCATGATCTTATCCTGCAGCTCCGGCTGAGTATGCAGGCCTTTATGGTAGAGGCCAATAAGAATGAATTGTACCAAGATAAAGATAATTATCGAGATCAATGTAAGGTTCTCAACGAACGCCATGAAGTCGAGCCCGACCGCGCTGCCGATCATAATGTTCGGCGGGTCGCCGATGAGCGTTGCCGTTCCGCCGATGTTCGATGCCAAAATCTGCGAAATGAGATACGGCATGACGTCGACCTTGAGCTGTGACGTGATGCTGAACGTGATTGGTACGGTAAGCAGAACCGTCGTAACGTTGTCCAGAAGAGCCGAGCAGACCATCGTAATGGTCGAGAGAACGACGAGGAGCGCAATGGGCTGCGCCTTGACCTTCTGCGCCGCCCAAATGGCGAGGAAGTTGAATAGTCCCGTCTCACTCGTAATATTGACGATGATCATCATGCCCATGAGCAGTCCGAGCGTATTGAAATCGATATGGTGAACTGCGACCTCCTGATCGATGATCCCGAAGAGTATCATGAGCATGGCGCCAAAAAGTCCCACGATGGTGCGGTGCACCTTCTCGGAGATGATGAGCGCGTATGCGACGACAAATATGACAATCGCCACAATCGTTGCTGTTTCCATCATTACACATCCTTACTTCTCGTTATGAGAAATCCATCACGTCGCCGTGATAATCACCTGTCGGCCGCTGCGGCGGATCTTCAGCTTGACATTCGTCTCACCCTCCTGCGCGAGTGCCAGCTTCAGCTCCAGCAGAGCCTTGCCGAGTTCTTCTGCCTGCGCGGCGCTGAGTCCCGCACGCGCGAGATCGGCGGGCGGTTCCTTTGCCGCTGCCGCCTGGGCTCGTTCCTCTGCCTGCCGCTCCTGACGCAGCATGGTCTCGGCGAGAGTTTCCTCTGCCTCGTGCCCCTGCATCATATCCTTGTCGGACAAATCTTTTGGTATCTTTGCCACAGCAAACCTCCTCCTGCCGTCCGTGGCACATAACACATCGAGAAAAAGAATGCGCTACTTGATTTTGCTCCACGTATCCTTCAGCCCGACGATGCGGTTGAACACTATATGATCCGGCGTAGTATCCGGGTCAACAACAAAGTAACCGACGCGCAGGAACTGATAGCGCGTCCCTGCCGCTGTGAGACGGACGCTCGGCTCCACCTTCGCGTCTGTCAGCACCTCAAGTGAGTGCGGGTTGAGCGCCGCAATGAAGTCTGCCGGCTCCTCCTCGCCCTCCTCTGCCGTACGCAGTAGGCTGTCATAGAGGCGCACCTCCGCTGTGAGCGCATGCTCTGCCGCGACCCACTGGATCGTCCCCTTCACCTTGCGGTTCGCCGCCGTACCGCCGCTCCGCGTCTCTGGATCATAGGTACAGCGCAGCTCCGTGATCTCGCCCGCCGCATCCTTTACGACTTCCTCACAGCGGATAATATAGGCGTGCTTGAGGCGCACCTCGCCGCCCGGCTTCAGGCGGAAGAATTTCTTCGGCGCATCCTCCATAAAGTCTTCGCGGTCGATGTAGAGTTCGCGCCCAAAGGGCACATATCGCCGTCCTCCGTGCGTCGGGCTGTTCTCGGCGAGCAGATACTCCGTCTCGCCTTCGGGATAGTTGGTAATGACGAGTTTCAGCGGATGCAGTACCGCCATAATGCGCGGCGCGTTGCGGTTCAGCTCGTCGCGTACACAGTGCTCGAGCATGGCGCTGTCCACCGTGCTGTTGCTCTTGGCGACGCCGATCTCCTCACAGAACGCACGGATGGCTGCGGGCGGATAGCCGCGCCGCCGCATCCCCGAGATCGTCGGCATACGCGGATCGTCCCACCCGCGCACATGCCCCTCCTCAACGAGCTGGCGCAGCTTGCGCTTGCTCGTGATCGCGCCCGAGAGATTCAGACGTGCGAACTCGATCTGACGCGGCCGCTCCCCCGCAGGGAAGCCCAGTGACGTGAGCAGCCAGTCGTAGAACGGGCGATGCTCTTCGAACTCCAGCGTACAGAGCGAGTGCGTAATGCCCTCAATCGCATCCGAGAGCGGATGGGCAAAGTCATACATCGGATAGATACACCACGCATCGCCCGTCCGATGATGAGACACATGGGCAATACGGTAGATCACGGGGTCGCGCATGACGAGATTCGGCGACGCCATGTCGATCTTGGCGCGCAAAACGCGTGCTCCGTCCGGAAACTCACCCGCACGCATACGCGTGAAGAGATCCAGATTCTCCTCGATCGAGCGCCCGCGGCACGAACTTTCCTTGCCCGGCTCGGTCAGCGTACCGCGATAGGCCCGGATCTCCTCCGCCGTGAGATCATCCACATAGGCAAGCCCCTTCTTAATCAGCTCGACTGCATATTCATACAGCCGCTCGAAATAGTCCGAGGCATAGAACCGCCGATCGCCCCACGAGAAGCCAAGCCAGCGGATATCCTCCTGAATGGAGTCCACATACTCGACGTCCTCCTTCGTCGGGTTCGTATCGTCAAAGCGCAGATTGCAGAGACCATTGTAATCCTCAGCAACACCGAAGTTAAGGCAGATGGACTTTGCGTGTCCGATGTGCAGATAGCCGTTCGGCTCGGGCGGAAACCGCGTATGGATCCCCTCCGCATGTCGTCCCGCACGCAGATCTTCGTCGATGATATTTCGGATAAAATTTGATGTCTTTACATCCGCCATGTTCCTATCCCTCTGTCCGTATAATTCGATATCAATCGTTCTGTGCGCAGTACCGATCGATGTAAGCGCGCAGCTTCGCTACGCCCTCGGCAATCCCCGCCTGCGCAGGAAGGCTCGCAATAAAAGTGTCCACATAGCCACGTTCTACAATGCGGCGCAGCGTCCACATAAAGTTGATATCGTAAATCCACATGAGACGTACGATCTTGCGGTCTCCATTCGTACGCAGACGGTAGTAGTCCGCCTGTCGTCCTGCGGCAAAGTCCGCCACGAAATCGGGGCTGACCTCCTGCGCTGCGTCCGACGGGACGAAGTTCGGTGCCTTCTCCGCGCCCTCCGGCGTGAGGAACGGGAGGAGAACGCGATAGATGTCAAGCTTGTCCGCATCACGGATTACCTTGGCAAAAAACAGCTTGCGCTCATCTCTGGTCGGAGCAATTTCCTTTTTGTTGTGATATTTGATCGCAAAACGCACCGCCTCTGCATCCACATCGCTAAGCGGCGCGAGGATATTCTCCTCTGCGAGTACCTTCAGTCCGAGTTCCGCATGATCCTCCGACGCAGCATCGTTGAACGTCCGATAGCGGGCATACTGCCGAAACCGTCCAACATCGTGAAAGAGTCCGATGATCTCAGCAATAGCCATATCGTGCGCATGGCATCCAAGATGCTTGGCAAGTGCGCGGGCATGTGCCGTCACATAGCCGGTATGAATCTCCTTGAGCTGAATGCCGCGCATGACCTCGGGGTCATTGGTACGAAAGGAGCGCATATAGGCATTCATCCATGTGTGCATTTCATGCAGGAGTTTTTCCATCTGCGTTCCTCCTTTCACGTACATCGCCCCGATCATCCCTCCTCGGGCGGAACATAGCTCTCGTCAAAGTCCGTCGCGACCAGCGTCGCCTGTACCTTGTCTGCCATGCTCTCCTGCACGACCAGTCCTGCAATGATATTGACCGCAGGATGTGCATGCCCATGGATATAGCGTACGGCCTCATCCACATCACGCAGACTCATCGCGGGGCCTCCCGTGAGATTGAGGACGACGCCGCGTGCGCCCGCCGTATTGCGGTCGAGCAGCGGACTCTCCATTGCCTTTCGCACCGCCTTCTGCGGCGTCTCATCGGTACCGATGGCGAGCAGGGTTTCGCTCGATGCACTCTGCCGAAAGATCGTCGTCACATCGGCAAAATCAACATTGATGACCCCCGTGGTCAAAATCAGTTCTGCCACGCAGCCAACCGTCTGCCGCAGCACCTCATCGGCAAGGGCAAAAGCATCGACAAACGACATCTTGCGGTCGGGGGCAATCTTCAGGAGGTTGTCGTTGCGCATCGTGATGAAGGCATCTGTCATGCCCTGCATCCGTGCGATCCCCGCCTGCGCCGTCTGCATCTTGCGCGGCATCTCAAAGTGGAACGGGCTCGTCACCACGCCGATGGAGAGGATCCCCATGTCGCGTGCGATCTCCGCCACAACAGGTGCCGCCCCTGTCCCAAGGCCGCCGCCCATCGTCGCCGTGATGATGACGAGATCCGTCCCCTCAAGCATCTGACGAATCGCCTTTTCCTCGCTGCGCGCTGCCTCCTCACCGACCTCGACTCTGCCGCCCGTGCCGCGCCCCTGCGTCAGTTTTTCACCGATGGGCAGCACGGTGATCCCCTGTTTTTCGAGCGCATGCAGCTGACGAAGATCCGAGTTGAGCCCGACAAGTGTCATATCGAGATCGTAGTTCTCACGCACACTGCGCAGGATATTCCCGCCGCCGCCGCCCACGCCGACCACCTTGATGGTAATTTTCGCCTGAATAATTCCCTCAGTCGGCATATCGCGCCTCCTTATTCTCTACACGCTTTCGGTGCTGCCTGTGCCATGACCGCGCCCGCAAGCAGCAGAGCGCAGCCAAGTACCTGCACTGCGCTCATCGTCTCCCCCAGAACCGCCCATCCTGCCACGGCGGCAAATACTGCCTCCATCGACATGAGAATCGCCGCCTGCGTCGGCTCGACATGCGCCTGCCCCAAAATCTGACAGGTGTATGCGACACCGCAGGAGAGGATGCCCGCATAGCCGATCGGGACCGCGGCGGCCGAGAGCGCCGCCCACGTGCAGGTCTCAAAACATACAGCGAGCAACGCGCTGCCGAGCGTGCAGATCAGCATCTCCATAAGGCACAGCTCGATGGCATCCACCATGCGGGCAAAGCGGTCAATGAGCAGAATCTGTACCATCCAGAAAAATGCACAGAGAAAGACAAGTACATCGCCTTGGTTCAGCGTCGTTTCCCCGTAGGCAGAGAGAAAGTAGACGCCCAGAAAGGCAAGGAGCGCACCACCCCACTGCACCGCTCGGATACGGTGACCAAGCAGCACTGCCGCAAGCGGCACGAGTACGATGTAGAGCGTCGTGATAAACGCCGTCTTACCCGCTGTCGTCGAGAGGAGCGCCACCTGCTGCAGCGTCACGCCGACAAACATCGCCAGCCCGACGGGAATCCCGGCGCGAAAGCCCGAATGGAACGTGCCCGCGCGCCGCTGCGCCTTACGCTGTCCGCGATAGAGCAGCCAGAGCGCCGTCATGAACAGGGTCCCGAGGGCAAAGCGCGTTGCTGCATAGGTATAGGGACCAAGCCCCTCCATCCCGAGAATCTGTGCGACGAACGTCGTCCCCCAGAAGAAAGCCGCCGCCAGCAGCATCAAACTCCCACGCAGGCGCATCCTAGAGCACCTTTGACAGGAAGCTGCGCGTACGCTCCTCCTGCGGATGCTCGAACACCTCGCGCGGTGCCCCCGACTCAATGATGCGTCCCTCGTCCACGAAGAGCAGGCGGTCGCCTACCTCACGGGCAAAGCCCATCTCATGTGTCACAATAACCATCGTCATGCCCTCGTTAGCGAGGGCACGCATGACATCGAGCACCTCGCCGACCATCTCGGGATCGAGTGCCGACGTCGGCTCATCGAAGAGCATCACCTTCGGGTGCATCGCGAGAGCACGCGCGATGGCAACACGCTGCTGCTGACCGCCCGAGAGATTGTCGGGATAGGCATCCGCCTTCTCCGCCAGCCCCACGCGTGCCAGCAGCTCACGCGCCGTTTTCTCAGCATCGGCGCGTGCGATATGCTTTACCTTCATCGGGGCGAGCATGATGTTGTCGAGCACCGTCATGTGCGGGAACAGGTTGAACCGCTGGAACACCATGCCGACCTCTTCACGCACTTTATTGATGTTTGCCTCGCCCGAAAGTGTGATGCCGTCGATGGTGACCTCGCCCGCCGTCGGCTCCTCGAGATGATTCATGCAGCGTAAAAGCGTGCTCTTGCCTGAGCCGGACGGACCAATGATGACAACGACCTCCTTCTCCGCAATGGAGAGATCAATGCCCTTCAGCACCTCATCCGTGCCGAACGACTTACGCAGTTCTTTAATCTCAATCATGGACGCGGCACCTCCGTTCCAGATACGCGACAAAGCGCGAGATCGTCAGCGTCATCACGAGGTAGATCACGGCGACGCTCATCCAGATTTCAAACGACCCGTAAGTCTTCGCGATGATGAGCTGACCGCGCCGCGTCAGCTCCTCAAAGCCGATGACGGAGACAAGGGACGAATCCTTCAGCATCGCAATAAACTCGTTGCCGAGCGGCGGAATGACGCGCTTGAACGCCTGCGGCACAATGATGTAGCGCATGGTCTGCAGCCACGTCATACCAAGCGAGCGCCCAGCCTCCATCTGCCCCTCATCGACCGACTGTATCCCCGCACGAAAAATCTCCGCCACGTACGCGCCGGAGTTGATGCCGCAGGCGGAGATCGCTGCGATGAACGGATCGATGCGCTGCCCCGTGATCACAGGAAGGGCAAAGTAAAAGAGGAAAATCTGCACGAGCAGCGGCGTGCCGCGGAAGAACTCCACATAGACCTCCGCCAGCATCCGCAGCGGGCGCAGATGCGAGATGCGCGCCACGCCCACGACCAGACCGATCACAAAACCGATCGCCGTCGAGAGCACCGTGATCTGAATCGTCACGCCCGCACCGACAAGCAGGAGCGGGAACGAATTAACCACGAGATTCATATCGAAATTCATAAACTCATCCATTCCGTCAATAGTACGACGGCATAAACAGCCGTCTTAAGAAAGCACTGATCAATTCAGCGCCATCATCTTGATGCATCTTTTTGCCCGCACTTCGGCGGGAAATTCTCCACAGAACACCATTCTGCCTCCGGTTTTCCACCTCGTTCGAACGAAAAATCTATGCCAATCTGACGAACTTCTTTTTTCAGTGATTCCTTAATATTATATTTCAATCCCCCTGTGCTGTCAATAAATTCACGCTCTTTACAGCTGTTGTATTACGTTAATTCACATTCCCAAATCTCACGGCACATTTCTCTGTTTTTGTCCCATTCATTGTAAGGTTCACTCTTCGTTCGATGAAATCCAAATTTATCATAAAGATGGCGTGCAGGCTTTAAGAGATCGAGTGTCCCCAGAAAGAGCTGGCGGTAACCTTTTCTGCGGCAAAAAGAAATCGCCTCCGCCAGCAGACGATTTCCAAGCCCATGTCCCTGCACATCCATATCTACACCAAGCCAACGCAGCTGTGCCCGATTCGTCCCCTTTTTGATGACTGCGATATCACCGACCATCTTCCCATCCAGTTCGGCAATCCACATCTGACTGCCCTCCACGTCATCGTAGAGCTCCGCCATCCCGCGCAGCATCTCCTGTTCATAAAATCCGTTAAAGCCATACTGACGCTTATAGAGCTCGTATTGAAAATAACAGACCTTGCTTGGATCTCCCGGCTGATAGGTACGAAGTATGATGTCACTTGACATCTTCTCATCCCCTTTTTATTTGAATAGATAAACTAAATTTCCCCCATAAGCACACGAAAGATGCTGCTTATGGGGGACTGCGGTCGTTTACAAGTCAATATTGACCCATGGATATATGGTTACAACTTCTTAGACAATGCCTCGATGTTGTCCGACATTGCCTTTGCCTCCTCAACCGAGGCACTGATCTCCTTCATGTTCGCCGCCTGATTCTCAATCAGTCCGTTGATGGACTTAATGCGCTCGGCGATATGACTTGCCGCCTTCTCCATGGATTCGAGTGCCTCGAAGATCTTGCTTGCGGCATCGCGGCTGCTGTCGGCAAGTTTTCTGACCTCCTCCGCCACAACGGAGAAGCCGCGTCCTGCCTCGCCCGCGCGTGCCGCCTCGATAGAGGCATTCAGTGAGAGAAGGTTCGTCTGCTTTGAGATCGTCATAACGAGCTCGGACATCTTGAGCGTGTTCTCCGTCTGTCCGCGCGTATCCTCTGCAGCCTTCGTGATCTCCTCCTGTACGTTTGAGATCTCCATCGTGCGCTCCATCGTCTGACTCACGCTCTCCGTGATCGCATCAATCGACGCATACAGGCTGCTGAGCATCGTCTCAAGCTCGCCGTAGAACTTTTCCTTCTTCTGTGCGGTCTGATCCAGCACCTCCGATTTCCGCTTTTCCTCGTCGATATCGACAAAGACACCGATGATCTCCTCCGGGTGCCCGCTCTTGTCGCGTACAACATTGCCGGACGCATGGTACCAACGATAGCTGCCGTCATGAACCTTGAGACGATAGTCTGCATTGTACTGCGTATGACCCGTGAGATCCCGAATGCAGGCGTTGAAGGAGGAAAACGTTCCCTCCACATCGTCCGGGTGCAGACGCGAACTCCACGACTCGATTGTGTTTGGGAAGTCCGATGCGTCACGGAAGCCGATCATACGGCGGAACTCATCCGACCAGATTGCATAGGCAATGCTGAAATCCGGATTGATCTTCATGTACCACATACCGGATTTGATTGCCTCGTTGACCGTACGCAGACGAAAGCGCTGATACTCAAGCTCCTCGTTCACACAGTCGATCAGTGCATTCAGCTCTGCGGCGTATGGCTCGCTGTCATGCAGCTTTGAGAACAGCTCATTCTTCTCATGCCCCGCAATAATTCCCTGAATCTTCCCTGCAAAATCCTGTGTATCACCGGCAGCGGCACTGTTCTTGTCCAACATTGCATTCCCTCCAAAAACATTTCTCAACCTTAGATTTATTGTACCATATCATCCTATATATGCAAGCAAAAAGTCTTCGGCCTGATGCACCGCCCTAAGTTAAGGAAACACTGATAAAATGAGGTATGCCAGATTGGCGTAGATTTTTTGTCCGATTGAGGCAGCAAACCGGACGCATAGCGAGGGCTATGTGGAGGATTTGCTAACGAAAAGCGGGCGAAAAAGATGCGTCAAGATGGGCGTGCCGAATTTATCAGTGCTTCCTTAAAATGGCCGCCGATAAAATGACATTCGCCAGATCAGTGTCGTTTTTTCGTCTGAATGTGTGGTACTCCGAATGCAGCGTGGTGCTCTGTGGAGGATTTTCCGTCAAAGTACGAGCAGCAAAAACTACGTCACGGGGGTATCATCGAATGTATCAGAACCTCCTTTACTCCACAGCCGTCAAAAACTCCTGTCGCGACAGTCGGAATTCATCGCCATAAAGAATCCATGCAGTCTCTTGTATGCCAAATACAATATCTTGAGAAACATTGTAGGCATATCGCGCCCACGGATGTCCAATGTGCTTTTCCCGTATGGCCGTCATCTGCGCCAGCGAAGGGTCTTCTAAGTACTGCTTGCCAAACCCTTCTTCCCGCGACCCCGCGTTTTCGTGGCTGGGGAAGAAGAGGTAGTCAGGATTCGCAGCAATAAGCTGCTCTTTTGTCATCTCCTGTCCCATATGATTCCCTGCTGCAGCCTTTGCATTGATGGACTCCGTATAACGACAGAGTTCATCAAAGGTAGACCCCGCGCCGCCATAATTTGGCATAATGGAAATAAGCGCAATACGCTTGTGTTTCTTCTCCTCCGGCACTAAGGCAATTTTCTCTTGGAGCTCAGTAAGTTTGTCTTCCATTTTCTTAATGAGCTTCTCCCCGCGCTCCGATTCTCCAACAGCCGCAGCAAGCAAGCGTATATTTTCATGGATATCGTCTATGGTGGCTGCTGACTTGAATACAACAACAGGTATATTCAGGTCTCGTATTGCATCGACATTCTCTTTCGGCAGCCATTCCGGAACAGCAACGAGATCCGGCCGCAAAGCAGCGATTTCCTCCACTGATGGGTTGCGAGAAATAACATTTGAGATTTTTTCACGTACCCATGGAATATTCGTATCCTCTGTATTGGCAAGAGTCTCATTGATGGCAGCCATGCGCTTCGGCTCCACAAGGCCAAGCATCATCTCATCACTGCTCGCGCCAATCGTCAGGATCCGTTGAGGCTTATGCAAAATAGACACAACCGTCCCATCCGCATCAGTAACATTGTAGGTGTTCTGAGCCTGCCTGTCCGAAATACCACAGCCCGTCAAAGAGAATAACAGCATGAATATGCACGGCAGCATCACTGCACGCAGCCATCTGCTCATCGTTCCACAACTCCTTTTATCCCTCTCATGAAACTTGCCTCATTATTTTGTAAACTCCCCTCTCTACAGCGCAGAAAGGGGAGTTACTGTGTTATAAAGTTATGAGATACCCGAGCGACGCACCACATGGGAACGCTGCCGGAAGGAAACGTTAGAAGCTCTGCTCCACACCGACCATGAAGTTGCGTCCGGGTGCCGTCCACCACTCTCCGGGAGCGCCCCACTTTACATTCGAATGCTCGGCATAGAACTGGTTGAAAATGTTGTTCGCCTTGAGATATACCTTTGTTGCGTCGGCAATCTGATAGTTCATCGCAAGATCGACGACCCAGTAATTATCCGTCGGGAAAGCACCGCGTACCGGTCCCGGGCGTCCAACGATCCCGCGCGCAAGCAGCGACGCATCGAATGCACGGTTGCGGTAGTCGACACCGATGTTCCACTGATCCTCGGGCAGATAACCGTCTGCATTCACGCCTCTCTGCTCCGTCTTGCCGACATGCGTCCGTGTATAACCGAGGCGCGCGCGCAGATGCGAGTCAACGCGCTTCGCGAGCTGCAGCGACCAGCCATGGGCATCCTCATCGCCGACATTGATGTTCACGTATGTCACAGGATGGTAACCGATACGATCCTTCGAGTGGCGCTTGAAGTAGCTCGCCGTGAGGCTGAAACCTCTGCCAAAGTCACGGGCAATACCGATCTCCTTCGTGTTGCCGGACTCGGGCTTGAGGTTTGGATTGCCGTATGTCGGCGCATAAAGTTCATTCGGCGTCGGCGTGATGAAGTACGCACTGTAAGAAGCATAGGCGTGCGTCATCGGATCAATGTCATAGCCGAGGCTGACACTCGGGCTGTTGTGACTGCCAAAGGACGAGTTGCTGTCATGACGAATACCCGCTGTGAGTTTCAGCGTCGGAAGGATGTTCCACTGATCCTGCAAATAGAAGGAGCGATTGATGAGCGTACGATCATCAATGCTCACAACGCCGCGGTTCTTGATCGTCGTATCATCCTTTGTGAATTCAAAGCCCGCTGTCAATAGATGATCGCCGAGCTTCTTGTCGAATTGGTCGCTGAACCTCCATGTCTGAATATCGTACTCATCAAACGACTGCGCCGGCAAAAGTGTCCACCCATCAATGTAGTGACTGGTAAGATCATACGCATACTTACTGCGCGAAGCACTCATCTGATTCTTGGTTGTGTCATCGATTTGCACGTTCCAGATCAAATCACCATCCAAATAATCATAGTTTCCACGATTGACATTGAGCCCCTGCCGCTTTTCATAGAGTGCCTGATAGCGATCCGAGTCCTTATACGAACGCAGATTAAACGCAAGATAGGAGGCCTTGCTCAGCTGCTTGCCAAGATGCAGGCTGACGGAGTTTGCATCGAGCTTCGACGGCGTTGTATCGCCGTGTGCGTCCTTGAAGTCTCCGCTCTTATCCTTCTGGTATTTGATGCGCCAGTCCCATCCGCGCTCACCGCCCGCATTCGCGATGCTGTACTGCTGACGCCCATAGCTGCCGTAGCCGATGCCGAGCGTCGTCTTCATCCCCGATGCCTTCTTCGTGATGATGTTGATGACGCCGCCCTTCGCATCCGATCCATAGAGCGTTGACGCCGAGCCGTGCAGTACCTCGATGCGGTCGATGCCGCTAAGATCCTTCATCGCAGATGCCAAAGAGGCCGAAAAGCCCCCCGCATAGTTCTGGCGGACACCATCGATCAGAAGGACCACATGTTCCGACCCGTTGATGTAGAATTTATTGCTGTTGTTATATCCCGCCGGTGCATACGCATTGACCGTAACACCCGGTACATCGCGCAGTGCTTGCGTGAGGTCGGTGTAGTGGCGGCGCTCGATGTCCTTGCCTGTAATCACCGTGATATTTGCATCCGTCTTGAGTTCCTTATTCGGGGTTCTTGTCGCCGTGACGACCGTCTCCCCCAGAGTATGTTCATCTGCCGTATCACTCACATCGGCTGCGAATGCATGCCCGCCCATGGACAGCACGCTTACACTGAGGGCTGCTGTCAGAGCAGCTCCTAGCTTCTTCCTTGAACCCAATCGCTTCATCTCGTAATCTCCTCCTAAAACATTACACATTACTGCAGGGCAATACACCATCTATTCATCTGCTGCGAAGGGATGCACTTCGTCAGTCAGAGAAAAGCATATTCAGGAAACACTGATAAATTCGGCACAAGCATCTTGACGCATCTTTTTGATGCATGGCATGAATCATGGAAATAAAAATCCCCTTCCTGCGATACAGAAAGGGGATAGACTCACGAAAAAATATGATTTGGGCGCACAATATACGCTCACGATAGAATCCCTTCCCCGTCACTCGCAGGTACAAGCAGTGATTCATAACTAGGCAGTTCTCCTGGCTCCAGGTCATCGTTCACCTGCTCCTTCCCAGAGGACATTCCTCCAGTGGCAAATCGGGGCGGCAGATCATCTCTGCACGCCCTGCAGGCTCGCTCGCTGATACAGTGGCGGGACCGCTTCGGCATCGGTCTGCATGGCATACGGCCATAGAGCCTTCACCGAATTCTCTATTAAGTCTTTGACACCTAACTCGACAATATTCAGTTTTCCAGTAATTCAACCTATTGTACTATAGTACGAATTTATTGTCTTGTCAAGCGCAAACATACCAACAACACTAAATCCCGATATAGGGCACTACGAATACATGACAAAGCAGTGCTCGATAAAAGGGAAAAGACACACCATGCAGTGAACCTGAATCTATCGGTCGTGCGCTGCGGCGCGCTGCTGTATGCGCAGCTTACTCGCCAGATCATCACGGGAACGATGCTGGAACTCGTGAACGAGATACATTGGCTGGACAGTCTCGACGATACGGCGTGCCGCATCGGTATGAAACGGCTGATGCTGATCGACATGCATGACGTAGTCCATCGCCGCCTGCCAGTCGAGCGATGTCTTCCATCCTACATGCCGACGCATCATCTCCCGCGTATATGCCCCTGAGAGGGACTGGTGCAGGTGAATGCCATAGACGCGCTTTCCCAATTCTCCAAGCTCGTGGTAGATCTTTTTCACGTATGCCGCGCCCTCCGCCTCGCTCTGCAGATCCAAGTTCGTGTTCATCAGATGTCCCGTGTCGAACATGAAGCCCGTGTCGGGATAGCTGACGCGCTCCAAGAGCTCAGCGGCGAGCTGCGGTTTTTGAAAGGTCAGTCCCGGCCACCAGAGATTTTCAAAAAGGAGTTTGCAGCCCCTCGGTATCTCGCCGGCAATCGCATTGACAAGCTCGATGGCCGCGCGAACGACGTCCTCATCCGTGACAGAAAACATGCGCGTATACATCTCCGATGTGCAGTTATGTGCAACGTGGAAGACGAGATACTGCGGCTGACACTCTGCCGCCCGCCGCAGATTCTCCCGCCAGCCCTCCACCCAGTCGGCAACATCCAACGAGCCGTAGTAGCCTCGGATATTGTCCTCACTGCCGAACTCCGCCATGAGTGCGGTCCGATCCCCACGCCAAAAGTCAACCCACGTCGGCCAAAACAGGAGATGTACCCCCTTGATGTACGTGGATGGAAACAACGTGCGATCCCACGGCGCACAGAGCATGAACTCGATGCCGTCAAGCCCCGGTTCCTGCAGGATGGCAGGAAGAGCATCCGTATCGCCGTGAAGGATATGCTCCACATCGCAGTCCGCATTGGAGAGATTGGTTAAGGTAAGCATGGTCAGAACTTGTAACTGTAGCTCAGGAGGAAGTTGAACGGTGCAACATAATATTTTGTCCCTGAGTGCCCCACTGTATCATCACGGTTGAGCACGTTGTCAATGCGCAGATTGATCTCGCTGTGCTCATCGGGTGCATAGGCTGTGTTCCATGTCGTGAGCAGATACGGTTTAGAACGAAATGCGGGCTTGCTGTTTGGCGTCTGTACACGATCAGCAAGATAAGAAGCAGTGAGCGCAGATGTCAATTTTCCTTTGTGGTAGTTCACGCCTCCTGTCAGCTGAACTTTTCCAAATGTACGCACCCATCCAAGTTTATTCTCAGTATTCTTTGTCATCGGATTCTGCCACGTTACCCCCCAGTTGTAGGAGAAGCCATTTGCTCCCCGAATCTCATGGGAAAGTTCCACTCCAACGTTCCGCATCTCCTCATTCGTATAGTAGCGCACCGGATTTGTCAGATCGTCAATGTGAGGAGTGATATTATCCTTAACACGTATATGGAATATTGCAGCTTTCCATGTATGTCTATCATGATTCTGCTTCCAACCAATTTCATAATTGATGCCTTTCTGTGGACGCAGATTCGGTGAAGGCAGCTGTGAAGCATTATCGTTATACATTTGTGCAAAGGTTGGCATGACAAAGGATTGGCTGATATTCAGGTATAGGCTGTTCTCACGATCGAGCTTGTGCAGCCACTGCCCAGATGCGCTGAGGTTGCTGTAGTTCTGACTGCGTGGAGCCCCCGTTGTCCACGTCCCGCGCAGTCCGAAAATACCAGTATTTCTCTTATCGAAGCGCTGCTCCCACTGTCCAAAGATCCCCCAGTTATTACGAGAATAACGTTCATTTCGAGTGCTGGCAGAGGTGGGAAGCGCCGCATACATTTCGTGCACAAGGTCAAAGCCCAATATAGCGGTGGATTTTGGACTCATCTTCCAAGTGCGCTGTACATCCATACCGTATGAACTGTTCTTTTCACGCGTATGGTACCAACTATTCCTTCTCTGCCATGAACGGATGATGTATGTAGGTCCCTCATATGCCAAATTTCCCGTATTATAGAACAAGCTTCCCTTCCAATTGGCATCCTGATAATTCAGCTGCGTAATATACTGTTTTGTTTCATATTTACGGGCTTGAATTACATCCCCCACACGCAAGCCTGAAGTGCCTCCCCGTGCCTGAGATACCTCACTCGTATATTTCCCCTCCGTTTCATAGTAACCAAAAAGGAAATTCAGTCTGGGGTTCACTTGATAAGAAAGCCCTACATTCTGTCTAATGATATCTCTGACATCCAGACGCGTCTCTCCTCTAAAACGAGCAGTCGATGCACTTGCATAGCTAAGCCCGTCTCTGCTGCCCCATTTATCATAGTTATAGTAGAAGTTAACGCGCTCATCCCCGACGCTGACACCGTAGCTGCGCTGTCCATAGTTGCCGAGGCCCACATGAACCTCGTTTGTACCCTTTTTCTTTGTGATGATATTAACAACACCGCTGACTGCCTCACTGCCGTAGAGGACAGACCCACTCCCTTTGACAATTTCAATACGTTCGATGCTGCTTGCGGGAATTTGGTCGATGTTATACTTTCCGCGCCATGCTATCGGATTCCCGTTCATAAGAACGAGTGCGCCTCCCTTAATCCCGCGCAGATTTACTTCATTCGTCATGGATCCCATCGCTGCACCATTGGGGCCGAAGGACTTATAGGCGAAGCCATTCACCTTCGCAAGTACATCCGACGCGTTTGCCGCCCCGCTGTCCTTGATTTCCTGCGCCGTGATAATCGTCGTCGCAGCAGGCACATCGAGGTCACGCTTCTTCGTCCGCGTCGCTGTCACTACGGTCTCACCGAGAGCATGCGTCGCAACCTCCTCGCCGGCGGGTACATCGGCATCCGCCGTCTCCGCCGCATAGACCTGTCCCGTCGTTGCAGAAAGTGCAATCGCCGCTGCCAAAAGTTGTTTGTTCCACATTTGCATTACCATTCTCCTTCTTTAAGAAAACACTGATAAGCCACATCCATCAGTGCATCTATGAGATTGTGACTATATTTATGATCACTGCCCAAATACATGGGCGAAGTGATTTCATGATTGTTGTATCTGTCTCCCGCTGTGCTGTTGCGATGCCTGCGCGCCGTTCCTGCCATGGCGCGGTAGGGCATCAGAACTTGTAGCTGTAGCTCAAGAGGTAGTTAATCGGCGCCGTATAGTACTCCGATCCGGCATGGGACGTGCTGTCATGCCGATCGAGGACGTTGTCGATGCGCAGACGGATCTCACTGTTCTCATCGGGCGCATAGACCGTATTCCACGTTGTGAGCAGGTACGGCTTCGTCTCATAGGCAGGCTCTTTGGATGGCAGCTGGACACGCTCCGCCAGATAGGATGCGGAGAGATCGGACGTCCATTTCCCACGCTGATAGGAGATCCCACCCGTGAGCTGAACCCGCCCGAAGCTTCGTTCCCAGCCGAGATTCTTCTTAGTGCTCTTCACCTGAGGATTCTGCAGGGTCACGCCCCAGCGATAGGAAAGCCCATTCTTGGCTTGGATGCGATCTGAGAGTTCAACCCCCGTATTGCGGAAGTCCTCATTGGTATACTGATACTGACCCGATCTAAGTAGGCTCGCAGAGATATTGTCCGTGACGTCCATGTGGAACAGCGCCGCCTTCCACGCATGCCCGCCGTGCGTCTTCTTCCAGCCGATCTCATAGTTGATGCCCTTCTGCGGCCGCAGATCGGGTGCTGCCTTCTGTCGGCCGTTATCCGTATACATCTGGGAGAATGTCGGCATGACAAAGGACTGCGTAATGTTCAGATAGACACTGCTCTTCGCATCGAGCTTATGCAGCCACTGTGCCGAGGCACTGAGGTTGCTGTAGTTCTGGCCGCGTGCCGCCCCTGTCGTCCACGTCTCGCGCAGACCGATGATCCCCGTATTGCGTGCATCAAAACGCTGCTCCCACTGTCCGAACAGTCCCCAGTTGTTGCGTGCGTACCGCTTGTCCTCCGTGCTGGCAGGTGTCGGCAGCTTCGCATAGATCTCATGCGCAAGATCCATGCCGACGACTGCCATGGCTCTCGGATGGACCTTCCACGTACGCTGCACATCGACCCCATACGTCGTATTCTTTTCACGAGTATGATAGAGCTCATTCGACCTACGGGAAAAGGGGTTGTCAGAAAAACGAGCGACGCCAGCATAATCCAGCGTCCCCGTGTTGAAGAACAGATTCGCCTTCCACGCACGGTCGTGGTAGTTCAGCTGCGCGATGTACTGCTTCGTCTCGTACGTGCGGCGATTCATCGGATCACCCACATGGATGTGATAGGTGTTATGCGACGGATCAACGGCGGTAAAGGTACGCGCATACGTCCCCTCTGTCTCGTAATAGCCGAGCTGGAAATCCACGCGCGGATTGATGCGGTAGGTCAGTCCCGTATTGCGCTTGATGACATCGCTGATGTCCGTTTGTGTCGACCCATGAAAGCGCGTGACGGCATAGTCAGTATTGGTGACACCGCCCTGCCGCCCCCACTTATCGTAGTTATAGTAGAAGCCGAATTTCTCATCGCCGACGCTCACGCCATAGCTGCGCTGTCCATAGTTGCCGACCCCGACATGCACTTCGTTGGGCATTGTTTTTTTCGTGATGATGTTGACGACACCGCTCACTGCATCACTGCCGTAGAGAACGGAGCCGCTGCCCTTGACGATCTCGACGCGTTCGATCGTGCTCGCAGGGATCTGATCCAGATTGTACTTGCCGCGCCATGCAATCGGATTGCCGTTCATGAGGACGAGCGCACCGCCCTTCAGACCGCGGATGTTCAGCTCGTTCGTCATGCTGGCCATCGCCGCGCCGTTCGGTCCAAAGGAGGTATACGTAAACCCATCCGCCTTTGCCAGCACATCCGATGCCGTTGCCGCGCCGCTCCGTGCAATCTCCTCTGCCGTAATGGTGGCCGTCGCAGCCGGCACATCGACATCACGCTTCGTCGTCCGCGTCGCCGTGACAATGGTCTCGCCGAGCGTGTGATCGTCTGTCGCCGCCGCGGGCTCCTCCGCATAGGCCTGTCCCGTCAGTGCGGAGAGCAGGACTGCCGTCGTCAGTATTTTCTTTTTCCATCGTCTCATGATAATATTTCCCCCATAAAGATAGCAATACTCATATTCCAGTCCTTATTCCAAACGGAAGTAAAATGTCCACGGAAAAACCCCCTTGCGTCCATTGTCCCCCGGATTGAACTGAAAGCGATAGCCCGCCGCAATCGCCGCGCGGTCCATCGCACTGTAGCCGGAGGAGGTGACGAGCTTGACAGACTCGACCGAGCCGTCTGCGGCAACGAGAATCTTGACCGTCACCGAGCCCTCGACATCATCCTCGATGAGTTCCTGTGGGTACTCAGGTGTCGCCTCTGCCCGCAGGCTCGCCGCGACGCGCTCTGCCGGCGGGGCGGGCGGAGCGGCGGGAGCTGCATCTCCGCCGCCCGATGTGCCGGATGTTCCGCCCTTCGTCCCTGTCCCCGCTGTGTCACCGCCGCCGCTGCCCGCCGTCCCCGTCTGCGTCCCGTCTGACGGTTTTGACGGCGCGGCGGCAGACGTTTGGGGATTGCTCGTCTGCTTCAGTGTCTCCTGCGGCGTTTCGGGCGGAAGTGTCTTATCGACGATCACAACGTCGCTCACCGCACTCACTGCCGGAGCGGCTGCCGAATCACCTGCGGCAGCCGCGGCGGGAGGTCCCGCATCGTAGAGCGTGACCTCCACAGGGGTATCCCCCGTCTGCGGCACGGCAATCGAGAACAGTCCCAATGCCCCCGCCGCCAAGAGGAGAATCACATGCAACGCCAGTGACAGGCTGAGTGCGGTGTATGTCCCCCGTTTTTCCTCCATTACCGTATCCATTTCACCCCTCCAGTTTCACACGACGCCGCAGCAGATACAAGAAGTACGGCGTACCGATAAATGCCGTCATGATGCCGACGCGAATCTCCATCCCGGGGAGAAGAATCCGCCCGATGGAGTCGCAAAGCACGAGAAATGTCGCCCCCGCGAGAAGGCTCGCAGGAAGCAGCCGCCGATGATCGGGGCCGACGAGCAGGCGCATCATGTGCGGGACAACCAGTCCAACGAATCCGATGTTGCCGCTGATGCAGACCCCCGTCGCCGTGGTGAGTGCCGCAAGCACGAGGAACAGCAGGCGGAACGGCGTCACAGACATCCCCGCCGTGCGCGCCTCCACCTCGCCGAAGGCGAGGAGATTCAGATGCCGCGCGAGGAGCAGCATCACCGACGCGCCGACCCCGATCGGCCCAATCCCCAAGAGGACATGATCCCAGCGGCGATAGTCTAAGCCGCCAATCGTCCAGAAGAGATACTGCTGCATCTTCTGCTCGTTGAGAACCGTGAGGATCGCCGCCGTACACGCGGCGAGGAACATCCCCACCACAACGCCTGAGAGGAGCAGTGTCATGACTGGGATTCGTCCGTGGCGCATGGAGAGCGATACGGTCAGCCCCACTGCGAGCATCGCCCCGACAAAGGCAAAGGCAGGGAGCAGGAGCACGCTCGATGCACCGACACCGAGACCGATGGCAAGCACGGCACCGACCGATGCCCCACTCGACACGCCGATGATGCCGGGATCGGCAAGCGGATTGCTGAAGATTCCCTGGAGCACCGCCCCCGATATGCCCAGCCCGGCACCGACCATCAAGCCGACGAGCGTGCGCGGCAGACGGATGTGCAGAAGTACCGCCTCCTGCTCCGGTGTGAGGATGACGTGCGGGAGAATGGGCAGCCCCACGGCATGAGCGAAGTACGCGACGACGTACTCCGTGCTGATGTCATACTGCCCCGAGCACAGAGACAGAATGACAACCGCAGCGAGCGCCCCAACGAGCCCTGCGAAAAAAACACGCTGTTTCATTGTGCCGTCCTCCCCTCTGCCGAAGTCCCAAGGATCACGCGGAGGAGTGCCTCTTTCTCCGAGCGGCTTTCATCTGCCTCCGTATAGACCTCCAGGTGATGCGTCAGCGGATTCTCGGCGACCCGCACAGGCGCACCGTACGCATGGGTTAAGAGCGCGTCCGTCAGTACGTCCTGTGGCCGCCCGTCCGCGAGCAGCCCGCCGCCCCCGATGAGAAGGAGGCGCGAGCAGAACCGCGCCGCGAGGCTCAGCTCATGTGCGACGAGAAGCACGGTCTTGCCCGCTGCGCAAAGCTCACGGCAAAAGCGGAAGATTTCCTCCTGATAGATCACATCCAGCCCCGTTGCCGGCTCGTCGAGAAAGAGCACGGGTGTCTGCTGTGCGAGCACCTTTGCGAGCAGGACGCGCTGGCGCTGTCCGCCCGACATGGCGTGGAGGGGCTTGTCCGCCAGTTCCGAGACCCCCGTATAGGCCATACACGCTGCCGCAATGGCGCGATCCGATTCCGTTTCCTGCTGCCACCACGAAAGGTAGGGATAGCGCCCCGCCAACACGACATCCAGCGCCGTGTAGTCAAAGGCAATATCTCCGCCCTGGCGGAGGTATGCCGCACGCTGCGCAAAGTCACGCGGCGAGAGCAGCTGTATCGGCAATCCCATCAGCGTCACCTGCCCCGCGAGTGGCGGCAGGATGCCGCGCAGTGTCTTGAGCAGCGTGCTCTTCCCTGCGCCGTTCGGTCCGATCAGCCCGATGATCTCCCCCACCCCCACGGAGAAGGATACATCCTCGAGGATCACCTTGCCATGATGGCCGGCATAGAGTTTCTCAACGCGAATGATTTCCTCCAACATCGTCCCCCCCTCGTACTCAGTCCACGGCCGAAAGATGCTCGTCCGCAGGCTGCCGAAAGGCGTCGCCATAGACGCGGTAGGCAATCTCCTGCACGCCGAAGACGAAGTCCTGTGAGCAGTTATAGATATACCCCTCGAACGGTTCGGCAAACGCCTGGTTCCGAATCGCCTTCATCGTCCGCAGAGAGGGGTCTCCAAGATACTCCCTGCGGAACTTGTCCACATCATAGTTCCCGTGATCGTTGTACGTTGGCAGGAAGAGAATGTCGGGATTAATCGCGACAAGCTGCTCTTTCGTCATCACTTGTCCATCACGTATGCCGAATGCGGCGCGCCCATTCGTAACCCCTGCGAGAGAACAGGCCTCGTCAAAACTGCTGCCGATGCCGCCGTAGGCACTCATGAGTGAGATGAGGACGACGCTCTTGCGCTGCTCCGGAGGAATCTGCTGCACCTTTGCCTCAATCTCCGCCAGTTTTTCATCCATCATGGACTGCAGCCGTGCACCGCGCTCCTCTTCATCCGTCGCTGCCGCGAGCAGCGCGATCGTCTCACGGATTTCTGTGAGATTCTTTGCCCCTTTGCAGACAACCACCTTCACCCCCGCCTCGCGCAGAGACGGCACGATGGAGAGATCCCCCCAGTCCGGTACAACGACGAGATCGGGCTGCAGCGCCATGATCTCCTCCACGGTCGGATTTCCGATGCGGTGTGGAATCGCTTTTACGAGCGCTGTCACATTGGAGCTCACAGGATCGTCAAGGAGTCCATTCACCGCCGCCATGCGCTCCGGCTCGACCAGCCCCAGCATCACCTCATCCGTGCTCATCGACAATGTGACGATGCGTTTGGGCGGCGCAGGAAACGCGGTGACTGTCCCCTCAACATCTGTCACCTGATATGCGACAGGCTCTGACGAACGGGATCCCGACGGACTGCACGCCGCAAGCAGAAGACTCAGCACGCAGAGGAGGAATGCCATGTATTTTCTCGACAAGATAGTCTCCTTCCCTTCAGACGCAAATATGAATTATAGCATAATTTTCTATCGTTTTGGTTGTTCTTTGTTTTATTTTTATCGAATCATTTGCTTGCGCCGCAAAATATTTCCATTCCACAGCAGTTCCTCGATATGACGTGCGCCGCGCAGTCCCATGAACGGGCTTTCCGACAAGCACAGCGCATCCTGCATGGGATAGGCAACGGGAAGATACTGCGTCCCCAGCGGATCAATATGGGCAGATTCGTTGCTGCTCCCGAGCAGCAGCCCGCCCTCCATCTCCGCAAGGAGTTCTCGTATCCGTACGGCATCCGTCTCGCCCAATATTTCATCCGCGAGAGGCAGGGCCTCCCGTGCCCCTGCCGCATCTGCCGCAACCGCGAGATGGCAGACATCTGCCCACTCCGTCCGAAGTGCCTGAGCAAGCCCCCAAGCAACGGAACGCGGAGCACGGATCAGCGCTGTGTCATAGCAGAGCTCCCCCCAGAGGCTCTTGCATTCGTTGATGCGCAGAAAGTCCTCACGCATCACGCGCGCAATCTCAGCCTCTGCCGCGTCTCCATGCAGGGGCGGCAGCACACGGGCGATCTCCTGCAGCCAGTGCCGCGTCCCTGCACGCCCATACGGCGGCAGCATTGCGAGATAGGGGGTGCCGCAGAGTTCATTGAGCAGGCGGGCGCTCCCCAGTCCGAGCTCATCGTGCACGACGATATTCAGTGCCGCACGCGACAGTGTGCCCATTCCCGCAGCGGACAGATCGCTGCCGAGGACGGCATTCACATGATAGCCCGCCATCTCAAGCAGGCGCACGAGTTCGCACACATCGTTGCCGCCATTGCAGTAGGTACTCGTCATACCGATCAAATTGACCGTATGCGCCTGTGTCTCCTGCCGCCCTGCCAGAAGCAGCGGCAGCGCGGTGCACGCTGCCTTGTCCCAACCGTCGGCAAAGCTGCCGGTAAGGCCGCTCGTATCGAGGGCGACGATCGGGCAGGTGATCCCCGCGCCGCGCGCAATCGCCTCAACATCGTCGCCGATGAGCCCTGCCGCACAGCTGCTGACAATCGCAAGCAGTGCGGGCGGCTGCTCCACATAGGGAGCAAGAGCCTCGTTCAGATACTCCTCCGCACCGAAGACAATCGCATCATTGTCAAGCTGCGTACAGAGCATACGATGGGAGATCGTCGCCTGACTGTGCTCAATGTGACGCATGGCAAAGAAATGGCACCAGAGGGGACCGTTGACGACGATCACCGCATCCTTGATCCCAGCAAAAAATGCCGCTGCCCCTGCCAGCGCACAGGTATCCGTACACATACAGACATCGTCGAAGGATTTTTCACGATCATCCATAGATCAGCCCTCCCCTGCTCTCGTGCCGATGCAGAATCCGCCGCATATCATCCAGCAGGCGGCGCTCTATCGACCAGCCGACCGACGGCAGCAGCGCAAGGAAGAGCTGGCGCAGCTTCGTATCGACGAGTTCATGTGTCGTGAGGACAAAGTCCACACGGTGCAGTAGTTCCTCGGCCACAGCATCTCCCTCATGATGAATGGGGACATCGGTGCGGCGCTGCAGCTCCTCTTCCATCACCGCACGCCGCTCGGGCATGAAGCAGTCCAGCAGGACGATGCCGATCAGTTCAATCCCTGCCTTGTCCAAGAGCCGCAAAACGATCTCCGGCTGGAACCATGTGAGGTCACGGCCGATGGCAAGTGCACATCTGTGCCCCGCAAGATCATTGCGTGCCTTTTCCACAGCAGCGGCAAAGGAAGCCTCCTCCGCCGCAATGGCCCGTTCCGCTGCCTCCTCGCGATGACAGATCTGACCGACACGCCGCAGCCACCGTGCTGTTTCCTCCGCCCCCACGGCGTAGACATCGGCAAGGTAGGGCGTGCCAAGACGATCTCTGATATGCGCGGCGAGTGCCGACAGCTGCGCCTGCTTCTCATTGTCCATGCGGCGGCCGAGCAGGATGACGAGCTCCGCCTCCGGCACCGCCTGCAGTTCATCGAGCGCAAGATAGGACGGGAACTGTCCCGTCACGCGCAGATCGAGCAGGGAGAGCAGCCGCTGCAGTTCCTTTACATATTCTCCGTGCATCCCCCCGCAGTCACCGAGGAGCACCACGGTTCCGTCCCGGCGTTTGGCGGGCTGCATAAAGCGATCCACGAGTGCCCGTGCAGCATCGAGGTAGCCCGCATAGTACTCCCCGTCGAGAAAGCCGTGTGCCGAGACCGCCATGACCGGAAGCTCCAGTTCCTCCTCCATCTCTGCCGCGATCGCCTGCGTATCGTCGCCGATCACACCGCTCACGCATGAGTTGGCGATAAACACTGCCTGCGGATGATATTTCTGCGCGGCAAAGCGAATGCACTCCCGCAGACGCTCCTCGCCGCCAAAGACCGCCTCGTTCTCGCTAAGCCCACTCGTCAGTAGCGGCACAGGAGAGAGGCGCACCGATGTGCCCGCCGCCGTCAGCCGATGGAAGCTGCTCACGTCCATCCCGTGCGCGATGTGGGCGCATGGACGCGGACTGTGAAAGATGACGAGCGCACCGCGCACGAAGGAGAGCGCACGCCAGACACCGGGCATGCTGCAGCTGCAGTTCGTACGGCGCACTCCGACGCGTTTGACCTCAATCCCCATAGCTTTCCACCAGTTCCTCGAGCTCCTCGAACGCCATCGGCGTCGGCACGGTCAGCATTTCATTCGTATCAATCGCGTGCGCGAGTGCCTTGTAGTGCTGCGCCTGCTCTGACTCCGGTGCGTAGGCGATGAGTGTCTGTCGATGGATCTCCGCCTCGTGCACGGCGCGCGAACGCGGGATATAGGTGATGAGCTGCGTCCCGATACGCGCGGCAAACGCCGCAAGGAGTTCGCGCTCGTTGTGCACGTCGCGCCCGTTGCCGATGATGCCGCCGAGCTTTACCGCACCGCGCGCAGCAAAGCGGCACACGCCCTTTGCAATATTGTTCGCCGCATACAGCGACATGAGCTCGCCCGAGGAGACGATGTAGATCTCCTCAGCGTACCCCTCGCGGATGGGAACGGCAAATCCGCCGCAGACCACATCGCCGAGGACATCGTAGAGTACGACATCCAGATCGTCAAAGGCATGAAGTGCCTTCAGGCGCTCAAGTGCTACAATGATCCCGCGTCCGGCGCAGCCAACCCCCGGATCGGGGCCGCCCGCCTCGATGCAGCGCACACCACCGGTGCCCTCATGGACGAGGTCGCCAAGCGTGAGTGCTGCGCCCTTCTTCTCACGCTCGAGATCGAGGATCGTGGACGGGGCAATACGACCGAGCAGCAGGCGCGTCGAGTCGTTTTTCGGATCGCAGCCGATCTGGCAGACACGCCGCCCCATCTGGGCAAATGCCGCAGATACATTCGCGGCTGTCGTGGATTTACCGATGCCGCCCTTGCCATAGAACGCAATTTTTTTCATAAGCTCACCTATTCTTACTCATATACTGCCCTCCGCCCGTTCCTCCAAATCCCCCTCAATGGAGAGATAGAGGCTGCGCAGCTCGTCCAGCGTTTCCTGTGAGGCGTTCCACAGGCCGCGCTGCTGTGCCTCAAGCAAGGTCTCTGCCATGCGGTGGAGCGCCCACGGATTGACCTCCTGCATCCACTCCTGCATCCCCGCATCGAGGACATATTTGCGTGCGTAACCCTCGTACATCCAGTCCTTCATCACGGCACTCGTCGCGTCCCACTGATAGCTGTGCGCCAGATAGTTGGCGAGATCGGAGGCTCCCTTGTAGCCGTGCTGTTTCATCCCCTCGATGAACTTCGGATTCATCGCCTCTCCACGGAACAGACGCGCCGCCTCCTCCGCAACGCTGCGCAGGACAATACGCTGCCGGTCGCTCGAATCGCCCGTATAGGAGCGCGGTGCCTTGCCCGTCAGCGCCCGCACAGTCGCAATCATACCGCCGTGGTAGGCGTTGTAGTCATCCGAGCTGAACATGTGCGTCTCACGCGTATCCTCATTTTTTACCGTGACATCCAGCCCCGCCATGCGCCGCTGAAAGACCTCCGGATCATACGCACGCGCCAACCCGTCACCGCCGTATGCCGTTCCCGAGAACCGCGTATAGACCGCGGCAAGATCGTCGAGGGTCTCCCATGCCTTTGACTCGAGCAGGTCAGCGACACCTGCGCCATACACCCCCGGCGGATCGCCAAAGATGCGTACAGAGGCACGTTCCCACGCGCTCTCCTGCGTCTCGCCCTGCTCCTTAAGCCATGCCGTATCGGAGAGGACGTGCTTGCGCACATAGTTCTCCTCATCGCTTTCCTCGAGATCGCGCACCATGCGCACCGCCTGATCCACCCAGCGTATGGCGTTCGGCACTGCATCACGGAACAGCCCGCTGATGCGTGCCGTCACGTCGATGCGCGGCCGCTGGAGCTCTGCGAGGGGGATGATCTCAAGCCCGCAGACACGCTGCGACGGACGCCGCCAGACAGGGCGCACGCCCATGAGGTAGAAGAGCTCCGCGATACACTGTCCATGACTGCGCATGTTCGAGCCCGCCCAGAAGACGATGCCGACCGCCTCGGGATAGCGCCCCTCATCGCTGATATACTGCTCGATGAGCGCATCCCCCAGCTGTTTGCCATACTCCCATGCAGCGGGCGTCGGCATACAGCGCGGATCGAGCCCGCAGAAATTGCGCCCCGTCGGCAGTACATCGACGCCGTTTGTCGTCGGTGCGCCCGCAGGGCTCGGCTCGATGTAACGCCCCGTGAGAGCACGCAGCGTCTCCGTGATCTCCCCCTCCGTGCGGCGCAGGCGCGGCACCATATCCTCCACGACCTCATGCAGCGCATGGGCAAAGGCGGCGTACATCTCCTCCGAGGAGCCGGCTATCACGGGCAGCTCCATCGCCCGCGCGACGGCCTCCGGTGCATAGTCATGCGCCGCAAGGAATGAGATGAGCGCACGCATCTCTGCCTCGACAGCGTCCAGCTTTCGCCCATAGGTCATGCCGTCCGCCGTCATGCGCTCGCTGTGTGTGAGCAGCTCCTCATAGTCGTACCCCGACTGCTCGGCAATGAGACGGACGAGGGATTTCTCCCCACCATGCTCCATGCGCACGAGCGCGCACAGAAAATCGATCAGCGCCTCGCCCGCAGGCGCACGTCCGAGGATGTGCAGCCCCGTGCGAATCTGCATATTCTTGAGGTCGGTCACATAGTTGTGGAGGGCATCGGCATAGTCGTCAAAGGAATCGCCTTCGTCGATTTCCCCCTCGAAATGACAGGCGGCAGCTTTCTCACGGACAAGCTCCTGCGCCGCCTCGATGTTGTCCGGCTGTGCTGCACGAAAATGGACGTACTCATCAAGAGCCTGCTCCAGTTCCTCGATCTCCTCAAACTCTCCCGCGAGTTCCATCGGCGGCGAGAGGTGACTGATGAGGCACGCCGCACCGCGCCGCTTTGCCTGAATCCCCTCCCCGACAATCGTGATCCAGTAGGGATAGATATCCGGCAGGTCGCCCAGCGACACATCCGGCCAGCAGCGGTTCGAGAGCGCCGTGCTCTTGCCCGGCAGCCACTCGAGAGAGCCGTGCGTCCCGACGTGAATGACCGCATCCGCCTGCCAGATGTCGCGCAGCCAGTGATAGTACCCGATGTAGTGGTGTGTGGGAGCGGCGTCCGGCGAGTGGAGCAGCTTGCCGGGATCCTCGCCAAAACCGCGAGGGGGCTGCACCGTGATAAAGAGATTCCCGTTCAGCGTGCCCGGGATGAGCAGTGTTCCATCGTAATTGAACACATCACCGGGCGCATCGCCCCAGTCCTTTATGAGCTGCATTCGCACCTGCTCGGGCAGTTCCGTAAAAAACGCACCATACTGCTCTGCCGTCAGCTGGCCATCGGCAGACGCTGCCTGCGCCGCACTCATAAAGCGGCGGTCATTCGTCGCGTGATCCGTCAGCAGATTCATGAACGCCTTGCCGCTCTCCGGGATCTCATCCATGACATAGCCTGCCGCCTGCATTGCTCGCAGCAAAGAGAGCACGCTCTCGGGCGAGTCCAGCCCCGCCGCGCTGCCGATGTTCGCATTCGTCGCCGGATAGTTGTGGAATACAATCGCGACTTTCTTCTCCGCGTTCGGCTTATGACGCAGAGCCGCCCACTTTCGCGCCTTTCGGGCAATCCGCTCCATGCGCTCATCCAGTGCCGCGTAGCTGATCTCACCGCTCTCGTCACGCACCTTCGCCGCGATCGGAACGGCGTGGATCACACCGTCAAACTCCGGCATAGCGACGCTCATCGAGACCTCCATCGGATCGAGCCCCGCCGGTGACTGCTCCCACTCCTCCTTTGGTGCGAGAACGGTATACGCCTCAAGAATGGGCACACCGAGCGCATAGAGAGCCTCGGGGCGCGTACCGCCTGCCTTGAGAGAGAACTTCATCGTGCTGATGATGACATCGACAAGGGGCTGTCCGTCCCTGCAAAAGTATTTCTCGATCGCCGCCATCAGCGTCGGAGACTCCACGCGTGCGTCGCGATAGGCGTTTGAGAACACGGCGACCGCGTTCATCCCCTCCGCCTCGATCGCACGGATAAGCGCCGTATGATAAGTAAAGTCCCCCGTAATCCACTCCGAGCGATAGAAGAGCACACCGACCGTCGGTCGTCCCTCCACGTAATACGCGCCAAGATAGCCCGCGATATCCTCAGGATCTCCCGCCCATGCCGGATGATAGACACCGTTCCATGCGAGCGGGGCGGGCTGCTCCGGCGTGCAGGGAATCCCCCCGAACGCTCCGCCGAGCCAGCGGAAGAGATTGCGCATATTCTCCTCGCCGTCATAGCGAAAATACGCCCACGTCCGCTGAATCTGCTCCTCCGAGAAGCCATACGTCACCTTGTCATGCTCCGCATGATCCACGACGATCAGATGCAAAATCCGATGCTTCTGCAAATCGCGCGACGCCTGCTTCAGGAAATCATTGTCCAGTCCCGTACCCATCCAGAGAAAGAGATGGAGATCCGCCGCCGCACGCCTTTCCTCCCAGCGATCCATACCGTTGACAGCACACACGCGTACCTCTGGTGCTTCCAGATACGCAGCACAACGACGCGCGAGTACAGTAACGCGCAAGATATTGGTGTAAACTGCAATCTTCATCTTCTTCACTGCTCCAGGATCTTCATTCAACGGGATGCGCGGACAATCTCAAGCACGCCCTCCGTCGAGAGCTGCTCCAAGGTGTAATATCGTGCGTCCATGCGGCGGGCGAGCTCCGGCGCAATACCGACGCGCGGGACGGCGCGCTCCGTATCAAGGACAAGACTGAGCGCCTGTGTCCCGGCAACCTCCTCCGCCGCCTGCAGGGCGCGCTGCACCCCCGCGTCCCCCTCTTTGGTGTTCGCCCGACCATCCGTGACCAGTACGAGAACATTTTTTCCGCCGCCCCTGCGCTCCAGCTCATGCAGCATCTGCATTGCGTGGGCAAGCCCCTCGGCAAGCGGGGTTCTTCCGCCCGTGGGGAGCTCACGCAGCTGCTTTTCCGCCAGTTCCACGCTGCGCGTCATCGGCAGGAGGGTCTCTGCACGATCGCGTCGAAAGGCAATGAGCCCCACGCAGTCACGCTTTTGATACGCCTCCTGCAAGAGGGAAAGAATCGCGCCCTTCACCATGCGCATACGCTCACGTGCGCCCATCGAGCCGCTGGCATCAACGAGGAAGAGAATGTTCGCTGCCGTGCGTTTTGCCCGTACCCAGACGCGCACATCCTCGGGATGGATGACAACTGCCTGACTACCCTGACGCACACGCTGATGGGGCGCGGCAGCACGCAGCGTCGCAGCGAGCGCGAGATCGGGGCGGCGGCCGGCACGCGGCATCTCCGTTCGCAGGCCGCGCCCGTCTGCTGTATGCGTTTGGAGGATGTCACGCTTGCCGCTCTTTCCGCCCTGTGCACGCATCGTCATGGAAAGAAGCGAGAGGCGCGCCATGATCCCTTCGAGTGGGGCGGCAATGCAATCCTCCGCGTCGCCGCTGGAAGTATCCTCCTCCGAGGGCGGTGCATCATCCGTCTCATCCTGCGGTGGAAGCGGATCCTGCGCGTCATCCGGTACATCGCTATTGCCCTGCTCCGGCACATTCGCGTTGTCAGGCGGTGGCTGCTGTTCCTCCTGCGAGCGGTTCATCCGATGCACGAGTACGAACTCCGCCGCCTCCTCCACATCCACGGGCATAATGAATGCCCTGCCCGCGAGTGCTGCAAGCGCACGCGCTGCCTCGATGAGATAGATCTCCGCATGGTTTCCGACACAGTGCGCACGCAGGACGCAGGCGGCCGCAAAGTGCAGAATAGCAGACGGCACTGCCACGCGCGGCAGGAGGCCACGTGCACGGCAAATCGAGGCTGCAAAATCCTCCTCCTGTGCGGCATAGGACGCACGAAACGCCGCCGGGTCACGCTCAAAGGTGAGTACCCGTGCGGCGATCTCCCTGCGTTGTGCAGGGTCAGTCACATCCTCCATCGACACAAAAAGCCCGAAGGCATCCAGCAGGGTGGGGCGGAGCGTCCCCTCGGCGGGATCCATCGTGCCGACAGGCGTATAGGAAACTTCTTCGGTAAATGAAAGCCCATCCCGCTCAAGGCGAAAGAATCGATCCTCGGCACATTTCAGAACCGTGGACAGAATGTCCTCGCGCAGGAGATTCACCTCGTCCATATAGAGGAAGGTATTACGCGCACGATGAAGAAGCCCATGCCGCAGACGCCGTTCTCCCTGCTGCAGGGCAGCCTCTATGTCGATCGTGCCGAAGATCATATCCTCCGACGCACCGAGCGGCAGTTCCGCCATGCGTCCCGTCACCGTAAAGGGGGCTGCCGCACGGACAAGAACGGATTTTGCCGTTCCACTCGTACCGGAGATCAGGAGGGCGCCGGCAAGCGGGTTCACCAGTACAGCCGCAAGTGCGCGTTTCGCGTGCTCCTGCCCGACCACAGCAGTCAGTGGATAATGCGGGGTGTTCAAGCTCTTTCCTCCGAAATGCAGTTTACGCAGATGCTCCCAAGATCGCATCCACCGCGCTCCAGTCGACCGCCCCTTCCTCGAAGGGACGGCGGCGCATACGGTGTGCGAGGACAAGTCGGCTGACGCGCAGCAAGTCCTCTGCGTTGACAGCAGTTCGTCCGGCAAGTGCCGCGTGTGCAATCCCTGCCTTGATGAGGGTAATATCGGCACGATGCCCGTCAACGCCGAGCGTCAACGAGACCTGCGCCGCCAGCCCAAGGATGTCGTCGGGCACTGCCACATTGGCAACGCGCTGACGTGCTGCGACAATCTGCGTGCGCAGCTGCTCCTGCTCTGCCGCGTATGTCGCGGCAAAGGCATCTGCATCCCGCTCGTAGGCAATCCGACGACGGATCACCTCAACGCGGCTTTCGGCATCCTGCTCCCCCGCAACGGTCACTGAGAGCGCAAAACGGTCGAGAAGCTGCGGACGGATATCCCCCTCCTCCGGATTCATCGTACCGATGAGAACGAAGCGTGCCGGATGCGCATAGGAAATCCCCTCGCGCTCAACGGTGTTGACGCCCATTGCAGCCGAGTCGAGCAGGATATCGACGATATGATCCTCAAGCAGGTTGATCTCATCCACATAGAGGATATTGCGGTTCGCGGCCGCCAGAATGCCGGGCTCGAACGCCTTGCGTCCATGCTGGATCGCGGTCTCCATGTCGAGCGTCCCGACCACGCGGTCCTCCGTCGCACTGACGGGCAGCTCCACCACGCACATCGGAATTTCTTCCTGCGGCAGTTTCCCCTCTGCGCTTCTCTCTTGACAGGCATCACAGTAGAGCTCGGGGCGTGCGGGATCACAGTGACAGGCACAGCCGCGCACGGCGTGCAGATCCGGCAGGAGCGCAGCGGCAGCGCGTACGGCAGTGGATTTTGCCGTTCCCTTCTCTCCCTTGATGAGCACACCGCCGAGAGAGGGCATGACTATACTGAGGAGAAGAGCCGTCTTCATCTCTTTCTGCCCAACGATTGCAGTAAACGGGTAAACTGTTCTATGTTTCATTGACCTGTCCTCTTATTGCATTGTACAGCTACGTTCAGCGACTCCTTCATCGCCGCACGCTTCAGTGCACATTCGGCATCGGAGGCGGCGGGATGTCCCTGCTCAGCCCTGCGTGCATAGCACGCGCCGCCGCAGGCGGAAAAATCCACACACGTCCTGCAGAACGCCATAGCATTCTGCATCTCCTGCGCCACCTCTTTCTGGCGCTGCACATCAATGCCACGTTCCACATCGCCGAGCAGAAAGTGCGCATCGCCGACAAAGGAGGAACAGGCGTAGATATTTCCAAGCGCGTCAACGTGTACCCCCGCCCCGTTCATCGCATGACAGTGGGAAAATCCACTGCCTGTGCGCTGGGCAAGACACGCCGCCTGCTCCATCTGGCTAATCGCCATAGAGTGGCCGATCATTCGCCCGAGTTTGCGGTTCAGCGCAAAAACCGCTTCCATCGCCTGCGCCATGTCCTCGGCCCGTGCGCTGCGAACGGCAGAGCCACGCCCCTGTGGCCGCAGGAGATCAAAGCCCACACGGCGCACATTGCCGAGATAGTATGCCATCTCGACAACACCGGAAAGCTCTGTAACATTGTCCGCTGTGACGACTGTGGTCAGGCCGATCTCCATGCCGCACTGCGCAAGCTGACGAATCCCTGCGATAACATCCGCTGCCGTACCTCTGCCGTCAGGATAACAGCGAAGTGCATCGTGCACAGCAGGTCTACCGTCAAGGCTGACGCCGATCCCAATGCGCGCACGACGCAGAAAAGTCGCCGTCTCCTCGGTCAGCAATGTTCCGTTGGTCTGCAAATCCATGCGTGCCGGGATACGCTTGCTGCGCACGTAGTCTGCCATCTGACGCAGCAGCGGCAGTGCAAGGAGGGGTTCTCCCCCCGAGAACTGCAGGATAAAGGGCATTTTGCCCGTCGCCGCAAGGTCGATGGCACGCCGCGCCGTCTCCCATGTCATCGTGCGTCTGTCCTGCGCTGCGGCATAGCAGTAGCGACACGCAAGGTTACAACTTCCGGTAAGGCTCATGACGAGCATGCGCAGTGGTACTGCCCCGATGCCCTTACTTTTCATCGGCAAAGCGCTCCGGATAGACAGCGCGTGCCAATGCGTAGACAGCATCTGCCGCATTCTGTGAAGTATTGTAACGATACCGATCCGGAACCACATAGAGGTGATTTTCCTGCACGGCCTTCACATGGATAAACAAGGGGTCTCTGCAGAGTTTTTCGCGAAATTCCTCCGTCGTTTTCCCCTCTGTACTCCACGTCGGCAGTAGGAATACGTCGGGGTTGAGTGCCACCACCTGCTCCATCGAGACCGCAGTCGTCGCCGTCAGCCCCGCCATCGCCACACCATTGCGCAGGGAGGCACGGCGGCACATATCGTCAAAGAGCCCATCCTTGCGTCCAAACACACCGCTGAACGCAAATGCAACGACGATGGGGCGCTCCTCCTCCGGGATGTCTCCAACGCGCCGCTCCACATCAGCGAGAAGGGCACGTTTTTCGGCGATGCGTGCGGCGGCATTTTCCTCCTGTCCAATCAGGCGTCCAACCGTCTCAATGCGCGCAAAGATGTCCTCGAGGTTATTCGGCGTACGTGAGACAAAGACGGGAATCCCCAAATCGCGCAGGCTGTCCACCAGCTCCTTCGGTATGCCGTCAATCGCAAGGACAAGATCTGGATCCAGTGCCGCAACGCGCTCCGGACTTCTGTCCTTGAGTTTGACGGATACGGCGCGTGCCTCTTCCGTCATGCAGGATATTCCCGGATCATCCACCGTGGAGGTGAGCCCCGCGATCTGCTCTGGCGGAGCGATCCCAAGGAGAATCTCATCCATCCCTCGTCCCAGTGACACGATCCGATGCGGTCTTTCCGTGACAACGACCTCCGCCCCGGTATCATCCGTTCCGCGATAGAATACCTCTCCATCGCCCCCTCCTCGCGCCCCGTTCCCACATCCTGCAAGGAGAAGAAGGCAGCCCGCGACAAAGAGTGCATAGAGCAGCCACTTAGAAGGCATGGGTATATGCGTATTGCAGTTTCTTTGCATGCTTCATTCTTCGTCACCTTTCTTCATCCTGCATCGATGAACCTGCACGCAAAACGAGAAGATGCACATCAAAAGACCCCTCCTGCATACACAGAAGGGGTTTTTACACAACAAAGGATCACGCTGTATCCGCAGACACACTGGAATCCCCATCCCTATCACTCGCAGGTCAAACGGCGATTGTCAATCAGGCAGTTCTCCTGGCTCCAGTTCCTCGCGCACCTGCGCCTTCCCGAGGGAAATCCCTCAGTGGCGGAGACAATGTCCCCATGCAGGGTTGCTCACTGATACAGTGGCGTGACCGCTCCGGCTTGATGGGAAAATACGTTTCCTTACCGGATTCTCTATTATATCTCTGCAAACTGTCAAACGACCTGGCAGTTCGCGCCGATACCTGATCCACTTCATATAAAGTTTTCATAAAACGCATTTATAGTAACATTGGAAGAATTGCTTGTCAATACGACAAAGGGATATTTTACAAATCATCTCAATACGCTGGGATTTTTCCGAGTCTATTTTTCCAGCAAATAGAGATAGTCCCCATAGCCCTCCTCCTCCATGTCCTCCTTCGGGATGAACCGCAGGGACGCACTGTTGATGCAGTAGCGCAGCCCACCCGTTGCGGCGGGGCCATCGTCAAATACATGCCCGAGATGCGCGCCGCTCGCTGCTGCCGTGACCTCGGTACGCACCATGCCGTGCGAGCGATCTTCCTGCTCTGCAATCAGCGCCGCATCGATCGGACGTGAGAACGCCGGCCAGCCGCAGCCCGAGTCATATTTATCCGTGGAGACAAAAAGCGGCTCGCCCGTCGTGATGTCACAGTAGATACCCGCACGGAACTCGTGATCGTATTCGTTGCGGAAGGGCGGCTCTGTCGCCTTCTCCTGGGTAACGGCGTACTGCAGATCCGTGAGACGTTCTCTGAGTTCAGCCTTTGTCGGCTTTTCATCATGACGCACGTTTTTCTTCTCCCCCATCGGTTCGGCTTCCGCACGTTTCTCACGCATCGCAGCGATGAGCGCAGGGGAGATATGGCAGTAACCGTTGGGATGCTTCTCGAGATACTCCTGATGATCGTCTTCTGCACGATAAAAGTTCACGATCGGTCCCATCTCGACAGCCGTCTTCTGACCGAGACGATTCTGCAGTGCGTCCAACGACGCACGGATGATCGATGCATCCTTGCCGCCGTCTGCCTTCACATAGTAAATGCCCGAACGATACTGCCGCCCGACGTCGTTGCCCTGCCGATCGACTGCCGTCGGGTCGATGGAGTCGTAAAATGCGGTAAGAAGCTGATCGAGCGAAATGATGTGCGGATCATAGATAACGTGAACCGCCTCCGCATGCCCGCTGCCGCTGCATACCTCCGCATAGGAAGGATGGGCACTCATACCGTTTGCATAGCCGCACTCTGCAGAGACAACGCCCGGCACCAGACTGAGGTAGAGTTCCGTCCCCCAGAAGCAGCCGCCGGCGAGATAGATCTCCTTCTGTCCTGCGGCAGCTTGGTTCTCCTGCACGATCTCACGCGGCATCTCACTCGACGACGATGCGGGTGCACCGCAGCCGCCGATGCAGCTGAGCAGGCCGAGGGCACAGATACCGCGCAATAGTAATGCATTCATGATAATCTCCTTTCAGCAAGAATCAAAGATTACGGCTTGATCTCACTTGCCGGAGGGAGCTGCCAGTCGATGGGCGTCTCCCCCACACGCGTGAGGAAGTCGTTGACACGCGAGAATGGATGACTGCCGAAGAAGCCGCGGTGCGCTGAGAGGGGGCTCGGATGCGGCGACTCGACGATGAGATGGCGCGGATTCGTGATCAGGCTGCGTTTCTTCCGTGCAGGACTGCCCCAGAGGATGAAGGCGAGCGGTTTCTCACGTGCCCCGAGGAGGCGAATGATGGTATCAGTGAACCGCTCCCACCCGCGTCCCGCGTGTGATGCCGCCGCATGAGCGCGCACGGTAAGAAGGGTGTTGAGGAGGAGCACGCCCTGCCGCGCCCACGGGATGAGACAGCCGTGATCGGGCGGGACGATTCCGAGATCGTCCTGCATCTCCTTGTAGATATTCAGCAGCGACGGCGGCGGATCAACGCCGACCTGCACGGAAAATGACAGCCCATGCGCCTGTCCGTCTCCATGGTAGGGATCCTGACCAAGAATGACGACCTTCGTATCGGCAAAGCTTGTGTAGTGCAGTGCATTAAAGATCGAATACATATCGGGGTACACACGCCGTGTACGGTACTCCTCAATGAGGAATGCGCGCAGCTCACGATAGTAGGGCTGCGCCATCTCATCCGCAAGGAGTTCCTGCCAATCATTTTGGAAAATTGCCTTTGCCATGCTAAACTCTCTCGTAAACTTCAAATATGCAGTCTTGCCCTGTGCTGCTGCTTGTCATGGAAAATCCATCCAGCGAAGGAAAAAAGACATCTGCATCGTAGCTGCCCGAAAGACGTGTCACATACGCCCGCCATACATACGGCAGAAGCAGGCGGTAGCATGCTGCGCCGCCGATCACAAAGATCGGACGCGCCTCCTCCGCCGTCAGGCGCCCCAGAAGACGCCAGAGTGCCAAGATGTCGGCTGCTGCATAGAATCCGTCTATCTTCTGCATCGTTCGTGAGAGGACGATATTCGCACGCCCCACGAGCGGACGCCTCCCCGGCAGACTCTCCATTGTACGCCGTCCCATGACGACGATGCTGCCCATCGTCATACTGCGAAAATGTGCCATATCCTCGGGGCAGTCGGTGAGCAGATGCCCCGCCCGTCCGATCCCGCCCGCATCATCCACTGCCGCGATGAGTTCGAGCGGGTACGGGGCAGATACTTCGGGGGCACGCACAATCCCCGATGCATCCGCCTCCTCCCGCCATGCGGAAATTGGTCTGCCGTCAACGCAGAGCGTCGATGCGATCTCCGCCAGCGGAACGAGCACAAAGGCACGCTCCGTCAGATAGGGGTGCGGCAGAGTCAGCCGCTTCTGTGCAGACGTGACGCCGTCCACATGGAGCAGATCGAGATCTATCGTACGTGCGCCCCAATGCTCATGCCGCACGCGCCCGAGTTCCCGTTCGATGCACTGCATCGCCGCGAGCAGCTCCTCGGGCGTACGGTCAAACGTGATGCGCGCGGCGGCATTCAAAAAAGGCGGCTGATCTGTCTTGCCCCACGGCGGCGTCTCATAAAATGCAGAGACACGCTCCACACGAATGCCGTCCTGTTCCGACAGCCGCCGCAGTGCCGCGCGCATCGTCTCACCGCGTTCGCCGAGATTTGCCCCAAGCCCGATATACGCTGTCCGTGCCATCACTGTCCCCTGTCCCGCGTGATGGAGATCCCGACATCCGCAAAGATACCCGCGATCGGCGCAGCAGGTTTATGCACGGTGAGCGTAATGGAATGGACCCGAGGGAATGCCGCAAGAATCTGTGCCGCAGCATCCTCCGCAATGGTCTCAAGCAACGCCTTCGGTGCTCCCTCGATCACCCGACGTATCAGCTCATAGACCTCAGCGTAGTTCACGGTGTTCCGAAGATCGTCCGTCTCCCCTGCCGCACGCAGATCAAGCCCCAGCTCCACATCCGCCTCGAACGACTGCGGCACTTCCCGCTCATGAGGAAGGACACCATGACAAGCCATAAAGCGCATACCGTGCAGAAAAATACGATCCATCCTACGCCCCCAATATTGCATCCGTCATGCGGCACATCCGCGCAATCGGCTTCACATCATGCACGCGCACAATGGATGCACCGCGCAGAATACCAAGGACGCACGCCGCCCCCGTAGCCTCCATGCGTTCCGTGACGGGCAGATCAAGCGCCGCCCCGATAAAGCTTTTGCGGCTCGCACCGAGCAGCACGGGATAGTCTGTTCCGTCATAGGAGATAAGCTCGTCCATGCGCCGAAGAACGTGCATATTCTGCTCTGCCGTCTTGCCGAAACCGATGCCGGGGTCGAGGATGAGATTGTCCCGTGCCAGTCCTGCCGCATCCGCCGCTGCAAAGGAACGCGCGAAAAAATCCCGCATTGCGTTGATGATGTCTCCCGCGTATACCGTTCCGTTCTGATTGTGCATCACGACGACGGGCGCATGCATCTCTGCCGCCGCATGCGCCATCGCCCCCGGCTCCTCGGCGTACTGAAGCCCCCATATATCATTCAGGAGATGCGCGCCCGCACGCAGCGCCGCGCGCGCCGTCTCCGCCTTGAACGTATCCACGGAAACGGGCACGGGGCATGCGGGCAAAACGGCTTCGAGGAACGGCAGCAGCCGCTCCGTCTCCTCCGCCGCGCTCATCGGCACAAAGCCGGGACGGCTGGACTCCGCCCCGACGTCGATGATGTCCGCCCCGTCCCGCACCATCTCCTCCATGTGGCGGAGCGCATCGTCGCGCGTGTTCCACTTGCCGCCGTCAGAAAACGAGTCCGGCGTCACGTTCAGAATCCCCATGACAAGCGTCCGCCCGCCAAGGGTCAGTTCCTTCCCGTCAGCAAAGCGATAGTGTCGATTCGCCGTCATCCTGTGCTCCTCTCTCCATCCCAAGCATCGTCCATGCCTGCATCCGTGATGCTGCATCCGTGCGAAATATGCCGCAGGACGCCGACGTCGTTGTCCGTGCACCGTGTGCTCGTGCGCCGCGCATCATCATGCAGAGCTGCTGCGCATCGAGGACGACAAGCACGCCTTCCGCCCCAAGTCCGCACTCGATCTCACGCGCGATGTCCCCCGTCAGCCGTTCCTGCAGCTGAGGACGGCGCGCCATCGACGCGACCAGCCGCGCAAATACGCCAAAGCCCGCCACGCGGCCCGCATGGGGCTGGTAGACGATGTGCGCCGTGCCGAAGAACGGCAGCAAATGATGCTCACACATCGAATAAAATGGAATGGCGCGTACGGCAACGAGGCCGTCCGTCTCCTCCGTCAGGACATCCGCCCAAAGTTCCGCCCTATCTTCATGCAGCCCCGCAAAGAGCTCCGCATAGAGCTGTGCGGCACGCAGCGGCGTCTCCTCCATCCCCTGCGCCGCAGTGTCTACGCCAAGTGCTGCGAGAAATTCACGCATGGCGCGTACGGCGCGCGGAAGATCCGCCGCGTACTCTGTCTCCATCTCCGTCCCCCCGTTTCCTGCCGGCCTTTACCCACGCCGCAATCGACGCCGTATCGTGCGGCGTCGTACGGCAGCAGCCGCCGATGATGCGAGCCCCCGCCGCTGCGTATTCCCGCGACCGTGCGCCAAAATCCTCCGCCGCACCGCGCCACACCCGTGCCGCCGCATCATAGTACTCACCGGAGTTCGGATAGACGACGATGGGCTTATCGGTCTCCTGCCGAATCATTCGGATCAGACCGCTCACATACTGCGGTGCTGTGCAGTTCACACCGATTGCTGCTGCCTCGGGCACGGCATCGAGCACACGAGCACATTCCGCAATCTCCGTCCCGTCGCTGATGTGCGCACCGTCTCGGCAGGAGAACGAGAAATACGCGGGGATGCGGATCCCCTCCGCCCGCAGTGCGCGGACGATGGCGCATGCCTCATGGAGGCACGGCAGGGTCTCACAGGCGAGAAGATCGGGCGCAGCGGAGGCGAGAATCCGCAGCCGCTGTGCGTGAAACGCTGTGAGCGTGTCCTCCTCCACGTCATAGTCGCCGCGATACTCCGAACCGTCGGCAAGATACGCTCCGTATGGTCCGACGGACGCCGCCACGAGCGGCACAGCGGCATCTCCGCCGCACTCTGCACGATAGAGATCGCGCGCCTCCTGCGCCAGCCGCACGGAGCGGCGCAGCAGCTCTGCTGCCTTCTCCGCCGTAAAGCCGCGCCGCATAAAACCGGCGACGGTCGCCTGATAGCTTGCGCTTGTCAGGACATCTGCACCCGCACGCAGATAATCCAGATGAATCTCACGCACGAGGTTGGGGCGTTCAAAGAGCGCCTTTGCCGACCAGAGCGGATCATCGACGGAGAAACCGCGCGCCTCCAGCTCCGTTGCCAGTGCTCCGTCAAGGACGAGCACATCCTGCACAGCAAGCCGCGCCTCTAAGACATTCATCCCATCCCCCCCATGCCAAAAAACGCCCCCCTGCACACGGAACACAGTTCATGCGGCAGAAGAGCGAGAGATGGTGTCACTTCAGCAGGCCATGCTTACGCAGTGCCGCATCGAGCTGTGCCGCATGCGCCGGCTCCATCTCCGCGAGCGGCATGCGCAGTGGTCCCGCATCGTAGCCGAGGCGGCGCATCGCCGTTTTGACGGGGATGGGGTTGACCTCACAGAAGAGTGCATCGATGAGATCTGCATAGTCGATCTGCATCTTTGCCGCCGTGCGCACATCACCATCAAAATAATGCTGACATATATCGTGTGCCGCGCGCGGCGCAACATTCGACAGCACGGAGATCACACCCGAACCGCCGAGCGACAGAATCGGCACAATCTGGTCATCGTTGCCGGAGTAGACCGCAAAATCATCGCCCGTCGCGGCGCGCAGACGCAGGATCGCCGTGAGATCGCCGCTCGCTTCCTTCACGCCGACGATGCGGGGATGCTGCGAAAGCTTTGCATACGTTTCCGTCTTAATACCGACACCCGTACGCGACGGCACATTGTAGAGAATCGCCGGAATGCCGACGCTGTCCGCAATCTTCGTATAGTGGGCAACGAGACCATTCTGCGTGCATTTATTGTAGTACGGCGTGACGAGGAGGAGCGCATCGGCACCGACCTTTTCGGCATACTGCGACAGCTCGATCGCGTAGGACGTCTCATTCGAGCCCGTACCTGCAACAACGGGAATGCGCCCGTCCACCTTCTCCACAGTATAGCGAATTGCCTCGCGATGCTCTGCATCTGTCATCGTCGCGGACTCGCCTGTCGTCCCCGTGATGACGATGGCATCCGTCCCGCCCGCAATCTGATCCTCAATGATGCGTCCAAGCTCGTTGTAGTTGACCCCAGTCTCCGTAAACGGCGTAATAATGGCAACGCCCGCACCGCGAAAAATCTCTTTTCTCATGGCAAGCTCCCCCTTTATTTATTCTGTCATCATTATCCCACGTGCCGCGCGAAAAGTCAAAAGCTTTGTTGATCTGTCACATCCGCAGCGCAGGCCGCACCGCATCAAAGAGAACGGCATTTTCGCGGATCTTCTCCTCTCCGCCGAGCACACAGCGCACATTCGCCTGCATCGCATCCGCAACAAGCGGTGCAAGCGCACGGATGTCCGCCTGCTGTGCTGTGAGGATCTCATCGCGCGCACGCTGGCGATCCTCCTGCGTGATGCCGCGCAGATGGAACGTTGCGGCAATATCCCCCTTCATCTGCGGCGTCATCGGCGCATCCACGCCGCTCATCGTGCCGATGATGAATTTATCCATCTCACGGTCGGACACATCGAACGTGCGCACATAGTCCGCCGTCTCATCGAGCACATCCAGCGTCTCGGCGAGGTTCGGATCACGGTAGGAAGAAAACACCATGAAACCGTTGCGGTTGAACTGCGTCATCGCACCGTAGGCTCCGCCCTGCACACGGATGCGTGTCCAGAAATAGTCGTAGCGGAGCAGTGTTTCGAGCACGCGCATCGTCCCCGTGTAGCGATAGCCCAGCTTGAGGAAATTCGCCCCCTTTGCCACATACTGCACGCGGCTCTGCGTCGTCAGTCCCTCGTTGCGTGCGCAGATGTTCCACGTGTACGGCGCAGGCGGGAACACTGCCGCAGAGAGCGTGTCCCTGAACGCGGCGAGCTGCTCTGCCGTCTCATCATATATGGAGGCGGGTGCCGTCACACTGAGGATCAGATCATTGCGGTTAAAGATCTGCGGCAGGATGCGTGTAAATGCCGCCTGCATCTTCGCATGATCCGCGTCAAAGTTCTCCTTGAATGCAGAGAGAAAATCGTGGAACGGCAGTCCGCCGACCTCCGCATAGGCGCCCGCCGGTGTCAGGTAGGCAGCAATGCGTGAGGCGACAACCTGATTTGCCGCACGCTGGAGCGAGAGCTCCATGCCCGTCTTCTCCTCATCGACCAGCTCGCGGATACGCTTGCTGCCCGAGAAGTCGCTCGTGCCGATGATCTCCGTGAGGAGCTCAAACAGGCGCGGCAGATTCCCGCGCAGCACCTTGGCGCGCAGCTTGAAGCGCGGCATGAGTGAGTCCGCCTCACCCGCACGCGTATAGGCGACAATGTCCGCTCCGATGCCGCCCGTATAGAGACTGCGCAGCATGGCAAGCTCCGCATAGCCGTGCGTCGCCGTATCGACCGCACCAAACATCTCTGCGAGCAGATACGCATACGGCAGATCCTCCTGTGCAACCGCCGCCATCGGGAAGTAGAAATTCAGATAGACAATGCCGTTCGTCTCGAGATCCGAAAAGAGCACCTTCGTCCCCGCGAGATCGCGCACCTCGAGCGGCAGACGCTCCGCATCCTTGCGAATGTCCGACCGTGCAAGGATAGGGATCGAGCGCAGTGCCTCCTCCGTGTCGGGAACCTCCTGCGCCGCCTTCAGCGCCGCACAGGAGCGCATGACCTCCGCGACCTCATCCGCACTCATCGCAGCCTTCTTCTCCGCCAGCTCCGCCGCCTGGGCTGCCGCCCGTTCCGCACCGAGCGTACGGCTCGGCGCGAGTGTCACGAGAGCGGCGTGCGGATTGTCGAGGAACGCCTCGCGAATCAGCTGCTCGAAGTAGCCGTCCTTGAGTCCCTTTTTGAGCGCGGCAAGAGTATCCTCATAGCGCAGATAGTTCTCAGGCGCACCGCCGTAGAGCCACGTCTTCATCAGGCGAATCCCGTAGATCAGCCCCTTGGGCGACGAGCCGAAGTCCGACTCACGCAGGCGGAACTCAAGCGTATTGAGCGATGCCTGTACGAGCTGATGATTGAGTCCCCCATCCGCGAGCTGCGTCAGCGTCTCCCGCACGACCCGTGCGAACTCCTCCGCGCGCGCCGTCTCCGACTTGCTGACCACGATGCTGAAGAACGGCTGAAGGATATCGCTCTCGTAGTTCGAATCCACATCGCGGCCAAGCCCCGCGTCGATGAGCGCCTGCCGCAGCGGCGCGCCCTGCATCCGCAGCAGCGCATGGTCGAGAACCTGCAGTGCCATGACACGCTTCATATCCGACGTATCGCCGATCACCCAGCTGAGCGAAAGAAAGGCATTCTCTGCGAGCGGCTCCTCCGCGCCGATGGGATAGAAATGATCCTTGCGGACGCACGCCGGGAATGCAGACTGACGATCAATGCGCGACGGCACGGGAATGCGGTCAAAATGCGAGAGGTAGGCACGGTCGAGATACGCCAGCTTCTCCTCGATGTCGAGATTTCCATAGAGATAGATATAGCTGTTGGACGGATGATAATAGCGCGCATGAAACGCGAGGAACTGCTCCTGCGTCAGCGCGGGAATCGCCTCGGGATCGCCGCCCGACTCATAGCCGTATGTCGTATCGGGATAGAGTGCCGCCATGATGCGGCTGCCGAGGAGATCATCCGGCGCGGAGAGCGCGCCCTTCATCTCATTGTAGACCACTCCGCTGTACGTCAGCGGCGCATCTGCATTTTCAAGCTCGTAGTGCCACCCCTCCTGCATGAGCACCTGCGGATTCTCACGCATTGCCGGGTAAAACACTGCATCCAGATAGACATCCATCAGATTTTGGAAATCGCGGTCGTTGCGGCTTGCCACAGGGTACATCGTCTTATCAGGGAACGTCATCGCATTGAGGAACGTATTGAGCGAGCCCTTCACGAGCTCCACGAACGGCTCCTTCAGCGGATACTTGCGCGAGCCGCAGAGTACGGAGTGCTCCACGATATGTGCCACCCCTGTATCATCGACCGGCGGCGTACGGAAGCTGATCGAAAACACCTTGTTGTCGTCCGCCGTCTCTAAAAAAAACAGCTGAGCTCCCGTCTTCTCATGCACAAACATGTGTGCCGTCCCCTCTGCCTCTGCAATCTGCTCCGAGCGAAGCAGACGAAACCCGTGAATCACATCATCTATTTTCATCAAGCGTATCCTCCTTATCGTTACGCCTGCCATTATACCATAGAGAGGGAGATTCTCAAAACAAAAGGACTGTCGATACGACAGCCCAACAAGGGAAATATGAATAAATTCCCCTAAATCTCAAACCGGCGGAAACGCCTTCTCCGGGTACATCTCCTGTGCATTGGCATCATAGCGTCCGATACCGAGAAAAACGCCGTCCGCATAGACACGATAAAGCCCTGCAGCGAGAGGGCGCCGTTCCGTGGTTGAGAGGCCGCTGTAGAACGCCTTGACACGCTGCTGTGCCAGCTCGTAGCAGGGGAGCGACAGGGCGCGGTCTGCCGCGCAGACCGCATCCTCCCCCGCCTCCGCGAGTTCCTCGGGCGTATAGGCATCCGCGAGGGTAAACGCGCCGACGCGGCTGCGCAGAAGGAAGCGCATCGTCGCGGGCAGATGCAGTCCCGCACCGATGTCGGCGCAGAGGGACCGGATATAGGTCCCCTTGGAGCAGTCCACGTCGATCCGGATGCGCTGCCGCACGGCATCGATGTGCAGGAGCTCCAATCGGTGAATAGTGACCTTGCGCGTCGGAATCTCCACCACCCGTCCCTGCCGCACAAGATCGGCGGCACGCTTCCCGCCGACCTTGATTGCTGAGTAAGCGGGCGGGCGCTGCGTGATGCACCCGCGAAAGCGTGCGAGCACCGCCTCAATCTCCTCCGCCGCCGGCAGAACGGGGTGCTCTGCACGCTCCGTTACCGTCCCGTAGACATCCCCTGTGTCCGTCGCATAGCCAAAGGCGATCTCGGCACGGTAGGACTTATCCGCCCCCTCAAGATACTCCACAAGCCGTGCAGCGCGCCCAAGGGCGATGGGGAGAATCCCAGCCGCCGCGGGATCGAGCGTCCCCGCATGACCGACACGTTTCTGGTGAAAGATGCGCCGCACGACATCGACGACATCGTGCGAGGACATCCCTGTCGGCTTCAGTACATTGATGAATCCGTCCACGATTTACGCATTCAGCTCCTCCCCGATGGCATCGAGGATCGCCGTACGAGCCTCGGCAAACGGCGCGTGGATCGTGCATCCCGCTGCACGGATATGTCCGCCGCCGTCGAATTTCTGCGCGATGCGCGAGACGTTCGTCCCCTTTGAGCGCATACTGATGCGGTAGGTATCCTTTTCCAGCCACTTCATAAAGAATACAATCTGTGTCCCCTCGATCACGCGCAGCTCGTCGAGCAGTCCCTCCGTCGTCGTGACTCCGCGTGCCCGCTCCTCGTCGATAAAGACAGCGGCAACCCTGCCGTCAAAGAACATCTCGAGGTTTCGGATGGCTCTGACCTGTGCCATCACTTCATCGTACGACTTCATCTCCATCGCTGCGGAAACGATATTCGGCTTCACGCCGATCTCAAGGAGATCCGCCGCCGCGCGCATCGTATGCGGCGTCGTATTGGAGAATCGGAAAAAGCCTGTATCCGTCGCCATCCCCGTATAAAGGCAGACCGCCGCATCGAGCATCGGCATGATGCCGAGGATGCGTACAAGGTCATAAACTATCTCACAGGTAGCGGCGGCTTTCGGGTTCAGGCAGAGATGCTCCGCCTTCTCATCATTCGTCACATGGTGATCAATATTAAGCAGATGAACGGCATCCACAGCGGATACCGACGCCCCCGTCCTGCCGAGTTCAACATCGCAGACGACAAGCAGGTCAGCGGTATAACGCTGACTCTCTATGGGACGCTCAATTTGGTCAACGCCCGGCAGAATGCTGAAAATTCGGGGAATCTCATCGTCAATCAGGACACGAACTTCTTTCCCCTGCGCACGCAGGACGTGCATGAGTCCAAGCGTCGATCCGATGGCATCCCCATCGGGACGGATATGCGAAGTGAGAACGACAGTCTGCGCATCGCGGAGCATCTGCGCCGAATCGTCCATAGTGATCTTCATACGTCCTCCTTCTTCCCATTCGGCTGCTCCTCATGGATCTCGTTGAGCAGACGCTGGATGTGGTCGCTGTAATTCAGTGATGTATCGAGCGAAAAGCTGATCTCGGGCGTAAAGCGCAGACGGATACGCTTCCCGATCTCGCGCCGTACAAAGCCGAGCGAGCTATTTAGTCCGTTCAGCGTATCACGCGCCTTCTTCTCATCCCCCATGACGCTGACGTAGATCTTCGCCTCACGCAGATCCTCTGTACACGCAACGGAGGTGACCGTCACGAAGCCGATGCGGGGGTCTTTTAACTCATTGAAAATAATATCGCTGACTTCCTGTTTCATCAGCTCCTGAACCTTTTCTACGCGAACCTTGCTCAAGGTGCGCCTCCTCTCCGGTGATATGCAGGGACAATCCATACAAAGACAGCCCGCTGTCCGCCATCATCGGCGGGCAGCAGACTGCCGGTTATTATTCTTCTTCGGCGTGCTCTTCTGCCTTTGCCGCAGCCGCAGCAGCCTGTTCCTCACGCTTCTGCTCCGCCGCCTTATTCGCCTCGGCAATGGAGGTCTCGATCTCCTCCATCGTATACGCCTCGATGATATCGCCCTCGGCAAAGTCGCGGAAATCGACAATCGAGATACCGCACTCATAACCGGCGGCGACCTCCTTCACCTCATCCTTGAAGCGGCGCAGGGAGTCGATCTCCCCGTCGAACAGCTCGACATTGTCGCGCAGGATACGGATCTTGGAGTTGCTCTTGATCTTGCCCTCGAGGACGTATGAGCCCGCGACCAGTGCCTTGGAAAAGCGCATGACCTGACGGATCTCGACCCGTCCCTGGATCACTTCCTTATACTTCGGCTTCAGCATGCCGCTCATCGCATCCTTGACATCGTTGAGCGCATCGTAGATGACGCGGTAAGTGCGGATGTCCACGTTCTCCGTATCGGCAAGGCGGCGTGCGTTTGCATCGGGACGCACGTTGAACGCGATGACGATTGCCTGTGATGCGGAGGCGAGCATGATGTCGGACTCGCTGACCGCACCGACGCCCGAATGCACGATGCTCACGCGCACTTCGTCGTTCTTGTTGAGCCCGAGGAGGGCCGAGTTCAGTGCCTCGACCGAGCCCTGCACGTCCGCCTTGACAAGGATGTTGAGATCCTTGATGTCGCCTTCCTGAATCTGCTGGAAGAGCGCATCGAGCGAAACGCTCTTCGATTTGATGAGGTCACGGCGCTGATTTCCAAGGCGTGCCTCGGCGATGGAGCGTGCCTGCTTCTCATCGACGGCAGCAAGGATGTCGCCTGCCGAGGGCACATCGTTGAGACCGAGGATCTCAACCGGCATCGACGGGCCTGCCTTCTTAACGTTGTCGCCGCGGTCGTTGATCATCGCGCGGACATGTCCGTACGCCGTACCGACGACGATAGAGTCTCCGATGCGCAGCGTACCGCTCTGAACGAGCACCGTCGCCACGGAGCCGCGGCCCTTGTCGAGCTTTGCCTCGATGATGACGCCGCGCGCCTCGCGGTTCGGGTTTGCCTTCAGCTCCTCGACTTCAGCGACAAGCAGGATGTTCTCAAGCAGATCGTCAATGCCCGTGTGCTGCTTTGCCGAGACGGGCACCATGATGGTGTCTCCGCCGTACTCCTCGGCGACGAGCCCGTATTCCATCAGCTCCTGCTTGACGCGCTCGGGATTTGCCCCGGGCTTATCGATCTTGTTGATGGCGATGATGATCGGCACATTCGCCGACTTCGCGTGGTCGATTGCCTCGACCGTCTGCGGCATCACGCCGTCATCCGCCGCGACCACGAGGATCGCAACGTCCGTGATCTGCGCACCGCGCGCACGCATTGCTGTAAACGCCTCATGTCCCGGCGTATCGAGGAAGACAATCTTCTTCCCCTTGCAGACGACCTGATAGGCACCAATGTGCTGCGTAATGCCGCCCGCCTCATGCGTGCTGACCGAGGTATTGCGGATGGCGTCGAGCAGCGACGTCTTGCCGTGATCGACGTGACCCATAACCGTAACGACGGGCGGACGCTCCTTCAGCGTCTTCGGATCATCCACGATCTCGGGGATCAGCGTCGGATCGATATCCGGCGGCAGTTCCTCGGTGGTGACACCGAACTCCCCTGCCACAAGCGTTGCCGTATCAAAGTCGATCTCCTGATTGATGCTCGCCATGACGCCCATGAGCATAAGCTTTTTGATGATGTCCGATGCGGTGTAGCTCATCTTGGATGCGAGATCCTTGACGGCAATCGTCTCCGGCAGCTTGATGTGCTTCGGCCGTGCGATCTCCACCTTTGCTGCGGGAGCAGACGCCGCTGTGCCGCGTCCCCCCTTGCGTCCCTTGCGTGCGCCGCCGCGGCTGCGGTCGTTCTGACGCAGATCGCTGCGCTCCTCACGATCGCGTCGCGCGCCGCTACGCCCGCCGCGTCCGCGATCCGAGCCCGCACCGCCTTCATTGCTGCGACCGCCGCCGCGTCTGCGGCTCTCACCGCGTCCCTCCGTCGGCGGCATCGCAGGCATTGCCGGCGCTGCCGGGCGTGCACCGCCGGGGCGCCCTGCCGGACGGGAGCTGCGGCTCGCAGAGCTGCCTGCTGCCCCTGTACTGCTCCGACGCTGCGGCGTCTCGGCCGCAGTCTTGGCAGGTGCCTGCCGAACGATGACGATGCCGGGCGCCTTCGTGCGCGCACGAAGAACAGGGCGCTCCTTCTCCTCAGCGGGCGCACTCGGCGCCTTTACCTCCGGCTGTTCTGCCGACTTTTCCGCGTCGTCAGCCTTCTCCGCAGGCTTCTTGGGCGCAGTCGTCTTCGGTGCCGCAGATTTCGCTGCTGCCTTGCTCGGCAGCGCCTCCTTACGCACGGGCTTCGCCGTACGTCCGAGCTCCGCCTTGACGGCTGCGCGCTCCTCCTCACCGACGGCACTGAACATATTTTTTACTTTGTAGTTCTTGCTCTTCAGGATGTCAATAATGGTACCTTTGTCCATCTTAAATTCCTTCGCCAAATCGGTGATTCTGTATTTCGCTTCTGACATCAATCCACCCCCGTCGGTATATCATGCAAGCAGGCGGCGAGCCTCTTTGCAAATCCTCTATCTATCAGCAGTGCAACAGCACGGTATTCCTTGCCAAGACAGTGTCCCAGCTGCTGCATCGTCAGCAGTTCCGCCGCCGGCACGTCCATCTGTGCCGCCATGCGGGTAAATTTATCCTTCGTCTCCTCCGACGCATCCCGCGCGAGCAGGAGATAGGCGCCGCGCTTCTTCCACAGCATCTCCTCCGCCATGAATGCTCCCGAGACAATACGCCGCGCGCGTGCCGCCATACTGAGGAGATTCTGTACGCGCGTTTCAGTCGCTGCGTCCATGAGCACACTCCTCTCCGGAGACCGCCGCCTCCGCCGCATCGTAGACCGCAGGTGCAACGCGGCCTTTCAGTGACCACGAAAGACCGCCATGACGCCGTGCCTCCTGCACACAGGCGACAGAGCGACAGAGATAGGCCCCCCGTCCCGGGCTCTTTCCGGTCGGATCAATACCGACGGTTCCATCCGCATGACGCACAACACGCAGCAGTTTGTCCTTGGGATGCAGCGTTCGACAGCCGACACACAGCCGCTCGGGCTGTTTCGCCCGCCCCATTTAGGCCTCCTCAGGCGTCGCTTGGTCTTCGGACGGCGCATCTGTAGGCGCACCATCGGCCTGCTCTGTTTCCCGTGCCTGCGTCTCACTCTTGATGTCGATCTTCCATCCCGTGAGTTTTGCGGCAAGGCGGGCATTCTGCCCCTCCTTGCCGATGGCAAGTGAGAGCTGGTAGTCGGGCACCACAACGCGGGAGATTTTTTCCGCCTCGTTCACCGCGACCGAGATCACCTTGGCGGGGTTCAGCGAGTTGGCGATATAGGTCGCGGGATCGTCACTCCATTTGACAATGTCGATCTTCTCCCCCGCCAGTTCATCGACAACCGCCTGTACGCGCATATAGTGCGGGCCCACGCAGGCGCCAATGGGATCGACGCGCTCCTCGGACGACCAGACCGCCACCTTGGAGCGGCTGCCCGCCTCACGCGCGATGGAGCGAATCTCGACGACCCCCTCCTGAATCTCCGGCACCTGCAGTTCAAAGAGCTTTTTGAGCAGTCCCGGATGCGTCCGTGAGAGCATGATCTGCGGGCCGCGGCTCGTACGCTTGACCTCGATGATGTAGGCGCGCACCGTGTCGCCGTAGTTGTACGTCTCATTCGGCAGTTGCTCTGTCGCCATGAGCACTGCCTCGGCGCGCCCGATGTCCACGAACACATTATGCCCCTCGACGCGCTGGACGATCCCCGTGACGATCTCCGAGGAGCGGTTCATGTACTCCTCGTAGACGATGCCGCGCTCTGCCTCACGCAGTCGCTGCATGACGACCTGCTTCGCCGTCTGTGCGGCAATACGTCCGAAGTTCGCCGGCGTCATCTCGATCTCGACCACGTCGCCGACCACATAGTCCGGATTGATGGCTCTGGCCTGTGCAAGTCCAATCTCCGTGACATCGCTCTCCACCTCATCCACCACCGTCTTAATGGCGAAAACATGGAACGCACCCGTCTCACGTGACAGGGAAATGCGGACATTCTGTGCCGCACCGAAGTTACGGCGGTACGCCGAGATCAGTGCCGCCTCGATCGTCTCAAAGAGGAGCTCCTCATCGATGCCCTTCTCGTACGCCAGCTCCTTCAGCGTCTGCAAAAATTCCTTGCCGCTGTCCTTCTCCTTGGTATTTTTTCTTGCCAACCCCAAAGCCTCCTAAAAATCGATATGCAGGCGCACCTGTGAGACCTGCTGCATGGGAATCCGTATCCCATCATCCAGTGTCAACGTCTCACCGTCATACCCCGCGAGCGTCCCGGTCCACTGTTTCTTTCCCTCAAACGGAGCATAGAGCGTCACATCGACGACGCGTCCATGCTCACGTACAAAGTCGCGTTCCTTGCGCAGGACACGGTCAAGCCCTGGTGACGAAACCTCCAGAGTGTATGCGTCGGGAATAACGTCCTCCCGATCGAGAATCTCCTCCAGGCGCTCACTGAGACGCTGGCAGTCGTCGATGTCGATGCCGCCCGCCTTGTCGATGTAGACGCGCAGATAGTAGTCACGCTCCTTCACGTACTCGACATCCACTAGCTCGATGGCGGGCGAATCCGTCAGCAGTCCGCGCACCATCTCCTCGACGCGCTCCTCGATCTTCGCGCTCATGCTCTCCCTCTTCTCATACGTAATGAAAGAGTGGGCTTCCACCCACTCTTTCCGAAACTTAAATGAATTTCTTGCAGTATAGCATAGGGTAGGACTTTTGTAAAGCCCTCACAGTGATTTTCGTCAATGGATCATACGGCTGAGACTCGACTGCGAGAACAGCATGATCAGCAGGATACCGATGACGAGAGAATAAATCCACCCGTTCACCTCAATCGAGGCGACCTTCACCTTTGCGCAAACCAGTTCCTTCCACGCACGGAAAATAATATCACCTGTCAGTGCAGTGCCCTGCGAAAGCAGCTGATCGGTCACATACAGCAGAACACTCCCTGCACACAGATTGATTGCTCCAACAAAGAAAAACATTGCTCCCAAGTCGACCGAGATTGCCGACCCCGCCATTGCACCAAGAAATGTCTTCTTCAGTTCCGAAATCGCACTCTGATATCGAATAAATGCAATGACAGAAAAAATGAGCAGAGAGTGCCCCATTGCCGCTGCCAAAACATAATTTTTCTTTTTCAGAAGTGCATGAGCAGAAGCTGCACCGACAAAGATAAGGGCAAGCATCAGACCTTTGCTGATATCCATGATGGACACGTCAATCATTTTCCCGAGGGAAATCCACGGCATAAACACAGAAACCACAATGGCACCGACGCTGATGTAAGAAGTAACAACCAGGTTTTCACGCAGCTTCCTGATCTTCTTCGTGTTCTCCTCAGCCTCTGCCGTCTGCACAGGCTGCTGCACATCTTCTGCATCCGCCATTTTCACAGGGTTTTCCGCTGCATCCGGCAGCTGCTCTTGGGACGCGCCGCAGTGTGGGCAGAACTTGACATTCTCATCAATGGAAGCTCCGCATTTTTCACATAATTTCATTGGATCCACCTTTCTATCTCCCGTACAGCCGCCGTACGATCCACGACATCACGCGGCTCGGACCGATGAGCCGGAGGATCGTTCCTGCGATCAGGACAGCCACGAGAATCATAGCAATCGCGGGCAGCGCGACAAAAAGAAACGCTGCAAGGAGTGCCGCAAACACAGCCGCCCATACAATGCTCGAAAACAGCGAGCGGCGTGGTATCCCGGTCCCGATGCGGATATAGCGCACAGAACCGCGCCCGCCGCCATAGGCAGAGCCATGCCGTGCCTCATCCTGCGGCTCTGCGCCGCTCTCATCCACCGTCACACCGCGATAAGCGGCATTCTCCTCCGGACTCATCGGCCGGATACGCGGATCCTGTTCCATGGGGTCTCCTCCCTTCACGACTCTTTTTTCTCATCCACCTTGCGCATCGCCGCACCGCACAACATCGTCACGAACCCCTCCTCGCTCAGATAGCGCGGGTCGAACGGAACGCAGCCGAGCGTCTCCCGCATGCGGCGATACGCGGCATTGACACTCCGCTTATTCGAACCGAGCACATGATACAGCTCCGTGAGCGACGTGAGATCAATGCCATTGATCTCGGCAAAGAGGAAAATCGCTGCCGTCAGCATCTCCGGCGTCTGCGCTCGCTTCAGATCAAACTGCGCGTAGTCAAAGAACATCGTCCCGAGCAAATCCCGCGCATGGTGGCTGAATCCGAGTGCCTCCGATACGACAGCGAGTGCACTGAACTCCTCCGCACACGTACGCTGCGAAAGCGTCCATTTCGGACGCCTCGGCGGCAGCGCATGCTGCGGCAGGACATTCAGCCGTGCATGCGACGCGAGCATGTGAATCGTATGACGCACGAGCGCCGCCTCGCGTGCGAGAAAATCATCCATATCCGCCTTGGGCGACTGATAGAGAAAGAGCTCATACTCCTGCTGAATTGTATCCTTGATGCGCCGCTGCAGCGGTCTGCTCGCGGGCACGGCCGTGATATAGTTGAGCATCATCATGCCCTCATCACAGATGTGCCCGAACAGAATGTTCTTCTCGAGCGCTCCCGGGATGTCGGGCCGCGGCAGAACAACCTCCTCCTCACGCAGAAGATCGCTGCAGACGATGTGATCCTCATACGTCTCCTCCACCGTCAGCACAGCGAACCGTGCCGCGAGGAGATCGCGCAGGATCTCGCGTTCATCCTGCCGCAGCGTCTTATCCTCCTTCGCACAAAAATGCTCGATCGGTGTCTCATCCGTACTGATCAGATGATAGTCAAAGAAGAAATAGTCCCAGAACCGCAGCCAGAATGCCTCTTTTTCCTCATCAGAAGACTGCTCGTAGGCACTCGCGTCGTAGAGATTGCCCGTATAGATCATCGCCGCGCGCCCGATCTCCCGCTGGTACATGGGGCGACGGAAATACTCGCCGATCTCGTGGAGGAGCTCGTTAAGCTGCAGATTCAGCTCCTCCATCTCGATGCGCTCATCCTCCTCGATATCTTCAAGGGTCAGCCCTTCGATCTCCTCCCACTCCACACGCTCCGGCAGACGAAAACGCCCCGTAAGGTAGAACATCTCCAAATCGGCATCCAGCTCACCGAAATCGATTTCATACTTCCCCGTCTCATCCAGATACGTGAGGAAGTCATTCATACGTTTAAAATAATCCTCCGCATGGCGTTTCAGCGGACGACGATCGATATGCGCGTCGGCAAAGCGGAAAAAGAGCGCAAGATAGTCGATATGGATCAAAAGCCGTGCGAGCGAATCATCGCGCCGCATGATGACCGTGAGAAAGTCCTCAATGCAGTACCAGTCCGTACACAGCCCCTCAGCACTCTCGCCCCGCCACGCCGCCTCACGCAGATACCGCTCCGTCAGTGTGCGCGGAACAAAAATCTGTGCGCGTCCATGCGCCAAGTAAAAACGCTTGACCAACGCGTAGACATTTTCCATGAACCCTCCCGATGCCATGCGCCCTCAATACAAATTTCAATTCCTTTTATCCTAACAAAAGTAGGAAACGATGTCAATGCGCAGTGAGGCGGCCGCAGCAAACGCTGCAGCCGCCTCGCTGAAATAGATCAGGTAAACAGATCCTTGAACTTCTCCGTAAAGCTCTTTTGCTCCGGATTCACCGCATCGCCACTCAGCTCCGCGAACTCCTTGAGGAGCTCCTTTTGCCTTGCTGAGAGCTTCTGCGGCGTTGTGACCTTGACGCGGACATGCTCGTCACCGCGTCCCGTGCCGCGCAGGCTGGGGATTCCCTTGCCCTTGACGCGCAGCACCGTCCCCGTCTGGATCCCCGCCGGGATCTTGAGATCGACCGCCCCGTCGAGCGTCGGCACCTGCACAACTGCGCCGAGCGATGCCTGCACGAACGTGATCGGGATCTCGATGATGACATCGTTGCCGCGCCGCTGGAACAGCTTGTGCGGCCGGATGAAGATGTAGACGTAGAGGTCGCCGTTCGCCCCGCCGCGTACACCCGCCTCGCCGCTGCCCGTCACACGGACGCGCTGGCCGTCGTCCACGCCGCGCGGAATGTTGACCTTGATCGTCTTCGTCACGCGCTTGCGACCCGTACCATGACAGTCGGGACACGGCGTCTTGATGATCTTGCCCGTGCCGTGGCACTGGCTACACGTACGCGAGGTCATCATGCTGCCGAACATTGTCCGCTGCATCACCTGCTCCTGCCCGGAGCCATGACACGTCGGACAGGTCTCTGCCGCAGAGCCCTTTGCCGCGCCGGAGCCGCCGCAGGTCGGGCAGTTCTCCTCACGCGGGATAGACAACTCGACCTCCTTGCCGAATGCTGCCTCCTCAAACGAAATCTCCAGATCGTAGCGCAGATCAGCCCCGCGCTCGGGGCCCTGTCTGCGTGCACGGCGACCGCCGCCGCCCATGCCGAACATATCGAAGATATCGTTCATATCGAAGCCTTCGAATCCGCCGCCGAAGGGGCTGCCCCCTCCGGCCCCCGCACCGCCGCGGCGCGGGTCAAAGGCATCGTGACCGAACTGGTCATACGTCGCCTTCTTCTTCGGATCCTTCAGCACATCGTACGCCTCGTTGACCTCCTTGAATTTCTCCTCGGCAGTCTTCGGGTCGTCACGGTTGAGGTCGGGGTGATACTTGCGCGCGAGTTTCTTGTATGCTTTTTTGATCTCGTCGTCCGAGGCTCCCTTTTTGAGCCCCAGGACTTCGTAGTAATCGCGTTTCTCGCTCACGATACCACCTTACTTCTTATCATCCTTGACTTCGGTGAACTCCGCATCGACGACGTTGTCGTCCTGCGGCGCTCCCTGCGCACCTGCGCCGGCATTTGCCTCCGCGCCCGGCGCTGCACCGGCGGCACCCGCTGCCTGCTGTGCCTGCTGATAGGCAGCCGCAGAGAGCTCATAGAGCGGCTGGCGAACCTCCTCCGTCGCAGACTTGATCGCTTCGAGATCAGAGCCCTTGAGAGCCTCTTTCAACTTATCAATGCCTGCCTGTACCTTGGAGACGAGCGCCTTGTCCGCATTCTCGCCGAGATCCTTGATCGCCTTCTCCGCCTGATAGACAAGGGAGTCGCCCGTGTTGCGCGCATCGACGGCTTCCTTCTGCGCCTTGTCCTCGGCAGCGTGTGCCTCGGCTTCCTTAACCATGCGGTCGATGTCCTCTTTGCTCATGCCGCTGTCGGACTGAATCGTAATCTTCTGCTCCTTGCCCGTGCCGAGATCCTTTGCCGACACATTGACGATGCCGTTTGCATCGATGTCGAACTTGACTTCGATCTGGGGTACGCCGCGCGGTGCGGGCGGGATGTCCGTCAGCTGGAAACGGCCGAGGGTCTTGTTGCCCGCTGCCATTTCGCGCTCGCCCTGCAGGACATGGATCTCAACGCCCGGCTGATTGTCCGCCGCCGTCGAGAACACCTGGCTCTTCGAGGTCGGGATCGTCGTGTTACGCTCGATGATCTTCGTGCAGACGCCACCGAGGGTCTCGATGCCGAGCGAAAGCGGGGTAACGTCGAGGAGCAGGACATCCTTGACCTCACCGACGAGGACACCGCCCTGGATCGCGGCGCCGATGGAGACGCACTCATCCGGGTTGACGCCCTTCGAGGGCTCTTTGCCAAGGATCTTGCGGATGGCTTCCTGTACCGCAGGGATACGGGACGAGCCGCCGACGAGAATGATCTTGTCGATGTCGCTGCCCGAGAGCCCCGCATCCTCCATAGCCTTGCGCGTCGGCACCATCGTGCGTTCCACGAGGTCAGCTGTCAGCTCATCGAACTTCGCACGCGAGAGCGTCAGATCGAGATGCTTCGGGCCCGTGGCATCTGCCGTGATGAACGGCAGGTTGATGTTCGTCTGGCTCATGCTCGAGAGTTCGATCTTCGCCTTTTCAGCCGCCTCGATGAGACGCTGTGCGCTCATCTTGTCCTGCGAGAGGTCGATGCCGTTCTCCTTCTTGAACTCCTCGACCATCCAGTCCATGATCTTCTTATCGAAATCGTCGCCGCCGAGCACCGTGTCGCCGTTCGTCGCCTTGACTTCGAACACGCCCTCGCTCAGCTCAAGAATGGAGACATCGAATGTGCCGCCGCCAAGGTCGAAGACGAGCACCGTCTCATCCTGATCCTTATCCAAGCCATAGGCGAGTGCCGCCGCCGTCGGCTCGTTGATGATACGCAGCACCTCAAGGCCTGCGATCTTACCCGCATCCTTCGTCGCCTGACGCTGGCTGTCATTGAAGTACGCCGGCACCGTGATGACCGCCTGCGAGACCGTCTCGCCGAGATATGCCTCTGCATCGCTCTTGAGCTTCTGCAGAATCATTGCTGAGATCTCGGGCGGCGTGTAGCTCTTTCCATCAATCGTGACATGATAGTTCGGATCACCCATGTGACGCTTGATCGACGAGATCGTGCGGTCAGGATTCGACACCGCCTGATTCTTCGCGAGGCGGCCGACGAGACGCTGGCCGTCCTTCGTAAAACCGACAACAGACGGCGTGATGCGGCTGCCCTCAGGATTCGTAATAACGACCGGCTCGCCGCCCTCCATCACGGAGACAACCGAGTTCGTCGTACCAAGATCAATACCAATTACTTTAGCCATGTTATATTCCCCCAAAAATCATAAAGATATTATTTCGTTAGTTACCGGCGACCTGCACCATCGCGGGGCGGATCACACGTCCTTTTGCCTGGTAGCCCTTCTGGAGCACCTGTGTGATCGTTCCGTCCTCTGCATCCGCATCCTCCACGCGCATCACCGCCTGGTGAAAATTCGGATCGAAGGGCTGGCCCTCTGCCTCGATGGCCTCAAGACCGTGCTTCTGCATGACCTCACGCAGCTGCGTGTGAATCATCTCGACGCCCTTCTGGAACGCCTCGACATCCGTCTGCTCCACGGCGAGTGCCCGCTCAAAATTATCGAGGAGCGGCAGCAGATCGCCGAGCATATTCTGCGTAATGACGGCGGCGAGTTCTTCTTTTTCCTTCGCCGTGCGGCGGCGGAAATTTTCAAAATCCGCCTGCAGGCGCAGGACACGATCACTCTTTTCCTTCAGCTCCGCCTCGAGTGCGGCAATTTTATCCGCCTCGGTCGGGGCGCTGTCCTCCTCCCCTGCGGGTGTGTCCGCCGCATCCGTCTCAGTCACAGCATCCGCAGCAGCCTCAGGCTGCCCCTCTGCCGTGTCCTGTACCTTCTCTTCTTCCTGCAAGCCGTTCACCTCTCCTACCACTTTAATTGATAGATCATTTCTGTCAAGTTCGTATTGACATAGTCAAGGATGCGCATTGCTTTCGCATATTCCATCCGCGTCGGCCCGAGCACGGCAATCGTTCCGAGCAGCTTTCCGTCGACATGATAGGTCGCCGTGATGAAGCTGCTGTCCCAAAACGTACTGCTCTCGTTCTCTCGCCCGATCGTGACTGTCAGGTCCTCTCCCGCATGGGTATGCAGGATATCCTTCACAAGATCCTCGCGCTCAAGGACGAGCAGCATCGCGCGTACGCGATCGAGATCCTGAAACTCGGGATTGCTGAGGAGCTGCGCTGTCCCACCAAGATAGAGACGACCATCCTCACGCCCTTCGAGCGCGCGGTGCATCACCTCCACCGCCGCGACGAAGATCGACTCATCGCCGATCGCATCGCGGATGCGGCGCATATCCTGCTTTGTCACAGCACGGAGTGCCTTGCCCGAGAGCGTCTGATTCACCGCGCCCGCCATCCGCTGGAAATCTGCGAACGTCGCACCGTCTGGAATCTCGACGATACGGTTTTCGACGAACCCTGCATCCGTCATGAGGACGGCAATCGCGTGACCGAGATCAAGCGGCAGGAACTGCAGCATGCGGAACGTGGACTGTGCGGCCTGCGGTGCAAGCACGAGCGACAGGTTATGTGTCACATCGGCGATGAGGCGCGCCGTTTCCTGAAACACCTCATCGAGCCGCCGCACGCGCCCTTTGTACCAATCATGAATCTTTGTCTTCTCGGCATCCGTCACCGGAGCGATAGGCTGCAGCCCGTCGACGTAGAAGCGATAGCCCTTCGACGACGGAATGCGTCCGGCGGATGTGTGCGGATGCTCCAGATAACCGAGCATTTCCAGATCCGCCATTTCGTTGCGAATGGTGGCAGGGCTGATGCCGAGATTGTACTTCTGCGCAAGTGTCCGTGACCCGACCGGCTCCGCCGATGCAATGTAGTCATCGACGACCGCCCATAGGATTTGGCTCTTGCGCTCATCCAGATCGTTCGACATTCACCCCTCTCCTTTCAATTCTGTTAGCACTCTATTGGTCTGAGTGCTAATCAAAATCTATAAAGAATATACAGCGTAAAAAACAAAAAGTCAATAGCAAAATGACAAAAAGTCAAATTTTTTATTGCGGATATCTCTTTTAGCGTCCCCTGCCATCCAAAAGATCGCAGGATTCCTTACCGTGACAGGACACAAGAAAAGAGCGACACGAAAACAAACTGTCCCGTACCGCTCCATAGGATGGAATAAACTACTACGCAGTCGGTTTATCCGCAAAGACCTTGAAGATGTAGACCGCGCGGATCTCTACCGGCGTTACGCCGAGATTCTCAATTGCTGTGAGAAGTCCCGATGCCAGTACGGCGCGTTCCGCCTTGCGGTCTGAACTCGTCACAATCGTAAGTGCCGGTTCATCCTTCGGATAAAGCGTCACAATGCCGTTGCCAAACGTCACCTCATAGGCTCCGTTTGCTGTCTGATAGAGGAAGTTGAGCCTCTGCTCAGACATATTGCGGATTTCCTTCGGATCCGGAATGTCCACCTTCTTTGAGGCAGGCTTGATCGTCAGACGTACGGGACTATAGTTGATCGTATAGATGCCGTCGAGATCGCGCGAGCCGCCGTCCGTAAAGAGGACGGGGATTGCCTCAGCCGTGCTGTTTGGGATCTCCTCGTGGTGCACACCACGAATCCCGCGTGTCTTCCCGAGGTCAAAGCCGAACGAGCCGTCCGAGCCCTCAACATAGTCATGTGTCTCAGGGTTGTTCCCCATCGTGACAATGACCTTGTCGCTGGTCGGCACCTGCGTCGCCCCCTGCGGCGTATTCGTCTCGGAGCCGCCTGTCGACGTGCCCGAACTGGAAGAAGATCCACCCGAGCTAGACGAGCCGCCGCCCGAGGAGGAGCTTCCGCCGCTTGTGGACGATCCACCCGTGCTGGTCGAAGAGCCGCCTGTCGTGGTAGACGAGCCACCCGTTGTGGTCGACGTTCCGCCCCTGCCCGTGGTTGAGCCGGTCGTGCCGCCGCCTGTTGTACTCGAACCAGACGAGCCGCCTGTGCCCGTTGTTGTGCCTGTTGTCGTTCCCGGTGTTGTACCGCCACCCGTCGTGGAACCACCCGTGCTCGGCGTTGTTCCACCGGTGGTTGTACCCGTGCTCGGAGTTGACCCACCTGTGGTCGTTCCTGCACTCGGCGTAGAGCCCGTCGAGCCGCCCGGGGTTGTCCTCGTGCCGCCCGTGGATGTACCTGTGCTCGGTGTCGAACCACCAGTAAGTCCGCCTGTGCTTGGCGTCGTTCCACCCGTAACACCACCAGTGCTTTCCGTTGTGCCGCCAGTTACACCGCCGGTGCTCGGCGTTGAGCCACCCGTGAGGCCACCCGTGCTCGGTGTGGAGCCTCCCGTGAGGCCACCGCCGCCAAGGCTGACGCCACCGCCCGAGTTGCCACCCGGAATCGCCGTGCCACCCGTCAGGCCGCCCGGATTTCCGGTGATGCTGCCCGTGCCGCCGCCAACGACGCTGATGCCGCCCGAGCTGCCGCCCGGGATCGCCGTACCGCCACCGACGCTGCCGCCGGGCATGCCCGGGACAGAGCCAGAGCCGCCGCCCGTGAAGCTAAAGCCTCCCGTACTGCCGCCCGGTGTCGGTGTAGAGCCCGGGACTGTGCCCGTACCCGGCGTAGAGCCACCGCTGGTCGACGAGCCGCCCGAACTGGACGAACCACCCGAGGAGGAGCTTCCGCCGCTTGTGGACGAGCCGCCTGAGCTGGAGGAAGATCCACCAGTTGTAGACGAACCACCCGAACTGGAGGACGAACCTCCTGTTGAAGTAGAAGAACCGCTCGTGCTTGTCGAGGAGCCGCCCGTTGTGGTCGACGTTCCGCCCCTGCCCGTGGTTGAGCCGGTCGTGCCGCCGCCTGTTGTACTCGAACCAGACGAGCCGCCTGTGCCCGTGGTCGAGCCCGTCGTTGTGCCTGTTGTCGTTCCCGGTGTTGTACCGCCACCCGTCGTGGAACCACCCGTGCTCGGCGTTGTTCCACCGGTGGTTGTACCCGTGCTCGGAGTTGACCCACCTGTGGTCGTTCCTGCACTCGGCGTAGAGCCCGTCGAGCCGCCCGGAGTTGTCCCCGTGCCGCCCGTGGATGTACCTGTGCTCGGTGTCGAACCACCGGTAAGTCCGCCTGTGCTTGGCGTCGTTCCACCCGTAACACCACCGGTGCTTGGCGTTGTGCTACCAGTTACACCGCCGGTGCTCGGCGTTGAGCCACCAGTCAGGCCGCCCGTGCTAGGTGTCGAACCGCCCGTCAGGCCGCCCGGTGTCGGTGTAGTGCCCGGGACTGTGCCAGTGCCCGGCGTAGAGCCACCGCTGGTCGACGTGCCCGAACTTGACGAACCACCCGAGGAGGAGCTTCCGCCGCTTGTGGACGAGCCGCCCGAACTGGAGGAAGAACCTCCTGTTGTGGTCGACGTGCCGCCCGTACCCGTGGTTGAGCCGGTCGTGCCGCCACCTGTTGTTGTACTCGAAGTAGACGAGCCGCCTGTGCCCGTCGTGGTGCCACCGGTTGTTGTTCCCGTGCTGGGGGTTGACCCGCCTGTGGTCGTTCCTGCACTCGGTGTCGAGCCCGTCGAGCCGCCCGGGGTTGTCCCCGTGCCGCCCGTGCTAGGCGTCGTTCCACCCGTAACGCCACCGGTGCTTGCCGTTGTGCCGCCAGTTACACCGCCGGTACTTGGAGTGGAGCCACCCGTCAGGCCGCCAGTGCTTGGCGTCGAACCGCCGGTCAGACCGCCCGTGCTCGGTGTTGAACCGCCGGTCAGGCCGCCGCCGCCAAGGCTGACGCCGCCGCCCGAGCTGCCGCCCGGGATTGTCGTGCCGCCCGTCAGTCCGCCCGGATTGCCCGCGATGCTGCCCATTCCGCCGCCAACGACGCTGATGCCGCCCGAGCTGCCGCCCGGAATTGCCGTGCCGCCGGTGCTGCCGCCGGGCATCCCCGGGACACTGCCCGAGCTTCCTCCCGGGATGCCATAGCCGCCCGGTGTCGGTGTGCCGCCTGGGACTGTGCCAGTTCCCGGTGTAGAGCCGCCGCCCGTCGTGGACGAGCCGCCCGGTGTTGTGCCCGGTGTCGGAACAGTTCCGCCGCCTGCACCACCACCACCTCCGGCTCCACCGGCACCTCCGGCACCCGTGCCACCGCCGCCACCGCCGGGCAGTCCGCCGATGCTGGGTCCGGGGCCGCCGCCGATGCTGCCGGAGCCGCCCGTCTGCGTGCCGACAGATGCACCGCCGCCGCCCGTCGTCATGCCGGATGTCGTCTGTGACGATGTCGTCGTGCTCGTCGTCACTGCTGCACCGCCCGGCGTGCTTGGCGTAAAGCCCGTCGGTTTGATGGTCAGCGTGCCGGGCTCATATACAAAACGATAGTTTGCAAGATTCGTCGCACCGGTATAGCTCCCCGTAACAGAGGATGGATCAATCACAATCGCATTGTTATACGTCCCCGCATTGGTTGTTGTCGTTATCGACGGTGCATAGGTTGACGTGATTCCCGTAATGGGGATGCTGTCCCCCGGGAGCAGCCCACGATTCGTCGCACTCGTTCCGTGCTCGACGGTGTATGCCGTCACGACAGGATTCGGCTGCCCGTAGTTGCGCTCGGCATTGCCTGCCGTCACCTTTACCTCACGCGGCGTGATGGCGAAATTACCATCTCCATAGTGAATCGTGTAGTTGGAAGCCAGCCCCGTACCGAACGTTGCGCCCGAGACCGTCGTCTTGAGTCCCGTCGTCCCCGCATCCGTCGTTGGCGTCGCCAATGGATCGATCGTCTCCGTGACGGCAGAAATCGTATCGCCATTGGCGAGACCCGTCGTCGCATCCTTCGCGCGCACGTTGATGCGGCTCGTGCCGTTCACATACGAGGCGAGCGAATTGTCCGCACCATAGGCGCGGCTCTTGTCTCCCGCCTTGATAAAGAGGTCGCGCTTCGTGATGTCGAAGCCGCCGTCGACGTAGGTGATGTTGTAGTTCGACGCCTTGCCCATGCCGAAACTTGCCCCCGTGATCTGCGTCTTGAGACCCGTCGTTCCCGCATCCGTCGTGATGAGGGCGTTTGTCGACTCCGTGACGTCGGCGATCGTGTCGCCGTTCACGAGACCCGTCGTCCCCGTCGCGGCGTCAGCGTGGAACTTCGACGTGCCGCCCGTATAGGTCGCCGTGCTGTTCTCCGCACCGTAGACACGCGTCTTGTCGCCCGCATGGAGCGTCAAATCGCGCTTCGTTATATTGAGTGTGCCCGTCTCGTAGGTAATGTTGTAGTCATTCGTATTGCCGGCTCCGCCGCCAATTACAGCCCCCGAGATATGCGTCATGAGCCCTGTTACGCCCGCATCCGTTGCCGCATTGCCGTCAAGTGACTCCGTCACCGAGGTCACCTGATCGCCGTTGACGAGGTTCGTCCCTGTCTTGACTGCAAAGAGCCCCGTCCCGTTCACATAGGACGCCGTATTGTTTGCCGCACCGTAGATGCGCGTCTTATCACCCGCAACGAGCGTCAGATTACGCTTTGTAATACTCAACGTGCCGTCCGTATAGTGCACGTTGTAGTTCGCATCCGTGCCCACGCCGAAGGTCGCGCCCGAGACCGTTGTCTTGAGTCCTGTCGTTCCCGCGTGCGTCGTCACCGTCGCCAAGGGGTCGAGCGTCTCCACTACATCCGAAATTTTATCGTCGTTTGCAAGGCCTGTCGTCGCTGTCGCCGTACGCACGGTGAACTTCGATGAGCCAGGTACATACGTCGCCTTATCATTGTCATCGCCGTACGCACGGCTCTTGTCTCCCGCCGTGATATAGAGGTCACGCTTATTGATCGTCAGTGTACCTGGCGTTGAGGTAATTTTGTAATCCCCGTCCCGTGCAACGCTGCTGGAGGCAATGATGGCTCCCTGCACCTTCATCGTGTAGGTGCCCACGCCTGTTTCCTTCGTCACGGCATGGTTCGCGCTGTCAGTTGCCGTAACCGTATACGCGTCAAAAGAGTCACCTGAAGCAAGCCAATCTCCCGTATGAGACAGGCTTCCCGTCAGCTGTGCGGTATTATTTTCATTGCCGTAAATACGCGTGCCGCTCGGTGCAGTAAAGTGAATCTCGCGCGGCTGAATCGTCAGTTTTCCTGGTTTGTAAACAAAATTATAGTTTGCTCCCCTCAGGTTTCCCGACACATCGAGATCATAGGTCCCTGCGTGGATTGCCCCCTGGGCATAGCCGCTCGTCTGTGTGGAATCCGCAATCGGCGTATAGGTAATAGACCCCGCCGTAATTCCCGCCGATGATGCCGTCTGTCCGTTCGCAAAGTTGGCAAACGTGACCCCATTATAACCGGAATAGGTATATCCCGAGCCTTTATATTTCTGTGTGTCCGTCTTTCCTGTCACAGTGACGACGCGCGGCACGATGCGGTAGTCGACCGTGATCTTGTAGTTGAGGTCATTGTGCCCCTGATAGGTGATCTTCTCATTGGCAATGGTCGAATCCGAGCCGTAGGTATGTGCGCCCGAACGCATATTGACATCGGTCATCGCATTCGTCACTGTGCCGTCCGCCGTATTGACGTCGGCATTGACGTTCGTATGCTTCGTCGTGCCAAAGTTATGCGTGCCCGAGTCACCCACATGGGCACGGATATAGTCAACCTCCGTCTTGTCGAGCGCACGGCGCTTGACGTTGCCGTCGTCTGCGATATGGAAGCCTGCCGTCGAGTTGAAGAAGGCTGAGTTGTCGTCGCCGTAGGCGCGCGTCGAATAGAGCTTGAGTTCAGGCTGGTACTTGTAAAACATCGCGTTCTGACCCGCAGGAACGGGGAAGGAGCTGCGGTTGCTGTAGTCCACGCCGTATTTGCGGAACTGGAATACAAGCCCGTCGATCTCGTTCTCGACGGAGTCCTCCGTATGGACGACATAGCGCTGTCCGGGCGCGGTCTGGATGGCGTTTGCGCCGCCCTTGTTCTTGAACGCGCCGCCCTTCGCCTCGATGACGACGTCGGACGTGCCCGTGCCGACGATCTGCCCGCCGGGCGCGATCGTGACGTTGCCGCCGTCCTTGTTTGTAAGGTTGATCGGAGCGTTATTGCCCGTGATCTTGCCCGTGATATTTGTGCCGCCCTTTGTCTCGACGGAAACGCCCGTCGCGGACGTGATATTGCCGAGGTTCTTGATCTCGTTCGCACCCGTGAGATTTACGTTATGTGCATCTACTTCGAGCGTCGGAACGGATTTCAATACGCCCGTCGAGGTCACATTGCCGCCCGTCTTGATGGATACGGCATTGGCAAGCCCCTCGGGCAGGTCGACGTTGCCAACCTTGATATCCCCTGCATTCGTTCCGCCGATGCGAATCTTCTTAAAGCCCTTGCCGTCAGCGTTCTTACGCAGGAGTCCCGTGCCGCTGAAGATGTCGGACGGAAGTGTGGGATCGGAGGCAGAGCCGCCCGCGCCGGGCGTGCCGAAGTTGAGCGTCTTGCCCGGCGTATAGGTGTCGAAGGAGACGTCGCCGTGGCCTGTGATCGTGCTGCCGTTCGCCGTGTTGAGCTTATCCGCCTGGATCGCGACATTGCCGTCATGATCGCGGTCGGCGCCGTCCGCATTGATATGCGCATCGTCGAGATTGACCTCTCGGCTGGCAACGGTATAGTTCTGACCGTGCGTCTTGATCGAACCGGAGAGGTTGACGCCGCCCGTACCGCTCGTGATTGCCTGCTGGATGTTGACGGTGAACGGCATGTCGATCGTGCCGCTCTGATAGAGCCTGCCGCCGCCTCCCTTGTCGCCAATGTTGATGATCTCATACTCCCAGAACTGGCGGTTGTTGCCATTGAAATACTTGTCGAGCAAGGAGAGCTTCGTCGGATCGTTCACCGTGCCGCCGAGTTTGAGATCCCGACCATGCGAGATCGGCAGGATATTGAGCGCTTTCTTGCCCTTCATCTTGCCGTTCAAGTTCATCGCATCGGTCTTGAGCGTGAGTGCGCCCGTGCCCGTATCGACTTCGCTTCCCGCCGCCGTCGTCAGATCCTTTGACTCAAGGGCGAAATCGTTGCCGTTCGTCGCGACCTTTGCCGAGCCGTCGAGCGTCATACTGCCTGCCGTCTTGCCCGAGCGGATCGTCGTCGGATCGACGAAGTTCAGATTGCCGCCGACGTTCGTCGCTCCCGTCGCGTCTTCACGCCCGAGGTAGACGTGCTTGAAGCCGTCCTTGATCTTATTGCCGCCGAAGAGATTTTCCGGCAAAGTCAGCCCCGTGCCAGACTTGCCGATGTTGATGTCGGTCCCCGCCGTCGCCTGCTCAAGCTCCAGCGCTCCCTTGCCGGAGACTGCCTCGCTAAAGGTCATCTCGTCCGCCGCGAGCTTGATGTTGCCGTTATTCGTTGTCCCACCCGAGGTGACAGACCCCGCCTTGACGCCCGAAATGGTACGCGAAGGAACCGGCGCCCCCGTGGGCGTCGTGATCGTGCCGATCGTCAGCTTGTTCGATTTCACGTTGACCGCATAGGCGTCCGCCGCGAGCGTGCCGATCTCGTTGTCCTTGTCGAGGGTGATGCTGCCGCCCGCGGCAGCCACCGAGCCGTCGCGGTTCAGGCTGGAGGAGATCACGGCGAGATTGTCCGTCTTGATCTTGCCCGCCGTCTGTCTGGCGTCCTGCAATGCGTTCACGGTCAGGATCTTGCCCGAGGCAAGCGTCATGTCGCCCGTGAAGTTGATGTGCTTCGCCTGCAGGGTCGTGTTCTGCCCGAGCGAAGAGCCTGCCACGTTGATCGTATCCTGCGTGGTCGCCCCGCCCTTCGGATCGATGTTGCCGATGCTGTAATGCGAGAAGTTCGGGCCGAACACGTTCGTCATCTTGTCGTTCGTCAGCTTCAGGTCGCCCGCCGCGCCGTCGCCGACGCCGATGGACTTCGCCCCGCTGTAGGTGCCGATGCCGAGCGTGCCCGTGCCTGTGACGGACGGACTGCTCCCGTGCGCCGCGAGGTTCGCGATATTGTTCGTATAGAGGTTCAGTGCGCTGCCCGCGCCGATATTCATGACGCCCGCGCCGCCCGAGTTCTCGATCTCGCCCGTCGTGAGCGTGACATTGTAGGGCTTATTCGAGCCGTCTGTGCCGACTTTGAGACCGCCCGCACCGATTGTGACCTTGCCCGTCTCCGCCGTCTTGACGACGACGCGGTTGTTTGCCTCAAGTCCGTCGATCGTGACTGTCTGGCTGCGATTGTCGCCGAGAACAAGCTCACTGAACTGATTGCCAAAGAGCTTGCCGTTGAGCTGGTCGCTCGTGACATGAAGCCCTGCGCCCGTCGAAGAGTTGTTTAGCGTCAGATCGCCCGCCGTCTTGCGCGTGATGACGAGACCGCTCTTGCCGACGATGTTCGTCGTATTGTCGTCCGCTGTCGGCGTGACGATCTCATCCGTATGCACGCGCAGAGCACCGACGGTATCGGTGCCCGAGTCGAGCTGAGCGCCTGCGCCGAGATTGAGCTTATTGCCCGTCACATCGACCCAGACGGGCGTAGAGCCGTCGGCAACCTTCACCTTGGCATTATCTTCCAGTACGACATCGCCGTTTCGTGCATTGAGCGTCGCCTGTGCATAATTGCCCTCGACCTTCAGTGTAGCTCCCTGTTCGAGATGGATGTTGCCGTCCGTCTGGATATTGATTTCCGCGCCGGTTTCCTTGCTTGTGCCGTCCGAGCCCTGCACATGGACGGTCTTGCCCTGCTTGACGGTAAAGCCGCCCGTGATGACCGATGCGGGATCGTGCCCCGCCTGCATCGGATCTGCACCGATCTTGAGCTTCGTACCCTTGCCCTCGATGGTGAGATTGTCGCGCACCTCGACGCCGAGCTTGCCCGCCGCATTGATGGACTTCTTGACTGCGCCGCCGTAGAAGTAGACATGCTTCTCACCCGCGACGTCGAAGCCGCCGAAGCCATCGAGCGTATTGTTGATCGTGCGATAGGCAATGCGGAACTCCGTAGAAGGAGCATCTGCGGCATTGTCACTGATATAGATGTCCTGACTCGCCGATGCGCCCTTCGCCGTGACTTTGCCGTCCTTCTGTCCGTTGATCTTGCCAAGACCGAGATCGATGCCGCCCGAGAGGTCGAGGTCGAGATTCTTGACAGCGAGCGTATCGGACGCCGTCGGCAGTTCTGCCGTATGCGCCTTGATTTTCATGTCGGACTTACCATCCGCGCCCGCCTTCGTCGCGCCCGTCAGCGTGACCTTGCCCGTGGTCTCGATGTCCGATGGCTTCTTGAACGTTGCGCCCTTGATATTGACATCGCCCGTCTGCGTCGCGCCGCCGATCTTGATCTTGCCGTAATTCGCGTTGTTGATATTCCAGTCGCCCGTGCCCGTGCCGACGTTGATGGTCTGCGCCTTCGTCGCCTTTTCGAGCGTGAGCTTCTTGCCGACATTGACCTTGTTATTTCCAAGATCGAGATCGTCGGCTTCGAGCTTCGTGTCGTCCGTGGAATTGAGCTTTCCTTCGACCGTGAGTTTCTGCCCTGCCGCCATCTGGATGTCCGTCGATTTCGTCTTGAGTCCCTCGACGTTCTTCGCAGGATTTACCGTGCGGTCTTCAACGACGGCGACCTTCATGTGGGTATTGTTCTTGAGCTTCAAACTGCCGTCCGACATATCAGCGGCAATATTCTTGATCGCATTCGGCTGCGTGCTGAGATCCATCGAGCCTTTGCCGAGGAGCAGCAGGTTGCCGACCGAAACGGGCGCACTCTGAGAAAGCCCGTCGCCGTCTGTCGTCCCCGGCGCATCGGCATGGAGCGCGAGCGTATCCGTCGCCGCACCGTTGACCGCGCCCGTGATATTGATTTTCCCCTGCGTCAGGATGCTCGTATACTTAGGCATATTGCCCGCTGAAATGCCCGCGATGGTCGCCGTGCCGCCATTGTCCTTTGCACCGACGGAGACGTTCTTAAAATTGCCCGCCTTGAGTTTTCCAAAGCCTGCATCCGTCACAAGACCTGCCGTGCCGCCGACGGTGAAGTTTCCTGCCGTCTTGGGCTTCAGGACGAACGTGCCCGCGCCGTTCGTATCGGCAAACGCGGCATCGTTCCAGTTCGTGACGCTGTTCGCCGTCATCGTCATCGTGCCCGCTCCCGAGGCGAGATTCGCACCCGAAGCAAAGTCAATGGTATTTGCCTTGAACGTCGTGTCCTTTCCGCCTGCGTTCGTCATTGCGCCTGAGAATTTGATGGTCGAGCCCGACTCAACCGTGAGCGGCGCCTTGACATCGGCTGTGCCGATCTCGACGTTGCCTGTCGCGGCGCTGCCGATCTGGATTTCGCCCGTACCCGAGTTGATAAAATCGAGGTTTGGCAGCACGAGGTCGGAGGGCGTCGAAGAGCCGACGGCGATCTTTTTGCCCGCCGTTTTCGTATCAACCGTAACCGCGCCGTTTGCACTCGAAAGAGTGCCCTGCGCTCCCGAGGGGAGCGTCAGCGCATCCGTCTTGACATCAATCGTGCCGCCTGCTGTCGATACCTTGCTCGCCGTGACAAAATTGACCGCCGTCGCTTCGAGCGATGTCGCCGCCGCGCCCATCGATTTGACCTCGGCATTTGCATCAAGCTTGAGCGTGCCGCTCGCCTTGAGCTTCATCGTGCCCGCCGCGTTCGTCATGCCGTGCGTGCCGACCGTGAGATCGCCCGCCGTCACTTCGACGTCCGCACCGTTCGTTGTCACAAGCCCCGTATCTTCACCGACCGTGAGATTCGCGCCGTTCTTGAGCGTCAGCTCCTTTGCCGCGCCGTCGAGCTTACCAAGCATCTGCGTGCCCGTGAGGTTCACTGTTGCATCTGCCGCGTCGAGCTTGAGGGCGTCCGTCGTGATGACACCCGCGCCCGTGATGGCGTTTTTCGAGCCAAGCGTCAGCGCGTACGTCGAAGCGATATTCACCGCGCCGCTGAGCGTCAGCGTGCCTGCACCCGTATACATTTCCAGATCTTTGTCCGCCGTCACGCCATTTGCGACAATATTTGCCGACTTCGCGGCATCGCCGACGATATTCTTATGAAAGTCCTTGATCTTGCCCGCACTTGAGAACGTATTACCCGCAAGGTCAAGTCCGCCCGTACCCGTGCCAAAGTTGATGGTCTTGCCGTCCGAGAGCGTCCAAACCTTCGCCGTGCCTGCGGGGTCGCCGTCGCCCGTGATCGTGCCCGAGAGGTCGAGAGAATCCGTGCGCAGTTCGACCGAGCGCGTCGTGATGTTCCCGCCGAGGGCGATACCCTTGCCGCCGCCCGTGGATTTGCCGACGAGCGTGACCTTGCCCGCGCCCGCCGTGATCGTCGTGCCCACGAGCGAAACACCCGCCGCATTTGCCGTCGTACTGCCCGCGAGTTCTACATTGCCGCTCGCCGTGGCGCCGTCCGTCGTGTCAATCGTGACACCGTTGAGCATGATGCCCGCTTCGCCCGCACTCTGCGAGTTGGCAAAGCCGACGCCAGCTTCGACAAGGCCGCCGCCGATCTTGACATTGCCGCCGAGCGTCTTGATATTCTTTCCGCTCGCGACGCTGACCGCACCGCCCGCATGGTGGTTCGTATCGGAGGTGATGTCCACATTGAGCTTGCCCGCCGTCGATGTGATATTGGCGTTGATATTTACGTTTCCCGTCGCCTTGAGCGTCAGAGTTGCGTCGCCGCCCGCCGTCTTCGTGATGGCATCCGATACTGTGATGGAGTTGTCGTTCGGTTCCGTGAGCTTTTCCGTCTGAATGGTTACCGATGTGCCGCCGTTCAGCGAATTGGTGACGGTCTGCACATCCGCCTGAGAGCCAGCTTCAGGATCGCCCGCCGCACGCGTCTTGACCTCGATGTCGCCGGGATCGATGAGCCACTCACCCGCCTTGCCGTGCTCGGAGGAGGCACGCACGTCGCCCGTGATCCAGACCTTCGCTCCCGAGGTCTCGACCATGCCGCCCGCGCCCCTGCCGCGCGCCGTGATCTCGCCCGCGAAGCGCGTCTCGCCGTCCGACCAGACGGCGACAGTGCCGCCCGCGCCGCCGTCCGCCGTCGCGTCGGCGCGCAGAGCCGCGCCATGCGCGATGCTCACGTTCGTGGCGTGTGCAAGCGTCCCCGTGCCCTGCCAGCCGCCGCCGATCTCAATCGTGCCGCCCTGCATGCCGCTCGCATCCGTCAAGCTGCCCGTGCCGAGGTTCACGTCATGCGCCGTGATGCGGATCGCGCCCGGTGCGTCTGCGAGGGAGGAGGCACGGACGACGCCGTCCTGATTGACCGCCGAGCGCGTGAGCATTTCGCCTGTCGCAGCGGACATAAAGACAAGGCCTCCGTCTGCCTCGACGAGACCTTTGTTCGTGACTGCCTGCTCCAGTGCCGCCTTGGTGGGGACGACCTCGACCTTGCCGTCGCCGCCAAAGTCGAGTGTGACCTCTTCGCCCGCGGCGAGGACTGCCGTGCCCTTCTTCGCGACGACGACGCCCTCGTTGACGACGTCCTTGCCGAGGAGGGCGATGAGCCCGCCGTTCTGGGCGGCGAGTGATGCCTTGTTGATGACCTTGCCGTCGTGCTCTGTGCCGACGAAGTTGTAGCGTCCCGCCATGAAGTCCGCGTTCGTGATGTTCATGGTGGAGGCGATGATCGCGCCCGCATCGACCTGTGCGCCCGGGGCGAAGTAGACGCCCGCCGGGTTGACGAGGAAGACGCGTCCGTTCGCCTGCAGCTGTCCGAAGATCTCGGACGGGTTGCTGCCGAGGACACGGTTCAGGAGGGCCGCCTGTGCGTTCGGCTGGAGGACGCTCACGCGCTCGCCCGCTGCGATGTTGAAGCTCTGCCAGTTGATGACGGCGTTCTGCGAGTTCTGATGGATCGCCATCTCTGCCGCGTTCGAGGCGATCTGTGCGTCGCCGGCCGCGACCTGTCCGCCCTGCGGAAGGGCAAGTACGGGCTCTGCCGTGCTCGCCAATAATGTCCCTGCTGCAAAGAAACTGACGCCGCTGCGCAGGGCGCGTCGCAGGCGTCCGCGACGGTGTCTGTTCATGATGCTCATTGTCGTATCCCCTTTATCCCAAAGACCGTCCGACGTGCGTCGGAATCCCTATACTCTTAGAAGAATTTATAGACCTGAAACCAGAAGCGTCCGCTGCGGTCACTGTCCGAGACCGCAGTCTCGTGCCCAAGCTTCCACGCGTAGTTTACACGAGCGCCCCAGTTATCATCATTGCTCCAGTTGACGCCGAGGCCTGCCCCATACAGGCTGCGGCTGTCCGGTCCCGTATAGCCGGGATAGCCCTCATGGTAGATGCTCACATGTCCTCCATCGACGAATACGATCATCTGCCAGACGTTGGTATCGCCCTCGCGCGTCGGTACGTTCCACCGCAGCTCCGCCGTCCATTTCCAGCCGTCGTCGCCCGACGCCTCACTGACGGGATAGGCGCGTACGCCGCTCGGCCCGCCGAGGGAGAATTTCTCCGAGGGGTCGAGGTTTTTTTCCGCCCACTGGCGGCTGTAGCTGAGGTAGAGGGCAAGCCGATCGTCGATGTGCTGGAGCCGCGTGAGGTCGAGGTTCCACTTGCCGAAATGCCCTGCCGTGCGCCCCGTCACCGCGTCGTTGAGCCGCTGCATGGGCTCGTTGATCATGACGTTGCCGCGCGTATAGGAGAGCGAGAGAGTGTTGCGCCCGCCCGTCAGGAAGCGGTCGAGGTTGTCCCCATTGATGCCGAACACCCAGTTGCGGGCGTGTTTCGGGTCACGGAAGGACATCTGCCGCGCCTCGCTGCCCATGCTCTTGAAGTCGAGCCGCACGGAGCCGTAGAGGTTGAGGTCGCGGCTGCGGCGGAAGTTGTGCTGCCAGTTGAATCCGATGCTCTGTGACGAGCCCACGAAATCCATGGAGGAAAATGCACCGCCGAGGGAGTAAAAGGATCGCACATAGCTGATGCCGAGCCGCTCGCCCTGCCGCCAGAACGGCGTGCTGTAGGAGATGGAGCCCGACCACATCTTGCCGTTTGACATGACGCCGCCGATGGAGAAGATGTCCCCCTCACGGAAGGGGCTCGCGTAGTTGAAGAATGCGCTGTACTGGTAGCGTCCCGTGTAGCGGTAGCCGCCGTTGTCCACGCCAAGGTAGCCCCACATGCGGTGTCCCTTGTTCTTGACGTTGACGATGAGATCCGTCGTTCCCGGCTCGCTGCCCGCCTTGAGTTTGGTGTTTGCCTCGATGCGGTTTATGTCGTTGGTGAGCCAGACGCCGCGGCTGAGTTCGTTCTTGTCGATGATCTGCCCCGGTGCGACGCCCATCTCGCGCAGGATCGCCCGATCGTGCACGTAGGTCTCGTTGTTGATGATGATCTCGCCATAGCGTCCCGGTACGATGGTAAAGGTGACGACGCCGTCACGAAATTCCTGCGGTGCGAGGTAGGCAAACGCGACAAAGTAGCCCTTGTCCCGCAGGTACTTCGTGATCTCCTCTGCCTGCGCCTCAAGGTCGGAGAGCGTCGCCTCATGGTGGCGATGCGGCGCGAGGATGTCCCGCAGCTCGGCATCGGTCACGGGATTTTCTCCGTCAAATGTATAGCGTGCGACCCATATACTCTCTGTCGTCTTCTCTGCTGCCTTTTCGGCGGCGTGCACGGCGGGGATGCAGCTCACGGCACAGAGGGCGGTAAGGCCTGCGGTCAGCAGTCGTTTTTTCACGCGATGCGCGTTCGTTACATGTTTTATGTTCATCTGATTCATTCGCACATTTCCTTCTGTCTGCGCGTATTGCTGTCCTTATAGATACTCTTAATATAGTTATCGCCAGTTTATACTTTATATTAACACATTCATGACTTTATTTCCTAGAAACAAATGTTACGGTTCCGCTTTTTAATGAATCAGATAACAATAGAAAAGCCCGTTACACGAAGCTAAAAAGCTTCATGCAACAGGCTTTAATGTCTTATCCGACAGGCGCCCCCTCCACCGCTCGCGCGCGAGGGTGGGCAGCTTAGAGTGTTCCGAAGATGCGGTCGCCCGCATCGCCGAGCCCCGGTACAATGTAGCCGTGCTCGTTGAGGCAGTCGTCCACTGCCGCAACGTAGATCGGTACGTCGGGGTGGTCTGCCGCGACGCGGCGGATGCCCTCAGGAGCGGAGACGAGGCACATGAGGATGATGCTGCGCGCGCCCTTGTCCTTGAGCATGGTGAGTGCTGCCGACGCACTGCCGCCCGTGGCGAGCATGGGGTCAGGTACGATGAGGGTGCGATCCTCGATGCCGCGCGGGAGCTTTGCATAGTACTCGACGGGGGCAAGTGTCTCGGGGTCGCGATAGAGTCCGATGTGTCCGACGCGTGCCGCAGGGATGAGGTTCAGGATGCCGTCGAGCATCCCGAGGCCTGCGCGTAGGATCGGGACGATGCCGAGTTTTTTGCCTGCGAGCATTTTTGCATGGCAATGTGCGACAGGGGTCTCGATCTCCACGTCGCGCAGGGGGAAGTCGCGCGTGATCTCGTATGCCATGAGCATGGCGATCTCCGAGAGCAGTTCGCGGAATTCCTTTGTCCCCGTTTCCTTGCGGCGCATGATGGTCAGTTTGTGCTGGATGAGCGGATGATCGACGAGGTGGAGTGTCGGTATGTCGGACGGGCGGAATGTGTCAGCCATGGGATGTTTCCTTTCCACGGGGAAGTCAGTTCTCCCCGAGATGTTCATAGATCGGATATTTTTTGCAGAATGCATCGACGCGGCGGCGTGCCTCTGCGCGGCGGCTCTCGTCCGTCGGTGCATCGAGGACGTGCACGATGATGCGTGCGACCTCACGCATGTCCTCCTCGCGGAAGCCGCGCGTGGTGAGTGCGGGCGAGCCGAGACGGATGCCGCTCGTGACGAACGGGCTGCGCGGCTCGAACGGGATGGTGTTGCGGTTCACTGTGATGTTGACCTCGTCGAGGAGGGTCTGCGCTTCCTTGCCCGTGATGTCCTTGTTCGTGAGGTCAACGAGCATGACGTGCGTGTCCGTGCCGCCCGAGACGATGCGGTAGCCGAGCTTCGTGAGTTCGTCGGCGAGCGCGGCGGCGTTCTTGACGACCTGTGCGCCGTACTCCTTGAACGAGGGCTGCAGTGCCTCGCCGAGGGCGACGGCCTTGGCCGCGATGACGTGCATCAGAGGGCCGCCCTGGATGCCGGGGAATACGGCCTTGTTGATCTTTTTCCCGAGTTCTTCGTCGCGTCCGAGGATGAGGCCGCCGCGCGGGCCGCGCAGGGTTTTGTGCGTGGTCGTGGTGACGATGTCGGCGTAGGGGACGGGGCTGGGGTGCTGCCCCGCTGCGACGAGCCCCGCGATATGTGCCATGTCGACCATGAAGATGGCATTGACGCTTTTGGCGATGGCGGCGATGCGCTCAAAGTCGATGATGCGTGCATACGCCGATGCGCCCGCGATGATCATGCGCGGATGGTGCTCGGCAGCGAGTTTTTCGAGGGCGTCGTAGTCGATGCGCTCGGTCTCGCGGTCAACGCCGTAGGGGATGACCTTGTAGTAGGTGCCGGAGATGTTGACGGGGCTGCCGTGCGTGAGGTGTCCGCCGTCCGTGAGGTTCATGCCGAGGATGGTGTCGCCCGGCTGCAGGAGGGCGAAGAATACCGCCATGTTCGCCTGTGCGCCCGAGTGGGGCTGAACGTTCGCCCATGCCGCGCCGAAGAGTTCCTTTGCGCGGTCGATGGCGAGCTGCTCTGCGACATCGACGTACTCGCAGCCGCCGTAGTAGCGCTTGCCGGGGTAGCCCTCGGCGTATTTGTTGGTGAGGACGCTGCCCTGTGCCTCCATGACGGCACGGCTGACGATGTTCTCTGAGGCGATGAGTTCGAGCTTTGTCCGCTGACGGTTGAGCTCGTGATCAATTGCCTCCGCGACCTGCGGGTCTGACTGTTTCAGCGTGTCCATAATGCTCATGTGTGCTCTCCCCTAGCTGTTAGCTGTCTTTCTGCTGCTCAAGTGCCATGATCTTGTCGACGCGGCGGGCGTGGCGGCCGCCCTCGAACTCCGTGCAGACCCATGCGCGCACGATTTCACCCGCCGGGCCGATGCCCGTGACGCGTCCGCCCATGGCGAGGACGTTTGCGTCGTTGTGTTTCCGCGACATGATCGCCGAGTAGACGTCGCCGCAGAGTGCGGCGCGGATGCCGTCGATCTTGTTTGCCGCGATGGAGATGCCGATCCCCGTGCCGCAGAGGACGATGCCACGATCCGCCTTGCCGGAGACGACATCAGCGCAGACCTTCTCCGCGATGTCGGGATAGTCGACCGACTCCGTGCCGAAGGTGCCGACGTCCGTGACGCGGACATCCTCAAACTCGTGGAGCACCATCTTGACTTCCTCTTTCAGCTCTACTGCCCCATGATCGCTGCCAATCGTTATTTTCATCCGAACGGCCTCCTTTAGATGTTTTATTTCTGCCCATTTTAGCATAATTTGATAAAAAAAAACAGATCACCGCTGCACGTGTGTACGGAGTGCGAGCGAGAGGAAGAAGATGAGGGCGGCGGCGGCGACGATGGCCGCGCCGGCCGCGATGCCGAGGTAGTAGGCGGAGAAGAGCCCGACGATGCCCGCAACGAGGGCGGTGAGGATGGCGATGAGGTGGTACTCCTTGACGCTGCGCGCCACGTTGCGCGCGGCTGCCCCCGGCAGGACGAGGAGTGCATTGATGATGAGGATGCCGACCCACTGGATGCTGACGGCGACGACGACGGCGAGCAGGGCGGCAAACGCCGCCTCGATGCGCACGACGGAGATGCCGCGGCTGTGCGCGAGTGACGGGTTGACGGAGAGCAGGAGCAGATGGTTGAAGAGGACGGCCCAGACCAGTACGACGAGGAGGTCGACGGCGAGCAGTCCCGCGAGGTCGGACGGCGTGATGCTCAGGATGTCGCCGATCAGGAGCGGGGAGAATTTCGAGAAACCGCCGCCTCGGCTCATGACCATGAGGCCGACGGCAATGGCAGTCGAGGAGAATACGCCAATGACGGTGTCTGCCGATGCCGCCGTCCGATGCTTGATGTAGGTGATGAGGAGGGCAAAGGCGATCGAGAAGGTGATGAGCGCGGTGAGCGGCGAGACGATGCCGACGAGCGCGCCGACGGCAATACCCGTGAATGCGCCGTGGCCGAGCGAGTCCGAGAAGAACGCCATGCGGCTTGAGACGACCATGGTCGAGAGGAGCCCGAAGAGCGGCGTCATGAGTAGGACGGCGAGAAGCGCATTCTTCATAAAGGTATACTCTGTCCACGAAAAGGGCAGGAGTGTGTCCATGACGTGATAGATCAGTTCCATGCCGTCCCCTCCTCTCCTGCCGTGCGCTTCTCCGTCGGCGCGCGCAGGCTGCTGAGGTCGGGCAGAATGCCGAAGATCTGCTCCATCGCCGGAGAGCGATAGACCTCCTCGGGCGTACCGGCCGCCGCGATGCCGTGGTTCATCAGGACAACCTTGTCCGCATGGCGTGCCGTCATGCCGAGGTCATGCGAGATGAGGAGGATCGCGAGATCCTCCTTGGCGCGCAGCTCCGCGACGATCTCGTAGAAGAGTGCCAGTCCGCGCTGATCAACGCCCGAGACGGGCTCATCGAGGAGGAGCAGGTTTGGGATGGGGTCGAGCGCGAGCGCGAGGAGAACGCGCTGCAGTTCTCCGCCCGAGAGTGCGCCGAGGCGGCGGTCGATGAGGTGCTCCGCCCGCACGCGCGCAAGGCTCTGCGTGGCACGTGCACGATAGCGACGTGCGGGGCAGAGCCAGACGGGGCGCGCCGTGATGCACGCCATAAAGAGATCCATGACGGTGGTCGGTGCGCTCACGTCGAGGCGGAGGTACTGCGGGACGTAGCCGATGACGGGGCGGCCGGTATGGCGCCCCTCGGCGTCGACGAAGCGGATGTGTCCCGTGTGCGGCACCTCGCCGAGGATGGCGCGCAGGAGGGTTGATTTTCCCGCGCCGTTCGGCCCGATGATGGCGGTGAGCTCGCCGCAGTGAAAGTGCAGGTTGACGTGTGAGAAGACGTCAAAGGTCCCGTAGGAGACGCCGAAGTTCTCGACGCGCGTGCAGCAGAAGTGTGCGCAGCCCTCTGCTGCGCCGCTGTGATGAAAGATATGCCTGAGCATGATTGTCCTCTGAGTGATATGAGTGATTGCTTAGTCAGTCAGTCGGCGGAATTTCCATGTACCGGCGACGATGCCGAGGATGGCGTAGAGCACGACGACGGCAAGCGAGATAACGGAGTAGTCCCCTGCCCCGCTGAGGCTGCGCAGGAGGTAGCTCGTATGTGTCAGTGGGAGGATCTCCACGAGATAGCGCACCGCATCCGGCAGTGCCGCCGTGGAGAAGAATGTCCCGCAGAGGAACGACATGGGCAGGAGGACGTAGAGGTTGACCTGTCCCATCTCCTCGTAGGTGGAGATATACATCGCCGCGAGAAAGCCAATCTCCGCGAAAATCGCACAGTTCAGCGTCAGCACAAGAAGAAAGAGCGGCGTGACGGAAAAATGTGCACCGAAGAGATAACTCAGTCCGATGATGATCGCCGAGGAGATCAGTCCGCGCAGCACGGCACCCGCGACCTTGCCGATGACGTAGGCATCGGGGCGGATGGGGGCGATAAGGTACTCCTCAAGGCTTTTATGGTAGATGCGCTCCGCGTGCACGGGGATGATGCTGTTAAAGCTGATGTTCATGGAGTTCATCGCGAGCAGCCCCGGCACGAGGAAGTCGATGTACGAGCCGCCGCCGACGTCGATGCTCCGCCCGAGTCCCCAGCCGAAGGCGATGAGGAACATGAGCGGCGAGACCATGCGGCTCAGGATATATTTTTTCAGGCGGCGACGCAGCACGATCCAGTCGCGCCAAAACACCGTCCATATATCGCCAAGCATCAGAGCCCCTCCTTCCGTCCCGTCAGCTCGATAAAGACGTCCTCTAGATTCGTCGGGCGCAGGAGCACACGCGCCATCGTCTCCTCGATGCCGCGCGCATAGCTGCGCGCCTCCTCCTGTGTATGGAAAAAGCGGTAGGCGCGTCCGTCCGCCCCATCCCACTCCACGGCGTGTCTGCCCAGTGCCTCACAGAAGTCCTGCGGCGTCTGCAAGTCAATGAGCCGCCCCTTATTGATGATGGCGACGCGTGCGCAGAGCGCCTCTGCCTCCTCGATGTAGTGTGTGGTGAGGAGGACGGTCACGCCGCGCGCTGCGATGCCGTGCACCACATCCCAGATATGGCGGCGAATCTGCGGATCGAGGGCAACGGTCGGCTCGTCGAGAAAGAGGACGCGCGGACGGTGGATGAGCGCACGCGCAATGAGCAGCCGCCGCTTCATCCCGCCCGAGAGCTGCCGCACACCGTCGTTGCGCACCTCCATGAGCGACATCTCCGTCAGGAGCTCCTCGATGCGTGCCGTGCGCTCCGCACGCTCCATGTGGTGCAGGCGCGCGTGCAGCTCCATATTGTCCCAGACGGTGAGTTCCTGATCAAAGTTCACGTGCTGCGGTACGACACCGATCTGTGCCTTGACGCTGCGCTCTGCCGCATGGATGTCCTCTCCGCCGATGCGGATGCGTCCGCTCGTCGGACGGGTCTGCATGGTGAGCATCCGAATGATTGTCGTCTTGCCTGCGCCGTTCGGGCCAAGGAGGCCGAACACCTCGCCGCGCCGTACGGAGAGCGATACATCATTGACGGCGGTCTTCCATGCGCTCTCTTTTTTCTCATTGGTATGCGGAAATTTTTTGACGAGGTGTTCCATCTCAATCATCATGGCTGTATCCATGTATCAGTCCGCCCGAAACTGGATGCCCGCCATCAGGCGTGCTTTTTCCATGACCGCCATCACCGCGCGCGTCACGGCAAATCCGTCCTCCACGGCAGTGTAGTCCCGCTGCTGGTATATGCGCTGCATCTCCTCAAACTCATGCACCATGCGGTGCTCGTGGCGGTTCAGCGCGAAGGTCTCGGGCTCCGCACCGCGCAGGCCGATGGTGAAGGAGCGCAGTTCGTTCGGCGTGCCGTCGGTGCGAATCCAGCCGTTCTCGCCCTGGATCATGAGGAAGGAGGGGCTGCTGCTGTCCTTCGCCGCTGCCGATGAGGCGCAAAAGCCGTCGTAGCGCAGGGTCATCACCCCTGATGTGTCGATGCCGTTGAATCCGATATTTGCCAGATAGGACGCGGAAAGCGGGCGTCCGAAGAGCGCGATGATGAGCGCTAGGTTGTAGACGTTCAGGTCATAGAGTGCGCCGCCCGAGCAGGCGGGGTCAAACGCGGGAGCAACGTCGCGCGCGAGGTAGCGGTCGTAGCGGCTCGAATACTGGGAGAAGTTCGCCTGTACGAGGCGGACGAGGCCAAGCCGGGGCAGCCGCTCCACGATGCCGCGAAAGTTCGGCATATAGAGCGGTGTCATTGCCTCAAAGACGTAGCTCTGCGCCGCACGGGCGCGCGCGATCAGCTCCTCTGTCTCCGCGAGGGTCGAGGCAAAGGGCTTCTCCACGATGACATTCCAGCCCGCCGAGATCGCCTGACGCGCATAGTCGAAATGCGCGCTGTTTACGATGCCGAGGTAGACGAAGTCGGCCGCATGGGATGCGAGCAGCTCTGCGTAGTCGGTCACGACGTGCGGGATGTTAAACTCCTGCGCCATGCGTTCCGCTTTTTTCCTGCTGTGCGCTCGTGCACAGAGCACGGGGATCTCCACACCTCTCACCATGCGCAGCGCATTAAGCGCCTCGCGTGCGATCATTCCCGTTCCGACGACTGCAATCTTCATTCGCGTACTCCTCTATCTGTTGCCTTGCTTTTCGTGCCATTTATTATAGCAGGGTATCTCCATAAAGAAAAGAGCCTGCCGCAGAAGCAGATGCTCCTGTGACAGGCTCCGAGCGGATATGCTGTATTACTTCATCATTTTGATGTGGTCTGCATCCGCCCCCTTGCGTCCCTGCAGCGCGTCCCATGCGTCGTTGGCACGCTCCACGAAGGCAGCACGGATCGCCTGGTTCTCACCGAGGCCGTGCAGATAGGTGTTGACCTTGAAGCCCTGGCTCTCAAGGATGCTCTTGTGCGAGTCCGAATCCTTGCCCGCCATGTCGTTGTGTGCATGATCGCCCGCCACCATCATGATCGGCATGAGCGTGACCATCTTGATGTGGTTCTGCTTGAGCTTCGGCAGGATCGTCTCCAGGCTCGGCCAGCCCTCCACCGTGTAGACGTAGACGTTCTTATAGCCGAGCTCGTTGAGCTTTGCCTGGATCACGGAATAGTAGGCGTTGGAGACGTGCGGCGTGCCGTGTGCCATGAGGAGGAGTGCCTCATCCTTGCCCAGCTTCGGGAACTGCGTCGAGACCGCCTTGATGAACTCCGTCACGTCGTCCGCCTGATTTTCCTGTCCCTGCCAGTACATGAGGGAGGTGCCGCAGGTCATCGTCTTAAACTGATCCTTGTACTCGTTGTAAACCGCCTTGACGTAGGAATACTCCATGCCCGGAATGACGTCGAGCGAGACCAACGCGACGCGGGAGTAGCCCTCTGCCTTGAGCTGCGTCAGTGCCTCCTCGGGCGTCGGATAGTGCTTGCCTTCCTTTGCCGCGATGCGGTCGATGATGATATGGGAGGTAAATGCCGTGACGACCTTTGCGAGGGGGTTCGCTGCCTGAATATCGCGCACCGTCGCCTCGATCGTCTTCTCACGCGTATCCTTGAACGTCGTGCCGAAGCTCGCAACAACAATGGCATCCTTGTTCGTGTAGTTCGCCATCTGCGGGTTGTTGTACTTCAGAACACCGATTTCCGACGCCTCCATGAGTGCCGGAGTCACCGTCTTGACCTCAGGATTGAGTTCGTATGCCGCCTCTGCCGGGCTGTACGAGGACAGTCCCAAGACCGCTGAGCATGCAAGCGAAGCGACCAGCATTTTCTTCCAGTTTTTCATTCCGATTCCTCCTAAAAATAGATACTCTCCCGGCGAGGCACACAGCCTGCCGCCTCTCCCCATCAATTCAGTTCTATTATATATAGATTACATTTCATAGGATACATCGTCAGCAGGAAATTGTCAACGTACATCGACGACTTATTTTCCCGTATCCCGCTCGACATGATCCTTCCATGCATCCGATTTCTCGTTGCCGCTCGCACGCTCTGCGACGTAGACACCGACAGCATCGTAGTTCGCACGAACACCGCTCGATGTGTTCTTATACGTCACGGCGTTCGCCTTGCGTACCCCAATGGCATCTGCTTCCTCAGCCGCATCGATGTTCGCGCCGAGGTAGATGAAGTCCCAGCCCGCCTTTTCCTGCTTGTCCGAGATGAGTTCCTTGACCTTTGCCTTTGTGAACTCAGTGCTCGCGTTCTCCATGCCGTCCGTGATGATGACGACGATCACCTTCGTCCCCTGCCTGTCTGCCGCGCCCGACTGCTCCATGTGCAGGATCGTTTCGCCGACGGCGTCGAGGAGTGCCGTCGTGCCGCCCGTCTCATACGTCCGCTCGGTCAGCGGGCGCACGCTCTGGATCGCCCTGTGCTCGTAGAGGCGGTCAATCTTGTCGTTAAAGAGCACCGTCGTCACGCGCACGCCGATGCCAAGCTTCTTCTCCTTCTCGATCATCGCATTAAAGCCGCCGATGGTGTCCGCCTCCAACCCGTGCATGGATCCACTCCTGTCGAGGATCATCACGAGTTCAATGCGGCTCGGCTTTTCCTGCAACGCAGCCGCTCTCGGTGTGCTGTCCTCTGCCGCCTGTGCGGACGCCACGGCACAGGCGAGACAGAGCAGTACCGTCAGCAGGATGGATGAAAATTTTTTCCACATGGTCATGCCTCCTATTTCTCAACTGCTTTTTGAATGATAGCAATAGAATATGATATTCACATAAAACAAAAAAGGCTGTTGCATGAAGTCGCAAACTTCGTGTAACAGCCCCTTCTTTGTGCCCCTTCCACCGCTTGCGCGGTCCCCCTTGCTGACCTGTCCAAGAAGCAAGTCCACAGGACGAAGCTGATTGGGTAACAGGACGTATGGGAAAACGTCCCAAGAACACGAGCGACAGCGATGTGTGATTGGCTGACGTTGACCGCTCCCCGTGACCACGGGGAAGGCTTTTAGGATAACGGTATATTAGCTTCCCCCGCCGCGCGGGGGAAGTGGCGAGCGCAGCGAGCCGATGGGGGGTATGCAATGGTCCCTTGATGTTTCTTTATTCCTGTGCGCGTCCCACGCGGTTGATGGTCGTCAGTCCGCGATAGACTGTCCCGATGTCGAGCTCGTCCCCGCGCGACTCCATGTATTTCTCCAGCTTGCGCTTAACGCGCTGCAGCGCATTGTCGATGGATTTGACCTGACGATGCAGGTCGACGGCGATCTCCTGATAGGATTTGCCGTCGAGGTAGCTCATGAGGACGCGCCACTCAAGGTCGCTGAGGATTTCCTCCATTTTCTGCTCGATGTCGATGAATTCCTCGTGACTGATGACGAGTTCCTCGGGGTCGCTGATGCGCGCACCGGAGAGCACGTCGAGCAGGGTGCGGTCAGAGTCCTCGTCGTAGATGGGCTTGTTCAGTGAGACGTAGGAGTTGAGCGGGATGTGTTTCTGCCGCGTCGCCGTCTTGATCGCCGTGATGATCTGGCGCGTCACGCATAGCTCCGCAAACGCACGAAACGATGAGAGTTTGTCCGGGCGGTAGTCACGAATCGCCTTGAAGAAGCCGATCATGCCCTCCTGCACGATGTCCTCGCGGTCTGCACCGATGAGGAAGTAGGAGCGTGCCTTGGAGCGCACGAAGTTACGGTATTTGTTGATGAGATAGTCGAGTGCCTCATCACCGCGCTCGCCGCGAATGTGGGCGAGGAGATCCTCATCCGAGCAGCCGTCATAGATGCTGTTTTCCGCCGTCTCGTCTGCGTAGGTGTCCCCATCGGCAGCGAGCTCGCCCGTATCCATCTCCTCCGACACGGAACGTTCTTCATCCAATAGGGGCTTTTGCTTTTCGCCGTAAAAAATCATACGATGCACCGTCTTCCCATGCTTCCGGTGCATGACAGTCACCTGCCACGCACAATCGTCCCATGATTATTATAACTCTATTGCAAAAGTCCCGTCAAGAGACAAAAAGGACTGTGCATGATGGTTCTCACCTCATGCACAGTCTCTATTTGTCCCCCTTCCCCGCCAAACGGAGAAAGTTATGGGGAAGAGAAAAAACTTAGATTACTTCAGCTCGACCGTTGCGCCAGCCTCTTCGAGCTTCTTCTTGAGCTCTTCGGCCTCAGCCTTGGCGATATTCTCCTTGATCGGCTTCGGTGCGCCGTCAACGAGCTCCTTCGCTTCCTTCAGGCCGAGACCCGTTGCCTCACGAACGGCCTTGATGACGTTGATCTTCTTGTCGCCTGCTGCTGCGAGAACGACAGTGAACTCCGTCTTCTCCTCGCCGCCCGCAGCCGGAGCAGCGCCGCCGACAGCAGCAACTGCGACCGGTGCAGCTGCGCTGACACCGAATTTCTCCTCCATTGCCTTCACGAGCTCGGAGAGTTCGAGAACGGTCATGTTCTCAATGGCTTCCAGAATCTGATCCTTGTTCATGCTGTATACCTCCAATAGTATGTAAATTCTCTCTCAATCGTATGTTTATGCGGATGCCTTCTGCGCACGCACAGCCTCAAGCACATAGACGGCATTGCGGATAACGCCCTGCAGTACGTTGACCGTGTTCGAGATCGGCGCATTCATGCTGCCCATGAGCTTTGCGATAAGCTCTTCGCGCGACGGGAGCGATGCGAGCGCCTGAACCTCAGCCGTCTCGATGACCTTGCCCTCAACGGTACCGACCTTGACGGACAGGATCCCCTTCTCGTCGAGCTTGTTTTTCTTGATGTAGCCGCAGATGACCTTCGCCGGAGCGACGGCATCGTCTGCCGAGAACGCAAATGCGGTCGTGCCCTCAAGGTGCGGATCGAGCCCCTCAAGACCAAGCGCATCTGCCGCACGGCGCAGCATCGTGTTCTTTACGACGTGATAGGAGACGCCCGCAGCGCGCAGCTCGCGGCGCAGCTCCGTATCCTGTGCAACGGTGAGACCGCTGTACGTCGTAAAGACAGCTCCTTTCGCCGAGGAGAGCTGCTCTTTCAGCTTCTCGACGATGACTTCTTTCTTGTGATCTGCCATGTAATCATTTCCCTCCTTTCATCTGATGTGTGTTGCACGAAGGTGAAAACCTCGTATGATGGCCGTTTTTTTGCCCCTTCCACCGCTTCCGCGGTCCCCCTTGCTGACCTGTCCAAGAAGCAAGTCCACGGGACGAAGCTGATTGGGTAACAGATCGTATGGGAAAACGTCCCAAGAACGCGAGCGCCAGCAATGTGTAATTGGCTGACGTTGACCGCTCCCCGTCATAACGGGGAAGGATTTGGGGAAATAACGGCATAGCGAGCCGATGGGGGGCATGTAAGAGCCCCTCCCGTGTCGGTGCTCTCGCACAAAAAATCTCCGGCTGCTATCCTGCCGGAGATGAATGTTCAAATTCACGTCCGGCCTCGGCAGGCGACTATGTCGTTAGATGCTTGCGCAAACCTGCTGTCTACAGCCCGGGGAAATTCCGTGCGCCGCTAAAATTAGCTAAGCGCAACGGGGACGGCGGGTCCCATCGTCGCCACAACGGTGATGGAGCGGATGTACTGCCCCTTTGCCGCTGCCGGCTTCACGCGGATCAGCGTGTCGATGATCGCCTGATAGTTTTCGCGGAGTTTCTCCGCATCAAAGGAGGCCTTCCCAATGGGAACGTGGACGTTGCCCGCCTTGTCCGTGCGGTACTCCACCTGACCTGCCTTGATTTCGCCGATGGCTTTCTTCAGATCCATCGTGACCGTGCCGAGCTTCGGATTCGGCATGAGTCCGCGCGGACCGAGAACCTTACCGAGGCGGCCGACCGTGCCCATCATGTCGGGTGTAGCGACAGCAACATCGAAGTCGAGCCATCCGCCCTGGATCTTCTGCACGATCTCATCCGAGCCGACGAAGTCAGCTCCTGCTGCCTCAGCCTCAGCGACCTTCTCGCCCTTTGCAAAGACGAGCACGCGCTGGGTCTTGCCCGTGCCATGCGGCAGGACAAGGGCGCCGCGCACCTGCTGATCCGCATACTTCGGATCGACGCCGAGGCGCACGTGCAGCTCGATGGTCTCGTCGAATTTGGCCGTTGCCGTCTTCTTGACGAGTTCCATCGCTTCCTGCGAAGTGTAGAGTTTGCCGCTCTCGATCAGCTTCGCAGCGTCTTGGTATTTCTTACCAACCTTTGCCATGAATAACTCCCTTCGTGGTCATAACGGGCGTACGCCCTTCCACTTGGTCACGGACAATTAGTCCGTGATCTCAATGCCCATGCTGCGGGCCGTGCCCTCGATCATGGACGTTGCCGCCTCGATCGATGCGGCGTTCAGATCTGGCATCTTGGACTCTGCGATCTCGCGTGCCTTCGCGCGCGGGAGCTTTGCGACCTTCGTCTTGTTCGGCTCGCCCGACGCCTTTTCAATGCCCGCCGCCTTCTTCAGCAGAACTGCTGCCGGAGGGGTCTTCGTGATAAAGGTAAAGGAACGATCCTCAAAGACTGTGATCTCAACCGGAATGATGAGCCCCGCCTGCTTCGCCGTGCGTTCGTTGAAGTCCTTGACGAATGCCATGATATTGACGCCCGCCTGACCAAGCGCAGGTCCGACCGGAGGAGCCGGTGTCGCCTTCCCCGCAGGAACCTGCAGCTTTACGACACGCGCAACCTTCTTTGCCATCCACATTCACCTCCTTTCGGTGAAAAATCAGCGGTATATCTGATCTCAGATCCGTTCGACCTGATCGATCTCGACATCCAGTTGGGTTCCGTCCACATCGACCTGCACGCGCATACTCGACGTGTCGATCGACGTGATCTTGCCCGCGTAGTCCTCGAATGCGCCCGAGATGATGCGCACCGTGTCACCGACATCCACCTTGGCGCGGCGTTTCGGTGCCCCGCCCACCGAGCCGGAGAGGATGCGTTCCGCCTCCTCCGCCGTCAGCGGAATGGGGTGCTTCTCCGAGCCGACAAAGCCCGTGACGCCCGTCGTGTTACGCACGACGTACCACGAGTGCTCATCGACAATCATGTCAACGAGGACGTAGCCCGGGAATACCTTGCGCGGGACGACCTTTTCCTTGCCGTCCTTGACCTCGATCTCGTTCTCCACGGGCACGACGACGTTAAAGATCATCTCGCTCATGCTCGCCGAGTGCATGAGGCGTTCAAGGTTTGCCTTGACCTTGTTCTCATACCCCGAGTAGGTGTGGATGACATACCATGCGCGATGCGGATTTGCCTGCCGGAGATTGAGTTCTTCCTTGTCTGCCATGTCCCTCACCCCGTCTAGTAATGCAGGATAACCTGAAAGATGCGCGCAAAAATAGTGTCGCAGATCCAGATGAGCGCGCAGACGACGACGATCGCAATGCCGACAACACCGGTGTAGGTAACCAGCTCGCGCCGCGTCGACCACGAGACCTTCTTCATCTCGGCGACGACTTCCCGCAGGAATTTCACAATCTTTCCCATGATGCGGGCGCTTACTTCGTCTCTTTGTGCGGCGTGTGCTTGCGGCAGAACTTGCAGTACTTGCTGAACTCCAGACGATCCGGATTGTTCTTCTTGTTCTTGTTCGTGCGATAGTTGCGGCTATGGCACTCCGTGCACTCAAGCGTAATGTTGTTGCGCATGAATATCGACTCTCCTTGTTAGTTTTCATGACACGAAATCACTCGTATCAATTTATCATACTTGGAAAATGCTGTCAACGCATGAAGTACATTTTCCCTAAGGAGACACCGGAGTGCTCCCTGAAAGCATAAAAGAACCCCCGTTGCGGGGGGATCAAGCAAAATGGTGGCGGCACAGAGATTTGAACTCCGGACACTGCGGGTATGAACCGCATGCTCTAGCCAACTGAGCTATGCCGCCGTTATATGGAGCTGATGACCAGGATTGAACTGGTGACCTTATCCTTACCAAGGATACGCTCTGCCGACTGAGCTACACCAGCGCACAGACTTGGTTGCGGGGACAGGACTTGAACCTGCGACCTTCGGGTTATGAGCCCGACGAGCTACCGACTGCTCCACCCCGCGATAAAAAGTGGTGGGCAGGGATGGATTCGAACCATCGTAATCCGAAGATGACAGATTTACAGTCTGTTGCCTTTAACCACTCGGCCACCTACCCATGATATGCTATTGGTTGCGGGGACAGGACTTGAACCTGTGACCTTCGGGTTATGAGCCCGACGAGCTACCGACTGCTCCACCCCGCGATGTTCTGTCGTGTGTTGCACTGACAATACGGTATTATACGGCAAAGGAGCGGGCGCGTCAATACCTAAAATAGAAAAAAGGACGATAATGCGAAACTTTTTCGTTTCACACCATCGTCCTTGAACATTTCTGTGGCGAAATTACTCTGCGGCGTCGCCGTCAAAGAGATAGGAGTAGCGTTCCTTGAACTCCTCCTGCGTCATGCGGTAGGCATTCGCAAGTCCCGGATCGTCGAGGTCGCCCTTTTCGAGGCGCATCATGAAACCGCGCGCGATACGGTAGTGGACGGAGCCGATGTTGACCTTGCGCACCTTCGTCTTGCCCGTCTCGGGGTCGCGAATCTCGTCGAAGCGCATCGGCACCGCCTGATTGTCCTGGATCGTGATGATCGCGCCCGTGTCGCCCTGCATGAGGAACTTGACGGCGGAGTAGCCGAGCGAGCGGCAGTAGTCGATGTCATAGGCGATCGGTGCCGTGCAGCGCAGCTCATAGCCGATCTCCTTGTCGATGACGCTGATGGTGATGCCGAGCTTCTTCGTCTCGGCGAGCACCGCCTGTTTGATGATCTCGCCGAAGTCGAGCTCGCTGTAGCGGATGTGTCCGTGCTCGTCCGTGACGACGTTGCCGAGTTTGGCGAAGTCCTCCTCGGCGATCTTCTCGATCACGCCCTCAGCGATGACGGCAACGCCGTAGTTGCGCCCCGTGAGGTAGCGCTTCACGATCGAGCCGACAATCACGTCGACGACCTGCTGCAGCGGAATCTTTTTCTGGGAGAACTCCTCGGGGATGATGGTGATCGCCGCGCCTGCGCTGCGCCCCATCCCGAGGGCGAGGTGCCCCGCTGTACGTCCCATGGCGATGGTGAAGTACCAGCGGTTGTTCGTCGTGCTCGCATCCTCCATGAGGTTCTCGATCTCCATCGTGCCGAAGGCACGCGCCGTCTCAAAGCCGAATGTCGGCACGCCCTCGGGGAGCGGCAGGTCATTGTCGATGGTCTTCGGGACGTGGACGACGTTGATCGTGCGCCCCATCTTGCGTGCGTACTCGGAGACCGCCATGGAGCTGAATGCCGTGTCGTCGCCGCCGATGGTGACGAGATGCGTCACGCCGAGCTCGGTCAGCGTCTCGACCACGGTGCGGAGGTCGGATTCCTTCTTCGTCGGGTTGAAGCGCGACATCTTCAGAATGCAGCCGCCCGTCAGATGAATGCGGCTGATGTTTGCGGGCTCAAGGCGCACGTAGTTCTTCTCACCGCGTGCAATTCGCGAGAACCCGTCGTAGATGCCGAGCACATCCCACCCGTGCCGCGTTGCCTCACTGACCACGGCAGAGATGACGCTGTTGATGCCGGGGGCGGGGCCGCCACCGCAGATAATCGCAATCACATTCTTGATGCCAATCATGAAACCTTCCTCCTTATTGGTTTGGAATAGTCTGTATGATGTTATCAATTCGACGAAAAATCGTCTTTTCCTGCAATTCCCTAGGGAATCGCTGATAAAATGAAGTCCGTCAGATTGGCGTAGGTTTTTTCGTCCGATTGAGGAGGCAAACCGGACGCATAGCAGAGGCTATGTGGAGGATTTGCCGACAAAAATCGGGCAAAAAAGATGCGCTAGGGAAGTACTGATAAAATGAAGTCCGTCGGATTGGTGCAGATTTTTTGTCCTGTCAAGGAGACAAACCGGACGCATAGCAGAGGCTATGTGGAGGATTTGTCGACACAGGCAGGGCGAAAAAGATGTGCTAAGACGGCGGTGCTGAGTTTATCAGTACTTCCCTAAGATGGCGGTGCTGAATTTATCAGTGCTTCCCTAGATGCTAAGTAGTCAAAAGGGCAGAAAAAATATATAATAAAGGAATCACTGATAAAATGAGGTCTGCCAGATTGGCGTAGATTTTTTGTCCGATTGAGGCAGCAAACCGGACGCATAGCGAGGGCTATGTGGAGGATTTGCTAACGAAAAGCGGGCGAAAAAGATACGTCAAGATGGTCGTGCCGAATTTATCAGTGATTCCTAAATATACCATTCAGCGCATTTGGAGGTTCGTCATGACATTGCCCAACAAGCTCGGAATCTCGGATTCCACGGCCCTTGCCCATGAGGAGGAGCGGCTGACCAAAAAGCGTGCACAGGAACTCTATGACCAACATATCATCGGGACGTTTGCCGTCGGCACATACGCTGGACTGCAGGAGATTCACCGCTATCTGTTTCAGGATGTATATGACTTTGCCGGGCAGACGCGCACGGTCAACATCGCCAAAGGACATTTTCGCTTTGCCCCCGTGCTCTATCTCACGGAGGCACTGGCGCAGATCGACCGTATGCCGCAGGACAGCTTTGACGCTATCCTCGATAAATACGTCGAGATGAATGTGGCACATCCCTTTCGGGAGGGCAACGGGCGCAGTATGCGCATCTGGCTCGACGCCATGTTAAAACACGGGCTCTCTTGCGTCGTGGATTGGGATAACGTGGATAAAGACGACTATCTGCTCGCAATGGAGCGCAGCCCCATCCGCTCAACGGAGATCAAGGTCCTGCTGAAGAACGCCCTGACGCAGCGCATCGACGACCGAAGCATCTATATGAAGGGCATCGATGCCTCCTATCGCTATGAGGGGTACAACGCCTATAAAACGGAAGAGATATAAGGAAGCACTGATAAATTCGGT
>NZ_GL397087.1:943187-1047753 GCF_000146365.1 Selenomonas sp. oral taxon 149 str. 67H29BP
ATTTTATCAGTGATTCCATAATAATATAAAGCATCCCCCCTAGTTCCGCTTTCTGCTGCGCCGCCCGATGTTCGTGACGGTCTTGCCCGCCTTTTTGCTGCGCGGCTTCGACTTCGTGCGCTTGGGCAGCGCTCGGCGTTTTGCATCGCGCGGCGGATGTGCTTTTTTCTGTGCGTCCCCCTCCCCTGCGGGCGGTGCGGGACGCTTTTTTTTCTTGACTACGTCACGGCGCAGGCATGCCTTCAGCGCTGCCTCCATCTTGCGGAGTTTTTCGTGCTGATGCGGCGCAACGAGTGTGATCGCCTTGCCCTGTGTCCCTGCGCGCCCCGTGCGGCCGATGCGGTGGATGTAGTCGGTCACCGTCGGCGGCAGGTCGTAGTTATAGACGTGGGTCACGCCCTCGATGTCGAGTCCGCGCGCCGCAATGTCCGTCGCGCAGAGGATCTGCAGTTTTGCACTGCGGAACTGGCGCAGGACGAAACTGCGCTGCGTCTGCGTGAGGTCGCCGCTGAGCGCATCGACGAGATAGCCACGCTGTGCGAGCTCCATCATGAGCGCACGGGTGCGCTCCTTCGTGGCGCAGAACACCATGGCAAGATACGGTGCCTCCTCGTTGATGGAGGCACAGAGGCGGTCGAGCTTGTCCCCTGCACTGACGGGTATGACGACCTGTTCGATGGCGGCGAGTGTCACGGTCTCGCCCGCGAGACGAATGTGCGCGGGGTTAGTCATGAACCGCTTGGTCAGGCGCACAATGCGCTCGGGCATCGTTGCCGAGAAGAGTGCGAGCTGATAGTCCTGTGCCGCAGCACCGAGCAGGGTCTCCACATCCTCGATGAAGCCCATCTTCAGCATCTCGTCCGCCTCGTCGAGGACGACCTTGTTCACACTGCCGAGCGCAAGCGTTCCGCGCCGTACGTGATCGAGCAGACGTCCCGGCGTACCGATGACGAGCTGCGGACTGCGGCGCAGCTTTTCCTTCTGCCGCTCGATATCCGCCCCGCCATAGATCACGACGGTGCCAATACCAAGGGGCTGGGCGAGCGGTTCGGCGACGCGCTCGATCTGGATGGCGAGCTCACGCGTCGGTGCGATGACGAGTGCCTGTGCCGCCGCGCCCTGCGGCTTGATGCGCGCAAGGAGCGGCAGGAGATAGGCGAGTGTCTTGCCCGTCCCCGTCTGCGCCTGTGCGATCACGTCACGCCCCGCGCGCATGGGCGGGATCGCCTGCTCCTGCACGGGGGTCGGCTGCGTGATGCCCTGTTTTTGGAGGAGTGCGGTCAGCGTCTCCGAGATGCCGAGCTGATCGAAATGCGTCATGATGAAAGTACCTCTGCGCCTGTCTCTGTGATGAGAATGGTCTTTTCCCACTGCGCAGAGAGCGTCCCGTCCTTCGTCCGCACCGTCCATCCGTCCGTGCGGTCAACGGTGACATCGTAGTCGCCCGCATTGATCATCGGCTCGACCGTGAACACCATGCCCGGCACCATGAGCATCCCCGTGCCCGGCTCGCCCTCATGTGGGACGTACGGCTCCATGTGAAAGTCCTTGCCGACGCCATGACCGCCGAGTGCCGTGACGACCGAGTACCCGTTGGCATGCGCCCAGTCGCCGCACGCCGCACTCACGTCGCCGAGAAAATGCCACGGGCGCGCCGCCGCAATGCCGCGCTCCATGCACTCCTTCGTCACCTTGACGAGCCGCTCCGCTGCCGCCGGTACCTTGCCGATGAGATACATCCGCGAGGCATCCGCATAGTAGCCGTCAACGATGACGGTCGAGTCAACGTTGATGATGTCGCCCTCTTTGAGCACATCCTTGGTCGACGGAATTCCGTGGCAGACCACGTTGTTAATCGACGTGCAGATGCTCTTGGGGAAGCCCTCAAAACCGAGGCAGGCGGGAATGCCGCCGTGTGAGACAATGTACTCATGCGCCGCACGATCCAGCGTCTCCGTGTCAACGCCCGGTGCGACGAGCGTCCCCATGAGGTCGAGCACCGCATCGTTGATGACGGCGGCACGGCGGATGCCCGTGATGTCCGCCTCGTTATTGATGATCTTGCGCGGCGGGCGCACCTGCCCCTTGATCACATCGTAGCGAATGGAGGCGATGCGCTCGTCAAAGTCCTCATGACATTTTTTATATTTCTTGCCGCTGCCGCACCAGCATAGGTCGTTTCGATTCATTCCTGTACTCCTTATCATCTTGGGGAATCCCAGCTATTTCTCTCCCTGCATTATAGCCCGCCCCATTGGTGGATGTAAAGGGACGATCGCCAATAGATTTTTTGACAAATCTCTGTTGCCCCTGTATAATCAATTTATTAAAATTTTATGATTCTTTTGTGGATAGGAAAGCATCCAGTATGAAACAGCGGCTGTCGAAAAAGGAATATCTCTTTGTCGCATCTCTCCTTTTCGGTCTGGTCTTCGGTGCGGGCAATCTGATCTTTCCCGCGTCGATGGGACAGCGGGCGGGGATGGAGATGCTGCCCGCCCTTGTCGGGTTCTGTATCACAGGCGTGGGGCTGCCCCTGCTCGGCATTGCGGCGATCAGCATCACGGCGAGCGACAGTCTCTCCGCGATCGGGAACAGGGTGGGGCGGCATTTTTCCCTGCTCTTTACCTGCGCGCTCTATCTCTGCATCGGGCCGCTCTTCGCCATCCCGCGCACGGCGACCGTCTCCTTTCAGGTTGGCGTTCTGCCATTTGTCGCCCCTCCCCTGCACGATGTTCTGCTCCTCGTCTTTACCGCGCTCTTTTTCGCCGTGGTGCTCTTTTTCTCCCTGCGCCCGTCGGGGATTCTGATCTGGATCGGCAAGGTGCTGAATCCGCTCTTTCTCTTTTTCCTCGCTGTCATGATCGTCGCTGCACTAAGAGAGCCAATGGCCAGCGTGTGGACGATGCCGGCCACAGGAGCGTACGCGGAGAATGCTTTTTTCACAGGGCTGCTCGAGGGCTATAATACGATGGATGTGCTCGCTGCTCTCGCCTATGGCAGCATCCTCGTCGACTCCATCCGTCGCCTTGGCCTCTCCTCGCCTGCTGATCTCTCCTACAGCACGATCATCTCGGGCAGTCTCAGCACGCTGCTCATGGCGCTCATCTATCTCGCGCTCACCTACGTCGGTGCACAGAGCCGCGCCGTCTACGGCATCGATGCCAACGGCGGCGATGTGCTCGCCCATATTGCAGCGTATTACTTTGGCGCGTACGGCGGCATTCTGGTTGGCATCACGATCACCTGTGCATGTCTCAAGACCGCCATCGGACTCGTCACAGCGTGTGCGTCCACGTTTGCCGCGCTCTTTCCGCGCAGCTTTTCCTATGCAAAATACACGGTGATCTTCGCCGCGTTCTCATTCGCCATATCGAATGTCGGCCTCAGCCGCATCATCGCGTATTCCCTCCCCGTGCTCTACTTTCTTTATCCCGTCGCTATCGTCCTCATCGCTCTCTGTCTCATCGAGGGGCTGATCGGCTACCGCCGCCCACTCTATGTGTGGAGCATTGTCGGCACGAGTGCGGCCGCCTTCTTCGACTTTCTCCGTGCACTGCCGTCCGCTCTGTGTACGGCAGGAGAGGCGCTTCCCCTCGCGTCCCTCGGGATGGGGTGGGTTGTGCCCGCGCTGATTGGTTTTTGTGTCGGTGCGCTCATCTGTGCATGGCAAAAAACGCGCAGCTATTGACGCGGCGACGCCTTTTTGATAGAATGCAAAAGTATTGTATTCCATACAGTGTATGGAGAGGTGTCCGAGTGGTTTAAGGAGCCGGTCTTGAAAACCGGTGATGCGGCAACGCACCGTGGGTTCGAATCCCACCCTCTCCGCCATAATGAAATGGTAAAGGGTTGTTATTACGAGGTCTCTGTCTTCGTAATAACAACCCTTTTTTGTCAAATGGGAAGGCGGTCTATCCGCCGCGTTCAGACGCGCTCGCGTATGACGACCCTTTCCTCCGTATCGGTGTCGTGAAGCTGCACCGATACGTCCTCGGCAGATGCCGTCGGTACGTTCTTGCCAACATAGTCGGCGCGGATCGGGAGCTCGCGATGTCCGCGGTCGATGAGGACGGCGAGCTGGATCATGCGCGGCCGCCCAAGGTCGAGCAGGGCGTTCATCGCCGCCCGTATCGTGCGCCCTGTGTAGAGCACATCATCGACGAGGATGACGGTCTTGTCCGTGATGTCAAGGGGAATCTCCGTCGTGTGCACGATGGGCTGATAGGCGAGCTCGTTGAGGTCGTCGCGATAGAGCGTGATGTCGAGCACGCCGCGCGGCAGTTCCCGGCCCTCGATCTGCGCGATCTCTGCGCCGAGCCGCGCCGCAATCGGTACGCCGCGCTTGCGGATGCCGACGAGCACCAGATGCTCTGTCCCATGATTTTTCTCTACAATCTCGTGCGCGATGCGCATGAGGGCGCGGCGGATGCCGTCCTCATCCATCAGCACGGCCTTTTCTCTAAACTCAGTCATGCGATCAGCTCCTTCGGAGTGTGTGCAGTATCTCATCCATGTCCGCCGACAGGGGCGCGGTGAACGTCATTTCTGCCTGCGTACGCGGATGTGTCAGCGTGAGTGTCAGCGAGTGTAGTGCCTGCCCCGCAATGGCAAAGGGGTTCTTCTTCGCCGTATACTTCGTATCGCCGACCAGCGGATGTCCGATGCTCGTCATGTGAACGCGAATCTGATGTGTCCGCCCCGTCTCCAGACGACAGGCGACAAAGGTGTAGTCACCGAACCGCTCAAGCACCTCAAAATGGGTCGTCGCGGGCTTGCCGTTCTCACGGACGATCGCCATTTTCTTGCGATCCGTCGGATGCCGTCCGATGTCCCCCGTAATGACGCCCGCGCGCTCGACGATGTTCCCGTATACGATGGCGCGGTACTCACGCCGTGCCTCCTTGTCCCGAATCTGGCGGGCGAGGAAATGATGTGCCATGTCGTTTTTCGCGGCAACCATCACGCCCGAGGTATCCTTATCGAGGCGATGAACGATGCCGGGACGCAGGTCTCCGTTGATCCCCGAGAGATCGCTGCAGTGATGGAGCAGTGCGTTGACGAGCGTCCCCGTATATACGCCCGCGGCAGGGTGCACGACCATGCCGCGCGGCTTGTTGATGACGATAATGTCCGCATCCTCATAGAGGACATTCAGCGGGATGTTCTCTGCACGGATCTCAACCGCCTCTGCAGGCGGGATGGTACACGCTACGCTCTCGCCGCCACTCAGCTTAAAATTCGCCTTGCGCCGCTCTCCGTCCACCGTTACGTGTCCCTCTGCGACGAGGCGCTGTGCGTAGCTGCGCGAGAGGGTCGGCAGCTGCCGCACGAGGAATACATCCAGCCGTTCCCCTGCCTGATCGGAAATAAATGTGCTCACGGAAGAAACTCCTTCTTCTGCACGAAGAGCGCCCAGAGAACGCAGATCGTTCCCACCACGATGGTGATGTCCGCGATATTAAATACCGGCCATATGCGGAAATCGATGAAGTCGATGACGTGTGCGAAGCGAATCCGATCCGCCATGTTGCTGAGCGCTCCTGCCGCAAAGGCAACGCTGCCGTAGTGAATGAGTACGCTGCCGCGCGCAAGACGCGGATAGAGAAAGAGGAATACGAGGAAGAACAGCACGGCAGTGAGCAAAAAGAGCCACTGCTGACGCTCGAAGATCCCGAACGCAGCCCCCGCGTTCAGCACGTAGGTCAGATGGAGGTATGACGGAATGACGGGGATGCTCTCCCCCGGCAGCATGGTCGAGGCCACGTACGCTTTCACCGCTTGATCCAAAATTACTGTCCCGCCAAAGAGCAGTGCGGCCTTTCCGCACCTGATCATCGTCTTCAATCGTCCTCCTGTTCCTTCACGGCATCGTCCTTCGGTTTTATCGGCGGTGCAGGAGGTGCGGACGGTACCTTCTTCTCATGTACCATATCCGGCATCTCTGCAATGGCATCCTCGATGAGGGCCAGCTCTGCCTGCACATTGGATTTCATGCGGCGCAGGAACTGATGCTTTTCGCGGACGAGCCGCTCGTACTCCGCCACGATGGCGCGTACCTTGTCCGCAGCCTCGTCCAGCTGTGCCTTTGCCTGCAGTGTCGCCTCGCGGCGCATGTTCTGCGCCTCTTTCGCCGTCGTCTCAAGCAGGCGGTCGGCGCCCTGCTTGGCGTTCGTGCTCATCTCCTCCGCCGTTTTCTGCGCGACGACGAGCGTCTCGCGCATGCTCTGCTCGATGCGGCGGAACTCTCCGTTCGCCGAGCGTTCGCGCTCCAGCTCGCCCCGCAGGCGCTCATTTTCATCCAGTACCGCCGTGTACGCCTTCATGATCTCATTGAGAAAATCGTTGACCTCGTCCTCGTTAAATCCGCGAAAACTCCGACCAAACTCCTTGGCATGAATATCCATCGGTGTCAGCATCGCGCTCCCGCCTTTCTTCAAAAGAATCGATGCAGTACAACAACCGTGCGGCCCTTCTTCGTCTGACCGCGCACCTCAGTCACCTCGACGCGGCCGCGCCCACGCATGGAGAGGACATCTCCCTCCTTGACCGTCTTGGAGGCACTCGCCGCACTCTGCCAGTTATGCTTCACCTTATCGGCGGTGATATCGTCCGCCGCACGGCTGCGCGAGATGCCAAACCCTGCCGCGACGATGGAGTCGAGCCGCAGCGACGCCACCGTCGCGCGGATCTCCTTCGTCCGCTCCTCGCGCGGTGCAATCTCCGTCAGCTCCGCAGGCACGGTCTTCACGCCGACCGCGCCGATCATCGTCAGGTTCTCAATCAGGAACGGGGCGATCTTGGCATCACAGAGGATTTTCGCCGCATCGGAGGCAGGCAGGATGTCGCCGATCATCTCGCGCTCAATCCCCAGTCCCATCACTGCGCCGAGGACATCACGATGCGTGAGCCGGGCAAACTGCCCGTTCCACGTGGCCTCTACGCAGACGATACCGAAATCCTCCGTCCGCCCCGCAAAGTCCCGATGGCGCAGCATCGCACGCGCACGCTCCGCCCCCTGATAGCCGCCGTCAAAGTCCAGCTGCAGATCATCATAGCTCGCGCGGATCGTCTCGGCGATTTCCTGCCCGTAAGGGTCGAGAAAGGGACTGATGCGAAATTTACGCGTCTTGACGACGGTCTCTGCGAGGTCGAGCAGGCGCACTGCCGTCTCCTCCCCTTCGCTGCCGCGATAAAAGCGGAGAATCCGCTCCTTCTGTTCTGATGCCATAGTCCCCTCCTTTGGGAAATCGTCCTGCGAACTGTTACTCTTTGCCGAGTTCTTTCGACCGCTCCGCCGCGGCAAGAACCGCCTCGATGAGCGCGGAGCGTACGCCGGCGCGCTCCATTACGCGCAGCCCCGCCGCTGTCGTCCCTGCAGGGCTGGTCACGGCAGCGCGCAGTGCGGCGGGCGCAGTCCCATCGAGCACCATCTGTGCCGCGCCAAGCAGCGTCTGTGCAGCAAGCAAAGACGCCGTCTCGTGGCGCAGCCCGGCCGCAACGCCGCCGTCGGTCAACGCCTCGATCATGAGGAACGCATAGGCGGGACCACTGCCCGAGAGTCCCGTCACCGCATCAAGGTCATGCTCCTTTACCTCGACGACGCGTCCCGCCGTGCCGAGCACGACATTCACAGCCTCGCGTGCGGACGCATCTGCATCGTCGCTGCACGCATAAGCGGACATCCCCGCGCCGACGGCCAGCGGAGTGTTCGGCATCGCGCGGACAATCGGATGCCCCGGATATTCTGCCGCAATCTGCGCCATCGTCAGCCCGGCCACAATGGAGATCACGAGCGCATCGCTGCGCAGCAGCGGCGCCGTCTCCCGCATTGCCGCGCGCGCAGCAGAGGGCTTTACCGCCAGAACAAGAACGTCAATACGGGGCAGAAAATCATCTGCCCCGACCTGTGCATTTACGTGATACTGCTCATGCAGTGTACAGCACCGTGCTGCCTTGTGATCTGATACATAGATCTGCGGCGATGGCACGTCCCTCTCCGCCGTCATGCCCGCAATCATCGCCTCTGCCATTGCGCCGCCGCCGATGATGCCGATCTTCCATGCGCCTTTCATGTGCGCCTACCGATCCATGAAGGGCATATTGTCCCCCAGTCGGTGTTCATCCTCGGAGTAGCTGACGTTGACGTTGCTCGGCGCACAGAGGATGACATTGTTGCTGATCTTCTTGATGTCGCCGTTGAGTGCGTATGTCGTTCCGCTGATGAAGTCGATGATGCGGTTCGCGACGCTCTTTTCCGTCTTTTCAAAATTCAGTACGACGGGTTTTTTCTTCTGGAGATTGACCGCCACCTGCTGCGCATCGTCGAACGACTGCGGCTCGATCACCACGACGTTCATGCGGTAGGTCGCGACGACATTGTCGATCGGCGTAGCCCCTGCCGCTGCGCCTGCCGGCGGGGTAAAATCGGGAAAGCCCGAGAGATTTGCCCCTGTCTCAACGCGCTGCCGTCCCGTGCGCGAGCCGATCTCGGTCACGGGCGCAGGCTTTTTTTCTTCCCGCTCTTCGAGCTCCTCATCCTCCTCGGACGAGATGCCGAACAAATTCTTGAAAATCTTCACAATCCCTCACACTCCTAGGGTATAATTGCGTGCACCAAAAATCGCCGTGCCGACACGCACGAGATTCGCGCCCTCCTCGACGGCAATGCGATAGTCGTGTGTCATGCCCATCGAAAGGTAGCGGATGTCTGCCTTGTGCGGCTCTGCCGCCTTGATCGTGCCGTACAGCTCGTACATCGCACGAAAGAGCGGACGGCACTGCTCTACATCCTCATAATTCGGCGCAATACACATAAAACCCTGCAAGCGAACCGAATCCATTCCATCAATTGCCGCGAGGAGCTCGTCGAGATCCTCACGGTAGACGCCGGACTTGCTCTCCTCACGCGCCAGATTAACCTGCACAAGGATATTCTGCACCTTGCCGAACTTCTCCGCCGCGCGGTTCACCGCCTGTGCAAGATGCACGGAATCAACCGAATGAATGAGGTCGAACTGGCGCACGGCGTATTTCGCCTTATTGGTCTGCAGGTGCCCAATCAGATGCCATTTTACCTCGCGCTCAAGCGTCTCCGCTTTGTCCAGCGCCTCTTGGATGCGGTTCTCTCCGATGTTCATGATGCCCGCATCAATGGCCTCCTGCATCGCCGCGACGGGATGGTTTTTCGTCACGGCAATCAGCTCCACAGGCGCGTCCTTCGAGACGTGCGTCCGCCGCGCCCGCGCGGCCATGATCTCGGCACGTACCTTTTGAATCTGCTCCCCGATCATCGTTCCTTCACTCATTTCAACTCCATTACTGCCGCCAGACGTCCCGTCCTGCCGCCTGCGGCACGATAGGAGTAAAACCATGTATGATCGCACGACGTGCATGTCTGTGCGCTGTCGATCTGCCGCGGTGGGACGCCCGTCTCCTCCAGTGCAAGGCGGTTCGCCGCCCATAGGTCCAGATGGTATTTCCCATCCCGCTCCGCGACGATCCGCTCCGCATCATGCGAAAATGCGCGACGGAACTGCGCGGCGACCTCCTCACCGACCGCATAACAGTCGGCGCAGATGGAGGGCCCGATCCCCGCAATGGCATCCGTGGGTCTTGTCCCGAACTCCTCCGCCATACGCGCGAGCGTCTTTGCCCCGATCCGCTCCACCGTCCCACGCCAACCGGCGTGAACGAGCGCGATGGCATGATGCACAGGATCGTAGAGGAGGACGGGCACGCAGTCCGCATAGCAGAGGAGGAGCGTGACATCGTTGTCATTCGTGATCAGTGCATCCGCATCAGCGATACAGTCCGCATAGTCCCGCGCACCGCGGCCCGCATCGCGGCGAAAAACGCGTACGATCTCCGTCCCATGCACCTGTCGCGGCGTGCAGATCCGCTCTGCCGAGAGCCCCAGCGCCGCGCAGTACCGCCTGCGGTTCTCCCACACAGCCGCGGGATCATCCTCCACGTGCAGTGCCATGTTCAGCGTATCATACGGGGGAGCACTGACGCCGCCCTGCCGTGCCGAGAACCCATGCACGAGTGCATCGCCCGGAAAGAGATCGAGCCGCCCGCTCCACAGATTGTTGCCGAGATGCCGCAGTACAAAGCTCATACCGTCATCCTTTCCGCAGGCTTACAGACGCCGCACCGCAGACAGCCGTCGAAACAGCTCGGTGTCGGCAGGAGCGCCTTTGCCCGCTCATATTCCTGCCACAGATAGTGTTTGGAAAAGCCCATGTCGAGATGATCCCAAGGCAGATATGTCTTTTCCGTCCACGCAGGAGCCAGATAGTCCTCCGCGGAGAGGCCCTCCGCACGCATCTCTGTCGCTAGATCCTTTGCCCCGCGCCCCATCGCCGCACGCATGAGAGGTGCGCCAAGGCGGCGGTCACCGCGCGCGAGAATGGACTGGACACGCGCCTCCTTCGGCGACTCAAAGTGCACGACAATCTTTTTGTGTCGGCTGAGGGCCTGCGTCAGCTGCTTCATCACCGCATCCATGCGCTTTTTCTCCGCTGCCGCCATCCACTGAAACGGCGTAAACGGCTTGGGAACGAAGGGATTCACGCTGAGTGTCAGTGTGCCGTGGCAGCCCTTCTCGTCCATGTAGGAACGCAGGCGCTGCGTGAGGTCGATGATCGCGTCGATGTCCTCATCCATCTCGAAGGGCAGGCCAACCATAATATATAGCTTAAAATTCAGGATATGAGCTGCCGCGCCGAGATCAACTGATGTGAAGAGATGATGTTCCTCGATGCCCTTGTTGATGACCGCGCGCATCCGCGCACTGCCCGCCTCGGGGGCGATGGTTAGTGTCTTCAGGCCGCTCGCCGCGAGCGACTCCACGAGTTCCTTCGTCACGGAGTCCGCGCGGAAGGACGCGACCGACATCGAGAGCCCCTCCCCGAGGATGGAGCGGCAGAGGGCATCGATCTCGGGGTAGTCCGAGATCGCCGCGCCCATGAGTCCAATCTTTTTGCCGTAGGCGAGTGCGTCGCGCACCTCACCCTCGATGACGGAGAGAGAGCGGTTGCGTGGCCGGCGGAAGCAGTACCCCGCCATGCAGAAGCGACAGTGACGCCCACACCCGCGCGCCGTCTCGATGAGGTAAAAGCTGAACTCCGTATCGTCCGTAATGACAACCGTATGGGCGGGATGCGCGTCGAGATCCTCCACCCACTGCCGCGCCACATGGGACGGCGCCCCCGCGCGTGGCAGGAGTGCCGTCAGATGCCCCTCCGCATCGTATGTGGGCGTATAGAGTGCCGGGACATAGACCCCGGGGACATGGGAAAGCCGCTGCAGAAGTGCCGTGCGGTCGTCGCCCGCACGCAGCCCTGCATGATAGGCGTCCATCATCGCCGGAAGGATCGCCTCTCCCTCACCGATGACAAAGGCATCGATCAGCGCAGCGAGTGGCTCAGGGTTGAACGTGGCACACGGCCCCCCCGCGATCACGAGAGGGTCATGTGCCGTGCGGTCCGCGGCAAGCGCCGTGATGTGACTGCGTGCGAGCATCTCCGCAACATGAAAATAATCCATCTCAAACGAAATGGCAAAGCCGACGATGGCGAAGTCCGCGAGCGGGGTCTGCGTCTCCACGCTCATCATCGGCGTATTCGTGCGCACATAGCGCGGCATCTCATCGCGATCGGGCAGAAAGACGCGCTCACACGCCGTGTCACTGCGCTCATTCAGCAACGCATAGACAATGTGCAGCCCGAGGTTCGACATGCCGACAAAGTAAGTATTGGGATAGACGAGAGCAAATCGCGTGCGCGCGCCCGCAGGATAGCGATAATATCCGCGCTCCTGCGCCAGACGTGCCCGCAGGCGTTCCCGCAGCCGATGATCCAATCCCCACTCTACCTTTCATTCTTTCTCACGATGTGCACGCAGCGTCTCCAGCTCCTCGATAAAATTCGTAATATCATCGAACTTCCGATAGACCGAGGCGAAGCGGATGTAAGCGACCTCGTCAAAGTCCTTCAAATGCTCCATGACGATCTCACCGACCTTCTCGGAGGGCACCTCGGGCTCCGTGCGGTTGCGGATCTCATGCTCGATCTCCGCGACGAAATTTGTGATCTGCTCCATCGAGATGTCGCGCTTATCACAGGAGCGTATGATCCCCGTCAGCAGCTTGTCGCGGCTGAACGGCTCACGGCGGCCATCACGCTTGACGACCATGAGTGGCAGGCGCTCCACCACCTCGTACGTCGTAAACCGTCGCCCGCACTTTCCGCACTCGCGGCGGCGGCGGATGGTCATCCCCTCCTCTGCCGCACGGGAATCAATGACACGGCTGTCCGGTTCTTTGCAAAAAGGGCATCGCATTGCCCTCACCCTCTCTCACGCATCACGTTACTGACTGCGGCTCTGTGTACGCTTCGCCGTGCTCTTTTTCGGCTGCTCGCCGTCCGCATCACCGCTGGGGGCAGCGGCATCCTCCAGTGACTTCGTCGTCCGCGTAAAGGTGCGCTCAACGACAGCGCCCTCATCGCCGAACGTGCCGAGCTTCTTCCCGTTCACTGTCACCTCAAGTGCTCCGGCGTTGCCCGCACGCAGAACGATGGACTCCTTGCCCTGCCAGTTCTCGGTCTTGCCCTCTTCGAGCAGCCCCTCAAAGACGGTCTTTCCGTCAACCGTCACCTCCGTCCAGCAGCGTTCGGTGAGGTGCACGCTCACGCGCACATCCTTCGCCGGCGAGGCCGCACGCGCCTCATCCACGGCGTTCGCCTCTGCTGCCGGCGTCTGCGTCGGCTGGCTCTCCGCACGCGCAGGTGCCGCAGGTGCGGTCGTCTCGCGCGCAGGAGAATTGATGAACGAGACGAGTGCCGCACCGCCGCCGACCAGTGCAGTGAGCACCACGATACCAGCAACCAGCTTGCCGAGCATGCCCGCAGAGGAAGATTTCCTGCCGCCGATGGAGATCTCAGAGAGCGACGCATCACCGATGTTGTTGAGTGAGATGCGCCGCGGCTTCTCCTCTGTGGTCGGTGCCGCCGGAGCGGCTGCCGTGCCGTTCTCCGCTGCGAACTGCTGCACCAGTTCCTCTGCATCCAGATGCAGGAAGCCCGCATAATTACGGACGAATCCCTTGGCATAGACCATGCCGGGCAGATTGTCGATATTGCTCTGCTCGATGCTTTCGATGTAGAGAGCACGGATGCTTGTCCCTTTTTCTATATCTGCAATTGTCAGTCCCTGCTTGACACGAGCGCTGCGCAGGATGTCTCCGACCATGAAGTTCCCTCCTGATCTATACCAATCTAGAATATCACGTCTGCAATATCACGCAATGAACCCGTGATTTTCAAAACATTTCTTTTGATTATACACAAAGTGCACGGCAAAGACAAATTTTTTCAGGCTTTTCTACTCTTTTGCGATAGCACGAACCGTATCGGCGAACGCCGTCACATCGTCCTCACGCGTAAAGCGTCCGAGGCTCACACGGATCGCCGTGCGCGCCTCCTCCGGCGGGCAGCCCATCGCACACAGGACGTGGGATGGGTGCGCTGCCCCCGCACTGCACGCACTGCCGCCCGATACGGCAAAGCCCGCGAGATCCAGACGGATGAGCAGCGTATCCTGTGGGATGTCCCGTATGCCAAAGCTCAGGATGCCCGCCAGCCGCTCCTCTCTGTGCCCGTAAAATCGAATGCCGTCGATGTCCGAAAGTGCGGTGCGCAGCGACTCAGCCGCAGCGCGCAGGCGCACATCCTCTGCGCCCATCTCCGCACAAGCAATCGCCGCCGCACAGCCGCAGCCGACGATCCCCGCGACATTCTCCGTGCCCGCGCGCATATCGCGTTCCTGTGCGCCGCCATATAGAAGCGGAGCCATCCGCAATGTGCGGCGCACGTAGAGCACGCCGACACCCTTCGGACCGCAGAATTTATGCGCCGAAAGCGAGAGCGCATCGACGTACAGTTCCTCCACATCGAGTGGAATATGTCCCGCCGCCTGCACGGCATCCGTATGAAACGGAATCCCGCGCGCCCGAAGGAGCGCGCCGATTTCCGCAATCGGCTGAATCGTACCGACCTCGTTGTTCGCCGTCATGATCGTGACCAACGCCGTATCCTCACGCAGGGCCGCCGCCACATCGGACAGAGCAACGCGCCCCGTGGCATCGACGGGCACCTCCGTCAGTGCATACCCGTGTGCCGCCAGATCGCGGCAGGTCTCGCGCACGGCGGGATGCTCAACGGCGGAGGTCACGATATGCCGGCAGCCTGCCTTTCGCCGCTCCTCCGCAATGCCGCGCAGTGCCCAGTTATCGCTCTCCGTCCCGCCGCTGGTAAAGAACACCTCTGATGGAGACGCGCCAATGAGCGCCGCCACCTCCTCCCGCGCGCGCATGACACCGCGCCGCGCCGCCTGTCCAAAGCAGTGCAGGCTCGAAGGATTCCCGCACACCTCCGTCAGATACGGCTGCATCGCCATGAGGACACGCGCATCGAGCGGCGTCGTGGCGGCATAGTCGAGGTAGACCGGCATCACTGATTGCCCCCCGCACGGCGATGTCCGCGCTGTACGAGATCGGAGAGGGCAATGTTGTTCAGCACACTGTTGATGCTGTCACAGACCTCCTCCCAGATCTGCCGCGTCACGCAGTTCCCGGCGCGCTCACAGCTCTGATCGCGCGCCTCCGCATCCGTCAGCAGGCAGTCCACGAGAGCGATCGGGCCCTCCACGGCCGTGATGATCCGCCCGATCGTAATCTTCTCAGGTGGGAGCGCGAGCGTATAGCCCCCCTGCGCCCCGCGTACACTCTCAACCAGTCCCGCGCGGCGCAGCGGCACCATCAGCTGCTCCAAATAGTGCTCGGAGATCCCCTGTGTCGCTGCAATCGCATGCAGCGGAATGACGCCCTTGCCGTAGCGCAGGGCGAGCTCATAGAGCGCCGTGACACTGTAACGCCCCTTCGTTGAAAGTTTCATAAAGATCTCCTGTGTGGGCAAATCCTACCGTTTACCCCAAAGTTATACCGACATCATTATAAATGAGTTTCGTTTTCCTGTCAAAATGCAGACGTACGGATGCTGCTATGCGCCCGTCGAGCCGAAGCCGCCGCTGCGCGCCCGTCCGCATCCCGCCATATCGCCGTCCGCCGTCTGATAACGCGTAAAGATACCCTGCGCGATCCGCTCGCCCGCCGCAATCGACACGGGCTCCCGTCCGTAATTGTATAGAGGTACGATAATATGCCCCTCGTTGTCCGCATTTCCATAGTAGTCTGCATCGATCACGGCGACACCGTTCATCAGCATGAGCTGACGTTTCACCGCCATGCTTGAGCGAATGTAGAGCAGCAGAACCTCATCCGCCTGCATATACGCCTTGACGCCCGTCGGCACCATGGCAAAGCCCTGCGGGACGATCTCCACGGCAGCCGCCGCTGCAAGATCATAGCCCGCACTTGCCCCCGTCTTGCGCTCGGGGAGCAGCACGCCCGCCCCTACGTACGCCGAGACGATCTCGAATCCTCGCTGCTTCATCGCTTCTCCTCCATCAGGGAACAGATAAAAAGGAAAAAGCCGCTGCACCGCAGGCGGTACAGCAGCGTTGTTCGGCGTGATTACGACGCATCGTCGCCCGTCCGCACCGGCTGTGCCGGCGTGATAGTCGAGACCGCATGCTTATAAATCATCTGCTGCTTTCCCATCGCATCCACCATGAGGACGAAATTATCAAACCCGCGCACCGTTCCTTTGATCTGAAAGCCGTTCACGAGATGAATCGTCACGGGAATCCCGTCCTTGCGCACCTGATTGAGGAAGTTATCCTGCAGATTGATGATCTTGGCCGTCATCCTTTGCCTCTCCTTTTGCTCGCCATTCCTTTATATCCATTAAAATGCGCTCCAGCAGCTCCGGCTCCGTCCACGCATCCGCATCGTACCAGCGGATGTAGGGCATCCGTCGATACCACGTCAGCTGCCGCTTTGCAAAATGCCGCGTTGCCGTCTGCACGGCCGTGATGGCCTCCGCGCGCGTGATCTCTCCCGCAAGATACGCCGCCGTCTCCTTATAGCCGATGCCTTTCATCGCCGGAGCATCGCTGCGCACACCGCTGTCCAAAAGATGCTGCACCTCTTCGCAGAGCCCTGCGGCAAACATCGCCTCAACGCGCTCATTGATGCGCGCATAGAGATGTGACCTCTCCCGCATGAGCCCGATCACATGGGCATCATAGGGCATTGTCCCGTGCTCCATCGCGCGCGCACGCGAGATGCTCTCATCACCGTAGCGCGTGACCTCGAGCGCGCGGATCACGCGGCGCAGATTATTCGCGTGGATCCGCTCTGCCGCAGCGGGGTCACGACGCGCGAGGAAGTGATGTACGCGGGCATTTCCGCGGCGTGCGGCAATCCCCGCCATGGCATGACGGAAGCACGTATGCTCCTGCGTCACATTGAAGTCATATCCCTCGACGAGTGCCTTGACATAGAGCCCCGTCCCGCCGACGACGAACGGCAGGCGTCCTGCCGCATCAAAGTCACGTGCGAGCTCCGACACGCGCGCGACAAACTCCGTCACAGAGAACGGCGCATCGGCATCGAGCACATCGACGAGATGATGCGGCACACGGGCGCACTCCTCCGGACTTGGCTTCGCACTGCCGATGTCAAAGCCGCGATAGACGAGCATCGAGTCCCCCGAGATGATCTCCGTGCCGAGCCGCTCCGCGAGCTGCAGCGAGAGCGCCGTCTTACCCACTGCCGTAGGGCCGAGGAGAACGAGCAGAGGCGTCTTCTGCGCCTGCATCAAAGCTCCATCGTATCTCCGGGCGCCATGATATGCACTCTGGCCCGCGTCATGGCTTCCGTCACGTCCTTGTAGTGCCGTGCCTCCTGTTTGATGATCGGCCACGTATTGTAGTGCACGGGGATCACGTGCCCCGCGTTGACCCACTGCGCCGCCATCGCCGCATCCTCAAGTCCCATCGTATAGTTATCGCCGATGGGAAGGACGGCATAGTCGATGCTGTCCTTGCGTCCAATGAGCTGCATATCGCTGAACAGCGCCGTATCGCCCGCATAGTAGAGCGTCCGGCCGCCGATATACACGACAAACCCGCAGGCGATCCCGCCCGCCACGCCCGCGCTGTGCTGGGCGAACGTCATACGCACCTTGCCGAACGGCAGATTGAGCGAGCCGCCGATATTCATCGGGCAGGATGCAATCTCCGCCAGTGACTGACTCTCACAGGCACTGATGACCTCCGGCGTCGAGACGATCTTCGCCCCGGTACGCGCTGCAATCGACGGCGCATCACCCAGATGATCCCCGTGCGCATGAGAAACGAGAATATAGTCACACGCCACATCGTCCGCCTTAACGCTCGCGACGGGATTCCCTGTCAAAAAGGGGTCAACGAGCACCTTATGCGTCCCATCATCCAGCAAAAATGCCGCATGTCCGTAGTAACTGAATTTTACCAATGCGATCACTCCCCTCAATAACACAGTAATTCTTTCTTATTATACGTCCCGCCCCCATATTGTCAATAGAAAAGCCGTCCAACGCAGTATCTGCGTCGAACAGCTTTGAGAAAGGAAACAGAAGCACTATTCCTTATAATGCTTTTGCCACTCATGATGGAAATCACCGCTCCTATCAATGCGGCGATAGGTGTGTGCACCAAAGTAGTCACGCTGCGCCTGAATGAGGTTCGCACCACCGCAGGGACTGCGATAGGCATCCAGATATTGCAGAGCGTTTGCCATAGCCGGAATGGGAATACCACGCTCTGCCGCCAGTGCGACAACACGACGCAAGCTGCTTTGATTCGCATTGATTTTATCCATAAAGAACTCATCAAAAATAAGATTGTCTAATTGCGGATTTCTACGATACGCCTCCGCAATTTTAGTCAGGAATGCCGCCTGAATAATGCAGCCTGCGCGGAAAATGGAAGCAATACGTCCATAATCCAGTGTCCAGTGGTAGATCTCTCTCGCCGACCGGTATAGGGCAAACCCCTGAGCATACGCAATGATCTTAGCTGTATAAAGACTTTGTCGTACCATTTCAACCAAATCTGTCGGCACTTTAGACGTGCCATTTGGAGCAGAAAATTTCTTTGATGCCTCAGCACGGGATACCTGAAGATTTGACATAACGCGTGCATTACATGCTGCTGTGATCATCGACACATTAACACCCTGCTCAAGTGCTGCGATACTCGTCCAACGCCCAGTCCCCTTCTGCCCTGCGCTGTCCAATATCTTATCGATAATCTGCCCGCTGCCCTCATCGCTTTCCTTAAAAATATCTGCCGTAATGCCGATGAGAAAACTTTTTAATTCGCCCTGATTCCATACATGATAAACCTCAGCCATGGCATCATTACTGAGACCCCCGACGTATTTTAAAATCAGATAGCTTTCGGCGATGAGCTGCATATCCGCATACTCGATGCCGTTATGCACCATCTTGACATAGTGCCCCGCGCCATCCTCACCAATGTAGGTACAGCAAGGTGAACCGTCTTCAGCTCGTGCTGCCACAGACTCAAAGATGGGTCTCAGGTTCTCGTAGGCATCTTTTTCACCGCCCGGCATAATACATGGGCCATTGCGAGCACCATCAGCTCCGCCTGAGATACCCGTCCCAAAATAGTGGATTTTATGCTGTTTCGCATAATCACACCGGCGAATGGTATCTTTAAAGAAGGAATTTCCACCATCAATGATGATATCCCCATGCTCCAACATGGGAATAAGCTGGTCAACCACAGCATCGACCGGTGCCCCCGCCATAATGAGCAGCATGATACGACGCGGACGTTTGAGGGACTGAACAAACTCGCTCAAATCATAATAACCAGTCATATTTTCATGCGGATGTTCTCTCAGTACTTGCTCCGTAAGATCGGGAGTATAATTATAGCATGCAACCCGAAATCCATGGTCTGCCATATTGAGCGCCATATTGCTTCCCATAACGGCCATCCCGACCATACCTATATCATTGAACGCCAACATAAACACCTCCCCCAGCCAACATGAATTTCTTACACTTCAGGCACACTGGTTTTTCCATAGATTTTTTGAACGCCGCGATGCGAGAGGAAGCAAAATGTCATGCAGAGCAACGCACCAACCATGATGAGGTAGAACCCGCTGTCCCATCCAAAATGGTCAACCACATAGCCAAATAACGTTGTTCCCATAGAACTTCCGACCAAATAGCTCATCAAACCTCTGAGGCCCACTGCCGACCCCAGTGCAAAGCTCGGAATAACTTCCATTGCCTGAACGGCAACCATGGACTGGGGAATATAAATCAAGCATCCTGTGATCGTAGCAAAAATCGTAATTGCGAACACAGAGTCAGACTGCATATAACCAAACACGCAGAGAAATACGACAATCAGGCAGACGAAGGGGAGCATCATGACGCGTCCCTTGAAGAATTTGTCCACCAAATAGCCTGCAACAAGCGTCGATGGTATCGCAGCCCATTCAAACAGCATAAACGACACACCCATCTCCTGCCGCGTAAGTCCCTTGACGGTGAGCAAATAGAGGGGAATCCACGTAATCATGCCAAACCGAACCATGTAGGTGAAGATGTCAATGCCGACCAAATACCATGAATTCTCATTTTTGAATACGTATTGATAGAAAATCTTCCACGCAGACATATCTTTCGGACGGTCATCGGATTTTTTTAGTACCTTCTCCGTAACGGACTCTTCATGAGAGATCTCATCGACCGTCGGAAGACCTTCCTCTACAGGACGGCGCTTCACCAGGAGTAATACGAGAACAACACAGATCAAGGCGACAATACAGGGAACAATATAAGCAGCAATACGCCAATGTTCTGTTCCAAGGTACGCCATTGCAGCTCCGACAATCGGCGCAACAAGACCGCCGCCAATGTTGTGAGACACGTTCCACGAAGTGCTCGCACGCCCTCTCTCTGAGCGAGAAAACCAGTGCCCTACTGTGATAATTGAAGGGCCTACCCCCATCCCCTGACACAGACCAAGCAAAACAACCAAGCCCACAAAGAGATAGAAGCTCGTGCTGAACCCCATGGCTATATTGATCAGGATGCAAAGAATCAGCCCCGTTGCCATAAAATAACGCGGGTTGGATTTATCCGCAAGAACGCTCATAAATCCTTTGCTCAGTCCATACGTGATCAACATACAGCTGCTCAGCAGACCGATCTCCGTGGCACTAAGGTTCATTTCCTCCTTCAAATACGGCGTCGAGAAAATAAAATTGTTTCGCACGATATAGTACGCCATATAGCCGATAAATACACCTAACAGCGACTGCATTTTAAAGCGATTGAACCTTTTGACCGTTTCTTGGTCATACGTTTTTGTCTGCATAGTGCTCCTCCTAAAAACTACAGCAAATTACGACATATATTCCCCTTCCATTATTTTGTATTCTTTATGAACGTCTATAAAGATGATATTATTATATCAATATCTGCTTTTTATTGCAAGTATATTGTCATTTATTCCATAATTAATGATAATATTATATCAAAAAAAACTACCTTTGAGAATCATCTCAAAGGTAGTTTTTCCTATATCAAGTTCTTTTCTCTGCGATCACCTTGCGCATCTTGCGGATATTCTCCCGATAGACTGTTGGATTCGCCATAGCCACTCCCATGTAAAGGAGATCAACGATCGCCATGTGAATCAACCGTGACGCTACAGACTCTGACTGGTATCGTATCTCGCGCCCCATTCCATGCAGTGTAATATCGGTGCGTTTTGCAAGTGCTGAATGGACATAGCTGGTAATGCCGATGATCCTTGCTCCGCTTGCCTTAGCAACATCAACACTCTGCAGCAGCTCTGCCGTAGTCCCGGTATGTGAAACAGCGATGACAACGTCATATCCAGTAAGAAGAGCCGCTGATGTTATCTGCTGATGTGAGTCGGAATACGCCTGGACAGGAATACCAAATCGCAAAAAACGTGTCTCAATGTCATGGCAAACCGTCGCTGAGTTCCCAAACCCATATACCGCAACACGATGTGCCTGACAGATGAGCTGAACCGCACGATTCACATCTTCATAGTCCAGCAATTTTAACGTATCCTGCAGTCCTTCTGAAATGCTGCGAAACATCTTCTGTGCAATTGTCGCATAGGAATCACCGGATCGAACATCTTGATAGACGACTTCATCCGAAGAATATACGGCAGATGCCAGTGCAATTTTCAATCCCTGCAGCCCACTGAACCCAAGTTTCTTGCAGAATCTGGAAACCGTAATTTCTGCGCTTTTTGTATGCACAGCTAAATCTGAAATCGTCTGTTCAAGGACTTCCCGTGCATGTGCATCAACATAGTCAGCAATGCGCTGCTCCGATTTCGTCAATGATCGATAGGAATTACGCAATAAGGGGAGAGTCAACGCACGATTTTGCGCCATCGTAGGATTCTCCATTCTGCTGTCCATATTTACTGTATAGAAATGGTCAGCTTCTCGCCGTTGATGTTCCACTCCTTGCTCGTGCCCATCGGCGCATCGCAGGAGAAGCTGTCGGCAAGCGTGATCTCGCAGATGAATGCCTCGTTCCTGCGCGCGATCTCGACGAGGCGCGGGTTGCCTGAGAGGTCGAGCGCAATGTGGTCCGTCACCTCAAGGCCACATTCCTTGCGCATCGTCTGCACCTTGCTGATGATCTCGCGGACAAAGCCCTCCTCGATCAGCGCCTCGGTGAGCGTGGTCGACAGGGCGACCGTCACGCCGCCATAACTCTGGCAGTTGTACCCATCGCGCTGGGAGACCGTCACCTCAACATCCTCGACCGTCACCGTGACATCGCCGTCGGGCAGATGAAGCGTATAGCTTCCGTCCCCGGCGAGAGCATCCTTGACGGCTGCGCCGTCGCTCGCCTCGAGTGCCTTCTTGACCGCGCCCATCTGCTTGCCGACCTTCGGCCCGAGGACGTGGAAATTCGGCTTGACATGATAGGCGAGGAAGTCCGACATATCGTCGCGGAAGATGACCTCCTTGATGTTCAGCTCATCTTCGATGATCTTCACGAAGAAGTCCGGCAGTTCATGTGCTGCCTTGACATACATCTGCCCCACCGGCTGGCGGTTCTTGATGTTTGCTGCGTTGCGTGCCGCACGGCCGAGCGTTACGACCTCGAGCACGACCTCCATGTTGTCCTCAAGTGCGGGATCAATCCACGCCTCGTTTGCCGTCGGGAAGTCCGCGAGGTGCACCGAGATCGGCGCATTCTTATCCACGGAGCAGACCAGATTGCGGTAGATGCTCTCCGTGATGAACGGCACCATCGGTGCCGCCGCCTTCGCCGTCGTCACAAGTGCTGTATAGAGCGTCAGATAGGCGTTTACCTTATCCTGCTCCATCCCCTTCGCCCAGAATCGGCTGCGGCAGCGGCGGACATACCAGTTCGACAGCTCTTCGACGAAGGACTGCAATGCCTTGGCCGCCTCTGTGACGCGGTAATGAGCAAGGCAGTCATCCACCGTGCGCACCATCGTGTTCAGGCGCGAGAGCACCCAGCGATCCATCACCGAAAGCTGGTCATAGTCCAGCGTGTACTTGGTCGGATCGAATTCGTCGATATTTGCATAGAGCACATAGAACGCGTAGGTGTTCCACAGCGTCCCCATGAATTTGCGCGCGCCCTCCTGCACGGCATCGTCATGGAAGCGGTTCGGCAGCCACGGCGCGCTGTTCTCGTAGAAGTACCAGCGGATCGCGTCCGCGCCGTGCCGTCCGAGCGCATCCATCGGGTCAACAGCGTTGCCCTTGGACTTGCTCATCTTCTGTCCGTCCTTGTCCTGTACATGACCGAGCACAATGACGTTGCGATAGGGGCTCTTATTAAAGAGCAGCGTGCTGATGGCGATCAGTGAATAGAACCAGCCGCGTGTCTGATCGACGGCCTCGGAGATGAAGTCCGCCGGGAAGTATTTCTCAAAGATTTCCTTGTTTTCAAACGGATAGTGCCACTGGGCAAACGGCATGGAACCCGAGTCAAACCAACAGTCAATGACCTCGGGCACACGGTGCATCATCTCTCCGCACTCCGGGCACGGGAACGTGATCGCATCGATGTACGGGCGATGCAGCTCGATGTCCGCCGGGCAGTTTGGCTGCAGCTCGCGCAGCTCCGCAATCGAGCCGACCGCGTGCTCATGTCCGCAGGAGCATTTCCATATATTGAGAGGCGTTCCCCAGTAGCGGTTGCGGCTGATGCCCCAGTCCTGCACGTGCTCGATCCAGTTGCCGAAACGCCCCTCGCCGATGGACGGCGGGATCCAGTTGACTGTCTTGTTGTTCGCAACGAGCTCGTCGCGCACAGCCGTCATGCGGATGAACCACGAGGCGCGCGCGTAGTAGATGAGCGGCGTGTCGCAGCGCCAGCAGTGTGGATAGCTGTGCGTGAACTCCGGCGCCTTGAAGAGCTTGCCGCTCGTTTCGAGATCGTCGAGAATCAGCGGATCCGCATCCTTCACGAAGACGCCCGGCCAATCCGTCTCCTCGGTCATCTCGCCCTTTTCGTTGACGAACTGGACGAACGGCATATTGTACTTGCGGCAGACGCGGTTATCGTCCTCGCCGAATGCCGGTGCCATGTGGACGATGCCCGTGCCGTCCTCCGTGGTGACGTAATCGTCACAGGTCACGAAGAATGCCTTGTCACGTACATCCTGTGTCACAAAGGGATAGAGCGGTTCGTACTTGCGGTACTCGAGCTCGCTGCCCTTCATCTTGGCAAGCTCCTCACGCTCGCCCCACGAGCCGTCGAACACGCTGTCCACGAGAGCCTCGGCGAGGTAGTAGACCTTGTCGTAGACGCGCAGCTTGACGTAGGTCACGTTCGGGTTCACGCAGAGGGCGAGGTTCGACGGGAGCGTCCACGGGGTCGTCGTCCATGCGAGGAAATAGGCATCCTCGTCCGCCGCCTTGAACTTCACGATGGCAGAGCGCTCGGTGACATCCTTATAGCCCTGCGCCACCTCGTGCGAGGAGAGCGGCGTGCCGCAGCGCGGGCAGTACGGGACAATCTTATGTCCCTGATAGAGCAGTCCCTTCTTCCAGATCTCCTTCAGCGCCCACCACTCGGACTCGATAAAGTCGTTCTCGTACGTAATGTAGGGATGCTCCATATCCGCCCAGAAGCCGACGACATCGGAGAACTGCTCCCACATGCTCTTGTACTTCCAGACGGACTCACGGCATTTCTTGATAAACGGCTCGATGCCGTACTCCTCGATCTGCTCCTTTCCGTTGATGCCGATCGCCTTCTCGACCTCCAGCTCAACGGGCAGCCCATGCGTGTCCCAGCCCGCCTTGCGGAGCACCTTGCGCCCCTTCATCGACTGATAGCGCGGCAGCATATCCTTGATAACACGCGTCAAAACGTGCCCGATATGCGGGCGGCCGTTCGCCGTCGGCGGGCCGTCGTAGAACGTGAACGTATCGCAGCCCTCACGCTGGTCAACGGCACGCTGTGCAATATGATTATCGCGCCAAAAATCCGCAACGGCTTTCTCGCGCGCGGCAAAATCCAGATTTGTATCTACTTTTTCGTACAAAGGAATCCCTCCCGCAGCATACATAGTCATGCTATTCTAGCACGGGAACGGCGATTTTTCAAGGAACAGGCGGCACCTGTGCAAGATTTCCCTTGCACCTTTATGTAAAGAGTGCTATAACCTACGGTGAATCATATAGGAAGCGAAGGGGATCTTATGCACACATTCAAACATTTACTCGCTGCCCTGCTGTTATGCACGCTCTGCATTATCCCGTACACGGTCTCTGCTGCCGATGCGAATGCAGACTACCGCGGCTATGTCTGGCGCATCGATGCGGCGGCGGGGGATGCGGCGGAGCTGCCGCACAATTTCCGCACAGCATCATCACCGTTCCAAACGCGGAAAGACGCCGCAAAGTTCGGCGTTGACCCGAACTACACGCCCTCGCGGGAGGGACTGGACGCCCTGCCGCTCTCGGGGAGTGCGGAGTTCTCCGCCCCTGCCTTTCACGCGCTGCTGAACAATCTGCACGCGCGCACAGAGGGCGCGGTCTGCATCGTCGATCTGCGGCAGGAGTCGCACGGCTTCATGAACGGAAATGCCGTCAGTTGGTACGGTAAGCACGACTGGGGCAACATCGGCAGGACGCAGCACGAGGCACTGCGCGACGAGAACACGCGCATCCACAGTGCACAGGGCAAGGACGTCGTGCTCGCGCATCTCGATAAGAAAAAGCAGCCCAAGAATCCGCAGACCGTTCGCGTCACTGAGGCGATGACGGAGCGCGAGCTGGTCGAGGGTGCGGGCGCGCGCTACGTCCGTCTCGCTGTCACCGATCACAAATGGGCAGAGCCGCAGACCATCGACGCTTTTGTCGATCTCGTGAGGAAAATGCCTGCAGACACATGGATGCACTTTCACTGTCAGGCAGGCAAGGGACGCACGACCAGCTTTATGGCGATGTACGATATGATGAAAAATCCCTCCGTCCCGCTGAAGGATATTCTCTATCGCCAGTACCTGCTCGGCGGGGCATACCTCGCCTATGACCCGGCCACGCAGCACGCGGCGACGGGATGGGAGGATGCAGACTACCACCACAAGACAGAGATGATCGCAAAGTTCTACGACTACGTTCAGCAAAACCACGGGAACGCCTATGCCGTACCGTGGAGTACTTGGCTGAAGAAGAATCCATAAGGACATAAGAAAAGGGAGCTGCTGCACGAAGTTAAAACCTTCGAGCAGCAGCTCCCTCTTTGTGCCCCTTCCACCGCTTGCGCGGTCCCCCTTGCTGACCTGTCCAAGAAGCAAGTCCACAGGACGAAGCTGATTGGGTAACAGGTCGTATGGGAAAACGTCCCAAGAACACGAGCGACAGCGATGTGTGATTGGCTGACGTTGACCGCTCCCCGTGATCACGGGGAAGGCTTTAAGGTATAGTGGCGAGCGCAGCGAGCCGATGAGGGGAGTACAGTAATTCTTTTACTGGGGCTTGATATGCCCCGTCTGATAGGCGCGCAGGAGCGCATGGAGATCGGCGATCTTGCTCTCGATGGCGGCACCGCGATCCGTGTCGCGCACGAGCGAGTGGCGTGCCTGCAGCTCAACCGTCTGGGAGACGGACTCTATATCGCGGTTCTCACGCAGGGCGTCGCGCACACTCGCCACGCGCTGATGCTGCAGGAGGCGCAGCCCGCGTGAGTTGTAGATGAGCGTATAACCCGAGATGCCCGTCTTGGCACGGAACGGCGCGGCAAAGCCGCCGTCGATGATGAGGGCGCGCCCGCTGCCGCGCAGAGGGCTCTCCCCCTTCTGCACCTTGACGGGGACGTGCCCGTTGATGATATGCCCGCGCTTCGGGTCGAGCCCGAACTCCTCCAAAATCTTTTCGCAGACCGCCTCATCGTTCACGAGGCGGAAATACGGATCGGACGGCTCCTTCCACGTACTTTCATCAGAGATGAAGGAACGCTCGAACGTCGTGAAGGAGCGCCCCGACACGGGAGAATTGTAGCCGCACCAGAGGAAGTACATGAAGTCCAGCCCCTCCTGCGTGTGCTCATTCCATCCCTCGCGTGCCTTCTCCTCGCAGAAGTCCATCCACGCGCGCCCGCGATATGCCTGTCCCTTGTACGTGATCGTGCGGAATTCCCCCGACTCCTCCATCGGTACACAGGCGTGAAAGAGCAGATTTCCATTGTAGCACGTATAGATGCTGCCGCGCTCATAGAGATAGTCCACATGGCGCTGGAGAGCCTTGCTCTCGAGGAAATACGAGCGCAGATCGGCGATGATATTCTCCTCATCCTCCGTGAGCGCCCAACAGTCAGCAGGATCGTCAATTGTCGGGAAGTACGCGCTCTCGAGCTCCACACGGCGCCCGCTGCCGAGCGTCACGCAGGAGAGATCGAAGTCGATCTTGTCCAGCAGCAGGCGATCCTCCATCTGAAAGTCGGGATTACGGCGGATCAGCGCCCCCTCGAGCTTGAACATCATCATCGTAACGGCACGCTCTGCCGCCTTGATGGGGTTCTCATCGGGGTAGATGCGCGAGGCAAAGGTCGTGAGCGGACGCAGGCTGATGCCGTAGCCGCGTTCCAATACATCGGTATTGCGATAGCGGAGACTGTTGCGGATGACCGCCGCGATGCAGACTTCGCTGCCGAGTGCCGCGCCCATCCAGAGCACATCGTGGTTGCCCCACTGGATATCGACGGACGGATGCTCCATGAGGAGATCGAGAATGCCGTCAGGACGGTCGCCGCGGTCATAGAAATCACCGACGATGTGGATGCGCTCCACAGAGAGCCGCTTGACCAGTGTGCTGAATGCCTCGATATAGTCTGCCCCGCCGCCGATCTCCACGATGGTCTCAATCAGCTGGCGGTAGTATGAAAGCTGTGCCTCATCGTGCTCGGGACGCGTGCTCAGCAGCTCCACGATGACCGACTCATAGCGTTTCGGGATGTAGTTGCGCATCTTGCTCGCGGGGAATTTCCAGCTCATGAGCTTCGTCAGTTCAAGGAGATTCGCGAGATTCTGCTGATACCAGAGGGCAGAGGTCTTCCCCTCCGCCGTCAGCTGCTCCATCTTCTCGCGCGGGTAGTAGATGAGCGTACAGAACTCCGCGCGCTCCTCCACCGTCATGCGGGTCTCAAAGCAATAGTCCACCTTTTCCTTGATGACGCCCGAGCAGTTGTTGAGAATATGGAAAAAGGAATCGTATGCACCGTGCAGATCGCTCATAAAGTGCTCCGTGCCCTTCGGCAGTATAAGCTGCGACTTCAGGTAGATGATCTTCTCGTAGACAATCTCCTTCGTCGGATATTTCTCCGCCATCAGGCGAAGAACCTTATCCTCCGCTGCTGCCGCTGTCGTCATGCCGGATCCTCCTGTACTCTCATTACGAAATTTATTGTTTCTATACTTTTCTGTTATTTTATCATTAAATTGTATTTACTTCAATTCAATATTCCTTTTTTGCGCAAGAACTCCTCAGCGACCGCACGTGGCTCCCTGCCCTCGCTCTCAACGGCATGGTTCATCGCCGCCATCTCCTCATCCGAAATGCTGCCCTCAAGGGAGAGAAGTACGGTACTCAGCTCGGGATGACGCGTCAGCACATCCTCGCGTACGACGTTGCCGCAGCGATAGGATGGAAAGAAGTGCTGATCGTCCGTGAGGACGATGGCATCTGCCGCAGAGAGCTGTCCGTCGGTCGTAAACACGGTCATCACATCTACCTGCCCATCCGCGAGTGCCGCATATTTCAGCCCGATGTCGAGGTCAACTGTCCGTGCGAAGGAAAGTCCGTATGCCGCACAGAGCGCAGGATAGCCGTCCTCCCGCTCATAGAAATCGTACTCCGCACCAAAGGTCAGGCGCGGTGCCGCACGGTGCAGATCGGAGTAGGTGTGCAGATCGTACTGCTCCGCGACGGCACGGCGCACGACGAGGCCAAAGGTATCATTGAATCCGTACATGCCAACCCAGCGCATACGAAAGGCTTTCTCATAGTCCGCTGTCAGCTGTGAAAATTTCTCCTCGCTGTACTTCGTGTCCTCTTTCAGCACCATATTCCAGCCCGTCCCCGTGTACTCGGGATAAATGTCGAACGCGCCGCTCTCCATCCCCGGCTGGATGTTTGATGTTCCGCCGCCAACGCCCGCCGTAATGCGCGCCTCCAGTCCCGTATCCTGCTCAATGACCATTTTCAGCATCTCCCCCATGATGAGCTGCTCCGTCATGGGCTTCGTCGCGATATGAATGACATCCGCTCTGCCGAAAAATCCATACGTCACACCGCTCGCGGCGATGAGGACAGCTGCCGCCGTGCCCGCATAGGCAATGCGCCTCTTTCCCGTCATCCGCGCGGGACGCTTCAGCCATGCCTCCGCACGTCCCAAGACGGCATCTGCTGAGAGCGCGAGGACGGCGATGAGCAGGCTGCCCGCGATGGTGAGCGCGGGATTGTTCGTCGTAATGCCGCGATAGATCGCAACACCGAGTCCGCCCGCGCCGATGAACGAGGCGATGCCCGCGAGGGCGATCGTCATCGTCGCCATATTGCGGATGCCCGCCATGATGATGGGCATGGCGAGCGGCAGCTGAACGCGCGTCAGCACATAGAAATCCGACCCGCCGAGACTCGCTCCTGCCTCGGAGAGGGACGCGGGGATCTGCGCCAGCCCCGTATGCGTCGCACGTACCATCGGCAGGAGCGCATAGACGGTGAGCGCAATGATCGCCGCCGTATTGCCGATGCCGAAAAACGGGATGAGAAAGCCGAGCATCGAGATCGACGGGATGGTATAGAGGAAGTTGACCACGCCAAGCGTCGGTGCCGCCGCACGCTCATAGCAATAAATGAGAATACCCGCCGTGCCTCCGACGATGATGGCAATGCCGATCGCCGCACCCGAAATCCAAAGGTGCTCGATCATCAGCTGGAAAAAGAACGCACTGCGCTCCGTCATCATCAAAACTACTGCATGTAGCAACGTCATGGTATCCCCCTCCCGTATCGTATTGGAATCACAAATCAAAAAATGTTGATCTTCTCAGCCAAAACGCGGACAAAATAGATGCGCCGCGACAGCATAATGTGTTTTCTTTATACCATATCATTATAGAGAGGACAATGTCCCCTATCTATGATAAATGTTACGGTATGGAATGTCTGTATATCTTCTCCAAACGAACGCATCGTGTTTGTCTCTTCTCCCGTCCTATGATATAATGCCCGTGTAACAATCGTATGGCAGGAGCTGAGTATCCTTGAAAAAATTTCTTTCTTCCACGGTTCATTTTGTCCTCAGCGTTATTGTCGCAGCGGCGGCTGCGGGCTTCTGGTACACGACGGAAAACGTGAGTATCGAGGCGGCATCCGAGATCTTTCTCGGCGTTTTCCTCGCTGCATCGCCGATCCCATGGCTCGTGTCACGCTTGCTGATCGCCCTGCGGATCAAGCGACATCTGCGTGCGGACGGCATTGCATGCAGCCGCATGAGCGCACTCACCGAACTCATGCACGTGGATACCATCGCCTTCAACCGCAACGGAACGCTGACGGAGGGGGATATCTTCATCTCGGCGCTCGTGCCCGAGGGCATGACGCAGAGCTCGCTGCTCGCACTTGCCGCAAGTGCCGAACGCGACGCTCTCCATCCCTATGCTCAGGCACTCTACCACACTGCCGTCGAGCGCGGGCTGCACCTCACGCGGCACTCCGCCGCCCGCGAGGAGGAGAGCTTCGGCGTAGAGGCACTGATCGTGCGTACACCCGTGCGCGTCGGCAAGAAAGAGTGGCTGCAGGAGGAAAACATCGAGATCAGCGCGGCACTCCTGACGCGCGCCGATCAGCTCGCAACGAGCGGACAGTCGCCGCTCTTCGTCAGCTCAAGCAAGTACGCGCGCGGCATCATCGCCGTCCGCGACGATCTGCGCATGGAGGCAAAACGTGCACTGAACGCCCTGCGTCAGCGCGGACTCTCCCTCGTCCTCCTCACGGGCGAGACGAAGCGTCTTGCCAACGCGACGGGCAAGGAACTGCACATCGCCGACGTGCGCTCCGATCTCACGGAGATGGACAAGGCACGCGAGATCCGTCTGCTGCAGTCGCGCGGTGCCATCGTCGCCATGGTGGGCGACCCGATCGCCGATCAGGCCGCTCTGCGCACGGCGGACATCGGCATCGGATGCCCGTCCACCCTCGTAAAGCCGCCCGCCGAAGCAGCGGCGGAGGAAACGGAGACAGATCCTCTGCGTGCCGAGCTGCTAAAGGGGCCGGACGGCACAGCGGCCGCCGCCGAGGTGGTCGAGCCGCTCATCCCCCCCGAGGACGCTGCCTACTTTGAGGCACAGACACGGCGCAATCAGGGCAAGATCGAGAACTATGTCCCCGACATCGCACTGGACAGCGTCGGACTGCCGCGTCTCGTCACCCTGCTCGACGCAGGCGAAGCGGCACGCGTACGCGCTCGCCAGAATACGTGGCTCACCGCACTTTTCATCGCGCTCTGCACACCGACGGCGGCAGGAGTCCTGCCGCTGTTCGATGGCCCGCTTCCCTATCCGTGGGTTGCCGGTGCACTCGCGGCGGTGGTCGGCGTACAGGCAGTCAATGCCCTACGAAAATAATTACGACTAATTCCTAGATAGTTTATTTTATCAATCTAACTTGTATTTCATATAAGCCTATGATATAATGCAGGGAATCGAGGGGCTTTTGTCACACGCCGTGGACAAAAGCCGTTGCTGTTATTATCATAGGTATTATTTTTAGGAGGGATTTGGACATGGAAGCAGTGATGCTGTCGCGATGGCAGTTTGCAATCACTACCATCTATCACTTTCTCTTCGTCCCTGTCACACTCGGTATGGCGATCTTTGTCGCCCTGCTTGAGACGTGCTACGTCAGGACGAAACGGCCGGAGTGGAAGAAGACCTGCCGAAAACTGCTGAACTTCTTCGGTACGCTCTTTCTCATCAACTTCGCGATGGGTGTCGTCACAGGTCTGGTGCAGGAGTTCCAGTTCGGCATGAACTGGTCGGAGTATTCGCGCTTCATGGGCGACATCTTCGGCGCACCGCTCGCACTCGAGGCTCTCACGGCGTTCTTCCTCGAGTCCACCTTCCTCGGCATCTGGATGTTCGGCTGGGACAAGCTCTCGGAGAAGGCACACTGCGCCTGCATCTGGCTGGTCGCACTCGGCAGTAACCTGTCTGCCTTCTGGATTCTCGTCGCGAACTCCTTCATGCAGCATCCCGTCGGCTACGTGCTCGCCAACGGGCGCGCCGAGATGGCGAGCTTCGCGGAGCTCGTAACGAACCATTACATCCTCGGCGAGCAGTCCCACACGCTCTTTGCGGGCATCACGACCGCCGGCTTTGTCGTCATGGCGGTCTCCGCATGGAAGCTGATGCACGACACGGAGTCGCGCTACGCGTTCACGCAGGCGATCAAGGCGGGTGCCATCTACACGCTCGTCGGCGTAGTCGGCGTCATTGCGAGCGGACATTTCCACACGCAGTACCTCGCACAGGCAAACCCGATGAAACTCGCCTCCATGGAGGCCCTCTGGGAGACGGAGGATCCTGCACCGTTTGCCGTTCTCGCCTACCCCAATATGGAAAAGGGGCAGAACGACTTCGAGATCACTATCCCCTATATGTTCACGATCATGGTGCATGATGGCCCCTCGGGTGAGGTGCGCGGCATCAACGATCTCCAGAAAGAGGCTGTGCAGAAGTACGGCGAGGGCGACTACCGTCCGCACGTCACGATGCTCTTCTACTCGTTCCGCGCAATGGTCGGCTCCGGCTTCTTCATGGTGCTCGTCTCGCTCGTCGTGCTCTACCTAACGAAGAAGGAACAGATTCTTTCGGCAAAGAAACTGCTCTACGCCCTGCCGTGGCTGGTCGTCATTCCGTTTATCGCCAATTCCTGCGGCTGGATCGTCGCAGAGATGGGGCGTCAGCCGTGGATCGTGGTTGGACTGCAGAAGACGGCTGATGCGGTCTCACCGAATCTGACCGCTGGGGAGATCTGGTTCACGATGATCGGCTTCACGGTGCTCTACCTGCTGCTGCTCATCACTGCGCTCTATCTCGCCTTCCGCTTCATCCGCCGCACGAAGATCACTCCTGCCATCGAAGGAGGGAAGTAAGAATGGACTACAATATTCTTTGGTTCGTGCTGATCGTCGTCCTCTTCACGGGATTCTTCTTCCTCGAGGGTTTTGACTATGGCGTCGGCACGCTCCTCACACTCATCTCCGACAAGGAGAGCGACCGCTCTCAGCTCATCCGCAGCATCGGCCCTGTCTGGGACGGCAACGAGGTCTGGATGATTACGGCGGGCGGTGCCACGTTTGCGGCTTTCCCGCATGTCTATGCGACGATGTTCAGCACCTTCTACATTGCGCTCTTCCTCATGCTCGCCGCCCTCATCCTGCGCGGCGTTGCCTTTGAGTTTCGCCATCATCGCGAGGATGAAGTATGGCAGCGCCGCTGGTCGTACGCACTTGCCTTCGGCAGCATCGTCCCCGCATTCCTCTGGGGCGTTGCGGTCACGAATCTGATCGCAGGGCTTCCCATCGGTGCGGACAAGGTCTATCAGGGCGGATTCTTTGATCTCCTGACGCCCTACACGATCGTCGGCGGCATCACGTTCGTTCTCGTCTTCGCGTTCCACGGCGCAGCATTCTTGCAGCTGCGCCTGACCAGCACCTATCTGCTCGACCGCGCTCGCACGCTCGGTCTGAAGTTTGGCGTCGCTGCGGCGGTCTTCTATGTGATCTGCATGATCCTCACCTACGTTGAGACCGACCTCTACCAGAGCACCGTCGCCACGGCGGCTCTCTTCCTCTCGGCGCTCTCTTTCGTGCTCGGCATCGGGGCTCTCTACAAGCGCGCCCATAAGGGTGCGTTCATCCTCGGCGCCCTCGCCATCGTCGGCACGACGATCGGCTTCTTCGCCGGACTGTTCCCGCGTCTCATGGTCTCGAGCCTGAACTCCGGCTACAGTCTGACGATCTACAATGCGTCCTCGACGGAGTACACACTCTCCATCATGACCATTGCTGCCGGCATTCTTGTCCCCGTTGTCCTCTGCTATCAGATCTGGACGTACTACATCTTCCGCAAGCGCGTTTCTCCGAACGATTCGGGACATCAGGCATATTAAAGGAAACAATGAAAAAAAGAAAGTCCATCCTGTTTCAAATGCTGCATTCGCAGCGGCGCAGCCTCTCCATCCGCGTTGCGGTCGAACTCCTGCATGGAGGGCTGACCATCCTCGCGGCATGGAATACGGCCGCCATTGTGAACACTGTATTTCTTGGGCACGGCGGACTTGCCGAAACAGCATCAGAGCTTCTGATGCTGTTTTTGTGCATTTTCGCCATGGCGCTCCTGCTCCTGCCAAAGAGCCGCATCGAGGCACAACTCTCCGATGATCTGCGGCTCTACTGCCGGCGTGCCCTCCACAGAGAGCTGCTTGCACATGGACAGAACGGTGCGGGTGTACTGACGCTTACGCTTGAGCGCGTCGATGCGCTCGACCCTTGGTTTCGCACTCTCCTGCCCACCATGATCGCAGGTGTCGTCATCATCCCGCTCGTCCTGCTCGTGACGGCTGTCGTCGATCCGCTGTCGGCGCTGCTCTTTCTGGTCACCCTGCCGATCGCGCCATTTCTCCTCTACCTCATCGGCAAGGCGACGCGCCGTGCCAGTGAGCGTCAATGGGATGAGATGCGTACGCTGACGGACGGATTCGGTGATCTGGTGCGCGCGGCGGCGACGCTTAAAATCTTTCGCCGCGTCGATGCGGAGGGACATCATCTCGCGCAGATGAGCTATGCGTTCTCCGAGGCCTCGCTTGCCGTACTGCGGCTCGCCTTTGTCTCCTCCTTTGCACTGGAACTGATTACCACCCTGTCGATTGCCCTCATCGCGGTCTCCATCGGCCTGCGTCTCATGGACGGCGGCATGACCTTTCACGCGGCATTCTTCGTGCTCATCCTTGCGCCGCAGTTCTATCAGCCGCTGCGTGAGGGCGGCATTGCCTTCCATGCAGCGATGGATGCCGCGACGGCAGAGAAGGCACTTGCCCCCTACCTCGATGCACCGCCCTCTATCACGGGAACGCACGATCAGATTCTCGCCCCTCCCTCCGTACGCACGGAGGCGCTCACCTACCGCTATCCGCTGACCGACGAGGCCGTTCTGACGGATCTCACGCTCTCCTTTCCCGCAGGAAAGTCCACCGTGATCGCAGGCGACAGCGGCAGCGGAAAATCGACGCTGCTCCTCCTCCTAGCGGGGCAGCGCCCTCCTTCGGATGGGATGATTATGCTCGCGGACGGTGCAGGAACAGCACACAGCTATGATCTCGCGCGTCTCACGGAGGAGACACGCACTGCGCTCATCACCTACGTCCCGCAGGAGCCGCATATCTTCGGTGCGAGCCTTGCGGAAAACGTGACGCTGTGGACGCGGGACGCGGCGGATGCCGAAATCACGGCGGCACTGGAGGCGGCGGCACTCGGCGACTTTTTGCGCGCGCTGCCCGATGGACTGCATACGCGCCTCGGCATGGGCGGCCATCCGCTTTCGGCAGGAGAACGTCACCGCCTCGGTCTGGCACGCGCCCTCTTTCAGGATCGCCCCATCGTCCTTCTGGACGAGGTGACGGCGGGGTTGGATGAGGAGACCGAGCGGTGCGTGATCGATGCCCTGACAGTGTTTTCACATCACCGCACGATGATTCTGACGGCGCACCGTCCTGCGCTCATCGCATGGGCAGACCAGGTCGTGACACTGGGAGGTGAGGCATGATGACCACAATGCTCTTTCGGCTGCTCTCCATCGCCGCACCTGCGGCGGCACTCCCCGCCCTCCTCGCGGGATTCCTCGCGGCCGCGGCGGGCATTTCCCTCATTGCCTCTGCGGCGTGGATCATCGCCAGTGCGGCACTCGCGCCGCCTCTCTCAGCACTCGCCCTCGCCATTACCTGCGTGCGGGCGTGCGGCATCGGGCGCGCCGTCTTTCGCTACCTGGAGCGCCTGCTCTCTCACCGTCTCGCCTTCGGCTGCTACGAGACGCTGCAGCAGGCGACCTACCGCCGCTCTGCCGCCGTCATTCCCATGCGAGAGGGCAACGTACGCGAGGGCGAGTTCCTCCACGATCTGCTGACGGGCTGTGAGACCCTGCGCGACTTCTACCTGCGCGCCGTCCCGCCGCCACTGATCGCCCTTGCCTTGGTGCTGCTCGCCTGTGCGGCTCTCCTGCCGCTCAGCATCCCTGCGGCCACAGTCGTATTCCTGCTCTTTCTACTCCACATTGCGCTCCCGCTCCTCCTCCGCGAAACGGAACTGCGCGCGCAAAGTGCCGACTATCGCAGCAGCCTCCTCGATCAGATCGACGGGCGCACCGAGCTGCGCGCCGCCGGCAGTACACAGCATGCTCAGGCAGTGCTGGATGAGGCGGCGGCGACATTTCAGCGCGAGCGAACGGCACGAGGGCGGAAACGCGAGCAGCTCTTCACCCTGCTCGACGTCCTGCGGATCATCGTCTGGATCGCAGCCATCATCCTCCTCATCCCCCGCGTGATCGAAGGGATCCTCACGGGTATCCAGTACGCGGTCTGGGTTCTCGCCCTCGAGGCGGTACTCGCCGAGCTCCGCCCGATCCCCCCCGCCGTTCTCGGCGCACAGGAATCGGCGCGTGCCGCACGACACATTCTCCCATCAGACGGCGAGCACACACAGCCCGCCTCCATCGCACCCCCTTCCGAAAAATCAGCAACCCCACCTCTGATTGAGGCGAAACACCTCGTCTTCGGCTATCATACAGGCATCCCCATTGTGCAGAACCTCAGCCTTACGATCCACCGCGGCGAGCACACGGCCATCATCGGTGAGAGCGGCGCAGGCAAGACGACGCTGGCGAGCCTTCTGCTCCGCCTCTGGGAGCCCGATGCGGGCACGATCTCCTACGATGGTATTCCCCATACGAAGCTCCCTCTCGAAGCGTCGCGCACCTATTTTGGTGCTGCCCTACAGGGCAGCTGGCTCTTCTCTGCCTCCATACGGGACAACTTTCTGCGCCTGCGCGGTGATATCTCTGAGGCAGCAATATGGCACGCACTCGAAACGGCGCAGCTCGCGGACGTCGTTCGGGCTCTGCCCGCAGGGCTCGACGAGCCGCTCGGAATGAACGCCTCCCGTCTTTCGGGGGGACAGCGCAGCCGCCTGCTCACCGCACTTGCACTCGCGGGCGATGCGCCGATCCTGCTCCTCGATGAGCCGACAGCAGGGCTCGATGCTGCCTGCGGTACACGCCTCATCACATCCGTCTTGGCAGATGCCGATGCACGCGGCGCAACGCTCATCGTCATCACACACGATCTGCCCCTTTTGAATCAAATGAAACAGGTGATAAAACTATGACGCCGGAAACATTTCATGAACGCATCCATCTCGTTATCGACCGTCTCGGAAAAAACGCCCCGCCCCACGAGCTCTTTGCCGGCGGTGTGGAGGACTGGCACGCACGGGCGCGGCTCGCCCATTTTCTCGCACAGATGCCGGAGCATCGCGCAGAGGCCATCGAATTCTTTCAAAGTGTTATGGATGCCGAGGTGAACGAGGAACTCGCGCAGGACGTAGAGGAGAAAGTCTACGCCATGCAGGGGCTCTCGGCACTTGAGGCGGAGGAAAAGGAAACACAGGAAGCGGCACTCGAGCACATCAATCTTGCGATTGAATGTGCCGAGGGAACGGATTTTCTCTACAAGTACATCCTGCGCGGTGAACTGTGGGCGGATCGGTGGAACCTCATGCACAAACTCGGCATGACCGAGGACGCCGAGGCGGAGGCCGATGAGCGCATTTCCGCCTTTGAGGGACTGGAGGATGCCGTCCCGCACAACAGCTACCTGTACTACGGCTACCGATTCAAGGCACATCTCGCCGCCGAGCGCGGTGTCGTCCTCATCGCAAAGGACTACATGCACATGGCGATTCACGCGATGGAGATCCCGCCTGCCTACGAGCAGCCACTTGCTGAGGCGTTTGCACAGACACACGAAAACGCCTCATGGATTCTGCGCGAGATCGACCGCACCACTCCCGATCCTGCACAGCTTCACTGGGATATTTAAGGAAGCACTGATAAATTCAGCACCGCTATCTTAGATTGACTGCATCACGCACAGGATCAAATGCCGAACTATTCTAAAGCAGAACACAAGGGGCTATTGCACAAAGATAAATTTACCTTCGTACAATAGCTCCTTCTGTGTTTTTTCACAAAATTAAGGCTGCTGCACATTTGCTTCGTGCAACAACTCCCATCTAATTCAAAGGTTTTATCACTTTTTCTTCCTACAGAGCTTTCCCGTCTGGCAAATGCTGTCAATCAGGGAGCGGCGTCTCGCAATTACGTTCTCTTTGACTTTCAGCAAGGAGTTCAGTGCCTTGACGAAAATCTGTTTGATCTCCTCTTCCGTTAGATGTTTTGTGCTGCATGGCTTGGAGATTATTGCGACTCTCTGCTTTGGTAAAAAAGAAAGCTTTGACCTCCTCTCCTTAGTTATACTCAAACGTTTCGCTTTACATCGTAAACCAAACAAGCTATACTGGTTCCAAAAGAAAGGAGTGTGGTCATCATGTCAACCGTCCCTACTCAAATAAGAATTGACCGGAACATAAAAGAACAGGCTAGCGCATTGTTCTCTGGGCTGGGCCTAGATATGTCCGGTGCCGTTAATATGTTTCTCCATCAGTGTGTCCTTCGTGGAGGCATCCCATTTTCTATCGAAATGCCCCATTATAAACAAAGCACCTTGGCGGCTATGGAAGAAGCAAGAAAAATCTCCCGCAACCCGGATGTTCCTAGCTATGACAACATGGACGACTTGAAGAAGGCATTGGAAGAATGACCTATCACATCAAGTTCACCAACGCTTATAAGAAAAGTTACAAGCGTGCCAAGAAACGCGGCTTGAATCTCAAGCTACTGGATAATGTTGTTGAAGCATTGGGACAGGGGCACAAGCTAGATGCCAAATACCGTGACCATGCACTTCATGGCAATTGGGAGAGATTTCGCGAGTGCCATATTCAACCGGATTGGTTGTTGATATACCTCGTTGAAAACGACGTCCTAACCTTGACCCTAGTCGAAACTGGAACCCATTCAGACATATTCGATGAATAAGTTGTTTGGTCTGCTCCCCAGAGAACAGACAGTAAATCAAAGGGGCTGCTGCACGTTTGTTTCGTGCAACAGCCCCTTTCTTATCACAAAATTTCTAACGCATAAAGGTATAGACGGCGATATTGCTGAAGATCGAGAGTGGCTCTGCCCAGACGCCGATGACGAGGGTAAAGGCGACAGCAATGATGCCCATGGCTCCTGCCGAGAACGGGAGACACAGCGGCGTGTCGATCATCGGCTCATCTGCCTCGACATCGCGGAACATCTCCTTGATGACAAGGAGGTAGTAGTAGACGGACATCATCGACACGACAAAGCCCAGCCCCGCGAGCCAGAGGTAGCCCGCATCAATCGCTGCGGAGAAGATGTAAATCTTGCCGACAAAGCCTGCCGTCGGCGGGATGCCCGCCATCGTCAGGAGCGCAACCATCAGGATGCCCGCCGGAAGCAGAGAGTCATGCGCCAGGCCGCGCACGCTGCGGAAGTCTGCACCGCCGCGCTCCGTCTCCAGATAGGAGACGGTCACGAACGCCCCGACGTTCGCCAAGACGTAGACCATCGCGTAGAAGAGTACTGCCTTGATGCCCGCCGCGTTCGTCGCAACCATCGCCGTCATCATGTATCCCGCCTGCGCAATCGAGGAGTAGGCGAGCATCCGCTTGATGTTCGTCTGACGGAACGCCATGATGTTGCCCCCGACCATGGAGACACACGCAAGCGCCGCCATCAGATGCGTCCAGTACGCCGAGAGTGCAGGGAACGCGACGAAAAGCACGCGCAGGAGGATCGCCACACCCGCCGCCTTGGAGCACATGGCGAGGAGTGCCGTTACAGGCGCAGGTGCGCCCTCATACACATCGGGTGCCCAGAGATGGAATGGAATGATCGAGAGCTTGAAGAAGAAACCCGCGAGGATAAAGACCACTCCGATGAGCCCAAGGGAAAGCACGAGGCCAAGGCCCTGAGCGATGCCCTGGAACACCATCGTCCCCGTCATCCCGTAGACGAGGCTCATGCCGTAGAGGAGCACTGCCGTCGAGCCCGACCCGAACACCAGATACTTGATGCCCGCCTCTGCCGAGAGCGGCGCATCCGTACGGACCGCAACGAGTGTATAGAACGAGATTGTCATGAGCTCCAGCCCGACAAACGCCGTCATGAGATCGTTCGCCGAGGCGAGAGCACACATGCCAAGCAGGGCGGACAGGAGGAGCAGATAGAACTCGCCCCTGTGGCGGATCATCTTCTCCACATAGTCCTCTGCAAAAAGCACGGTGCCGAGAACGCCGACGATAAAGAGAATCTTGAAGAACACGGCATAGCCGTCAACGATGTAGAGCCCCGCAAAGAACGCCATCGCTCCCCCATCCGGCGGATACATCCGCACGGCGAGAACGAGGACGCCGAGGAGTCCGAGCGCGGTCACGCGGGCGAGGGCGCGGCGCGATGTCCCACGTGCCATACAGAGGTCGATCAGGAGCACGGCCGCCATGAGTACGGCGATGCCCAGCTCGATGGAGATCGCGGCAAGATTCATTTCCTGCATCATCACTGCCCACCTCCCAGAATCGTCGGTGCATCCTGAATCATCTCAAGAAGCGGTGCCAACGGCGCAGTCCCCACATCCACCATGCCCATGAGGAGTCCCGGGAATACGCCGAATCCGACGAGGAAAACGCCGAGCACGACGAGCGGAACAACGTCGATCTTCCGCTCATCGGGGTACTTCGCGAAGCGTTCCACCTTTGGGCCGAAGAGCACGCGCGCGAGCATGCGCAGGACGTAGAACGCGGTGAAGATGATGCCGGAGACTGCAATTACCGTAAGGGCCGGATATGCCTCCACCGTCCCCACAAAGATGGTAAACTCCGGCACGAAGCCGATCAGGCCGGGCAGACCGAGCGAGCACAGCCCCGCGAGCATGAAGCCGACCGTGACATGCGGCATATAGTGCGCCAAGCCCCAGAGATCGCCCACACGGCGCAGCTCCGTCTTTTCGTAGACGTAGCCGACCTGCGAGAAGAAGAGTGCGAGCATGATGCCGTGCGCCACCATATAGGCGACGGCGCCGCCGACGCTCACGACATTGAGTGCCGCGAAGCCGAGGAGAACGTAACCCATGTGAGAGATGGAGGAGTAGGCGATCATGTACTTGATGTCGCGCTGCGCGAGTGCGATATAGGACGCGTATATCACATTGATCGTGGCGAGGATCGCAATCAGCGGCGCCCAGAACTTTGCCCCGAGCGGCAGGATAAAGAGTCCGACGCGGATGAGCGCGTAGCCGCCGATCTTTTTCAGCACGCCCGCATTGATCATCGAGATTGCCGTCGGTGCGCCTGCATAGCCGTCGGGCGACCATATATGCATTGGGAACATCGAGAGATGCGAGCCGAAACCGACGAGCAGGAGGAGGAATGCCGTCACCTGCACCTCCCACGAGATATGTCCCGCGAGGGCAGCGGCGGCGAGTGCCTCAAAGTCGAACGTCCGCATCCCGGACTCGTACGCACTCACGTAGAGAAGGAGCACGCCGACGAGCATGAACGCCGAGCCGACGAGGAGGAAAATGGTCATCTTCATCGCCGCGTGTTCCTTCGTCACGCGCTCGGACGAGCCCCAGATCATCACCATCAGATACGCGGGGATGACGACCATCTCACAGAGAACGAGGAAGAAGAAAAGGTCGCGCACGAGGAATGCCCCCGAGACACCCGCGATCACGATAAGCAGAAGGACGAAGTACTCCTTGACCCGCTTCTCCACATGCCATGAGCTGTAAACGGCCGCGAGCCCCACGACGCTCGACAGGAGGAGCATCGGCAGGGAGATCCCATCTACGCCGAGCGAGTAGGCAACGCCGAGATCCGTGATCCACGGCATGTACTCCGTGTACTGCATCCCGCCGAGCACCATATCGTAGTCCGCGTAAACAAAGAGCGTCAGCAGCGTCACAATGATCATCGCCAGTGCCGAAAGCTGACGTATCGTATCGTGCAGACGTCCCGGCAGCAGGGCGAGGATGAGCGCGGCCACGAGCGGTGTGAGGAGAATGACCGAGAGAATCGGAAATGTCATCGCAGAAGACCTCCTCCCAGATACATCAGAACCTGTACCGCCCAGTACAGCGCATAGCACAGGAGAATCACGACGCCCGTGTAGAACACGACGACATACCGCTGTGCCTGCCCGTTGACGTTCTCCGTCAGCACCTCGCTCATCGCCAGACCATAGGCACCGAGCCCATTCATGATGCCGTCGAAAATCTTTTCATCCACCCACTTGAGGATCACCGCCGTGCCGTAGACGAAGCGCTCACGGAAGTAACCATACAGCTCATCCACATAGAACTTGTTGTAGACGACGCGATAGAGGAAGCCGAAGCTCCGCTGCTGCATCGCCGCGCGCAGACGATGGCGTCCATAGATCTGATACGCCGCCGCAAAGGCGAGGAGGGCGAGCACGGTACTCGTCCCCGCCACCGTCCAGTCAATCGCCTCATGATGCGGTGCATCCGCGTAGATCCACATAGAAAACCCGCCGAAGTAGCCCCATAGGCCGCTCACAATGGTAAGCAGCGCGAGCATAATCATCGGCCAGCGCATGAAGGCATCGACCTCATGCGCCTCGTGTTCACTGCGGCTCTCACCGAGGAAGGCGACAATGAGGAGACGCGCCATGTAGAATGCTGTGAGGAAGGAGGTGAACATCGCAATGAGATAGAGCGGCGTACTCGCGTGCATCGCCACGGCGAGGATCTCATCCTTTGAGAAGAAGCCCGAGAACGGTGGGATACCGGAGATCGCAAGGACACCGATCAGCATCGTCACGAAGGTGAGCGGCATCTTTTTCCAGAGCCCGCCCATCTTGGTGATGTCCGTCTCATCGTGGAGTGCATGCATCACCGCGCCCGCGCAGAGGAAGAGCATCGCCTTGAAGAAGGCGTGCGTCATGAGATGGAACATCGAGGCGGAGAACGCGCCAATCCCGACCGCGAGCATCATGTAGCCGAGCTGACTGATGGTCGAGTAGGCAAGCACCGCCTTGAACCGCCGCTGCGTCACGGCGATAACCGCCGCAAAGAGCGCCGTAAACGCTCCGAGCCCTGCGATGAAGTCCATCACGAGCGGACACTCACTGAAGATGAAAAAGGCACGCGCAACGAGGAAGACACCTGCCGCGACCATCGTCGCCGCATGGATGAGCGCCGAGGTCGGCGTCGGGCCTTCCATCGCATCGAGCAGCCAGACGTGGAGCGGGAACTGTCCGGACTTTCCGATCGGCCCCATGAAGAGCAGCAGACCGATCACCGTCAAGTAGCCCGTCCCCGCGACGAGGACATACGCGGGCATCATGAGCCGCAGCTCGATGAAGTCCATCGTCCCGAACGCAACCTGCACGAGCAGGATGCCGACCAGCATTCCAAAGTCGCCGATGCGCGTCGTGATAAACGCCTTCTTCGCCGCCTCGCGCGCCGAGACCTTATCGTAGTAGAATCCGATCAGGAGGTAGGAGCAGAGCCCGACGCCCTCCCAGAACACATAGAGCTGGAGAAAGTTGACCGAGACGACCAGCCCGAGCATCGCGGCCGAAAACAGCGAGATGAACGCAAAGAAGCGCCCCATCCCCTCATCGTGCTCCATATAGCTGACAGAGTAGATGTAGACGAGCAGCGAGACCAGCGTCACGATGACGAGCATGAGTGCCGTCAGCGGGTCGATCAGGACGCCCATCGACAGCTCCACCGCACCGATGTGCGCCCAGACCGTCTTCATCACGTAGGGATCGCCCATCGTGATCTGATAGTTTACCGCGGCGAGTGCAACAAAGACGGAGAACGCAAAGGCCAGAGCCATCATCACAATCGCAATCGTCGCCGAGAGGTTCTTCTCCCGCCGCGTAAAGGGTGCAATAATGAGGAACGCAAGCGCAGGGAACAGGGGAATCAGATAGGCATGCGTCAGAGCAAAGGTAAACATAGCACTCCCCTCCCCTAGTCTTTCAGCGTATCCAGCTCATCGACATTCGTCGTGAACCGAATCTGATACAGGCGGAATGCGAGAGCCAGCCCGACGGCGATCTCGGATGCAGCGACCGCAATCGAGAAGAGTGCCATCAGCTGCCCCTCCGCGTTGTGCGCGTAAAAGCGGTCAAAGGCAACGAGATTGATGTTGACCGCATTGAGCATCAGCTCCACGCACATGAGAATCGGGATGATGCCGCGCCGCGTGAGGAGCCCATAGAGCCCAATGCAGAACAGCAGTGCAGACAAAAAGAGCAGATCAGGAATACCGATCATGCCGCATCCCCTCCTCTCGCCAAGAGCAGTGCGCCGACCATCGCCGCGAGGAGCAGTACCGCCGTCACTTCAAACGGCACGAGATACGTGCCGAGCATCAGCTGGGCGATCTCGTCTGCCCCCGTCGATGCAGCAAATTCGCCCGCAGGAAGCGGAGCAAGGACAATGCCGCATCCGATGAGGAAGAAGATACTGCCTGCCAGCAGCCCCGTTACGACGCGGCGAAAGAGCTTCTGCGAGGGATTGGACTGCGCCATCGAGTCCCGCCGCGTCAGCATGATCGCCATGACGATGAGGACAGCGACTGCGCCGCTGTAGACCATGAGCTGCACCGCACCGAGGAACTCCGCACCGATGTAGAAATAGATCGCCGCCACACCGATGAATGAGAGCACGAGAAAGAGTGCACTGTGCACGACATTCGGCGAGAGAACGACGCCGAGCGCGCCGATGATCGTCACGGCAGCGAGAAAGTAAAAGATAAAGCTCATGTCGCCCCTCCTTCCGTCGTCTGCGCATCCTTTGCGGCAGCGTTTTCCGTGGCGGACGTGTCCACCGCAGCTTTTTCTCCGTCGGGTTTTTCCTCAGCGGCTTTTTCCTTTGCGGCAGCCTCCGCTTCGGCTTTCGCCTTTGCCTCTGCCTCCGCCTTTGCCTTGGCAGCGGCTTCTTTCTTCGCCTTTTCCTCTGCCGCCTCGACCTCTGCCTGTGCGAGGAACTCCGCGAGATCAGCACGGTCCTCGTCCGTCATGGCATCGTGCGTCATCGTCTCCTTGCTCCACGAGGCGATGGCGTAGTCCTTATCCCAGACAAGCGTATTGACCGGACACGCCTCCACACAGAGATTGCAGTAAAGACAGCGCCCCGAGTGATGAATGTAGGACTTCATGTGGCGCTTCTTCTTCGCATCGGGGACAATTGTCAGATCAAGCGCCTTGTTCGGGCACGCATTTGCGCACATCGAGCAGCCGATGCAGACGCGCCAGTCCATCGCGAGATTGCCGCCGCGAAAATTATCCGTCATGGGCAGCTTCTCCTCAGGGTAGCAGACCGTCTCCTTCTTGCCCCAGAGATGCTTCCATGTGACACTCATGCCGGTCAAAAGGCCTTTTCCAAACATGTGCGTCCCCCCTTAAACGATACCGAACCAGAACATCAGTGCCCCCGTCAGAACAACGTTCAGAATCGAGAGCGGGACGAGCACCTTCCAGCCGAACGTCAGGATCTGATCTACGCGCGTGCGCGGGAACGTCCAGCGGAACCACATGATGAGCAGCACCATGAGCACCGCCTTGAAGCCGAACCAGACGAATCCCGGCAGGAACGACGGCCCGCTGTAGCCGCCGAGGAAAAACGTCGTCGCGAGGATCGCCGCCGTCAGGAGGTTCGCGTACTCTGCGAGGAAGAACAGCGCCCAGCGCATTCCCGAGTACTCCGTAAACGGTCCTGCGATAATCTCTGACTCGCCCTCCACGAGGTCAAACGGCGTACGGTTCGTCTCGGCGACCGCTGCGATCAGGAAGATGATAAACGCGAGCGGCTGCATGAAGATAAACCAGTAGTTCTGCGCCTGCATCTGGACGATATCGTCGAGGCGCAGTGAGCCCGTCAGCATGATGATGCCAAGCAGGGAGAAGAGGAGCGGCGCCTCATAGCTGAGCATCTGCCCGACGGTGCGCATGCCGCCGATAAACGAATACTTATTGTTCGATGCATAGCCGCCCATGAGGAATGGCAGCACTGCCTGCCCCGAGATGGCAAAGAGGAGGAACACACCGACGTTGACATCGGCGAGTACCGCCCCCGCATCGAACGGGAAAAGCGCGTAGACGAGCGCTGCGGGGACAAAGAGCAGCGCGGGCGAGAGTGCCCAGACCACCTTGTCCGCACCGGCGGGCATAATGTCCTCCTTGCTCATCAGCTTCAGCATATCCGCAACGGGCTGCAGCAGACCGAATCTTCCGCCCACGCGGTTCGGCCCGATGCGCACTTGGATGAACGCGCAGATCTTGCGCTCCGTGTAGGTAAAGACAATCGCCGCCATCGAGATGATACCGAGCAGGATGGCAATACCGACGAAGGTCATCACAAGATCCACTACGAACGGAATCGGGATCAGGCGGTAGATGAGTCCGTCCAGCCCCACCGCAGTCGCAGAAAGAAAAGAGCTCTCCATCATTCGTCTCCTTTCTCAGCAGTCCACTTCGCCCATGATCGGGTCAATGGACGAGTAGGCGGCGACCGAGTCGCCGATGAGCATGCCGCGGCACATTGGATTGAGCCCCTGCATATTTACGAACGAGGGACGGCGGATGTGAATGCGGTACGGTTTCGTCGTACCATCGCTGACGATGTAGAAGCCGAGCTCCCCGCGCGTTCCCTCCGTCCGGCTGAACACCTCGCCCTTGGGCGGCTTGATGACCTTGGGCACCTTCTTTGCCATGAAGTCGCCCTCGGGCAGTCCGTCGATTGCCTGCCGCACGATCTTCGCGCTCTCCGCGATCTCGGCGAGCTTGACCATGTAGCGGTCCCAGTTGTCGCCGTGCTCACCCACGGGGATCTCGAAGTCAAAATCATCATAGACGCTGTAGCCGTCCACCTTGCGCAGATCAAAGGCGAGCCCCGTCGCGCGCAGGTTTGGCCCAGTCATACTGCACGCGAGTGCCTCCTCCGTCGTCATGGGCGACGTGCCGCGGATGCGGCGGACAAAAATCTCGTTGCCCGTGAGGAGACGGTTGTACTCCGCGAGGAAGTCAGGCACGCTGTCGACAAAGGCGCGGATCATCTCCGCCGCCTCGGGCGAGAGATCCTCCTTTACCCCGCCGATGCGGATATAGTGAAAGGTCTGACGTGCCCCGCAGACGAGATTGAAAATATCGAGGATCTTCTCACGGTCGCGGAAACAATAGAGCATTCCCGTCGACGCGCCGAGATCATTTGCAAGCGTCCCGATGAAGATCAGGTGACTGTTGATGCGGTTCAGCTCCGCCATGATGACGCGGATGTACTCTGCGCGCGGCGTCGTCTCGATCCCCGCCAGCTCCTCCACCGCACGCGCATAGCCGAAGTTGTTGTTCATGGCAGAGATGTAGTCGAGGCGGTCGGTATAGGGAAGCCCCTGCGCATACGTCCGCGCCTCAAGCAGCTTCTCAATTCCGCGATGGAGATAGCCCATGATCGGCGTCGCCTTCACGATGCGCTCGCCGTCCAGCTCGAGCTGCACCTGCAGCACGCCGTGCGTCGACGGATGCTGGGGACCCATGTTGAGCGTATAGGTCTCGGTACGCAGCATCAGGACTCCTCCTTCCGAAAGGATGGGACAGCGGGCGGCGGCGGCGGGACAAAGTCCTTGCGCAGCGGATACCCGACAAAATCGTCCGCATGGAAGACACGCCGCAGATTGGGGTGACCCGTGAACACAATGCCCATGAGATCATACACCTCGCGCTCCTCGAACTCTGCGCCGGGGAACACGGGTGTCACCGAGGGGAGCACGGGCACATCATGTGGCAGTGTCACCTTCAGCGTCAGCCAGTGCAGCTCCGTCGGTGAAAAGAGATGGTAGACCATCTCGAAGCGGTCTTTCCAGTCCACCGCCGTCACATTTTCCAGCCGCGTCAGCTGCAGTGTCCCGTCGTCACGCAGGACGCGCAGCAGGCCGAGGAGCTCCTCGGCAGCAATATAGAGTGCGGGACGCTCTGCCTCCACATCGTACTCCGCCGACGAAAAGGCGACCTTGAGTGCCTCCAGCATTGCAGGCGTCACATACTTGTTCCTCATGCGTTCACCGCCCTCTCTGCCGCCCGCTCTGCCCAGTAGGCACGCTCCGCGCGGACGCGCTCGGGATGGAGGATCTTCTCGCGCAGCTTCAGCATGCCGTCGATCAGTGCCTCGGGGCGCGGCGGACAGCCCGGGATGTAGACATCCACGGGCAGGAGCTCATCGACCCCCGAGACAACCGAGTACGAATCCGCAAAGGGGCCGCCCGCAATCGCGCACGCCCCCATCGCAATCACATACTTCGGCTCGGGCATCTCCTCATAGAGACGCACGACTGCCGGCGCCATCTTCCACGTCAGCGTCCCCGCGACGATGAAGAGATCCGCCTGACGCGGGCAGGGACGGAACACCTCGTAGCCGAATCGTGCGAGGTCGAACCGTGCCGTCGCTGTGGTCATCATCTCAATGGCGCAGCAGGCCAGCCCCGAGGACAGCGGCCAGACCGAATTGGCGTGTGCCCAGCGCAGCAGTTCATCCAACTTGACGACAAAGACATTTTCCCGCAGACACTCCGGGACGCGCTCTGCTATTTCCATGTGAGATCCCCCTTTCGCCACGCATAGGCAAGGCCGAGCACCAGAATCCCAACGAAGATGAACATCTCGATGAGCGCAAATGCGCCGAGCATGCGGAACTCCACCGCCCACGGGTAGAGGAACACCGTCTCTATGTCAAAGACGATGAACAGCAGCGCGTAGAGGAAATACCCCGCACGAAACTGGACGTAGGGCGACCCGATCGAATCGACACCGCACTCGTAGGGAATGTACTTCTGCGGCGACGGCTTCTTCGGCTGCAGCAGGAATGCCGGTCCCAGTGCCATGACGGGGAAAAACAACGCTACGAGAAGAAAAATGCCCAAGCTCCCATATTCTCCCATACATAAGCCCTCCTTATAGAAGAATTAATAAATACATAGGAAAAGTAAATAATTTAAAACAATAATTCAAGGGCAAAAAAATATAATCACGGCTTAACAGACGTTGTATTTATAATTGTCAGTATAAACGATAAAATCTATATATCATCATACCTGAAAAGTGCCTTTTTTACAAGATACAGCGCGAAAAACTTTCTATTGATAAACTCCATCAAACGATAGGGAAAAGAAGGCCATGCTTATTTGAAAGAAATGGTATTTCCTGCTATAATCAGAAACAATGATGGAGGAGTGTCCCTGTCTGTCAGCGGCACCTCCGGCAACAAAGGAGACTTTACACAATGCTGTTACACCGTAAATCCGTCGAACTGCTTGCACCTGCCGGCACATGGGATGCCATGACGGCAGCGATTGATGCCGGCGCGGACGCCGTCTATCTGGGCGGCAAACATTTCAATATGCGCCTGCACGAGGGCGATTTTAACTTCGACGACGCGCGGCTCAAGGAGGCAATTGACTACGCCCACGCCCATGACGTCCACCTCTACATAACCCTCAACAACCTCATCAGCAACGAGGAGCTGCCGGCTCTGCGCGACTATCTCGCCTATCTGGAGGAGATCCGCCCCGATGCGATTCTCGTACAGGACTTTGCCGTGCTCGAGCTCGTGCACGAGATGGGCATCACCGTACCCCTGCACACCTCGGTCATGATGAATACGCACAACGAATACGCCATCGAAAAGCTCAAGGAGTACGGCATCACGCGCATCGTGGTCGGCCGTGAGATGACGCTCTCCGAGCTCGCCCTCTTCCGTGCGCGCACGGGCATCGAGGTGGAGTACTTCATGCACGGCGATATGTGCATCTCCGAGAGTGGGCAGTGCATCCACTCGGGCGTTCTCTTTGGGCAGAGCGGCAACCGCGGGCGCTGCATGAAGATCTGCCGCTGGCCGTTTGCCTTCATCAACGAGGAGACGGGAGAGGTGCTCGACGCGTCCAGCCCCGGACCGTACAAGCTCGCGCTCAAGGACATGTGCATGTATCGTGCCATCCCCGCTCTCATACAGGCGGGTGTCTTTTCGTTCAAAATCGAGGGGCGGATGCGTGCGCCGGAGTTCATCCGCCGCCTCGTCTCTACCTATCGTGCCGCCATCGACGCCTACATCGCCGATCCGAACGGCTATACGACGGATGAGGAGGGCTGGCGCAGCCTCTACGAAAACCGTGTGCGCGACTACACGACCACATTCGCATTTGGACAGCCGACAGCAATCGACATCGGCATGACGGGCGAGCGCGAGCCGCGCTTCTTCAGTCAGGCGATCGAGGAGGCGGGCTTTGCCGACGAGGTGCTGCGCGAGGAGCCGCCGATCGCAAAGGAAAACGAACCCAGTCGTCGCCTGAGTGTCCGCGTCGGCACTCCCGCGGCGGCACGCGCCGCCATCGACGCAGGCGCTGATACCGTCTACGTCGGCGGTGAGGCATTCCGTCCGCAGTGTCCGTGGACGCTGCGCGACTATGAGGCACTCGTGCGCGACGCGGCAGGACGCGCTCACGTCATCGTGAATACACCGCGCACAACCATGCGCCGTGAATGCGGAGAGCTCGAGCAGTTCTTCACTGCCCTGAACGACATCAGAGTAGACGGCATCATGGTCGGCAACCTCGGCACGCTGAAGCTCGCGCGCACGCTCACGAAGCTTCCCATTCAGGCAGATCACTCCTTCAACCTCTTTAACCATCTCGCCGCGACCTTCCTCAAGGAAAACGGGCTCACCATGGCGACGGCCTCCTATGAGCTGTCCTTCCGTCAGCTGCGCGAGATCGTCGAGAACTCCGTCCTGCCGATCGAGGCGGTCGTCCACGGCGCGTACGAGTCCATGATCTGCGACTACAACTTCCCCGCGATGTCGCTGCCCGCATACAACGACCTCGATTCGCCCGAGCTGCTCGACACGCACTATGCGTTCCGTGACGAGGCAGGCGGCGTCCATTCGATCCGCATCGACCAGTACGGGCGCAGTCACATCTACTTTGCCAAGGATCTGTGCCTCTACCCCTACCTCGAAAAGTTCAATGGGCTCGGCTCGTACCGCATCGAGGCGCAGGACTACACGGCGGACGTGACGGCGGAGATCGTCCGCATCTACCGTGCGGCACTCGACCGTCTCGCCGCGGGCGGCGACGGCTATCGTGCGGCGGAGTTTGACCGCCTCACAGAGATTGCTCCGCGCCCCTTGGGCATCGGAACTTACCGCTTCCGTCAGAGCCGCAATTCGATTTAATCAAGAAAGTATATTTCATGGCAACAGATTCTATCAGCGAACACTCCTACATCGGCGCAGCTGCCATACTGGAAAAGAAAAAGAAGTACATCATGCCCTGTCTGGGGCATTTCTACAGCGACCCGCGCCAGATCGTACGCGGCTCCATGCAGTACCTCTACGACAGCGAGGGGAGAGCGTATCTCGACTGCTTCGCGGGCGTCTCGGTCATCAACTGCGGGCACTGCAACCCCGAGATCAACGCCGCCGTCACGGAGCAGGTCAATACCCTCCAGCACGTCTGCAACATCTACCTTACGGAGAACTTCGTCAATCTCGCCGAGCAGCTCGCCCGCATCACCCCGGGCGCACTGCAGAAAAGCTTCTTCTGCTCCACAGGCACGGAGGCAAATGAGGGCGCGGCACTGCTTGCCGAGATCGCTACGGGCAGCAGCGAGTTCATCGCCCTGCGCAGCGGACTCCACGGGCGCACGAAACTGACGATGAGCCTGACGGGCATTGCCATGTGGCGCACCGACCCGAACCCCGTCGGAGGCATCAGCTTTGCACCGAATCCTTACTGCTACCGCTGTCCCATGGGGAAGGAATACCCCGCCTGTGACCTTGCCTGTGCCAATATGGTCGAGGACATCATCCGAACAGTTACATCGGGGCGCCCCGCCGCCTTTATCGCCGAGACCATCCAGGGCAACGCGGGCATCGTCGTCCCGCCGCCCGGCTACTTCAAGCGCATCAAGGAGATCCTCACGCATTTCGGCACGCTCTTCATCGCGGACGAGGTGCAGACGGGCTTTGCGCGCACGGGCAGGATGTTCGGCATCGAGCACTACGATGTGCAGCCCGACATCATGACCATGGCAAAGGCACTCGGCAACGGTGCGCCCATCAGTGCATTTATCGCGACGCCGACAGTCGCCGACAAATACAAGAAGCCCGGCGCATCGACCCTCGGCGGCAATCCCGTCTCCTCCACGGCAGGACTCGGCGTCATCCGCTATATCGAGTCGCATGATCTCATGGGGAACGCCGAGCGGCGCGGCGCACAGCTGCGTGCAGGGCTGCAGGAGATTGCAGCGCGGCATCCCATCATCGGCGACATTCGCGGCCTTGGGCTGATGGTCGGCGCAGAATTTGTCCACGCGGACAAATCCCCCGCCCCTGCCGAGCTGGATGCCGTGCTCGAGGAGCTCAAGAACCGCGGCTTCATCGTCGGCAAAAACGGCATCGCTCGCAACGTCATGGCATTTCAGCCGCCGCTCATCATCACGGAACAGAACATCAGCGACGTGCTGAATGCGGTGGAGATCATCTTGACGGAGAAAGGACTCTAACGCTATGGCAAAACGCTACCATGAACTCACCGTCGCAGGCTGCCGCCGCAGTCTCCCCATCCTGAACCTCAACGAACACCTGGCGATCGCAGGTTTCGTCATGCTGGGCGATGTGGAGCTGTGCACGGCGTGTGCACGCGAGCTGGCAAAGGTGATTCCGACGGACACGGAGATCCTCATGACCGCCGAGACGAAGGGCATCCCCCTGGCGGCGGAACTCGCACGGCAGCTTGGCATGCCCTACTACATCACGGCACGCAAATCCATCAAGGCGTACATGGAAGATCCCATCTGGGTCGAGGACGAGTCCATCACGACGCTTGGCAAACAGCGGCTCTACCTCACGGCGGATGATATCGCACGCATCAAGGGACGCCGCGTCCTCCTGCTCGACGACGTGATCAGCACGGGCGGCTCGATGAAGGCGCTCGCCCATCTCGCCGAAAAGACGGGAGCACACGTCATCGGACAGGCGGCCGTTCTCGCCGAGGGCGACGCGGCACAGCGGAAAGACATCATCTTCCTTGAGACACTGCCGCTCTTTGCGCCCGCATAGGAAGGGGCATTTCGTGCATCAATATCTCTTCTACATCGGAGATTTTCCCATCCGTGCCTACGGCGTCGTGATCTCCCTCTCGATCTTCCTTGCCACAGGGGTCGCCTACTACCTCGCAAAGGCGGACGGGCGCGGCTACGAGAAGTACATCACCGACATCGGCATCTACTGCGGCATCGCTGGACTCCTCGGTGCGCGGCTCTGGGATGTGTTCTTCTTTGACTGGGACTACTATCAGCACCATCTGACCGAACTGCTGAACGTCTGGCAGGGCGGCATGGCCATCCAGGGCGGCGTCTTTCTCGGCGTACTCGTCGGCATTCTCTACAGCCGAAAGCAGAGGCTCGACACCATCCATTTCCTCGACGTTGTCGCGCCCGCCATCGTCCTCGGTCAGGCACTCGGGCGCTGCGCGAACCTCCTCAACGGCGACGCCTTCGGCGCACCGACCGGCGGAGACTTCGGCATCCTCTATCCCGCGGCGACTCTCGCCTACCACACGTACGGTGCACAGCCGCTCTGGCCGGCAGAGGTCTGGGAGGGGCAGCTCGACATCGTCATCTTCGCACTCCTCCTCCTCTTCCGCGCGCGCAGTCATGCGCGCGGGCAATGCTTCGCCCTCTATATCATGCTCTACAGTCTCGCGCGCTTCGCGCTCGAGTATCTGCGCGGTGACTATACAGAGAAATACTTCGGACTCTTCACGAGCGCGCAGATGGGAAGCCTTGTCTTTGGGTTCATCGCCCTCGGCTTCTTCCTCTGGCTCGGCTGGCGCGATACGCCCTCGCCTGCGCCGATCAAGGATCACGTCGCAAAGAAATCGCATCGAAAGAAATAACATACGAAAAAAGCTGCCATTTTTTGGCAGCTTTTTTCGTTGTAGAATACAACGTCTTAACGAGATACTGGTAAATCAGCTTTCCCGTACCTTCCCCAATGCACCGCATACAAGTTCCGCCAGATAGTCCGCTGTCGGCGTAAGGGCACGCGGGTCAACGCGGAAGGTCGGATTGTGGATGGCAGCAGAAAGCCCTGTCCCGACGAGGACGAACATGCCCGGCACCTTTTCCTGATAGAAGGCAAAATCCTCACCGCCGAGCGATTTCGGTGCGGGTACGACATTCAGCCCGCGCTCCTTCGCCTTCTCCGCGGCGTACGATGCCCAAAAGCCATCGTTGCACGTTGCGGGAGGTCCTTCGTACCAATCCGTCTCCACCGCGGCACCGTAGGATGCTGCCAGCTGCTCTGCGAGAGTACAGACACGCGCGCGGATGTGCGTACGCTCCTCTGCATTCATGCTGCGCGTCGTCCCCTCGACGAGTGCCTCCTCGGGAATCACGTTCCACGTATTCCCCGCCGCAATATGCGTGACGCTCACAAGCCCTGCGGAGAACGGATTGAGATTACGTGCGACAACCGTCTGCACGGACTGGATGAACGCCGCCGCAAGGACAATCGGATCGACGCCGGACTCGGGATATGCGGCATGCGTCCCCGTGCCATGAAAGCGGAAAACAAAGCGATCCACCGCTGCCATCACCGCTCCCGCCGAGATGCCAACCGTGCCGACCTCCATGAGGGGCGAGGCGTGCAGGCCGAAAATCGCTGCAACGTCCTTCAACGCGCCTGCCTCGATGAGTACCTTCGCACCGCCCGGTGCCTCCTCTGCCGGCTGGAAGAAGATGCGCACGCGCCCCGTGAGCTCCGCCTCATGCTGCTTGAGCAGGAGCGCCGCGCCGAGCACCGACGAGATATGGAAGTCGTGCCCGCAGGCGTGCATCCGTCCTCTATGTTCCGAGCGGTATGGCAGATCCGTCTGCTCCTCGATCGGCAGGGCGTCGATATCGGTGCGCAGCGCAACGAGCGGCTCCCCCTCCCCGACCTCCGCGACCAGTCCTGTCTTGAGCGGCAGATCCAGAATGTGGATCCCCGCCCGCTCCAAGGCGGCGCGAATGCGCTTCGTCGTCTCGACCTCCTCGTAGGAGAGCTCGGGGTGACGATGGAACCACTCAAATTCCTCTACGATGAATGCCTCTATATCCTCAATTGCAGCCATGATATTCTCCCTTTTAATTCATATATATTCGATATGTTATAACCGAATTATATATTGCGCTGTCTGTCTTGTCAACCGCACTTTGATCCTGAACCGATAAATGGAGGATTCTCCCGCCGCCAAGTTTTTGAAAATTTCGGGTTGACAAGGCTGTATTTCATCTGTTATAATTCGCTCTGTCGTTTGGAAATGAGCGACAAACAAATGGGGTTATAGCTCAGTTGGTTAGAGTGTCTCGTTGACATCGAGGAGGTCACAAGTTCGAATCTTGTTAACCCCACCATTTGATTTTTCATCCGCAGTTGTGCGGATTTTTTCTTAGGCTCACTTAGCTCAGTTGGTAGAGCATCTCCGTCACATGGAGGGGGTCGGGGGTTCGAATCCCTCAGTGAGCACCATAAAGATATCTGATGCCGTCCCACGGGGACGGTTTTTTTGTGCGTTCTCCTATGCTATAATGAGAGCCAACACAGAATATTCTAGGAGGTATATATGATGGCAATTAAGGAAATTCGCCCCATGGATCTAACGGAGAACGTATTCAAGCTAATCAGTCAGGACTGGATGCTTGTCAGCGCTGTACACGACGGAAAGGTCAACGGCATGACGGCGTCGTGGGGCGGTCTTGGCTTTCTCTGGGCACGCCCGGTCGCCTATGTTTTCATTCGTCCGACGCGCTATACGAAAGAGTTTGTCGACGCATCCGACGGCATCACCCTTTCGATCTTTGAGAAGAAATACAAGCCCATGATGCAGTATTTTGGAACGGTGTCCGGGCGCGACGAGGATAAGATCGCAAAATACGCGCTGACGAAGAAGGAGCACGGTGCCTATACCTACTTTGAGGAGGCACGCCTCACCATGCTCACGAAAAAGCTCTATGCGCAGAAATTGGATCCCTCCTGCTTTACGAACGCTGCGGTAAATGGGCAGGAGGATTTTCCCCAAACCTACTATCCGGAGCATGACTACCACACGATGTATATCGCAGAGATCGAGAACATCTTACTGAGGGAGTAACTATGCCAGCGAACGACAAGGAAACTGCCGCGCGCATCCTCGCCGCCTCCTCTCTTGCCCGCGACATGAACGAGGAGGATGTCGAGGAGCTCCTCGCCTCAAGCGACGTGCGCCTGTACACCTATCCAAAGGATACGATCATCTTCCACGACGGCGATATGCCCCACTCCCTCTACATCCTGATTGCGGGGGAGGTGCACATCCTCAAGGATACGCGCTCGGGGCGCCAGATCTTCATCTCCGAGATCAATCAGCCGGGCGATATGTTCGGCGAGGTCTACGAGGTGCTGCAGCGTCCCTACGATATGTATGTCACCGCCGTCACCAGAACGACCCTGCTCGAGGTATCGAGCCGCCTCTTCACACTGGACATCGGCAAGACGCCGCACCGCTCCGCCCTGCTCGTCCAGCGCAACCTCATGCGCATCTTTGCGGGCAAGGCATACGCGATGCACACGAAGCTCAAAGTGCTCGCAAGCGGTACGCTGCGCGAAAAGATCGTCCGCTATCTCCTGCCCCACATCGACGAGAGCGGATGTGCAGCACTCTCTGTCAGCCGCGAGTTCATTGCCGCCGACCTCGCCGTCAGCCGCCCTTCCCTCTCACGCGAGCTGAGTGCGATGCAGCGTGAGGGCATTCTCAAGGCGGCAGGGCGCAAGATCTGCATCACAGATATGGAAAAATTTGAGAGCTACCTATAACAAAAGAACCGCCAACGAAACAGTTCAGCTTCGTTGGCGGTTTTTGTTTTTGATGAATTACCGTGCGGCACACGAGCCCGTGTGCACACTGCAGTCCTCGTCGCGGTTCGTCAGGCCGAGCTCCTTCAGCAGCTCCATATCCTGAGCGATCGTCGTGCCCGAGGTCGTGAGCATGTTGCCCGTGATGGAGGCGGACGCTCCGGAGAGGAACGCCGTCGCGCCGTTCTCCGGGAGCAGCTTGCGCCCTGCGCCGAGGCGAATGTTCGCCGTCGGATTGATAAAGCGGAAGATCGCCACCGTACGCAGGATATCCTCCCCCGAGAGCGGAGCGAGATGCTCCAGTGCCGTCCCCGGAATCGCCATCAGCGAGTTGATGGGGATGGACTCGATGCCGAGCTCCTGCAGGGCGAACGCCATGTCAAAGCGATCCTCCCACGTCTCACCCATGCCGATGATGCCGCCCGAGCAGACACACATCCCCTCTGCCTGTGCCGCCTTGATCGTGCGGATGCGGTCGGCGTACGTATGCGTCGTGCAGATCTGCGGAAAATACCGCTCCGATGTCTCGATGTTGTGATGATAGCTCGTCACCCCCGCCTCACGCAGGCGGCGCAGCTGGCTGCGCGTGAGGAGGCCATGTGATGCGCAGAGATCAATCGTCAGCGACTTGCGCATCGCCCGATAGGTGTCAAGAGCCTTCTCAAACTCCTCACCCGAGAGAGCCCCGCCCGAGGTGACGATGGAGAAGCGGTTCGCCCCCGCATCCTGATTCGCCTTTGCATGAGCGATGATCTCCTCCTGCGGTAGGAACGGATACGTCTCCACGCCCGTCTTGTGACACGCCGCCTGTGCGCAGTACTTGCAGTTCTCCCCGCAGCGGCCGCTGCGGCCGTTGATGATCGTACACAGATCGATATGGTTTCCGCAGAACTGCTGCTGCAGGCGATGTGCGCCCTCCTGCAGCTCCTCCAGCGGAGCATCCATGAATATCGAGCGGTCATCCTCACGGCGGACGCGGTAGCCCGCGATAATCTTCTGCGTCAGTTCAGCAATACGGCGTTTCTGCATAAAAAAATCCCTGCCTTATCATAGATCGTACGTATGAGGTCTATTATAGAGCAGGAATTTTATTACGTCAACTAAATATTATCTATTAGTTTACCTTTGCTCCATGCTCATCCCAATAGCTGTCCAATGCCTCCGCGACGGATGCCGTATACGCCGCCAGATCCGTCAGAGGAGATGCGAGCACTGCGTCACGCAGTGCGGCGCGGCGTGTACGCAGAGCGGCGACCTCCTCCGCGAGCGCACAGGAAATGCGCTCATAGGCACGCGCATCGGCCGCGATCCACTGCATCTGCCCCGCCGCCGCGAGCACGGACGCACTGCGCCGCGCCGTATGCGTCTCCCCGCACAGGGTCACAACGGGAACGCCGCAAAGGAGAGCCTCCGCCGCCGCAGCCGCCCCAGAAAAGGGGAAGGTATCGAGGACGACATCGACAGAGTCATAGTCCAAAGCTCCCGCACCGCCCGGCTTCACAAAGATGCGCTTCATGGGCAGCTTCAGCCCGTCCAGCATCTCGACAATCGTTGTCACGCGCAGAGGGCTGTCCTCCGTATCCTGCAGGATGAGCTGCGCCTTAGGGAGTTTTTTCAGGATGCGTCCCCATACCTTCAGTGCCTCCTCGTTGATGCACATGAAGTCCTGCGTCACACCGAAGGTCAGCGGTGCATCTGCCGCACGCTCCGCAAGAGGCGCACAGCGCAGGGCATCATCCGCCGCATAGCACAACGCATGCGGCAGGTGCAGCAGCTCCTCGCTGTAGAACTCCTCCGTCCCCGCAGGAGAGAGCAGCGCATCCGTCAGGAACGCATCGACAAAGGGCATCCCTGTTGTAGAGGCTGCATCCAATCCCGCCAGCTGTACGGGCGCAGGGCGCAGCGCGAGCACAGGGAGTGTCGCGCCGCCGTCCCGATGCCCGCCGAGGTCAATCAGGATATCGATCTCATCCGCACGGATGCGCTCCGCCTGCTCCTGCGGCGTCCCCTGTGCGAGCGCGGCAGTATGAACGCCCGCCGCCTCCCATGACGTTGGTGCATTCGTGCGGTCGGTGAGCGCATAGGCATAGACATCGTATTGCTCTGTCAGATGCGTTGCCAGTGCGCCGTAGACTGCCGTATGGTCAAACTGCGGCGCAAGGAAGCCGATGCGCAGACGCGTGTGATGGACAGGGGCACGCGGCGGCAGCGGCTCCTCGCGCTGATAGAGCGACGCACACATCGCAAACTGCGGCTGCAGCTCCTTCGGTGTCAGCTGCGCCGCCGCATGACAGAGATAGAGGTAGCGGGAGAAATGTTCCCGCTGAAGGCGTAGGCTCTTGTCCTCGGTCGCCGCCTCGAAATACGCGGCAATCGCCCCCTCCGTATCGGCGAGCGCACGGCAGCACATCCCCATCATCTCAGAGAAGCGCCACTGCTCCTCTGCGGGGATCTCCTCATGCGCGCGCATGTAGAGAATCGCCTCAATCGCCTCGTAGATGTACCCCGTATGGATATCCTCACGCAGGGCACTGTAGTCCTCAATCCAGCTCATACGTCGCCTCGCTCCAATCTAAAATACGCCGTCTCGGCCGGACAGCCGATCCGCAGGGGGAACCAACTTCCGTTGCCCGTATGCACATAGCCATAATTCTCCCCGATGCGCACCATCCCGCGCGTGTACTTAAAGACGGGGAAAAGCGGCTGCCCGAGGATACCGAACTGACTGCCGTGCGTATGTCCCGTCAGCGTCAGCGGGACGCGCCCGTCTGCCGCTGCATCGTCGATGAACTCGGGATGATGCGCGAGGAGCACTGTCACCGCGTGCGCCGGAACGTCCTCCATCGCTGCCGCAAAGAACGCTGCCTTTTCCGTGTAGAACGCATCCCCGCGTGCAAAAGGATAGTCAGTCCCCGCGAGGTAGAGCGCGCCGCAGCCCGGAACACGCTTCGCCGCATTGAGAAGGACATGGACATGACCTCTGCGTGCCATCTGCGTAACAATGGGGAGCGCATTCCGCCGATAGTATTCGTGATTGCCGATGCAGTACCAGATCCCACGCGGAAAAGCCCCAACGTGAGCCTCAAGTACCGCAGCAGCCGCCTCGTTCAGATGCTCCGCATCAAAGAGATCGCCCGTCACGGCGAGGAGGTCTGCCCCGCCCGCCGCCGTTTCTCTGAGGAGCGCATCAAGCTCCTCCACGGAAAAAAACGCGCCGAGATGCACGTCGCTGATCTGAGCGATCACCAGCCCCTCCGCCTCAGGCGGGAGATTCCGTATGGGGATACGGTAGTCACGGCGCACGGTCGCCGTCCGCTCGATGAATGCGCCGTAGCTGCCGAGCAGCGCTCCCGCCGCCGGATAGAGCGCGGCACATTTCAGCACGCGCCGCCGCGCGGGGCTGTACGGGACGCCGCGCAGCCTGCGGCCGGCTGCACGCACGAGGACGGCGAGCATCGTCAGGAGCAGCGCGATGATCTGCGCGACGTAACCGAGGAAGATCGGCAGGGCGATCATCCCCGCCCAGCCCTCCGTCCGATGCGAGGCAAAGAGGAAGAGCATCGCGCCGACGCCGAGGACATCAAAGAGGACGATCGCCGCACGCGCCGCGCGCAGCCGCCGTCCCTCCGTCAGGTACCGCAGGAAAAATGCCGACAGCCCTGCGATTAGGGCTATGGCAGACACTAAGATCAGAACAAAGATGGGCAAATGTACCTCCCTGTCAAATTCCCGTAATCATCGACACGAGCGGTATCGTCGCCACGGAGATGACTGTCGAGAGCGCGATGATCTCCGTCATGAGCGGATAGGCGACCTTGTTGTAGAGCAGGGCGACCATCGCCACCATGCCGCCCGTCGGCGCAGCGACGATGACGAGGCTGCAGCCGAGGATGTAGGGATTCGTGACGAAGAACTTCATCGCAAAGAGAATGGGGATCGGCAGCACCACGGCCTTGAGAAAGGTGTAGACGAGCAGCTTGCGGTCGGTCAGCATGTGGCGCATGTGGATATCCTTCAGCGATGCGCCGATCATCATCATCGCGAGCGGCGCCGTCATCGCACCGACCATCGTAAACGCCTGCAGGAGGAGCGGATTTGTCGGAATCTCACCGAAGTAGATCACGCAGGCGATCAGCGAGGCGATGATGCCGGGATTCAGCAGCATGCGCACCATCTCAAGACCGCGCTGTTTATGAATGCTGATGGAGGAAACGCCGTAGATGAAAAAGAGCAGATTGACGGGAATGAAGAACAGCGTCATATAGACGACCGCCTGATCGCCGTACACCCCCTGCACAAGCGGCAGCCCCATGAAGAGTGAGTTGTTGAACCAAAACGAGAGGTTCACCGCACCGCGCAGACGTCCGCGATAGCGCAGGAGAATCGGCAGCAGGAAACCGGCGGCGCACATCATCACGAGGAGAATGGCGTAGTCGAGATAGGTGTCAATAACCTGCGCCAGATCCATGTGCTCCTGTGCGTGCATCGCTGAGGAGATGATGAGGCAGGGGCACGCGATATTGACAATCAGGGAGGAAAACTGCTCCTGATTGTTCGGAATGATGATCTTGTATCGGCGGGCAAGCGCCCCTGCAAAAATCATCAGAAAGAATACGATCATCTGCCCTAAAATCAGCATTTCTACATTACCTTCTTTATTTCAGTTATTTCTCTTTCATGCAAGCCCCTCGCGAACACTTAGTTACGCAAGTGATCGCGTGCTCATTCGCCTAAATACCGGCGCACTTCTTAAACGCGCTTCGCTTGAACGAAAGAAGTACGCCGGGGGCGAGTCGCACGCTTTCCTCACTTGCTCCACTAGGATTCGCTTTGGGGCTTTGCATCACATTCATTCGAGGCATCAATGTTTCTCTTCCAGCAGGGGCCTCAGGAAGCGCCCCGTATAGGATGCCTTCACCTGCACGATCTCCTCGGGCGTTCCCTGGGCGACAATCGTGCCGCCGCCCGTGCCGCCCTCGGGACCGAGGTCGATGATGTGATCCGCCGTCTTGATGACGTCAAGATTGTGCTCGATGACGACCACCGTATCGCCGCCGTCTACGAGCCGCTGCAGGATGAGGAGCAGCTTGTGGATATCCGCCGCATGCAGCCCCGTCGTCGGCTCGTCGAGGATATAGAGCGTCTTTCCCGTGCTGCGCCGCGCCAGCTCCGTCGCGAGCTTGACGCGCTGCGCCTCACCGCCCGAGAGCGTCGTCGCAGGCTGTCCAAGGCGGATGTAGCCGAGCCCCACGTCGCGGATGATCTCGAGCTTGCGCGCGATGCGCGGCACATTCGCAAAGAACTCCACCGCCTCGTCAATTGTCATGTCGAGCACCTCGGCGATGGTCTTGCCCTTGTAGTGCACCTCGAGCGTCTCGCGGTTGTAGCGCGCCCCCTTGCAGACCTCACAGGGAACGTAGACATCGGGAAGGAACTGCATCTCGATCTTCAGGATGCCGTCGCCCCGGCACGCCTCACAGCGTCCACCCTTCACGTTAAAGCTGAACCGCCCCGCCTTATAACCGCGCATACGCGACTCGCTCACCTGACTGAACAGCTCGCGGATCGCATCGAACACCCCCGTGTAGGTCGCGGGATTCGAGCGCGGCGTGCGTCCGATCGGCTGCTGATCGATGTTGATGACCTTGTCGATATGCTCAAGCCCCTTGATCTTCTTGTGCTTGCCTGGCTTTCCCTTCGCGCGGTAGAGCCGCGAGGCGACACCGCGATAGAGGATCTCGTTGACGAGCGTCGACTTGCCCGAGCCGGACACGCCCGTCACAAGCGTGAGTGTGCCAAGCGGAAATTTCACATTGACATTCTTCAGATTGTTCTCCGCCGCACCCACGATCTCCAGAAAATAGCCGTTTCCCCTGCGCCGCTCTGCGGGCACGGGGATGAACTTTTTGCGTGAGAGATACTGCCCCGTGATGGATGCAGGATTCTTCATGATCTCTGCCGCCGTTCCCTCTGCAACCACCTCGCCGCCATACTCTCCTGCGCCGGGGCCAATATCGATGATATGATCGGCGGCGTACATCGTATCCTCGTCATGCTCCACAACAATGAGCGTATTGCCGAGGTCACGCAGATGCCGAAGGGTCGCGAGCAAGCGGTTGTTGTCACGCTGATGCAGCCCGATGCTCGGCTCATCAAGGATGTAGAGCACCCCCATCAGCCCCGAGCCGATCTGCGTCGCGAGGCGGATGCGCTGTGCCTCTCCGCCCGACAGCGTCGATGCCGCACGCGAGAGCGTCAGATAGTCGAGTCCCACATCGAGGAGAAAATGGAGGCGTGCATGAATTTCCTTCAAAATCTCTCCGGCTATTTTTGCCTCACGCGGCGTAAAATCCTGCTCTGCCTCCGTTAGAAACGCATCTGCCTCACGAATCGTAAGTGCCGTGAGTGCGGCGATATTCTTCCCGCCGACCGTCACGGCGAGCGCCTCGGGCTTCAGCCGCGCCCCGTGGCACGCCGAGCACGGCGTATCTGTCATATAGTCCTCGTAGCTCTCGCGCATCTCCTCCGAGTCCGTCTCGCGATAGCGGCGCGTGAGTGCGGGCAAAACGCCCTCGTACGGGACATGGTATTCCTTCTCCTCGCCGAACATATTCGTGTACTGGAAGGAAACATACTCATCCGACCCATAGAGCAGCATCTTCTGCGTCTTCTTGTCCATGCGGTTCCACTGCGTATGCGCATCGTAGTCATGCGCCGCCAGGAGTGCTGTGATCGCCCGCATCCCATAGGAGTTCGGGTTTTTCGAGAGCGGTGCAAAGACACCGTCTGCCACGCTGAGCGTCGGGTCGGGAACGACGAGCGCAGGGTCAAACTCCTTGTGACTGCCGAGCCCCGTACAGACGGGGCACGCGCCGAATGGGCTGTTAAATGAAAACATGCGCGGTGCGATCTCGGGCAGTGAGATGCCGCAGTCCACACAGGCGAAGTTCTCACTGAACATGAGGAGATCGCCGTCCACCACCTGTACGTAGACCACGCCCTCACCTGCGTGGAGCGCCGTCTCCAGCGAGTCTGCCAGACGGCTCTCCATGCCCTCGCGCACGACGAGGCGATCTACGACGATCTCAATCGTGTGCTTCTTCTGCTTTTCGAGCGCGATCTCCTCGCCGAGATCATGCAACTCTCCGTCGATGCGCACGCGCACATAGCCCTCGCGGCGAATCTGTTCGAGCACCTTCTTGTGCTCGCCCTTCTTGCCGCGCACGAGCTGCGCCATGATGAGGAGCTTTGCTCCTGAGGGCAGCTGCATGATCCGATCCACCATCTGATCGACGCTCTGCTGCGTGATCGGCTTGCCGCAGTTCGGGCAGTGCGGGCGTCCCGCGCGCGCATAGAGCAGGCGCAGATAGTCGTAGATCTCCGTCACCGTCCCTACCGTCGAGCGCGGATTATGGCTCGTCGTCTTCTGGTCAATCGAGATGGCGGGCGACAGTCCCTCGATGTTGTCCACATCGGGCTTGTCCATCTGCCCAAGGAACTGCCGTGCGTAGGCGGACAGCGACTCCACATAGCGGCGCTGCCCCTCGGCATAGATCGTATCAAATGCGAGCGAGGACTTCCCCGAGCCGGAGAGCCCCGTCACCACAACTAATTTATCGCGCGGTATCTGCACTGTAATATTTTTCAAATTGTGGGCGCGTGCCCCCTCGATCTTGATGTATTCATTCATTATCTGTATGTCCTTATTTTTTCTTCTTCGGCAGTTCGCCCTCGAGCTCGACGATCATGTCGCGCAGCTCTGCCGCACGCTCGAACTCCAGTGCACGCGATGCCTGCTGCATCTCGCGCAGGAGACTCTTGACGAGGTTCTCGCGCTCCTTTTTGCCGAGTTTTTTCTTTGCCTTGCCGTCCTTCTTCCCGTACGGGCTCTTATCCTCAGCCGCGACAAGCGTCATCTCGATGAGCGGGACGATGGGCTTGACGATGGTCTTCGGCACGATGCCGTGCTCCTCGTTGTACTCCTGCTGGATCGTGCGGCGACGCTCCGTCTCGTCGATGGCGCGCTGCATCGAGCCCGTGATGACATCGCCGTACATGATGACGTGCCCGCCGGCGTTGCGGGCGGCACGTCCGATGGTCTGGATGAGCGCGGTGTCGGAGCGCAGAAAGCCCTCCTTGTCCGCGTCGAGGATGGCGATGAGCGAGACCTCCGGCATATCGAGCCCCTCACGCAGGAGATTGATGCCGACGAGCACGTCGAACTCGCCCGCGCGCAGATCGTGAATGATCTCCGCGCGCTCGATGGTTGCGATGTCCGAGTGGAGGTAGCGCACCTTAACGCCCGCCTCACGCAGATACTCAGTGAGGTTCTCTGCCATGCGCTTGGTGAGCGTCGTGACGAGGACGCGTTCATTGCGCCCGATGCGCAGGCGGATCTCGCCCATGAGGTCGTCGATCTGCCCTGCGAGCGGACGCACCTCGACCTCGGGATCGAGGAGTCCCGTCGGGCGGATGATCTGCTGGGCGACCTGCTGTGCCTGCTGCATCTCGTATTTTCCGGGCGTCGCGGAGACGTAGACGATCTGATTGATGCGCGCCGCGAACTCCTCGAACGTCAGTGGGCGGTTGTCGAACGCGGACGGCAGGCGAAAGCCGTTGTCCACGAGTGAGACCTTGCGGCTGCGGTCGCCGCCGTACATGGCGTGAATCTGCGGCAGTGTCACATGCGACTCGTCGATCATGATGAGGAAGTCCTCAGGGAAGTAGTCGAGGAGAGTGTACGGTGTGGCGCCCGGCGCACGGTGCGTGAGGTGACGCGAGTAGTTCTCGATGCCGGAGCAGTAGCCCATCTCCTGCATCATTTCGAGGTCATAGTTCGTGCGCTGCTCCAGCCGCTGTGCCTCAAGGAGTTTGCCCTCGCCCTTCAATACGGCGAGCCGTTCCTCAAGTTCCGTGCGAATGTCAGCCATGGCGATCTTCATATCCTCATCGTCCGTGACGTAGTGGGACGCCGGAAACACCATGGAGTGAAGCCGCTCGCCGTAAACCTCGCCCGTCGTCACGTCGAACTCGATGATGCGCTCCACCTCGTCGCCGAACATCTCGATGCGCACACCGCGGTTGTTGTACCCTGCGGGAAAGATCTCAATCACGTCGCCGCGCACACGGAAACGTCCGCGCTCAAACGCAATATCGTTGCGCTCGTAACGGATGGAGATGAGCTTCTGCAGGATCTCCTCGCGCGTGATTGTCTGCCCCTTGTGCACGGAGAGAACCATCTCGTGATAGCTCTCCGGTGAGCCGAGACCGTAGATGCACGAGACGCTCGCCACGATGATGACGTCGCGCCGCTCAAAGAGCGAACAGGTCGCGGAGTGGCGCAGCTCATCAATCTCATCGTTGATCGACGCATCCTTTTCAATATAGGTATCCGTCTGGGCGATGTACGCCTCGGGCTGGTAGAAGTCGTAGTAGCTGACAAAGTAACCGACGTAGTTGTCGGGAAAAAATGACTTGAACTCACTCGCAAGCTGCGCCGCGAGTGTCTTGTTGTGTGCAATGACGAGCGTTGGGCGCTGCACGCTCTCAATGACCTTTGCCATCGTATAGGTCTTGCCCGTCCCCGTCGCGCCGAGCAGCACCTGCGCCGTCATGCCGTTTTCAATGCCGCCCGCAAGATCTGCAATCGCCTGCGGCTGATCGCCCATCGGCTCAAAGGGCGCGACGACCTTGAACGGAACCTCCTTCTCGAAGATCGTTGTATTGAGTTTCGGAACCATCGCCATCGTACGCCCTCCTTCGCATTGCAAAAAAATCATTCTGTCATTATATCGCATTCAACGTGTGATGAAAATAGTGCGGAACGAAAAAGCTCCGCTGTCTCATAAAAAAAGGAGTTGCCGCATATAATGCAGCAACCCCCTAAAAACATTGTATCTCTTAGAACGCCCAGTTCACATGAGCGCCGCCGGTATAGCCGTGACGCTTGCCCTGCCAACCCGTGAAGTGCAGATCGTACGAGAAGCGGCTGCCCTGCGGTGCGAAGCGGTAGCCCGCCTCGATCATCGCACTCCCGCCGCGCAGCGACGGACTCGGGGCATCAAAGCCCTGATACGATGCGCCCGCTTTGCCGCTGAGCTCATACTCCCACGCGAGCCCCGCATAGACTTCGCTCTTTGCGCTGTCCTTGTGCGTATACGTAAAGCCAAGACGCACACGATTCGAGTTCACCGCGCTGAAGTCGTAGTCGTCGGTGCTCATACTTGAGCCGGTCGAGGAGATTCCTGCCTGCATGCCCGACTGATACGACCAGAAGTAGCGCAGATAGGTGTTCAGTTTATCCTTGTCGTTGGTCTTGACCTCCTTGCCGATGCCAAGATGTGCCGCATAGTAGGCGTTCGAACTGTCGTAGTGCGAGGTGCTGCCCGTATAGACGGAGCCGCTGTAGTCGCTGCGCGTCTTGCCGCCGTGCAGTGCTGCCTCTGCCCACAGCCCCTTCACAGTCTCCATGCGTCCCATGATGCCGGCACCGAGATAGCTGATATTTCCGCTGCCATGGGTGCCGTCGTCGAGGTAGGAGTCGTATTTGCCCTTGCCGTATTCGACAAACGGGGTAAAGGTGAGTGTCGCAGATTTTCCTTTCAGCTCGCGTGCCCAGCCAAGGCTGAGGTTGTACCCCTTCGTCTCGGCATAGGAGCCGGTCTCTGTGTCGACGCTTCCCTGATCCATTGCCGCCCAGAGATGGTAGCCGTGCACTTCTTTGTCCTGCACGCCTGCGGCCGCCTCTTTCTTTGCCGAGGCGATGCCGGATCCTGCGAGGAGGTTCGCGCCGCGGTTGATAAAGTCGGTGGCGGCGGCTCTGGTCTCGACGAAGGATTTGGTCTGATCGCTGATCGCCGCCTTTGTGACGGTGGCAATGAGCTCATCCGTATTGCGCTTTTGGAACGCAAATTCATAGAGCAGAGATACGCCCTGCATACCCGTGACCTTGTTGTCGGTCGGGATATCGCTGAGCGTACCGCTCGATCCGACCTTCATGAGGCTGATAACATCGTTGACCTTGAGCGCGCGTGCGCGTCCATGGACACCAAGTCCCACGTCGACGTTGGCAAGGCTCTTACTGGTTACACCAAGCTGCAGGAGGGTCGGGTTGTTGGTTTCGATGCCCTCGCTGAGGTAGAAGTGGAGTTTCTTGATGCCCGTAAAGTCGTTAATATACGATGTCGGGTATGCCGTATCATGGTGGATGGCAAGGGTGTTGTCACGGTCGTTTACGCCGCCGTTGCCGCCCTTGACCGTACCGTTGACGCGCGATCCCGTGAGGTTGATGATGTTGTTGCTGTTGGAGCCCGTGGCGTTGCCCGCGATGACATCGCCCGTAACGGTGGAACCGCGCCCGATGTTCACGGCATTGCCGTCGGCGGTGACGCATGCTCCGCCATAGACGTTGCCGTGTACGGTAGCACCATCGGCAATGTTGACGGTGTTGCGCAGGGATGCGTTATGAGCGCGTCCACCGTAGACGTTTCCTGTGATGTTCGCGTTGACGTTCACGACGTTCTCGATGGCATCGCCGCCTGTGGAGCGTCCGCCAACGATTTCCGTTGCGGCGCTTGATGTGGGGGTATTGGTGATGGTGACGACATTCTTCTCGGCATTGCTGGCTGCTTCCGCACCCATGACCTTGGCCCCGCTGATGGCGCCTCCCTTGATCTCGACGGTGTTCTTAAGAGCCTTACCGGCGCTCTGTGCGCCCTTGAGACTGCCCGTAACGCTGCCCGCAGTGATGACGGCGCTGTTTTCGGCGGCATCACCCACAAGGGTTTCTGCACCGTAGGCGTTCGTTACGCTGCCGCCGCTGATGAGCGCATCATTCTTTTCGGCTGTGCCGTCGGTGCTCTTGGCACCGACGAGGTTGGTAACCGTGCCGCCTGCAGCGATGGCATGGTTCTTGTATGCCTTGCCGTGCTTAGTCTTGGCACCGTAGGCATTCGTTGCTGTTCCGGCTTCGACCTTGAGGGTGTTCTCCTCTGCCGTGCCGTTTGCGGTCTGTGTGTCGCCGCCGATGGCATTGGTGACGCTTGCGCCCGCTTTGAGGGTGAGCTTGTTGTGCAAGGTTTTGCCGTCCGTTTGGTAGACAGTCTTGCCGCCAAAGACGTTGGCATATGCGCCGCTGTTTACTTCGACGTTCGCATTCTGCCACTTGTACGCCGAGAGGTCAAGACTGCCGCCGGTGGTTGCCGCCTGGTTGTTGTTGGTGACGAGGCTGTATTCGACATCGCCCGAACGCTCGCTGCCCGTTGCAGGGGTGTAGCCATTCAGTGTGAGGGTTTTGCCCGCTGTCATCTGGAAGAGGTGAACGTTCTTTTCCATGACGTTGCCGAGCCATGCGGAGACCGTCGTGCCCGTCGGCTTCTCGATGGTGCTGTAGGTGAGTGTGGTATCCCGATTCAGGGTGAGGACGGTATCCCCGTCAACAACGCTCGGCCCAAGGTTGAACTTGATCGTGCCGAAGTTCCTGAGGCTGCCGACCTGTGCGCCCTTGCTCTTGATGTCAAGGATGTTGCCCGTGGCTGCCTTGTTGCCGCCGACGAGATCACCCATGACGGTGACGGCGGCGTTGTTCGTGCCGTCTCCGATGGCGATGGTGTTGCCCGTGGTCGTACCGTTATGGTTGGCAAAGCCGCCATAGACACTTCCCCCAACGCTGCCGCTGAGGAGGTTGACGGTGTTGCCCGTGGCTGCACCACTTGCGGAGGCGTGGGTCAGTGCACCGCCCTTGAGGTCGTGCGTCACGCTTGCACCCTTGAGATCAATGATATTCTTGGTGGCGTTTCCTGCCTCGGTGCGGACATCTGCGCCATAGCCGTGATTGACCGTGCCGCCTTCGAGAATGAGTTTGTTCTCTGCCGCGTCGCCCGTCTTCTTGTAGCCGTCTACGCCGTCGCCCGCCTCAAGGTTCTGTGCAATGCCGCCGTAGGCCGCCGTGGTGAGCGTGCCGCCCGTCACCTTGAGCACGTTCTTTTCGACTTTGTTGCCAATTTTGCTGCGTCCGCCCCACGCCTCGGGGTCAGAGCCCGCGCTGTAGGTCGGATGGTTGTTCGCGAAGCGGTAGCCTGTGACATTGACGAGTTTATCCTGCGCTGTTTTGTTGTCTGTATTCAAAACATACTCATAATCGCCCTCTGTCTTTGCATTCCGCGCGCGTGCCGCATCGTAGTTCGTAAAGGTGACGTTGCTCGTGCTGTTCAGGAGGGTGAGGATACGATTCGTCGTAGGGCTTGCCGTGATGGTGTCAAGGTTCTTGAGTTTCATCTTCGACCAGTCAATGACAGTTCCCGCACCGCTTGTGAGCGTGAGCATGGTATCCCCATGGCTGACGTTGTGCGCCACGTCGAAGTTGACGTTCTCGAAGTTCTTGACATCCACAGCACGCGCATTTCGGCTGTTGACGTTGAGGGTGTTCCCTGCGATGCCGGCAGCACCGGTCTTATTGCCGCCGTAGACGGTGCCGACGCTCGTTGCGGTAAATGCGGTCGTTGCCGTGCCAAGGTTGACGGTGTTGCCCGTGCTCTTGCCCGTGCCGTTTGCATGACCGCCGTAGACGTCGTGGAGGGTTCCGCCCGTAATGTTGACGATTGCCCCCGTGGCATCCCCACTGCCGCTGTTGTAGCCGCCGTAGACGGTGCCGCCGACACTGCCGCCCGCGATGTTTACTTCGCTGTGCGTGATCTGACCCGTCGCCGCAGCGTTCGCGATATGTCCGCCGTAGACAGAGCCATTGACCGTACCACCCGCGATGGTGACTTTGCTCTTGTCTGCTGTGCCTGCTGCATTTGCAGCCGCAAGGGATGCACCGTAGACGGAGCCGACGTTGCCATTCGTGATCTCAGCGGTGTTCTCTGTGGCATTGCCGTTCTTGGTGCGTACTTCGGCACCGTAGGCGTTGGCGACGTTGCCGCCCGAGACGACGACGGTGTTCTTTTCCGCGTCGCCCGTCGGGAGCGGGTTGCCGTGTGCGTCGAGCTTGTGGTTCTCCACAAGGCCGCCGTACGCTGTTGCGTTAATCGTGCCGCCCGTCACGGTGAGCTTGTTGTTCTCGACCTTGTTGCCGACGGCGGTGCGTCCTGCCCATGCTGCGTTGTGGGTGCCATCGCCCGCGCTGTAGGCTGCGCTCGTACGGTTCTTGTACTGGTACCCTGCCGCACGCACTTCGGTGGTGTTGACCAAGGAGCCGAGCGTGTCGATGCTGAACTCGAAGTTCCCGCTGTTGACGCTCTTAATGCCTCCGTTTGCACTGTAGGTATTGACGCTGTTCTTCGTGAAGTTGATGCCGTTCAAGTTCCGCATGAGGGTCAGGTTATACGCCTCGTAGGTGCTGATCGGGCTGTTGAAGTTCGTCGCATCGACGGTGAGCTTGCCCCAGTCGAGGTTGTTCGTTGCCGTACCTGCATTGAGGGTCAGCATGGGGTTCGCGGCGTTCAGCGCACTGCTGTTGATGTTGAACTTCAGGTTCTCGAAGTTCTTGATGTTGCCCGCTGTCGCGTTGGTGTTGACGTTCAGCGTGTTGCCCGTATCCGCACTCTGGTTGCCGCCGTAGATGGTGCCCGTGACATTGGTGACGCTGCTGTTGGTACCGTTGCCAAGGCTTACGGTGTTGCCGGTCGTTGCGCCCGAGCCGTTCGTAAAGCCGCCGTAGACATCACCGCCGACAGAGCCGCCGCCGAGGAGAATGTCACTGCCCGTAACAGAGCCCGTTCCAACGGTGTGTCCACCATAGACGTTGCCTGTGACGGAGCCGCCGGTCAGGGTGACTTTGCTCTTCGTAACGTTTCCGGTCGCGCCTGCTGCCGTAAGTGCTGCGCCATAGAGGCTGCCACCGACACTGCCGCCCGCAAGGTTCGCCTCGTTTTCAGCCGCGCTGCCCGCTTTGGTTTTGACCTCTGCGCCATAGGCGTTTGCCGTCTGTGCTCCGGTGTTCAGGAAGAGTTTGTTCTTTTCGGCATCGCCCGTGGTCTTGTAGTTGCCGTAGGAATCCCGCTCGGTGTTTTCAACCATGCCGCCGCGTGCAACAAGGGAGGTGCTGCCGCCCGTGAGGGTCAGCTTGTTGTTCAGCACCTTGTTGCCGATGATGGAACGTCCGCCCCATGCCTCGGTTGCCGCACCGCCCGCATGGTTCGCTGTGTTGTTCTGGAAGCGGTAGCCCTTGAGGTAGACGTTCTGCGTTGTGGCACTGTTGCCGTCGGTCGTGATGTCCGCCTCGTAGTCGTTCGTATGGATGCGCCCGCGCGTACCCTGCGTACTGTAGTGGCTGAAGTTGATGTTGCTGCCGTTGTGCATGAGTGTCAGGATGCGATCGCTCGTGGCACTGGCATTCAGGCTGTCGAGGTTGTCGACGTGGAGTTTGTTCCAGTCAAGGTTCGTGGCATTTCCGTCATTGAGCGTCAGGAGGGTATCCCCCACCGTGATATGACTGCTCGTCGCCTTAAAGTTGATCTGGTCGAAGTTTGCAATGTTGCCCGCCGTGACGCTGTCGTAGACGTTGAGGGTGTTGTCCGCCGCAGCCGACTTGTTGCCGCCGTAGATGGTGCCAATGGTGGTACCCGAGGCGACGGCATCCGCCGCACTGCCGAGGTTGACGGTGTTGCCTGTGGTGGCTCCCGTCCCTGCCGTCCATCCACCGTAGACGTTCTTCATCGAGCCGCCCGTGATGGTGATGATGTTGCCCGTGGCACTGCCGGTTGCAGACGCATGGGAAAGATACCCGCCGTAGACGTTGCCGTTGTTGCCTGCGCCGGTGACACTGCCGCCCGAGATATTCACGTTGTTGCCCGTTGCGTTGCCGCTTTGCACGGAGGTAAAGCCGCCGTAGATGTTGCGTACGGAGCCCGCTTTGAGGTTGACGGTGTTGACGGTGCTGTCGTCCTTTGCCGCAGCGGTCGTGCCCGTGCCCGCCGTCCAGCCGCCGTAGGCATCACGATGGTTCGTGCCGTTGATGGTGAGGATGTTCTTGGTAGTGGTGTTGCCGATGACGGAGCGTCCCGCCCAGACATCCTTCGCGGTGTCACTGGTCGTCGGGGTGGTATTGGCATCCTTGAACTGGTACCCGCCGAAGAGGATCTGCTTTGCCGTCCCCGTGCCGGTGTCGGTGTCAATGGTGTATTCGTTCGTCCCCGTGGAGGAAATTTCCTTCGCACGGATGTAGTCCGGAATGCTAATGCCCGTCATATTCTGCATGAGGACAGATGTCCCGCTCGGTGCACTTCCCGTATGCTTGAATTTGTTCCAGCCGATGGTGGTTACAGCCCCGCCCGTGAGGTTCAGCATGGGATTTGCCTGATTGAAGGTGCTGTTGAAGTTGAAGTTCACCATACTGAAATCGGAGATGTTGCCCGCTGTGGCGTTGGTGTTGACATTTAGGACGTTATCGGTATCTGCCGCCCCGTTGCCGCCGGAGATGGTACCCGTGACGGTGGTGACACTGTTTGTGGTGCCGCTGCCGAGGTTTACGGTGTTGCCTGTGGTGGCACCCGATGCGGTGTGTCCGCCGTAGACGCTGCCTGTGACAGCGCCGCCATACAGGTTGATGGTATGCCCCGTCGCTGCGCCCGTTCCCGCGACCTTGCCGCCATAGACATCGCCGCCGACAGTTCCGGCAGTGATCTTGACGATGCTCTTAGTCGCGTCACCGGTGCCCGTCCCCGTGAGTTCCGCACCGTAGACGGAGCCCGTGACAGAGCGCGCAATATTGACGTTGTTCTCATCGGCACTGCCGTTCTTTGCCGTGACTTTTGCGCCGTAGGCATTGGCAAGTGTGCCGCCCGTGACATCGAGTGTGTTCTTTGTTGCAGAACCCGCCGTCTGATACGTGCCGTCGCTGTTGTGCTTTTTGTTTGCGACCAATCCGCCGTAGGCGTTCGTTGCATTCCCTGTGAAGGTCAGCTTGTTGTTTGTGACGGTCTGTCCGCTCGCTGTGCGCCCTGCCCATGCGTCGGTATGAGCCGTCGCCTCGCTGTACGCCGCCGTGTGATTGCGGAACTGATAGCCGTTGATGTAGACATCCTGTGCGCTCGCCGAATGGTTCGCCGTGTCGATGGTGTATTCTTTATCTCCGACGATCTTTTCCTTGGCTCCATACGGCGCATAATTGCTGAATGTGATGCCGGAGCTGTTGTGCATCGCCGTAAAGAGGTGCTCGTTGTACGTGCTCGGCGTAAAGGTGGTGCTGCCGGGGTTCACTTCGACCCCTGCCCAGTCAAGGCCTGTAGTCGCACCGCCGCCGATGGTAAGGAGCGTGTTCGGTGTCGGATGGTTGACAACGGTGGTGCTGTTGAGGTTGAACTTGGTCTTGCCGAAGTTCTGAACGCCGCGTGCCGTGATGTTCTGCGTGTTGACGTTCAGCGTGTTGTCCGTCATGACATCGGTTGCAGAGCCGCTCGATGCGCCGCCGTAGATAAAGGCATTACTCAAAGTGGGCGCGTTAAACGTGCCGTCACTCTTGCCAAGGTTGACGGTGTTGCCCGTCGCCTTGCCCGTGCCGTTCGTATAGCCGCCGTAGATTTCGGTACTGCCGCCGAATGTTCCGTTTTCGATGTTAATGGTGTTGCCCGTGACATTGCCCGCCGAGACGTTGTTCGGCGGCGTGAGTGCCGCATTCGGCGCAATGTATCCGCCGTAGAGCTTGCCGCCCGCATTCAGCGTACCGCCCTGAATGTTAACCGTATTTTTCTTCGCATCGGCGTTTTTGGTGGTGTCTACTGCCGTCGGATCATTTTCATCCGTCGGATGAAGCAGCAGATTCTTTCCCTCCGTGTAGCCCGCATAGCCGTTTGTGACACTGCCACCCGTCTTGAGGTTCAGCGTGTTGAAGTCCGAGCCGCCATTTTGTGCGTTTGTATAGCCTGCACGTACATTAGTCAACCCTATGTTGACGTTGAGTATGTTGTGATTCGTTGTATTGCCGTAGGTCGAGATGCCTGCATGAACATCTGCTGCCCACGTTGTCGGGGTGTTCGTGGCATTCTGGAAGCGATTGCCGTCAAGTGTGAGATCAGTGGCACCTGTCATTGTCGTTCCGGAGAGTGTGCCGTTCGCGCGTTTCCCAAACTCATAATCACCACGGGCGCCAACGATGGTCGGCGCATAGTTAGTGAGTGTAAGTCCAGGTCCATGGTAAAGCGTAAGCGTTGGCGTGTAGATATTGTTCGCAGCAAGGGCGGTTGCCCATGCTTGCAGTTCTTTCATGCGAACGTTATGCCAATCAAACGTTTGCACCCCACTTGCTCCCAGTGTGGTTACCGTCAACAAGGTATCCCCCGAATTGATTGACGAACCAAGCTTGAATTGCATCTTCTCAAAATTTTCAATGCTGTATGCCGTATTATTGCTTGTCGTTACTTGCAATTCATTTCCGGTACGTGCATCACCGCCCCCTGCGCTAAAGCCGCCCAAAAGCTGCAGATTACTGCCAGAGGCAGGATGTGTCCCGCTTAATACGATGGTGTTATTGATTGCGTTACCATTGCCGGCTACATAGCCGCCGTATGTCCACCCCCACATAGCCATTGCGTTATTCTTAATGATTACCGTATTATCTGTGGAGTCCCCATCCTCAAACGACTGCGTAAAACCACCATAGGCATTTCCATTCCATACACTGCCATCAAGCGTCAACGTATTCTTGTACGTTGTGTTCCCCAAGGTTGACGTTCCGCCGTAGATTTTTCCTGATCCGTTCGTCTGCTGTGTTACGTTCCCATGCTGGAATTGATTTCCATCAAAATATATTTCTTTGGCGGTAACTGTAGAACCTGTGCTCGTTGTATCCGTTGTCAATCCATACTCAAAGTCTCCAGAATTTGTACGATTTGTGGCAAGGTTATAATCAGTTAGTGTCACATTGACAGGCCCATGATAAAGAATCACACGTTTCGATTCCGTAGCCCCAGACAGCCAGTCTGCTGCGCCCGTCACCTTGATGTTCCCCCACTTAAAGCTCTGACTGGGAGCCGCAACATAGAGCATTGTATTACCGGATGCAACATGGGAGCTCAGTTCAAACTCCATCTTCTCAAAATTATTGAGAGAGTGTGCATAGTTGAGCGTCTTTTTCACACGAAGGAGATTTCCTGCAGTTACTTCGGCACCTGGCTTGTTGCTAAATCCACCATATAGGAAGCTATAATGCGAGCCATCTCCAGCACCATCCAGCGTAATCGTATTTCTAACAGCATCTCCTCCATTAGACCATCCGCCATAAACACGGCCATCAACAGCGGAGCCAGTACCAATGAAAAAGACTTCATTGTCCGTCGAGTCGCCGCTCCCCTGCGAATATCCACCATAAACACGCCCCGAGCCGCCCGCACCAAGCGCAACATAAAAATGATCAACTGTTATTTTATTATGCTTTGTCGGAGTTTGAAATTTCGATGCCCCTCCCCATATTGCCAGTGTTGTGGAAGGATTCGTCGGACTATATGTCACGTCAGCATGCTGAAATCGATTTCCCTCAAAATAGATTTCTGTAGCACTCACCGTTGAGGCATTTGGTGTTGTTGTATTTGAACTAAATCCGTACTCGAAATCACCTGATACGATTCCTGTCGGGTGATAGTTGGTGAGTGTCACAGCTGGTCCCTTATAGGCAATCAGATGCTTTGAGCCGCTGTACAAGCTGCTGCTGGACGCTTTCCATGCGTCAATTCCCTCTGCCTTGATCTCAGACCAGTCAAAGGTCTGTGTGCCTGACGCGCCGAGCGTTGTGATCGTCAGAAGAGTATCTCCTGTATGGATTGCATTCGACCCGATGTCAAAGCGCAGTTTTTCAAAGTTCTCGATGCTATAGGCGGTATTATTGCTGGTTGTTACACGCAGTGTATTTCCCGTGCGCGCATCCCCACCGCCGGCACTATATCCTCCCAAAAGTTGTAAATTACTACCGGCAGCCCCATGTGTTCCACTCAGCGTAATTGTATTGTTTATCGCTTTACCGTTTCCCGTCGTATAGCCGCCATAAGTCCATGCCCACATGACCATGGCTCCATTTTTAAAGAAGATTTTGTTCTCTGTTACATCGCCACCGCCTGTGGTATAACCGCCATAAGCATTTGTAGAGCTGATCACAGCTCCATCGACCGTCAGCGTATTCCCCGTTACATTGCGATTATCCGTCGCTGCCGGAATATCGTGTTTATTGCCTGCCACAGGCGCAGCGGGAATCGGATGTACCAGCGTGCCATCAATGAGCACATCCCCACCCGTCACGTCTGCCGCATGTGCGTGATTAAAAAACAGCTGCCCCACCCCCACCCCCGCGGACAGAGCGAACGCAATGAGAAGTGACAGCTGTCGTTTGTTTTTCCATGCCTTTAACATGACAATCCCCTCCATGTTATTCCGTTCCAACTGTAGCTATCCTATAGTACTATAATCCTAACTATACTCTTCCTCTCATCTCGTGTCAATATGATCTTATGACTCGTGTCATTTCATTTGCCGTATTCTTATGTGAACGTAATTTCGCACGTTTCTTCCCCATAAAAAAGGGGTGTTGCATGAAGCTAAAAAACTTCATGCAACACCCCCTCCGTCTTCCTATCGGGCAGATCGCTTATGGCGCCCTTCCCAATTAGGAAACTTGAAGCCCATGTTCCTCCGACATTTTTCGAATAACTGCCTCCGGAAGTTCCACCATCTGCGCCACTGTCGAAAGCGGTGTTCCGGCACGCAGCATATTCATCGCTATATGCGTGATGCCTAGATGACGCCCCTCAGCTCGTCCCTCACGACGTCCTTGCGCTATCCCTCGCCTTATCCCTTCTTCTACAGCTCCCTGCATCCCGGAGCGATAGTCCATCAGTGCGATCTGCCGGCTGACGTAGCGGAAGTAATCGTCCGGGTTGCCCATAAAGATCCTCTCTGCTTGTATCGCTTCTCGGATCGCAGGTTCGCTCATCGCGATTGCTTCCATTTCCTCATCACTGAGTTTATCGCTGATGAATGCCATCCGTGTGTCCTTTCTTCGTCGCTTTTTCTTTATTTTTATTATAAAGTTTTCAGGCTGTTACGTCAAACGAAAGAAGCCGTCCATATCGAACGGCTTCTTTATCAGTGATGCACAATGATGATTCGTTTAGAGTTTGCTGACATCTGCCGCCGTCATGATCTCGACAACGGTGAGATCCTTGACGGTATTGAGGTCGATGAAGCCGCCATCTGAGAGCTGGATGACCGGCATCGCCGTGACGCGTGACTCGTCGACGTAGACGATGCGTCCTGCTGAACCGTCCGAGAGACGGAGCCAGCAGCCGTTGAGTGCGGCATTCATCTTGCGCATGAAGAGAACGGCGTACTCCGAGTCAAGCTTTCCGTCCAGTACGTCGGCATAGAGTACCTTGAACACCTCGAACGGGGAACGCTTCGCCGCGTAGCTGCGGCTGGATGCCATCGCATCGTAGCAGTCGAGGATGGCGAGCACCTTGCCGAAGGTCGTGATCGCATCCCCCTTCAGCCCCGAGGGATAACCCGTGCCATCGTCGCGCTCATGATGCTGGATGATGCCGTTCATGAGGTCGGTACGTCCCTCGAGCTCACTGTTCTCCACGATTTTGAAGCTCTCAACAACGTGATTCTTCAGGATGTCGAATTCCTCCTCGGTCAGGAGGCCCTTCTTCTCAAGCAGATCCTTCGGAATCATCTGCTTCCCGATATCAAGGAAAAGCCCTGCCAGCACCATGTTCTGACGGTCGATGCCCACGAGGCCCATCCACTTCGCCATAAGCCCACCGAGGATGGCGAGATGTACGCAGTGATGCAGGTTGTAGTTGCCCCCCTGATTCATGCTGTACATCATGGAGACGGCCGTTGCTCCCTCCTTGTAGAGGTCGCGCAGACGGCCGCTCGACATCACGTCCTGCAGGATGCTCATGTTGAGCTTTCCGGTCTCTGCTGCCTCGGCAAAGAGTTTCTCCATCTCGCCGTAGACGTAGCGATAGTCCTCTTCGTATTTGCTGTCCAGTTTGATCTCGCGCTCGGGAGCGGGACCACTGCCGATAACGGCTGCCTTTTCCGCCTTGACTGCCTTTTCCTTCTGAACGGCAACGATAATGCTGTCCTCATCGACATAGACAGAGGCGATGCCCTTTTTCTTGAGCAGCTTGATCGTCTCTTTGTCCAGTACCGTGCCGCCCTCGACGAGTACGTTCTCGCTGTCACCATCATAAACCGTACGGCCAATCAGCATCTCCGGCAGCAGGCTTCGTACTGCAAACGCTTTCAGCATAATGTTCTCTCTCCCTTATCTTATGATGTTACTTTTCCCTGACGTTACACCTTACTTCACAACAATATTGACCAGCTTGCCGGGGACACAGACAACCTTGACGATGGTCTTGCCCGCCGTGAGTTCCTTCGCACGCGGCAGCTCCGCTGCGAGCTGCTCCAGCGCCGCACGGTCAAGTCCCGTGGCGACCTTGACGCGGTCGCGCACCTTGCCGTTGATCTGCAGGACGATCTCTACCTCATCCTGCACGAGTGCCGCCGCGTCGTACTGTGGCCACGTCTCTGCGTGAACGTTCCCGCCGAAGAGCTGTGCCCACAACTCCGCCGTGATGTGCGGTGCAAACGGCGCGAGCATCCGCACGAGTGCGCTCGCCGTCTCACGCGCGAGCCCCGGCGTGAGCTCCTTGTCCTGAAATGCGTAGAGCGCATTGACCAGCTCCATGATGGAGGAGATCGCCGTGTTGAACATGAAGCGGTCGCGCACGTCCTCCGTGACCTTCTTGATGGTCGCGTGGAGCACGCGGCGCAGCTCCGTCTCCTCTGTGCTGAGCGTTGCTGCATCGTAGGACGCAGGCGCGCCCTTGATCGTCTCTGCGAACTGTCCGAGGATACGCCACACGCGCCCGAGGAAGCGGTACGCCCCCTCGACGCCCTGATCGCTCCAGTCGAGGTCACGGTCCACGGGCGCGGCAAAGAGGATGAAGAGCCGTGCCGTATCCGCTCCGTAGCGGTCGATGATCTCCTCGGGCGAGACAACGTTGCCGAGCGACTTCGACATCTTCGCGCCGTCCTTGATGACCATGCCCTGCGTGAGGAGGTTCGTGAACGGCTCGTCGAAGTCGAGCATCCCTGCGTCACGCAGTACCTTCGTGAAGAAGCGTGCATAGAGGAGATGCAGGATCGCGTGCTCGATGCCGCCGATGTACTGATCGACGGGAGCCCAGTAGTTCACCTTGCCGCGGTCAAAGGGACGCTCCGTGTTCTTCGGATCCGTATAGCGGTAGTAGTACCACGAGGAGCAGATAAACGTGTCCATCGTATCCGTCTCGCGCGTCGCATCGCCGCCGCACTTGGGACATTTGCAGCGGAGGAAGTGCTCGCTCGACGAGAGCGGCGAGACTGCTCCCTGCTCGAATGAGACATCCTCGGGGAGACGCACGGGCAGCTCTGCCTCCGGGACGAGTACCTCGCCGCATTTCGGGCAGTTGATGATGGGGATCGGCGCACCCCAGTAGCGCTGGCGTGAGATGAGCCAGTCGCGCAGGCGGTAGTTGACGCGGCGTTTGCCGTATCCCTGTGCCTCCGCCTCATCCATGATCGCCTGCATCGCCGCGTGCATCTCCATCCCCGTGAACTTGCCGGAGTTGATGAGGATGCCTTCCTTTTCGGTATATGCCGCTGTCATGTCCTCGAGACACAGCTCTCCGTCCTTCGGGCGGATCGTGAGGATCTTGCGGATGCCGTATTTCTCCGCGAACATCCAGTCGCGCTGATCCTCCGACGGGACGGCCATGACCGCGCCCGTGCCGTACTCAAAGAGGACGTAGTTCGTGACCCAGATCTCGACCTGCTCCCCGTTGAACGGATTCGTGCAGGTAATCCCTGTGAAAATGCCCTCTTTTTCCGACTCGCTCGAGGAGCGCTCAATATCGGACTGCTTTTTGACGCGCGCACAGAACGCACGGATCTCCTCTGCCTTGTCGCTGACGGCGCAGATCTTCTCTACGAGAGGATGCTCGGGTGCGAGCGCGACAAAGGTCATGCCGAACACGGTGTCGGGACGCGTCGTGTAGACGGGAATCTCCGCATCGAGCGCGGGCGCAGGCAGGCGGAACTCAAGGCCCTCGCTGCGTCCGATCCAGTTGGCCTGCATCGTCTTGACGCGCTCGGGCCAGCCCGGGAGTTTGTCGAGATCGGCGAGGAGCTCATCGGCATAGTCCGTGATCTTGAAGAACCACTGTGCGAGATCCTTCTTGTTCACCTCGGACTTGCAGCGCCAGCACTTGCCGTCCTCGACCTGCTCGTTCGCGAGCACCGTGCCGCAGGTATCGCACCAGTTCACGGATGCTTTTTTCTTGTAGGCAAGGCCTTTCTTGTAGAACAGCTCGAACAGCCACTGTGTCCAGCGGTAGTAGTCCTCACGGCAGGTGATGACCTCGCGGTCCCAGTCGTAGGCAAGCCCAAGCGCACGCTGCTGCTTCTCCATGTTCGCGATGTTCGCATACGTCCACTCCGCCGGATGCACCTTGTTCTTGATCGCTGCATTCTCGGCGGGCATGCCGAAGGAGTCAAACCCCATCGGGTGCAGGACGTTGTACCCCTCCATCGTGCGGAAGCGCGCAATCACATCGCCGATCGAGTAGTTGCGGACATGCCCCATGTGAAGTTTTCCCGACGGATACGGAAACATCTCAAGCGCGTAGTACTTCGGTTTCGTCGCATCCATCTCCGTGTGGCAGCTGTGCTCCGTCTCCCAGATCTTCTGCCACTTTGCTTCAATCTCCTGCGGACAATATCTCTCCACTCTACTCGAGCTCCTCCCAAATATCAAATGCCATTACTTATCGAATGGAGCGGAGCACCGCATCCAATTCCTCCACGCGTTTCGACAGTGCCGCGCCAAGCGCCCCTGCCCTCTCCAGCGAGCCACTCGAATGACGGATCGCATCGACACCGCTCGCGAGACTGCTCTTCATATCCGTCACGCGCCCGTCAAAGCCCTGCTCGAAGTCCTCGACCTTCGTATCGAACTCCTGATTCTGCGCGAGCATCTGATCGATCTCGTTCACATCATGCAGGAGCTCGCGGATCGCCTCATCGGACGCCTCCAGCCGCTCGCGTGTATTCTCGGAGAGCTTGCGCACCTCTCCTGCGACGACGGCGAACCCGCGTCCCATCTCGCCCGCACGTGCCGCCTCGATGGCGGCGTTGAGCGCGAGCAGGTTGATCTGCGCGGAGATCTCCGTGATCATGTGCATGACCTGCTCGATCTTTTTCGTACTCTCGGTCAGATGCTCCAGCTTCGGTGTGATCGAGGCGTTGCGCGACAGGAGTTCCTTCGTCATATTGCCCTGATCGCCGATGCCGTCGCTCATCTGGTTGACGAGCCCGGAGACGTTCTCAACGCTCTCCGCCACATGCTCCATAACATCCGAGAGTCCCGTCATCTGCTGACGGTAGCTGTCAAACTCCTGAATGATCCCCTCACGCAGATGCGCGATGATCGCGCGTCGGCTGATCTCATGCTCGAGATACGTCTTCTGGTACAGCGCGTACTTCGACGGGAAACGATCCATATAGCCGTCACTGAACATACCGCCCGAGAGCTGATAGAAGAAAATTGCCGTCAGCGTCTCATTAACGTGCAGACCGGCAATCTCCCCAAAGGCAGAGAACCCCGCGATTGGCATCCCATCGAAGAGATCCGCTCCTGCGAGATCTGCGGCAAAGGTCAGGCGCCGCAGGATGCCGTCGTTCAGCACTGCGCCGATCGGCGCCGGCTTGCCCTTTGCATATGCGGCGTACTCATCCTTCAGCGTCTTGACGAAGTTCTCCCGCCGCATGAGGAAGATCTCCTCACCCGCCGTAATGTCACAGTAGAAATGGAACCGCTTTTCCGCCGCGTCAAACTGCTGCAGCGAGCGGATGAAATACTGCTTGCCGACGTGCGAGGAAAAGGTATAGCCGGCAAGCGCATCACTGAGTGCATTCACGTCGGAGACATGGAGATGCTCCATCAGTACATCGGCAAAGGGCACGGGATGCCCCTCTGCGTCGGCAACCGTCTCCACCGTACGGAGCGTCGCATCCGATCCGATGATCGTCCACTTATCCCTCGTCGGCTCTGCCGCCTGAGTCTTGAAAATAGAGTAGCGGTAATCATCGGCAAGCCGAACAACGAGCACGACGGCGTGATTCTCAAGTACCTGTTTTCCGTTGTAGATATAAGTGTGGGAAAAATCGAGCGCGCCGCTCGCGCTGCCGCCGATGTAGGGGCAGGGCAGGAACTCGCTGTCATAGAGTGCCTTCAGCACGAATGACTCGCACGCCGTCACGCCGTCTATATAGACAAAGGCAAAGGTATTGTCAAAGCGCACGGGGAATGGAACGCGCTGTGCGTCAACCTCCTCGCGGATTCTCTTAATGCGCTCGTCAGGGGTCAACTCCACCGTACCGCGCCGTATGTCCTCGTTGTGCAGGGGAATTGTCATCATGTGGGTCTGCGCGATCATGCGCTTGCTGTAGACCTGCAGCAGCACCTTTGCGCGTCCGTCCTTCGCATCCATATAGTAGGAGCGTGTCCCCGGAGTATGTGTCAGCTCCCCGCACGAGGAGATGAGCAAAACCTGAACATCTGGAGGTGATGCTGTCTGTACTGTACGCGCAATCTCCGCCATGGGGAGATCGGACGAGACGAAGCCGAGCACAATCGCAGGGCCGCCCGGCACATCGTAGAGATCGCGCAGACGCTCTGCCGTCAGCTCGCTGCGCGAGAGATAGGCAGACTTCATATCGCCTGCGCCGACGCTGCCGAGTCCCGCGAACGGCACACGCGGCTTTGCGGCGGACGCTCCCTGCTGTGCACCTGCTGCCACCAACGGTTTTGCTGCAATGCGGTCAGCGAGCGAAACCTCCGCTTCCTTCTTTTTATCAAAGAGCCCAAACATAAACATTCCTCCCTACGAAAAAACTCCCTATTCTTTAATTATATCATGTGCCCTGCGCCTGCGCAAGAAGTGGTAAAGAAGCATGGGGACGACGAGCATGGGTACGCCCAAATAAAGCGCAGAGCGCAGCTCGGGGGTAAACGCCATAAAGAGGAGGCAGAGCACCTGCGCCCAGATCCCGAACAGCGTGACATACGGGAAGAGAGGCATCCGATAGCGCAGGAGGGTCACCGTCCCCGCCGCCTCAAGCCTGCGCCGCCGCCGATACTGGCTCCAGCAGATCGAGATCCACGCGACCGCGCCCGAGAACCCCGAGAGTGCGAGCAGATAGGTATAGAGCGCCGCATCGGGATGCAGCGCGTAGAGCGCAATCACGCCCCAGCAAAAGGCAATCGAGGCATAGATGGCACGCGAGGGAATCCCCTTGCGGCTGAGCCCACCGAGCGCACGCGGCGCCATCTCCATCGTCGCGAGCGCGTGCACCGTGCGTGCCGCGCCGTAGAGCCCCGAGTTGGAGCAGGAAAGCGCCGCCGTCAGCACGACGAACGAGAACAGCGCCCCCAGATGCGAAAATCCATGCTCGGCAAGCGCTGCCGCAAAGACGCTCTTGGAGAGAGACGCGTGATCCCACGGCAGGATCGAGACGAGCAGCGTAATCGGGATGATGTAGAGTGCGATGATGCGCCACGTCACATTGCGCACCGCCGTCGGAATACTGCGCGCGGGATCCGCCGTCTCCCCCGCTGCCAGCCCGATGATCTCCGTCCCTTGAAAATTGACGAGGATGATGACCATCGTCAGCGCAATACTCGCGTATCCGTGCGGGGCAAAGCCGCCGCTGCTGAGTAGGATGCCCGTGCCGATATAGCCCTCATCGCCGATGAGCCCGAGACAGATCAGGAGCGCAACGACGCTGAACGCCACGAGGGCGATGATCTTGACAAGGGCGAGCCAGAACTCGCTCTCGCCGAATTTATCGACGCGAAACAGATTGAGGAGGGTGACGAGCAGCCCAAACAGCACCGCCCACCAGATCGTCCCGACCTCGGGCAGGAATGAATTCATGATGATGCCCGCAGCAATCATCTCCGAGGGCACGTAGGACACCCACGTCACCCAGTAGGACCAGCCCACACCGCACGCCCACGTCGCCGAGATATTCTCGCGCGCGTAGACGACGAATGAGCCCGAGAGCGGCTGCTCCACCGCCAGCTCTGCGAGGCAGAGCATCACGGCGAGCACGATGATGCCGCCCAGCAGATAGGAAATCACCGCCGCAGGCCCTGCCTGCTCGAGGACGTAGCCCGTCCCTAGAAAATATCCGCTCCCGATCACACCGCCGAGAGAGATGAGCTGAAGATGTCTGTGCTTCAGCCTCCGTTTCATCGTCGACTCGCCCATTGGCTCCGTAACACAACCTTTCTCCTCGAATATATATTGTATAAAAAATGCGCTCTCATCATACTACAAGAGCGCGTCAATTACTATCATTTATTTGACAAATACGTAAATTTTTATTATGATTCAATTAAGTATGAAAAGGAGGAGCACTCACTATGAAATTCAGAGCTTTACTGATTGCTCTCGCGCTCGTCGTCGGCATCACGGGGACCTCGTCCGCCGCCCTCAGCGAGCATCGGGAGGCCGCGCAGAACCTGTCCATCGCCTACCCCGTCATCAGTCTCGATGACAGTGCGGTCGCTGATCGCATCAACACTGATATGAAGGCACTCGCGGAGACATTCCGCGCTCAGTACCAGAGCGGGGCATTCTTCCGCGGCGAGCTCGGCTATCGCGTACATCTCGACGACGAAAACTTCCTGTCTGTGACGTTCACGGAGCTGCGCTATGACCTGCACGCCAATCAGCCCGCACGCCACGACTACGGCATCGTCTACTACAAGAAGACGGGACAGCGTCTGCCGCTCTCCTTCTTCGTGCACGTCACGCCGTCCGATCTCGACGGCGAGGCGGTGAACGGTCACCTCTACAACGAGTACGGACGCAATACGCCGATCCAGCCCGAAAAATCCGTGCGTCAGCTTCCGACCGACTACTTCCTCGGCGGACGCGGCTTCGTCTGCCCCATCTTTCAGCCGGGCGAGCTGACCGCGAGCACGGGGCCGACCTACGTACTGCTCGATGCGGGCATCGTCGAGTACTTCAACCGCAAGAACAAATGAGTATGGATCGTGACTACACGACCATCACAGGGGAGATACCGGAGAGCGGTGTCTCCCCTGTTTCGTATGAGATCCAGCGTTCCCTCTTCCTCGCCTACGTCATACACGCGGAGGACGAGGACGAGGTGCGCACATGGCTCGCCGCACTGAAAAAGGAGCACTACGATGCGCGCCACGCGCCCTACGCCATGGTCCTCGGCGCGGATGCCGCACGGCAGCGCTCAAGTGACGACGGAGAGCCGGGCGGGACGGCGGGCAGCCCCATCCTCGAAGCAATCAAGGGACGCGGCATCACGGATATCGCCGTCGCCGTCGTCCGCTACTTCGGCGGGATCAAGCTCGGCGCGGGCGGGCTCATCCGTGCATACGCCCATGCGGCAGGGCTGGGGCTTGACGCCGCCCCCAAGCTGCGCATGACACTCCTGCGCGAGCTGTCCGTCACGATCGATTACGACCTGCTCGCCGCCGTCGAGCGCTACATCCGCACAGAGGCACTGATCGCAGGAAAAACGACATACGCAGAGCGCGTCACCTGTCTCCTCCGTGTCCCGCCCGACGACATCGCACGCCGCACGGCGGAGCTGACCGATCTAACAGCGGGGCGCGCCGTCTGCACCCGCGGCGCAACGGCGTATCAGGGAATTCCATGCGAATAGACAAAGACAGGGGCTGCTGCACGAAGTTTTCGCTTCGTACAGCGGCCCCTATTCTGTGTCCCCGATTCACTCAATATTACAGATCTCCACCCCGCAATTCTCGCAGTGGATGGTCTTTTTCAAATAGTCGATATCCTTGATGAGGATCAGATGCCCGCGCATATCGATCACACCGCTCTTCTTCAACTCGGCGAGCATGCGGTTGAGACTCTCCCGCGCCGATGCAGAGTAGTTCGCGAGCTCCTGATTCGTGAGCGGTACGGAGATCAGTATTCCCTCGTCCGTCTCCATCCCGTAGCTGTTGGCCAGACGGAGAAGCGTTGAGCAGAGTGCTCCCTTCTTCCCGTAGAGCACGAGGTCGCGGAATTTGAGGTGCTGCTTGCGCATGTGCATCCCGATCAGCTTCAGCAGTGCGACAGCGAGGTGCGGATGCTTTTCGAGATACGCCTCCAGTACGGGGAACTCGATGGCGTAGACCTCGGCGGCACTGCGCGCAATCGCACTAAAGAGATAGGTCGGCTCATCCTCGTAGATCGGCAGCTCTCCGACGAGGCTCCCCTTCGTCGCGAGGCGCAGCGCCAAGACACGCCCCGATGCGCCGTACTTGACCACGAAGATATGCCCCGAGCGCACAATATAGAAATAGTGTGCCGGCGCACCCTCACGATAGAGAAACGCTCCATCGTGCAGCGAAACTACCTTGCCCGGAATCGATGCAAGTTCTTGAATGAGCGCCTCCTTATCCACTCCGTCCCCCCCCCCCTTCTGTGATACGAAGTAACATTATAATTTATCCTATCGAAAAAACAGAAAAGTTTATGTGATATTCGTCACATACAAGGTAATTTTTTTTCACTATAATTCCATTTATTAATGCGATATATAAGGGAGAGATGGAAATGGAAAATAAGGACATTCTCGCCGTCCTTGGCGAGAATCCAACACGCCGAGAAATTCTTGAGCATTGGGACCCTGAAAATGAGGTGTTCTGGAAACGCTGGGGCGAACGCATCGCCAAGCAGAACCTCTATACTTCCACATGGGCGCTGACCCTCGCCTTCGTTGCGTGGACAATGTGGGCGACAATCGCCGCCCAGCTCAACCACATTGGCTTTCACTTTACGGACAATGAGATCTTTACCCTCGCAGCCCTGCCGGGGCTTGTCGGGGCGACGGGGCGTCTCGTTTACACCTATCTCCCCGCCATGCTCGGCGGACGCAATTGGACGCTGATCTCGACCGCGCTGCTCCTCATCCCGCTCATTGGTCTGGGGAATGCACTCACAGACACCGCGACGACCTATGACACCTTCGTCCTTCTCGTCGCGGGCATCGGCATCGCAGGCGCAAACTTCTCATCCTCGATGGCGAACATCGGCTTCTTCTTCCCGAAGTCGCAGAAAGGGCTTGCTCTCGGCATCAACGCCGGCATTGGCAACCTCGGTGTCTCGCTCATCTACTTGACCGCCCCCATGCTCCTCGGCATGAGCTTTGGAGGACTCTTCGGCGCACCGCTCCTCAATGAGGCGGGCAAAGAGATCTACATTCAGAATGTCTGCTACTTCTGGGCGATTCCGACCGCTCTGACCCTGATCCTCGTCTGGATGTTCATGGACAACCTGCCCATCCCAAAGCAGAGTCCGCGCAGCATGATGTCCATCTTTGGCAATAAACATACGTGGCTCATTACCGTGATCTACACCTGTGGCTTCGGTTCGTTCATCGGCTACTCTGCTGCGCTTGCACTTCTTGTCAATCGCGAGTTCCCCGAGGTTTCCTTTGCCTATGCTGCATTCCTCGGACCGTTCATCGGTGCGGGCGTGCGCCCCATCGGCGGTTGGGTAACAGACAAGGTCAACAGCGGCTCACAGGTCACATTCTACTCGCTGCTCCTCATGCTTATCGCCTGTATTGCCACCGTTATGGGTATTCAGGCACATAACTTTGCGCTCTTCTTTGGCGCGTTCCTTGTGCTCTTCTTCTCGACCGGCTTCATCAACGCCGCATCCTTCCGCATGATCCCGTTTGTCTTTGACAGTCCTGTACACGCCTCACTCGTCACAGGCTTCACGGCGGCGATCGCGGCGTACGGCGCATTCCTCATCCCGAAGATCTTTGGCTGGGCATACGGAACACAGGGCAGCGTTATTCCTGCATTCTACATTCTCATCGCCTTCACTGTTCTGACCATCATCATCACATGGTTCTTCTACGCACGCAAGGGCTCGGGCATCAAGTGCTGAGTGATCTTTGACGCACATACTGACCGCCATTTTTGGCGGTCCTTTTTTTGCCCTCGCCTCTCCCATGCATCAGTATTTTACACAGCCAAAGTCTATGTTATAATAGCGTCATCAAAGAGAAATAGGGAGACAAGGAAGGGAGTATCCTACTGTGGGGCGCAAAGAAATTCGAAATATGGCGGACGATGACAACAAGACACTCAACTACAAAATGAAGCTCCTGCTGGACATTGGACAGGCGCTGATGGAGAACGGTGCCGACTGTGCACGCGTCATCCGCGATATGAAACGCGCGGCAGTCCACCTGCGCATCCCTGCTGAAAACATCCAATCCCACATTACCTACACAACGCTTATGCTGAACGTCTGCGACGACGAACGCTCCTTTACGCAGTTCCGCAAGTGCATGAAACATGGCGTGAACCTCGCCGTTCTCGCCGCCGTGAGCAAACTTACCTGGCGCATCCTGCGCGGCAACACGCCCATCGCTGCCACCGAGAACGCCATCGCACGCATCCGTGCACGTGCACTCTGCTACCCGCATTGGGGCATCGCGCTCGGAGCTGCCGTCGGCTCGGGCGGCTCGTGCAAGCTGTTCGGCGGGAGCTGGGAAGAGTCTCTCGTCGCCGCCATTGCGGCACTCATGGGCTTCATCGCACATCGCCTCAGCAACAAGTATGCTTTCAATCCCTATGCCTGTGCCATGATTACCGGATTTGTCGCCACCATATTTGCGTGGGCCATCCCCGCTGCACTTGGACTTGGTACACTGTGGTACGCGCTCGTTGCATGCACCATCTTCCTCATGCCCGGACTGCCGTCCATCAATGCGGCAAGTGACGTACTGAACCGTTTCACCACATCGGGCATGACGCGCGCCATGGATACCATGCTTATCATCGGCGGCATGACCTTCGGCATTGCCTTTGCCATTCTTATCGCCGGTGTGGGAAACATCTCCGATGTCCATATCCAGCCCTCAGATACCTACCTCAATCAGGCAATCGCGGCCGCTCTTGCTGCCGGCGGATTCTCCGTCATGTTCAACACACCGAAGAGGCTGCTCGCCATCGTCGCCGTCGAAGGCATCGTCACTATGCTCATCCGCAACGTTCTCATGCTCGAATTCGGACAACCACAGGCACTCGGCTCCTTCGTGGCGGCGGCCTTCGTCGGCATCGCGGCGCTCAAGGTCATCCATATCGTCCACACGCCAAACACCCTTCTCATCATCCCGCCAGTTATCCCGCTCATCCCCTGTGTCCTCCTCTATCGTCTCCTCTTCGCCGTCCTCCACATCCAGACCATCTCGGTCGAGGAACTGCTCGAGGCGCTGCGCTTCGGCGTCAACGGTGTCACCATCATCCTCGCCGTCGTTGTCGGCGTCTCCATCCCGAACATCTTCATCCAGCGGCGCATCGAACACCAGCAGCAGCGTGAGATCGACGAGATCATCAGAGCGCGTACGGCAGAACGGTGAGCATACGAAGAGGGCATGTCTCCCGCATAGGGAAAATCATGCCCTCTTTTCATATTCCGCAGGAACTATTCGCCCTGCACACGATTCACATAGTCAATGATGAGATCAACCGCCTGTTCCAGCGGAATACGGCTTGTATTGATGACAAGATCAAAATTCTGCGGATCTCCCCACTTTTTGCCCGTATAGAAGGCATAGTAGTTGCTGCGCTTCTCCTCGATCTCATTGAGCTGCTTAAGACTCATACCGCCATAATGTGTACCGGCACGCCTTGTACGGAACGCGTCATCCGCACAGATGAAAAAGGAATAGACCTCCGGCTGCCCCGCAAGGACGATCTCAGCGCATCGACCAAGGAACACCGCCCCATTTCCCTCGGCAGCAATCGAACGAATAATATGCGCCTGTTCCTTGTAGAGCGTATTATACGCGGGAACTGTGTCGAGTTGGGCTGTACTGATTGCCCCGAGGCTCGCTTTTGGCACCTCATAGGAACGGCTCAAAACATCCTCAAGACGATCACCTGCGCCAAGGCTCTCTGCCGCCATAGCAACGACCGTGCGGTCATAACGCTTAACCCCCATCTTCTCCGAAAGGAGTCGAGAGATTTGACGGCCGCCGCTGCCGTACTGGCGACTAATGGTAATAACAGTATTCTTCTTCATGTGCATTACCTCCTCATTCTCTATACATCCTATTATAACGATTTCTTATCTCATACGCAATAAGATTATACATAATCGTCGGACAGTTCTGCGGCAACTGGAATCAGATGAACAAAGGATAGAACTCAGCCGATCACTGTCCTGACAACACGCATCATATTGCCATGGGCAATCTTTTCAAGATCTGCATCACTATACCCACGTGCACCCAGCACGGCAAACAGCGCCGGAATATCTGCTGCGCTTTCAAGCCCCTCTGTCACCACATCACTCGATGTAAAGGAATCCAGCGTATCCGACGTAAGATAATCACAGAAATCAAATCCACAGGCAATATGATCGATGCCGACAAGTGCACGGATATGATCCACGTGATCGGCAAGGCACTCGACACTCGGTGCTTCGGCATCGATAAACTCCGGCCATGCATTCATTCCGATCACGCCGCCGCGCTGTGCGAGTGCCTTGATCTGATCATCCTTCAGATTGCGTGCATGGGAACAACGTGCATAGGCATTGGAATGCGAGGCAATAAACGGCTTCTCCGTGTGTTCATAGACATCCCAGAACGTCCGCTCATTGGCGTGCGACACATCAATCAGCATACCAAGTTCTTCCATCCGGGCAAGTGCTTTGACACCAAGTTCCGTAAGCCCCTTATCCTCATGGCAGGACGCACCGTGGGCGAATACGTTCACTTCGTTCCATGTCAGCATAGCGTGACGGACTCCCCACGCATAGAGGACATCCAGAAAATCCACCTGTCCACGCAGACCGCTGAGCCCCTCCATGCCAAGGAGAATGGCAAGCTTGCCCGCGGCACAGATTTGCTCAATATCAGCAGAAGAGCGTGCGAATTCCGCAATATCTGCTGCACCGCGAAGCTCGGCACAAGCAGATGACATAATCTCGATCATACGTGCCGGCGGATCCGCTGTATACGGCGGATCAATCCAGATGCAGCAGAGCATCGCACCGACACTCCCCTTATGCAGCTGCTTGATATGATACTTGCGGATGATATCCGTTTCACCAGCCTGACGGTGCAGTGTCACATTGGTAAAGAGATCAGAATGTATATCGAATGTACCGATATCACGTTTCATTGCTCCATCTCCTTATGCCCCCAACAGGCTGCCGACAATAATCCCAAGATAGGTGCCGATCACATACCCGAGTGTTCCCACAAGCATCGCAGGTCCGACCAGTGCATTCCACCCCTGAGAGATTGCCATGCCGGCTGCCGTCGTTGGACCGCCGATATTCGCGTTGGATGCGACGAGAATATCCTCCAGGGAAAAGCCGAACAGCTTTCCGCCAATCAGACAGAACAGCATATTCACGATGACCATAATCAGACAGAACACAAAGAGCAGCGGCGCATTCGTCAGAATCTCCATGATGGATGCGGGAACACCGATCACAAAGAAGAACATATAGATAAAGAACGTGCCGATTTCCTGCGCACCATTCATTGACGATGCCTGTTTCTCAAAGAATGTCGCAAAAATCATCGAAATCAGTGTAATCCAGACATACTGGCTGCTGAGGAATGTATTGCACATCTTCGTAAACCAGTTCACATCGGGCGAGATCAGCGTGCCGAGCGTCGCACCGATAAACTTCGATACGGTAACGACGACAACGGCATAGGTCACACACATGGCAATGTCGCGCAGAGAAATATCCTTGCGCCCCCAATACGTTGCCGCAAGCGTCTTTCCCTCATCGGATGCACCGTTCTTCTCCACATGATCAATCAGCGGATGCGTATACATACGTCTGAAAAATCCATTCCCGGCGATGCCCAAGAGAATCAGAAAGTAGATCGCCATATTGAGATTATCTGCCACAATCGTCGATGAGACCAGCGTACCGCTCACCTTAAACGCATCGGCAAGCGCGGTAAAATTCACACCGCCGCCGATATAGGAGCCGGTCATCATCGCTGCCACCTTCGGCAGTCCGTCAATCGCAGAACCAAGCAGGACACAGCCAATCAATGCACCGCAGATTGTCCCTGCCGCACCAATCAAAAAGATGATGAGCAGTCGCCCTGTCTCCCGCCAGATCTTCACGATGTTGGTCTGGAGGAGCAGCAATGGTATAGCGATTGGTACAATGTAGCCCCAGACAATATCATCGTACATCTCCGCATGGGGCGGAATAATACTCGTATTGACCAGAACAAGTGCAAAAATCAGCGCAATCACAGCGCCTGAAATACGGGATGCCCACGCATAGGTTTGCTCCAAGTAGACCGATACCGCAACAGAGACAAGCATCACCGTCATGAGCACCCACGTATTCTCCGGGCTGACAAGCGTATTCATGAGAACACCTTCCTCCAAATGAATACAAAACAATGTTACGGGGCTGCCGCGAAAGAGATTGCAGCAGCCCCGTAATCAATAAAGATAGATGCTGTTTCGCACACTACCCTTTATACACACGCGGCACGCGTTCGGAAACAAGACAGACAACCTCATAGTTGATTGTATTTGCCCACCCCGCAATCTCATCTGCCGTCAGGCTATCCGAGCCGAAGAGCGTACAGACATCCCCCAATTTCGCCTCGGGAATATCCGTAACATCGATCATAAACTGATCCATGCAGACACGTCCTGCGATGGGCGCGCGTTTCCCGCACACCTCGACACTGCCGCCTGCATAGGCACGAATGTAGCCGTCTGCATAGCCGACGGGCAGAGTTGCGATGCGTGTCTCACGCTCTGCAATAAACTTGCGTCCATACCCGACAGACTCTCCAGGCTGAATCGTCTTGATATAGACGATTCGCGCACAGAATTTCATGCACGGACGGAGGTCAATCGGGCACGTCACCTCATCCGAGGGCCAGAGACCATACTGGATGATGCCGGCGCGCACCATATCGAAGTGCACGTCGGGAATCTCAAGGATCGCTGCTGACTCTGCAATGTGCTTGATGGGGATATGAATGCCCGCCGCCTCAATTGCATCGCAGGCGTCCTTGAAGAGTTTGACCTGCTGTTTGGTAAACGTCTTATCCGGAATATCAGCGAGTGCAAAGTGGGAGAAGACCCCCTCAAGTTCCACATTGGGGAGTGCGGCAATCTTCTTCGCCGTCTCTGCCGCATCCTTCGGATGCACGCCGATACGCCCCATACCGGTCTCAATGGTCAGATGCACTTTCACTGTCTTGCCCTGCCGTACAGCTTCCTGCGACAGTGCTTCAACGAGATCCATGCGGCAGACCGTCTGGGTGATATCACCATCGACGACCTCACGTGCACTCTCCGGCTCCACGAGCCCAAGGATGAGGAGTGGTGCTGTAAAGCCTGCCGCCCGCAGCTTGAGTGCCTCCGAGAGCGTTGCTACCGCGAGGTAGTCCGCCCCCTCATCGAGCGCAACCCGCGCTGCGGCGATCGCTCCGTGTCCGTATGCATCCGCCTTCACCACAGCACATAGCTTTGCTCCCTTTTGGATTCGGCTGCGAATCTCACGATAGTTATGGGCGAGCGCCCCTAGATCAATCTCCGCCCATGCTGCTCGATTCGGCATTTGAATCACTTCCCTTCCCGAAGAACTTCATCCGAATGAGTTTAATGGACATGAGCGCCATCACAATGAAGCCGATGTAACCATTCAGGCCATACACATAGTTGAGCATCATGTGATATGGAACGAACATGCCGAAGAAGAATCCGAGGGCGGCAAGTCCGAGAGCCCAGGTTTTATACTTCATCGTCCCTTCCTGTCCCGTACGAGCCACAGCCGTCCAAAGGAGCGGACACGCCGTCGTATAAACGGCAATAAAGATCAGCACGCCGAAGATGGTCGTCAGACCCGGCGAAAGGCTTGCCACAACCACGAGGTTCGGGATCTGCACCTGATAGAGATCCGTGATGCGTGTCATGATCGAAAGGCCGATGATCGTATTCAGCACGACGAGAAGAACCGTCGAGAGAACATTGGCACGGAACAGTGTCTTGAAGTTCTCACGCGCACCGAGCACCGCGCTGAAGTTCGCAAGCATCAGAATACTGTAGCCTCCGTTCGACATTCCTGACATGAACCAGTTGCTGCCGACGCGTGTCATATCGAGCTGTCCCGAGGAGATCAACGCCATGTTGGGAAGCAGCGTGTCATAGTGCTGAACGAGGTGAATAAAGAGCATACCGACGATGGCAAAGAGCATCGCTGGCGTCACGCGGCCGATGATATCGACGAGTTTGCCGAGGCCAAGGGCAACGGAAAAACCGGCAAGGACGGCAACGATCGCCGCACCAACATAGACTGGCACGCCGTATTGCTGCTGCAGTGTTGCGGCACCGCCGGCAACCATAACGCAGTAAGAAAGATAGCAGAAAAATACCGTGAACCAGTCAAAGAACTTTCCAAGGAAGGTTCCATTGTAAAAGATGAATGCCTGCTTCCCGCTCGTTGCATTGTGGTCACGCCCCGCGAGAGCAAAGCCATAGTTTGCGACGATAAAGATGATCGCGATGACGACAGCCGTACCAAAGATCATATAGCCGTTCGCTGTGTAATACTGAAGGATTTCCTGTCCCGTTGCCACACCTGTCCCGATCATAAAGCCGAGATAGGATCCAGCAAGGATACAGACACGCTTCCAAGAGGTCAATTTGATCAGTCCTTTCAGTCTTTTCAGAATGGTTTTCTGTAAAAAAGGGGGGGCTGTTTCACGACATATATCTGTATATGAGAGTGAAACAGCCCCTCAGCAGTCAGTTCACAGATTACTTAAGGAACTCATCGATGGACTTGAACGGGAGGTTCAGTGCCTTGCCGACCGCCTCGTTCGTGAGGTGACCGTCGATGGTGTTGAGACCATACTTCAGGCCGGGCACCTGCTGGAGGGCAGCCTTGTAGCCCTTCGTCGCGATGTCAACCGCGTAGGAGATCGTCGCATTGGTGATGCCAAGCGTCGAGGTGCGGGAGACAGCGCCCGGAATGTTTGCCACGGAGTAGTGGACAACGCCGTGCTTCTCGAACGTCGGATTCTCATGCGTCGTGCAGTGGTCGCACGTCTCGATCGAGCCGCCCTGGTCGATGGCAACGTCGACAACAACGGAGCCCTTCTTCATGGTCTTGATCATTTCCTCGGTGACCAGGATCGGGGTGCGTGCGCCCGGAATGAGGACGGAGCCGATGAGGAGGTCAGCTTCCTTGACCCACTTTGCGATGTTGTAGCTCGAGGAGTACTCGGTGACAACACGGCCGCCGAACATATCGTCGAGCTGACGCAGACGCTCAATCGAGAGATCGATGATCGTGACGCGTGCGCCGAGACCGACAGCGATCTTGGCTGCGTTCGTGCCGACATTGCCGCCGCCGATGATGACGACCTGACCAGCGGAGACGCCTGCGATGCCGCCGAGGAGAACGCCGCTGCCGCCGTAACGGCTCTCAAGGAACTGTGCACCGATCTGGACAGACATACGGCCTGCGATCTCACTCATCGGAGCGAGCAGCGGGAGACCGCGGCCCTGCTTGCCGAGAACCGTCTCATAGGCAATACCGACAACCTTCTTCTGAAGGAGTGCCTTCGTGAGCTGGGGCTCTGCTGCAAGATGGAGGTAGGTGAAGAGGATCTGCCCCTCATGGAAGAGGTCATACTCGGATTCCAGCGGCTCTTTTACCTTAACAATCATTTCAGAGCGATCAAACAGAGCCTTCTTGTCCGAGACGATCTCGGCGCCAACTGCCTTGTAGTCGGCATCCGTGAAGCCGCTGCCAACGCCTGCACTCGCCTCAATCAGAACCGTATGACCGGCACGGCGCATTGCCTCAACGCCCGAGGGAGTCATACCGACGCGGAACTCATTGTTCTTGATTTCCTTTGCAACGCCTACAATCATGCTTTTTCCTCCTACTAGATATAGATAAAACAGAAGGGTGAAACGGCTAAGTAATCTCTAGAGGTATACCCTGATTGTGATTTTAGTATAATTCAGATAGTTTTGTCAAGACTAAATTTAACTTCTTGTGCGTTTTATCACAGTTTTTTGCGTTTTATTCAGAGTAATTCGGTCTATTTGTGTCGCTTTGCGTCTCTGCAAAATATTTTGTATGCACACAGCAATCGAAATACGACATCGGCAAATATTCTCTCCCTATTTAAACGGAAAAGCCGACACCGAACTGTCGTATTAAAAAAGCATCCATTACGGACGCCTGCTGTGGCGCTAAAAATCATCAACGGAAATAATATTGTTGATCCTTGCACATTTCCTTTGATCACATCACAAGACAAGGTCCTTTCGAAACGCACCGGTAAATTAACTCCATGAAAAAAGATGCATCAATGCGGCGATGCTGAGTTTATCAATGTTTCCTTAATTGGGCTGCACGAGGCTATGCATCACTCTATGCTGTTGATGTTCGGTCAGCACGCCGTTCATCAGAACATATATTTGACGCTGAGCATATATGACCGTTCTTTGGCAGCCCCTCCGGCATAAAATTTACGGTTCAGGAGATTCTCGATGTTTAGCTGAATCTTTGCCTGTTGATTCAAATTATATAAGGTATAAATTGGCGAGAAAGAAACTGTCCTCTGCCCCATATTCTCCTGTCGCTGCATCGACCTTCTGGCGCGCGCCCACATATTGAGCATCCAAAATCCCATTAAATTTCTTATGCGTATAGTAGGCACCAAAACGAACCATATGTCTGGGCAAGTCTCAATTTTGAACAATATTTCCACTCTCCGTCAGACTTCCTGACTCGAATGTATAATTGAGATATGTCTGCCAAGCCCGGCTCGCGCGATGACGAATATCCATCTCAAGCCCCTTCGTTGTCGCTGAATTCATTTGGTATAAAACAGTGGCTGGATACCTCGACCTAAAGATGGCGGCCGGCATTCCGTGCTCTGATAATTATTACTTTTTTCTATTCGACAATAGTTGTTGACGATTTATCTAAATTGTGTTAAAATACGAAATACAAAATCCTTTTGGTTTATTTGGCCGATAAACCCTGCCGTATCACATCTATATCTAGTAGGAGGAAAAAGCATGATTGTAGGCGTTGCAAAGGAAATCAAGAACAATGAGTTCCGCGTCGGTATGACTCCCTCGGGTGTTGAGGCAATGCGCCGTGCCGGTCATACGGTTCTGATCGAGGAGAGTGCCGGTGTTGGCAGCGGCTTCACGGATGCCGACTACAAGGCAGTCGGCGCCGAGATCGTCTCGGACAAGAAGGCTCTGTTTGATCGTTCGGAAATGATTGTTAAGGTAAAAGAGCCGCTGGAATCCGAGTATGACCTCTTCCATGAGGGTCAGATCCTCTTCACCTACCTCCATCTCGCAGCAGAGCCCCAGCTCACGAAGGCACTCCTTCAGAAGAAGGTTGTCGGTATTGCCTATGAGACGGTTCTCGGCAAGCAGGGCCGCGGTCTCCCGCTGCTCGCTCCGATGAGTGAGATCGCAGGCCGTATGTCTGTCCAGATCGGTGCACAGTTCCTTGAGAGCCGTTACGGCGGCAGCGGTGTTCTCCTCGGCGGCATCGCAGGTGTCTCCGCTGGTCAGGTCGTCATCATCGGCGGCGGCAACGTCGGAACGAACGCAGCAAAGATCGCTGTTGGTCTCGGCGCACGCGTCACGATCATCGATCTCTCGATCGAACGTCTGCGTCAGCTCGACGATATGTTCGGCGGCCGTGTTGTCACCGAGTTCTCCTCGAGCTACAACATCGCAAAGTGGGTCAAGGAAGCTGACCTCCTCATCGGCTCCGTCCTCATTCCGGGCGCACGCACCCCGATCCTGGTCACTGAGGAAATGATCAAGACCATGAAGAAGGGCTCCGTCGTCGTCGACGTCGCGATCGACCAGGGCGGCTCGATCGAGACGTGCGACCACTGCACGACGCATGAGAATCCGACGTTCGAGAAGCATGGCGTTGTCCACTACTCCGTGGCAAACATCCCGGGCGCTGTCTCCCGCACCTCGACGCTTGGCATCACCAATGCGACGATCTCCTACGCGGTTGACATCGCGACGAAGGGCTACAAGGTTGCCCTCCAGCAGGTGCCCGGCCTGAAGTATGGTCTCAACACCATCGACGGTCACCTCACGAACGAGGCGGTCGGTAAGGCGCTGAACCTCCCGTTCAAGTCCATCGATGAGTTCCTTAAGTAATTTGTGAACTGACTGCTGAGGGGCTGTTTCACTCTCATATATCAATATGTGCTGTGAAACAGCCCCTTTTTACAGGTTTTGTTTTACAATATTTTGAAAGAAAGGCGTGAAGGCTTTATGTTTTTTAAGAAAAAAACACTGGAAGACTTCAGTGCCCAGCGTAAGGACAGCGGTATGATCCGAACGCTGAGCACCATGGATCTGACCTTCCTTGGCATCGGCGGCATCATTGGCTCGGGCGTGTTCGTTCTGACCGGTATTGGTGCGGCACGCTATGCGGGGCCCGGTATTGTTCTTTCCTTTATTGCAGCAGGTCTCCTCTGTATGCTCGTCGGTCTCGCCTACGCAGAGCTGGCATCGCTCATCCCGGCGGCGGGCAGCGCATACGCCTATACGTTTGCCTCCCTCGGTGAGGGCATGGCGTTCCTCTGCGGATGGTCGCTGATCATCGGCTACATCGTCACCGCGAGTGCGGTTGCCGTCGGATTCTCCGCCTACTTCTCCGGGATGATGGCATCCCTCGGCATGGAGATACCGAAGGCACTCCTTACGACGCTCCCTGAGGGCGGTATCATCAATCTGCCCGCTGTTGTCATCACACTTATCATCGGCGTCATCCTTGCTCACGGTACGAAGGAGAGCTCGCGTCTCAACACGATCCTCATCTCGCTCACGCTGTGCGCGATTGTCGCCTACGTTGTTGTCACGACGCCCCATGCGGTAGCGGCGAACCTCGATCCGTTCCTCCCGTTCGGTGCCGGCGGCATCATGGCAGGCGCAGCGGTCGTGTTCTTCTCCTTCATGGGATTCGATACGGTCGCAACCTCCGCCGAGGAGTGCAAGACGCCGGAGAAGAGTCTCCCGATCGGCATCATCGCATCGGTCTTTGTCTGCCTCTGCATCTACTCCGTTGTGGCACTCGTCCTCACGGCGACGATCCCCTACACGGATCTCGATCGCGCAGATCCTGTCGCCTACTGCCTGCGCCTCATCGGCTACACGAGTCTCGCAAACCTCGTCACGGTCGGCATCCTCTTCGGTATGATCACGACCCTCATCGTTTACATCTTCGGTCAGGCACGCGTCTTCTTTGCTATGTCGCGTGACGGTTTCCTCCCGAAGTCGATGGCAAACATCCATCCGAAGTATGGCACGCCGTACTTCATCACGCTCGTCGGTTCGGCGCTCATCGCGTTCATCGCAGGCTGCGTGCCGATGCTCTACATCGTTGAGCTCGCGAACACCGGTGTTCTTGCGGCATTCTTCATCGTCTTTGTCGGGCTGATCCAGCTCCGCCGCAACTCCCCCGAGCTGCCGCGCACGTTCCACTTCCCGGCGCTCTACCTCCTCGCACCGATCGGCATGGCGGTCTGCCTGTACCTGATCTGGTCGCTGTCGGCGGTCACGAACATCACGTTCATCGTACTGATGGTACTTGGCTTCTTCTTCTACAACAGCTATGCGCCAAAGCATCGCTGCTGGAATAAGGCCTCCTCAAGTAGTGCGAACAGTGAATCATCCTACAGTGACAGCACCGCATCGTCCTAAGTATTTTCTCCTGTCGACTGCTAGCTGTTGCAGGAAGACGAAATGTCTTCCTGCAGCAGTTTTTTTGTTCTCACACTGTTGGCATCGAGAACGTCTGCCAATCTTGCATTCGATGAACTTATAAGGCATAATAGAGAGAGGAGGAAAGCGATGCACCCGATTTATTTTTACCGTGACAAGCAGGGACGGCGTCCCGTAATTGAGTATCTTGATGAACTCGCCGCACGCAAGGACAAAGACAGCCGCATCAAACTCAACAAAATAAATGACTACATCGAAGCTCTGAGCCGCGAAGGGACACGCCTCGGAAAACCGTACGTCAAACATATTGGTGGCGACCTGTGGGAACTGCGTCCTCTGCGTGACCGCATCTTCTTTGTCGCGTGGCACGAGAGCAGTTTTGTTCTCCTCCATCATTTCATGAAAAAGACGGTGAAGACCCCGCCGCGTGAAATCGAACAAGCAAAGAGAGAACTCAAAGAACTGCAAGAAGGAGGAAATCATCATGCAGAATAACAGCGCCATCGGCGAATCTTGGGAAGAAGTTCGCAGCCGCATCTTCACACCAGAGGAGATTGCAGAAAGCGACCTGCGTGTTGCACTCATCGGCGAACTCATCCGCGCACGTCAGGAACGCGGTATCACACAGAAACAGCTAGAGGAGATGAGCGGTGTTACACAGCCTGTCATTGCCCGCCTTGAGCGCGGGACAACCAGCCCCAATATCTCTACGCTAACGAAACTCCTTGCACCACTCGGGAAGAAGCTCGCAATCGTCCCGATATAAAGGTTGAATGGTTTAACCCCGTCGAATTCGACGGGGTTAGAAATGCAATTTGCATAAGACGCAAAATGCAATATATGAGGAATCTTCACAATCTATCATCCCATACAAAAATCAAAAAATAAAGGTATCCATCGAACACCTTTATTCGATCAACATATAGCTAGGAAAAATCGGCTCTTTTTTCCCAGTTGAACATCCAAGTAGGAAGATATCGCCTTTTCTTCCCACATAAAAACCGCCCCTCTGCGCCAACAGAGAGAGCGGGAAAGGAGTCTGTTCATGGATGAAGCCCAATATTTCAAGGAACGGCTAGACCATCAAATCGAATGGTATGATGGAAAAAGCGCAAACTGCCAAAACTGGTATAAATTCATAAAAATCATGATCGGTCTGCTGTCATTGTTGATCGCACCCGTCGGTCTACTTTTGCAGGACTGCATCTATGCGCCTTGTATAATAGCTGTGTTGGGAGTACTCATATCAACAGGAACGTTTATTCTCAGTTTAAATAAATATCATGAAAACTGGTTACACTATCGAACCACATGCGAACTCTTAAAGCACGAAAAATATCTTTATCTTGCCAGTGCTGGCGGATACGCATATTCTATCGAGCCTTTTCAAGAGCTCGTTGAGAGATGCGAAAGCATTATCTCAAGCGAAAATATAGACTGGGCACAATTACATAAGAACGAACCTACGACACCAAATAAGAATCACACCTCTACCGGCTCATAAGTACGTTGAAAAATATCCGGTTTACACGGATACTGCTCCCCTTTTACGCCCGTGATAATATAATCCCCGGGGTCTGCTCGGTGGATTCCCTCCAACGTTTCAATATACATTGTCCGATCTGTTTGATATGCCTCAACAACGACAGGTTTTTTGCGATATTGCCGAACCTCCATGACTCTCACTCCTTCATTATGTTAATTGGGGACTTTTCCTTATTATATCACACCAACTTCAAGAAGAGAAAGGATGTATTTTGAATGTCAATTTACCATGTTTTTATAAGTCATGCTTGGCACTATGGAGATCAATACAATACGGTTGTTGATTGGTTAGAAGAAAGCACTCTCTTATTCAGAAATTATAGTGTCCCAAAACATGATCCTGTAGACGCAAATAATACAGCGAAACTAAAGTCTGCCCTGACAGAGCAGATCAGTCATGCAAACATCGTAATCATCATTGCCGGTATGTATGCAGCGCACAGCGGCTGGATTGATTATGAAATTGATGAGGCTGTCTGTATGAAAAAAACCATCATTGCGCTAAAGCCACGAGGGAATGAGCGGATACCGCAAAAAATTCAAGATACCGCTACGGAGTTGGTAAGTTGGAACTCGCAATCCCTAATCAACGCAATCCAAAAATATTAACGCGCACTGTCCCAAATTGCAAAGTAAAAACCGCCCGATGCTACCAACACCGAGCGGCAGACATGACGCGAACCATGCCCCAATTCATGTAAATTCTACCATGATTCGCCTCCTATTTCAAGGAGGTTTTATTATGTCAAAGATCAGAATCAGAAAGCGCGGAAACACCTATTCCTATAGCTTCGACATCTCGAAGAATCCGCGCCGCATGAAGGAGAAAGGAGGCTTTGCCACCGAGGATGACGCATTTGACGCAGGGGTAAAAGCATACACCGACTGGAAGTCCGGCAACATCGGCATCACATCAGAGCGCGTGAAGCTACGGGACTATCTCGCTTCGTGGCTGGAGAATGTCGTGCGCCCGAATGTGAAGCGAACGACGTTTAAAAGCTACCATAACGCTATAGGCTCGCGCATCACGCCGCAGATCTGGGATATTTACTTGCAGGAACTACGTCCGCGTGACATTGATCTATGGGTCAATGAACTCGCCCATGCAGGACTATCGCAAGGAACCATCCGTCAAACAAAGACGGTGCTCTCCATTGCACTGAAGTATGCCATCTACCCCGCCGAACTCATCACCGCGAACCCTACGACGGGAATCAACATCCCGCGAAGTGCGCCGCACAAAGTGGTGATGCGCACCATCATCACGCCGGAACAGTTCGCCGCCATCCCCGAAAGCAACATATACTACCCGCTGCTCAAAATACTCTATCACACAGGCCTCAGAATCAGCGAAGCACTCGGGCTTACGTGGGATGATATCGACCTTGAGACGGGGGCGGTCTCCATCTCCCGTCAGAGAATACAAGCGGGGTATTTTGATACGCCAAAAACAAAAAACAAGTGCACGGACATTTTATGCGGATGCGCTGCTTCTCTCCTATTTGCGTGCGCTTAAAAAAGAGCAGACGAAAGACGAACTGCGTTTCGGACAGGCGTATCAAATCGCCTATGAGAGCAAGGACGCGGATCGCGTGTTCATTCTCCTGCCAAAACGGCTATATCCCGCCATCCCGGCGGAACGCCGTCCGCTGCTCTGCGTTCATCCGACGGGGATCCCCTACGCACATGAGAACGTGCGTTACGCGCTTTACAGATTAGGGCTGAACTCTCACAGCTTCCGCCACACGCACGCGACACGGCTGATCGAATCCGGCGCGAAGCCCGTTGATGTTGCCGCCCGCCTCGGTCATGCGGACGCGACGATCACGCAGAATCTCTATGCGCATGACACAGACGACATGCAGCAGGAGACCGCCCGCATCTTCGAGCGTTTTGTAGACAATGGGTGTATGTAGACAATTTGTAGACAAACGACGGTTAGAGGAGCGAAAAGACTAGAAAATACAAGTACTTATTTCTATTTCTTGTATTTTAAGGCATAATATGAGAAAAGACAATGTGGACACCCGATTAAGGAGGGAAATCCACCATGGCACATCTACCCGACCACTATACGTACCCTGCCATACTCCAAAAGATCGGCGATCATTATGGGGTTTACTTCCCCGATCTTCCCGGCTGTATTGCCACAGGCGCCGCCGCAGATGAAGCATTCGCCGCAGCTAAAGAAGGGCTCGCCCTGCATCTATGGGGAATGGAGCAGGACGGCGATACGATTCCGAAGCCCAGTGCAGTCGATACCCTCCAAATGAAGCAGGGTGACGTGCTATGTCTCCTCGATGCAAATATGTTCTCCATGCGTGCCGAGATGAATCATCGCCCCGTGAAAAAGACACTTACGATTCCATGGTATCTCAACGAACTCGCCGAGAAGCATCGCCTTAACTTCTCTCAGATTCTCCAATCTGCACTGCGTGACCGCCTGTCTGTCTGACAGGCGACCATATTCC
>NZ_GL397087.1:1048585-1202300 GCF_000146365.1 Selenomonas sp. oral taxon 149 str. 67H29BP
CCCAGGCGACCATATTCACAGCGGACTATGGCACGACGTTTATTTTTGTGTTAAAATAGAAGTGTTTTGAGTAATGTAGGAGAGTGACATGAACGAACGGTACGGGTGGATTGGTGCGGCACTTTGTCGTGCGTTCGTCCTCGTCTGTGCCGCCGTGCTCGTGCTCACTGCGACTGCAGCACTGCTCACGCGTGCGGGGATGCCCTTTGCGGGCGCATATACGGGCGGCGTGCTCGCAGCTGCGGTCGGGACGCTCATCGTCTCACGCAATAGTGCACCGCGCGTTCTCCTCCCCTCCCCTGCCATCACGGCATGGCTGGTCTACGAGGAGATCATCGCACGCGGCATTGCATGGCAGGATGTACTCATTGTCTCTGCCGTCACATCACTCATTGGTGTACTGCTGATGCGCGCCGCATCCATGGGGCGCATGATCGACGCACTCCCGCCCGTGATTCGCACGGGCCTCCTGCTGTCACTCGCGCTCGGGATGCTGACGCAGGCGGCGCAGGCGGCACGCATTCTCCTGCCGTCGCCGTGGGCACTCACGATGGGCGGTATGCTCTCCGACCCGCTGACGTACTTCACGCTCGTCGGCGTTCTCCTCATACTCCTGCTCTATGTGCGGCAAAAAGAGCTGGCTCTGCCCATCGGTATTGGCATCGTTCTGCTGCTCACATGGGCGGAGGGGTTCTGGGAAATCCCTGCTGCGCCGTTTTTGCAGCCAGAACTTGCTCTGCCGCTCATGGCAGGAGGACAGGACACACTCAATGTTCCCGCCGCCATCGGGCTCGGCATAACACTCCTCATCGCACTCACGGTGGAGAGTGCTGCTGTTCTCTCGGCAGAGGGAGAGCGCCCCCCCGCCAAACCCGACGTGCCGCTCGCACGGCTCTTTGCCATCAGCGGCATCGGCAGTCTCCTCGGCGCATTCCCGCTCAGTATCGCTCCGATCTCTGCGGCACTGCCCGCTGCGGAGGAGCGGCGCATCGGCGGCATCCCGGCCACAGCAATGGGGACGGCTCTGCTGCTTTTCCTGCTGCTCCCCTGTGCGCCGCTGCTCGCGGCACTGGCGGAGTTTCCCGCCGCACCGGCGCTTGCTCTTGCCATGCTGGGGCTCATCCTTCTGCAGCGTGCGCTCGTGCAGCTGCAGAGCGCAAAACGTCTCACGCTATGCGATGCCGCCGTCCTCGCCGTCTTCGTCCTCGCGTCCTACGACCTGCGGACGGGGCTGACGCTTGCCCTCTTGACATGGGTGCTGCTCATGGCAGCGGGCGGGGCACATCATGCCATACACCGCAGCACGATCGTGCTGACGGTCATTCTTATTCTGTCGCAGCTCTTTCCATGGCTGCCGTAAAGGCACGCAGAGGCTCTCCGCGTGCCCGCAATATGGGAGGTACATTTTCTTGCGTAAGGATATTCTTCTGCGCGGCTCACTCGCCGCAGCCCTTGGTCTTTTCATTCTGACAGCAAACAGCGCCGACGCACGCCGCGTCTATGACCCAAATACGGCGACAAAGGTGCACACGGAGCGCGGCACGGACACGTCGACGGACGATTTCCGCGCACGGATCAGCAATCTCATGCGACAAGCAGAGGAGGCAGAGGAAGCAGAACAACATCCGCCCCTCAGCGTCCCCAAGACGCTCTCAGAGTACGATACGGCGATCATCGGAACACCGCTCGCGAGCCAGCAGCAGTGCGTGGACTATCTCCTCAGCGTGAATCCCTATCCCGCCATCTCGGTCTCACCGAAGGAGCTCGTCTCCTACTACTATGAGGAGGGGGAGCGCGAGGGCATCCGCCCCGATGTCGCATTCGCACAGGCACTCAAGGAAACGGGCTTTTTCCGCTACGGCGGTACGGTCACGCCCGACCAGAACAATTACTGCGGACTGGGAACGACGAGCTCGGAGGTCAAGGGCGCGTATTTTGCCACCTCGCAGCTCGGTGTCCGCGCCCACATTCAGCATCTGCTCGCCTACGCCTCCACGCGTCAGCCGGCATTCCCCGTCGTTGACCCGCGCTACAGCCTCGTGCGCAGCGTCTACGGCACGAGTACGCTCGGCAACTGGCAGGATCTGAACGGCCGCTGGGCTGTCCCCGGCGACTCGTACGGTCAGAGCATTCTCTCGATGTTCCGCGCCATCCTTCGCAAATAGAAAAGGAGTACGGATAGATGATTACCGTCAACAATCTCAGCCTGCAGTTCGGCAAGCGTGTCCTCTACAAGGATGTCAATCTGAAGTTCACCCCCGGGAATTGCTACGGCATCATCGGCGCGAACGGCGCGGGGAAATCGACCTTCCTCAAGCTGCTCTCAGGCGACATCGAGCCGACGAGTGGCATCGTGGAGATCACGCCCGGGGAGCGTCTCGCCGTCCTGCAGCAGGATCACTATGCCTACGACGAGGTCGAGGTCTTGCGTACGGTCATCATGGGACACGCGCGTCTCGTGGAGATCATGGACGAAAAGGATGCACTTTACGAGAAGCCCGATTTCTCCGACGAGGACGGGATGCGCGCCTCGGAGCTCGAGGCAGAGTTCGCCGTGCTCGACGGCTGGAACGCAGAGACGGAGGCGGCACAGCTGCTGAACGGTCTCGGCGTCTCGGACGACAAGCATCATCTCAAGATGAACGAACTCACCCCATCGGAAAAGGTACGCGTCCTGCTCGCACAGGCACTCTTCGGCTCGCCCGACATTCTCCTGCTCGATGAGCCGACAAACCACCTCGACGTTGCCTCGATCAACTGGCTCGAGAACTTCCTCGCGGACTTCCCGAACACGGTCATCGTCGTCTCGCATGACCGCCACTTCCTCAATCAGGTCTGCACCTACATCTGCGACGTGGACTTTGGCAAGATCTCGCTCTACGCCGGTAACTATGACTTCTGGTATCAGTCCAGTCAGCTTGCGCTCCAGATGGCAAAGGATGCGAACAAGAAGAAGGAAGAGAAGATCAAGGAACTCCAGACCTTCATCCAACGCTTTGCCGCAAATGCCGCAAAGTCCCGTCAGGCGACCTCGCGCAAGAAGCTGCTTGAGCGCATCACACTCGACGACATCAAGCCGTCGGCACGCCGCTATCCGTACATTGCCTTTACCCCCGACCGCGAGGCGGGCGATCAGCTGCTCACCGTCGAGGGGCTTTCCAAAGAGCTGGACGGCCGTCAGCTGCTAAAAAATGTCAGCTTCACCCTCAAGAAGGGTGACAAGGTCGCCTTCGTCGGGCCAAACGGCGCGGCAAAGACAATGCTGTTTAAGATCCTCATGGGCGAGGAGGAAGCGGACGAGGGCACGTTCAAATGGGGCGTCACAACGACGCAGACCTACCTTCCCTCAGATAACTCTGACTACTTTGACGGCGTAAAGCTCAACCTCGTGGACTGGCTGCGCCAGTACTCCAAGGATCCGGACGAGACATTCGTGCGTGGCTTCCTCGGACGGATGCTCTTCTCGGGTGAGGAGAGCCAGAAGCGTGCCGAGGTGCTCTCGGGCGGCGAGCGCGTCCGCTGCATGCTCTCGCGCATGATGCTCTCGGGCGCGAATGTGCTCATCTTCGACGAGCCGACCGACCATCTCGACCTCGAGTCGATCACCGCCCTCAACAACGGTCTGATCTCCTTCTCGGGCACGATTCTCTTTGCCTCGCGCGACCATGAGTTCACGCAGACGGTCGCGAACCGCATCATCGAGATCACGCCCGTCGGCGTCGTGGACCGCATCTCGACCTACGACGAGTACTTGAGCAACGAGACGGTAAAGCAGCAGCTCGCGGAGAAGTACAAAGCGGCAAAGTAAGTGACGAGATGCTGGATCATGCGGGCATGATCGTCAGGTATATGAACCCATACGGGGGGAGGTGAGATGATGCTCGGCGCACTGCTGCAAGGCACCGAAAACAAAAACGCCGCACTGCGGCTGCGTGAAATGGTAACGGTACTGCGCCGTCACGACATCGTCCACGGCCTTACACCGGAGAAATTGCGCGCCATCTTCGAGGATCTCGGCCCCACATTTGTCAAGTTTGGCCAGATCATGAGCATGCGCCCTGACTTTCTGCCGACGGAGTACTGCGATGAGCTGATGAAGCTCCAGACGGCAGCACGTCCTCTTGCCTTCCCCATCATCCTCTCCATCGTCGAGCAGGAGTACAATCGCGACTGGAACAAGGTCTTTCGCACGATCGACAGCACGCCGCTCGGCTCTGCCAGCATCGCGCAGGCACACCGCGCCACACTCGCCTCGGGCGAGGAGGTCGTCATCAAGGTGCAGCGTCCCGGCATCCACGAGATCATGCGTACTGACCTCACGCTCATGAAGCGTGCCGCCACTCTCATCCGTCTCATCAGCAGCGACGATGTCGTAGACTTTCGCACGCTGATGGACGAGATGTGGAATATCGCCAAGCAGGAGATGGACTTTCTCATCGAGGCGAGCCATATCGAGGAATTTACGCATCTCAACCGCGATAATCCCTTCGTCTCATGCCCGCGCGTCCTGCGCGATCTCTCAACGCAGCACATCCTCGTCATGGAGTATATTGACGGCATCCCGCTCGACCAGACGGATGCTCTCCACGCCGCAGGAGTCAACGTCACTCAGGTCGGGCGGCGGCTCGGCGAGAACTACGCCAAACAGATCATCGAGGATGGATTTTTCCACGGAGATCCGCATCCCGGCAACATCCGCATCCGCAACGGCAACATCGTCTGGCTCGACCTCGGCATGATGGGGCGTCTCAGCAACCGTGACCGCACGGCTCTGCGGCGCGCGATCATGGCACTCGCCACGCACGATACCTTCGAGATGAAGGCAGCCATCCTCGCCCTCGGGATCGTCAAGGGACGCATCGACCACGCGCAGCTTTATCAGGACATCGATGTCATGATGGAGCAGTACGGCTCGCTCGACTTTACCGACGTACACATGGGCGTTCTGACGAATCAGATTCTCGGCATCCTGCGGATGCATCACATCGGCTGTCCGAGCGGACTTGCTATGTTTGCACGCGGTGTCATGACCGTTGAGATTGTCATGCGCCGCTGCGCGCCTGAGGTCAGCTTCCTTGAGATCTTTGCGCGCAGCCTTTCCCTTGGGATCGTGCAGGGCATGACGTGGCGCGAGGGGCTCTCAAAGGCACGGCAGGAGGGCATCATGCTCCTGCGCAAATCCGTGCAGATCCCGGAGCAGCTCGCCGACCTCCTCAAGATGACCATGGGTGGGCAGACGAAGCTCAACATCGACCTCACGGGGTCAGAGGAGCCTGTACAGCGTCTCGATAAGATGATCAACAAACTCATCATCTCGCTCCTCTGTGCGGCACTCCTCATCGCATCGAGCACGATCTGCACCACGAATATGCAGCCGCAGATCGGCGGCATCCCCCTCCTCGGCATTCTCGGCTATCTCATCGCATTCATCCTGAGCCTGCGGCTCATCTGGGACATTCACAAGGGAGTGTAGAGCTATGCGCGGCATACGCGGCGCCATTACCGTTGGGCGCAACGAAAAGGAAGAAATCTGGCAGGCGGCGCAGGAACTCGTCACGGAGATTCTGCGCACGAACAATATCACCCCCGCTGACATCGGTGCTGCCATCTTCAGCGTCACCGAGGATCTCACGGCGGCATTCCCCACGGCGGGCGTGCGCCGCATCCGAGGATTCGACCTCGTTCCCCTCTTTGACGCGCGCCAGTGCGCCATCGAGGGCAGCCTCCCACGCTGCATCCGCGTCCTTCTCCTCGTCAACACGGATCTGCCGCAGAGCGACATCCATCATATCTATCTGCGTGCAGCGGCAGAGCTGCGGCCGGATTTGGAGAGTTAGGCAGATCATTTGATCCGAGGTAATGCGCATGGATATGGAACAAAAGAAACGTCGATACCTTGAGAAAATCAAACAGCTTCGGTTGAGGGATGACACGTTCTTTAACACCTGCTTTGATGGAAATATCCCCTGCATGGAGGTCGTACTCCGTGCTATCATGGGAAATGATCGTCTACGCGTGACAGAAGTTATTACCCAGCAGAGTGTGCCAAATCTCTATGGACGTGCCGTACGATTCGACGCACTTGCGACCGATGGCGAGACCATTTACGATGTGGAGATACAACGCAGCGACGAGGGGGCAATTCCACGTCGAGCGAGGTTCAACAGCAGCATGATTGATTCGCGTGAGGTCAGCAAGGGAACACTCTTCCCCGATCTGCCGGAAACCTACGTCATCTTTATCACCGAACATGACGTATGGAAACGTAGCAAACCGCTCTACAAGGTGCGTCGAACCTTCGAAGATACTGAGGAGATATTCGACGACGGTGCTCATATTCTCTATGTCAATGGAGAATGCCGGAGTGAAAGCTTGCTGGGGCGTCTCATGCATGACTTCTTTTGCAGTGATCCAAATGATATGTACAGCGATGTACTCGCCGAGCGCGTACGCTTTTTCAAAGAAGACGAAAAGGGGGTTGCAGCTATGTGTAAGATAATGGAAGAAATACGAAAAGACGGAGAAGTTCAGGGGGCAGAAACGGAGCGCCTAAAGAACATCAAAAGTCTCATTCAGCGAATGGGGGTTACTGCCGAGGTCGCAATGGATGCACTAAATATTGCAAAGGACGATCAACCAAAGTATCTGGCCCTCCTCTAATGAGGAAGTCTGCGTCATTTGTTGCATACACATATTTTATGCCAGGAGCCGGTGTTTGAAGACACTGGCTTCTGTACTTTTTGCACAAAATTGAGGCTGCTGCACGTTTGTTTCGTGCAACAGCCTCTTTTTATAAACCACACAACAACATCAGCATATCTCGACGAGATCGATGCCGAACATGACGGCAAGGTCGTGGATCTGCTCCTCCGTAATGCGGAAGGAAAGTACGGTGTGATGTCCGCCGCCCGCCTTGATCCACGCAATCGAGCCCTTTTTCAGCCCGACCTTCGGTGTCCAGAGCTGCTTCGCCACGGGCAGATGCGGGGTTTCCGCCTCTGCCTTGCGGCAGTCCACGGGGTAGCTGATAAGACGGAAGCCGTCACGGAAATCCGCAATCGTCACGTTGATGCCCTCGCCATCCGATCCGGTGAATACGAGCCGTGCGGGATCGTCCTTGCCGCCGATGTCGAGTGGGTGTACCTCGACACGCGGCTTGTCACTCGCAATCGTCGGATCGACCTCGAGCATATGCGCGCCGAGGATTGCCTCATGCCCCCTGCGCAGGTCGAGCGTATAGTCCTCCATAAATACCGTACGGTCGTTGTGCGCCATAATCTTGAGAAGGCGCGAAAGTGCCGCGTGCTTCCAGTCTCCCTCCGCACCGAACCCATACCCATCCTTCATAAGCAGCTGAACAGCGAGTCCCGGCAGCTGCTTCAGTCCCTTCAGATCTTGGAAATTCGTACAGAATGCGTTGTAACCCTTGTCCTCGAGGAATGCCTTCAGACCGAGGTAACAGCGCAGCTGATAGCGGACGGATTCCTCAAACTTCTCAGCTGTATTGTTTTGAGGCGCGAGCGTATAGTCTTCCTTCAGTTTTGCATACGCTGCATCAATCGCCGTTTCATCGATCGCATCGATGACCTCGACCAGCTCGCCGATCGGCCAATAGTCCACCGTCCAGCCAAGACGGATCTGCGCCTCCACCTTGTCCCCCTCCGTAACGGCGACATCGCGCATTGTGTCACCGAAGCGGCAGACGCGAATGTGGAAGCTCTCGTTGTAGGCAACCGCAACATCCTGCCAGTCCGCAATCTCCTTCTGCACGTCGACATCGCCCCACCAACCATAGACGATCTTGTTGTCGATGCCGAGGCGCGCATTCAGATACCCATACTCACGGTCGCCATGCGCACTCTGGTTCAGATTCATGTAGTCGAAGTCAATCGTCGCATACGGAATCTCGTTGAGATACTGCGTCGCGAGATGGAGGAGCGGCTTCTGCAGCAGAACCGTGCCGCGAATCCAGTTCTTTGCCGGCGAGAACGTGTGCATCCACGTAATGACACCCGCAACCTCATCGTGATAGTTCACGTCCTTCATAAACTGCGTGATGCCGTCCGGCGTCGTCATAACCCCCTTGCAGACAACCTTGTACGGCAGCTTTCCGCTCGCGTTGAGCTTGTCGACGACATCCTGCGCATTGCGTGCCACGTTTGCAAGCTGCTCCTCACCATAGAGGAACTGACTGCCCGCAACAAACCAAAACTCATAATTCTTTACCTGCAGCATGATATTCTCTCCTTTTCCTGTATCCGCCTGCGATCAGGCTTTCTGCCCATAGTATGCGTTTGCGCCGTGCTTCCTGAGATAGTGCTTATCCAAGAGATACTGCGGGACGCGCGTATCCGCGTGCGTGAGCATCATCGCATGATAGTTCATCTCGGCAACGAGATCGAGCACCTTTGCATTCTCGACCGCCTTCTTCGTTGTCGCCCCCCATGTAAAAGGGCCGTGCTGCTTGACGAGCACTGCGGGCACCGCCACGGGATCGATTCCACGTTCACGGAAGGTACGAACAATAATCCACCCCGTGTTCTCCTCATACCCGCTCTCGATCTCCTCACGCGTCAGCGCCTCTGTCACGGGTATCGTGCCGTAGAAATTATCCGCGTGGGTCGTCCCCATCGCATCGATCTCCACCCCCGCCTGCGCAAAGGAGACCGCCCACGATGAATGCGTATGAACAACGGCATTGATTCCCGAAAACTCCCGATAGAGCACCATATGTGTAAGTGTGTCGCTCGATGGGTTCATCGCGCCCTCGACGACCTTGCCGTCCAGATCAACGACGACCATATCCTCGGGACGGAGCCTCTCATATTCCACGCCCGAAGGCTTGATAACGAAAAGCCCCTTGTCACGATCCAGTCCCGAAACATTCCCCCATGTAAATGTGACGATGCTGAGCTTCGGCAGCATCATATTCGCCTCGTAGACCTCCTGCTTGAGTTCTTCCAGCATGAAATGTCCCCCCCCTTATTCGTCCGTCAAAACGCCTGCCGCCTGCTCGACAGAGAGTGCCATCTTGTAGCGTGCGATAAATTTCTCACAGCCCTCTGCCCCCGACGGTTCAGGCATCAGCGTTGTGCTCTCAGACCGCCGGAACACCTGCTCATCAAGAAAATCCGCGAGTGACAGCTTCTCCTCACGAAGAGCGAAGGACGCAAGAACAGCCATACCCCACGCACCGCCCTCGCTCGCCGTATTCATCAGCGTGATCGGCATATTGAGTGCATTCGCCAAAACCTGCTGGGCGATGATCGGCGTCTTGAAGAGTCCGCCGTGCGCGATCATGACCTCTGTACGGATGCCCTCCTCACGCACGAGGATGTCCATTCCAATCTTCAGCGGGGCAAATGCCGAATAGAGCTGAGCAAGCATGAAATTCGGCAGATTCATGCGGCTGTGCGGCGTCCGCAGAAAGAGCGGGCGTCCACGCTCCACCGCCGTAATGTTCTCACCGGAAAGGCAGTTGTAAGTCACGAGTCCCCCCGCATCCGGCTCTGCCTTCGCCGTGTGGACAAAAAGCAGATGGTAGAGCTGATCCGGTGTCACCTGCTGTCCGAGATACTGAGCGAAATCGCGGAATAGTCCAATCCATGCGTTGATGTCTGACGAACAGTTATTCGTGTGTACCATCGCAACGGGAGCCCCTTCGGGCGTTGTCACAATGTCAATGTCGCGATGTACATTCTGCAAGGGTTCTTCCAGCACGTTCATCGAGAATGCAGACGTCCCAACCGAGATATTGCCCGTCCGCTTGCGCACGGCATTCGTGCTCACCATTCCCGTTTCGGCATCCCCCTCCGGTGGTGCCATCAGCGCTCCTGCCGAGAGCCTGCCGCTCGGATCGAGAAGGTTGGCGCCTTCGTTTGTGAGATGTCCTGCCGCTTCTCCTGCACGCAGGACACGCGGCAGGATTCCCTCAATGTTCCACGGACACGCCTTGACCTCGGGAAGGTCAGAGAATATGGCGAGCATATCCGCATCATACGTCCCCGTTTCCTCATCGACGGGAAACATCCCCGAGGCGTCGCCGATGCCGAGCACCTGCTCGCCCGAGAGCCGCCAGTGCACATAGCCTGCGAGCGTCGTGATAAAGTTGATCTTCTCTGTATGTTCCTCCCCGTTCAGGAGTGCCTGATAGAGGTGGGCAAGGCTCCAACGCTGCGGGATGTTGAACTGCAGCTTTTCCGTGAGGATGTCCGCCGCCGCGCCCGTCATATTGTTCCGCCATGTACGGAACTCTGCAAGCTGCTTCCCATCCCCATCAAACGGAAGATAGCCGTGCATCATCGCGCTGATCCCGATCGCGCCAATCTTCGTGAGCGGCACATGATAGCGCGTCTGCACATCGGCAGCAAGCTGCGCGTAACAGGTCTGCACGCCCGTCCAGACCGTGGCAAGCGCGTACGTCCAGATCCCGTCCTTCAGCTCGTTTTCCCACGTATAGCTGCCGGAGGCAATCGTCTCAAAGTCCGTGTTGATGAGGACTGCCTTGATTCGCGTTGAGCCAAGCTCGATGCCCAAGATACTCGCACCGCTCTCGATCGCAGCAGCATTCTGTTTGAAATCCATATCCGAAACCTCCTCATCGGCATGGTTTCCGACGGCATAATGCAGCCGAACCCCTCTTTACTCCAATTATGTGCTCGAGCACATCTTATGTATAAGCTATCATATTTCATATTTTTTGTCAATCATAAACACATATCTTTTACAAATTATGTGCTCGTGCCATTTATGATATACTCCCTATAAAAAGACAGTCCATGTCTGCCCCCCAACAGACAAGGACTGCCAACAGTTTTACTTGCGATACAGCCAAACGAGCATCTCGTTCTCGCCGCGATTGCCCCAGCAGTAGTAAGGAATGAGGCGCAGCGACAGAGCCTTCATCATCTCCGGCTGATACCTGCGATAGAGCGTGCTCATCTCATCCATCACGCGTTCGCCCGCCGTCTCAAGTACACCGACGCCGCCGAGGGCATCCTTGACGAAGCGATAGGAGATAGGTGCCTCAGGGTTGACACGCAGACGCTGCAGCTCCGCCCCGTTATCGACGCTCTCCGCGCGGTAGACCAGAGACCCGCGCATGACGGCGGCAAGACTCTTGTCCTCGAGGAAATACTGGCAGTAGAGGATGGTGGTCTGACGGATCGTCAGGCCGATCCAGACTGGCTCACGCGAGAGGTTCGGCAGGATCGAGGTAATGGCAGTCTGTATACCTGTGTAGAACACACCTGCGAGGATGTACGTGCCAGCGGCGTAGGCGATCTTTGCCGTGCCGCTCAGATCGGGTGTCGAGTAGAGCAGATAAGATCCGATAATACAGTAGAGAAGATTCCCGCACCCGTCTGTCAGCGAGTAGCTGAGACGGCTGCGCAGCGAACTCTGCTACACTTCCTTTTGTTCTTCCCGAACGTCCTCCTTTGTTGTTCTTCTAAATGTGCTCGAACAAATATATAGCCTTTCTCTTTTGCAACAAAAGACCTCCCGACTCCGGTGGATACCGGTAACGGGAGGCTCTAGAAAAGTCATTTGTCTGCGAGTATTTGATAGATATGCCCCGCTTCGACCGCCAGCGCTTTGTACGTTTCGGCGCTGATGAGCTGATCTTCCGCGTGCAGGATGAGCAGGCTGACATGATCCAGCGTGCCGCCCGCCTCCATCTGCAGAAGCTGGACGTGCATGGCATGGGCGACAGCGTATTGCTCATCGCCGCGTGCGAGGAGATCGGCAGCGGCACCCATTTCCTGAGCCCGCGCCGCCTGCATGGATTTTAGATAGCAGATACGTGCTTCATTTGTGGAAGATACCATACGCACGCACAGCTCCTCCAGTGCTTTTTGATTTGCCATAACGCTCTCCTCAGCTGTTTTTCTTGTTCTTGAAATAGAGATCAATGGCGACCGCCGCAAGCAGGACCAAGCCCTTGACGACGCGCTGGATATCGACCGACCATCCGAGCAGCGACATACCGTTGTTCAAAACGCCCATGATGAGCGCACCAACGACTGCACCAGTGACAGTTCCAGCACCGCCCGCGACTGCCGTTCCACCGATGTAGCAGGCAGCAATGGCATCCAGCTCGAACATATCGCCCGCCTTCGGTGTAGCGGACGCATTGCGCGCCGTGAGAATGAGACCCGCAAGACCTGCAAGCAGCCCCATGTTCACATAGATCCAGAACATGACACGGTCAACCTTGATGCCGGAGAGGGCGGCAGCCTTCTTGTTGCCGCCGACGGCGTAAATCTGCCGTCCGGGCACGGTGCGCTGCGTGATGAAGGTGTAGAGAATGACAAGCAGGAGAACGACCAGAAGAACCATCGGAAGCCCCATATACATGGAGAGCTTTACCGTGAAGAAATTGACGATAGCGACGGAAAGAATAACCTTGAATGCACTGGTGGCGATTGACGGAACGATGAAGCCGTTCTTCGCCTTGTTGCGGCGGGAGCGGATCTCCATAAGGACGAGAAAGACAGAGAGCGCAATGCCCGCAACGAGCGCAAGAAGTTCGATCTTCGTGCCGCCGATTGTCGTAAAGATTTGCGGCAGGTAGCCTGCGCCAATCTGTGTGAACTCAGGCGGCATCGGTCCCTTGGTTTGACCGTTCAGAACAACGAGGGCAAGCCCGCGAAATACGAGCATGTTCGCAAGTGATACAATGAATGGTGAAACCCCTAGAAGTGATATAAATATGCCTTGCCAGACGCCGACAAGCAGACCGATCGCGAGTGCGGCAAGAAACGCCAGAGGAATTGCCACTTGGTAATCCACGACTAAGATTGCTGCGATTGCCCCCGCAAAGGCGACGACAGAACCTACTGAAAGATCGACATTGCCCGTAAGGCAGCAAAGCAACATGCCGAGTGCCAGAACAATGACGTAGGAGTTCTGCATGATGAGGTTGTTGACGTTCATCGGCGAGATGTTCTTGAAGTCCGTCAGGAAGGCAAATATCGCATAGATGACGACAAGCGCGATAATCATGCCGTACTGTTTCAGGTTTTTGATGTGTTCCTTCATCTCCCGCTCATCGGAGATTTTTGCTTTTGCAGCGTCTGTCCCCATGTCAGGCACGCCCCCTTTTTGCTGTATGATCCATAACGATTTTCATGATGGCCTCCTGTGACATTTCCTCTTTCTGCAGCTCGCCTGCAACCTCTCCTTCGTTCAGGACGTAAGTGCGGTCACAAAGACCGAGCAGCTCCGGCATTTCAGAGGAAATGACAATGATCGCCTTTCCGTTTTCCGCCAGCTGATTGATGATGGTGTAGATCTCGTACTTTGCACCGACGTCAATACCGCGCGTCGGCTCATCGAGAATGAGCACATCGGGGTCGGAAAGCATCCATTTTGCCAAGACGACCTTTTGCTGATTGCCGCCGGAGAGGGATTCCACCGGCTGCGTGATGGAGTTTGTCTTGATGTTGATCCGACTGCGGTAGTCCTCTGCCGCGCGGATCTCATCATCCTGCTTGAGCACGCTACGCTCCGAGAATCTGCTGCCGAGACTCGCGAGAGTCATGTTCCATTTGATGTCATTGATGAGAACAAGCCCATACGTCTTTCGGTCTTCCGGCACGTATGCGATCTTTTGGTCAATCGCACTCTGTACCGTCGGAATGGTGATCTCTTTTCCCTGCTTAAAGATTTTCCCCGAAGAATTGACTCCGTAAGAGTGCCCGAACAGGCTCATTGCCAACTCGGTGCGACCTGCGCCCATGAGTCCCGAGAATCCGACAACCTCACCTGCCCTGACGTTGAACGAGATATTTTTGAGGCGCTTGCGCGTCGGTTCGTTCTCGTCGTATACCGTCCAGTCCTTTACCTCCAGTACAGTATCACCGATCGTTGCATGCCGCTCGGGGTAAAGATTCGTCAGCTCGCGCCCGACCATGCCCTTGATGATGCGATTCTCGTCGATGGGGGCGTCCTGCTCACGCTGAATCGTCTCAATGGTCTTGCCGTCGCGAATAACGGTGATGTTGTCCGCAACGCGCGAGACTTCGTTGAGCTTGTGTGAAATCATAATGCACGTAATGCCCTTGCTCTTGAGCTTCAGCATGAGTTCGAGGAGTGTGTTGCTCTCCTCCTCATTGAGTGCGGAGGTCGGCTCATCGAGAATGAGCAGCTCCACATTCTTCGCGAGTGCCTTGGCAATCTCGATCATCTGCTGCTGTCCCATTCCGAGATCGCCGACAAGGCTGTTGACGTTGAGGTTCATGCCAATGCTCTTCAGGACTTCCATCGACTTTCGCTGTGTTTCATTCCAATCAATGACGCTACCGAAGCGTATGTTTTCGTTTCCGATAAAGATATTTTCTGCGATGGTGAGGAGAGGGATGAGCGCCAGCTCCTGATGGATGATGACAATGCCCTTCTTCTCACTCTCGCGAATATCTTTGAACTTGCACACCTCGCCTTTGTAGACAATGTCGCCGGAATAAGATCCGTAAGGATAGACGCCGGACAGGACATTCATCAGCGTGGACTTTCCCGCACCATTTTCGCCACAAAGCGCGTGAATCTCGCCCTTTTTCACAACGAGATTGACATCGCTGAGCGCCTTGACGCCGGAGAACTCCTTGACGATATGGCGCATTTCCAAAATGTTCTCTGCCATACAATGCTCCTGTTCTCACCCGATCACTTTGTGCTCGAGCACATATCGTAGGAAAGAAAGAACCGCTGCACCGCCGCTTTTTACAGCACGCCGTCATTCGTGAGGCACTCCCGCAAAGAGCGTGGAGGATGCAACGGTTCCAACCTTTTCGCTATATGTGTGATTTCAGAACCAGATGCCCGGAATCAAAGCCCGACATCCGATGCCTTGTAGTAGTCCGTGTCGATGAGTGCGCTCTTCACATTCGCCTTGTCGACAGCAACCGGCGTGCAGAGATACGAGGGCACAATCAGCTTGTGGTTGTCATAGGACTTGGTGTCGTTGATTTCCGGCTGCTTTCCTTCGAGAACTGCCTGAACCATCGTGACACACTTGTCGGCGAGGATGCGCGTATCCTTGAACACGGTCATGGTCTGCTTGCCCGAAAGGATGTTCTTCGTCGCCATGAGCTCTGCATCCTGTCCAGTGATGAGCGGCCAGTTCGTACCGACCTTGTAGCCTGCACCCTCGAGTGCAGCCGCAATGCCATAGCTGATGCCATCAAAGGGGGAGATGACAGCATCGAGTTTCTTTCCGTCCGTGTAGTATCCCGAAATGATATCTTCCATGCGCTTCTGCGCGGTTTCCTGCGACCAACGGAGCGTGCAGATCGTATCGAAGTCCGTCTGCCCCGACGGAACAACAAGCTGTCCCTTATCAATGTAGGGCTTCAGGACTTCAAACACGCCATCGTTGAGGAAGTGTGCGTTGTTGTCGTCCGGCGATCCCGCAAAGAACTCAACGTTGTAGGGCCCCTTCCCCTCCTTGAGCCCGAGTTTCTCCTCGACATACTTGCCGATGAGCGTGCCGACCGCCTTGTTGTCGAACGTCGCATAGTAGGAAACGCTGTCCGTATCCATAAGGAGGCGGTCGTAGGCAATGACAGGGACATTGTGTGCCTTCGCCTGTGCCAGCGCATTGACGAGTGCACTCGAGTCAATGGACGCAACGACGAGGCAGTTGGCGCCGTTGGTAATCATATTCTCGATCTGGGAAACCTGTGCCTGGACATCGTCCTCCGCATACTGCAGATCAACCTCGTAGCCGAGCGCCTCCAGTTTCTGCTTCATGTTGGCGCCATCCTGAATCCAGCGTTGGGATGACTGGGTCGGCATCGCAACGCCGACGCGCTTTCCGTTGGACGGTGCTTTCGTCCCGGAGTCTGCGGCATTGTCTCCGCCGCACCCTGCTGCCGCAATCATCATGAGACAGGCGGTCAGCAGCGCCAAGATTCTTTTGATGTTCTTCATGGAATAGTCCCTCCTAAATTGATATTGAACATGCTTGCAGGTTGCCCTGCGATATAAAGCGACACCAGCATCTTCTCTCCTATGGGCTGCTGTCGCCTCAATCTATGTAATTCTTTGCCATCTTTTTGGCTTGTTGTGTGGCCATAATGTGAAAAAGCAGACATATGGCAAGCCCCGCGTTGAAGTACATACTCTCCGGCCAGTAAAACGAGAGAAGCGCACAGGCGACGGTGAATGTCTGCACAATCTTCATCTGCTTCTCGTAGCCTTCTCTATCCTCATTTTCTGAAAGATCACGTACGAGGAAATACGCTCTCGACGAAAAGGCGAACAAGACAAGAATTAAGAGTCCCTGCTCAAGCCCTGCCTGTGTAAGCGCCGCAATCGAAACAGCAAGCATAGCCACAAGCACCACTTGCATTCCCTTCATCGTAGGCGTTCCTCCCTTGTTTCACTTTCGTCTTCCATATCTCCCGTTATGTGCTCGAGCACATCTTTGTTTATAAAATATCACCTAAATCCTGGTTTGTCAATAGTAAAATAATCTTTTTTTATCCATGAATAAATGTGCTCGAACAACCTTTTTGAGGTCTTTCTCGATAAATTGTTTGTAAAAAGTTAGAAAATCGGTATAATAGGTATGTAGAGAGGGGCAATATCATGATTACCATCAAACAGATTGCAGAGATTTGCGGTGTATCACGCGGTACCGTCGATCGTGTCATCAATGGGCGCGGCAAAGTCAAGGAGGAGAAGCGAGCTCTCATCCTCCAAACGATGGAGAAATTTGGCTATCAGCCGAATCCGGCGGCCCGCGCCCTCGTTTCCCAGAGACAGAGCCCCATCGTCGGTGTCATCATCTCTGCCAGTGAGATTCAGTTCTTTGCGCCCGTCATTCGCGCTCTACGCAAAGCGGCTTCCTACTACGAACGCTTTGGTCTCCGGGCGGAATGGCATCTTCTCACGGGGTACAATGCGGCTGAACAGTGCGCAGCCATTTCCGCCCTACAAGCAGAGGGCGCTGCGGCAATCATCATTAACCCCATGAGCGAGCCGGAGATCATACAGACACTTGAAGAGTGCATTCAGAGCGATATCTTTGTCATCGCACTCAACAACGACTTTGAAACCACGGCTCCCCACGTCTACGTCGGCAGTGACTATACGGCAGGCGGTGCAACGGCGGCGGCGCTCCTGCGCAAGCTCCGCACGGGTTCCATTCACGCGGGCGTAATCTACAGCGGTGTGCGAATGCTCGGTCACATGAACCGCATTGAGGGTTTCCGTGAGCGCCTTACGGCAGAGGAGGGCTGCACACTCTCCGCCATGGCGACGAGTTTTGATGACGACATAAAGGCGTATGAGAGCACCCTCGGGATGCTTGAGGAACATCCCGAGATCAATGCCTTCTTCATTGCCACCTCCGGCGGTGCGCACGGTGTCTGTCAGGCACTTGTCAAAAAGGGACGTGCCGAGGACATCACTGTCGTCACATTCGACACCATCCCCGCCATTCGCACGGCGATGCAGAGCGGCATCATTGACGCTTCTATCTATCAGCACCCACGCCGTCAGGGACAAGTCGCCATGCAGATCGCTTATGACCGTCTTATCAGCTGCATCGAGCCGACGCACAGCAAATATATGATGGCTAACGAGATTCGTATTCTCGAGAATCTATAGCGACGCTCTCTATTGCTGGCTTCTTGTCGAGTCATGAGTCATAAAAAGGGGACTGTTGCATGCCCGTTATTTTCTCTTCTCCCCCTTCCTCGTTACAACGAGGAAGAAAAAAAAAGACTGCTGTACGAAGTTTATCGCTTCGTACAACAGTCTTTTTCGCTATATCTCACTCAATCAATCCATCACCGCTTGCGCATCCACGCGGGAATGTCGATGATGTCCGTGCCGCCTGCACCGCTGTTCGGTTCAACGACGTTCATGCGGCTCTGCTGTCCGCCGGAGGGCGGAACGATCGCAGCGGCGGGACGCGCCTGTGCCTGCGGCTGTGCGGGACGCGCGGGCTCCTTTGGCGTACTCGATGCACTGCCGAGCCCCGGCATGCGGATCCAGTCCTCGGAGATGCCTGTCGTCGTCTCTTCCTGTGCCGCAGCGGTACCGGGTGCGCTCCCCGCGCTCGCGCCGAAGCCCGTCGCGACAACGGTGACGCGGACGCTGTCCTCCAAGCTGTCATCGACACCGATACCCCAGATGATGTTCGCCTGACGGCCGTTTGCCGCATTCGTAATCATGCTGTTGAGCCACTCAGATGCCTCGTTGACCTCGAACATGCTGAGGTTCTTCGATCCCGTAAAGTTGAGGATGACAGAGGTCGCGCCTTCGATGCTGGTCTCAAGGAGCGGCGACTCGATCGCCGCCTTTGCTGCCGCAACGGATGCACCCTCGCCGCGCGCCTCGCCGATGCCCATGATCGCAGCACCGCCGTTTGCCATGGTCGTATGCACGTCGGCAAAGTCGAGGTTGACGACGCCCTGATTCGTAATGAGGTCGGTGATGCCCTTGACGCCCTGCCAGAGGACGTTATCCACCTTGCTGAATGCCTCGGTGACGGGCGTGCTCTTGTCGATGATCTTCATCAGGCGGTCGTTCGGGATGGTGATGATGGTATCAACGTGCTGCTGCAGGTTCTCGATGCCCGAGTCTGCGTTGCGCGCACGCGTCATTCCCTCATAAGAGAAGGGACGCGTCACAACGGCGACGGTCAGTGCGCCGAGTTCACGCGCGCACTCCGCCACGACGGGAGCTGCGCCCGTTCCCGTGCCGCCGCCCATACCAGCCGTGATAAAGACCATATCCGCACCGCGCAGTGCCTCTAGTATCTGCTCGCGGCTTTCTGTCGCCGCCGCCTCGCCGATCTCCGGGCGCGCACCTGCACCGAGTCCGCGCGTACGCTTCTCGCCGATCTGGATACGGACAGCCGCCTTGGATTGGAGCAGTGCCTGCGAATCCGTATTGATCGCCACAAACTCAACGCCCTGCAGACCGGAGTCGATCATGTTGTTGACGGCGTTTCCGCCGCCGCCGCCGACGCCGATGACGATGATCTTTGCGAGCTCTTCAAAGTTATCATCCATTTCGAACACAGTCTCAGCCTCCATGTAGGATTTATCACAGAATCTATCAATAGACAGTATTTTTCCTCGTATATTTTACCATGAAATCCGCTACATTTCTATAGTGTAGAAAAAATTTTACAAACCGATGTGAATGCGCTCTGCGTTCAGGGATTGCGCAGCATGGACTTGTGTCCACCGCCGCGATAGTCGCGCAGGAGATAGCGGCGCAGCATGGCGAGGTTCTTGAACATACGGAAACCGAACGCAAGCAAGGCGACGTAGTACAGGTCGATGCCGAGGCGGTCGCCGATAAAGACGAGCGCCGCCGCGAGCAGGGTGTTCGAGAAGAATCCCGTCACAAAGACGCGCTTGTCGAACCGCTCGGAGACAACGGCGCGCAGCCCGCCGAAGGCGGCGTCGAGGGCGGCGACGAGGGCGACGGAGAAGATCTTCGAATACGCAACGGGAATGACGAGCGGGCTGCTGTAACCGATCACGAGCCCGAGGAGAACGCTGACGATGACGATGTAGATCATTTGCTTTCCTCCTCACGCTCTGTCGTCTCACGGGCATAGGACTGCCGTATACTGCCGCGATACGGCGGAATATAGACATCGTTGCTCGCCTTAATGTCGAGCTGGATGCCCCAGACACCGAGCGTCTCCGCCACGCCGCCGCGCATGCGCAGAGCATTTTCGAGAGACTTCTTATCGCCGATGGCGCGAATCTCAAACGGTGCGGACGAGCGCACGTTGTTCACGGAGAGGGTCGGCCCCGCACAGCGAATTTCGGATGTCCCCGTCAGGCGCTGTCCATTGATGGCGATGGCCTCTGCGCCTGCAGCGCGCAGCTCGTTGACGACACGCAGGAGGTCGTCGTCATGGATGACATAGAGATTCGGGTTCTCCCCCGCCTTGACGGGCTTCGTGCTGTCGTCCATGCGCACGACCACGCCCTCGCCCTCAAGTGGCACAAGTGCCGCGCGATAGCGCAGGAGATCCTTATCCTGCTGATTGTCCGTACTCACCGCCGCCGTCTGCATTTTGTGCAGTTCCTCACTCAGCTCGTCGCGCTCGTGCTCGGTCTGGAGCAGGCGGTCGGAGATCTCCTCGATGCGCTGCTGAGAGAGGCTCCCCTTCGCGTCCTGTGCCGTACGAAACTGTACGGCGACCATAAATCCAATCAATACACAGACGAGGGCGATGAGCCACCCGCCGCGCCGGAATTGTTCCATTTATTTTCCCTCTGCTGTTTTGTCTGCCAGCTTGATGAACGGCGCATCATAGCTGAAATCCACATACTCAACGGTATGCCGTGTGGTTTTCTGGTCGCGCAGAAAGTCCTGTGTCAGTGCCGCCTTGTCCGGGATCCCCGTCAGCTGCCCGAGGCGGATGGGGAGCGCCGTCTTGGTATAGGCGACGACGGCGTCCGGATTTCTGAGGCTGACCTCCGAGATCTCGCCGATGTCTGCGGGGTCGATGCGCGCGAGGAAGCTGATCGCCTGTGCGACCTGCGGGTCGTTGTTGTCGTCGCCGATGTAGAGGTCGCGCAGCTTGACACCTGTGATGATTGGGATGTCCGCGCCCTTGAGCGAGCGATAGCTCGCAATCACCTTGCCCTGTCGGTCAAAGTCGAGATAGCCGTAGTCACAGGCGACCGTCGCGACGGGAATGCGCTCGACGATGTCCATCTCGATCTTGTGCGGCAGCTGGCGGCGGACGACGGCGGACTCGATGCGCAGGTCGCGCAGGAGGTTTGTCGTCATCTCGTCGGTCTTTAGCTCAAAGAGCCGCTGCCCGTAGTGGATCCGTGCGATCTCACAGAGTTCATTCTCATCGAGATGCACGTTTCCATGGACGACGAGCTGCTGAAAGGTGAAGAGCGGCGAGTACACGAGGACGGCAATGATGCCGCTCGCACACAGGAGGTAGAACGCCCCGCGCAGGATGCGACGAGAGCTCATCGCCGATACCCCGCCAACGCGAGGATCCTTTCGCACAGCTCGGGGAACTCGATGCCGAGCGCACGCGCCGCATCCGGGACAAGCGAGGTCTCTGTCATGCCCGGTACGGCGTTCAGCTCAATGACGTAGGGACGATTCTCTGCGCTCAGCAGGAGATCAACGCGCGCGAGACCGCTGCAGCCACAGGCGGCGTACGCACGGCGTGCCAGTTGCTCGACTTCGCTGCGGCACGCATCGGAGAGCGGTGCCGGGACGATATGTGTCGATGCCCCCGGGGTATACTTACTGTCGTAGTCATAGCGTCCCGAAACAGACCGGATCTCGATGACGGGCATGACCTCTGCCGCGGCTGGAGTACCCCAGACAGCGACGGTCAGCTCTCGCCCCTCGATGAACTCCTCGATGAGCACCTCATCCCCGTAGGAGAACGCCGCATCGAGCGCTGGCGAGAGCTCCTCGTCCCGCGTGACGATGTAGACGCCGATGCTCGACCCCTGCTCCGGTGCCTTGACGACGAGCGGCAGGGAGAATGCAGTCCGTATCTCACGCGGCGTATCCGCCGTGCGCTCGCTCGCATAGAAGCTCATGCAGCGCGGCGTCGGGATGTCCTCGGCGGCCAGTACGCGCTTTGCCATGATTTTATCCATGGTCAGCGCAGCGGCGCGCACACCAGAGCCCGTATACGGAATGCCGAGCATGTCGAGCGTGCCCTGCAGGATGCCGTCCTCGCCATATTTCCCATGGAGGGCGTTGAACACAATCGCAGGATGGAGTGCCTGAATCTCCTCGGCAAAGGTTGCGGGGTTCAGCTCCATGCCGACGGCGGGATAGCCCTTGGCGCAGAGTGCCCGCAGGATGGCAGCACCCGAGCGGCGCGAGACCTCTGCCTCGGAGGAGGGACCGCCCATGACGACGACGATCGGATACGCATCCGACTCCGCGATACCTGCCGTCCCCGCTGTTCCTGCGCGCAGCTGCGCGACGAGTGTCTCACCGACCTCGAGGATGTTGCCCGCCCCCATCGTGATGACGAGGTCGCCCGCACGCACCTGCTGGGCGAGATAGCGTTCGAGATCCGCACGGTCCGGCAGGTAGACAACGTCCTGTCCCGTCTGACGCACGACTTCCTCCATCACGGTCTCACCGCTGATGCCCGGAATCGGTGTCTCTCCCGCCGCATAGACATCCGTGATCAGAAGCAGGTCGGCATCCGCAAAGCATTTTCCAAACTCCGCGCGCAGGAGCTGTGTCCGCGAGTAGCGATGCGGCTGAAAGACGCAGATGAGCCGCTCGGGGTTCGTCTGCCGTGCTGCCGCAAGGGTGACGGCGATCTCCGTCGGATGATGCGCATAGTCGTCCACGACCCAGACGCCGCGCTCCTTTCCCTTCGTCTGGAAGCGACGCTTCGCACCGTGGAACTGGGCGAGTGCGTCACAAATCGCAGGGAACTCCACACCCGCGAGGCGCGCAACGGCGATACAGGCGAGCGCGTTGAGGACGTTGTGGCGCCCCGGAATATTGAGCAGCACGCGCCCCATCTCCGTCCCGCGCTCATGAACGCTAAACGAGATCACAGAGCCGCGCGTCTCGATGTTCGATGCGCGGTAATCCGCCTCATGGTCGATGGCGTAGGAAACGACCTTATGCGCTGTCTCGCGTGCGATATTGCGCAGGATTTCGTTTTCAAAGCAGAGCACTGCCGTCCCGTCCGTATCCACCTGCTCGATGAACTGACGGAATGCCGCGATGATCTTCTCCATCGTTCCGTAGTGATCCATGTGGTCGTCCTCGACGTTGGTCACCACAGCGATATGCGGGCGCAGCTTGAGGAAGGAGCCGTCGCTCTCGTCCGCCTCCGAGACGAGGTAGCGGCTCGTGCCGAGCTTCGCATTCGTCCCGAGGTCGGGCACCTCACCGCCGACGATGATGGTCGGCGATACGCCGACGCGGTCAAGAGTCACGCCGATCATCGAGGTCGTCGTCGTCTTGCCGTGCGAGCCCGCGACAGCGATGCCGTCGTACTCGTTGACGAGTGCCGCGTTGATGTCCGAACGATGGAGCTTTGGGATGCGCAGATCCCACGCCGCAATCACCTCGGGGTTATCGTACGGGATCGCCGTGGAGACGACGATGGCATCTGCGCCGCGCACGTGCTCCGCATGCTGACCATCCGTCCACACATGCGCACCAAGACGGGCAAGCTCGCCGATGAGCGGAGAGTTGCCCGTGTCCGAGCCGGATACCGTGTAGCCGAGCTGGAGGAGGATCTTGGCCAAGGGGCTCATCCCCGCCCCGCCGATTCCGACAAAATGAATCTTCTGAATCCCCTTCAATTCCTTGAGCAACGTATTCACCCTTCTCTTTTTCCGATACGCAGCGCGAGTGCTGCAATTTCCTCTGCTGCCTCGGGTTTTCCGAGGCGTTTCATCGCCGCCGCCATCGCATCCCTGCGCGCGTCGTCTGCCAGCAGGCGGTCAAGTGCCGCTGCAAGCACCGTGCCGTCGAGGCTGCGGTTGAGGATCACCTCAGCTGCGCCCGCCGCCTCCATGGCGCGTGCATTCTTCTCCTGATGATTCTCCGCCGCATACGGATACGGGATGAGGATCGCGGGCACCCCCCGTGCCGCAAGTTCCGCCAGCCCTGTCGCCCCCGCGCGAAAGACGGCAACATCCGCCATCGCCATCGCCTGCGGCATATTGTAGAGATACGGCACAACGCGCAGATGCGGATACTGCGATACATCGACACCCGCATCGCGGATGCGCGTGCACGTGTCCTCGTACTCCTCCGCGCCCGTGACGTGGAGGTACTGCACCTCTGTCTGCTGCGCCGCGAGGCAGATTACCTCGACCATGGCACGGTTGATCGTACGTGCCCCACGGCTGCCGCCCGAGACGAGCACCGTCTTTTTCGACGGATCAAAGTCAAACGCCGCCGCACCCTCCGCCCGCGTTGCTGTGAGCACCTCGGGACGGATGGGGTTGCCCGTGACGTAGGTCTTTTCCGCGGGAAAGACGCGCCGCGCATCCTCCATCCCGACGGCGATCGCCGTCGCAAAACGGGAGAGGATACGGTTCGTCACCCCCGCCACGGCGTTCTGCTCCTGCACGAGCGTCGGGACGCCCGCGAGACTCGCCGCGAGGAGAATCGGCCCCGCAACGTAGCCGCCCGTCCCGATGGCGATATCGGGATGAAAGCCATGCACGATGCCGCGCGCCCGCGCAACGGCACGCACAGCACGCCATGCCCGCAGTACATTCTCGAACGAGAGATGCCGCTCGAAGCCCGCGAGATCGACGGCGATGAAGTTCAGCCCCTCGCGCGGCACGATGTCCGCCTCCAATCCGTGCGGCGTACCGACGTAGAGGATGCGTGCCGCCGGCTCACGCCGCTGGATCGCGCGGATAATCGTGAGTGCAGGGTAGATGTGACCGCCCGTGCCGCCGCCCGATACGATGATGTTCATAGTTCGTTCACAAGCCTCTTGAAATCGCGCCCGCGCTCCTCGTAGCCGCCATACATATCAAAGCTCGCACAGGCAGGCGAGAGGAGGACGATCTGCCCCTCCACTGCGAGCTCGCGCGCCAAATGCACGGCCTTTTCCATGTGGTAGCCGACGCGGTGGATCTGTTCCTCCGGAATGCCCGCATCCCGTGCCGCCGCCGCAAACCGCTCTGCCGCATCACCGACGAGGATCAGCTCATCGACGCGCGCGTGCACAAGCTCCATAAACTCCCCCAGATCGGTCAGCTTGTCGTCGCCGCCCGCGATGAGGATGATGTGTCCGTCGAACGCCTCAAGTGCCTTGATCGCGGAGTCCGTATTCGTCGCCTTCGAGTCGTTGTAGTAGCTGACCCCCGCGAGTGCGCGCACAAACTCGATGCGGTGCTCAACGCCCTTGAAGGCGCGCAGAACGGGGCGCATTTCCGCGGGCGTCACTCCGGCAAAGAGCGCCATCGCCGACGCCGCGAGTACGTTTTCCACGTTATGCGCACCGGGGATGCCCAGTTCATCGGCGGGAATCAGGACGTGCTCCGCACCGTCCCAGCGAATGACGATCATGCCGTCCGCACGGACGCACGCCCCCTCCGCCAGTTCCTCCCTGCGGCTGAACAGGCAGACGCGCCCCGCCGCGCGCTCTGCCATGCCGCGCGTGTGCGGATCATCGGCGTTCAGTACGAGATAGTCCTCCGCCGTCTGCGCGGCGAAGAGCTTTTCCTTCATCGCCTGATAGACCTCCATCGAGCCATGGCGCACGATGTGATCCGGCGTGATGTTCAGCTCCGCGACAATGTGTGCATGAAAATGCGTGGTCGCTTCCATCTGATAGCTTGAGATCTCAGCGGCAATCGCTCCCTCGGCTGGCGTCTCCCGTGCCACGTCGATGAGTGGAACGCCGATGTTGCCGCCCACGCCGACCACAGGAAAATGCGCGTGCAGAAGCTCGCCGAGCAGGGTCGTCGTCGTCGTCTTGCCGTTCGTCCCCGTGATGGCGCAGATCGGCGCACGGGCGATCTCGCCCGCCAGCTCCACCTCGGTCGTGACGCGGATGCCGCGCGCGCGTGCCGCCTGTACGAGGGGGATGCGCTCGGGCACGGCAGGGGAAAGGACGAGGAGATCCACCCCGCCGAGCAGTTCTTCCCTTTGTGCACCAAAGACGCAGGTGATGCCCTGCGCCCTTAAATCCTCAATATGCTGCTGGGTGAGCGGATCGCGTTCGGCGTCCGTCTCGTCCTTTGCGTCCGAGAGCACCACCCGTGCGCCCTGAGCCGCCAGATACTTTGCCGCCGCAAATCCACTGATACCCGCGCCGATGACGAGTGCCGACTGATTATGATAGGACAATTCCCGATATCTCCCTTGGTAAATCATTCAAAAGTTTGCGTAGCGCAGAGCGCTACGACACGAGCACAAGTACCCACGCGAGCAATGCGCCGAGGGCACCAACGCCCCAGAACGTATAGACCACGCGTGTTTCGCGCCAGCCGCCGAGCTCGAAGTGATGATGAATCGGACTCATGCGGAAGATCCGCTTGCCGCGCGTCTTGAACGATGCGACCTGCAGGATGACGGAGAGTGCCTCACAGACGAAGATGATGCCCACGATGGGCAGGAGTGCCTCCGTCCGCGAGAGAATCGCTATGCCTGCAAGCGCACCGCCGAGGGCGAGCGAGCCCGTGTCGCCCATAAAGATGCGTGCCGGATGATGATTATACCATAAAAAGCCGACGCATGCACCTATTATCGCGGCGGAAAACGCCATCAGGCTGCTGTCCGTCCCATAGAGGAGCATTGCATAAAAGAGTGCGGCGACCGCCACGGTTCCCGCCGCCAGACCATCGAGACCATCCGTCAGGTTGACTGCGTTCGACGTGCCCACGAGGACGAAGACGACGAGGACGTAGTACCATGCGCCGATATCGAGCGACGTTCCGAGGACGGGCACCCAGACGCTCGTATCATGCCCGAGGAGATGTCGCCCAATGAGGATGGTGACAAGGGCGATACCGAGCTGTCCGAGCAGCTTCTGATAGGCGCGCAGCCCGAGGTTGCGCTTCTTGACCACCTTGATGTAGTCGTCCGCAAAGCCGAGCAGGAAATGCCCGAGAAAGATGAAGAGCGCGAGCAGCGTCGTCACCGTGAGCGGTGCGAAGAGCAGCGTTGCCGCGGTCACGGCGAGCACGATCATCACGCCGCCCATCGTCGGCGTGCCGCTCTTCTGCTGATGGCTCGCGGGTCCCTCCTCGCGGATGCTCTGCCCGTATTTCAGGCGGTGCAGGAGCGGCAGAAAATACACACCGCTGAAGAGCACGATGGCGAGTGCCGTCACAGCGGACAGCAGGAGACGCAGCTGTGGGCTCAGGGATTCGAGGAGGGCTTCCATCAGTGCGCTCCCTCCCCCGTCAACGCAGCGATGATCTGCTCCATGCGCATCCCGCGCGAGCCCTTAAAGAGGACGGTGTCGCCGTCCATGAGATGGCTGCGCAGATAGGCCGCCGCATCGGCATGGGAGGCGGCATGATAACAGGCCGGGCAGCCTGCCGCCTCTGCTGCCTCATGCGTCCACTGCGCCTGTTTGCCATAGGTCACGACCATGGCAAACCCCAGCTCCGCCGCCCGTCTGCCCACGTCACGATGTGCCTTCTCCGCCGCTGCGCCGAGCTCGAGCATATCCCCGAGCACGGCAATGCGCCGCCCGGGGTAGAGTGCCGCTGTCGTCTCAAGTGACGCGCGCATCGAGGAGGGGCTGGCGTTGTAGGCGTCGTTGATCAGTGTCCACGCGCCGATCTGATGCACCTCATAGCGCATCTTCTCCGCCGTGAGGTGGGTCAGTCCCACCTGCATCTCCTGTGGCGTCATGCCGAGGACAAAGCCCGCCGCGAGCGCCGCCAGCGCGTTGCTGACATTATGCCGTCCCGGCAGAGGAATGGCGTATTCATGACGCTCGCCGTCCCATGTCACCATGAAGCGCGAGCCGTCTGCCATGCACTGCAGTGCCTCGGCACGCACATCCGCAGCAGCGGAAATGCCATACGTCATGACGCGCACCCCATCCGCCGCACTGCTGCGCATTGCCGCGACACGTGGGTCGTCAGCGTTGAGGATCACTGTGCCGCCGGCGGGAATCGCCGTCACCAGCTCCGCCTTTGCCTTGGCAATGTTCTCGATCGAGCCGAGGAGCTCCATGTGCACCTCGCATACATTCGTTACAATGCCGATCGAGGGTGCGGTGATCGGCGCGAGCGCTGCGATCTGCCCCATCCCACGCATCCCGATCTCAACGACCGCCGCCGTGTCCTCCGGCGTGATGCCGAGCAGGGTCAGCGGCAGGCCGACCTCATTGTTGTAGTTTGCCGCCGTACGGCAGACCTTGCCGCGCCCCGAGAGCACCGCCGCCGTGAGATCCTTCGTCGTAGTCTTGCCGTTCGAGCCCGTAATCGCAACGACGGGGATGTCGAACTTCATGCGCCATGCGTGCGCGATGTCCTGATAGGCGCGGAGCGTATCCTCTGCCACGAGGACGCCGCCGCGCGCCGTATCGAGCGCCGTCAGTGCGGTCGCAGGTGTCTTCTGATCGACGAGAACCGCCGCTGCACCGCGTTCAAGTGCCTCTGCCGCAAACGCCGTGCCGTCAAAGTGCTCCCCGCGCAGCGCGACAAAGAGATCGCCCGCCACGACCTTGCGTGTGTCCGTCGTAATGGGCAGAACCGTATCCCCTGCGACGCCCCCACGACGAACAGACGCACCCGTTGCCGTGCAAATCTCGTCCCATGTCAGTCCGTTTCTCATGCCCTGCTCCTTATCGCCTCACGCGCCTGCTCTCGGTCGTCGAAGTGAATCGTTCCGTCCTTTAGAATCTGATAGGTCTCATGTCCCTTGCCGAGGATGACAACCGTATCCCCCGCCTGTGCGCGCCCTATGGCATGGAAGATCGCCGTACGGCGGTCCACGATCTTTTCGTACGGTTTATCCCCAATCACAGGGAGCACGCCGCGCTCCACCTCATCCACAATCGCGGTGGGATCTTCCGTGCGCGGATTGTCCGAGGTCAGAATGGCGATATCCGCCATCTCCGCACCGATACGTCCCATGATGGGGCGTTTCGTCCGATCACGGTCGCCGCCGCAGCCAAAGACGGCGATGATGTGCCCCTTCGTCACCGCGCGTGCCGTGCGCAGGACGTTCTCCATCCCGTCCGGTGTATGCGCATAGTCCACGATCACAGCGAAATCCTGCCCCTCGCGCACGAGCTCAAACCGTCCCGGCACACCCGTAAACGCCGTGAGTGCGGCGGCAATATCCGTCGCTGCCACTTGCTCGGCGAGGCTCGCACCGACGGCAGCGAGCACATTGTGCACGTTGAACAGCCCCGTGATACCCGTATGCAGGTGAAAGAGGCGTTTCCCGCCATGCATCAGCGTCAGCTCCATGCCGTCGCACGCGAGCTGCACATCCTGTGCCGTCAGATCGGCCGGATGGTCAACGCCATAGGTGATGATCGGGCAGCGCGTATAGGCGCGCATCGTCTCGGATGCCGCATCGTCAGCGTTCAACACTGCCGTCTTGCCCTCCTTCGCACCGGGGGCGGACACGAGCTCAAAGAGATGCGCCTTGGCGCGCGCATAGTTCTCCATGGTTTTATGGAAGTCAAGATGATCTTGCGTCAGATTCGTAAAGACCGCCGTATCGAACTCAATTCCTGCCACGCGCCCGAGTGCAAGCGCATGAGAGGATACCTCCATGACGACCGTATCCATGCCGCGCGTGCGCATTTCGGCAAGCATCTGCTGAAGCACGATGATGTCAGGCGTCGTATTCGACGTCGGCAGTACCTCGTCCTCGATCATCGCCTGGATCGTCCCGATCAGCCCGACACGATGCCCCGCATGGCGCAGGATGGCGCGCACGAGATAGCTCGTCGTCGTCTTACCGTTCGTCCCCGTGATGCCGACGACACGCATGACACGCGCCGGGTAATCATAGAAGAACGGGACGATCGTGTCCAACGCCTTCTCCAAATTCAGCACGTAGAGGACGGCGACCCCTGCGGGAACATCCACCGAGGCCCGCTCTGTCAAAACAGCGCGGGCTCCTGCCCGCGCCACATCCGGTATGAAGCTGTGTGCGTCGATGTGCGCGCCGACGATGCAGGCAAAGAGTGTGCCCTCCCTCGCCCTGCGCGAATCACGCTCAATGGACGTAATCTCCGTCTGCGCATCCCCCACGATGCGCGCTCCCGGCAGGAGTGCGGCGAGTTCCTCCAAACGCTTCGTCATAGAACCTCATTCCCCTTCATGCGAAAAATACGTATTGCGCGGCACACGCATTCCGAGCCGGTCGACAGCAATCGACTCGATGCGCGACGGCGATTTCAGCTGAGCGATCTCGATCTTGAGCCGCTCGTTCTCCTGCTCCAGTTGGTCTGCTTTCTGGCGCGTCTCGAGGAGGGTGTAGCCGCTCTGTGCACCGATGCCGCCGAGCAGCGTCACCACCATGGCGCCGAATGCGATGAGGAAGAAAATGGCGCGCAGGCAGTTCCGCAGATTCGTATTCAGTTCATGACGAATCAGCGGTTCCTTCGGGGGCTCCATCATCTCCGTCGGAGCCGACGCGGGCTCATGACTGAGATACTCTTCTTTCTGCGCCAACATGTGCGCTCCCTCCTATCGCTTGATCTTTTCTGCCACACGCAGCTTTGCACTGCGCGCGCGCGTATTCACACGGCACTCGGCGGCACTCGCCGCACGCGCCTTACCGATGAGCCGCACCTCGGGCGTATGCCCGCAGACACAGATCGGCGTATGCGGCGGACAGATGCAGCCCTGTGCCAGCCGCCGCAGTGTATTCTTTACGATGCGATCCTCGAGGGAGTGAAAGGTGATGACCGCGAGCCGTCCCCCTATCCTCAGGGCATCTACGGCAGCTGTCAGCGCCCCCTCCAAAATCCCGAGTTCATCGTTGACCTCAATGCGGAGTGCCTGAAACACTCGCTTGGCGGGATGTCCGCCGCGCGCGCGCACCTCCTTCGGTACAGCGCGGTCAATCACGGCAACGAGGTCTCCTGTCGTCGTGATGGGATGCGTCTGGCGCTCCTTTTCAATAAAGGAAGCAATGCGCTTTGCCCAGCGTTCCTCTCCATAGGTGTAGAAAATCTCCGTGAGCCGCTCCGCCGTATAGGTATTGACCACATCGTACGCACTGCGCCGCGCTCTCTGATCCATGCGCATATCGAGCGGTGCGTCCTGCATATAGGAGAAGCCGCGCTCCGGCGTATCGATCTGCGGCGACGACACGCCGAGGTCAAAGAGCGCGCCGTCCACGGAGGAAACGCCCTCTGCCGCGAGGATCGCGGTGAGATGGCGAAAGTTATCCCGCACGAGGGAGACCTGACAGCGGACATCCGCCAGCCGCTCACGCGCGGCGGCAATCGCCGTCTCGTCCTGATCGATGCCGATCAGGCGGCCCTGCTCCGACAGCTGCGCGGCAATACGCTGTGCATGCCCCGCGCCGCCGAGCGTCGCATCCACATAGATGCCGCCGGGGACGACGTTCAGCGCGGCCACTACCTCCTCCGGCAGGACGCTCACATGGTGAAATTCTGTCATATCGTAATCCCGTAGCCCGCCAGCTGCGTCGAGATCTCCGTGATGTTCGGATCGACCTCACCTGCATAGCGTGCCCACTTCTCCTTCGCCCAGACCTCGATGCGCGTATCCGCGCCCGTGAGGATCACATCCTGCTTCAGCCCGATGTCCGCATAGTCACGCAGATTGGCAGGCACGAGGAAGCGCCCCTGTTTATCACATTCGAGCGTCCGCGCCCCCGCGATAAAAAAGCGCACAAAAGCGCGTGCATTCGGATCGGCAATCGAGAGCGTCCGCAGCTTCGCCGTGAACTCATCCCACGCCGCCTGAGGAAAGAGAAACAGACTGCCGTCAAGGCCCTTGGTGATGATGAACGAGACTCCGAGTTCCTGTCGAAAATCGGCAGGCAGGATGACGCGGCCCTTGGCATCAATGCTGTGGGTATACTCCCCCATGAACATCCGGCCGCACCACCTTTCAGGATCCTATCGCCACTATATGACACAATTCACCACAATTCACCACTTTTATCTACAGTTATAGCAAAAACGAGCTTTTTTTTCAAGAAAACACACATTCGGTTTTCTTGGTATACAATGGATGAAATCTTCTGTAAGCCCTAATATACAAGACTTTCTTTCCATTTCTCGGAGATGAGACAAACATAAAAAAGGACTTACCTCCTACTGGAAGCAAGTCCTTTTTATGCTGTCGTTCAAACGAGATCGTGTGCGATCATGTACTCTGCGATCTGGAGTGCATTGAGTGCCGCGCCCTTGCGGATCTGGTCGCCGCAGATCCAGAAATTCAGCGTATTCTCCTGCGACTCATCGTAACGCAGACGGCCGATCTCCACATCATACTTGTTCGAGGTGAAGAGCGGCATCGGATACTCCTGCTCTGCGGGGTTGTCGCGCAGGATGATGCCCGGAAACGCCGCAATCGCCGCACGCGCCGCCTCAAGCGTCACCTTGTCCTCAAACTCGACGTTGACGGACTCGGCGTGGCTGCGGTAGACGGGTACGCGCACCGTCGTCGCCGTGATGCGCATACGGTCGTCGCTCATGATCTTCTTTGTCTCGTCGATCATCTTCATTTCCTCTTTGGTGTAGAGGTTGTCCTTGAAGACGTCGATCTGCGGGATGAGGTTGAACGCGATCTGATAATGCTTCGGCAGTTTGCCGACGGGCAGAACCTTTGCCACGGGCTCTTTGCCGGAGGCGAGGGCTGCCACCTGCTCCTCGAGCTCCGCCATGCCCTCCTTGCCCGCACCGGAGACCGCCTGATAGGTCGACACGACGATGCGGCGGATCTTCGCGATATCGTAGAGCGGCTTCAGCCCCATGACCATGATGATGGTCGAGCAGTTCGGGTTCGCGATGATGCCTTTATGCGCCTCGATGGCCTCGGGGTTGACCTCGGGAACGACGAGCGGCACCTCCGGGTCCATGCGGAAGGCACTCGAGTTGTCGATGACGATCGCCCCTGCCTTGACGGCGTGGGGAGCAAACTCCTTGCTTGCCGCACCGCCCGCAAAGAGCGCGATGTCAATTCCCTCAAAGGAGTCCGGCGTCGTCTCCTGCACCGTGTACTCCTTGCCCATAAACGCGATTTTCTTCCCTGCGGAGCGGCTGGACGCGAGCAGCCGCAGCTCCGAGAACGGGAACTTTCGCTCCTCGATGAGTGTCAGGAATTCCTGTCCGACCGCGCCCGTTGCGCCGAGTATTGCGACACGATATTTCTTCATATTCTTCCCCTTACAGCAGCTTATCCAATCCGACCGTGAGCGACGTGAGTGAGCGCACCTTCTTCGCGGCGAGCACGACGCCCGGCATGAACGACTCACGGTTGATCGAGTCGTGGCGGATCGTGAGGGTCTGCCCGAGCCCGCCGAAGATGACCTCCTGATGTGCGACATAGCCCGGCAGGCGTACGCTGTGGATGTGCATGCCCTCAAAGTCCGCGCCGCGCGCACCGTCGAGCGTCTCCTTCTCGCAAGGATGCCCCTGCTCATGCGCCTCGCGCACCTCGGCGATCATCTCCGCCGTCCGCACGGCTGTGCCTGAGGGTGCATCGAGCTTGTTGTCGTGGTGCAGTTCGATGATCTCCACCTCGGGCATGTATTTCGCCGCCATGCGGCTCATCAGCATCATCAGCACCGCGCCGATGGCAAAGTTCGGTGCGATAAACGCCGGCGTATCATTCTTCTCTGCCGCTGCCTTGATCTCCCGCTGCTGCTCCTCCGAGATGCCCGTCGTCCCAACCACGGGTGACACTTTATGCGTGAGTGCCAGCAGCACATTCTGATAGACGACATCGGGGCGTGTGAAGTCGATCATCACGTCCGGATGCAGGCGGTCGAGTGCTGCCGCGAGGTCGGTCTCCACGAGCACGCCGTTCTTCGTCAGCCCTGCAAGTTCCCCACTGTCTGCTCCCTCAGAGACATCCACCGCACCGACAAGCGTCAGCTCCGGATCCTCGATCACGGCTTTCAGCACTGCGCGTCCCATGCGTCCGCAGGCACCATTGACCAAAACATTTGTCAAGGCAATCCCCTCCTATGTTATCATCTGTCCTATTCTATCGCAGAGAATCCACCGCTGTCAAGGAATACACTCATACCTCCCGTATATGCTCAAACTGCTCTCGATACTGCTGCAGGAGTGCCGGCCGGACAAAATCGAGTGCCGCAGGATCATCGACAGTTGCAAGTGCCGCACGCCGCGCGAGGAGAAGCAAATCCATGTCAGCGAGCACGTCGGCGATCTTCAAATCGCCCAGCCCATGCTGCATCGCCCCGAAGAACTGCCCCGGGCCACGCAGCCGCAGATCCTCCTCCGCCAGACGAAAGCCGTCGCTCGTCTCCTCAATCACGCGCAGCCGCTCCGCCCCTGCTACCTGCCGCCCCGCAATGAGGATGCAGTAGGACGCATCACTGCCGCGCCCCACACGGCCACGCAGCTGATGCAGCTGTGCCAGCCCGAACCGCTCCGCGTGCTCGACCACGAGAACCGTCGCGTTCGGCACATTAACGCCCACCTCGATCACGGTCGTCGCCACGAGCAGCTTGATCTCCCCTGCGTAAAAGCCGCGCATCACCGCCTCCTTATCTGCTGCCTTCAGGCGTCCATGGACAAGCCCGCAGCGGATGCCGCAAAAAGAGCCGCGTGAGAGTTCCGCGTAAACCTCCTCTGCCGACGGCAGATCGCTCTCCTCGTTTGCCTCGATGAGGGGACAGACGACATACGCCTGCCGCCCACGCTCGATCTCGCGGCGGACGAAGGCGTAGATCTTCGCCCGCGCCGTCTCATCGCGCAGGAATGTACGGATGGGCTGTCGTCCCGGCGGCAGATGCTCGATGCGCGAGACATCCAGATCGCCGTAGACCGTCAGCGTCATCGTACGCGGGATTGGCGTCGCCGTCATGACGAGGACATCGGGCACGACGCCGCTCTTTTTTTCGAGCGCGGAGCGCTGTGCCACGCCGAAACGATGCTGCTCATCCGTCACCACGAGTCCGAGGCTGTCAAACGCCACCCCTTCCTGAATCAGCGCGTGCGTTCCGATGATGATGTCGATCTCATGTGCGGCGAGAGCGGACAGCACCTCCGTATGCTCCTTCTTTGTGAGCCGCCCCGAGAGGAAGCCCACGCGGATGCCGAGCGGCGTCAGGAGCTCCCGCAGGCCGTCATAGTGCTGGCGCGCAAGAATCTCCGTTGGTGCCATCAGCGCGCCCTGACAGCCGCTCTCCACTGTCTTGACGAGGGCAAGGAGCGCAATCGCCGTCTTGCCCGAGCCAACGTCCCCCTGTACGAGGCGGCGCATGGGCAGCGGAGCCTCCATATCGCGCGAGATCTCCGCCCAGACCTTCTCCTGATCCTCGGTCAGGGCAAAGGGAAGCGCATCGCGTACACGCGCAATGAGCGCACCGTTCGCCCGGTGGGCAATCCCCTCCTCGTGCTCCGCCGTCTGCTTTTTGAGCGCGAGCAGCCCGCACTGGATGAGGTAGAGCTCCTCAAAGGCGAGCCGCCGCCGTGCCGCTGCGAGCTCCTCCGTATCCTTTGGAAAGTGAATCTGACGAAATGCCGCTGCGCGCCCAATCAGATGATACTCCGCCCGAATCTGCTCCGGCAGAGTCTCCATCAGCGCCTCGCCCGCATGTGCGAGCACATCCGCCGTCATCTGCCGCAGCTGTTTCTGGGTCAGACCCTCCGTCGCCGCATAGACCGGCAGAATACCGAGATGCGCCGTGGCGTCCTCCTGCGATCCGAGCAAAGCAAAGGATGTGACGGGCGAGAATGCCATCTGCCCGCCTCCGCCATAGGCATAATCCACCTTCCCCGTGAGGAGAATGCGCTGTCCTGCGCGCAGCTTACCTTTCAAAAAGCGCTGATTGAACCAGACCGCCTGCGCATACCCTGTCCCATCACCAACGAGGGCCGTAAGGACGGTAAAGCCGCGTCGCCGCGTCTGCCGCTCCACCACCTGCTGAATCACGCCGTGCACGGTCGCGCGCGTCCCTGCCGCGAGATCCATGATGCGCGTGATGCGGCTCTGATCCTCATAGGCACGCGGATAGAACGTCAGGAGGTCGTACACCGTCCGTACGCCGAGCCGCGCCAAGAGAGCCGCCTTCTTGACGCCGACGCCGCGCACGGCATTCACACTGTCCGTCAGATTCACGCGCTTCCTCCATTCTTTCAAAAAAGGCTGCCGCATTTCTGCGGCAGCCTCCATTTATATCTAAGAAATCATCAGAGCTGAGGGCCTGCGGCGACAAGCGCATCTGCGTCCTCGTTGCCTGCATACTTACCAAAGTTCTTGATGAAGCGTGCGGCCAGATCCTTTGCCTTCTCATCCCACTCCACGCGGCTTGCATAGGTGTCGCGCGGGTCGAGAATCTTCGGATCGACGCCCGGCAGCTCCGTCGGGATCTCGAAGTCGAAGTACGGGAGCTTCTTCGTCGGCGCACTGTCAATCGCACCGTTCTGGATTGCGTGGATGATGCCGCGCGTATCCTGAATGGAGATGCGCTTGCCCGTACCGTTCCACCCCGTATTGACGAGGTAAGCACACGAGCCGTGCTCCTGCATCTTGCGGACGAGCTCATGTGCATACTTTGCCGGATGGAGTTCGAGGAACGCCTGTCCAAAGCACGCGGAGAACGTCGGGGTCGGCTCGGTGATGCCGCGCTCCGTGCCCGCGAGTTTCGACGTGAAGCCCGAGAGGAAGTAGTACTTCGTCTGCTCCGGCGTCAGGATCGAGACGGGCGGCAGCACGCCGAATGCGTCGGCAGAGAGGAAGATGACGTGCTTTGCATGAGGACCCGCTGACTTCTTCGCGACCTTGCCCAGCACGATGTGCTCGATGTGATCAATCGGATAGGAGACGCGCGTATTCTCGGTCACGGTCTTATCCGCAAAGTCCACATGTCCAGCGAGATCAACCGTCACATTCTCAAGAAGAGCGTTGCGGCGGATGGCGTTGTAGATGTCCGGCTCTGCCTTGGGATCAAGGTTGATGACCTTTGCATAGCAGCCGCCCTCATAGTTGAAGATTCCCTCATCATCCCAGCCATGCTCATCATCGCCAATCAGCAGGCACTCGGGATCCGTCGAGAGCGTCGTCTTGCCTGTACCGGAGAGGCCGAAGAACAGCGTCGTATTCTCGCCATTCATATCCGTATTTGCCGAGCAGTGCATGGAGGCGATGCCCTTCAGCGGGAGATAGTAGTTCATCATCGAGAACATACCCTTTTTCATCTCGCCGCCATACCACGTATTGACGATGATCTGCTCACGGCTCGTGAGGTTGAACATGACCGCCGTCTCGGAGTTCAGGCCAAGATCGCCGAAGTGCATGACGCGCGCCTTTGCCGCATTGTAGACCACGAAATCGGGCTTGAAGTTCTCGAGCTCCTCTGCCGTCGGACGAATGAACATATTCGTCACGAAATGCGCCTGCCAAGGCACTTCGACGATGAAGCGGACGGCCATGCGGGTATTTTCGTTGGCACCACAGAACGCATCAACAACGAAAAGGCGCTTGTTGCAGAGTTCGCGGATGGCAATTTCACGAACAGAGTTCCACGCTTTCTGTGAGGCGCGATGGTTGTCGTTCTTGTAGGCGTCGGATGTCCACCACACTGTATCGTGCGATGTCTCGTCATCCACGATGTATTTGTCCTTCGGCGAACGTCCCGTATAGATGCCCGTCATGACGTTGACGGCATCCTTCATATTCGTGACCTGTCCGCGCTCATAGCCCTCGAGATCAGGGCGCAGTTCCTCGCGGAACAGTTGATCGTAGTCTGGATTGTGGACAATCTCCGTCGTCCCCGTGATACCATATTGTGTCAGATCAATTGTTGCCATAGTTACCTCTTCCTTCCAAAAGATTGGCGTCATGGATGCGGGATGAGTGATTTTTTCTCTCATCTCACACTCTGTCACAATTCTACATAAATACGAAAAACCCTCTTTTATTGTGAAAAAATTCCGCGATTCAAGGAATCGCTGATAAAACAGTCCCTTGGATTGGTGCAGATTTTTTGTCCTGTCAAGAAGACAAACCGGACGCATAGCCAAAGCTATGTGGAGGATTCTAGGGCACAGACAGGGCGAAAAAGATATACTAAGACGGCGGTGCTGAGTTTATCAGTGCTTCCTCAAACTCTACGTGCAAAGTCCAGCACGGTGTCGCGCATCCCGTCCTTTTCGCAGACCTCCTCATGACGGACAGGTGCCGTACGCAGTGCGGCAAGGCGCGGCGGAATCGGCATACCGCTGCGCTCATGCAGGCACTCCATCTGAGCGAAGTCATCCCGTGTCTCTACATCCACACCGATCGCATGCAGGACACTCGTGCCGAATTTATATGGGCTTGCGGTGGAGAGCACGATCATCGGGCGCAGATCGCCCGTCTCACGGCGATAGCTCTCTGCCGTACGATAGGCAACCGCTGTGTGCGGGTCAAGTGTATACCGCGTATGCTCGTAGACCTGACGTATCTCCTCTGTCGTCTCTCCATCGTCTGCAAATCCCGCCCAGAAATTCTCGTGAAGCGCAGGAAGAATCATGCTCGCGTCGTACACGCTCTCCTCCGCGAGCGACCTTATCCACGCGGCGACCTGCGCCGTGTCCTCTGTCAGATGATAGAGCAGGCGCTCGAGATTGCTCGATATGAGGATGTCCATAGACGGCGACATCGTCTGATGGAAGGGGCGGCGGCGATCATAGATGCCGCGACGCAGGAAATCCGTGAGCACATTGTTCTCGTTTGATGCACAGACGAGTTTGCCCACGGGCAGTCCCATGCGCTTTGCATAGTAACCTGCGAGGATGTTGCCGAAGTTCCCCGTCGGCACGGTGAAGTTCACAGCGTCGCCTGCCTGAATCTTCTGCGCCGCGAGGAGATCGGCGTAGGCGCTAAAGTAGTAGACGATCTGCGGCACGAGCCGCCCCCAGTTGATAGAATTCGCTGAGGAGAGCTTGGTATGGGCGGCGGCGAGCTCCGCTGCCATCGCCGCATCGCCGAAGATCTCCTTCACGCCGCGCTGGGCATCGTCAAAGTTGCCGCGCACGGCCATGACGCGGACATTGTCTCCCGCCTGCGTCACCATCTGAAGTCGCTGGATGGGGCTGACGCCGCCGTCGGGGTAGAACACCATGATGCGGATTCCCTCGGCATCAGCAAAACCTTCGAGTGCCGCCTTGCCCGTATCGCCCGAGGTGGCGACAAGGATGAGAATCGTGTCCTTCTCTCCCTGTTTCACGCGCGCCATGCTCATCAGCTGCGGGAGAAGCTGGAGTGCCATGTCCTTGAAGGCGCTCGTCGGGCCATGCCAGAGTTCGAGCACCTCGAGATCACCGACCGACGTCACAGGGGCACGGCGCACATCGTCAAACGTCTGCCCATAGGCGCGGCGCACGCAGCCCTCGATTTCCTCCTCCGTATAGTCTGTCAAAAAAAGGCGCAGGATGTGTACGGCACGCTCCTCGTATGAGAGGCTCGCCAGTTCCTCGATGGCGGAAAGCGGCATCTGCGGGAATGACGCAGGCACAAACAGCCCGCCGTCCGAGGCAAGCCCCTTGAGAATCGCCGCAGCAGAGGAAACACGCTCCGCGCCTCCGCGCGTGCTGAAGTAATCCATTGTATACATCCTTTCATTTGGGCATTGCCCTGCATCTGTGCTATACTATGATTCGTGTTTTGGGCGATGTTGTCGTGCTTAGGGAAGCACTGATAAATTCGGTACAACCATCTTGACGCATCTTTTTTGCCCGCACTTCGGCGGAAAATCCTCCACAGAGCACCACTCTGCGTCCGGTTTTCCACCTCGTTCGGACGAAAAAATCTACGCCAATCTGGCAGACCTCATTTTATCAGTGATTCCTTAGCGTGCGAGATGTGCCGTCTGTGCCTCGGCCGCACGAATGAGATCGGCGGGCAGGAGCGAGAGCTGCTCGCCACGCCGCCCCGCGCTCACACAAATGCGCTCCTGCTGCATCATGCTGTCATCGCAGTAGACGGGATAGCTTTTCTTCGCGCCGAGCGGAGAACATCCGCCGCGCACGTAGCCCGTGAGGTCAAAGACTTCCTTCAGATGCACCATCTCCGCGCGCTTGTTGCCGCTTGCGGCGGCGGCAGCCTTCAGGTCAAGCTCCCCCGCGCCCGGGATGACCGCCATGAACACGCCCATGCGGTCACCGCGCACCACGAGCGTCTTATAGATGCGCTCGGGCGGGATGCCTGTCACCTCCGCGACGTGATTCGCCGAGAGATCGTTCTCATCGACGGGATAGGTCAGCAGGTCATAGTCGATGCCGAGCCTGTCCAGAATCCGTGCCGCATTCGTCTTTTGTACTTTCTTTTTTGCCATTTCACTCACCGTGTCTGATTATACCATTGTGGGGGAAGAAAAATCAATTTGAAAGGAAGAATCCAATGAAAATTGCACTGATCTCAATGGAGATTATCCCCGGTCGCCCGGATCTCAACGCCGTGGCCATGGCGGAACGCATCCGTGAGGCGAAGGACGCACACGCTGAGCTCGCCCTCTTCCCTGCGCTCAGCCTCTCAGGCCTCTTTCTCGGCAGTGTATGGAAGCAGCCGTCCTTCGTGCGTGACTGCACGGCCTACGCCGAGGAGATCGCCGCTGCAGCGGACGGCATCACCGTCATTTTCGGCAATGTCGCTGCTGGCGGAGAGGGCTGCTGCGGGCTCTCGCGCACCCTCCTGCACGCACGCGACGGCGTCCTGCGCGAGGTTGCACGCCGTCCGCTCCACGGTGCGGGCACGCGTTTCTCCCCGCTCCTCTATGAGCTGCCGGGAGAGCATGTGATCCTCGCCGCCGACGCCAGTCCCTTCCCGCTCTGCTTTGAGGCACGCACCCTCGCCAAGACGGCACAGGAACAGCGTGCTGTGCTCCTCTACGTCAACACGCTCGGCCTTCAGGACAAGGGCAAGACCGTCTACACCTTTGCGGGCAGTGCACAGGCATTCCGCGCGGACGGTGCGCGTGCCCTCATCACGCCCGCCTACAAGGACGGCGTGACCATCGTCGACACGGCAGTACTCCCCGCCCCTGCCGACAGACCCGCAGAGCCTGCCATCGCGCCCATCTACCGCACGCTCCGCTACGCCGTACGGAAATTCCTCGCGCGCATCTACATGAAGCGCGTCGTCATTGGTATCTCAGGCGGCATCGACTCCGCTGTTTCCGCCGCACTCTACGTCGATGCCATCGGCGCGGAGAACGTCCTGCTTGTCAACATGCCGAGCAAGTTCAACTCCGCGACGACGAAAGGGCTTGCCGCCCAGCTCGCAAAGAATCTTGGCTGTCGCCACATGATCGTTCCCATCGAGGAGAGCATCTCATACACGGCAAAACAGCTCAGCGAGATCCCCATCGAGGGGGCAGCTGCGGCTCCCGGTGAACATCTGACGATCTCCTCCTTCGTCCGTGAGAATATGCAGGCACGCAACCGCAGCGGTCGTGTCCTCGGGACGATCGCCGCCGCATGGGGCGCCGGCTTTACCTGCAACGGGAACAAGGCGGAGACCACCGTCGGCTATGCGACCCTCTACGGTGACCTCGCGGGCTTCCTCTGTGCGCTCGCCGATCTCTGGAAATATCAGGTCTATGACCTCGCACGCTACCTGAACGAACACGTCTACGGACGCGAGACCATCCCACAGAGCATCATCGACATCGTGCCGAGTGCGGAGCTCTCCGACGCGCAAAACGTGGACGAAGGCAAGGGCGACCCCATCCACTATCCGTATCACGACTACCTCTTCCGTGCCTTCGTCGAGGCGGATCGGAATCCCGAGGACATCCTCACACACTATGCGGACGACGACCTCGAGGCCTATATTGGCTGCGAAAAGGGACTCGTCAAGACCTACTTCCCCACGGCAGAGGACTTCATCGCCGACCTCGAACGCTGGTGGAGGCTCTATACGGGCATGGCAGTCGCAAAGCGCATCCAGTCACCGCCGCTGCTGTCCGTCAGCGGGCGTGCCTACGGCAGTGACCATCCCGAGTCCCAGATTGGCGCGTACGAGACGATTCGCTACCGCGCACTCAAAGAGAAACTGCTCCAGAAATAAAACAAAACGGATCTTATCGCCCCTGTGAATTTTCACGGGGCGTTTTTTCATAAAACAATTTTGAATTGAGAAATTTTCTCATTTACAAGATTCAATTTTTGTGCTATTCTCAATACAAATGAAAGGATGGTGCAAATATGCACGCAAAAAAATTATTCCCACGATTCCTGCTCACCCTCGCACTCGCCATGATGGCACTGGTCGCCGTCGGCTGCGGCGGAGGAGGCACAGGCGGCGACAAGGCAGCCGACACGAAGAAAACCGTGACGGTCACAACCTCATTTTTACAGGATATGACAAAGCAGCTCGCGGGCGACTATGTGAACATCGAGCTGATTATCCCCGCAGGTGAGGATCCGCATCTCTACGTCGCGCAGCCCACCGACCTTGAGAAGATCAAGAAGGCGGATCTCCTCCTCTACCACGGCCTGCACTTCGAGGGCAAGATGGCAGAGGTGCTTGAGAAGAAAGGCGTCGCGGTCACGAAGAACTTTGCGGACGCGAACATCAACTACATGGAGGAGGACGGCAAGAAGATCGTCGATCCGCATTTCTGGTTCGATGTCGCGCTCTACAAGCAGGCAACGGAAGCGGCGGCAGCCGAACTCATTAAGCTCGTTCCGGCACACGAGAAGGAAATTCAGGAGAATTTGAAGAAGTATCTTGCAGACCTCGACGCGCTTGATGCCGAGATCACACAGAAGATCGCACAGATTCCCGAGGGGCAGCGCAACCTCGTCACGCCGCACGATGCGTTCAACTACTTCTCCCACCGCTACCACGTGAATGTCATCGCGCCGCAGGGGGTCAGCACGGACTCCGAGGTCGCGAATGCCGACATCGAGAAGACGGCAAATTACATTGTCGAGCACAAGGTCAAGGCGGTATTCGCCGAGAGTACGACGAACCCCGAGCGCATGAAGAAGCTGCAGGAGGTCTGCAGGACGAAGGGCTTCGACGTGGAGATCGTCGGCGGCGAGGGCAATGAACTCTTCTCCGACTCGCTTGCACCCGAGGGACAGAAGGGCGACACCTATATCACGATGTACCGCAGCAACATCGATCTGATTGTTTCACATTTGAAGTAGCAGAAAAATGTTCGCTGTCAGATGTTATGAACAAACGGAAACGTAACCATACGACACTCCTAAGCAAACCCTAGTGGAGCAAGCGGAAGCGAGTGTGCGACCCGCCCCCTGCGGATTTCTTTCGTTCAAGCGCAGCGCGTTTAAGAAGTCCGCAGGTATTTAGGCGGACGAGCACACGACCGCTTGCGTAACGAGGCGTTTGCGTGGAGTTCGTACGTATAAAGAAACCATACAGAAGAGGCGCAGAATGGAAGGAACGAACAGCGTGATCCACGTCGAAGACCTTACAATGGCATACCGTGAGACGCCCGTGCTCTGGGACATCGACCTCGATGTGCCGGAGTGCGTACGCTGTGCGATCGTAGGGCCGAACGGCGCGGGCAAATCCACCCTGCTGAAGGGGATCCTCGGGCTCCTTAAGCCCGTCTCGGGTGCGGTGCTGCTCTGGGGAAAGCCGCTCTCTGCCGTGCACAAACAGATCGCCTATGTGCCGCAGCGCGGCTCGGTACACTGGGACTTCCCGACGACGGTCTTCGATGTCGTGCTCATGGGGCGATATGCGCATCTGGGACTTGTGCGCCGCCCCGGCAAGGAGGATCGCGCTCTGGCGATGGACGCGCTCGATAAAATGAAGATGGCAGACTTCGCCGACCGTCAGATCTCGGAGCTGTCGGGCGGGCAGAAGCAGCGCGTCTTCATCGCACGCGCACTCGCACAGGACGCACAGCTCTACATCATGGACGAGCCGCTTGCAGGCGTTGACGAGACGACGGAACGCATCATCATGGACAAGTTCATGGATTTACAAAAAGAAAAGCGCACCGTCATCGCCGTCCACCACGATCTCAGCACGCTCGATGCCTATTTCGACTATCTCGTCGTGCTGAACCGCACGGTAAAGGCATCGGGCTATCTCGCAGGCATCGATAAGGAGGCGGCACTCGCGCGCGCCTACCGCGTGAAGGAGTGAGCGATGGACATTCTGACGAACTACACCTTTCAGATCGTCGCGCTCGGCAGCGTTCTCCTCGCCGTCGCCGCCGCCCCTGTCGGCGCATTCAGCGTCTACAAGGGGCAGAGCCTCATCGGCGATGCAATCGGGCACTCGACCTTCCCCGGCATCATCCTTGCCTACATGGCATTCGCGACGCGCAGCCCCGTCATCCTCCTCGCGGGAGCAATTCTGGCAGGTGCGGCAAGCTACGCGCTCATCCAGCTCGCGCACAGGGACAAGCGTCTGGGGCTCGATGCAAACCTCGCAATCTTCCTCTCGGGCTTCTTCGGCCTTGGTATGGCACTCAAGAGTTTTATCCAAGGAAATCCAGACTACGTGGGTGCGTCACAGGCGGGGCTCGGGACGTACATCTTCGGACAGGCGGCGTACATGCTTGAGGCGGATGTCCTGCTGATCGCCGCCGTTTCCGCCCTCGTGCTGACGCTCCTGCTGCTCTTTTACAAGGAGCTGAAACTCTTCGTCTTTGACGCGGAGTATGCCGAGGTCGTCGGACTGCCCTGCCGACTGCTGAACCTCCTCCTGCTCGTCATGACGATTGCCGTCATCGGCATCGGGATCAAGGCGGTCGGCGCAATCCTCATCAGTTCCTTTCTCATTATCCCCTGCGTTGCCGCAAATCAGTGGTCGAACAACTTTGCACGCGTGCTCCTGTTGAGCAGCCTCATCGGTGCGGTCTCCGCACTCGTCGGAACGTACATCAGCACGCTCGAACAGGGCATGTCGACAGGGCCGTCCATCATCCTCGTCGCCTCGCTGATCGCCTTTTTTTCCATTGTTTTCGGAACAAAGGGCATCCTCGGCAGAGTCTTGAAACGGAGGCGCACACATGGATGATGCACTGCTCGTACTTCTGCTGACGGCGGCAGCGTGCGCACCGCTCGGCGTATTCCTCATCCTGCGCCGTCTCTCCATGATGGCAGACGCAATCAGTCACACCGTCCTGCTCGGCATCGTGCTCGCTTTCTTCGTAACGCATGACCTCGGTTCGCCGTGGCTGCTCTTCGGTGCGGCACTCATGGGCGTTGTCACAGTGTCCCTCGTCGAGCTGCTCGGCAAGACACGCCTTGTCAAATACGACGATGCAATCGGTGTCATCTTTCCCCTGCTCTTTGCGCTCGCCGTCATTCTCATCAGCAAATATGCGGGGAATGCCCACCTCGATACCGATATGGTGCTCATGGGCGAAGTTATCTATGCGGGGCTGAACACGGTCGGGATCGGCGGCGTGGAGATTCCCGCTGCCGCGCTCAAGATGGGCGGGCTCGCCCTCCTGATTGCAGCGTTTATTATTGTGTTCTACAAGGAGCTCAAGGTCTCCGCGTTTGACGGCGAATACGCACGGCTCATCGGCGTGCCGACGGGCATCCTCTTCTACGCCTTTATGTCGCTCACCTCGCTCACAACGGTCGCGGCATTCGACGCGGTCGGTGCGATTCTCGTCATCTCGTTTTTCATCGCCCCCGGTGCGGCGGCTCTGCTCTTTACAAAGCATCTGTCGCACACGCTTCTCCTCGCCCTCCTCGTCAGCATGGCAAACTCCGCGCTCGGCTACGCACTTGCCGTGCATATGAACGCCTCGATTGCAGGACTCTGCGCGGTCATAAATATGCTTGTCTACCTGCTTGCCCTGCTCATGGGGCCGAAAGGGGCAGTCACGACTTACATCCGCCGCAAAAGAAGTATGCAGCAGATGCAGCGCGACCTCTTCCTGCTCCACATCGGCAGACACACGGCAGAACGCGTTGAGAGTGCAGAAAACCACGCGAACGAGATCGGCGATCATCTGAAATGGGATGCGTCGAAGGTGCGCCGCGTCAGCCGCGAGCTGATCGATCAGCACCTCCTCCATCGCGCGGGCAGCTACTATCTGCTGACCGATGCGGGGGCGGCGGCGTACAAGGCGCTCTGCGAACGATATTTCATCTAAGGAATCACTGATAAATTCAGCACCATCATCTTGACGCATCTTTTTTGCCCGTACTTCGGCGGAAAATCCTCCACAGAGCACCACTCTGCGTCCGGTTTTCCACCTTGTTCGGACGAAAAATCTACGCCAATCTGACGGGCTTCATTTTATCAGTGATTCCCTAAGACAATGCCGCCGATATGACGAACCGCCGGAGACCATCCATACGCAAAAAGCGCAGGAAATCGCTTTCCTGCGCTTTCTAGTCCAACGGATAAAAGGAAACACGGATATCCACTCAGCACCGGCATCTTAGTACATCTCTTTGCCCGCACTTCGGCGGAAATCTAGTGCAGAGCATCACTCCGCATTTGGTTTTCCTCCCTGTCGGACAAAACATTTACACCAATCTGAAGGACTGTTTTATCTGTACTCCCTAAAATGAGAGAGGAATGTTTTTCGTCTTTTACCGTATAAAATATCCTGCGCCCGACTCGAAGATCATCTGATTCATCTCGCCGGGGACATTCATGCCAATATTGGGTCCAATGCGCTCGGCATGCGCCATGCGCCCGTAGATGCGGCCGTCGGGACTCGTAATGCCCTCGATGGCGTTGACAGAGCCATTCGGATTGTACGGCTGATCGAGCGTTGGATCGCCCTTCTCGTTCACGTACTGTGTGGCGATCTGACCACGCACACGCAGTGCTGCCACCGTATGTCCATCCGCATAGAAGCGCCCCTCTCCATGGGACACCGCCAGTGTATGCGTATCACCGACATTGACCCCCGAGAGCCACGGCGAGAGATTCGACGCGACGCGCACGCGCACGGTCTGCGAAACATGCCGCCCGATGTTGTTGTACGTCAGAGTCGGCGTATTCTCGTCGAGATCCGTGATCTCGCCGTAGGGCAAAAGGCCGAGCTTCAGGAGTGCCTGAAAGCCGTTGCATATCCCGAGGATCAAACCATCGTGATCGTGCAGGAGTCGATGCACCGCCTCGGCAATCTGCGGAGCGCGGAACATCGCCGCGATGAACTTGCCCGTCCCGTCAGGTTCATCGCCGCCGCTGAAGCCGCCCGGCAGCATGAGGATCTGCGCGCGCTTGATCGTCTCCGCCATCACCGTCACGGTCTCCTCGACCGCCTGTGGCGTAAGGTTGCGCACGACCATGATCTCAGGTTTTGCGCCGACGCGCTCCCATGCGCGCGCCGAATCGTACTCGCAGTTCGTCCCCGGAAACACGGGGATGCAGACACGCGGTTTTGCAATCTTGAGCGAGCTGCCCTTATGCTTCCCCTTCGTATAGGGAGCAAAGGTCGGGCGATCGATCTGGCGATGCGTGTGCGACACCGTCGTCGGGAAGATCTTTTCGAGAGGCTCGGTGTACGCTGCCTTGACATCGGCGAGCACAACGGTATCGAGATCCGTGATGATGCTCGGCACGTCGCGTGTGACACCGATCTCGACTGCCCCCATGCCCGCAAGGTTCGCATTGAGGTCGAACGAAGATGCCACCTCGAGCAGGATCGTTCCATAGAGCGGCTTAAAGAGATCATCCTGCGGAATATAGGTCGTAAACTTAAAGCCGAGGTTGTTGCCGAGACACATCTTCGAGAGTGCCGCCGCAACGCCGCCGCGGCCGATGCTCTGCGCGGAGAACACCTTCTGCCCGTGGATCAGCTCATGCACCTTCGCAAAGTTCTTGCGCAGACGCTCAAAGATAGGAAGATCCTGCATATCACGCGGAACAGGAATCATGATAACACGGTTGCCGGGGTATTTGAACTCCGGCGAGAGCACCTCATCTGCAGGCACTGTCGCCACCGCAAAGGCGACGAGCGTCGGCGGAACATTCAGCTGCTCGAACGTGCCGGACATCGAGTCCTTGCCGCCGATGGCAGGAATCCCGAGCTCATGCTGGGCACGCAGCGCGCCGAGGAGCGCCGCAAAGGGCTTGCCCCACTTATTTGGGTCCGTGCCGAGCCGCTCAAAGTACTCCTGCAGCGTCAGCCGCACCCGATCCGCTCTGCCGCCGACAGCGACAATCTTCGCCACGGCCTCGACGACGGCATACGCCGCGCCATGGAATGGGCTCCACGTTGAGAGATCAGGATCAAAGCCAAACGCCATCGCCGATGCCGTATTCGTTGTGCCATGGCGCACGGGAATCTTCGCAACCATCGCCTCCGACGGCGTGAGCTGGTACTTTCCACCGAACGGCATGAGCACGGAGGCTGCGCCCACCGTCCCGTCGAACCGCTCACCGAGCCCCTTCTGACTGCACACATTGAGGTCACGCAGATTCGCAAGCCACATGGCCTCAAGCGAGCGTCCTGCCTTGCGCACGAGCGGCGGAACCTGCTGCAGATACGGCGCCTGCTCGTTCGGGGCTGCCACAGCAACGCGGACGTGCTGGCGCACGCCGTTCGTCGCGAGGAAGCTGCGCGCGATGCGCACGATGTCCTTGCCGCGCCACTGCATCACGAGACGCGGTTCCTTCGTCACTACGGCGACGCGCGTCGCCTCGAGGTTCTCTGCATCTGCGTGCCGCAGGAAGGCGGGCACATCCTGCGGAGCGAGCACGACCGCCATGCGCTCCTGCGACTCGGAGATCGCGAGCTCCGTACCGTCCAGCCCCTCATATTTCTTCGGAACGGCATCGAGATCAATCGTCAGCCCATCCGCGAGCTCACCGATGGCCACGGCGACCCCGCCTGCACCGAAGTCGTTGCATCGCTTGATCAGGCAGCTGACCTCAGGATTGCGGAACAGTCGCTGCAGCTTTCGCTCCGTCGGCGGGTTGCCCTTCTGCACCTCGGCGCCCGAGGTCGTCAGCGACTGCTCCGTATGCTGCTTCGATGAGCCGGTCGCACCGCCGATGCCGTCACGTCCCGTGCGTCCGCCGAGCAGGATAATGACATCGCCGGGCACGGGGCGCTCACGCACGACCTGTGCAGCAGGCGCAGCCCCGATGACCGCGCCGATCTCCATACGCTTGGCGAGATAGCCCTTGTGGTAGATTTCGCGCACCTGTCCCGTCGCAAGGCCGATCTGGTTGCCGTAGGAGCTATAGCCCTCGGCAGCACCAAGCGTAATCTTCTTCTGCGGGAGCTTTCCGGGCAGCGTCTCCTCTATCGGCGTGCGCGGGTCGGCTGCTCCGGTCACGCGCATGGCCTGATAGACATAGGAACGCCCCGAGAGCGGATCGCGGATCGCACCGCCAAGACAGGTCGCCGCACCGCCGAACGGCTCGATCTCCGTCGGGTGATTGTGCGTCTCGTTCTTGAACATGAGGAGCCAGTCCTCATTCTTCCCGTTGACATCCACGGTAATATGGATGCTGCACGCGTTGATCTCCTCCGACACATCGAGATCGTCCAGCTTGCCCTCCGCGCGCAGTGCCTTCATCCCGATCACGGCAAGATCCATCAGCGTCATATCGCGCTTTTTATTCGTGTAGAGCGCCTTGCGGTCGTCGGTGTACTTCTGATACGTCTCCATGATCGGCAGGGAGAAAAAGCCATTCTCGATGGTTACTGCATCGATCGCCGTGGTAAACGTCGTATGACGGCAGTGATCCGACCAGTACGTATCGATGACGCGCAGCTCCGTGATCGTCGGTGCGCGGCGTTCCGTCGTGCGGAAGTACTCCTGCACAAAAGCGAGATCCTCCTCGCTCATGGCAAAGCCGTGGGCAGCGTGAAAACGTGCCAGCTCCTCGCGCGAAAGTGCGTTGAACTGCGTCAGCACCTCCACATCCCCCGGCATCGCAGGCTGCACCTCGAGCGTCGCCGGCGTGGCGAGCGACGCCTCACGGCTCTCCACGCGGTTGATGAGATATGCCTTGATCTTTTCAACGATGAGATCGCTGATCCTGCCGATGAGCACAATAACGCGTGCCGTGCGCACCGTGGGACGCTCCCCCTGCGTCACGAGCTGCACGCACTCCGCAGCCGCCGCAGCCGTCGGGTCGAACTGCCCCGGCAGCGGCTCGATGGCAAAGATCTTCGCATCGGCGAAAAAGGGCAGTGCATCCTCATAGACGGTGTCAACCGGTGGATCGGCAAAGACGATGTCGCGAACCTGCTCGAACTCCTCGTCGCTCAGGCCCTCCACATCGTAGCGCGTAATCATGCGTACCGCGCGCAGGTCGGTCAGACGGAACGTCTCCACAAGATCACTGCAAAGGCGTTGTGCCGGAACGTCAAAAAAGCCCTGACGCTTTTCGACGAAGATTCGCTTGACGGCCATAAGAATCTCCCTTCTTCCATGTGGTCTACACTTCTATTCTAACGAAATTCTGCACATTTTGCAATGACGGATTCATGCGGCAACAAGAAAATGGGCACCGCACGAAGTTTTTTGCTTCATGCAGTGCCCCACTATCGTCAATCTGTCTTATTCCACAGCATTCAGCACATAGAGACGTGAGTCAAAGTCCGTCGTCAGGCCGTCCTCGGGATGCGGCTCGCCCGTCGTCCCGTCCGTCGTAATCAGCCCGTAGTGCATCAGCTCGTCACCGTAGCAGCGCGCGCCGCTGCGGCTGTCCTCATAGAGGGTGTCCGGCAACAGTCCCGCAAGGCGCACGCGCGCAAAGCGGTCATTCACGCGGTTCAGCGTGCGGTACCAGCCGACAATCGCCGTCTTTTGATCGCCGCTCACGCACATCCACGCCATAACATTGTGCTCGAATGGGCTCTGCAGGCGGTAGAACGTGCCAAACTGGAAGATCTCACGATACTTCTTCATAAAGGCGATCTCGTCCTTGACCTCGGCGAGCTCCTCCGCGCTGAGCTTGCCTAGGTCAAGCTCGTAGCCGAATGTACCAAAGTACGCCGTGTTCGCACGCGTGTGGAGCGGCGTCACGCGGTTCACCTGATGGTTCGGCACGACCGAGACGTGGCTGCCCATGCTGCTCAGCGGATAGCACATCGACGTGCCGTACTGGATCTTCTGCCGCTCGACGGCATCCGAGTTGTCGCTCGTCCATGCCTGCGGCGCGTAGTAGAGCATCCCGGGGTCGAAGCGGTTGCCGCCCGACGCACAGGACTCGAAGAGCACGTGCGGGAACGCCGTCGTCAGCCGCTCATAGAGATCGTACAGTCCGAGAATATAGCGGTGGAACACCTCGCCCTGCCGTGCGGCAGGCAGCGCGTGCGACCAGCACTCCGTAATGCTGCGGTTCATATCCCATTTTACGTAGGAGACCTTGCCGCTCGCGAGAATCGCCGCCATCTGCGCATAGATATTATCGACGACATCCTGCCGGGAGAAATCAAGCACGCACTGCGAGCGTCCGAGTGATTTTCTCCGCCCCGGGACGGAGAGCACCCAGTCGGGATGTGCACGGTAGAGATCGGAGTCCTCATTGACCATCTCGAGCTCGACCCAAATGCCGAACTTCATGCCGCGCGCCTCAATCTTCTCCGCGAGCCCGTCAATCCCGTTCGGCAGACGGTCGGGGTTTACCGTCCAGTCACCGAGCCCCGCATGATCCGACGTGCGCGCACCGAACCAGCCGTCATCGAGCACGAAGAGCTCAACGCCGCACTTCGCCGCCACATCCGCAATCGCGAGCAGCTTCTCCTCCGTAAAGTCGAAGTAGGTCGCCTCCCAGTTGTTGATGAGGATGGGGCGTACCTTGTCACGCCATGTGCCGCGTGCCAACCGCCGCTGGTAGAGGCGGTGATACGTGCGGCTCATGCCGTTCAGCCCCTCGTCCGACCAGACGAGCACCGCCTCCGGCGTCTGGAATGTCTCGCCCGTGGCGAGTATCCAGTCAAAATCCGTGCTGTGAATGCCCGCCTGCAGACGCGTCACGCCGTGGTTGTCCACCTCGGCAAGCATCTCGAAGTTGCCGCTGTAGACGAGGCTCACGGCGAGCACCTCGCCCTGCATCTCCGTCGTCTCGGGGCGCACGAGAGCGACGAAGGGATTGTACTGCCCCGAGGAGTGTCCGCGGCGGCTGCCAATCGCCGTAATGCCCGTGGCGAGCGCGCGCCGCTCCACGTGGCGCTCACGCGCCCACGCCCCTGTCAGCTCCAGCCACTCATAGTCCGTATCGGGCAGGTCAATCGAGAGACTCATCACCTTCTGCAGGTGCAGCATCTCCATCCCCGCATTGTGGCAGCGCATACTGCGCGCAATCGCGTTCCCCTCGGCAAAGATCGTGTAGAGGAGCTCCACGCACAGCCCCGTCGGCACATCCTCCAGCGTGATGATGAGTGTCTTCGCCTCGCTTGGCGACTCCACATAGGTGGCGGGCAGCCCCGCAAGCTTCGGCTTGCCGTCCTCCACGCGCCAGTCCTTGAACTGCAGATCGAGAATGCGGCTGCCGTTCTCCTGCAGCACATTCAGCGCAGGACGGCGAAAATCCGACGAGCCGTAGGTCGGCAGCTCCTGTCGGATCGCATCGAGCGAGTAGTCGCGGCTGTCCGCAAAGACACACGCCGACATCCCGCGATGCGCACGCTCAAAGAGATGCTCAAAGCCCTCGCGGTCGCGGAGTGCCGCACCGAAGTAAAGGCTCCCGAGCCCGCCGTGCGGCAGTACCATGAAGATATAGCTGATCGAATCATTGAAGAGATGAAAGACTCTGCCCTGCTCATGATAGATGATATTCATGTATATCCCCCCTTCGATTGTGTGATGAAATTGCTATGCAAGGCGGCCGAACCTCTGCAGCCCCATATCTTCCTCTACGTGAACCCCCGTCGTCTCACGCTCCACCACGGTGTTTGCGCGTACAATATTCTCCGCCGTTCCTTCCTCGATCCGCTTCCGCATGAGGCGTGCCGCCTCCCGCCCAAGATCGCCCATGTGCTGATCGATGGTCGTGAGCTGCGGTGCCGTGTACCTGCTGAGCGCCGTGTTGTCATAGCCGATCACCGAGATGTCCTGCGGAACGCGCCGTCCCATACGCTGACAGGCGTTGACCGCCCCCATCGCCATGAGGTCGTTGCAGCAGAAAATCGCTGTTGGTGCAAAATCAAGCATCTGATCCATGAGGATGAACATGGTGTTCTCGACCGTCTCAATGCGATTGCCGTCGCCGATGCTGACGATATCCTCCGCATGGAACATCCCCCGCTCCTGCATAACGGCACGGTAGACGTCCTCCTTCACACGATAGGAATCGCTGTTCTCGCCTCGGACAAAGAGAATGCGCTCGTGCCCGTAGCGAAATAGATGTTCGAGTGCCGCACGGGCGCCGCCGCGCTGATCGCTCGTCACATGCGATATGCCCGGAATTTCCCGCGCGCTGTTGATAAAGACCATGGGAAGCCGCGCCGCCGTCGTCTCGTAGAACTCCGTCGCTGCCGTCTCCGTGTTCGGGCTGACGACGATCACCCCTGAGACATTGCGCGTGATGAAGTCCCGCACGCACGCCTCCTCGCGCCGGGGATCGTTCTGTGCGCAGGCGAGCAGCAGCGAGTAGGAACTCTGCCGCAGATGCTCCTCCACCCCGTCCAGCACCTCGGCAAAGAACATATTGTCAAAGCCCGGTACGACGACGCCGATGCTCGAGGAACGCTGCGTGTTCAGCTCGCGTGCTTGCAGATTCGGTACATACTCCAGTTTCTTGATGGCGTTCTCCACCTTGAACCGCGTCTTTTCACGCACGGGATAGTTCCCGTTCACGACGCGCGAAACCGTCGCGACAGACACGCCCGACTCCTTCGCCACATCAACGATCGTCGCCTTCATTCTCTCTTCCCCCTGTATCATTGTCATGCGATACTCCTAAGCAAACCCTAGTGAAGCAAACGGGGGAAGTACACGTTCTGCCCCCTGCGGATTTCTTTCGTTCAAGCGAAGCGCGTTTAAGAAGTCCGCAGGTATTTAGGCAGATAAGTGTACGACCGTTTGCGTAACGAGGTGTTTGCGAGGAGTACGCAGACATCTACACGCCCGCTATGCTTTCAATCCAGCGGTCGAACGCCGCCATTCCTGCCGCGTCACGCTTGAACACACCTGCGTGCGTGAGCACCTCCAGGAACACCTTTCCAATCTCGTCGCGCAGAATCCCATCGACATTTCCCTCCGTGACCGTCGTATGCGCCGCACGTACCGAGCGATACCAGTCCGCATGCTTTTCGATGTCCGCGATTCCCGCGATGTCCGCCGCTCCCCGCAGCAGCTCCGCACGGATCTGCTCCATCTCCGATTTGAGACGCGCGGGCAGGATCGCCAGCCCCAGCACTTCGATCAGGCCGATGTTCTCCTTCTTGATGTGATGCACCTCGGCGTGCGGGTGAAAGAGCCCGAGCGGATGCTCTGCCGTCGTCCGATTGTTGCGGAACACGAGATCAAACTCAAAGTCCTCGCCGCGCCGCCGCGCAATCGGGGTAATCGTATTGTGCGGCGTGCCGTCCGTCTCCGCGAGAATCTCCACCGACGCATCGCTGTAGACGCGCCATGCCGCGAGGATCTTCTCTGCGAGGTCGATGAGCGCATCTGCATCCGGCGAGGTGAGCCGCAGGGTCGACATCGGCCACTTGACGCGCCCCGCACGCACCGTCGGATAGTTCTTGAACGCATACTCCTTCTCCGTCGCCGCACACTCCATCGCAAACGTATAGCGTCCACCCTGATAGTGGTCATGCGAGAGGATCGAGCCGCCGACAATCGGAAGGTCTGCATTTGACCCCGCGAAATAGTGCGGGAAGATCTCAAGAAACGCCGCCAGATTCTCGAACGTCTCGCGCGAAATCACCATTGGCACATGGTCGCCGTTCAGGATGATGCAATGCTCGTTGTAGTAGGTATAGGGCGAGTACTGGAGAAACCACGACGCTCCGCACAGATCGAGCGGAATGAGGCGGTGCGTCTCGCGCGCAGGATGGTTCGCCCGTCCTGCATAGCCCTCGTTCTCACGACAGAGCAGGCATTTCGGATAGGAGGAAGCCTTCGCAAGTTTCGCCTTTGCGATGTCGCGTGGATCCTTCTCGGGCTTCGAGAGGTTGATCGTCACATCGAGATCACCGTACTCCGTCGCCGTCTTCCACGCGATGTTCCGATCAATGCGCGTCTTGCGGATGTAGTTCGATGCAATGCTCAGACGGTAGTACCAGTCCGTTGCCTCCTGCGGCGATGCCGCATAATGCGCGCGGAACTCCCGCACGACCTCCGAGGGACGCGGCATCACACAGTCCATGATGCGCGTATCGAACAGGTCGCGCTCGTTCACCGTATTTTCGATCAAGCCGCGTGCTGCCGCATCGTCAAGCATCTCCTCGAGCACGGGCGTCGCCGTCTCGAGCGTCTCATCGACGGCGTGCGGCACATACTCCTCCACGCCGAGCACGTCGATCAGGCGGTTCGCGGCGTACACCTCATCGTCAGGGGCGATCAGCCCCTTTTGCCGCGCAAAATGCAGGAGACGGCTGATGCTGCGCTGTATGTCACTCATGGCAGTCCTCCCTCAGTCCCCATAGCCGTTCGGATGCTTCTCATGCCACGTCCACGCCGTGCCGATGACCTGCTCCACGTCTGTAAACTGCGGATTCCAGCCGAGCACCGTGCGTGCCTTCTCGCTCGATGCGATCAGCTGTGCCGGATCGCCCGCGCGGCGTGCACCGATCTCCACCTTGATCGAGCGTCCCGTCGCCTTCTGCGCGGCGGCGATCATCTCCTTGACCGAGAATCCCTGCCCGTTGCCGAGGTTGAAGATATTGCTCTCGCCGCCCTGCCGCAGATAGTCCAGCGCACGCACATGTGCATCCGCAAGATCGATCACGTGGATGTAGTCACGCAGGCACGTTCCGTCGGGCGTCGGATAGTCCTCGCCAAAGACCGTGATATGGTCGCGCTTTCCGAGCGGCACCTGCAGGATGAGCGGGATGAGATGCGTCTCCGTCGCGTGATCCTCACCGATCGAGCCGTCGGGGAGCGCCCCCGCCGCATTGAAGTAGCGCAGGGAGACATAGCGCACACCGTTCGCACGGCTGACCCACTTCATCATCTTCTCCATCGTGAGCTTTGTCTCTCCGTACGGATTCGTCGGGTGCGTCTCGTCGTCCTCGTGAATGGGAACGCGCTTCGGCTCGCCGTAGACGGCCGCCGTCGAGGAAAAGACAATCTTGTCGATGCCATGGCGCACCATCGCCTCGAGGAGCACCTGCATCCCGTAGACATTGTTGTTGAAATAGAGCAGGGGCTTTTCGACACTCTCCCCCACGAGGGAGTTCGCCGCAAAATGGATGACTGCCTCGATCTTGTTCTCCGTGAAAATCTTATCAAGCACCGCCGCATCGCGAATATCGCCCTCATAGAACGTGGCCGCAGGGTTCAGCGCCCCACGGTGCCCCGTCTGGAGATTGTCCACGATCACGACCTGCTCGCCCTTTTCCACCAGTGCATGAACGGCATGAGAGCCGATGTATCCTGCGCCGCCGCAGACCAAAATAGCCATGTATATCCTTCCCCTTTCTTATGAGAGACGGCGTGCGCCGTCCGCGATATTTGCCACATAGAAACTCGGTGCATAGCCGATCTTTGCCGTATAGGCATCGCCCACATTCTTCTCAAATGCGGGAATGGCCGCGTCGCGCACGATGCTGACCGTGCATCCTGCAAATCCGCCGCCCGTCATGCGCGAGCCGAGGACGCCGTCCTGCTGCCATGCGAGCTCCGCGAGTGTATCGAGCTCAGGGCCCGTCACCTCGTAGTCGTCACGCAGGGAGACGTGGGACGCATTCATCAGTTCACCGAAACGCTTCACATCGTTCGCCTCGAGTGCCTTCACCGCCTCCAGCGTGCGGTTGTTCTCGTAGACAGCATGGCGTGCGCGCCGACGCTCGACGGGATCGGGGATTGCCGATGCAATGGCATCGAACTCCGCATTCGTCAGCTCGCCGAGTGACTTGATCGCCTTCACCTTCTGCAGCGCCTTGAGTGCCGCCTCGCTCTGCATCCGACGCTCGTTGTACGCCGAGGTGACAAGGCTGTGCGCCTTGTTTGTATTCGTGATGACAATGCTGCAGCCCTTGAGATCGAGCTTGCTGTAACGATATTCAAGGGTATTGCAGTCGAGAAGGATTGCACAATCCTTCTTCCCCATTCCAACCGCGAACTGATCCATGATGCCGCAGTTCATGCCGACGAATTCATTCTCTGCCTTCTGCGAGAACTTCACCAGTTCCACCATATCAATGCCGAGGTTCAGCTCATCGTTCAGGATGACCGCCATCAGCACCTCGATGGATGCCGAGGAGGAGAGTCCCGCACCGTTCGGCAGATTGCCGTAGAACAGAATGTCAAAACCGTGCGCCGCTGCGTGTCCCGCATCCTCCATCATGCGCACAACACCGATGGGGTAGTTCGCCCAGCCATAGGCATCCGTCTTCACCGCACCGTGCATGGGGAACTCCACCACGCCCTGCTCCGGCAGATTCATCGAGTAGAGCCGCGACACACCGTCCGTGCGCGGTGCAACGAGCGCATACGTCCCGAGGGAGATCGCACAGGGGAAGACGTGCCCTCCATTGTAGTCCGTGTGCTCACCGATGAGATTCACGCGTCCCGGCGAGAAATACGCATGCGTCTGTGCCGCACCGAATTTCTCCCGAAAGACTTCCTGCATTTCATCCAATATCTTCATATCAGCGTCCTCCATTTATTATCATTTCGCCAAAGGTCGTTAGATTCCCTGCATCGTAAAGCGCAGATGCCGCGCTGCATTCGGACGTGTATACTCCGTGAGGACAGGAGCGCCCCAGCTGTCGTCGCCGCCGACGCCGCACATCCCCGCCGATGCACGCAGATAGGTGTGCGCGCTGCGCGGCAGATCGTATGCGTGACGCGCATTCTCAAGCTCGTGCGGGCTATAGGGCAGCGCCGACGCCTCCATGGGCTCTGCCCCCGTGAGGCGCAGCCCGTGTCCGCTGCGGTCGCGCAGTTCGATCCAGCGCACACCGCAATGATTGCCCGTTTCCTGTGGGCGCAGATACGGCTCGACCTCCTCTGCCGCCGTGCTCTCGTAGATGCCGAGACGCGCACCGCGATGGCGGTCGGCGTAGTTCTCCTTCGGGCCATAGCCGTAGTAGCGGATGCGGTCATAGTCCGCCGCGAGCGTAAAGAGCATCGCAAAATCCGGCAGCGCGGGCATCCCGTCCGTCGGTTCGTAGTCCAGTGCGACATCCACCGCGCCCGCAGCGTCCACCGTATACGTGACCGTGCAATGGGCGGCGGGCTGTGCCGCGAGTGCATAGGTAAAGCGCACGGTAACGCGCGCGGCACGCCGCTCGCCTGTTCCCGTCTTACCAAAATAGCCGTCAATGACGGTGAGCGGCGCATCGTCCGTGCTCCACGCGATCTGCGTGCAGCGGCGGTAGAGACTCGCGAGCTTCCACTGCGCCGTATCCGCCGGCGCACCGCAGCCGTAGTCGTTATCCGTCGGCGCACGCCAGAAACTCGGCTGCGGCAGTTCCTCGATCAGCTCGCGCCCGCCATAGCGGTAGGAGACGAGATTTCCCTGCGCACTCGAGAACATGAGGGAAAAGCCCGCCCCCTGCACGCCGAGGTTGATGTCGCTCACGACGATGCGCAGATCTCCGCAGGCGCCAAGCGGCACGCAGTATGGTGCGGCATCACAGCTCTCGAGAACATCCAAGAGGCGCGTTGCCGCTCCTTCGGGCGGTACGACGACCGCCTGTCCAAAGGCAATCTCATAGCCGACAGGTGCCCACAGCTCCTCATACCTCAGGCAGAGCGACGCCGTCAGCACATACTCCCCTGCGCCGAGATACGGCATCTTGGAGAATGCCATATCAATGAACTTCGTCTCTCCGGGCGCCACGGAATGTCCCAGCTGCCGCGTCTCCCAGACCTTTCGCCCGTCGAGGAGGAGCGTCATCCGCAGCTCATAGAGAGCCGCATCGGAGAAGAGGCTCTTGTTCTCGATCTCCACCCCGTTCCATGCAGGGCGCAGGGTGAAGTCCTGATAGTTATACTTCACCTCCTGCAGCTTCGCCGTCGCTCGGCGGTCGGCAAAGAAAATGCCGTTGCCGCTGAAATTGTAGTCCGACGGACGGTCGCCAAAGTCGCCGCCGTAGAGGAATACCTCCTCCCCATCGCGTCCGCGCCGACGGATCGCCTGATCGCCGAAGTCCCAGATAAAGCCGCCCTGATAGAGCGGCTCGCGCTCTGCCAGCTCCGTGTACTTGTGCATGCCGCCGCAGCTGTTGCCCATCGCATGCGTGTACTCACACGCGATAAAAGGCTTGTCCCGATGCTTCTTCAGAAAGGCCTCGATGTCCGCCGCCTTCGTATACATCTGGCTCTCCATATCGCTCGACATCGGATAGCTGCGATCCCAGAAAATCCCCTCGTAGTGCACGAGTCGCGTGGGGTCAGCACGGCGGAAGTACGCGCTCATCTCGTAGATATTGCGCCCGCCGCAGGACTCGTTGCCGCACGACCAGATCAGGATGCACGGATGGTTCTTGTCGCGCTCGTACATCGACTGTGCACGGTCGAGCACGGCGGGCAGCCACTCCTCATGATCGCCCGGCAGACTGTTCGCATCCTTTTCGCACGCGCCGTTCCTCATCCACGAGCCATGCGTCTCGAGATTCGTCTCGTCGATCACATAGAAGCCGTAAAGATCCGCGAGCTCATAGAGGCGGCTGCTGTTCGGGTAATGTGACGTGCGGATCGCGTTGACATTGGCACGCTTCAGCGCGATGAGATCCTGCTCAAAGAGCGCAGGATCCATCGCCCGCCCATGGTCGCAGTCGAACTCGTGACGGTTGACGCCCTTGAACACAATGCGCTTCCCGTTGATCTGCATCAGTCCGTCGCGCAGGCAGAACTCACGGAAGCCAACGCGTATGCGTACGACCTCCTGCAGCGTCCCCGCCGCGTCGCGCACACGAATCAGAAGATGATAGAGGAAAGGATACTCTGCGCTCCACAGGTGCACACAGAAGGGCTCTCCCGAAATCGTATGCGTCTTTGCGAAGATGCACGCCTCATCCTCCCATATACAGTCCCCATCCTCGTCGCAGAGCAGGATCTCGACGTTCTTCTCTGCCGCATCACCGAACGTGAGGTGCACATCAAGCTGTCCGTCCGTGTATCCGTCCCGTTCCATCGGCATTGCACGGACAGCGACATCCTCGATGTGGTGCTGCGGCTTTGTATAGAGCGTGACATCACGGTAGATCCCCGAGAACCGCCAGAAGTCCTGATCCTCCAGCCAGCTCGCGCTCGCGTAGCGGAACACCATCGCCGCCAGCTTATTTTCGCCTGACACGAGATACGGCGTCAGATCGAAGTCCGACGGCGTGCAGCTGTCCTCGCTGTAGCCGACAAAATGTCCGTTGAGATAAAGGGCGAGTGCCGCATCGACACCGGCAAAGGAGATGAACACATTGTCCCAGCCCTCGGGTACGGCGAAGTACTTCACATAGCAGCCGACGGGGTTCTCCCGCGTCGGAATCTCCCCCGGCACGATGCTCTCGTGCCCGTCCCACGGATACGTCGTATTCGTATAGTGTGGGACGCCATGCCCCTCCATCTGGATGTGCGCGGGCACATGGATCGTCTCCCAGTCATGGCAGTCGTAGTCCGCTGCCGTAAAGCCCTGCGGGATGGCGTCGATGTTCCGTGCATAGGCGAACTGCCAGACACCGCCAAGCGCACGTTCAAAGGACGATACACCGCGCGCGAGCTCTGTCTCATCGCGGTAAAAACGATGATCGCTGTGGGCGGGCAGACGATTCTCCGCGAAATAACGCGGGTCGCTCAGTTTGCTGAAATCAAAGCTCATCAGAAACCTCCATTTGGCAAAGAAAGCGGCCGCAAACGACCGCTTCCCATCCTATTACTGATTCATCTCATGCCACTTGTCTTCGAGCTCCTCGACAATGCGTGCGTGCTCCGCCTCCGTCAGCGTCACCTTCGCGCGGTAGATCACCGTACCGATCAGGATGAGCATAAACGGAGCCGCAAACATCACGAGTTTGAAGTTGAAAAGGTTCTCCGGCGTAATCGTCGCCGCCGTCGCACCGCTCGTCATGCCGACCCAGATCGCCGTGATGCCGATGAGGCCACCCGTGACGGCGCCCGCAAGTTTATCCACCAGCGGACGCACGCAGAGGACAAGTGCCTCGTCACGATGTCCGAGCTTCAGCTGACCGTATTCCACCGTATCCGTGATCGTCATGAGCACGACGAGGAAGATCAGCGGCTGCGGGAGGGCGAAGAGACCGGCCGCAAAGAGCGTCATGATGACGCTCGTCCCCGCAAGCGCATAGAGGATGATGCCGATCAACATCACCGAAACCGAGCCGAAGAAAAGCCGCCGACGGCTGAACTTCATCGTAAGCGTCGGGAAGAGTGCCACGGCGAGCAGTCCAATGATAACATTGATCACGCCGAGGAACGAGAACTGCTTCGCGTCGCCGAGCACATAGATAAAGTAATAGAGGTTGAAATTATTGATGACATTCTGCCCAAGAACAAAAACAAGATACGCAATCGCCACCCAGAGCAGCTGATCATTCTTCAGCAGGATGGAGAACACATCCTTGAACGACGTCTCCGTCTTGTTCTCGCGCAGGGCGGAGGTCTCCTCCTTCGTCCCGAGGCCGAGGATCACCGCGCCGAGCGTTGCAATGCCGCCGCCGATCACGGCAAAGGCGAACCAGCCCGTCCCGTCGCCTGCACCGCCGTTTTCATTCAGCGAGAAATAGAGGACGACGGGCATGACAATCGCCGTAATCATCTGCGCGCCGAACACCGAGCCGATACGTGCATACGTCGCCGTGATCTCGCGCTCATGCGAGTCAAACGAGAGCGCGGGGATCATCGACCAGATCGCAACATCCTTTGCCGAGTAGAACACGTCCATGATGAGATAGATGAGAGCAAAGAGCACGAGGTAGAGCATCGGGTTCGACACCGTCAGGCCGCCCATATCCGTGAAGAGAATCGCGAGCGAGATCGCCGCAACGAATGCACCGACGAGCACCCACGGCTTGAACTTGCCCCAGCGCGTCTTGGTCTTATCAATCGTATTGCCGATAAAGGGATCAATGAACAGCTCGGCGATACGCAGAACGAGGATGATCGTCGTCACAATGCCGATCATATAGGCATCGTGCTCATGGTTGTCGGAGTGGAACAGATTGCTCGTGACGAAAATCATGAAGTACGTCGCCAGCATCATGTAGAACACATCGTGCCCGAACGTACCGCAGGCATAGGCGATGCGTGACCAGAACTTGCTCTTCGGAGATGCCATAAGAGTTCCTCCTTACCCCTTTACCGCATGCATATAGGCGATGATGCCGTCCGCGATCTGCGCAAGCGGTGCACGCCCCGTCTTGACCACGAGATCGTAGTTCGCGCCGTCGCCCCACTTGCGCCCCGTGTAGTAGTCGTAGTAGCGCGCGCGCTTCTCGTTCTCGCGGTTCAGCTCCTTCAGCGACTTCCCCTCGTAGACCGTCCGTCCGCGCTCCTCACGGAACTCATCATCTGCGCAGACGAAGATCGAAAAAACATCGTCGCGCTTGCGCAGTGCATAGTCCGCACAGCGGCCGAGGAAAATGCACGGGCCGTCATCTGCGAGCTTGCGCACGACATTCGACTCTGCCATGAACATCCCCTGACTCGACTCCCCCATCGCCATGCCAAAGGAATGAAACGGAATGAAGCGTGACGAGAGCGGTTTCACCGTATTCTCGAGTTCCAAGAGATCCCTCTCGTTCAGATCGTTGATCCCAAGCTTTGCCGCCGCCATGTGCACGATCTGACGATCGTAGAGATGCACGCCGAGTTTCTCCGCAAGAATCTCAGCGAGCTCACGGCCACCGCAGCCATACTGACGGCCGACCGTGATGATGAACTTCTTCTCCTCCATGCAGTTCCCTCCTTTAAATGGATGCAGCATCGTTATGCGCGCGATGTCGCTCCTTCCAAAACCGCTATAGTAAACGTTTACATTTACGGTTTTTATTATACGATATGTTTTTCAAAAATGCAAACGTTTTCTTTTTGAAATCGCGAAAAAATGATTACGTTTCCACACAAAAATAACGCACGAGAATCGCGTTCCCGTGCGCTGTTTGTGTGATGCTGTCTTTGTCTATTACCCGACTGCTGTCTCAAGGGCAATCTTGATCATATCGTTGAACGTCGTCTGCCGTTCCTCCGCCGTGCATTTCTCGCCCGTCAGCAGATGATCGCTCACGGTAAAGAGTGCGAGTGCCTGCCGCCCGTACTTTGCCGCAAGGGTGTAAAGTGCCGCCGCCTCCATCTCCACAGCGAGCACACCATAGGCGCGGAGTTTGTTGTTGTCGATCTCCTCATCGTAGAAGCGGTCAACGGAGATCACATTGCCGACGCGCACGGGGAGATTCATGCGCTTTGCATTCTCCACGGCGGCAGAGAGAAGCTCGTAGTCCGCGAGCGGCGCATAGTTGATCGAACTGCCGAAGATGCTGCGGATCATGCCCGAGTCCGTCGTCGCGCCCTGTGCGATGAACACGTCGCGCAGCTTTATCTTCTCATGCATCCCGCCGCATGTGCCGACGCGGATGAGCTTCTGCACGCCGTAGCAGTCCATCAGCTCATTCACATAGATCGAGATCGACGGCATCCCCATGCCTGTTCCCTGTACGGAGACGGGTACGCCATGATATGTCCCCGTATACCCGAGAATATTACGGATGGACGTGTACTCCTTCGCCCCATCGAGAAAATGTTCCGCGATGTACTTCGCACGCAGCGGATCACCCGGCAGCAGGATGCGCTCCGCGACCTCTCCCTTTTCGGCAGCAATATGCAGTGAACTCATTATCGTTCTCCTTCCTTAGTCCTCATCATCTGCGGCAAGCTCTGCCTCCTCCTTGATCCTTGGATCAACACGCGCATGCAGATTCGCCGATTTTGCGAGCATATACCATCCTCCTCCTGCTAGGCTTTCATTATATGATGATGTCAGGGCAAACGCAATAAAGGAAGCACTGATAAATTCAGCACCGTCATCTTAGCGCATCTTTTTTGCCCGCTTTTTGCCCGCGATCCTCCACATAGCTTTGGCTATGCGTCCGGTTTGCCTCCTCAATCGGACGAAAAAATCTACGCCAATCTGACGGACTTCATTTTATCAGCGATTCCTAAATGGAATGCAAAAAGTCTCGAACACCACAGGAATCGGTGTCCGAGACTCTTACATACACTCAGCGAATGTGCATCCGCTGTGCCTGCTCGCGCAGACGCGCGATGCGTTCCGCCGTCGCGGGATGCGTCGAGAACAGGCTCTTGAACGAGAAGTCATGTCCCGCGAACGGGTTGATGATGCACATGTGTGCCGTCTCCGGCGTCGCCTCTGGGAGCGGTGCGCCGTGCACGGCATAGTACTCGATCTTTTCGAGTGCCGCTGCGAGGTAGTTCGGGTTGCCGCAGATCTCTGCGCCGCCCTCATCCGCGCTGTACTCACGCGAACGCGAAATCGCCATCTGGATGAGCGCCGCCGCAATCGGGGCGATGATCGCCGTTGCGATCATTCCGATGATGCCGCCGCGGTCGTCGTCGCTCGAGCGTCCCGCGCCGAAGATCGCCGCAAACTGGGCGATGTTCGCCGCGTAGGAGATCACGGTCGCCATCGTCGCGGCGATGGTCGAGATGAGGATGTCGCGATGCTTGACGTGTGCCAGCTCATGCCCGAGCACGCCCGAGATCTCGTTGTAGTCGAGGACGCGCATCAGCCCCGTCGTAACGGCGACAGCCGCATGGGACGGATTGCGCCCCGTCGCAAATGCGTTCGGCGCGTCCTCATTGATGATGCAGACGCGCGGCATCGGAAGCCCCGCGTTCTCCGCGAGCTTCTCGACCAGGCCGTAGAGCTCCGGCGCATCCGTGCGGTCAATCTCCCGGGCATTGTACATGCGGAGCACCATGCTGTCGGAGAACCAGTACGAGAAGAAGTTCATACCAACCGCGATGATGAGCATGATGGTCATGCCTGTATGTCCGCCGAATACGCCGCCAAGGGCGACCATCAGCGCCATCAGGAGCGCCATGAGCATTGTTGTTTTCAGTGTGTTCATAGCTTCATTTCTCCTTTATCTGTCAAATCTTTGTCCTTTTGACTATATCATACAGTGCATTTATGGAAAAAGGCTGAAATCTTCGCAGGGAATCGCTGATAAAGGATACGCCAATCTGGCAGCCCCCATTTCATCAACGATTCCTTAAATTGCATCGAAATTGACCAACTTTGCATCAAAGATGCCCTCGACGGCGAGCACGCGCGCAAGTACATCGTCGGAGATGTCGTGATCGATGGTGAGTACCATGATGTTCATACCCTTGCGATCGGACTTTCCCACCTGCATAGAGGAGATGTTGATGCCTGCCGCGCCCATGATCGAGCCAATCGTGCCGATGACACCGGGGCGGTTGATGTGCGGGCAGATGAGAATGCGTGCGTGCGGGTCAACGTCGACACGGAAGCGGTTGATGCGAACGATGCGCCCCTCCTCACCGAAGAGCGCGCCCTGCACCTCGGAAGTGCCGCCTGATGCCGTCACGCGCACGGTGATGAGCGTCGAGTAGTGCGACGTCTCCTTCTCGCGAATTTCAGAGACCTTGATGCCGCGCGACTTCGCCACACTCGGTGCGTTGACGTAGTTGATCTCGCTCTCGAGGATGGGGTTGAGCATCCCCTTGAGAATGGCCGTCGTGAGGAAGCTCGTATTGACCTCAGTGATCTCGCCGTTGTAGACGACCTCGACCTGCGAGATGGGTCCCTCGGCGAGAGAGCACGCTGTACACCCGAGCTGTTCGGCGAGCGCGATGTAGGGGCGGATCACACGCATGACTTCCTTTGAGACAGGTGCCATGTTGACCGCCGCGAGCACTGGCTCACCGCGCAGTGCGGCACGGATGCCCTTTGCCACGTCCACTGAGACGCCGATCTGTGCCTCTACCGTGGACGCGCCGAGGTGCGGCGTGAGGACGATGCCGGGCACGCTGCGCAGGGGGCTGTCCTCCGCGAGCGGCTCACTCTCAAACACGTCGATCGCCGCCCCTGCGACGATTCCCTCGCGCACGGCCTCGGCGAGATCGTGCTCGTTGATGATGCCGCCGCGCGCGCAGTTCACGAGGCGGACGCCCTGCTTCATCCGCCGCATCTGCGCCATGGAGATCATGCCGCGCGTCTCCTTCGTGAGCGGCATGTGCACCGTGATGAAGTCCGCCTGCTCGATGATGTCATCGAGCGTCCCGACGGTCACGCCGAGTGCCTTTGCCCGCTCCTCGTTGATGTAGGGATCATAGGCGATCACATTCATGTCAAAAGCGAGGGCGCGCTTTGCGACGCCGCCGCCGATGCGCCCCATGCCGATGACACCGAGTGTCTTGCCGCGCAGCTCAACGCCGACGTATGCCTTGCGGTTCCACTGCCCCGCGTGCATGGTCGCATCCGCTGTCGGGATGTTGCGCGCCATGGCGAGCATCATCGCGACTGTATGCTCCGTCGCGGCAATCGTATTGCCGCCCGGCGAGTTGATGACGATGATGCCGCGCTCCGTCGCCGCCTTTACGTCAATGTTGTCCACACCGACGCCCGCGCGCCCGATGATCTTCAGTTTCCCCGCGCGTTCCAGGACGTCCGCCGTCACCTTCGACGCCGAGCGTACCATCAGCGCATCATAGTCTCCGATCACATCCAGCAGTTCCTCATGCGAGATCTTATCGCGCACATCGACCTCATAGTCCGTCAAAAGGCCGATTCCCTCAGGTGAAATCCCATCCGCAGCCAAAATCTTCATCCGTATGCCCTCCCCCGTCCTATCATACACAGTAACGCCCCTATTATAGACAAAAGAAGAAAACAGGTCAAATCTTTTCGGCAGACGACCGTACTCCTTCACAATATACATATCGTATTATTCTGAGAAGAATTATCAAATGGTATGGAATATTTTTATTTCTCGTTGACAATGTTCGACGCGTGACGATATACTAATTTTCATCTGGTAAGACAGGAAAACCTTCTATGATATTTCTCGTGGAAAGAGGCACACATGACATTATCCGCTCTCGTGCGCCGCTGCGCACAGTTTATTCCCGTATTCTTCGGCATCACCGTGCTCTCCTTCACGCTGATTCACCTTGCACCGAGCGACCCCGTCAGCGTGCGTCTCTCGCTGGGCGGCATCGCCGTCGATCCCGCAGCGGCAGCACAGATGCGCACGGAGATGGGGCTCGACCGCCCGCTGTCCGTCCAGTACGGCGACTGGCTCATGCGTTTTCTCCACGGAGACATGGGGACATCCTACCGCAGTGACCGCCCCGTTTCCGCTCTGCTCCTGCAGGCGCTCCCCTACACGCTCACTATAGCAGGCAGTGCGATGCTGCTCACGCTCCTCATCTCCCTGCCGCTCGGCATCGCTGTTGCCGCGTATCGGAACAGTGCGCTGGACTGCACCGTCCGTTTCCTCACCTTTATCGGAAATGCCGTGCCGAGCTTCATCGTCGGCATTCTCCTCATGTTTCTGTTCTCCTATCAGCTCGGATGGATCCCCGTGCTCGCCGGCAATTCCCCCATCGGCATGGTGCTGCCGACGGCGGCGCTCGCGCTCATCATGTCGGCACGCTACATTCGGCAGATCCGCGCGGTGGCCCTCGACGAGCTCGCCAAGGACTACATCATCGGCCTGCGCGCGCGCGGAATACCCGAACGCCGCATTCTATTTGGAAATGTCCTCAAAAATATCATGGGCGTCGTCATCACGCTGACCGCCATCTCCGTCGGCTCTCTGCTCGGCGGCGTGGTCATCATCGAGACACTCTTCAACCGCCCCGGCGTCGGCAGTCTCCTCATGGCGGCGATCAGCAGCCGTGACTACCCCGTCATCCAGGCGGCCGTCGTCTGGATGGCACTAGCCTACTTTGTCGTCAACCTGCTCACCGACCTCTCCTATCGCCGTTTCAACCCGAGGATCAGGGGATGTTGAGGAAGGCCATGCTTGCCGCGCATAAAGCCCCGCTTCTCCTGCGTCTCCTCGCGGTCGCATCGGTACTCATCCTCGTCGTCAGTCTTTTTGCAGCACAGCTCGCCCCATACGATCCGTACGCCACCGATCCGCAGCTGATCCTGCAGCCGCCGGCCGCTGCACACCCCTGCGGAACGGACAACTACGGCAGAGATCTCCTCTCACGCATCCTCTTCGGCGCAAGGACATCCATCGGCGCCGCTCTGCTCATCATCCTCATCGCAGGCACGGGCGGCAGTCTCATCGGACTCCTCGCCGGGTTCTTCCGCGGACGCACGGGTGCCCTGCTCATGCGTATAACGGACATCGTGCAGGCATTTCCGAGCCTCATCCTCGCGATCGCCGTCGCTGGCATCCTCGGGGGCGGACTGATGAACGCCATCCTCGCCCTCATGCTGACAACATGGACGCAGTACGCACGCCTCGCGCGCAGCATGACGCTGGCAGCAGCAGAAGAGACATACGTACAGGCGGCATGGCTCTCGGGGTGCAGCAGGATGCGCATTCTATTCGTGCACATCCTGCCGAACATCGCGGGGACGCTCATCACCACTGCCGTCATGCACATCAGTACGATGATGATGGGGCTTGCCGCGCTCTCCTACCTCGGGATCGGCGTCAAAATTCCCGATGCCGAGTGGGGCGCCATGATCAGCGAGGGACAAAAATATCTGCGGCAGGCACCGTGGGCAGCACTTGCACCGAGCATCGTCATGATCTCCGTCATGATGGTATTCAATCTCTTCGGTGATGCCCTGCGCGACCATCTCGACCCAAAGATGCGAAAGCTATGATTTTCCCACAGGAGGAAGAACAATGAACAAGATGCTCAACCGCCTATGCGCACTCGGACTCGCCGCGCTCTCCTTTGCCCTCCTCGGCTGCGGCACACAGAATGCGGCAACCGGGAAAAAAATCATCCATGTCGGCGGAACGCTCGACGTAACGGACAGTACGATGGATCCCGCAAAGGAGTGGGCAGGCTGGTTCGTTCTGCGCTGCGGCATCGGCGAGACACTGTTTCGTCTGGATGACGAGATGCGTCCGCAGCCATGGCTGGCAGAGCGTGCCGAAAATATCAGCCCAACCGACTGGCGCATCACGCTAAAAAATAACGTTGTCTTCTCCAATGGGGAAAAAATGACCGCCGAGAAAGTCGCTGCCTCTCTGCAGCGCACGGCGGAGATCAATCAGCGCGCCGCATGGCTTCGCGGGGCAGAGTACACAGCGGATGGAGACGTCCTCGTCATCCGGACAAAAGAACCGTATGCGACACTGGTGAACGACCTCTGTGACCCGTACGCCATCATCCTCGATGTCGCAGGCACGGAGGATTTTGACCAGGCGCCCGTCGCCACGGGGCCATTCACCCTCGCCTCCTACGAGCCGTACCTCTCCGCCGTCATGACACGCAATGAGCACTACTGGGATGGTACGGTACGTGCAGACGGGGTGACCTACACAAAGATTCCCGACCCTGCCGCCCTCGCCATGGCCCTCGAGAGCGGAGAGATCGACGCCGCCCTCGACCTCAGTCCCGAGAACGCGGAGACGATTGCCGCATCGGACAAATTCACCCTCGTCCGCACGCCGCAGACACGCGTCTACCAGCTCTATATGAACCTCGACCGTCTCACTGATCCAGCCGTGCGCACGGCGATCATGTGCGGCATCGACAAGGACATCATCGGAACGCAGTACCTCAAGGGTGCAATGACCGCCGCGAGCGGAGCCTTTCTCCCATCGACGCCCTACCGCGCCCCGGCGCCGCTTTCCTATGATCTCTCAAAGGCGCATGCATGCCTCGCTGCGGCGGGCTATCAGGACAGCGACGGAGACGGCATCGTCGAAAAGGACGGCGTTCCGCTCGTCATCGGTCTCAGTATCTACCGCCGTCTCTCCTCTGAGGCCATCGCTACGGAGATGCAGGCGCAGCTCCGCCGTGTCGGGATAAAGATCGAGGTGCATCCGCACGAGAAGTCCACCTTCTTTAGCAGCGGCGACTTTGACCTCGGTATCTACTCCGTCGTCACCATGCCGACGGGCGACCCCTACGCCTTCCTGCGTGATGCGGTGGGCAGTATGGGCGTCGCCAACTATGGGCACTACCGCAGTGCCGCCGCAGATCAGGCCCTGACGCAGCTCGCGGTCACCTTTGATCCCGCACAGCGCATCCAGCTCGTCAACCAGATCCAGCAGCAGGTGATCGACGATCGCGCGATGGACTTCATCGGATTCAACACCATGCAGGTCGGCATGGCAAAGGGTGTGAGCGGTCTCCTCTCTACTCCCTCGGACTACTATCAGGTCACCAAAGACCTGGACAAAGAATAAATGGCTGAAAAACTCGAATGTCATGGGACGCCTCCCCTCCTGCGCATCGACGGGCTATGCGCAGGGTACGGGGACAGTGCCATCCTGCACGACATCACCCTGCAAGTCGCGCCGGGCGAGGTGCTCGGCATCGTCGGCGCGAGCGGCAGCGGAAAATCCACCCTGCTCAAGGCAATCATGGGCATACGCGAAACGGGGCTTATCCGCCGCGCGGGCACGATCCGATTCGACGGGCGCGACCTGGCTGCGTGCACAGCGGAAGACTACCGCCGTTTGCGCGGGGCGGAAATGGGCATCGTATTTCAGCATGCAAATACGTCACTGAATCCGACGCGCCGCATCAGGACACAGTTTTCCGAGGCGCTGCGGGCACACGGCACATTCACAGATGCGGAGATCACGGAACGCGCGGCAGAGCTCCTGCACCGCATGGGCTTTACCGACGCCGATCACATCCTCGACGCCTATCCTTTCGCACTGTCGGGCGGGATGGCGCAGCGCGCCGCGATAGCACTCGCACTCGCCCTGCGGCCGCGCCTCCTGCTCGCCGACGAACCGACCTCGGCACTCGATGCCGCACTCCAGCGGCAGATGCTCCAAATTCTGCGCACCCTGCGCGACGAGGACGACACAGCGATGCTCCTCGTCACACACAATATCGGCGTACTGCGCCACATCGCCGACCGTGCCGCCGTCATAAAGGACGGGCGCATCATCGAACAGGGCGCAACGGCGGAGCTGCTGATCCATCCGCAATGTACGGACACGCAGAATCTGCTTTTCTCTATCCCCCGGATTGGCGATCCATCACCGAGTTCATCCCACACACAGGTCATCCCCCAAAAAGGCACGCCCTGTGCAAGGCCTCCGCTCCTGCGCTTTGAAAACGTCTCCATGCACTTTGATGAGGATGCCGCACGGACACAGGCAATCGATGCCATGACGTTCTCCCTATATGAACGCGAACGCCTCGGTCTCGTCGGCGCAAGCGGCAGCGGAAAGACCACTGCAGCGAAGCTCCTCACAGGACTGCTCACCCCGACAGAGGGACGCATCCTGCTCGCGGGGAAAAACGTCGTCGGCGCATCGGGCCGTGTGCGCAAAGAGCTCTGCCGCCGTATCCAGATGGTGTTTCAGGATGCACATGGCTCGTTCAACCCACGCCGCAGCATCGGTGCAGCGATCGGCGAGACCATCTGTAACCTCTGCCCGTCCGATACCCAGTCCGTCGACCGCCGCGTCGCCGCCCTCCTCAAGGAAGTGGAACTCCCGGCCTCCTACGCCGCGCGATACCCGCACGAGATCAGCGGCGGCGAATGTCAGCGCGCCGCCATCGCACGCGCGATGGCAGTATCCCCTGACATCCTCATCTGTGACGAAGCGACCTCGGCACTCGATACCTGTGTGCAGGAGAAAATCATCACGCTCCTCCGTCGCCTGCAAAAAGAGCACGGCATGAGCCTCCTCTTCATCTCCCACGACCTCCCCCTCGTCAGCTCCATCACCGATCGCATCCTCATCTTGCGGCACGGACGCATCATCGAACAGGGCAGAACGGCAGACATCCTGCGGGCACCGCACGAGAGCGATACCAGGGAACTGCTGCACGCCGTATTATAGGGAAGCACTGATAAACAAGCTCCCTATCTCCCCACCGCGTAAAAAATCACATGCGTGCCATCCTCAGAAATACCGATGATATCCGCACGCGGGCGGTCAAAATCATCGCTGCTGTTCCACACATAGAAGGCATACTTCCCCGTCAGCTCCTCCCACTTCGCCGGGTGCGGCGTATAGTCAAAGAAAATGCGCTGCCAAAGCGGAAGCGCGGCAAAGCGCGGAAGCACCTTGCTCTCGTCCACCACGATCCGCGGCACACGGATCGTATTGTTGACATAGGGATGCCGCGTGCGCAGTTCTGAGCGCTCGCGCCCCTGCAGCTCATATTTGCGGATATTTTCCTTCGTATCACCAAAGGAAAGATACGACTCATCCCATCCCCGCCCAAAGCTGACGCGGCTCCACACCGTGACATCATACGCTGTCGACGGAATCTCATGCGGGAAAAAATCGCGCCGTATCTCCGCATAGTTCTCCCGCCCATTCGGCGAGAAATCGGAATAGAAAAAATACCCGATAAAGATCGATGCCGTCATGGCTCCGACCACACAGAGCGAAAAAGCGATGCCGATCATCAACTGGCCCCAGTCGCCAAGCCTGCGCCCGAGGAAATAGACCAAGAGCGTGAGGAGCGCCATCAGGACAGCGACATAGGCAGAGCCAAAATCTTGGATAAATCCACAGCAAAAAAGACCGATCACCAAAAAGGCCGCTGGCGGACGAAATGCACGCAGATTCTCCCATAATATCTGTGCAATACGAAAAAACCTCCTGAACCTCTGCATAACCTCCTCCTTACATTTTCTAATCTCTCTATCATACGTATCATATCATAAACACAACAATAATAAAAGCGTCTGCCATGCACGACAGACGCTTTTTTCAAAAATCAATGATGGCTGGCTTATACCGCCGCACCCTCGATACCGAACGCTCTCATGTCATCCGCCACATTCGTGATGCCGCCGATGCCGAACGTCTCCACAAGCACCTTTGCCACATTCGGCGAAAGGAATGCGGGCAGCGTCGGACCGAGGTGGATGTTCTTCACGCCGAGGTGGAGCAAGGCAAGCAGAACGATAACCGCCTTCTGTTCATACCACGCGATATTGTATACCACGGGCAACTTGTTCACATCGTCGAGACCAAACACTTCCTTCAGCTTCAGTGCGATGAGGGCAAGCGAGTAGGAATCGTTGCACTGCCCCGCATCAAGCACACGCGGAATGCCGCCGATGTCGCCGAGATTCTTCTTGATGTACTTGTACTTCGCGCAGCCGGCCGTCAGGATCACCGTATCCTTCGGCAGTGCCTCAGCGAAGTCCGCATAGTACTCACGCGACTTCATACGGCCGTCGCAGCCCGCCATCACGACGAACTTTTTGATCGCGCCGCTCTTGACGGCCTCGACTACCTTGTCCGCCACAGCAAAGACCTGCTCATGGGCAAACCCGCCAACGATCTCGCCCGTCTCCAGCTCCGTCGGAGGTGCACACTTCTTCGCGCACTCGATGACAGGCGTGAAATCCTTCTCGCCGTTCACGAGGGGAATATGTGTGCAGCCCTCCACACCGACCGCCGCCGTCGTGAAGAGACGGTTCTTGTAGCTGTCCTTCGGCGGCACAACGCAGTTCGTCGTCATGAGGATCGGCCCGTTGAACTTCTCGAACTCCTCCTTCTGCTGCCACCACGCATTGCCATAGTTGCCGACGAGATTGTCGTACTTCTTGAACTTTGGATAGTAGTGCGCAGGGATCATCTCGCCGTGCGTGTAGACATCGACGCCCGTCCCCTTCGTCTGCTCGAGGAGACGCTCGAGATCCTTGAGATCATGACCTGAGATGAGAATGCCGGGGCGGTTTCTGACGCCAAGCTTCACCTTCGAAATCTCGGGGTTGCCGTAGCTCTCCGTATTCGCCTTGTCAAGGAGCGCCATGCCCGCAACGCCCCACTTGCCCGTCTCAAGGACAAGCGCCGTCAGCGCATCGCCGTCCAGCGAATCGTCGAGGAGTTTTGCGAGGGCGCTCTGCAGGAACGCATCCACTTCCTCATTCTCATAACCGAGTGCGTTTGCATGCTCCATGTACGCCGAAAGTCCCTTCAGGCCGTACATCGTCAGCTCACGCAGACTGCGCACATCCTCATTCTCCGTTGCGAGCACGCCGACCGTCTTGGCCTTCGCCGCAAAGTCCGCACGCGCGCCCGTCCACTGCGCCGCCGCCGGGAGACTCGACACATCGCCAAGCTCACGCAGGAGCTGTGCCTTCAGCGCGAGGCTCTCCTCGATCACATCCATGATCGCCTCGCGGTCAAAATTGGCATTCGTGATCGTCACGAACAGATTCATCGTAATGCGGTGATTCGTCTCCACTGAGACCTTCTTGCCCGCCGCACGCAGCGCCGTCGTCACCGCACCAAGCCCCTTCGTGACATAGACGAGGAGATCCTGCATTTCCGCGACATCCGGTTTCTTGCCGCAGACGCCCTGCACTGTGCAGCCCTTGCCGCCAGCCGTCTCCTGACACTGAAAACAAAACATCTTAGCATCCATAGATAACTCTCCTTTGCGAAAATCCACATTTCTTGTGTCCGATTATAGCAAAGGGAATACTCCATCGACGTAACATATGTTACTAGAGAATAATCAATAGTAGTTCTCAGTTTATGTAATAGTCCACTGGGAATCCTTCATCAAACGCCTGTATATCCGCCAATGTATCAAATTCATAAATGATGCCGTCCGGGAACTCACGCCGCTCAAGCGCGAGTTCCTCAATATGGCGCATATAGAACTGCTCCCAGAGCAGACCGCGCACGGATGGATCCTGCTCATACACCTCGCGCAGGAGCGCAGCAAAACGCGCGCTGAACGCCCGCGAGAAGTATGCCTGCCCGAGCATATACCATCCATGCGCTCCACCGATCTGCACCTCGGTGATGCGTCCATTGCCGTCCACGGTGAGATAGTACTCCTCGCTGGGTGTATCGCCATACACCGACGCATAGTAGGAGCGGTAGACATACGGTGTAAAAACATTCTCCGTAAAGTAATTGTCTGCCGAGCATATATAGGTATTATCGAGCACGTCGAGCACACGAAAAATGGACGACGTATTGTTGCAGCAATGATAGTCCTCATTGTCAACCAGATGAATGTGCGGATCCGATGCCAGATAGGAAAATTGTTCCTTCAGATATCCGACGACGAGAAATATGTCTGCAATTCCCGCCGCGCGGAGCTGTGCGATCTGACGCTCGACCAGCACCTCACCGCGGACGCGCAGAAGCCCCTTCGGCGTATGGTCTGTGATGGGCGCAAGACGACTGCCATAACCCGCCGCCATCAGCACCGCATTTGTCACGCGATAGGGGGCAAGGCGTTCCGCTGCCTGTGCCCGCCGCACGGCATCATCCGCATCAAGCGATGCGATTGCCGCATCAAATGCATCTTTGGTCATATCGTCTCCCATGCCTCAATCATCGGCTCATTCAGAATGCGGATACAGCGATACAAGAAGGACTCCGAGAAAGACGAGGCCGCAGCCCAGCACCATCTGTCCCGAGATCTCCGCCCCGGCAATGCCCCATTGCAGCAATACGCCCCATATAATATAGGTCGCATTCGTCGCCATACCGCGCGCACAGCCGATGGCACGATTGACCGCATACCAGAGAAAATAGGACGCGCCCGCAACAGCGCCCGCGGCGGCTAGGGTCATAAAGGACAGAGAAGCTGCGGAGAGTGCATTCAGAAGAGCATCGTCCGAGAAAAAGACCAGTGTGATCCCCAGCAAAACCATTCCTGAGATGCACTCACGCAGCGTGATGGCAAGATCCGGCTCGATGTCCGCCATGCCGCGTACAGCCAGCACAATCTCACCGCCCCAGCAGAGGGCGGCAAGGAGCGCACACGCCATCCCCGGGAGAAGGAGCAGCGGCGCACGATCCGGTGGCACAGCCCCCGTGATCACTCCGCCGGCAACAGCAAGAACGATACCAATCCCCATGCGCAGGGTGACCTGCTGATGCAGGAGCAGGCGCGCCAAAAGGCAGCCAACAACAGGATAGAGGGCCGAGAGCGCCAGCGCATAGGTCGGTCCCGCCCACAGGATGCCAAGGCAGTAGGAGAGTTGTCCAATCGGCCCGCCAAGCAGTGCGGCAGCACAAAGAAAAGCACCGGAACGGCTGATGACCATACGCATCGAATGCAAAGTGCCGCGAAAACCGTTCATAAGGAGCAGAAAAACTGCCGCGCTCGCATCATTGACTGCCGTACAGGCAAGAGGAAAAGCGATGCCGACGGCAAATCCCGCTCCTGCTGCCGTCGCACCAACATTATACAGATAGTTGTTGCATCCCCAGAGAAGCCCGCTCACAACGCCGAGCATCACCCACATCGGATACCGTACCATCACAGCATCTCCCACTCTTTCCGCGCTTTGACGGCGTATTCCTTAGCGAAGCGGAACTGACTCTCCTCGTATGGGCCGAACGTCACGCCGAGCGAGCTTTTATAGACACTCCAATCGTACCAGAGAAGTCCTCCCACCGCCATATAGGTATGGACACGTGCACGCAGCAGCGCATCAAAGCCCTCCGGGAAGTACGCCGCGATGAGCTGCTCTGTCTCATCTTCATGATAGTCGGCATAGATGGCGAACATGGCGATGTCAATCAGCGGATCCGACAGCCCTGCATACTCCCAATCGATCAGATAAGGCCGCTCCCTTCCCTCCACAAAGAGAAAGTTATCCGAAACTGCATCAATGTGACAGAGTATCTCCGCCCCCGCCAAAAATGAAGCAACAAAAGGGCGAAGAGAAAAGACCTGCTCGCGCACCGTGCGGTACACACTGCATCTGCATTTCTTCTCCGGCATCAGCGTCTCATAAAAGAGGAGCTCGGCAAACGGGTCAAATACTTTCACTCCGCGCAGCCTGCGCTCATGAAAAGAACGCAGTGCCTCCATGCAGGAAGTAACTTCCTGCTCATTATGGGGGTCACAGACATGGGAGTGCTCATAGTAACGCGAAATCTTATACCCCGGCTGCGTACTTAGTGTCACGATGCGCTCCGTGATGCCCGTGTCAGCCAGGAGCTCATAGACTGCCTTCTCGTTTTCGCGGTCGATCAGGCGCTCCGTCCCCTCTCCATTGCAGCGAAAAATATACTTTTTCCCATCCGCGGTAAAGAGGAACGAATCATTTGTCATGCCTTCCTTCAGCGGCAGAAGAATCCCTTTGGCGGCACTCTGCCCAAAATGCAGGCGAATCGTCCGTCGGATCAACTGCTCCTGTGACTCATTCATCGAATCCATTCCTCTTTCTTGCGCATTAGGGAAGCACTTTCCTGTACCCTACTGTTCCGCTGTCACCACCGCGGAATATGCTCTCGAAGGGCAGGCACCAGAAGGAGTGCAAGGATGCTGTTCGCGATACCCTCGGCAATGAGCCCCGGTGTGGAGGCAAGTGCCGCCGCCATGCCGTCGTAGAGGATGGCTCCTGCGAGGGTATATCCTGCCGCCATCCAAAGGCTTGCGAGGAGAAAGGCCGCCGCGCACCGCGCGCGTCCCGCCGGAACAGCACTGCTTCGTACCAAACGGCAGACGATCTCCGCCATGATGAGCTTGATGAGGATGGTCGGCCCTGCCCACAGTGCAAAGCCGCCGAAAATATCCGCCATCGCTGAGCCAAGGCACGCGGCGAAAAGGACGCTGCGGCGCGGTGCAAGCACGGCGAGCAGGAAGATCACGGCATCGCCGAGATGCGCGTAGCCGAGCGGAATCGGTATATGCGGCACATAGGTCGCCACAAAGACAAGAGCTGTCATCAGCCCCGTAAAGACAATCTCACGCATGGAAAATCCTGCGGCATTTCTTTCGTATGTTTTCATATCTACCTCCATGAATACACTGTCTATACTATACCATACCACACACTGTCTTAAACTTCAATGAGAAAACGGTCTCCCCTCATATTGAAGGAAGACCGTTGGTTCAAACAACATGGATAAAATTAGCGATTCCCTAAGACAAAATCCGAACGAGATAGCTTAGTCCATCCGCCCAGAGCAGAATACCAAGGAGGATAAGCACGACGCCCGCTGCCTGCTGAATGCGCGGCAGATACTGATAGAAGCCACGCAGCTTCATAATATGGCGCCGCCAAATCACAGCGAGGAGGAAAAACGGCACGGCAAAGCCCATGCTGTAGACGAGGAGCAACAGAGCCCCCGCCCCGACGGTCGCCGCGCTGCCTGCATAAAGCAGGATCGTTGCGAGCACAGGACCCGTGCACGGCGTCCAGCCGAGTGTAAAGCCACACCCGAGGAGGAATGCCCCGCCGACGCCGTCAAAGCCGCGCCGCTGAAAGGGGCGATACTCGCGCAGAAGGAGTGGGATGCGGATCCATCCCGTCATGAAGAGTCCCATGAGTATGACGAGCAGCGCCGCGCCCTGCCGCAAGATCTCCTGATAGGAGAAAAGCCATGCGCCGAGGAGGGATGCCGTCGCCCCAAGCAGGACAAAGACGACGGTAAACCCTGCCAGAAATGCCGCTGTATTGACGTAGAGACGCTGTGCCTCCCGCCCGTCCTGTCGGCTATTCTTCGCCAAAATCAGGGAAAAGGTCGGCAGAAGGGGCAGGACGCAGGGGGAGAGAAAGGAAAGCACGCCCGCGAGGAATGCGCCGCCGAGGAGGGTCAGTTCCATGCGGTGTGCCCTCCAACGACGAGGCTATCAGTATTTATTGATGACATCTTCCAGCTCCGCCTTCGTCACGCCGCCCGTCTTGCGGTAGATCACCGTTCCCTCTGCATTCACGACAACCGTTGTCGGGATGGCACGCACGCCGTAGAGCGCCGCCGCCTCCCCCTTTGCATCCAGTACAACGGGCAGCTCTGCCTGCCGCTCCGTCAAAAACTTCTGAACTGCGGGGGCCTCCTCCTGCAAGTTGACGGCATAGAAATCCACCGTCTCCCGATGCGTCGCATAGAACGCCGCGAGATCGGGGATCTCTGCCTGACAGGGAGGGCACCACGTCGCCCAGAAATTGATGATGTAGGGCTTGCCCTTCGCCTCGACAGCAACGTCCTCGCCCGTGAGATTCTTCACGGCAAACTTCGGTGCCGCCTCCCCCACGAGCCCGTGTCCTGCATTCTGCGCCTCCTGCGTCTGCGCGCCCGCAGCACGCCCTTCATCGGCCGCACTGCTGCTTCCGCAGCCCGTGAACACACTGAGTGCGACGAATGCCGCCAAACATATTGTATACTTCTTCATTGTTGTTCCTCTATTATGTATCAAGATTTCCAAGTTCATACTGCGTCACGGCGAGTGCTGTGAGCGATGCCGTCTCTGCCCGCAGAATGCGGTGTCCCAGTGAGACGGACTGCCCGCCAGCCGCCGTAACCGCCGTTGCCTCAGCGGGGGAAAAGCCCCCCTCCGCACCGACGATGAGCGTCACGCGCCGCGCCTCTGTTCCGCGCAGTACCGTGCGCATCGACTGCCGCTCCTCCTGCTCATAGCAGAAGACCGTCGCTGTATCCGCGGCATCGATGTACGCCGGATCCCGCAGCAGCTCCGTGAGTGAGACGATCGGCGCCACTCTCATCAACATCCTGCGTCCGCACTGCTTTGCCGCCTCATCGGCGATCTTTTGCCAGCGTGCCGCCTTTACCGCCGTCTTCTTCGCGTCATAGCGCACAACGACGTGCTCCGTCACGATGGGACACACGCATACGGCACCCAATTCCGCCGCCTTTTGGACGACAAAGTCCATTTTTTCTCCTTTGAGGAGCGCCTGCACAAGGATGACCTCTCTGCCCTCTGTCTCCACAGGCAATACGCGCTGCATACGGAGGTGCACGGCATCACGCGCGAGTTCCGTGACCGCCATCTCCGCTGCCTGTCCTGCCGCGTCGACAACCGTGATCACGTCGCCGATTTGGGCGCGCATGACACGGGCGAGATGATGGGCGTCGCCCCCCGTAATGGCAATATCCTCCGTTAGCACGCCGGGATAAAATACCTGTCTCATGCCTCTTCGAGATCCGCTGTACGGCGGATGATCATCGCCGCCCACTCCTTTTCACAGGTCATATCGAGCACGGTAAAGCCGTGTTCCTTTGCCGCCTGCTCCACATCGTCGATGCGGTCGTCGATGATGCCCGAGGCGAGCAGGACACCGCCCCGCGCCAGATGTTGGTCCAGCTGATCAAACAGGCGGATGATGATATCTGCGATGATGTTCGCCGTGATCAACTCGGCCGGCGCCATTCCACAACATACAGCGAGAAGATCGCTCTGCAGAGCGACGACGTTCGTGACGTGGTTTTGTTTGATGTTTTCCTCGGCGACGGAGACTGCAACGGGATCGTAGTCCATGGCGATCACCTCGCCCGCACCGAGTTTCGACGCCGCAATCGCGAGAATGCCCGAGCCGCATCCCACGTCATAGACGCGCATCCCCGGGCAGACAACGTGCTCAAGCCAGCGCAGACACATCGCTGTCGTCGCATGTGCCCCCGTTCCGAATGCCGCCCCGGGGTCGAGATCGATGACGATCTCATCCCCCAACGGCGTATATTCCTCCCATGTCGGGCGTACAACGATGCGCCGCCCGACCTTCTCAGTGTGGATATACGCCTTCCACGTCTCCGCCCAGTCCTCATCCGCGACAAAGACATGGGAAACTGTCCCTGCTCCGATCGGAGCATCGGCTCGACGCAGCCCTTCAATGCGCTCCGTGAGGGTGAGGAGACTGCTCTCGAGCCGCTCATCCTCAGGCAGATAGGCGCGCACCGTCACAGTTTCCGTGTCCTCGGCACGCGGCAGATCGGTATAGTCCCACAGCCCTGCATCGATGTACGTATTCACGAGAGACGGATCATCGATCTCCGTCCCCGCAGCGCCCAGCTCCATCAGAATATTCCCGATCAGATCTGCGCCCTCATGCGTCGTCACAACACTCACCTGTGCCCAGCGCATACCATCGCCCCCCGTCGCCGTTCTTCTGCATCGCTCATGCGATAATTTTATTATACATGAGTACAGAGAGAATTGCGACTGATTTTTCATTTGCACAATCCAAGGGGCTGTTTATCCGTGCTTCCTAAAACAGCCGCCGCACAAACGTGCAGCGGCTATCCATGTTCAAGAGATCACGGATAAACTAAAGCTCAGATCTCTGCCTGCCAGAGTCCATGGAGATTGCAGTAGGCAAGCACCTTGACCGGCGCATCGCCGTCAGCGAGACGAAACGTAACGGTCGGTGCATCCACTGCCGTGAGATTGACACGCTGCGTGCCGCGCTTCGTGACGAGCATCACCCAGTTGATGAGATGCTCCTCCGTCATCGGATGCGCCACCGAGCCAACGCTGACCGTCACCTCATGCTTCGCCGCATCGTAGGTCGGCACGGGAACATGCTTCTCCTGTGCCGCATCGACCGTGTTCGGCTTCAGCTCCTTCAGCGGCGTATCGCCGCACGCAAGAGAGAGTGCCTCATCGCCGTAGACCTCAACAACATGGGATTTTCCCGCAAGATAAAATACTGACATAAATATCCTCCTAAATAATTAATAATACACAGCAAAGTCCTAAATGTGGAGTATCAGATGCCATAGATATGATCTATTTCATCTTTCACAAATAATAATTCTCCACAAAATAGAATTATCCTTCTTTGGTTCAAAAAAATTTTTTATGGCCCGTCATCGCGGAAGATGCAGAGTCCATCCTTTTCCTCCACGAGCTGCCAGCGCTCCGCGCCGAGTTCCTTGATCTTGCGTTGGTACATAAAGTCACGCATGATGATGTACTTCGGGCGTGGATCGTCCCGTATCGCGGTGAGCTCCTCCGGCTGATTGACATCCGCCTCAAGTCCCGGGATATCCGTATAGAGCATCACGCCGGGGCGCAGCTGCTTATCGATGTAGAGGACGCGCCCCTCCTCCTCGGCGGAGGGATGATACGCTGCTGCGTAGTCGCGTGCAACCTGCTTGACGCTAAAAATTCCCTCGACAGCCGGCATCATGACGCCGAAGCCGATGACCATCGTCACCACGGCCATGATGACGTGCAGCCATGCGGCAAGCATGAGGCGATGCGAGGCGGTGATATGGTAGATGATCGCCGCACCGAGGATGAGTGTCAGCGTCCCCAGCCAAAGTCCGCCCTCCGCGAGCTGTGGAAGCCCGTCTCCCGCAAGCAGCCACCCAATCCCCATCACGAGAAAGAGAACGGCACTGCCGCCAGCCCAGCCGAAATGTGTCTGTCGCCAGTCGTCGAGCATCTGCGCGAGGTTCCAGCCGATGATGGTCGCAAGCGGCGGAACGAGGAGCAGCATATAGGAGACCTGCTTGGTCTGGGCAAACGAGAAAAAGACAAAGACGAAGATCCACCAGACTTGGAAGAACGCAAGCTGCTCCGCCTCCTCACCGAAGCTGTGACGATAGGCGTTCTTGACCGACTGAATGAGCAGCCCCGTCCACGGGAAAAAGCCGAGCAGTACGACGGGGATATAGAAATACCAGTGGTCGCGCACAGGATGGAGCGGATGCGCAAAGCGGCTGATGTTGTGAAAGCCGATAAAGTCGTGAATGAACGGCATCCCATGTACCGTATACATATAGACGTACCAAGGCATACCGACAAGCGCGGCAAGCAGCACGCCGCGCAGGACATGCATGCGGAGCAAAAGCTCCAGCTGACGCGTAAGCAGCAGGTAGAAGAAGATAATGCCGCCGGGGAAGACAATACCGATCGGCCCCTTCGTCATAACAGCAAGTCCGCAGCAAAGGTACATCAGCCAGTACTGCCGATGAATGAATAGGAAGAGTGCCGCCGTCATGAAGAAGAGCAGCGTCGTATCCGTGACGGACGCCTTTCCCATATACATGAGAAAGACGCTCGTCCCCGTGATCATGCCCGCCCAGAATCCCGTACGCGCACCGAAAATACGCGCCGACGCCAGTGCGGTCAGAAGAACGGAACCAATCGCCATAAACGATGCCGGCAGGCGTGCCGCAAGCTCACTGAATCCGCCGAACAACTTGAGCGACGCCACAACCAGCCAGTAGAAGATGGGCGGCTTGTCGTACCAGAACTCATTGTAGATGCGCGGCGAAAGATAGTCGCCAAAGCGGATCATCTCCTTCGCCGTCTCCGCATAGACCGGCTCATCGGGATCGAGCAAAGCCAATCCGCCGATGCCGTAAAAGATCTGAAACGAGACCACCGCGAGCAGGACAAGATAGACCGGCCACGCAAGATTTTTCTCATCGTTCATGCAGATATGCCCCCATTACATTTCAATCCCCTGCATTGTACCATAGAAAGATATGTTTTTGAAATCATTTGACGTCCCTACACCGGCGATACTCGCAAACCGCACGCAAATCATGTGCACTGTGCGTCGAGCATCTGATGTAGAATGCAAAAAGAAGCCGCCGCATCTGCGGCGACTCCCTTGGACGCATCGGTTAGTGGATTTCGATCGTCACGCCCATCTTGATGTCGTCCTTGACGAGAGGAGCATCGCCTTGCAGCATGATGCAGCCGGGGCGTTCGGGTGTATCGCCGCCCTTAAACGAAAGCGTGCAGTGTCCGAGCTCCCGCAGCGTGTGCAGCGCCTCATCACCGATCGCCGTGATTGTGAATACCTTATCGCCGATAATCAGCGTATCGCCGACAGCGGGATCCGCGTTGTAGTTCGCAGGCGTGTGCAGCACAGAGAATTCTGCCAGCTCCGCAGGTGCATTATTGTTAAAGATGATGATGAAGTTGGCATTCGGATCATCCAGGAAAAGAAGGGATTCCTCACCGATGCTCGTAATTTCGCAATAGAATTTCATACTGCCTACTCCTGCCTTTCACCATACGGGACAGAAACGTCCCCCTTACGCCTGTTTTACGTCACAACGTTTCTGGTCGAGACCAATCCTCTCCGTGGCAGGACCACAAATCAGATTATCATCGTTATCAGTTGTATCATACTATATATTCGCCGATTAGTAAAGGAACCACGGATAAAATGAAGGGATAAAGAGATAAAATTATTCACGGCATATCCCATGAAATGGCGTCGATGCTTTCTTGACATACCGACCCAATTCTGTAATAATGCAAATTGAACTATTTTATCGAAATTTTTGGATATGATTCGGAGGGATCAATCATAAACAAGTTAAATAAAAAGGATCTTTTGACGCTCGGATTTATGATGTTCTCCATCTACTTCGGCGCGGGAAATCTGATCTTTCCGCCCGCACTGGGACAGGCGGCAGGTGAGCATACCCTGCTTGCGATGATCGGCTTTATGGCGACGGGCGTCGGTCTGCCGCTGCTCGGCATCACGGCGATCGCACTGACAGGCGGGGAATATACGCCGTTGCTGCGCGAAAAGACATGGCCGCGCTTTGCGACGGTGCTGCTCATCCTGCTCTATCTCATCATCGGCCCGCTCTTTGCGATGCCGCGCACCGGCGCAGTCTCGTTTGAGATCGGTATCCGCCCGTTCCTCACGGAGGAGAATTTTGCACTAGGGCAGCTGATCTACACGGCGATTTTCTTTGCTGCGTCCTACTATCTCTCGTTGAACCCGAACAAGATCATCGACCGCGTGGGCAAGATGCTGACCCCTGCCCTACTCGTTGTTCTCTTTATCCTCTTTGCTCAGGCGTTCCACGCGCCGCTGGGGAACATCCTTGCGCCGACAGGCGCCTACCTAGAGGCGCCATTCGCACAGGGATTTCAGGACGGCTATCAGACAATGGATCTACTTGCCTCGATCGCCATCGGTGCACTCGTGACGAATGCGATTCAGATGCGCGGGATCACAGATCGCCATGCCATCGGCTCGGCCTGTCTGATCTCGGGACTGATCACGGTGACGCTCATGACGGCGGTCTATGGATCGCTCGCCTACATTGGTGCGACAAGTGCCTCGGTACTGGGGCAGTCAGAGAATGGCGGGCAGATCCTCGCGGGTGCCGTCGGGATTTTCTTCGGCGCATCGGGCAATCTGCTGCTCGCCGTCATCATCGGGCTGGCGTGTCTGACAACGTGCTGCGGCATCACGTCGAGTGCTGCCCTGTTCTTCAACAAGCTGCTAAAGGGCCGCATTTCGTACGAACGGCTCCTTCTGATCTCCATTCTGTTCAGCTTTGCCGCCTCGAACATCGGGCTGACCCAGATCATTACGCTTGCCGTGCCCTTCCTCGTCACGATTTACCCGCTCGTCATCGTCTTTGTGATTCTCTCGCTCTTTGATTATTTCATCGGCTGGCGCAAGAGCATCTATCAGGGAGCGATCTCCCTCACGCTCGTGTTCTCGCTGATCGATGGGCTGCATGCCGCGGGGCTGTGTCCGCCGGCACTGCATGAGCTGCTGCGTCAAACCATTCCCCTCTATGGGATCATGATGGGGTGGGTCTGTCCCGCCGCCATCGGTGCACTCATTGGACTCTGCGTCTCGCTCTTTCAGACAGCGCCGGCGCCCAAGGAAGCAGATACATAGACATAAAAGAGGGCTTGTTGTACGAAATTTGCAGTTTCGTGCAACAAGCCATTTTTATTTTCTATTCTTCTTTCTCCGCCAGCGCAGGTAGAGGACGACAATCACAATGACGGCGACAACGACGAAGATCATGCTCGCCTCGTGTCCGTATTCCATGAGGTCGGTCCAGCTCTCACCGAGCACCATGCCGGCGTAGAGGATCGCCGCCGTCCACGGGAGCGCGCCCGCAATCGTATAGAGGAAGAAGCGCTTCGGGTCGACGCGGGCGAATCCTGCCGGCAGCGAGATAAAGGTGCGCACGACGGGAAGCATGCGGCTGAAGAATACGGCCTTCAGTCCATACCGATCAAACCAATCCTGTGCGATGTTCACGTGTGACTTCTTGATAAGGAAATATTTTCCATACTTGTCCACGAAGGGACGTCCGCCGCGCGCACCGACCTCATAGGCAAAGAGCGAACCGAGGAGTCCGCCTGCCATCGCTGCGAGAAGTGCTCCCTCGAACGACATGTGCCCCGCAAAGATGAGATATCCGGCAAAACCAAGGATCAGCTCACTGGGAATGGGAATGCACGCGTTCTCCGCCGCCATAAGAATAGCGACAGCAACATAGCCCCACGAGGCAATGAATGAAAGAAATATCTGCGTAAAATGCTCCACAGGGATGCTCCTTCAAGACAGAGAACGTCCAACAAAAAATCCCCAGTGCGTACACGATGCACCGGAGACTCAGCTACAAGGTGGTGCCTCAGAGCGGAATCGAACCACTGACACGGGGATTTTCAGTCCCCTGCTCTACCAACTGAGCTACCGAGGCAAAAGGAAAAATGGCGACCCGAAGGGGACTTGAACCCCTGACCTCCGCCGTGACAGGGCGGCATTCTAACCAACTAAACTACCGGGCCGTTCCTGGTGACGCGTACGGGATTCGAACCCGTGAAGCCGCCGTGAAAGGGCGGTGTCTTAACCACTTGACCAACGCGCCGTATCCGCGCTGTGCGGCGGATGATCCTTGCAGACCATCCGCCGCACATTCACGAACGCCATTATATGGGATTTTACCCCACTTGTCAACAAATTTTATTTACAATCTACATACAATATAAAATCCGATCTCAGAGCGTCATCCCGCTGCCAAGATTCGCCCACTGAACATCAGCGGCGTACTCTTCGAGTTCCGGCAGTTTCTCCATGAGATACGAGTTCGTGACACGCACAAAGGTGCCCTTCATGCCGAGTGACTTCGACTCGATGACACCGGCGGACTCGAACTTGCGGAGTGCATTGACGATGACTGAGCGCGTGATCTTTGCCTCGTCGGCGATCCGCGATGCGATGAGCCTGCCCTCGAACTTCCCTTGGCTCGCGAGCTCCTGCAGAATCGCATGTGCCGCCTTGCGCTCAGAGTACGAGAGTGTCTCCACCGCAATCCGTACCGCCTCGCGCTGACGTGCTTCGATCTCGTTCTTCTGTGCCGTGTCGCGCAGCATCTCCATGCCGACGACGGTCGCACCGTACTCGCTGAGCAAGAGATCAGGGTCGCCGAACTCCTTCTTGGCATTCGACACAACGAGCGTCCCGAGACGACGGCGCGGTCCATAGATCGGTGTAACGACAATGTTCTGTTCATGGAACAGCTCTGCCATCTCTTTCTCGAAGGACGCGCCATCCGTTCCCACACGGATGTTGGAACGCGTCTCCTCAAGTCGGTTGAGCCAGTCCACGAACTTGCGCGGGAACTGTCCCAGCTCAATCGCCTCATTCGTCATGAGGTCGTCATTATCATCATAGAACGCATAGCCGCAGATGCGGCCTCCTTCGTCGGTGATATAAACGTTTGCCTCAAGGACGTTACTCAGTACACGTGAAATCCCGTCATACTCAACGCTTTCCGAACGTTGGAGCAGACGATTGATTTGCCGCGTCTTTCCCAGCAATGTAATCATCTGTATCCCCCTCTTTCCCGAGCTGCACCCTTACAGCTCTGCGAAACGATAACCACACCCCGCAAGATACATTTTTCCTTCATATTTATCATACTACATTTTTGTAAAATTTCAAGAAATACTTGAATGTTTTCCCTCTTCCATTGATAAAATTATTCTATCTCTTTATAGTTCAGTGTGATAATTTCGAAAAATCTGTCTTATTTGGGGTGGAGTTCATTCGATCAAGAATCTCTTAGAATTTTTTCTATGACACCTTGCTTAACGGAGAGAATCATAGTATAATGACACGGTGTTTGCGTGCGGCTTGAGTGAAGCCCACGTTGAGGAGGTGTAACAATGGCAAGTGTATGCGAGGTCTGCGGCAAAGGGATGATGAGCGGCAACAATGTGAGCCACTCCCATGTAAAGACGAAGCGTAAGTGGAAGCCGAACATTCAGCGCGTCCGCGCCCTGGTCAAGGGTGAGGTCAAGCGTGTCAATGTATGCACGCGCTGCCTGCGTTCCGGCAGCGTCGAGCGTGCTGTTTGAGCGAATACGCGCATAGAAAAATCCGTCTGTTTAAGAAATCGCTGATAAGATGAGGTATGCCGGTTTGGCGTGCAAAGTTTATCCGTGTTTTCTTAATTCGGGCGGTTTTTTTATAAGAAATTGCAGTGATATCGGAGAGAGAAGGGGTTCGCCAATGGGAACAAATGTCACAGAGATCCGTGCAGCAAATGAGCGCTACGTCGCCACATTCGGCGACAAAGGAGGGCTATCACACGATCCAACGCGGCGGTTTGCCGTCGTCACCTGCATGGACTGCCGTCTCGACCCGGCAAAATTTGCGGGGATCGCGGAGGGCGACGCGCACGTGATCCGCAACGCGGGTGGACGCGTATCGGACGATGTGATCCGCTCGCTGCTGATCTCCTACAAGATGCTCGGCACGAACGAGTGGTTCGTAATCCAACACACGCACTGCGGGATGCAGGGCCTCACCAATGAGGCGATATGTGCGCGATTCGAGGAGGATGCTGCCGCGCACGGCGGGGATGCCGTCGAGGCACACTACATCGACTTTATGCCAATCGCAGGAGAGCTTGAGGAGAATCTCGTCCGCGATGTGCGCCGCCTGCGCACGCATCCGCTCGTCCCCGCATCCATCGTGATTCACGGCTGTATCTACGACGTGCACACGGGACGCCTGATCGTCTCGGAGGAAGCGGAGAAGATCGGCGCAGCAAAATAAAAGGGAATCCGTGCAATAAAAAACGCTCCGAACGGAACGTTTTTTATTGCATCTCACTGTTTTCCCGAGCCCAAGTATTTAGTACCTTCTTTACTTCACCCCAGTCAGGGAAATAGCGATCCATGCGGGCGTAGAACTGCGCGTTGTGCCCGCGCACCCATAGGTGCGTGAGTTCGTGCATCATGACATAGCGCAGAGCACGCACGTCATACTGTACCAGCTGCAGATTGAGCGTGATGTAAGCCGTCCGCACATTGCAGCTGCCCCAGCGTGTCTTCATCGCGCGGATGCGCCAACGTTCGGCATGTTTTCCGACAATTGCCTCACAGTGCGGTGCTTCCCGTTCAATCGCCGCTGTGAGTTCACGACGGCAGAGTGCATCGACTGCCGCACGGCGCATTCGTGCATCTGCATCCACGGGCGCGTGGAGCACAATCATCCCGCCGACCCATTCGGCGTACGCCTTCCCGTGCACCAGCGGAGCATCGGCAATATGACAAGCTTTCCCCCAGAGATGCACAATATCCCCCGCCGCATAAAGCGACGGGGGCTTTTTTGCACGCATAGAACGCAGGCGCGCCTCAATCCACGCACGCCTGTGCCTGACGAAGTCCTCCATATCGCACAGCAATGTGCGGCGCGGCACACTGAGTTCGATGCGGCTGCCATCCGCACTGACGCGGAGGTAGAGGTTCTTGATGTTCTTGTAGCGGATGACGGCAGGAATCCCCGCCAGTGTCCGCTCCACCTCGCGCAGGATGCGCCCGTGCCCCTTCATTTTTCATGTCCTGTACGCATCGCACGCATCTTCTGCGCGACGTTATACATGGCGTCGAGTTCTTCCTGATCGAAGGTATAGACTGCACCGCAGAAGTGGCATTTCACCTCTGCCGTCCCATCGTCGCGGAGTGCGCGCAGATCTGCCTCACCAAGGGTCAGCAGACGGTCGGTGATGTAGTTCTTCGAACAGTTGCAGCGAAAGGCAAGATCGGTATGGGAAAGGATCTTTACATCGTCAAACCCGCCGAGGACGCTGCGGATGATGCCCTCCGCATCCAGACCGCCCTCCACCATGTGGGAGACAGAGGAAATTCCCTTCAGGTTCCCCTCAAGGCGATCAATCACCGCATCCGATGCGCCCGGCAGAGGCTGGACAAAGAAGCCGCCCGCGCCGAGGCACTGCAGCTCGGGGCTGACGAGGACACCGAGCCCGATCGAGGACGGTGTCTGCTCCGAGGTGTAGAGGTAGTGGATGAGATCGTCGGCGATCTCTCCGCTGACGATATTGACGCTGCCCGTCACGGGCTCTTTCAGCCCCGTGAAGCGCGTGACAGAGAGGATGCCCTGCCCAATGCCGCCGCCGACATCGATCTTGCCGTGCGCATTCAGCGGCAGATGGACATGCGGATGATCGACACAGCCGCGCACCGAGCCATCCGCCGTCGCATCCGCCGTCACCGTGCCGAGAGGTCCATCTCCCTTGAATTTGATCGTGACGGATTCCTTGTTCTTGAGATTTGCGGCAAAGAGGAGCGCGCCCGTCATCGTGCGCCCGAGTGCCGCCGCCGCAACGGGCCAACAGTCATGCCGCCGCATTGCCTCGGCGACCACATCCGTCGTCACCGCCGCAAATACGCGCAGCTGTCCGTTTGCCGCCGTTGCTTTTACCAGTTGATCCATATCGTCTTACCAGTCGAGCGCACGCTCATGCAGAACATCGCCCGTATCAATATCAAAAATCCGAATCGTGCCGTCCTCGAGGACAGCGACGGTATTGCGCCCGTCGGGGCGCTTCGAGAGCGCCGCCGAACCGGGGTTGAGAAACACCGTATTGCCGCGCTTTTCGAGAACGGTGACGTGCACATGCCCGCTAATAAAGAGATCAGCGCGCAGATGCTGCGCCATTTCATCTTTCTCCGCATCCGTCATAACGGCATCGCCGTGCGTGACGATGATGCGCCGCCCCTCCCACACGACGTAGGCGTAGGGAGACAGAACGGGAAGTGTGAGACAGCTCGCATCCACATCCGAGTCACAGTTTCCCTTGGCAATGATGACGGGGATCTCCGAGGCGTTGATGCGCTCGATCAGTCTCATCGGGTTGTAGTCCGCCTTCATCGGGTTGCGCGGGCCATGATAGGCAACGTCTCCCGCATGGAGGATGAGGTCTGCTCCCGTGAAAAATTTCTCGCACGCGCGCGTCCATGCGCCCTCATGTCCGTGTGTATCACTGATGATGCCAATCTTCATCGCATCACAGCTTTCCGAGGAGACTTGCCATCTCCATCGCCGCCATCGCGGCATCGGCGCCCTTGTTGCCTGCCTTCGTGCCCGCGCGCTCAATCGCCTGCTCGATGTTCTCCGTCGTCACGACGCCGAAGATCGTCGGCACGCCCGTCTGGAGGCCGACCTGTGCGACGCCCTTCGACACCTCGCTGCAGACGTAGTCGTAGTGCGTCGTCGAGCCGCGAATGACCGCCCCGAGGCAGAGCACTGCATCATATTTCCCGCTCGCCGCCATCTTCTTCGCCGCAAAAGGGATCTCGAACGCACCCGGCACCCACGCCACGTCAATGTCGCCATCCGCCGTCTCATGGCGGTGCAGCGTATCGAGTGCGCCGCCAACCAGCTTGCTCACAATAAACTCGTTGAAACGCGCCGCGACGATGCCGAATTTCAGCCCCTTGCCGCTGATGTAGCCTTCGATGATGTTCGCCATATTATTTTCTCCTTACTCCTCCATCATCTTCACAAATTGATTGTGTGATGATGCATTATAATACCCCAATTTATGCAGGCTGTACCAATCCTCGATCAGAGTTTCCTCCGCAGCATGGAGCGCAGTCAGAACTTCTCTGGCAAATTCCAGAGGTGCAGCCCCGTTTGCCGTAATGATGTTCTTATCGCAGATGGCTTGTCGCGCTTGAAAGTTCTCCGCTCCCTTGTACTTCGTCCCCTGCCATTCCTCGAGTGCAGACAAACGATTGCCCGTATGTTTGACCGAATCGAGCACACCGATGGATGCTAAAAACGCCGCCGCATCGCAAATCCCGCCAAGTATCTTGCCGCTTTTCACACAATGCTCGACCAATGGGATCATCTTCTGTGCACGCTCTTCGCGCCACCTCATACCGCCGATGAGGAGCAGAGCGTCGTAATTCTTCGGTGCAGAATCCACTGTATAATCCGCCGCCGCATGAATGCCGCCAATGGAGGTTATAGGTTCTTTCGAGAGGGAGACTGTCTTGACCTCAAATTTTCCCTGACCAAGCATATGAATTGCTGTCGACACGTACGCAGCTTCCCAGTCTGCATACTGTTCAAGAAGTGCCAGTAAAACCGTCTTCATCTCTCACGCCCTCGCACTCATTTCCCCAATTCCTCATCGCTGAGGATATGTCCCATCTTTTCCTTCTTCGTCTGCATGTAACGACGGTCATGCTCATTCGGATGGATGACCAGCGGTACACGCTCGACGATCGTCAGCCCATAGCCCTCAAGCCCCGCACGCTTTGCGGGATTGTTCGTCAAGAGACGGATGGTCGAAAGCCCGAGATCGGCAAGGATCTGTGCGCCGATGCCGTAGTCGCGGAGATCCGGCGCAAAGCCGAGCTCGACGTTCGCCTCGACGGTATCACGCCCCTGATCCTGCAGTGCGTAAGCGCGCATCTTGTTCGCAAGCCCGATGCCGCGTCCCTCCTGCCGCACGTAGAGGACGACGCCCTCGCCCTCCGCCTCGATGCGGCGCAGTGCCGTTGCGAGCTGATCGCCGCAGTCACAGCGCATCGAGCCGAGCGCATCTCCCGTCAGGCACTCCGAGTGTACGCGCACGAGAACATTTTCCTTGCCGCGCACATCCCCCTTGACGACGGCGAGGTCACAGCGTTTGTTGAGCGTGTTCTCATAGGCGATCAGTTTGAAATGCCCATACTTGCTCGGGAAGTCCACCTCCGAAATCCGATGCACAAAGTTCTCCGTATGCTTGCGGTACTCGATGAGATCCTTGATGGTGATGATGTTCAGCCCATGCTGTTTCGCAAACGCCTTCAGCTCAGGCGTACGCATCATGTGGCCGTCATCCGCCATGATCTCACAGCAGAGCCCCGCGGGGAACAGTCCCGCCATCCGCGCAAGGTCGGTCGTCGCCTCGGTGTGTCCCGCACGGCGCAGGACGCCGCCCTCGACCGTACGCAGGGGGAAGACGTGCCCCGGGCGGCGGAAGTTCGCGGGCTTTGCCGCAGGATCGAGCAGCATCTTGACCGTGTGGCACCGCTCGTACGCAGAGATGCCCGTCGTCGTGTCGTACGCATCGACACTGACGGTGAAGGCAGTCTCGTGGTTGTCCGTGTTGTTCTCCACCATCTGACCGATCTCGAGCTCGTCGAGACGGCTGCCGATGATCGGCGTACAGATCAGCCCGCGTGCATGCGTCGCCATGAAGTTCATGTGCTCCGGCGTCATCTTCTCTGCCGCAACGATGAGGTCGCCCTCGTTCTCCCTGTCCTCATCGTCCACGACGACGAGCATCTTTCCATTTTTGATATCCTCAATCGCCTGTTCAATCGTTGCAAAATCTGACATGCTATTTCTCCTAAAGTATTGTGAATATGACATCTCTGTGCTGCGAGTCCCACGCGAACACCTCGTTACGCAAGCGGTCGCATGCTTATCTGTCTAAATACCGGCGCACTTCTTAAACGCGCTGCGCTTGAACGAAAGAAGCACGCCGGGGACAGAACGCATGCTTCCCCCGCTTGCTTCACTAGGGTTCGCTTAGGGACATCGCACCCCACATCTACCACACTAAAACCCATGCTGCATCAGATATTCCCGCGTCAGCCCCGTCTTCCCCGCAGCAGAACTTTCACCCCCGAGCAGCTTCAGCGCATATTTTCCGAGGATGTCCGTCTCGATGTTGAGCAGACTGCCGATGCGCTTCGCGCCGAGATTCGTCACCGTGCGCGTGTGCGGGATGAGGCTGACGGTAAAGTCCGCCGCGCCGACTGCCGCCACGGTGAGGCTGATGCCGTCGAGGGCAACCGAGCCCTTCTCGACAATCCCGCGCAGAATTTCTGCATCGGCGGCGACCGTCATGAGAATTGCATTTTCCTCCTCGCGCATGGCTCGTATCTTCCCCACGCCGTCGATGTGCCCGCTGACGAAATGTCCGCCCATGCGCGTCGTCGGCAGCAGTGCCCGCTCCAGATTGAGCGGTGCGCCGCGTGTCAGCTCCGCGAGCGAGGTGCGCCGCACTGTCTCGGGCATCACGTCGGCAGAAAAGCCCTGTGCATCGAATGAGGTAACCGTGAGGCAGATGCCGTTCACGGCGATGCTGTCGCCGATGTGCGCATCCGACTGGACGAGATGTGCACCGATCGAGAGCACGCCGCCCGAGAGGCGGGCAAATGTACCGACCTCCTCGATGATTCCTGTAAACATATCCTCACCTCACTCCGCTGGTGTGTGCAGGCTGCCCGTCACGAGGAGATCCGCGCCGACCTGTTCAACGTGCATATCATGGAGGTGCAGCGCCTCCTGCGGCGCGTCAAAGCCCACACCGCCGACGGGTGTCGGTGCCTCCCCGCCGCCCATCAGCATAGGGGCGATAAAGGCGCAGATTCGATCCACATAGCCGCCTGAGAGAAATGACCAATTCACCGCAGCGCCGCCCTCGACGAGGAGGGACGTGCAGTCATGCGCGCCGAGCCAGTCGAGCAGGCGCGGGAGCTCCACGCGCTCCGCCCCGAGTGTCACCACCTCTGCGCCGCATGCGCGGAGGCGATCCACACGCTGCGGATCGGCACGCTCACTCACGGCGATCACCGTCGGAGCCGCTCCGTCCGTCACCAGTCTCGCATCATGCGGTGTGCGCGCCGCCGAATCCAGTACGACGCGCAGCGGATTCTTCCCCGCACGATGCGGCAGTCGCGTTGTCAGGCTCGGGTCATCCGCGAGCACAGTGCCGATGCCGACGAGAATCGCGTCGCTCGCATCGCGCATCTCATGCACGCGCAGACGTGCCTCCTCGCCCGTAATCCAGCGCGACGCCCCCGTATGACTTGCGATCTTCCCGTCGAGCGTCATCGCCGTCTTGAGCGTAACGAGGGGGCGCTTCGTTGTCACCCACGTGAGAAACGCAGCGTTCTGCCGCCGCGCTTCCGCCGCGCAGACGCCCGTCACGACCTCTATGCCCGCCGCCTCAAGCATCGCGATTCCGCGCCCTGCGACAAGCGGATTCGGGTCACGGAGCGCCACCACGACGCGCGTGATCCCCGCGGCGATCACCGCCTTGGCACAGGGGCCCGTCCGCCCCTGATGCGCACACGGCTCGAGCGTCACATAGAGCGTCGCACCGCGTGCCAACTCCCCCGCCATGCGGAGCGCGTGAATCTCCGCGTGCGGCTCGCCCGCCGCACGGTGCCAGCCGCTCGCAGCGACGATCCCGTCGCGTACGATGAGCGCCCCCACGAGCGGATTCGGCGACGTGCGCCCGCGCGCAAACTCCGCCAGATGCAGAGCCTCGCGCATATAGGATTCGTCCGTTTCGTTCATAGTAATCCCATTCTGTTCTTTACCTTCTTGAGGAGTTTATCTTGTGCTCCAGAAGTGAACCCTAGTGAAACAATCGGGAAAAGCGCACGGTACGCCCCTGCGGATTTCTTTCGTTCAAGCGCAGCGCGTTTAAGGAATCCGCAGGTATTTCAGCGTACAAGGGCGCGGCCGATTGTGTAACGAGGCGTTCACGAGGGAGCACAAAATAACAGTAAAAAAATAAAAACCGCCGGAAGAAACTCCTCCGGCGGCACATAAATCGTCCCAAGGAATCACAGATACATACCTATCCATGTTCCTATCATAGACGCGCCTTTTCTCATCCAGACTGCGAAAGCATCTGCCTTCTTCACTGTCGGCTCCGGAATTACACCGAATCATGCCGCTCTCACAAGCAGCTTGCGGGCTGTACCGCCGGTGGGGATTCTCACCCCGCCTCAAAGAGCATCATTCGTATGCTATTGTATCATTCTGTATTTGGACTGTCAATTGTAAATCTTGCACGTGCCGCGTGTCTCCTCAGCGCGGCGCACGACCTCATCGAGATCCGCCCCGCAGACCGCGGCAATCGCGGCGACCACACTGCCCTCAACGATGGGGCAGTCCGCCATGCGCACGCGGCTGCTGCGCATCTCCTCGATGATCGTCTCCGCCGTCAGCACAGAACTGCCCGCATCCGCGAGCACAACGACGCCGTCAGCGCTACAGACGCTGTCGATCGCTGCCGTAATGCGCGCATAACTCGTCCCAAAGCCGCCGTCCTCCATGCCGCCCGCCGTTGCGATATGCGCATCCTTTGCCATCATGCGGCACGTCTCCGCGATGCCATGCGCGAGCACGGCACTGTGCGTTACAATCACAAGTCCGACCATATCAGCCTCTCCGCCGTGTCCATGCCCCAATGCCGCACACCGCTCCCGCGAGTATCGCCGGCAGGAGATATGCCGCCTGCGGCAGTGCCGTCAGAATCATCACACCAACCGTACGGTCGTGCACAATCATCGAGCCGCCTGTCCAGCCCAGAATCGCCGCACCGAGCACAACGAGCACGGGATACTTTTCCATCAGCTTTCCGATGATCTGACTGCCGCTGACGACAATTGGAACACTGATGAGCAGCCCGAGCACCACGAGCAGGAAGTCGCCGTGCGACGCGCCCGCAATGGCAATCACGTTGTCGATCCCCATCGCCGCATCGGCGATGATGATCGTCTTGACTGCCCCTGCGAACGTCTCCGCCGCCTCGATATGCTCCTCGCCGTGGGCAGGGCGCAGGAGCTTCACGGCGATCGGCAGCAGCACCAGCCCGCCGAGTGCCTGTAGATACGGCACAGAGAGCAGCTGCACCGCAAAGAACGTCATGATGAGACGTACGACAATCGCGCCCGCCGTCCCGACATAGATGGCGCGCTTTCGAAGATGTGCAGGAAGGCGGTTGGACGCCATCGCAATCACGACGGCATTGTCCCCTGCGAGCACGAGATCAAGTACAATGATCGAGAAGAGTGCCACAAAGAACTGCGACGAGAAGAGTTCGACTTCCACAGCTTCTCCTTTACTTCGCCATCATCTTGGCAAGCTTCTGTGCAAAGGCGACGGGGTTCTCCGGCAGAATACCCTCGATGAGCAGTGCCTGCGTGTAGAGCAGATCACAGTAGTCTTTGAACTCCTCGCTGTCCTTGCCTGCCGCGTGCACCTGCTGCAGTTTTGCAAAAAGCTCATGATGCGGATTGATCTCAAGAATGCGCCGCGCCTTGAACATCGGATTATTCATCTCGGCAAAGGTCTGCTCCATTGAGAGCGACGGCCCCGCCTCATCCGCGACAAGACAGACGGCACTCGACCGCAGACGCTGTGATATCTTCACCTCAGCGACCTTGTCACCGATGGCTTCTTTTACGTCCTTGATGAGATCGTCGTTCGCCTTGGCGATGTCTTCCGTTTCCTTCTTCGCCGCCTCGCTCTCCGCATCACCAAGATCGAGGTCGCCGCGGCTGATCGAGTGGAAGTTCTTTCCGTCATACTCGCGCACAGTCTCAATGGCGAACTCATCCACCGGGTCGAGCAGAAAGAGCACCTCGAAGCCGCGCTCACGCAGCTGTTCCATCTGCGGCAGCTGCTCAATCGTCGTCTGATCCTTTGCCGTTGCGTAGTAGATGCTCTTCTGGCCCTCGGGCATCCGCTCAGCGTATTCCTTCAGCGAAACAAGCTTCCCCTCCTTCGAACTGTGGAAGAGCAGGAGATCCTTCAGCTTGTCCACCGTATCGCGGCCGGAGTACATGCTGTTGTAGATGCCGATCTTCAGTGCGCGGCCGTACTGCTCCCAGAACTTTTCGTAGTCCTCGCGGTTCTTGTCGAGCTTTTTGCCCAGTGCCTTGAGAATGTTCTTCTCCAGTGCGCGTCCGATGGTCTTCAGCTCACGGCTCTGCTGCAGCAGCTCACGCGAGATGTTCAGTGAGAGATCGGGCGAGTCAACGAGGCCCTTGACAAAGCGCAGGTAGTCCGGCAGCAGATCCTTGCATTTGTCCATGATGAAAACATGGCGCGAGTAGAGCTGAATGCCGGGCTCATAGTCCGCCTGATAGAGATTGAACGGAGCTCGCGCCGGGATTTCGAGGAGCGCTGTATACTCCACCGTTCCCTCCGCCTTTGTGTGGAACACCTCCATCGGCGCTTCCCACTCGTGGAACTGGTCGCGGAAGAAATCGTTGTACTCCTCGGGCTTGATCTCGGACTTCGCGCGCGTCCAGAGCGGCTGCATCGAGTTCAGCGTGCGCAGCTCCGTCTTCTTGATCTTCTCCGCACCCTCGATGATCTTTCCCTCATCATCGCGCGGCATCTCCTCCGTCGTCACGTTCATGCGGATCGGATAGCGCACGTAGTCGGAGTACTTCTTTACAAGGCTCTCGAGCACAAACGTATCCGTGTAGTCCGTCTCGCCCTCCGTGAACTCCTTCGCGAGGTGGATCGTCACCGTCGTGCCGCGCGACTCCTTCTCTGCATCCTCAATCGTATAGCTGCCGTCGCCCGCCGACTCCCAGCGCGTTGCCTGTGTCTCACCGGCACGGCGCGTCACGATCGTCACGCGCTCTGCAACCATGAACGCAGAGTAGAAACCCACGCCGAACTGTCCGATCAGATCCTTGTCCGGTGCGCCGCCGCTCTCCTCCTTCGCCTTTGCCAGCTGCTCCATGAATGCCTTCGTGCCCGACTTTGCAATCGTTCCGATGTTCTCCACGACCTCTGCACGCGACATGCCGATGCCGTTATCGGAGATCGTCAGCGTCTTGCTGTCCTTATCCGGGACGAGGAAAATCTCATAGTTTTCGTTGCCCTCAAGGATGTCACGGTTCGTCAGACTCTCAAAGTGGAGCTTGTCGATCGCATCCGACGCATTTGAAATCAACTCGCGCAGAAAAATCTCGCGGTTTGTATAGATCGAGTGGATCATCAGCTCGAGAAGCTGTTTTGTCTCTGCCTGAAACTCAAATGTCTCTTTTGCCATATATCGTTCCCCCTGTTTCTACGCACCACTAGATAAAGGTGATGCAAAACTATGTCTATCGTACACGAAAAATGACAAAAAGTCAAATTCATGTATGCTGTCCTTGTTGGGAGGCTAAAACTTCATCCATCAATGCTTCCCACCGTCCCCAAATAATCTCGGGCGCATAAGCACGCATGGATTCCCGGGCTGCATTCCCCATCCGCACGCGAAAATCGCGATCTCGCATAAGCACTGCCATCTTCTCCGCGAGGGGCATGACTCCATCTGCTGCAAGTAGCCCATTCACACCATCATCAATCAGTTCGGCGACCGAGACACAGCTTCGATAACCGATCAGCGGAAGTCCCATGCTCATCGCCTCGGTATGTGCAAGGCTGAATCCCTCGTATGCACTCGGCGCAACACAGAGATCAGAGCCCTGTAACACGCGCGGGATTTCCGTCGTCGTCCCGCAAAACAAAATGCGATTTTCCAAACCTGCCGCCGCGATCACCCGCCGCATTTCCTTTTGATAGCATTTGCTATCTTCCGCGCCCCAGAGTTCGAGCGTCCAGTCGGGGAACTCTGCGGCGATCTTGGTAAATGCCTCAATCAAAAGATGCGGACGCTTGTGGTTACGCACCATGCGCCCGACGAAGACGATCTTGTACATCACTTTTTCACGTGCTAAATTCGCCTGCTCCGCATACTGCGGAACAGCATTACCAATCACCTCAACGCGTGTATCTGGCAAATGATTCCTAAGATGTTGGGCAAAACTCGGCAGAAGTACTTGACACACGGCACTCCGTGCAAGTGCGGGCAGTTCGGCGGTCGGATAGGTATGAAAATAATCCTCAGGATCGCCATGCGACATCGTAATCACAGGAATATGTGTCTTTAGATCACAGAGTAGAGTTTTCGCAGAGGCGGGCTGAAATGCGATGATAATCTCGGGCTGTGTCTCCGTCAAAATCGTTTGAATATGCGGTAGGAGATACTTCTCCGTAAATTCATTATTGACGGCACGCCCGCACTTTTGACTAAACACGCGTAGAATCTCACGCCGCACCTTGTAACTGATAGGAAAGAGCAATGTCTGTCCGCGGAAGTGGCGCAAATTGTATGTGGCTACACGCTCATCCAACGGATAGAAAAAGTCACCCACACGATCATCGCTATATATCGTCGTCACCGTATGACCGTATCGCGCCATCTCATTGGCAAACGCAATGTTGACCTTGGCAAGTCCGCCGCTGTCACCGATCATCTTTGAAAAATTTGCGAGCAGTATTCGCATCGTTCCCCCCATTTCATTATCTTCCTTCACATTGAGCCATTGTAACAAACACACTATAGAATTGCAATCCGATCTCTTCAGAAACAGAACTACTCCCCTATTTGCATTTTACGGGCATTTCGCGTATACTCTTGGAAGTGATTGTTATCATTTTGTGTCACAGGGACAAGGAGATGTACCATGAATCAGGAGCAGAACACACAGCAGCCGCAGCAAGAACAAAATACCCCGCAGAAGCCGCAGACGATCATTGTAAAGTCGACGAAAAATGTCGGCCTTGCCGCTGGTCTCGGATTCTTCTTTGGTCCGCTTGGCATGTGCTACTCGACACTTAAGGGTGCACTCATCATGTTTCTCGTCAACATTGTCATCGGAATCTTCACACTTGGATTTGGTGTGTTCCTTACATGGCCGATCTGCGCGATCTGGGCATACGTGGCGGCAAAGAAATATAATGAGCAGCTATACGCTGAACTCGGTTAATGCTGATTTCATTGAACCTCTGCGAGATTATGCTATAATAAACACAGTTTTAGGCGTTTTGCTCTAAAGAAGGGAGGATTTTCATGAAGCAGATTTCGTTCACTTCGCTCGCGCGCACCTCTGTGCTCGCACTCGCACTTGCCCTGCCAATGGGAGCGGCATCCGCTGCCGAGACCACGGCACCCACGCCCGCGACGATCACGATCGGGGGAACGGGCACCGCCTACGTTGCCCCCGATACGGCGGAGATCACTGTCGGCGTTGTCACGGAGGAGGCGGATGCTGCACGCACGCACGCAGAGAACGCCGCACAGACGGCACGTGTCCACAATGCCGTTCGCGCACTCGGTGTCGCCGACCGCGACATTCAGACCGTGCACTATGACTTTTCACAGCGTTACGATATGCGCGACGGCAGCCGCAACGAAGTCATCGGCTATACGGCACAGAACTCCGTCGTCATCACCGTGCGCAGCCTCAACAATGTCGGTAAGATCATCGATGCAGCACTTGCAAATGGGGCGAACCGCATCGACTCGCTGAACTTCACGGCGAGCGATACGAGCGCCGCCAAAAATGAGGCTCTCACAGATGCGGTACGCGGCGCAAAAGAGAAGGCACAGGCGGTCGCCAGTGCACTTGGCGTCCGCCTCGTCCGCATCGCAAATGTCTACGCCGACACACAGGCAGACATGCCGCGCAACGAAAACTATATGCCAATGATGATGGCGAAGGGCGCATCGGCTGCAGCGACGCCGATCGCACCAGGCGAACTCTCGGTCGCTGCTACGGTCAACGTGACCTATGTCGTCGAGTAAGCGCCCGCGCGTATCTGCTGTCGAGGCAATTCGCGGCATCTCTATGATGGGCGTGATCGGCATCCACATCGGCGCGGAGTATCTCGCCAACCCATCGCCAAACATTCATCTGGTAGCGCTTTTCGATATCGGCACGCGCTTTAGCGTGCCGATTTTTTTCTTTATCTCGGCGTTCGGTCTGTTCTATGGAAGATCCCCATCCGGTCCGTTTTCCTATCGGGATTTCCTCACGCGCCGTGCCCATGCTGTCGTCATCCCCTACCTCATCTGGTCGCTCTTTTATCTTCTTCATGACGCATGGCACTACGGTGTCGGCTTTCCGCCTCTTCTGTCCATTCCGGGGATTCTCTTTTTCGGCAATGCAAAGTATCAGCTCTACTTCATGGTCATTCTGATCTGGTTCTACCTCTTGATGCCGCTCTGGCGCACCCTCCTGCGCCGCATGACGCTTCCGCTGCTCATGGGCATCCTCGCTCTCCAGATTGCCTTTGACTACTGGTCAAGCTTCGATACGGCGTTCAACCTCTACGTCTACGGACTGCCCGAGGGATCGCTTCTGCGTGCATTGCTCTTTTATCGGCTGAACTATTGGGTCGTGCATTACGTCTTTATCTTCCTCCTCGGCGGCTATATTGCCCTCCACTGGGAGACATTTCGTACGTGGATGCTGCACCGAGCGGGTCAGCTCTATGCATTCGGTATTCTGAGCCTCATCGCCCTCCTCGCATGGTACTACAAACTGCTCCTCGTGGACGGCTATACCCCGCTTGAGGGAATCTATACCGCACATCAGCTCTCACCGCTCGGCATCTTCTACACCATCGGCGCATCGCTCGCACTCTTTGCGTTCTTCACACGGCTGGGGACAGAGACTATGCCGGGGCGTGCGTTTCAGATCCTCGGAAAGCACTCCTACTTCATCTATCTCGCCCACCCGATGGCGATCACCTATCTGCTCGCTGTCCTCCATCGGACAGGACACATACTGACCGCCCCGCTCGCCCTCGCCATGTATGCGGCAGCGCTTCTGCTGTCGCTGTGCGGCGCGGTCATCATGCGGCGCATCGGGGAGCGTATCCCGCTGGTGAATGAACTGACCATCGGAATGAATCAGAAAAAGCAATAGGTGTTCTCACATGACAAGACCTCCATTGAAGCTGGAATACCTTCAATAGAGGACTTTTGTACTATTATGCCCTGCGGCAAGAAAGAATCATGTCACAGATGTGATCCACGTTACCTGCCTCCAGTGCTGCATAGAGTGGCAGAGTGAGCACGCGATTGGCAATATGCCGCGCAACAGGCGTTGCATTGACATCATACTTTCCATGGAAGCAGTCGAACGTATTCGTCAGCGGATAGAAATACTTTCTGCTGTAAACATCTGCCCGCTGCAACGCATCAAACACCTCGTTGCGCGTGCTGCCGAACTCCGCTTCGTGAAACACAACAGGGAAATAGGCATAGTTCGGTGTAACATCCGGCTGGATCGGATTCAGCTGTACGCCGCTTATCCCCTCCAGCCGCTCACGATATCGCTCCGCAACTACTTTCCGCTGTGCAATCTCGCCTTCGACATGGCGCAGATTGCACAGCCCCATCGCTGCACAGAACTCGTTCATCTTCGCATTCGAGCCCACCCCGTCGACGCACTCCGCATCACGAATGCCAAAATTCTTCAGGCGCGACAGCTTTTCCCCAAGCTCCCGGTCGTGGAAACACGCCGCACCTCCTTCGATGGAGTGAAAGACCTTCGTCGCATGGAAACTGAAGCACGACACATCGCCGAATACCGCCGTGCTCTTCCCCTGATAGCGCACGCCGAAGGAATGCGCCGCATCGTAGATCACCTTCACCCCGTACTTATGGGCAATGCGCTCGATCTCCTCTACGTTGCAGACATTCCCATAGACATGAACCGGCATAATGGCAGACGTACGGTCCGTGATAAGGCGCTCGAGCTTTGTCACGTCCATGGTGTAGTCATTCGGATCAATGTCGCAGAATACCGGCTCCAGTCCGTTGCGCACAATCGCGTGCGTTGTAGAGGCAAACGTAAACGGCGTCGTGATAACCTCACCCGAAAGATTCAGCGCCTGCAGCGAAAGCTCGAGCGCCATATGCCCATTCGTAAAGAGGTCGATATTCGGTGCGCCCAAAAACTCCTGCAATGCCGCTTGAAAAGCCTGATGCTTGACGCCCATATTCGTCAGCCAGCGCGACTCCCAAATATCGCTGATCTCTGCGATGTACTCCTCCATCGGCGGCATCGACGACCGCGTCACCATGATGCTCATGTTCTTCCTCCCCTCTGCATAAATTATCAGCCCTCATCCATATGCAGTGTGACCGTCGTGTCGATATCAAAGTCAATCCGGCAGTCCTTGCGAAGAGCCTCCGCCATCGCTGCATGCACGCACAGCAGATCCTTCAGTTCCGTATCCTCCCAAACTTCCGGAATCTTTGCTACGACTTCAAGTAACAGGCTCGCTATCACGAGCCACCCCGCAATTGCCATTCGACGTGTGCTGAGTTCATGGAGGAACAGATTTCGTTCAATCGCATGCCGAATCACCAGGGCCCAGCTGATCGTGCCACGGATACGGCTCTGTACACTCAGCTGCTCATTGCCGCCGTGCAAACGAAATTGACTGAGTGGTCGCGGGAAGTACATCATATTACTCTGACTGAGCATGCAAAGCCACGTTGGGAAATCCGATATGAGATATTTTCCCTCCCTGCCCGAAAACCCCAGATCATGTCCATCCAGCATAAATTTCTTTTTGAGCAGTGCCGTGGTCGGTTCGCCAACAAAATTAGTCAGATGGACAAGAATATTTGCTCCAATTGTTTCTCCGCTGAATTTTGTGAGTTCCTGAACAATTGGTCTTGTTGCAGGAAGATCCGGCAGCTTATTTCCATCCGCATCGATCAACTCCCGATACGATGTGACAAGGCTAAGATCGGGGTGTGCAAAGAAACAGTCCATCATGACCTCTATTTTATCCGGTAGGAAGAGATCGTCGTCCATCAACCAGTTGACATAGTCTGCATCTTTATTGTCGTATCTGCGGGCACGTGTCCAATTCTCCGGTGCCCCATAGGATGGATGATGTTCGTAGTGAATGCGCGGATCGCTTGAGAAATCGCGCCGCATCATATCTGCCGTCTCCGTATTATGGGAGTTGTCCGTGATAAAGATATCCAGGTTGCGGTAGGTCTGCGCTAGCACGCTCTCAAGTGCGAGGCGGAAGTAATGCGGTCGCTCAAACGTTGGAATAACGATCGAGACAAGTGGATAAACATCCTTTGAATACGTATCGAGAAACACATTGCGGCTTGCTTCATCTGCCACACTTTCCCTTTTACGTGTGAGCAGCCACGGAGCATCCTGCTGCGGAACCACCGTACGATACCCCTTACGGCGAAATTCGATGCACTGCGCTTCTGCAAAAAAGCAATTGCTATGGAAAAGGTCACTGCGCCATGGAATATCGTACTGTGTGGCGATCAGATCGCTGCTTACCGCCATGACCTCCTCCGTCGCCCTCTCGACCGCCGCTCCATGAAAGGCGGTATCATCGCTATAGAGCAGTCTGCCCTTGAGCATCGGAGATGCGCCAAGCTCCCCCAATGTCGAGAGCTGCGCTGTGCCAACGAGTCCCATAATGCCGATTGCGGGATCCTCTGCAAATACACGCAGCATCTCCGCAAAGAAATTCAGCCGTAGCAGAATGCTCCCCGGCGCAAGGTAGATCTTGTATTTCGCGTCGCTTGCTTCCATGGCGCGCTGGTATGTATCCGCAACATTCCCGTCAGGGCGCACCTCGATCAACTCCACTTCATAGCCATTGGGTATATCGAGCGCATCGATATACGGGCGTATGGCAGAGACGCCATTCGGATCGCACTGTGCAATGACTGCGATTTTCCTGTCATTCATACGCAACGTTCCCTTCTATCGCCAAAGTCCATGTCTTTGCAAAAACGCAGCCGGATCGTTCATAACATCCAGGTGCCCATGTATCTTTTCCAGCGGCCAGTCCCACCAGCGCAGATGCAGGAGGGCTTCAATCATCTCGGGAGGAAAACGGTACTTGATGATCTGCGCGGGATTGCCACCTACAATGGCGTATGGCGGTACATCCTTCACAACAACACTATCTGCCGCGATAACAGCACCATCCCCGACCGTCAGGATCCCACTGTCCCCCGCCGCCTTCAGGCGGCTGCCGCGTCCGAGCCAGACATCTGATCCAATGTGTCCCCCCCCCCGCATAACTCTTATACCCTAAAGAGGCACACCAATCCTTTCTGTCAAAATCCATACAGCCGGGATCATAAGTAGTGACGCGGCGATAGTCATGCTGATTGTTCAATCCGACCTCAAGGACAACGTGTGGACCAAAGGATGTATAGTTCCCGATGCGCACCTCCTGCACGCCGCCACGGTACCACCACTCGATCCGCGCACCACAGTAGCTCTTCGCACCGAGGGAGACCGTGCGCAAGCCATACGACCATACGCGCGGAATCTCCGCCCGCGTCACGTCTACGAAGTCTTCTTCCTGATCCGCAAGTTCCGCCTGAAGCGGCGCATAACCGACGTTTTCCGCAAAGAGACGCGGCACATCCAGCCCCGGCATCCGAAAAATGCGTCCATCCAGCAGCGCCGCGCGTGGAATCTCGGGCGCATACTGCCTGAGATACGCGATCATCGGATAGAGCTTCGAACATGAGAGCAATACACGCTCCGCAATCACCTCTCCCGACAGCCCCTCAAAGGAAAGCCCCTGCTCCGTACAGCTCGCATAGCCAACAATCGAAAGCGTCCCCTCCTGCTCCGCACGCCGATAATGAGGGACAAGCTCCTCATCCAGATCGCCGCCGAGAACAACGAGCACCTTTGTCCCCATGAGCGTCCCCCTTTCATTCAAATTGTCGAGATCACACGGCTCATCGTCCGGATGAGATCGACACCGTCCCAGACAAGCGCAAAGTCCATCGTGCGCCCCATCGGTACGATGCGGTCGACACCTGCGGGACGCATGGCGAGCACCGCCCGCAAAAGAGTCTCCCGCTCCACACCGTAATACGAAAGCGTCTGGCACGAAATGCCGCACAGCGGTCGTATCTCTGCAAGTTCCTGCGCCGCATACTCGATAAAAAAACCACTGCCCGCCTTATACGCGGCAAGCTCCTCTGTCAGATCCGCCACGCAGACACACGTAATAAGATTGTCCTCCATGGGAACTTGACGCGCGGCAGCGTGCGCGCCAATCCGATAGACCTGTGTCAGCTTGTCCACCGCTTGAACGCCTTGCAGTGTGTAGCGATCCTTCACAAGCGCGTGCAGTGTGCGCCAAAACAGATCCTGCGCCGCCTTGACCTTCTCTGCTGCGCCGAGCCATACGACAAAGCGGGGCGCGGTACAGGCGTTTTGATCGCTGAGATAGGTATCGTTGTAGAAGTCCTGCGCAATCCGTTCCTTGTCCTCTACTGCAAGATAGGCGTCGGCATCAATGACGGCAAGCGAGTGACGGTCGGCAAACGTAATTTCATTCGTACGCGGCGGAAGCACTGCGCGGCGTATCGCGTCAATCGTCGCATCCCCGCCCCATACAACACGGGTCTGGCACATCCGCGAATAGTGCTCGTTCACCTCCTGCACGTGTCCGTAGCGGACAAAGAGGAAGTACGGAAAGAGCGCTGGAAACTCCGCAAGCGTCTCTGCGAAAATCCGACAGAGGACATCGACCTGCGGGAAGTCCTTCGACGGCAAACGCACAATGCTCGCGTTTCCCGCAAGAAATGCCGCAAGGCATGAGTAGGCAAAGTTCACTGCTACATTCGAGGGTGCGATGTGAAAGACAATGCCGCGCCCGAGCCGATTCACTTCTGCTTCGTAGGTTCTCTGCATTTGCCGCAGCGCGGCGGGGCGACACCAAAAGCCGAGCGTCACGACGTCGGGGTACGCCTTCGCCTCCGCATCGGCAAGAATCCGTGCCGAGAAAGCGCTGAGAAAGACAACAGCTTCCGCCGAAAAAATGGGAAGCGGGCGAACATCCGCCATCTGCATTTCGATTTCCGCACTGCCGAGCGCATAGGTCACGCTGTCAAAATGCTGCCGCATAGGTATCACTGCACCCCCTCAGCTCCGCCTGCTTCAGCCTGCCGAGCACCTTGAAATACTTGCCCCTGCGCCCGCACGGGCAGTCGTCCTCTCCGAGCAGCACACCCTCATCCTCCGTCAGGAGGACATGACCCGGGTACGACTCCGGCAGGAGCGAGACGACCTCAAGGATGCCGCGCTCACCGAAAGCCGCCGCCGAAAAATCGAACGGACGACGGACAATGACATCGGCGTACGTACTCGCATGGAGGTGACCCTCTGCGCACTCAAGATAAGTGCAGCCCGTCTGCTCGACCATGCCGTAGTAGTCCGCAACATCAATATTGCCACAGACCTCGCACAGTGCCGCGCGAAACGCCGCAGGCGTAACCGCGTCGGCGGCGAGCTTCTTCCAGCCGCCGCCGTGAATCAATACGGCGTTCGAGAGGTCAAGCCGCTCGCCCGCCGCCCGCAGAGCATGATAGAAATACTGCCACACCATAAATGTGAAGCCAAAGAGCAGGACGCGCTGCCCTGCGTTCTCTGCAAGAAAGTCATGAATCGCATCCAGCTGCAGTTCCATCGCGTCATTCAGCGCGTAGAGCTTCTTTCGTCCGAAGATCGAAAAACCGAGGATACCCGCACCGCGTGCCGAGAACATCGCACGGTTCTTGACCACCGAAGGGCAGTCAATGATAAGCATCGGCATACGGCTTTTTCCCGTCCACTCGGAAACGATACGCACAAGCGTTTTCTGCTGGTTGGTCGCCGTCCTGCGGTCAAGGAAAATCCGCGATACCTGCTGTCCCGTCGTCCCCGACGAGGTCATCGTCTTGAATACATCCTCCTCTGCCACACTCCGCAGCTCCATCTCCTTAAAAAGGCGCACGGGCAGAAAGGGAATATCCTCCACCGAATGAACGTCCGCAGCAGAAAAGCCAATCGTCTCCATCATGCGCGCATAGGGCGCGCAGTGCGCTCTGTGATGCTCCGTCAGCTGCAACAGTCCCGCGCGCAGGAGCTCCTGCTTTTCCTCATGCGCGATGTCAAACGGCGGCAGGGCGAGCACGTCCTCATACGTCATAATACTGCTCCAAATCCCGATAGACCGTCTTGCCCGAAGCATTCTTCGGGATCTCCGCGATATACTTCGCCGTGAGCGCCGTATGGTGCAGCCCCAGCTTCGCGCTCAAAAACGGCACGATCTCGGGGACAAGTGACTCCTGCGCCATGAATACATAGAGATGATCGTCGACACCCGCACAGGCAAGGTCGATATCACCGAAATGCTGGCGCAGGATGTGCTCGACCTCCTGCAAATTCGTACGCTTCCCAAACATCTTCAAAAAGCGTCGCTTGCGCCCGACAACGGTATAAAAACCATCGTTGTCACGCTGTGCGAGATCACCCGTCTCATAGCGCCCATGACGCTCATCGCCGCGCACAAGATCTGCACCGCTCATCGCATAGCCAAGCGTGACATTCGCGCCGTAGTAGACCAGCTCACCGACCGTATACGTGTCTGTGATTTCCTTTCCCGCCTCATCGATGAGCTCAAACCTGCCGCCCGGGATCGCGACGCCCATCGCCCCGACTTTTTCAAGTGCATACTGCGGCGGCAGATAGCCCATGCGTGCCGTTGCTTCTGCCGCGCCATACATCACAATGAATTCCTTGCCCGTCTGTGCGGCATAGTCCGCGAACGCCGCATGAAGCTCCGGATCGAGCTTGCCGCCCGCCTGCGTCAGTGTATGCAGCGCAGGAAGATCCATGCGGAAAAAGCGCAACCGTTTCAACATCGCGTAGGTATAGGGAACGCCCGAAAAAGTCGTTACCTCTTTCTCCCTCATGAGCTGCCAAAAACTGCGGTCAAAGAGCGTCTTCTCCGTCACAACGACCGACGCCCCGACCGCAAGGTGCGTATTCAGAATCGAAAGCCCATAGACATAGTGCAGGGGCAGATTCGTCACGGCACGCTCCGTTTCGTCCAAATGCAGATATGCTGCAATGGACGCCGTATTGGCACGCAGATTCTCATAGCTCTGCCGCACGAGCTTCGGACTGCCCGTAGAGCCCGATGTCGTCATAAGAAGTGCAAGATCGTCATGCAGAGGAAAGGGGCTTTTCTCCTCCAAATCGAGCAGTACATACGCATCGTGCCGCAGAACCTCACGGCTCGGTTGAAACTCTTCCGCACGTTCCGCCGGAACCCACGCATAGCAGGGACGGTACGCCGCACGGAGCGCGGTGAGCAGCCCCGCATCGAGTGTGGCGTCGATCATCACGGGCACAATTCCGTTCTGCACGAAACCGACATAGCCCGCAATCGCGGCGGGCGAATTGCGGGCTAAAAGAAAGACAGGCGCTCGGGAGGGAATTGCCGATGCGATTTCCGTCGAAATCTCCGCCAGTTCGCGATAGGACAGACACTTCTGTTCACAGATGAGTGCTGTCCTTTCCGGAAACTGAGAAAAATCCCACATAATCATCCCCCCATCTCATAAAAAGGCTCGCCGCCCTCTCAGCTTTCGAAGTCGACGTTATACTTTTTCAGAATCTCGATGCCCTTCTCATAGGAATCAAAGTCGATGATATCATCCGTCTCCATCATGATATCAAATGTATCCTCAAGCGTGGACATGAGTGTCATATGCCCTACCGAATCCCACTCGATGATGTCCTGATAGTGCAGATTCTTGACCTCGTCCGCGCTTTTACCGAACATCTCCACAAAAACCTGCGTATACTTCTCCATGTTCTTCATCTGATACCATCCTCCAAAATATCATCTTCCTGCAGCAGCGTATCCTCTTTCACTGCACGCCGCAATGTTTTCCCTACCAGAAGCTCGATCCTGTCAGGCGGAATCCCCGTTCCCGGACGTTTCGCATAAAGATCCTCCGCGCAGAGTGTATGCCCTTCCGGAAGATCTTTCACCACGACAACGCTGCGGCGCATCTTTCTGCGCTGCGCAAGCTCCTCGGGAAACACCTCGCGCTCTTCTGAGCCAAGTCCCATTTGAACCATGCGGCATTTGTCGATCAGTTTACGGAACGGTTCCGGCTCCGTCGCCATGCCGTTATCCATGCCAACCTTGCTGCGATCCAGTGTCAGGTGCTTTTCGATGAGTGCCGCGCCCAATGTGACAGCCGCGACAGCGGCGGCATCGTCCTCCGTATGGTCGGAAAACCCGATGGGAAAATGCGGAAATTCCTTCCGCAGACCAAGGATATTGCGCAGGTTCAGCGTCTCCACCTTCGTCGGATAGATAGAGATGCAATGCAGCAAACAGATTTCCTCCGCGCCGGCATCTTCCAGTGTCTGCGCAGCACGTCGGATTTCCTCCATCGTCCCCATACCGGTCGACAGGACCAGAGGAACCCGCTTCCGACCAATATAGGATAGAAATCTAGGATTATTCAGTTCCATGGAGGCAATCTTCAAGAAGGGTGCCCTGCACTCCTCCAAGAGGAAATCAACTTCCTCCTCCGAATACGGCGTTGAAGAAAATTCAATTCCTTGAGCGCGCGCATAGTCCGCCATTTCCTTGAGTTGGGTTGATGTCAGTGCAAATCGCTCCACGAATCGTTTCGCAATCGGATTCTCGTCATAATAGGTTTTAGAGTACAGACTCGCGGCAGACCATGACTGGAACTTGACACAGTCCGCGCCAATATCTGCTGCGGCATCAATCATCTTCCGTGCAGTCTCCACATTTCCATTATGACTGCTGTTGACCTCCGCAACGAAGTAGGGCACACCATAGTCACTGACAATGCGCCCATCCCGAAAGCTGCATTCACTCATGTGCATCCCCCTCCCTGTCAAAATACAATTTTTCCCGCGCGAATTTCTCCCGCTCCATAAACGGGGACAAATCCTCAAGCGGACGATGCTCCAATCGGCGCTGTTCATTCAGCGCATAGGACTGATGCAGATATTTCTGCTCCGGCGTACATATAACCTCACAGAGCACATTGCCATCCATACGCAAGACCTCATCGATCCGCATGGATAAATCACGCACGTCCACAATCTTCGCATAGGCGAACCCGGTGCTTGCCGCCATCTGAGAGAAATCAGGTGCCGGCACACCATCCGAGGGGTCATTGCCAATCGTCCTCTTGCGGAACAAATCCTTTTGGCGTTTGCGAATAACAGCGTACATATTATTGTTGATGACAAAAATTTTTACCGGAACTCGGTGCTCCGCGATGATATAGAGTTCCTGCATATTCATCATGATAGAGCCATCGCCTACAATGGTTATGATGTTCTTTTTTCCTGCGAAATATGCTCCCAAAACAGCCGGGATCGCGTACCCCATTGCTCCCTGTGCCGCAGGAAAGAGGCATCGCTGCCCCAAACGATAGGGAATCACCGCGGGAACGATAAGCTCTTCGAGCCCTGCATCCGTGATAACGGTTGCATCTTCCGGAAGGTGTTTCCCCAACTCATAGGAAAATCCATAGAGCTCGATTTCATTCTGTGCTGCATGTTGTTGGACGAATGCCTCTTCCGGAACCGCAAATACACGCTTCCAGTGGAGGCACTGCCCCTGCCATTCCTCTCGCACGGAAGAAAGTTCCATCGAACAAAGTGCTTGAAGAAAATCCCCCGCATCTGCATGAAGGAAAACCGTACGCCGAACTCCTGCTTTGCGATGTTCCACCGCATCGATATCGACAATATCAATCCGTGCACAGGGCGCAAATGGAACATCTTTTGCGCCGGTCACCTGTGAACAGAGTTTCGTCCCAACAGCCAGTATGTAGTCCGCATGCTGCAAAACGAAATTCCCCGCCCGACTGCCGCCGATACTGCCGACAGCACCAATGGACAGCGCATGCGCGGAGCCGTACGCATCCGCCGCAGCCGGTGTAAAGACGACTGGAATATGTACCTTTTGGACGAACTCCGCAGCAAACTGCTGCGCTCCTGCCGAACAAACACCGCCCCCCAAGAGGAGAATCGGACGTTCCGCCTCGCTCAGTCCCGCAATGATCTCCGACATTTCCCCCGCAGCAATTCTGGGGCATACATCTTCCAACGCACATCGTTCTAATTTCTCCGAATCGATCCGTGCGTTTTGCAGATCGAGAGGTATATCAATCCATACGGGTCCCTTGCGCCCCGTCATCGCAAAGTGAAATGCCTTGTCGATTTCGACCGCAATATCCTTTGCATCCTGCAGCATGACCGCATTCTTCGTAATCGGCTTTACGATGCTGATGATGTCAGCCTCCTGCGAACCGTATGTACGAATCGGCAGCTTCGTATATGCAGTGGTCTCATGAAGCATGTGCTGACCGGAGATAAAGATCACAGGAACATTGTCCTGCCATGCGCAAAGAGCTGCAGTAACGGCATTTGTCGCGGCACATCCGGTGGAGACAAGGCATGCACCCAGTCCCTCTTTTGCCTGCGCGTAGGACATAGCCGCATAGGAGGCGCCCTGCTCATGATAGGTTGGAACAGGAGTCAGCCCCTCTTCCTTCGCAAGTGCGTCCGTGAGGAACAGAATTCCCCGTCCTGTCACCAGAAAAACATGCCCCACACCTTCCTCATGCAGTCGCCGCATGACATAATCCGCAACACGTTCCACGCCAGCCTCCCATCAACGAATCATTTGCCGCCCACCGGCCGATACTGTAGCATCACATCCGGAATCGCAATCTGAAGCTCTGCCTGACAGGCAAGCTCCCCTTTCACGTACCCCTTGGAAATCCCTTGTGCCAGACCGCGCCTGAAACGATGAAGCTCCGCCTCCACATCGAGGCGATTGCCGGGAACAATCTTCTTGCGGAAACGGCTCTTTACCTCGATGAATCCCGTCTTTTTTCCCTTGTATTCCGGGATCGTCAGAAACGTCATCAGGAACACCTGCGTCAGTGCCTCAATCTGCACAAAGCCCGGTACATTCGGCTCATCTTCAAAATGCGCGGGGAAGAACCACTCATTGTAAGTAAAATTTTTATATCCCTTTGCCGACTGCCCCGGCACCGCTTCCTCGATTTCATCCACGAACAGGAGCGGATACCGGTTTTGCTGATACTGCTGAATGACATAGGCGTCAATATGTGTCAGTTTTTCTGTGATCCCGTCCATTCTTCATCTCCTCCTCATCGACGCTCCGGCAATGCGTACAAATCAAGTTCCATCTCGCTGAATATCTGATGCTTGCGCAGACAGAAACGGTATTTCACGTCCTTTGTCTCAAACGTCTTGATGTACTGCGGAATGGTCACAAGATCCTCCGCCTTGTGATAGACGGCAATCGCAAGTACGGGATGGCAGCGTCGTATCGTTTCCTGTGCGCCGGAAAGCGCATGCATCTCCGCGCCCTCAATATCCATCTTAATCAAATCCACATCCTGATGGAGTAGGTTGTCAAGCGCATCCACGCGAACCTCATCTTCACTCTCCGTGTCAAAATGTGAGCTGGATCCTTCCTTGATCCGAAAATATAGGGTATCCGTCTCGGACCACGCCCCGACGGGATGCGTTTCCACAGAGAACGGAAATGATGCGACTCGCTTCTTCAGCAGTTCATAATTGCATGCGTCAGGCTCAAGCGCAACGATTCCTTTGCACGAACCACCGGACCAACGGGCAAACGCGTCTGCCGTATCGCCGGTAAATGCTCCGCAGTCCACGAATGTTCCACCCCGACAAAGATCTGTCACTTCATTGAAATACTGATCCGGCTCAAACACCTCAAAATTAAAGCGTACATCCCCGCTCAGTTTCAAATTAATGTATGCCTGCATCGTCTTGCGGGACAAATCATCCGAAAGCAGTACGTATGTTTCCTGAAACTTTTCTTCATTGTTCTTTAGGAAATCATAGTCCATCGGCGCAAACTTTCCATAGGGCGACGTATGGGCAACCCGTCGCCCCCGCGGATCTTCCATGAAAGCACGGACGCGTTCACCGGGCTGACCGATGCCGAGCAGAAAAAGATAGCGATCCGCTTCCTGCAACAGTTCCTCATAGCAACAAACCGACGTCCCGCCGACGGTCATACCGCCTTTGTAATAGGCGCGATCTACAGCATACACATACGATTCAATCCCATGTTCTTTGAGCAGCCCCGCAGTCAATCTTCCGATCTCACCAGCTCCGTAAATGACGATCGGACGCCCATCTGCCTGAATATCCTCATAAATGTGATCCTGCAGATTGCGTTCATAATGTGGTATGTGCAGCATACTCTTATTCCTCTTATCGTTCAATCGCGTGGAAAATCCGGGTCTCGGCAAGGCTCGTCGTCATCGCCGCAGCGGAAAGCCCCGAACCGAAGCCCGCCAAGACGGCGCGCTCCCACGGCTCATGTTCCGCCTCCGCTGCATGGCAGAGCGCAAGCACGAGTGATGCACCGCCGATGTTGCCCGTTCCATCAATATCGAACAGGACTTTATGCTTATCGAGCTTCATTGCGCGGGCCAAGCTCTTCAAAATAAAATCGTTCGCCTGATGCAAGGCATAAACATCGACATCCGAATGTGTCCAGCCGCTCTTGTCGAGCACCTCGTTGATGCGTGGAGGAACTTCGTTCATGACGAACCGCATGACTTCCATGCCGTCCATATACTCATCTTCGAGTGTACGGACATTCTCCTCGGCGTCCGTCTGCGGGATATCTGTTACACCGCGTTCTCGCGGCATCCGCTCCCCGCTCGCCGGCGTATAGAGGTATTTGAGCCCGTCGCCGTCGTGATGAAATGCATACTGTGACGGCACGCTGCCGCCGCCCGTCACGAGCGCCGCCGCCCCGCCGTCACCGATGACCATACGCATCGCGCGGTCCTTCGGATTGAGATGGTGCGACGACGTATCGCCGCAGCATACGAGCACATTCTTGCAATCGCCTGCCCGTACAAAGAGGTCGGCAAGGTAGAATCCATAGATCATGCCCGTACAGGCATGAGGCATATCCACCGTAATGCAGCGCTTCGGGATGCCAAGCGCACTTTGGATGACGCTGCTGTTGCCCGGATAGGAATAGTCCGGATGCGGGGTGGCAAAAATAATACCGTCCACATCCGCAGGTTCTGCCTCCGTCTTATCAAAAATCTCCTGTGCAGCACGTAGGCAGTAGTCCGATGCGGTGCGTTCCATCGGTGCATAACGCACCGCATGAACGCCCGTCAGCTTCATCGTCCGACACGTCGTCTCCGCATCAAAGCCGAGATCCATAATATCCACTTGTTCTTTGGGTATCGCCGCCGACAGTGCGGCGATTCTCGCTATTGGCATAACCTAAGCCTTCCTAATCAGTTCCACGCGCCGCGCATATAACCGCCGTCGACGACAAAATCTTGCCCCGTGACCCACTCTGCTCTGTCACTCAATAGGAATAGAGCCATACCTGCCACATCCTTCGGCTCGCCTATGCCGAAAAGATGTCCTTTTATGACATTCTCAGGTACGCCCATATCTCCTTCGGACTGTCTTGTCATTCCCGTCCGTATATAGCCGGGACTGATTGAATTGATTCTCTTTCGATCCCGCGCCAGATCATGTGCGAGTGACTTTACCCCAGCCATGACCGCAGCCTTTGCTGCGGAATAGGCAAAGAGCCCCTTTTCTCCTGTGAGTCCTGCCACGGAAGAAAACAGGATAAACGATGCACGTTCCTGCGAGATCCTTTTTTTCGTCATAACCTGAAGCGCGCGAATTGCCCCCCAAAAACTCGTTTCCATAACGCGATAGGCAAACGCTGTGTCAAATCCCCGCAACGGTGTCGCTCCGGATATGCCCGCCGTATACACGCCGCCATGGAGCTTTCCATGCTGCTCAACAAATCCCTCAATCACAGCTGTCCAATCATCTGCAGATGCCGTCAGGACGTCAAGAATTGCCGCATGGATGAGCGGCGAAGCATTTGCCAACTCCTCCAATCGCGTTTCATTTCGCGCAACGGCAAGAACATGCGCGCCGCTCTCTGCAAGTTCGAGTGCAATCTGCCGACCAAGTCCGGACGAAGCGCCGACCACGACGAAATTCTTTCCTTTGAAATCAAACTGCACATCACTCATATCGCATTCGTCTCCAAAACCTGCGCCCGCGAAAAATCCATGAGAAGAGATGCGATCGACATGCCAACGCCGAATCCAGAGAGCAGGAATCTGCCGCCCTCATACGTTCCCAATCGCGCCATCTCCGCAAGACATACGGGAATCGACGCCGAGCTTGTATTGCCAATCCGCCCGCTCATAAACGGCACACACTCCTCCGCCATGCCAATTTTTGCGGCAAGCGTCCGCACGATCATGGCGTTCGCCTGATGGAGGATCGCACGGTCAATCGCAGCAATATCCAACGTGGCGAAGTTGAGCAGCGCACGGATGTTGTTCGGAACCTCATCAATCGTGAAGTTCATGACCCCCATCCCGTCCATGACGACATAATTATCCCTGTGAAGGGATAGCCCCGTCTCATCCGCGATGCGGGGTGCACGATAGCCGCCGCGCGCAACGAGAAGATAGTCTGCCATCTCCCCAAAGCTCTCAATATGATAACAGAGGTCGCTGCCCTGCATCGGAGCAACGACAGCCGCAGCCCCTGCATCGCCCGCAAGCGATAGCATAGAGGAGTCCTCCGGATGGACGTTGCGGCTCGATGTATCCCCACAGCAGATGAGCACCTTGCGCCCGCCGAGCGCGGGCAGTAGGGTTCCGGCGAGAAACACGCCGTAGCAAAAGCCTGAGCAGCCGAGATTGACGTCGAATGCGAGAATATCATGCGGAAGACCAAGCCTGTCCTGCAGATAGTAACTTGTCGCAGGCGTCAGATAGTCTGCCGTCTGCGAGATAAAGATGAGCGCACCGATTTCACTTTGGTCTATTTCGGCGAACAGCCTTTGCGCACTGTCAAAGCACAGATCCGAGGTGCAGATCTCCGGCGGCGCAATGCTCAGCGCCTCAATGCCCGTTCCGTGCGCGAGGCGCTTCGCTTTCTTTTCCGACATCAGATCTTTCAAAACTTCTTCTACCGGCACGCAGTTCTTTGCCACGGTCGCCGTCAACGCCTCAATGCCTACGTCTTTAAGAAGCCCGATCATTATTTTGCTCCACAAAGCAACCCGTAGAGATCACGCATGGTCTGCGCCTCCTTTACGTCTGCCGGTGCGACCTTTCCGCCCGCCTTTGTCGCAGCAAACGCCATAAACGCCACATGACTCAACGAGTCCCATTCCTCGATATCGGAAAGGGCAGTATCCATGGAAAGTTCCTCTTCTGTATCCATAAGATCCGTCATTTCTTCTAAAAACATCTGTTCTGTCACGGGTAAAACCTCCCATTACAATCAAATTGGCAGCGCAGGATTGCCAAAGACCTTCGCACCTGCCCTTACATGCTTGAACACGACGCTCGCGACACCGACCGTCGCATCGTCATCGATGCGACTGTGCGGAAGTGCTCGGGATCCGCTCCCCCAAAACGTTCGCTTTCCTGCCCGCACGTAGCCTGTTATATCAACTGCCGACATCACACTGCTGTAATCACCGATCTGTGCATCATGCCCCATGCCGGAGCGCCCGTTGAAGGTGACGAAATCTCCAACCCTCGCATGGTCGAGGATGTGCACGAGCGGACAGAGGATATTGCCTCGTCCCATCTGCACCGTCGGGTGGACAATAGCAGTATTATGGATTACATTGATAAATTCGCCGCCACGTAACAAAATCCTTTGCACAAGTTTTTCCTTCACTTTCGGACTGCCGATTGCACAGATAAAGCAGTCGTTTGTTTGTATCACATACGAATCTACATCTCCGAGCACTGGCAATGGAAGCTTTTCATATTCCTCCGCCGCCAGTTCCACATCTCCGTCGAGAAAGCCTTTGATGTCCCAGTCCATACCATACCCAACAGAATCATGTGCGTTCCAAAAAAGCTCCCGTGCAAAACCGCCGACACCTATGATAATTAAATGCTTCATACGCTTTCCTCGGTAAGTTTCGCCTTTTCCACATCAAAGTCACTCGATGTCCATAGCGGATAGCGCGAGTAAGATGACGACTTTCCCTCACCCGTCTTGGCGCGACCATTGCCATCGCAATCAAGGAACGCGATGCCCTTCATCCCCTTCAGCGTCTCTGTATTGGGAAACTGCCCATTCTGCAGCATATACTCAACCAGCTCGCCGCAGACCATTTCGCCCTCTCCGATAACACATACGTCCACCCCCCCCCCGCGACAGAGGCAATCCTCCGGATCGATCGTCGGATGCGGACCACCTGCCACAATCGGCACATGCGGAAAGAGTTTTTTGAGCTCAGTGATGACGGCGACAAAGAAATCCTTATAGTACGTCAGCGTGCGCAGCATGAGGAGATCCGGTTGAAACTCCTGGACATATTCGCGCAGTTCCCCCATCGTATCTACATCGACGCCTGTCTTGACGATCTCGCCGTAGATACGATCCCCATATTGTTGATTCAAATAGGAGAGGATCGCCATACAGCCGAGGGGCGGCTCGACGGCTTGAATCTCATTCATGCGGTCAGCGGAAAAGAAGTAGCTCGCATCGACGAACAGAATGCGGCACGCCCCCTTTGCTGTCTTTTCGGTGCGCTTTGGATAATGAATATGAGGAACCTCCGCCTTCGGCATCTTCGATACGTCGATGGATTCCCGCTTCAACCTCGCTAGGCGAAGGATATCGTCAAGTGTCTCGACATGCGTTGGGAAGATCGTACGATACTTGTAGATCAGCTCCTCCTCGTTCATGACAGCAAGCTGCTCTTTGAGCACGTAGCGCAGGCGCTCCGGATTTAGGATGTACTTATGTACAAACGTCAGACGCAGACGGCGGGAGAAATCATGATCCAGCTTGATGGTCGGCGGGATAATATGGTACGGCAGCGTCAACGATTCCTCGATCTCCTGCTTCGTCACGCCATTTTCGAGTGCGACCTGCTCGAGTCTGGAGTTCGGGAAGATACGCACATTATGCAGCTGGGCAAAATGCAGCCACTTCACCTGCATGACGAAGTCCACTGTCGCCTGCGCCTCTTCCTCCGTTTCCGTAGGAAAGCCGTGCATCGCATTCAATCCAATAATAATTTGCGGGTATGTACGGACGATGTAGTCGAGATTCTCACGCAGTCGCTCGATGCGAAGATACTTGCCCATGAGCTTTTGGAGACGCGGCGACGCGCTTTCGAGCGACAAATTCATGCTCTTCGTTCCGCCCTCCACCATGAGGTCAATGGCTTCCTCATCGAGCAGATCGCCGCGCAGCCCGCTCTGGAAATAAAAGCTCATATCCATCTTGGAATCAATGACCTTGCGGAAGAACGCCTTGAACTCCTTGACGTTGACGTTGAATGCATCGTCGATGAACTCGCTCTTGCGAACACCGATATCATGCAGATATTTCACCTCATCGAATACGTTCTGTACGGAACGACGGCGATGCATGGGGGTAAGATGCTGCACATCACAGTAGAAGCAGCGATAGGGACAGCCGCGTGTCGCCTGCATTGTCATTTCGTAACGAATGCCACTCTGCCCTACAAACTGATGGTATTTGCGATAGTCTACCAGACTTCGATCCCAGCGCGGAAGGGCATTGAGATTCTGAATCTGTTCCTGCCGCCCCGTTTGAATGATATTTACGCCTGTGATATCGGTCTTCGGCATAGATTTCCCTCCGATATAGGAAAATGGACCGCCATACGAATTTCTCACTTCGTACAGCAGCCCAATTTATAGCTTAGGCTACATCAGTTTAGTGCCTTACAGCCCGGCTTCCTTCTTCAGAAGTGCCGCCTTGTCCGTGTGCTCCCACGGCAGATCGACGTCCGTACGCCCGAAGTGTCCGTACGCTGCCGTCTGGCGGTAGATGGGACGGCGCAGATCGAGCATCTTGATGATGCCCGCAGGGCGCAGATCGAATGTTTTCTTGACCAGTGCGACGATTTTCTCCTCATCGACCTTGCCCGTGCCGAATGTCTCGACCATGACGGAAACGGGATGTGCCACACCGATGGCGTAGGCAAGCTGGATCTCTACACGGTCAGCGAGCCCCGCCGCGACGATGTTCTTCGCCACATAGCGCGCCGCATACGCTGCACTGCGGTCCACCTTCGTGGGATCCTTGCCCGAGAAGGCACCGCCGCCGTGACGCGCCCAGCCGCCATAAGTATCGACGATGATCTTGCGCCCCGTAAGGCCCGAGTCGCCGTGCGGGCCGCCGATGACGAACTTGCCCGTCGGATTGACGAAATACTTCGTCTCCGCACGCAGGAGTTCTGCCGGGATGATCTCCTTAATGACCTTCTCGATCATGTCCTTGCGGATCGTTGCGAGATCAACAGCCTCGTCGTGCTGGGTCGAAATGACAACCGTATCAACATAGACGGGCTTGCCGTCCTCATAGGCGACGGTGACCTGCGTCTTTCCGTCGGGACGCAGGTATGGAAGCATCCCGTTCTTGCGCACCTCGGTCAGGCGGCGTGCCAGCTTGTGAGCGAGCACGGTCGTGAGCGGCATATACTCGGGCGTCTCGTTCGTCGCATAGCCGAACATCATGCCCTGATCGCCGGCGCCGATCGCCTCTGCCGCGTCCATATCGCCCTCACGCGACTCAATCGCGCGGTCAACGCCCTGTGCAATATCCGGCGACTGCTCATCGAGCGAAACGAGGATGCCGCAGGTGTCAGCGTCAAAGCCATAGCTGGCGTTCGTGTAGCCGATCTCGCGCACGGTCTGACGGATGATCTTCGGGATATCGACATAGCACGAGGTCGAGATCTCACCAACGACGTGTGCCTGTCCCGTCGTGACGAGCGTCTCACAGGCAACACGTCCCATCGGATCCTGTGCAAGGATCGCGTCGAGGATGCTGTCCGAGATCTGGTCGGCGAGTTTGTCCGGATGTCCTTCGGTGACGGACTCGGACGTAAAGAGCATTTTCTTCATGTAGAACCTCCCCTAATTCGTAACTCCCTCTCCATATCCCATAAGAAAAGCCTCCCGCTGAGATGTGGGAGGCTGTGATTTCTGCCGCTCTCATCTCATAGGCGCTCCGCCTATAGGAATTGGCACCGTTGGCACACATTGCCATGGTTGCCGCAGCTTCATCGGGCCATTCCCTCCACTGCTCTGGATGAGGTATATTCATTTCTATGTAATGTATTATAGTGAACGCCATTCACTTTGTCAAGGACGAATTTCACGGCGTGCAGATTGCTTCCTCCAGTCGATCGAGGATCACGCCCGCGAGCGCGGACTTTGCCATCATGGGGCACTCCTCCATGCGTCCATCTGCGTAGAAGATCTGGGCATGATTCGTCGGCGTGCCAAAGCCTGCATTCTGCTCCGCGACGTTGTTCGCCACGATGAAGTCAAGGTTCTTCTTCTGGAGTTTGGCACGTGCATACGCCTCGACGTTCTGCGTCTCTGCCGCAAAGCCGACGAGCACCTGATGCGTCTTTTTCTGTCCCAGCTCATAGAGGATATCGGGGTTGCGCGTCAGTGTGAGCGTCAGTGTGCCCTCCGATTTCTTGATCTTCTGCTCCGCTGTCTCTGCAGGACGATAGTCAGCAACCGCCGCCGCCTTGATGACCGCATCCACGCTGTCATAGTCGGCGAGCACTGCCGCATACATCTCGCGCGCCGTACGCACGTCCACGCGCCGTACACCTGCGGGCGTTTCGAGCGGCGTGGGACCGGAGACAAGGATGACCTCTGCGCCGCGCTGTGCTGCCTCTGCCGCAATGGCGTAGCCCATACGTCCCGTCGAGCGGTTGCCGAGGTAGCGCACGGGATCGAGCGGCTCCTCCGTCCCCGCTGCGGTCACGAGGATGCGCCGCCCTGCGAGGCTCTGCCCACGCGCAAAGTACTCCTTGACGACGCGTACGATCTCCTCCGGCTCGGGCAGGCGCCCTGCGCCCGTCGTGCCGCAGGCAAGCATCCCTATGGCGGGAGGGATGATCTGGACACCGCGCGCAGCGAGCCGCCGCACATTCTCCTGCGTCACAGGATTCTCCCACATGACGGTATTCATCGCAGGAGCAAAGAGAAGAGGAGCACGCGTCGCGAGCAGCGTCGTCGTCAACATGTCGTCGGCAATGCCCGCCGCCGCCTTCGCGAGAAAATTTGCCGTGGCGGGCGCGACGATCACCATCTCGGCAAAGGACGCCAGAGAGATATGCGCCACGTGATGCTGCGGCGCCCTCCACATGGTCTCTGCCACGGGTGCATTGGCGACCTCACGGAAGGTGAGCGGCGTGACGAAGGAGGCTGCCGCCCGCGTCATGACAACGCGCAGCTCGGCTCCCTCCTTGCGCAGAAGGCTCGCGACCTCGACCGCCTTAAAGGCGGCGATCCCGCCCGTCACGCCGAGAATAATGCGCCGTCCTGCGAGCGCGCCCATGTCAGACACTCTCCATGCAGAGGTTGTAGCTGATCTTGCCCTCGGCAATCTCCTCAAATGCATTCGTGACATTTTTCGTCGAGCGTGCACGCTCAGACTTGATGGGATCTCCCTCAAGAATCTGGCGCGCACGCTTTGCCGCGAGCACCACCATCCCGTAGCGGCTGTCCACCTTCGTCATCAGTTCATCCGTCGAAGGGTTGACCATGCCGATTTCTACATTCGTCTTCATTGTTATTTCTGCCTTTCATATATCAAACTGGCTTGGATTCATATCTGCACGCAGCCGCTCCGCCGCAAGGATCGTCTGAATCTGTGCCGCCGCATTCTCCACTGTATCATTGAGTACGGCGTAACGGTAGCGCCTGCCGAGTCGGATTTCGTCGCGTGCCGCCGCAAGGCGCCGCGCAAGACTCTCCTTGGATTCTGTGCCGCGCCCCGTAATGCGGCGGCGCAGCTCCTCAAGGGAGGGCGGCAGGAGGAAGATAAACGTGCCGTCGGGGCAGCGCTCCATCACATTCAGCGCGCCCTGCGTGTCGATCTCAAGCAGGATGTCCTCGCCCGCACTGCGGCGTGCCTCAATCGGAGCGAGCGGCGTGCCGTAGTAGTTGCCGTACACATCCGCGTACTCGAGAAACGCCCCTTCTGCGATCATCGTCTCGAACTCCGTGCGCGTGCGAAAATAATACTCGCGTCCGTCCTGCTCCCCCTCACGCGGGGTGCGCGACGTGGCAGAGACCGAAAAGGCGACACCGCGCTCACGGGCGAGGAGTTCCTTGCAGACCGTTCCCTTGCCTGTGCCCGATGCCCCCGAGATCACAATCAGCAGCCCTTTTTTCATGTCTCCTCCTCCTTTCGCGTTCCCATGCGTCCTGCAATCGTCTCCGGCAAAAGCGCCGAGAGGACGATGTGCCCGCTGTCCATGACGACGACAGCACGCGTCCGCCGCTTGTATGTCGCATCGATCAGCCGTCCCGCGTCGCGCGCATCCTGCACCATGCGTTTGGCGGACATGGAGGTCGGCGCGACGATGGCGACCATGCGTCCCGTCAGGACGATGTCGCCGAATCCAACATTGACCGTCTCCATCTGTCACTCCAAATTCTGCACCTGCTCGCGCAGCTTCTCCACCTCGTTCTTCATCGCGACGACCACCTGCTGAATGGCTGCGCTGTTCACTTTAGCGCCGATCGTGTTCGTCTCGCGGTTGATCTCCTGCAGCAGGAAATCGAGCCGCCGTCCGACAGGCTCATCCTCTGCGAGAATCGTGCGGAACTGGGCAAAGTGACTCGCCAGCCGAACGAGCTCCTCCGTCACATTCACGCGGTCGGCATAGAGTGCCGCCTCCTGCATGATGCGCGTCTCATCGGGCGTAACGGTGCGAAACTCCGCCAGCACCTCCGTGAGATGGGCACGGTAGTCCGCCACGATCTGCGGCGCATGCCGCTTCACCTCTTCGCGCTGCTCCTCGAGGCGCGCGAGACGCTTCTCAAAGTCGCGCACGATATGCGCACCCTCAGCGAGGCGCATGACATCGAGCGCGTCGAGGGCGCGTGCGGCAGCATCCAGAAAGACCGTGCGCGCTCCCGAAAGATCTGCATCCTCGCTGATCGTGATGACGCCCTCGTACGCCGCCGTCATGCGCATGCCGTCCGACAGCGGTGCATCCACGGCATGCGCCACACGGCCGAGCGCCGCGTAATAGGCGCGGGCGAGCCCCTCGTTGACATGAACGGCATAGCGTTTCTCACTGCGATCCTCAAAGCTGACGTAGACATCGAGCTTGCCGCGCGCCACGCGCGTACGGATGAGCTCCCGCAGATCGCCTTCCCATGCACCAAAGGCACGCGGCATGTGCGGTGCGATCTCAAGAAAACGCTGATTGACCGCCTTCATCTCGACCACGACACGATAGTCCGCCGTCTCCGCCGTCCCCGCACCGTAGCCCGTCATACTCCTGCGCTGCGTACTCATCGTACCCCCGGCCACTCGCCCGTGAACACCTGCTCGGCAGGCCCCGTCATCACAATATGTCCGTCCTCGCGCCATGCCACATGGATCACGCCGCCATCCACCTCAATCGCCGCCTCACGGTCGAGTACATCATTCAGCACACCCGCCGTCAGCGTCGCACACGTCCCTGTCCCGCAGGCGAGCGTAATGCCTGCGCCGCGTTCCCAGACGCGCATGCGTGCATGGCGGCGGTCGCGCACCTCGACAAACTCCGTATTGATCCTATTCGGAAACGCCGCATGATGCTCAAACTGCGCACCGAGCTGCTTCAGAGGAAAGCCGTCTGCATCATCCACAAAGACCACGCAGTGCGGGTTGCCCATCGAGACACAGGTCATCGCGTATTCCTTGCCCGCGACCGTGATGGGCTGCGCCACAACGCGCTCCGTACCGAAGCCCGCCACGGGGATACGCGCCCCCTCAAGCACGGGAATACCCATATCCACAGCGACCGCCGACACGGTGCCGTCCTGCACAATGACGCGCGGCACCATCGTCCCCGCCAACGTCTCGACGGTGAACTCGTCCTTCGTCACGTACCCCTCTTCGTAGAGCCAGCGCGAAAAACAGCGGATGCCGTTTCCGCACATCTCCGGCTCCGTCCCGTCGGGGTTGAACTCGCGCATCCGCACATCCGCCGTCTCCGAGGGGCACGCCGCCATCAGGCCGTCCGCACCGACGCCGAAATGACGGTCGCACATCTCGCGCGCGAGGACAGCGAAGTCCACTGGTTCATGATCAAGAAAATCCACAATCACAAAATCATTGCCGCAGCCCTGCCATTTGCTGAATTTCATAAAGTCCCTTTCCTTATCGTATGATATCCCCCATTATAGTATGAATGACCTCTGTGCGCAAGGCACGCAGCCTGCCCTTTCTGCGATAATTGCGGAGACAGCATGCCACCTAGGAAAGCCCCGATAAAATGAAATTCGCCGACTTGCACATCATTTTTTTGACGTGTACAGGAATCACTGATAAAATGAGGTCTGCCAGATTGTCGTAGATTTTTTCGTCCGAACGAGGTGGAAAACCGGACGCAGAGTGGTGCTCTGTGGAGGATTTTCCGCCGAAGTGCGGGCAAAAAAGATGCGTCAAGATGGTTGTACCGAATTTATCAGTGCTTCCTATAATTTTCCTCATCAGACCAAGCGAAAGAAAGGTGATACGATGAGCCTCGACGGATTCTCCATGTCCGCCCTCGTGCGTGAGCTCGCAGGCGCTCTCACGGGCGGACGCATCGACAAGATCAATCAGCCGAACAAGCAGTCCATCGTCCTCGGCATCCGCCAGCCGGGACAGAACCTGCTGCTCTATATCAATACAAATGCGGGCAACCCCTCGGCGCACCTCATCGATACGGCTCCCGAGAACCCGGCTGAGCCGCCGACCTTCGTCATGCTCCTGCGCAAGCAGCTTGAGACAGGGCGCATCGCCGCCGTGCGGCAGGAGGGGCGTGACCGCATCATCCACCTCGACATCGACGTCATCGCGGGCGGCGGCCGCATCGTCACGCGCACGCTCACACTCGAGCTCATCGGCAAGTACAGCAACATCATCCTCCACGAGGACGGCATCATCACCGAGGCACTGCGGCGCATCGGCGAGAACACGAGCCGCGTGCGCACCGTCTACAAGGGGCTCCCCTATGTTCTCCCGCCCGCACAGGAAAAATGCGACCTCCTCACGGCAGACACAGCGGAGATTCTCGCGCGCGTCCGTGCAGCGGGGGAGGCAAAACTCTTTCAGGCACTCATCGGCGCCGTCCTCGGCTTCGGCCCCGTCTCGGCAAAGGAAGCGGCCTTTCTCGCCGGACTCACGCCGAACATCCCTGTCGCTCAGCTGGACGATGCGGACTTCGCCGCGCTCGCAGATGCACTGGTCGAACTGCGCACATGGATGGAAAAGCCCGCCCCCTCTCTGCGCCTTGACGAAAACGGCAAAGTCACGGCGATGGCGGCGTTCCCGCTCAGCACTCTGCCGAAAACGACACTCCTCTCCTATCCCACGGTCAGCGCTCTCATGATTGACGCGGATCGGCGCCTTGGCAGCTACGTCATCCCCGACCGCGAGCGCTTTCGCCGCCTCGTGCGCACGGAGCTCTCCCGTGCGCGAGAGAAATATGAAAAGCTCGGCGCGGAGATCGCCGCCGCCGAAAACGCCGAGGAGCAGAAGATCGCCGCCGACAACCTCATGACCTATCAGTACAACTATGCGGATCATGCCGACGATGCGGTCACGGTCACGAACATCTACAGCGAGACAGGAGAAGCGCTCACCATCCCGCTCGACCGCCGTCTGAACATCATCCAAAACATGCAGGCATACTATAAGAAGTACGACAAGCTGAAGCGCGCGCAGAAGCTCCTCGCCGTCCAGCAGGATGCGTGCCGTGCGAACATCCGCCATCTCGAAAGCATCGAGGCATCGCTCGACTCCTCCACGCGGCTCGCTGAGATCGCGGAGATTCAGGAAGAGCTGATTGCCTCGGGCTATCTGCACGAGAAGATGCCCAAGAAGAACAAGGATCGCCGCGCGCAGCCCTTCTCCTTCACCGCCCCCGACGGCATGACGATCCTCGTCGGCAAGAACAACATGCAGAACGACGCGCTCACCTTTCGGACGGCCGCACCGACAGACCTCTGGCTGCATGTACGTGATATCCCCGGCTCACACGTCATCCTGCGCACGGGCGGTGGGGCGCCGAGCGAGGAGACGCTCCACCTCGCCGCACAGATTGCGGCGCATTTCAGCAAGGCACGCGGCTCCTCGACCGTCCCCGTCGACTACACCGCCATCCGCTTCGTCAAAAAGCCCTCGGGATCCGTCCCCGGCTTCGTCCGCTTTACCCATGAGAAAACGCTCTTCGTCACCGAGGACGAGGAGGCTCTCGCACCTATCCTCGCACAGAATCCAGCAATATAACAAAAAAGAGGTCTGGTACGAAGTTTCTCGCTTCGCACCAGACCCTTTTTTTTCTATGAAATTTTACGCAAACAGCTCAACCTGATTGCTCTCCATCATGCCGTCGAGGCAGCCGTGCGTACGCAGCACCTCGATGGCAGGCGCGGGCACATGAGCGCGCGTCGCGAGATCCTCGACGGAGATGAACCGTCCATCCCGCCGCGCCTCGACAATCGCCTGCGCCGCCTTCTGTCCCACGCCCGGGATCGCCGTAAAGGGCGGCAAAAGGGAGTTTTCATGCAGGATGAATTTCTCCGCATCGGAGGCGTAGAGATCGACGGGCTCACAGGAGAAGCCGCGCAGGTACATCTCCCATGCGAGCTGCAGGACAATGAGCGTGTCCTGCTTCTTGTTGTCCAGCTTGCCGCGGTGCTCACGCGCCTCGGCGAGGAGCGCGTCGATTGCCGCACGCACGGCATCCTTGCCCTTCGAGATGATGTTTGCATCGAACTCTGCGGCGCGGATGGAGAAGTAGGCGGCGTAGTATGCGAGTGGATAGTGCACCTTGCAGAACGCAATACGGTAGCCCATCATGACATACGCGGTCGCATGGGCGCGCGGAAAGAGGTATTTGATCTTCTGGCAGGACTCGATATACCACTCGGGGATCCCGCCCGCGCGCAGTTTCTCCACGACATCGGGCGCGATACCTCTGCCCTTTCGCACATTCTCCATGGTCTTGAACGAGAGCAGCGGCTCGATGCCGTTCTGCATGAGGTAGTTCATGATGTCGTCACGCGCGGAGATCGCGTCCTTCAGCGTACTCGTGCCCGCCTTGATGAGATCCTGTGCGTTGCCGAGCCAGACGTTCGTCCCGTGGGAAAAGCCCGAGATCCGCACGAGATCGGCAAAACAGTCCGGGTTCGAGTCGTCGATCATCTTCTGCGTAAATGACGTGCGGAACTCCGGGATGCCGTACGTCCCCATATTCGCCCCGAGATCTTCAGGCGTGATGCCGAGCGCGTCGGTCGAGGTGAAGATGGACATGGTCGCGGGATCGTCAAACGGGATGGTCTCGGGGTCGCGGTGCGTCAGCTCCTCAAGCATCTTGATGACCGTCGGATCATCGTGTCCGAGAATATCGAGCTTGACGAGACGCTCACTGATGGAATGGTAATCGAAATGGGTCGTGAGTGTATCCGACTCCATATTGTTCGCAGGGCGCTGGATAGGCGTGAAGTAGTGCACGTCCATGTCGCGCGGCACGACCATGATGCCGCCCGCGTGCTGTCCCGTCGTCGCCTTGACCCCCATGCAGCCGCGCATCATGTGCTCGATGTAGGGGCGCCCCTTTGCCTCGCCCTGATCCTCGTAGTAGTGCATGGCATAGCCGTAGGCATTCTTGTCCTGGAGGCCTGCGATTGTACCCGCACGGAATACATTCATCTTGCCGAAGAGAACTTCCGTGTACTTGTGCGCGACGGGCTGATAGTCGCCCGAAAAGTTCAGATCGATATCGGGCACCTTGTCCCCGTCAAAACCGAGGAATACGGCGAACGGGATGTTATGTCCGTCCTTGATGAGCGGCGTGCCGCAGACGGGACAGTCCTCGGACGGCAGATCAAATCCGCTCCCAACCGAGCCGTCGTCGATGAACCGATTGTACTGACAGTGCGGGCAGCGATAGTGCGGCGGCAGCGGGTTGACCTCGGTGACGCCGATCATCGTCGCGACAAAGGAGGAGCCGACCGATCCGCGCGAGCCGACGAGATAGCCGTCATCGTTGGATTTTTTCACGAGGCGCTGGGCGATGATGTAGAGCGCGGCAAATCCATGCCGCAGGATCGGCTTCAGCTCGAGCTCGAGACGGTCGGAGACGATCTTCGGCAGATTCTCGCCGTAGAGTTTTCGCGCGCGTGCGTAGGACATCTCCTGAATCTCGCGATCTGCGCCCGGTACCATCGGCGCATAGAGCTCATCGGGGATTGGGAGAAAGCGCTCCGTCTCCTCCGCGATGCGGCGCGGATTCGTTACGACGCACTCGTAGGCGCGCTCCGCACCGAGATAGTCGAACTCCGCGAGCATCTCCTCCGTCGTGCGCAGATAGAGCGGCGGCTGACGCTCGGCGTCACGGTAGCCATTCGCCTTTTGGATCATGGCGCGGTAGACGGCATCCTCGGGATTGAGGAAATGCACATCGCAGGTCGCGATCAGCGGCTTGCCGAGTTTGCGTGCCAGCTCGTCCACCTTGCGGTTGATGTCCCTGAGATCCTCGTCCGTCTGCATGGGAAAGCGGTCGTCAAATTTCAAAAAGTCATTGTTGTGAATGGGCTGGATCTCGAGGAAGTCGTAGAACTTCGCCATCTCCTCCAGCTCCGCATCGGGACGCCCGGCGACGATGCCGCGGATCAGCTCGCCCGCCTCGCAGGCAGAGCCGACGATGATCCCCTCGCGGTACTGCTCTAGGACGGCACGCGGCACACGCGGCCGACCGCGCTTCTTTGTCCCGCGGAAGTAGCGAATATGCGAGAGCGAGACGAGCTTATAGAGGTTATAGAGCCCCGTCTTATTTTTCGCCAAAAAGATGATGTGAAAGGCACGGGCGTCGTCCTCTCCGTCGACGAGATAGCCCTCCATGCCATAGATGATCTTGATGTCGATGCCCTTCTTCGCGAGGGCGCGCGCCGTATTCATCGCCTCGGGGAATGCCTGCACGACGCCGTGGTCGGTGATGGCGACCGCCGGCCAGCCCCAACGCGCCGCCGTCTCGACGAGCACCTTGGGCGGGACGACGGCATCGAGCGCGCTCATCTTCGTATGCGCGTGCAGCTCAACGCGTTTTTCCTCCGCTGTATCCTCACGCTGCGGGACGCTGCGCCGCTCCATGCTGTCGATGAAGAGCACATAGTCGCTGATGAATTTATCGTATTCGATTTTCCCTTGGATGCGCACCGCACCGCCCTTGCCGATCGCCTTGATGATGCGTTCGACCTCGGCGTCAATCTCCTCCTGCGTCGTCTTGCCGCGCGCGGAGAAAAACTTCTTGCAGCTGATTCCGTTCGTCGCATCGGCAAATTTGATGGTGAGGATATAGGCACCGGACTTCAGCTGGTTCGCCTGTGAGTCAAAGACCTCGCCCTCGAGGACGACGTTCTTGACCTCGTCCTCGATCACGCCCAACGTGCGTGCCTCGCCCGAGACGCCGCGCCCCATAATGACATTGGCAGGGAGCTCCTTCACCTTGGTGTTTTTCGCCGCGCGCGCCAGTGCGGCGGATGGTGTCGCCTTGGTTGGTGCAGCGGCAGGCACGGCGGGCGGTGTCCAGTCTGCGCTGGGGAGTGCGCCACTGAGCGCAGACTCCTCGCAGACGACGCGGCAGGCGCAGCCGACATGCGTGCGCACGGCATGCTCGATACGTCCTGCCGTACTGCTCTGCGCAAAGAGCTCTGCGCCGAATGCACCGGGCGCAGAGATACGGATGACGTTGCCGTCCACAGCGTAGTCCGCCTGCAGCAGCGTATGATAGAGGACGGCATCGCCCGCGGCAGCATCGCGGACGATCTGCTCCCAGAGCGGCGCGACCGCCGGGGCAAGCGCGACGAGATTCTGCTGGATGAGCACCTGCGAGAGCTGATAGTTCGCCGCCACCTGCGCCGCGATGCGCTCGATGAGAGCATCATCCATGACCGTCTGCGTTCCGACGACAATCTCCCACGTATCGCCGCATACCTCGACATGACGGACGACGCAGGCACGCAAAAGAGCCCGCTCCTCCTCGGTGAGGGCGAGCCCATGCAGCAGGCGCAGCAGCAGATCTGCCGCACATGAAAGGATTCGATAGGTCTTCATTCGTCGTACAGCCTCTTGTACTGTTCCCTGTCCTCAAGCACGCGGCGCACGTAGAGCCGCGTCTCGGGGTAGGGAATCGCGTCGATTTCGTCGAACTGATCGGTCCAATGACGGCGCTCCATCCAGTCGCGCACATTGCCGCGCCCCGCATTGTACGCTGCGAGCGCGAGAATGTCGTTGCCGCCGAACTCGCGCTCCAGTTCGGCAAGATACCATACCCCGTAGCGGATGTTAAGGGCGGGATCGTAGAGGTAGTCCTCCGTGAACGGTTCCCCGAGCTGCCCCGCGATCCATGCAGCGGTCTGCGGCATGAGCTGCATCAGCCCAACCGCACCGCCGTCCGAGCGTGCTGTCGTCTGAAACTTGCTCTCGTGCTTGATGACAGCCGCAACGAGGAATGGATCCGTGCGCTGCTGCGCGGCACTCGTCTCGATGTAGCTGCGGTAGTCATAGGGGTAGAGCCACGTCCGTTCGAAGATCGTCCAGCCGCCAACGAGGGCAAAGGCGATTAGTGCTGCGACAACAAGACGCAGCAGCAGCCACAGCCGAAGCCGCAGATTACGCACGCCCGAGGTACGTCTCCCATAGTTTTTCCACACGCTCTTTCGTCTCTTCCCTTGTCCCACTGTTATCGATTACCACATCCGCCCGCATGCATTTCTCGGCGAGCGGCATCTGCGCAGCGATACGTGCACGCGCCTCTGCCTCGTCCATCGTATGATCGCGCGCAAGGAGACGTGCCAGCTGCTCCTCGGGCGGGAGGGTAACCACCCACGTATCGTTCGTGAGGGCATCCCAGCCCGCCTCAAAGAGGAGCGGCACATCGAGCACCACAACAGCAGTGCCGTCCATGTGGGCGGCATCCAGACGATCCTCTGCAGCCGCGCGGATGATCGGGTGCACGCGGGCGTTCATCTTGTCGCGCAGTACTGTGTCAGAAAAGACACGCCGTGCGATCTCCGCGCGGTCGAGCGTCCCCTCGGGAGTCACAATCTCCGGCCCAAAGAGCTCCACATAGGCGTGAAAGATGGGCTGATTTGGCTGAGAGAGTTCATGGGCTATCGCATCTGCATCCACAATACATGCGCCGCAGTCCTTCAGCATCTTGCTGACCGTAGATTTTCCGCAGGCGATTCCGCCCGTCAGTCCGATGATCCTCACGCGTTACTTTGCCTCCGCCCAGTTCTTCCCACTATGCACATCGACGGCAAGCGGCACAGCCAGCTCTGCCGCCCCGCTCATCGCTGTGCGCAGGAGCTCCGTGACCGTCTCCGTCTCTTCTGTCGTGACCTCTAGGACAAGCTCATCGTGCACCTGCAGCAGGATGCGGCTCTTTACGCCCGCCGCCTGCAGTGCGTCGTAGGCGCGCACCATCGCGATCTTGATGAGGTCGGCCGCTGTCCCTTGGATCGGCGTATTCATCGCCATGCGCTCCGCGAAGGAACGCTGCATATAGTTGCGGCTCGCGAGCGCGGGAAGAGCGCGCCGCCGCCCGTAGAGCGTCGTCACATAGCCGTTTGCATGCGCATCCGCCACAATTTTATCGAGGAAGGTGCGTACGCCGTGATAGCGTTCAAAATAGCGGTCGATGTAGCCGCCGGCCTCCCTGCGTCCGATGCCGAGATCGCGCGCCAGCCCAAAGTCGCTGAGCCCGTAGACAATGCCGAAATTGACCGCCTTGGCACGGCGTCGCTGCTCCGGCGTCACCGCGTCCAGCGGCACGCCGAACACCTCCGCTGCCGTGCGCGCATGGATGTCCTGCCCCTGACGGAACGCATCGATCAGCGTCGCATCGCCCGACATGTGCGCGAGGATGCGCAGCTCGATCTGCGAGTAGTCCGCCGAGAGCAGTGCGTCATAGCCTTCCCCCGGGGTAAAGAGAGCACGCACGGCGCGCCCCTCCTCCGTCCGCACGGGGATGTTCTGGAGGTTCGGGTCAGAACTCGAGAGCCGCCCCGTCGCCGTCACGGTTTGGTTAAAGCTCGTATGGACGCGCCCCGTGGCGGGGCGGATGAGTGCGCCGATGCCGTCGAGATAGGTCGAGCGCAGCTTCGTCCACATACGGTAGGTCAGTACCTTATCAATGATGGGATGCTGATCACGCAGCCCCTCCAAGGTTTCCGCATTGGTCGAGTAGCCCGTCTTGGTCTTTTTGACCTTCCCGTCGCCGAGCCCGAGCTGCTCAAAGAGGATCTCCCCGAGCTGCTTGGGGGAGCTGATGTTGAACTCCGTCCCCGCGAGTGTATGAATCTCACGTGCCAGTGCGTCGATGCGCTCTGTCGCTGCCGCGCGCTCATGCTCCAGTGCCGCACGATTCACGCATACGCCCGTCTGCTCCATCGCCGCGAGTACGGGGACAAGCGGCAGCTCCACCGTACGATAGAGATGCATCAGTTCCTGCGCCGCAAGCTCCGTCTCCATGATGGGCTGCAGGCGCGCAGAAAGAAGCGCCTCGTGCACAGCATACGCCTCAGGTGAGAGTCCCTCTGCCGAGGTCGTATCGCCAAGGAACGCAAACGCCGCGCGTGCCATGTCGCGTCGGCTCTCCTCGGGGTGCAGCAGATAGTCCGCCAGCTCCAGATCAAAGATCTGTGCCGTCCCCCGCAGTCCTGCCTGTACGTAGCGCTTCGCATTCCAGAGTGCGACGGAACGCTCCGCCAAGCATGCCAAAATGGCGGCAAAATGCGGAGACGATGCAGACAGGATGCGCCGCTCCCCATCCATGACGAGGGCGAGTGTCGTGACCTCCACGAAGGGCGGCGTACCCGCAAAGACAGCACCGACGGCGACCTTTTCCGCCGTGCGCAGCAACTCCATATCGGCATCACAAAATTCCGCTGCCGTGAGATCGGCGGCAGGTGCAGGCGCGCCAAAGAGCGACTGCTGCGCTGCGGCGGAAGCCGGTGTCTCAGCCGCCCCTATGTACTCCGACAGAGCACGCCAGACCGTGCGCAGCTCATAGGCATGACAGAATGCCTCGAGCGCAGCACGATCCGGCTGCATGCGGAAGGCCTCCGCATCGTAGTGCAGCTCCGGCACATGACATTCGATCGTGGCGAGTTGCTTGGAGAGCAGTGCCTGCGCGCGATATTTCGCGAGCGACGTACTGAGCTTTTTCCCGCTGACCTCTGCGGCATGGTCGAGAACGTTCTCGATGCTCTCATAGGCGAGCAGAAGCTTTGTCGCCGTCTTCGGGCCGACACCGGGCACGCCCGGAATGTTGTCCGAGCTGTCGCCCATCAGCCCCTTCATATCGATCAGGCGGATCGGCGGGAAGCCGTACTCCTCCTCGAATATTGCCGTATCATACGCCTTCGTCTCGCTGATGCCCTTCTTCGTCAAAAGGACGGTGAGCTGCGGGCGAATGAGCTGCAGGGCATCGCGGTCGCCCGTAATGACGCGCGTCTCCACGCCCTCTGCCGCCGCCTGCACCGCGAGCGTGCCGATGATGTCGTCCGCCTCGTAGTCATCAAGTTCGAGAAACGAAATGCCGAGTGCCTCCGCCAGCTCCTTCAGCAGCGGGATCTGGGCGATCAATTCTTCCGGCGTTTTGTCCCGCGTTCCCTTGTAGTCGGGATAGAGAGCCGTGCGAAATGTCGTACGGCTCTTGTCGAATGCGATGACGATCTGTGTCGGCGACAGCTCCTTCAGGAGCTTTACGAGCATCATGGCAAAGCCATGTACTGCATTCGTATGAATTCCGCGCGCATTCGGCGGGAGCTGCAGCGCATAGAACGCGCGAAAGAAGAGGCTGCTCCCGTCAATGACGGCAAATATTCCGCTGCTCACAGGTTCGGCTTGTCCTGATCCTCAAGGCGCATGAGGATGAAGATATAGTCCGAGAGACGGTTGAGATAACGCAGGTCGATCTCTGCCACAGAGCCGCGCCGCGCCAAGGTCCACGCATGACGCTCCGCCGCCCGTGCCGTCGTGCGCGCGAGATCGAGCATTGCACTCGACTTCTTGTCGCCCGGGATGATGAACTCCTGCAGCTCGGGCAGGCTCTCCTCAATGTCCGCGATCGACTTCTCAATACCTGTGACCATTTCCTCTGTGATGCGCGGTGCCTTGTTGCGGCTCGCGAAGTCCGCCATCAGCACACCGAGCTGCTTCTGCAGATTGTAGATACGCTCCTTGACCTCGGAGCTCGTCACGAAGGCACGCGCCATTCCGAGGGTCGAGCCGAGGCTGTCCACGGCTCCATAGACCTCCACGCGCATATCATCCTTCGCGATGCGCTCCCCCGTAAAAAGGCTCGTCATCCCCTGATCGCCGGTTTTTGTTGTTACACTCATCGCATGTTCCTCCTCTGCCGATAAATGCACCCGATCATACCGTGTATGATCGGGTACAGCAAACATCATTAATTAATTTCTAGAAGATCTCCGTCTCACTGAAGAAGATATGCACCTCGCGCGCCGCACTCTCGGGACTGTCGGATGCGTGAACGGCGTTCTCACTCCCATTTTTCGCAAAGCGCTTGCGGATCGTTCCCTCAGCCGCGTTCGCAGGATTCGTCGCGCCGTGCAGCTCACGCACGCGCGCAATCGCATTGTCCCCAGCGAGTACCATCGCCACGAGCGGCGCCGAGGTCATGAACGCGGCGAGCTCTCCGTAAAACGGCTTTTCAAGATGCTCTGCATAGTGGATGCGTGCGATGCGGTCCGTCATCTGCATCATCTTCATCGCGCGGATCTCAAGCCCTGCCTCCTCGTACGCCTTCGTAATGTCCCCGATGTGATGGGCACCGACAGCATCCGGCTTAATGAGAACCAATGTCCGTTCCATTACTTCATCTCCTCAATGATACGTTTATACTCTTCTCCAAGGTCGGCGTAGTTGAGTGCCGCCGCCTGAAGTGCCTCGATTTCATCGTCGCGCAGGGCGCGTACGATCTGTGCGGGATTGCCGAACACAAGAGAATTCGATGGAATCTTTTTATGCTGCGAGAGGAATGTCCCCGCGCCGATCACAACGTTTTCGCCGATCTCGGAGTAGCCCATGATGATCGAGCCCATGCCGACCAGCGTATTAGCCCCAATGTGGCGTGCATGCACCACGGCATTGTGTCCGATGATGACACCATCGTCGATCCGTACGGGTGCATCTCCCATAACATGGATCGTCGCGTTCTCTTGAATGTTGGTGTTCTTTCCAATCGTAATCGGCTGAAAATCTCCGCGCACCACAGCACCAAACCAGACACTCGAACCGGCTCCGATGGTCACGTCGCCGATCACGGCCGCCGTGGGCGCGATAAACGCCGTTTCATCGATAACGGGAGTCTTCCCGCGATAGGGCAGAATGATTTTGTCCACCTATACGCGCCTCCTTCGTACAGATCATCCAGCATCATACAAACGTATTATAACACGCTTATTCCTTCTCCAACAAGAGTTTTTTCAGGATGGCGATGTGCGCCGTACGCAGCCATGCACCAATTTCCGCACCGCGCAATGCAGGCGGCGCGTCACGCCCCGTAACCGTGCGCATCGCTGCAAGATATGCCTCTCCGCAGCGGAGATACCGCGGCAGACTGCCGTGATCGGCACGAATCACAACGTTAAAGTCCGTGACAGAGAGCCCTGATGATTCAATTCCAAACAGGAGATCCACGATCTTTCCGGGATGCGTCAGGCGCGGCGCACGCATGTGCTGACGGATCACAAACGCCGCCGCCTTTTTCCAATCATGGGGAAGTGTCATGCGTTGATTCCATGATGCGAGTGCCTCAAGCCCTGTTTCTTCATGCCTGTAGTGATGCGGCAGCATCTCCTGCGGCGTCCTCCCCTTGCCAAGATCATGCGCAAGCGCAGCGAAACGAACGATGATATTGTCTGACCTCTCCGCGACAACATCGAGCATCGCCATCGTATGAGCATAGGCATCGCCCTCGGGATGAAACTCCGTCGGCTGCGTCTGCCCGATGAGTGCCGCAACCTCGGGGAACGTCACTGTGAGGAGATCGGCCGCACGCAGCACGCGGAAGAACACCGAGGGGCGCGGCGTCATCAGTGCGCGCCGCAGCTCCCCCATCAGACGCTCAGACGGTTCATGCTGCAGCTCCTCCGCACAGGCCCGCATCAGAGCCAGCGTCTTCTCCTCCACCGTGTACCCGAACTCCGCCGCCTGCCGTGCCGCACGCAGGGCACGCACGGGATCCTCTAAGAAATGCGGCGATACGGCACGGATGATCCCAGCCGCAAGATCTGCCTGTCCGCCGTAGGGATCGAGCAGTGTGCCCGCCGGCAGCTCCACCGCCATCGCATTCATCGTCGTATCGCGGCGATAGAGATCCTCTTCGATGGTCACGGTCGGATCAAACGTCACGTCAAAGCCGCGGTACCCCGCCCCCGTCTTGCGCTCTCTGCGTGCAAAGGCGACCTCGGAACGCACGCCGCCAATGCGCACATGATAGACGGGAAACCCCTTGCCGATCTTCTCCGCCCGCGGGAAAAGCACACAGAACTCCGCTTCCGTCAGCCCCGTGACAACATAGTCCACATCCTTCGGCGGCACACCGCGGACGGCATCACGGACACAGCCGCCAACGCGGAAAACATGCGCTCCTGCGCCGCGCAACTCCGCCACGAACGCCCCCTCTGTCATGCGTTCACCTCCTCGCACATAAAGGAAGCACTGATAAATTCGGTACAACCATCTTGACGCATCTTTTTTGCCCGCACTTCGGCGGAAAATCCTCCACAGAGCACCACTCTGCGTCCGGTTTTCCACCTCGTTCGGACGAAAAAATCTGCGCCAATCTGGCAGGCCTCATTTTATCAGTGATTCCTAAAATAAAAAGCACCACTTAGAGAAGTACGGATACACGCGAGGCTCCGCCTTGGCACATCTTTTCGCGCGGTCTTTATCGACAAATCCTCCACATAGCTCTTGCTATGCGTCCGATTCGTCTTCTTGACCGAACAAAAATCTGAACCAATCTGACGGACTTCATCGTATCAGCGATTCCCTGTGTGATGCACTCATGTCGATTGGTGGGCCCACTTGGACTTGAACCAAGGACCGACCGGTTATGAGCCGGTTGCTCTAACCAACTGAGCTATAGGCCCCAAACAAAGTGGAGCATACCGTCCGGGAAACACTGCTTCCATCAGCGATCTCCCAAGAGCTTCTGCGCTTCACTTTCAAAAAAACCTGCGCAGAGCGCAGGTATAAAAAACGATGGAGCGGAAAACGAGGCTCGAACTCGCGACCCCCACCTTGGCAAGGTGGTGCTCTACCACTGAGCTACTTCCGCGGAATGGAGCGGAAAACGAGGCTCGAACTCGCGACCCCCACCTTGGCAAGGTGGTGCTCTACCACTGAGCTACTTCCGCATCCTGACAGTGCTGTCAATCAACGGATACTATTCTAACAAGAGACAGGATTTCTGTCAAGGAGGAATTTTAGCGCAATAAATCTTCCTCGCGCAGCTCTTCCATGAAAAGTGTTTCAAAGCCTGATATTTCCTGCTCCAAGATGGCACGTAGCGACTTCTCGAGAAGCGGAATGTCTTCCTGTACAATACTCCATATGATCTCAAAGTCTACATGCCCCTAGTTATGCCGCAACCCACGCATCTGTTTCCATGGGAGCTCGTTATACCGTTCTTTGAAGGGTTCCGTCAGAGACCTCGTCATCTCACCCATCTGCAGGAGATAAAAGCACACGGCATCCCTCTCCACAAACTTATCGGCGGAGATAAAGGCATCGTAATCCTGCCCGATCTTCTGCAGAGCGATGCGAATGCGTACACAGTAGAGGAGCACATGATAAATACGTTGGAGATCCTTATCCCGAATGACCATAGACCTGAACCTCTTCACTGCGAATGCTCTGTAAAAATTTTTTAGAAAGCTGTCGCGTTGTCATAATATCAACCCGTCTGCCAAGTGCATCCTCCACATCCGCATAAAAGCCGGCGACATCCAGCCCTCTCAACATGTCCCCCAAGTCGACACGTAAATCAATGTCACTCTGTTCCGTCGCCTCGCCACGCGCGTGTGACCCGAAAAGAAACACCTTATCTACGCTATAACGGCGACACACGGGATCAATCTTTTTCTTAATCTCAGCAACAGAGTCCATAGCACACCTCCGCTATACTGATAGTATGCCATACAACAGGAAAATCGACAAGAAAAATCCGCGCTGATTTTCAGCGCGGATTCCCTTCATCCATTTACACCTTGAACTTGTCCGTCTCCGTCTGCAGATCGTTTGCCATGTTGGCAAGGCTGCGGCTCGAGGAAGCGATCTCCTCCATGCCGGCTGCCTGTTCCTCCGTCGCGGCGGATACATTCTGCGACTCACTGCCAATGTCCTTGGCAGAATTATCCACCTCGCCCATGCCGTCGACAATCGAGCCCATATTCTCACGCAGTTCGAGCACACGCTTGCTGACCGCAAGCGAAGCCTTCTTGACATCCTCCACCATCTTCAGGATCTCGGAGAAGCTCTCGCCCGTTGCCGTGACGTTCTCCTTGCCCTTTTCGGCCTCACGGCGTCCTTCCTCCATCGAGGCGACTGCCTGGTCCGTCTCATCTTGAATGCTTTGGATGAGCTCAGAGATCTTCTGCGATGCGTTCTGCGACTCCTCGGCGAGCTTGCGCACCTCCTCGGCGACGACTGCGAACCCGCGCCCATGCTCGCCGGCACGTGCCGCTTCAATCGCCGCATTGAGAGCAAGCAAGTTTGTCTGTCCCGAGATATTCGAGATGATTTCGACGATGTTGCCGATCTCCTTTGAACGCTCACCTAGCTTGCTGACGATCTCACTCGTCTGCTGAACCGTCTGTGCAATGGAGTTCATCTGCTCGACGGTCGACTGGACAAAGGCATTTCCCTCTGCCGCCTTCTCTGCCGTCGCCTGTGTCTGCTCACGTGCATGACGCTGATTGGTAATTGCCTCTTCGAGGCCCTTCTGGAACTCTTCAATCGTCTCATTGCTCTTGTGGACAATGTCCACCTGTTTCTCTGCCGCCTCGGCAACCTCCGTGATGGACTGCGCCACGCTCTGCGTCACCTGTGCCGACTGGTTTGCATTCGCCGTCAGTTCCTCGGAGGAGCCTGCCACATCCGTTGCCGTTGTCTTGATCTTGCGGATCATCTTCTGCATGCTCTCGACCATCGTATTAAACTGATGTGCAATATGTGCAAATTCATCATCGCCGTCCAGCTCGATCTTCGAACGAAGATCGCCGCCGGCAATATGACGTGCCCCATCCAGAATCGTATCGACCGACCTCTTGATGCTGCGAAGGAGCAGGACGAGGGTAATAATCGACAGGATAACAACGATCACGAGCGCAATCAGTGTCGTCGTCTTAACCCCTGAGAAAACATCCTCACTGTACGCCATCTCCGCGCGCGCGAGACGTACGCTGTCCGCCTTGTCCTCCTCTAAGAGTTCGGTCATACGTTTATAAACATCAGACTGATCATTGAGAGCCAAAGTGATTGCCGCATCATGATCGCCTGCATCCATAAGATCCGTCGCACGCTGACGCACATCGGCATACGCCTTGCGCTCTTCTTTCAGCTTATTGAGACGTGCCAGTTTCTGTGAACGATCCGACTCGTTAGAGAATGGTGCCTCCTGGATGGCCTGCTCATACTCTTCGTACGCCTTATTCAGCTTCGGTGTGAGTTGGGATATGAGCCCTTCCGCACGGGAACGCTCTGCTTCGTTCGGCGCCATAATGCGCATCAGCTCATACTCACGCCCGTCGGCCGAGAGAGCCTGCACCTGGCTGCCCACATTGATAACATGCGCCCACTTGAATACGCTGACCGTATTTTCATTCAGCGTACTGCTTGAATGATTCGCATAGAATCCGTAGGCAGCAAACATAACCACCAGGAATCCGATGCTCAGCACAATTTTCTTTGCTACTGACATTTCTCAAACCCCTCCACAAAACCCGCACAGGGCTCATCTCCCCGTGTCCAATGATACGGTCTTCCTCAGATGATTTTCATTATAGCATCATCCCTGCCGAATTACCATATGGCAATAAAGATTTTTCTATGATATACTAACATTATTACAGCAAATAAATAGACAAGAGGACGAATACTTATGGCAAAAATGTTAAAAAAGCTGCAAAGCAAGACAGCGCCGCAACAGGAAGAAAAACAACAGCGTCCGCCGGGCAAGGACTACGTTCTCCTCATTCTGATGGCGATGTCCGTAATCCTCGTCATCGCGGCATGGGACACTCTTGATACGCTGACGATCACCATGTACATCCTGCTGACGCTTTCACTCGGGCTAACATACACGCGCCGCCATGCGGCAGATCGCCTCACTGAGACACAGATGATGCTCGTCACACGCGGCAGCATGGTCACCATCGGCATCGCAGGCGCACTGTTTCTGCTGGATGCCTACTATCGCTACATCGCATAGAACCGATGCGAAAGCCCCGCCCTGCACTGGGTCGGGGCTTTTTCTATTCATCTGCCGCATCCCGTTCGCTTCGCGTGCGAAATTGTCCCGGTGTGCAGTTCATGTATTTCTTGAACACGAGCGTAAAGTACTTATAGTCCTGAAACCCGACGCGTGCACCGATCTCATAGATTCGCCCGTCTCCCGCACGAAGATATTCCGCCGCCCGCAGAATGCGGTAGCGGTTGAGGAAATCGTTAAAGGTGTACTTCGTATCCTGTTTGAAACACTTCTGCAGATATGTCTCGGACACACCGTACTCGACGGAAATATCCCGCAGCGACAGTCGTTCTGCATAGTCCACGCGAATGCGGCGCAGGAGTTTTCCCGTATATTTGCCGACCGGTGCCCCCGCCGAGGGAAAAATCTCCACTGGTGCAGATGCGGCATGTTCCTGCGCCAGCCGCCGTGTCTCTGCCCTCCTCCGCAGGCGTTCCTTCGCACGTACAAGGCTCTCATGAAGCGCATCGAAGTCCACGGGCTTCAGCAGGTATTCCGCGACATCGAGAGAGATTGCGCGTTTGGCATAGCTGAATTCATCGTACCCCGAAAGAATGATCGCCTCATAGCCGCGATCTCGGCTCTGCTCGAGCATCCCGAGCCCATCGAGGTACGGCATCTTCACATCAGTGATAACAATATCCGGACGGAGTGTATCGATTTTTTTCAGTCCGTCTATGCCGTCCATTGCCTCGCCGACAACCACACAGTCCTCCTTCAGCCAATCCACCGCATAGAGGAGTCCGCGACGAATGATATCTTCATCCTCAACGAGCAAAACTTTATCCATGTTCTTCCCCCTGCTGCAGCGGCATCCGCAGGATGACCTTCAGCCCGTTTCTATACTCCGCAATCGTCACGCCATAGGCACCGCCGTAAAGCAGGCGGAGCACCCGATGCACGTTGTAGAGGCCGATGTGTTCCGGCTCGGCCGACGCCGACGCGAACATGGCGCAGATCTCTGTATACTTTGCCGAGGTCATGCCTGGACCGTCGTCTATCACGCACAGCAGCAGATCTCCCTGTTCCGCGCGGCACTCGACGCGCAGGCGCAGTTCACGCGTCTGCTCCAGTCCATGGACAATGCTGTTTTCAACGATCGGCTGAAGGAGCAGCTTTGGCACACGGCAGCTGCGCAGCTGCGCAGGGAGCACAATATCGTAGGTCAGCCGATCGCCGTAGCGCATCTTCTGGAGGGTCAGATAATCCTCCACATAGCGGATGTCCACGGCAAGCTCTGCCATGTCCCCGCTCGCACGAATGCCGTAGCGCATCAGGCGGGCAAAGGCGACAACCATCTCTGAGGCGCGCTTTGGATCGATGAGGATCTCATAGCGCAGTGCCTCCATTACGTTAAAGACAAAATGTGGATTGAACTGTCCCTTAAGCTGACGTACCTCCATACGGCGCTTGCGCTCGGCGAGCTCTGCATTGCGTGCGAGCAGACGTCGGATGCGCGCAAGCATCGCATTATAGTCTGCATAGAGGACGTCAAACTCATAGAAGCTCTGCGGCAGATCCTGCGGTCCCATATCGCCGTCCCGACACGCACGTACTGCACGCAGAAGCCCGTCGACAGAGCGCAGGCTGCGCTCCGTCACCCTGCGCGTGAGCACCGGCATGGAGAGAAGGAGCAACACACTGAGCGTGAGCAGAAAGACTGCCCCCGTCGCGGCAAGCTGCTGCTGCCGCAAGAGCGAGGTCATCGTGACAACGCGCACACGCCCCTGCGCACAGGACTGCACAGCGGCATAGGCAGGCTGCCCATCTATTTCCGTTCTGCCGCTCTCCTCCACCGATGCCGTAAACTTTCCAAGCGTCTTTTCTGTCAGGCGATCCGTTGCGAAAATCACATGGTCAAATGGGTCCATCAGTACAACCTGGTCGGCGCCGCCGCGTATGGCGAGTGCATGGAACGCCTCGGTCCGCAGGGCAAAGACGAGATAGCCTGCCGTTCCGCCGTCCTCGCCAGGCACAACAGCAGAAAAGGCATACACTGCCCCCTGATCGTAGGCAAGCGGCAAAAGTACCGTGCTGCTCACTGCTGCATCCGGCGTCCGGTTCAAACGCAACAGTTCCCTGCGGATACCATCATGACGGGCAAAACTGTCACTGTTTACCGCGTAAAGATTCGACGCGCATACTGTCCCGTCCTCCCGCAGCAAGGCAAAATCGGCGCGCAAAGGGCCTGCGAACGAGAATGCATAGAGACGGCGGTATGCCTCCGTAACTGTCTGCCCATCCAATGCACCGCGTACATCCTCCATGCGGGCAAGGCTTTGTACCCCCGCATCATAACGCTGCCACTCGGCATCCGCCACCGCTGCGATCGCCGCGCATTCCTGCTCCGTCTCACGAACAACGCAGACTTCATAGTATAAAACGACAAACACAGCATAGCTGACGAGCATCAGTGCAATAAAGGCAAGGATGGAACGCATGAAAAGGCGGCGGATATACGCACGAAAGCGAACCGACTGTGCCACAGATCCTCCCACCTTCTCCTCCAATATTATCAGCCTTTCCGAAATATTATAAAACGAGAGCACTGCAAATGCAACGCTCTCGTTTTCAATCGTATCACCGGCGTCTGACCGGCACGATCAGAAAGAGTGGATCAGATACTGATATCGCGCCGCCCTGTCACTTTGTAAAAGAGCAGCAGGGAGAGGATGGACGTGACCGTGAGGATGGTCGCATAGGCGGAGGCATTCCCATAATTGCCGCGTATGACCTCCGTATAGATCGAGACAGTCAGTGTTTGATTGGCATTAGTATAGAGGATAATCGACGAGCTCAGCTCACTGATGATCGTCACCCAGCTCATGATCGCACCCGCACAGACCCCCGGAAGCATCATTGGAACGGTCACGCGCGCGAACGTCGTCATCTCCGATGCGCCGAGCGACACCGCCGCCTCCTCGATGCTCGGGCTGATCTGTCCGAGGGCAGCAGCACTCGATCGCACCGTATACGGCATCCGTCGTACACTGAACGCGATGATCATGATGAGCATTGTCCCGCTGATGACAATCGGCGGACTGTTGAACGCGAAGAGGAAGGCAATGCCGAGCACCGAGCCCGGGATGATAAAGGGAAACATCGTAATCGTATCGAGCGCATTGTTGACCGCATTTCTCTTACGCATGCTCAGATAGGCGACGAGAACACCGATCACGACAACGACGGCAATGCTGAGTATCCCAAGCAGATAGGTGTTCAGCACCGCATCGTTATCCTTCGCAAAGAGCGTCGCCTCATAGCTCTGCAGCGCATAGCCGCCCGTAAACACCTGCCCGCCGTTGCTGCGGAGGAACGACGTATAGATCACGACGACCTGCGGCAGGATCGCAAGCCCTGTTACAAGATAGGCAAAGCCATGGGCGGCGATATTGCGCAGCCCCGCCGCACGCTCTGCACTCATCGGCTTGAGTGCCGTCATGGCATAGGTACTCCGCCGTGCCAGTATCCGCTGAGCGAAGAACATGGCAAGGGTCAGTCCGATCATGATGACGCAGATCGCCGCGGCGAATCCATCGTCGCCGCCGACCTCTCCCATGAACTGTGTATAGACGAGGACAGGCATCGTCTTGTAGCCCTCGCCGATCAGCATAGGCGTACCAAAGTCGGCAAAGACGCGCATAAAGACGAGCAGTGAGCTTGCGAGCAGCGTCGGCATCACGAGCGGCACGATAATGCGGCGAATCCGCCCGATGCGACCGCAGCCGAGGCTCTCCGCCGCCTCATTCAGCGAGTTGTCCATATTCTTCAGCGCGCCCGAGACATAGATATAGACGAGAGGGAAAGACTGCAGCGTAAAGACGAGCAGGATCCCCGCAAAGCCGTACACACCGTCAAAGGAAAGACCGAAGGCACTGTTCACCAGCTGCGTTATGACACCATTGCGCCCGAGCAGCTGAATCCATGCGTATGCGCCGATGAACGGCGGCGAAAGATAGGAGATGACGATGAGAATGTTGAGAAAACTGCTCCCACGTATTTTCACACTGCGCATCAAATATGCCATGGGCAGACCGAGTGCTGCCGAGAGCAGCGTCGCGCAGACCGTGACACAGAGGCTGTTCACCATCGTCTCCCAATAGAATCGCTTGGTGAAGAACCGTGCAAAGTAGTCCCATGTCACCCCGCCGGAGACTGGATCGACGAAACTCTTATAGAGGACAAGCACAAGCGGATAGAGGACGAAGATGCCAAATGCTGCGAGGATGAGAATACTGAGGATCGACCATACCGATAGATTTTTTCCCGCGCCGCCCTTCATGACAGATCACCTTCGATCAACGTCGTCTCCGCATCAGCGCGGAAAACATTGATGCGCTCCGCCTTGACGCGCAGCGTAACGCGTGTGCCGTCGGCGAGCAAGGCACCGTCTTCCTGACCGCGGATCGCTTCGACTGCCCGCCCCTGCGCCGTTTCGAGAAAATAGTGTGTTGTCAGGCCAAGGAATACACTGCTCTTTACAACAGCGGGGATGCCATCCCCCTCGCCCTCCGTTATGATAAATTCCTCCGGGCGAACGGAGACGACCACCGCTTGTCCGTCAAACGCCTCAGCGGCAAGATTCTGCATTGGCACGCGGTAGTCCGGCAGAAGCTCAACTGACTTGCGGTCGGCCTCTGACCGCACGACCCCGTCAAAGAGATTCGAGAGGCCGATGAAGGTCGAGACAAAGACATCGGCAGGACGGCGGTAGATCTGCTGCGGGCTGCCGATCTGGCGGACAACGCCGCCCTCCATGACCGCGATACGGTCGGAGACGGCAAGCGCTTCCTCCTGATCGTGTGTAACATAAACGGTCGTTATGTCGATCTGCCGCTGGATCTGCTTAATCGCGTTGCGCATCTCCACACGCAGCTTCGCATCGAGATTGGAGAGCGGCTCATCCATGAGCAGAACCTCTGGTGCGATGACAATGGCACGTGCGAGCGCGACACGCTGCTGCTGCCCCCCTGAGAGCGCCGTCGGCATACGGTCACGCAGTGCATCGATCTTCACCACACGAAGGATCTCGTCGACGCGGCGGTCGATCTCCTCTGCGCTGACACCGCGCATCTTCAGACCAAATGCGACATTATCGCGCACTGACATGTGCGGGAAGATGGCGTAGTTCTGAAACACCATTCCCATGTTGCGCTGATTCGGCGGGACATCGTTGATGCGACGGTCGCCGATCCGTATTTCACCGCCCTCAATCGAATTGAAGCCAATAATCATGCGGAGCAGCGTCGTCTTTCCGCAGCCTGATGGTCCGAGCAGTGTAAAGAATTCACCCGGCCGAACATCGAGAGACAGCCCGTCGATGACGGTGTGATCACTATATTTTTTTACGACATTGTCAATATGAATGGATACACTCACCGTGTTTCCCCCCTTTCCCGAAAAAAGCGAATTGCACACGCCTTGCGGCGGCAGCAAGTCGCTCCTGTCAGGCTGTCTGCTACTGTTTGAAATTCTCGAGATGCTTATTCCACATTGCAACGATCTCATTCTTATGCTGTGCTACCCATCCCTCGTCATAGTTCGGGAAGAGTGCAATGTCCTTCATCGGCGTCATATAAGATGCGAGCGGCACATCCTTGCGCAGGGGGCGCACCGTCAGCTCCTTGCCGGCTGCTTCCTGAATTTTCTGCGAGAGCATATAGTCAACGAACTTCTTCGCATTTTCCGGATGCTTGCAGTCCTTGATGATCTGTACTGACTCACCGGGGAAGATCGCACCTTCCTTGGGGAAGACCACACGCACAGGAGCACCATTTTTCACATAGGTTGCCGCAGGATCCTCCCACGTGAGACCAACCGTATACTCACCGTCCGCCACACCCTTGTGGACGCCGCCCGAACTGTTCAGTATCTTACCGTCGAGATTTGCGATGAACTGATCGACGTATGCCCATGCTGTATCCGACATGGGGTCACCGTTCGTCCCCTTGGCATAGAGCATGGCGATCAGTGACTGCAATGCCGAATTCGATGCTGCTGGATCACCGAAGGCGATCTTCCCCTTCAAGGCAGGATTGAGAAGATCCTCAAAGCTGTCGATCTTCATATCTCCCGCCAGGTTCTTATTAACGATCATGACGGTCGGATCGGCAAAGGCAGGAGAGAAGTATCCCGTCTTATTGCGAAACGCCTCCATCATATTCGCATCCTCAGGGGAGACATACTCCATAAAGAGATCCTTCTGCGACTCGAGCGTCATCTGATCCGATGCCCAGAGAATATCCCCCTGTGGGTTCCCCTTCTCCGAAGCCACGCGCTTGAGGAGCGGTCCCGTCCCTGCAACAATGACATTGACCTTGATGCCCGTGTCCTTTTCAAAATTTGGGATGACGAGATTATTTAGGCTCTCACTGCGTGCTGTATAGACCGTGAGCACCTTCTCCTCCTCGCCGCCTGCCGCCTTCTTGTCCGTGCCGCCACCACAGCCTGCAAGCATCGTTCCCGCGACTGCAGCCACCGCCAAGACGGACAGCCACTTCTTCATCCGTTTCATTCTTCTTCCTCCTTACAGCAGTAAAATTCTGTTAATTATGATTTTATCATATTCTACGAATTTGTATATCCACAAAACAAAAACACTATCCAAAATACGAAACAAAACAACCAACCTGCATACACAGATTGGTTGTTTTTTACAAACTAAAATTCTCTCCGAGATAGAATTTACGTGCAATAGGGCTCTCGGCGATGGTCTTGCTGTTGCCTTCGAGGAGGAGCTTTCCCTCGCTGAGGAGGTAGACACGGTCGACGATGTGGAGCGTCTCACGGACATTGTGGTCGGTGATGAGGATCCCCATGCCGCGCTGGCGCAGATATTCGATGATCTCCTGAATGTCCGCAACGGCAAGCGGGTCGACGCCCGCGAACGGCTCGTCGAGCAGGATGAACTGCGGTTCGAGCGCAAGGCAGCGCGCGATCTCGACGCGCCGCCGTTCGCCGCCCGAGAGCTCCGTTCCGCGGCGGTCGCGGACGTGTCCGATGTGGAACTCCTCGAGCAGGGCATCCAGCTTGTGTTTCTGCTCCGCTGCCGAGAGCTTTGTTGTCTCCAAGATAGCGGCAATGTTCTCCGTGACAGTGAGCTTACGAAAGATGGACGGCTCCTGCGTGAGGTAGCTGATGCCGAGTTCGGCACGGCGGTACATAGGATAGTCCGTGATGCAGATATCGGAGAGATAGACATCTCCGTGCGTCGGCTTCTCCAGACCGACGATCATGTAGAACGTCGTCGTCTTGCCGGCGCCGTTCGGTCCGAGGAGTCCGACGATCTCGCCCTTGTCGATGCACACAGAGATGCGGTCGACCACGGTACGGCTGCCGAACTTCTTGATGAGACTGCGGGATTCAAGATGCATTGCACTCGCTCCTCACTGGGTCACAGCGGTGCCGTCATCGGCGAGGTAGACGGTCATGTGATTGCTGCGCGCTGTATTGTTGCCCTGATATACCCACGCATTCCCATCCAGCTCGACGTAGGGTCTTGGGTCATTACCATAGTAGTCCATGCGGTCGCCGCCGCCCTCAAGATCACGCGCGGGACTCGTGACATGCGCGTTTCCGATCCCCGTAAAGCGGCTCTGCTTCAGCCATCCCTCAAGATGATCCGCTGAGAGTGTACCGTCGGGGCTCGTGATCGTCCCGCCCGAGGAGGCGACAATGTGATCATCCTGTGCGGGATAATAGTCCACCAGAGGACCCGTAAAGGTGCGGCCTGCCTTTGCCATGTGGACGCTGCCGCTCGCCTGCCAATGCTCCTGCCCTGCGGCAAGGAGGCGATCGCAGGAGAGGTTCATGTCCTCACGCTGTGCGCGAACATTTCCCTCAATGGTGCCCTCCTGCGTCTTTGTGTTGTAGGTAGCACGTGCACCCTCGATGTTCCCCGTGCCCTGATCCACGTGTACGCCGCCTTCGGCGGTGACCACGCCCGTTCGCGTATCGTAAGTCAGACGATCCGCCGTGAGATTCGTCGGATCTGCGTTCTGCGGTGCCGCCAGTCCTGTCGTGCAGACCGCGCCTGCCGCAAGCAGGAGCAGTCCCCCGCGGCAAATAGTCCTCTTCGTCATTTTACGTCCCTCCCCTTAATAATGTGCGCATTCCCCTCGATGGCAAATTTCTCAAATTCATCCGCGCTCGTAATACGATCCCCGCTCGCGCACAGATCATCACGTGTGAGGACGGCGCTCCCCTCCGCTGCCAGCTCTTTTTTCGCGGCGGTCCAGTGCAGGGCGTTCGCGCGCAGGGTGATTCCGTTGCTGGTCTCGGCATATATGCCGCCTGTGAGGACAACGTCACGCGTCGTGCTGTCCATGTGCCCCGTATCGGCTTTCAGCGAGAGTGTATTCCCGTCCTCGCTGTAGAAGGTTCCCTCGATCCCCTTCATTGTCGTGTCCTGCGTATCGATATCCACACTCATATTCTGTGCGGTAAGCGTCCAGACCGTGCGCCCATCCTGCTCCTCATGGAGCGTGTTGTCCTCATAGGACATGATGCGCGGTCCCTGCTGTTCATCCGTCTGTTCGGGCGGCTTCGGCACGGAAAGCACAGCCCAGAGGACAAGCCCGAGGAAGGCAGCCGCCAGAACGCCGCCGATGATTTTATTCCGTGTCATCCGACCTTCTCCTCCTGCCCTGCCGACACATGATGCTTTCCTGTCTTCTGCTCCTCTGGAGACGTATTCCATCGCTTTTGAAACCAGATCCACTGCGTCGGATTCTCGCGGATGATCCGCTCGACGATGGCGGTCATCTGCACGGTAAACTCATGGAGATCGCGGTCACTATCCCCCGTATTCGGGCAGCGCATGATCTCCCCGACAATGACTTTATGCTTTCCATTCGGCTGGCGCAGGATGAATGCGGGCACGACGGGGGATCGGAATTTGCGGGAAAAGACCGCCGGTCCGAGCGGGGTCGATGCCGTGCGTCCGAGAAACTCGATGAAGGCACCGCCGGGGCCGCCGTCCTGATCGGCAAGAAAGCCGAGCAGTTTGCCGCGCTTCAGCGCACGCGCCGCCGTGATCAGCTCACTCGTTCCGCGCGAGAAGATCTCCACGTGAATCGTTGCACGCAGATCGTCGAGCACACGCGTATACTGGATGTTCGGCTGTGGCTTGGCAATCGCACTGACGGGCATCCCATTCAGCGTAAATGCTGCCGAGAGCCATTCCCAGCAGCCGATATGGCCCGTGAGGACGACGACGCCATGTCCCTCGGCGAGTGCCGCCTTCATGCGCTCAAGATGGTCGATCTCGATGTAGTCTCTGAAATTGCGCTCGTTCAGCATGGGCATCGCAAGAATATCGAGAAAATTTCGCGCCATATTGATAAAGGAGGCACGTACAAGCTTTTTCGCCGCTGCCTCGTCGATACCGAGCGCGGGCATCATGTGCGCGACGGCCCGCCGCCGCATCTTGGCGATGATGAGGTAGTAGAGGTTACCGAGCACCCAGCCGAGTGCCAGCAGAATGGGACGCGGCGTGTGGCAGGCAACGCGGCTCATCAACATCAGCGTGCGATAGAGCATGACCACACCTCCTCTTTCTACTGTGCTAGTCCATCAACGTCCTCATAAAAGCCTGCAAGAACACAATCCCACAGCCCCTGTGTCTTCAAAATGATCTCATAGACTTCGCGCACCGCACCGCGTCCGCCGGGCTGCACGGCGATGATCTGTGCGATCTCCTTGACCTCGGGGACGGCGTCCCCGACGGCACAGGGCAGACCGACCTGGCGCAGGATCGGCAGATCGACGAGATCATCTCCGACATAGGCAAACGCCTCATCGGAGAGCCCTGTCTGAGCCTTGATGTCCGCATACGCCTCGCGCTTATCGAGGCGTCCCTGATAGACGAGGTCAATATGCAGTTCTTTCGCACGATTCGCGACGATGGGCGAGGCGCGCCCCGTAATGATCGCCGTTTTCAGTTCCACCTTGCGGGCACGCGTGATCGCAAGCCCGTCACGGGCAAAGAACGGCTTAAATAGCTCGCTTCCGTCTGGTGCGACGTAGATCCCTCCGTCCGTCAGCACACCGTCCACATCGAGAATCACACATTTTATCTTCTTTGCACGCGCAATCGCGTCTTCTCGTATCGGCATCAGACCACCCCCTGCCGCAAGAGATCCGTCAGATGAACAATTCCCACGGGAACACCCGCATCGTCAATGACAGGCAGCACTGTGACGGGGCGCGGCTGATGCTTTTCCATGACGGAGAGTGCCGCCGCCGCCATCTTGTCCGGTGCAATCGTGAGCGGCGTGGCGAACATGATGCTCTCCACGTCCTTGTCGAGGAACGTGTAGTCCTTCGCGAGCGCGCGGCGGATGATGCCGTCCGTGACAAGCCCGATGAACTTGCCGTCCGCATCCACTACGGAGACCGCGCCGAGCCCCTTGTCCGTCATGACAAAGAGCGCATCCTTTGCCGTCGTATGATACGGCACGACGGGATTCTCATCGCCCGTATGCATGACGTTCGCCACGGTGAGCAGGAGCTTGCGCCCGAGCGCACCACCCGGATGAAAGAGCGCATAGTCCTCCTTCTTGAAGTCCCGTGCCGCCATGAGTGCCATTGCGAGTGCATCCCCCATCGCAAGCGTCGCCGTCGTCGATGCGGTCGGTGCGAGCCCCAAAGGACACGCCTCGCGTTCGACACCGATGTCAATGTAAAAGTCCGCACTGCGGCCGAGCTGGGACTTTCGCCGCCCACTCATAGCGACGATGCGCGCGCCGATGCGATGGATAATCGACAAAATGTTGACGACTTCGTTCGACTCACCGCTGTTCGAGATGGCGATCACGATGTCATCCGCCGTCACCATGCCGAGATCCCCGTGGAACGCCTCCGCTGGATGCATGAAGAAGGCGGGCGTTCCCGTACTCGCAAGTGTCGCCGCGATCTTTCGTCCGACGTGACCAGATTTTCCCATGCCTGTCACGACGACGCGCCCCTTGCATGCAAGGATCGCCTCTGCTGCTGCCTCAAAGTCATCATCAACGCGATCCGTGAGACGCGCGACGGCGTCTGCCTCCAGTTTCAGCGTCTCAACTGCCTTCTGTCGGATGGTACTCTCTTGCATAGCGTTCTCCTAGTTCAGCTTTTTACGCACGACCTCATAGATGGCGAGGGCATCCTTCAGCAGCTCTTCGAGTTTGTCCAGATAGACCATGTTCGCCCCATCCGAAAGTGCCTCGGCGGGATTGTCATGTACCTCGAGAAAGAGTCCATCGACCCCCGCGCCAACAGCAGCGCGCACGAGATACTCCACGAACTCGCGCTGCCCCGAGGAGCTCGTCCCCGCGCCGCCCGGCAGCTGTACGCTGTGCGTTCCGTCAAAGATCACGGGGTAGCCAAAGCTGCGCATGATGGGCAGCGCACGCATATCGACGACGAGATTGTTGTAGCCGAAGCTCGCCCCGCGCTCTGTCAGCAGGATGCGCTCGCTGCCGCTCTCGTGGATCTTGTCCACGACGTTGCGCATATCGTTCGGCGCGAGGAACTGCCCCTTCTTCACATTGACGACCGCACCCGTCTGTGCTGCCGCGTGCAGCAGATCGGTCTGGCGCGAGAGAAAGGCGGGGATCTGGAGGATGTCCACGACCTTCGCCGCCGGTTCCGCCTGACACGACTCATGGATATCGGTCACAACGGGAACTCCGAGTTCCTTCTTGATCTGCCCCAGCATCTTCAACCCGTCCGTGAGCCCCGGCCCACGAAAACTGTGATAGGCGGAGCGATTTGCCTTGTCAAAGGATGCCTTGAACACGTAGGGGATGCCGAGCCGGTCTGTGATCTCTTTGATGCCGCGTCCGATCATGAGTGAGCGTTCCAGCCCTTCCAGGACGCATGGCCCCGCGAGAAGGACGAGCGGCTCGCCGCCGCCAATCTCAAAATTCGCCAGCTTCACTTTGTTCATGTTCATAGCTCCTTTCAACTGCTGTGCGCACCGCCATACGCTCGTGCTGCATCTGCATTCTACCAGAGTTTCCTGGGGAATC
>NZ_GL397087.1:1202761-1265728 GCF_000146365.1 Selenomonas sp. oral taxon 149 str. 67H29BP
ACCGAATTTATCAGTGCTTCCCTAGAATTTATATTATAAATATTTCTCATCCTGCGGTCAATCGAGCCCGCGCCGCTGATACTCTGCATTGACCGCCGCCAGATCCTCCTCGGTATCGACGCCGATAAATACGGCGTCCGTCTCCACGACGCGGATGCGGTACCCGTTCTCGAGCGCACGCAGCTGCTCCAGAGACTCCGAGCACTCCAGCTCCGTCTGCACCATCTTTGCATAGGCGAGCAGAAAATCCCTGCGGTAGGCATAGATGCCGATGTGCTTATAGACCTTTGCGCCCATATTGCGTGCATAGGGGATGCGCGCACGGGAGAAGTAGAGGGCATTCCCCGTACGGTCGGTAACGACCTTAACATTGTTCGGATTCTCCATCTCCGCCGCATCCGTGATCTCCGTTTTCGCCGTCGCCATCATGAGCGCATCGTCATGCTCAAACGGAGCGACAAGGGCATCGATCACGGCGGGATCGATCAGCGGCTCATCGCCCTGTACGTTGATGATGAGATCGCAGTCCGGCCGCTGTGCGGCAACCTCGGCGAGACGATCTGTCCCCGTTGCATGATCGGCGCGCGTCATGACGGCGTGACCGCCATGCTCCTCGACCGCCGCACGGATGCGTTCATCATCTGTCGCCACGACAACCTCATGGACACGCTGTGCCCGCACCGCCCGCTCATAGACACGGACAATCATCGGCTTCCCCGCGATATCGCGCAGGGGTTTCCCGGGCAGACGCGTCGATGCATACCGCGCAGGGATAATGCAGAGAACCTTCATGCGATCACCTCTATATGATGGATAACTGAATTTTCGCAGTGACACACCGCGCGAATCCCTCGCTGCGCAGGCAGCCGAGCACTGATCCTGCCCACTAGGATCCGCTGTGGAAAACGCAGCTTCATCCTATCGTGCACTGCTTCCCAAGCTTTGCTGCAAGCTGCTCCTTAAGGGTCTCGAAGAAGACCTCCTGCCCCTTCTGCAGGGTGACCTCGACAGAGAGCACATACATCGGGATACGCCATTTCGCGCGTACGACATCGCCCGGCACCTTCACTGCATCCTTTTCTGTAATGACAATTGCCTCAACGCCGAGCGTCTCCGCACGGTAGAGTACCTCTGCCATATCGCGTTCGCCGTAGTCGTGATGATCGGGATAGCGCATGCTCTCCACCATCTCAACACCGAGATCGGCAAGCGTCTGCTCGAAGGAGGCGGGGTTCCCGATGGCCGAGACAGCAAGCACCTTTCTGCCCTCCATCTCTGTCACGGGCACACCGCCCGCCGCAATGTCCTCAAACCAATCCGAAAGGCGGACAAACTGACGGGGCTGATGGATGCTCTCCATGATGAGCCCGTCCTGATTGTAGCTGCGGAACGTCTCCCAGATGTACTCAATCGCCCCCGGTGCCGCCTGATCGACTTTCGTCATAAGGCATACATCTGCGCGGTTGATATGCGAGAGCGGTTCGCGCAGAGTTCCGCGCGGCAGAAGGTAGCCGTTGCCAAATACATTGACCGCATCAACCAGCAGGATATCCATATCGCGCTCAAGCTGCCAGTGCTGATAGCCGTCATCGAGAATCGCCACCTGTGCGCCGAAGTGCTCAATGGCATAGCGTCCCGTCACGGCGCGGTGTGGCCCGATGAGAACGGGCACATCCGGCAAATGCTTGGCGAGCATAAACGCCTCGTCCCCCGCCGTCTCCGCATCCATCTTCAGTGCACGCCCGTCCGAGACGATGCCGACTGCTCCGCGCCACTTGGCTCGATAGCCGCGGTTGAGAATCGCAGCGCGATACCCCATCGCATGAATGGCACGCGCGAGATGCTGCGCTGTTGGCGTCTTTCCCGTTCCGCCGACCGTCACATTGCCGAGGCTGATAACGAAGCAGGGCAGCTGTTCTTTCTTAAACCAGCCCCAACGATACATGGCAAGCTTCAGATTGACCAGCTGTTCATAGATGAGGGAGAACACGTAGAACACGCCCATGATGAGGCGACGCGTGACGCCGTGTACCTCTTTGTCGTGAACGAGGTCGATGAAATAGGTCTGGAAGTTTGCGACCTTCTGTGTCGCGCGCACGCGGTGGGCACTGATGTGCTCCTGCGCGCGCTGAGCACGGCGCGTCTCATAGGCAGCAAGCATATCCACGAGGATCTTGGCCGACTTTTTCGATGCGCCCTTGTTCTCGTTGATGATCGCGAGCGTCTCGCGCTCAAGGCGTGCGCGCTCCGCGTCATCAGCGAAGAGGCGCAGCGTCTCCGCGGTCAGCTCCGCGCCGTTCGTAACCGTCACGACGGCGCTGCGATTGCGGAAAAGCGCGTGGATGTCCTTGAAATTGAACATCTGATTTCCGACGATGATTGCCTTGCCATGCGCCGCCGGCTCAAGGATATTATGTCCGCCGTGCGGGACAAGGCTGCCGCCGATGTAGATCACGTCGCCGAGCCCATAGACGCGGCCGAGCTCACCGACCGTATCGAGGATCACAATGTCCTCGCCGCCCTCTGCTCCTTTCTGGAGGTTCTTGCGCGTGTTGACCGTAAACCCGGCTTTGCGGCAGAGATGCTCCACCTCCATCGTGCGCAGCACCTCGCGCGGCGCGATGATGAGGCGTACGTTCGGATCTTTTGCACGCACAGCGGCAAAGGCGTTGAGCACCAGCTCTTCCTCCCCGCGGTGGGTCGAGCCCGCGATCATGATGCGGCTCGCCCCCGAGAGGCCGAGCTCCGCGATCAATGCTGCGCGCTCTTCGGGGCTGACACTCGTATACGCCTGATCGAACTTCGTATTGCCCGTCACGGTGACGAGCTCGCGGGGCGCACCAAGGCGCATGATGTAGTCCGCATCGATGCCCGACTGCATCGCAAAGCATTTCACCGTCCCGATCATCTCGCGCAGCATCCCGAACAAGTACTTGTACTGCTTCACGCTGCGGTCGCTGATGCGGCCGTTGACCATCATGACGGGCACATCGAGCTGCTTCGCCTTCTTGAGGAAGTTCGGCCACAGCTCCGTCTCCACGGGCAGAAAGACACGCGGGCGGATCCGTTCCACGACGCGCGAGGCAAGGAACGGCAAATCCAGCGGGAAATAGATGATCGCGTCCGCATCCTTGATGATGCGGTGCGCCATCTCATAGCCACCCGTTGTCACGACCGAGACGAGGATAGGCGTGTCAGGAAACGCCTTGCGGAACTCACGCACGAGCGGACTCGTCGCCACGATCTCCCCAACGGATGCCGCGTGCACCCAGATGGCATTCTTTCCCGCCACCTTGTCTATCGTGTCCTGCGGGTAGAAGCCAAAGCTCTGCTTGATGCGCTCGACAAAGCCGCGCTCCCGTGTGGCGCGCAGCATGAAGATAGGTATGATGATGGTGACGATGAGGATTGCCGCTAAATTGTAGAGAAATCGCATGCGTCACTCTCCCCGAAACTGAATGTCATAGAGATGCTGATAGAGCCCGCCCTTTGCCAAGAGCTCCTCATGGGTTCCCTGCTCCACGATGCGGCCGGCATCAATCACATAGATGCGGTCGGCATGGAACACCGTGGAAAGACGATGGGCGATGACGAAGCTCGTGCGCCCGACCATCAGATTGTCGAGCGCCGCCTGCACGATCTTTTCGCTCTCCGTATCAAGTGCGGAGGTCGCCTCGTCGAGGATGAGGATGCGCGGATCCTTCAGGATGGCGCGTGCGATGGCAATGCGCTGGCGCTGACCGCCCGAGATACTGACGCCGCGCTCCCCGATCTGCGTATCGTAGCCGTGCTCCAGCTGCGCGATGAAATCGTGTGCGTTTGCCGCACGCGCTGCCTCCTCGATCTCCGCATCCGACGCATCGAGGCGTCCATAGCGAATGTTCTCGCGAATCGTCGTGGAGAACAGCATCGTCTCCTGCGGTACCAGCCCGATCTGCCCGCGCAGCGAGGCGAGCGTAACACTGCGGATGTCGTGTCCGTCCACCGTGATTGCCCCGCTGTCCGGCTCGTAGAAGCGCGGGATAAGATTCGCAATCGTCGATTTGCCTGCGCCCGAGGGACCGACAAAGGCGATCATCTCGCCGGGCGCGGCCTCAAGCGTCACACCGTCGAGCGCCTTGCGTCCTTCCTTGTAGGAGAACGTGACATCCTCGAAGCGCACGTGCCCTGTCACGGGGGGAAGCGGCTTGGCGTCGGGACGATCTGTAATGCTCTCCGTGAGATCGACAACGGAGAACACGCGGTCCACGGCTGCCATTGCCTTCTGCAGGTTGCCGTAGATGCGCGAGAGGCGCTTGACGGGATTTGCAAGGTTCACGGCATAGGTGAGGAACGCGACGAACGCGCCCGCCGTGATGTCACCGTTGACGACCTCGTAGCCGCCGAACCAGACGATGAACGTGACGGCAAGAGCAGCGAGGAACTCCACCGTCGGCGTGAGCATACTCGTCTGCTGGACATTTTTCATCACTGCTTCGAAGTTGCGCTGGTTGCTCACGACAAAGCGGTCGATCTCATAGTCCTCACGGACGAAGGACTTCACGACGCGCGTCGCAGAAAAGCACTCCTGCAGGAGTGCCGTGATCTCTGCGAGCCGCTCCTGAATCACGGTGCTCGACTTCTTGATCTTGCGTCCAAAGATCTTCATCGCCTGCCCGACCATAGGAATGACGATAAGCGTCAGCAGGGAGAGCTTCCAATCCAGATAGAACATGAGGGCAAGCGATCCGATGAGGATACAGCCCTCCGTCACGAGATCGATGAGGTTGTCGACGAGTGCCGACTGGATTGCCGCAACATCGTTCGTGACGAAGCTCATGATCTCGCCCGTCTGGTGGCGGTCATAGTACGCGAGCGGCATCCGCTGGAACTTGCGGAACATCACCTCACGCACATCGATGATCACCTTCTGTCCGATGTAGGAGACGAGGTAGGACTGCCCGAAGTAAAAAATTCCGCGCAGGAAAAAGATGACGACAATGCCGATGCAGATGGCGTTCAGCAGAGCCATGTTCTTATCGGCGAGAACGTCGTCGATCATGTCCTTGATGATCCACGGAACGTAGAGATTCGCCGCCGAGGCAAGGATGATACACACGACTGCCAGCACGAATTTCTTTACGTACGGCCGCATGTAGGTCAGCAGTCTCTTATAATTCTTCATAGGTCTCCTACGGGGTACAATATCTCTTGCGTCCAAGAGCGAGAATCTTCTCCGCCACACGGCGCGCCGCATGGGGTTCACCAAGACGTGCTGCCGCGCGCGACAGGCGTTCCGTCACGTAGCGGCGATCCGCGCCGTCCGCGATGATCTTCTCCATCTCCGCCGCGATGCGGTTGGGCTGCACGGCCCCCTGCAGCAGCTCTGTCTCAAACGTCTCGCCGAGCAGGATGTTCGGCAGGGAAAAGCGCGGCACATCGACGAGCAGACGCCCGATGAGATAGGAGAGTGCCGACATCCGATAGAGGACGACGGCGGGCAGCCCCATGAGCGCCGCCTCCATCACCACTGTGCCCGAGGTTGCCATCGCAGCGCGTGCGAGCCCCATGAGGGCATAGCGCGCGTCGTGGGTCAGCGTCACCTCCGCCGTGGATGCAGCGAGATGCCTTCTGATGCGCTCCTCATCCACGCCGCCCGCGACGGGCAGAAAGAACCGTCGCGTGGGGTCTGCCGCTCCGAGCCGCTCCGCCGCCCCCAACATGGGAGGAAGGAGACGCTCGATCTCCTCACGGCGGCTGCCCGGGAGGAGCAGGATTGGCACATCATCTGCGCCGATGCCGAAGTGACGCCGTGCCTCTGTGGGCGGCATCTCGGCACGCACCGTATCGACAAGCGGATTGCCGACGAACGAGATGTTCGCACCCGCCGCCTCATAGGGCGACAGCTCATGCGGGAAAATCGCGACGATCTCGTCGGCGAGAGCCGCGCAGGACTTCGCGCGCCCCTTACGCCATGCCCACGCAGACGGAGGAATATAAGAAAAGACGGGAATCCCCCGCTCCTTTGCCCGCGCCGCCAGCCGCCAGTTAAAATCCGGATAGTCGATGATGACCAGCACATCGGGACGCTCCTCATCCATCAAGTGCGTCAAATCATCAAGCAACGCGAAAATTCGGCGGAGATTCAAAATCACCGCCGAAATACCCATCACATTGTAGTCCGCATAATTTTGACGGAGTGCCACTCCCGCCGCCGCCATCTCCGCACCGCCGAAGCCGATCAGCTTCACCGCCGGGTCAAGTGTGCGCAGTTCACGCGCTAACGCCGCCCCGTGGAGGTCGCCGGAGGTCTCTCCCGCCGAAAGCATGATCTTCAAATGGGCAAGGCCTCCTCGGTAGAATCAACAGCAAACACCGTCCGTATTTGCAAGGGATGCCTCACTACATCGCCGCTATCGTAATGCCGTTCGCCTCGGCAAGGGCAATCGCACGCTCCTTGTCCACAAAGAGTGTCTTTCCCGCCTCAATGGCGAGCGCAGACGCCTTCACCGCCACCAGCGACTCGATCGTATCGAGCCCGACGGCAGGTACATCAAAACGACTGTCCTGCTGTGGCTTTGCCGCCTTTGCGACGACCGCACCGCCGCCGGCAAGCTGCCCGCCGCGGCGGATGCAGGCATCCGTCCCCTCGATCGCCTCAAGCGCCATGACCGCACGGTCTTTCACCACCGCCGTCTGTCCCACATCGAGACGTCCGATCTCGCGCGCCATCTGAAGCCCATACTCCATATCAGCGCGCTCTGCCGCCGAAGGCTGACGGCTCGTCAGAACTCCCGCGGGCGGCATCAGGGGACGGATGAGTGCCGTCTGGTCAAGCGGCGTCACACCGATCTTCATCAATGCCCCGATGAACATCATCATAATTGTATCGTCATTCTGGTTCGGCAGCTGCATCAGCATCCCGCGCAGCATCTCATCCGGCTGAACCGCGCCCGTAAAGAGCAGCTCCTTGGTCACCTTGCCGATCATCGTGACCTTTTGGATCTTCTCCTGCTGCAGATACGCCAAAATCGATGCAATTGAGCCGATGCTGATCTCACGATAGGCATTCGCCGCATCCTTCAGCTCAGGGTCGCAGTCCGGCAAGAGTGCAATCGCATGCACCTCAAAGCCCTGCGCACGTGCCGCGCGTGCACACGCGGCGGGCAGGTGTCCGACACCTGCGAGCAGCCCCAGTTTTTCCATGGCAGTCTCCCTCACTCGTCCTCGTGGCGTTCTCGGCAGATCCCGCGCTCCGCATTGCGGAGGAAGCGCAGCATGTGATCGATCTCCTCGCAGGAGTCCACCTCCTGCTCAATCACGGCAATCGCCTGTGTGAGGTTCAGCCCCGAGCGATAGAGGATCTTATAGGCCTGCTTGATGCGGCGGCGCACATCGAGCGGGATGCCGGCACGCGAGATGCCGACGCTGTTTAGGCCCACGGCGCGCGCGGGATGCCCGTCCACCATGGTGAACGGCACAACATCCTGCACGAGTTTTGACGTGCCGCCGATCATCGCGTTGCGACCGATCTTGACAAACTGATGCACGCCCGCCATGCCGCCGATCACAACGCCATCCTCGACGATTGCATGACCCGCCAGCATGGCGGCGTTGCTCATGATAATATGGTTGCCGAGCACACAGTTATGCGCCACATGGGTATACGCCATCAGCAGGCAATCGTCGCCAATGCGCGTCTCCTCGCCCTCGCCCGTCGCGCGGTGCACGGTCGCACACTCGCGGATCGTCGTGCGGTCGCCGATGAACGTATAGCTCTTTTCCCCTTTGAACTTCAGATCCTGCGGCACCTCGCCGATGGATGCGCCTTGAAAAATCTGGCAGTCGCGCCCGATCTGCGTCCATTCCCTAATGACGACGTGCGGGGCGATCTTCGTCCCCTCGCCGATCTGGACATGATCCGAGATGACCGCATAAGGGCCGATCTCCACGTCGCGGGCGATGCGCGCCGTCGGTGCGACCACCGCCGCCTCGTGGATATAGGCAAGAACCTTGCTCGTGCCTGTCATCTGTTTCAACTCCTTCAGCCCCGCAGGAATCGGGGCAGACATATTCCACTATCCATTACAATCCGACAAAAGGGCAAGACTTTCACATGGCAAAATCAGCCATTATCGCCGGATTTCGCGTTTTATCGTGAATTATGTCCGTTTATCCTGTCATTATGACGCACAGTCAAATGTCTTCGCCGTTTTTCAGAGCAAACTTGAAGTCTGCCGATGCGACAAGATCCTCTCCGACGTACGCATCTGCATGAAGCACGCCAAACACGCCGCGCACACGCACCAGCTCCGCCTTTGTCACGACCACATCACCGGGAACGACGGGACGCTTGAACTTTACATTCTCCATCCCGCCGAAGAGTGCAATCTTGCCGCGATGTTCCTCAGGATAAAGCATTGTCACCCCGCCGACCTGCGCCATTCCTTCGAGCAGGAGTACCCCCGGCATAATCGGATGCCCCGGGAAATGTCCGAGGAAAAACGGCTCGTTCATCGTCACACACTTGATGCCCGTTGCCGACTTGAACGGCTCCAGCTCGATGATCCGATCCACAAGGAGCATCGGCGGACGATGCGGCAAAATCTTTTGAATCTCATTGATATCCAACGTCATGCTTGATCCCTCTCCCCTGCAATCTCTTTTGCCAGCGCGGTATTGAGTGCGTGTCCCGAGGCAACGGCGATGATATGCCCGCGAACCATACCTGCCAGACGAATATCCCCGATTACATCAAGAATCTTATGGCGCACCAGCTCATTGGGAAAGTTCAGCGGGTTCATCCATCCCTCGTCGTTGTAGACGATCACCGTCTCCAGCGAGCCGCCCAGCCCCAGACCATGCGCACGCAGTGCCGCAATCTCCTTTTCATAGGCAATCGTCCGTGCCGGCGCAATCTCGCGCTCGTACGCGGAGGGCGTCACCTCGATATCATAGTACTGTACCCCGATGAGCGGATGCTCATTCAGCGAGGTAAACGAAACGCGCAGCCCATCGTACGGCAGTGCCATGATGAAGTGTCCGCCATTGTCTACACGATAGATGCGGTCAATAACGGTCTCCTGCCGCACGGCATCCTGTTCGATGCTCCCGGCGCGTGCGATCAGCTCAAAGAACGCCCGCGCACTGCCGTCAGCGACGGGCGGCTCCTCTGCATCGAGCATCACGCGGCAGTTGTCAATCCCGTGCACATGCAGTGCACTCATCAGATGCTCAATCGTAAAGAACTTCAGTGCCCCCGCACCAATTGTCGTTGCGCGCACCGTCGCCGTCACATGTGCTGCCGTCGCCGCCACAGGCGGCACATCCGGCAAATCGGCGCGCGCAAACAGGATCCCCGACCCCGGCGGTGCCGGTGCGAGTTCCATGTGGACCGGTTGTCCCGAATGCAGCCCAATCCCATCGTAGACCACCCGTGACGCCAGTGTTTTCTGTTTTTGCAAGCGTAAACCTCCATGAACGGACGAGCAAAACAGCGTACCGTCCAACAATTCCGATTGCTTCTTCCCGTACATGATACTAAAAATTTTGCGAACATGCAAGAAAAAACAGGATTTGACAACATATCCGCCTTTTGTTATAGTATGGATAAGCACACAGCTTCCATTATCGGGGATGTAATGGTCTCGACGGGGATGGATGGTATGTGGACAGCGAGCCGGGGGGTCATCATCCCGTCAGTAAGGTGAAACTTTTATTTAAACATAAAAGCAAACGAAGACTACGCTCTGGCGGCTTAAGCCAGCCCCTTTCCGTCTGCCTCCCGCACGGATGGAGACAGGGGTCAAACGCGGGATACCTGAGAGCCACCGCACGATAACTCTCACGGAAACTTCATCGTGATCGGAACGGTGCACCCTGTCTGCGGGGGCCGCCGAACCTAAAGCAAAGCACAGACTGCGCTCGGAGAAATCCATGTGACGTTATCTTCGGACAGGAGTTCGATTCTCCTCATCTCCACCAAACGACACGACAAAAGCCGCCCAATCGGGCGGCTTTTTTTGTAAAAGACCGCCGCACGGCCCTCCGTGCAGCGGTTCAATACATCCATCATAGATTTCGTTTCAATTTTTCCAGATCGGGGAACAGCTCGCCGATCGAGTTTGAAAGGCCGTCGCTCGGCTCTAGGATCTCGAGGACGGGGCGCATGGTCTCACGAAACTTTGCGTCATCCTGCATGAGTGCGAGAACCGCACTCGTATTGACGGCATCGGCAAGTGCCGAGTGCTGACTTCCCTCGAACCGGCGCCCCATCGCGCCGAGTGCATGCTTCAGGGCAAGGCTGTTGTGGAGCCCGAGGCGATCGTCGAACTCCTGCTGGAGGTCAACCCAGCGCGCATCGAGCCACGTGACGTCAAAGTCCGGCAGCTTCAGACGGCACTCCTTGCGCAGCTGTTTAATATCGGACATGCTCCACGAGTAGATCTTCGTCTCTGCCTCGCCGATCCACACAACGAATGCGTGAAAGCTGTCGGCGAACGCGGGATGCCCTGCGACCTTCTCCTGGGTGATGCCCGTCAGCTCGGTGATGTGCTTCTTTACCATCCCATACTCAGGACAGACATAGCACTGAAATTCGTCCTCCTGCACAAAATCCTCATTCAGGCGCACCGCGCCGATCTCGATGATTTCTCCGTTCAATTTCCTGCGGACATCCCGGTATTCCTTCCCCACGGGATTCATTTCCAAATCTACGACGATGTGTTTCATGACAACCCTTACTTTCGAAAATTATCTGCCGTAAGTGACGCGCGGCAGATGGTGTTGCAGTAGTTTAGATTTTTTGATATCGTCACGTCGTTTTTCAATCATAGCACAATGACGCGTGAAAATCAATGTTTAAGGGTATTTAGTCCTATATTCATCGCTTACTTTTTCAATGAAACGTGGTAGAATGATAAGAGAAACACGATAAAGAGAAAGGGTTTGTCATGAACTGGAAAGTGGTACTCGCGCTGCTCACGTGCAATGTGCTCTTCATGTCCGCAAGCTATACGATGATCATTCCGTTCCTGCCGATGTATCTGACGAACGAACTGGGTGTGGACGATGCCTCCGTGAATCTCTGGTCAGGACTTGCGTTCTCGGTGACTTTTTTCGTCTCCGCGGTCATGGCTCCAATCTGGGGTCGTATCGCCGACCGCAAGGGAAAGCGTCTCATGGCCATGCGTGCGAGCCTTCTCATCGCGATCAGCTATCTGCTCGGCGGACTCGTCACGTCCCCCGAGCAGCTCATCATCGTGCGCCTTTTTCAGGGATTTGCCTCAGGACTCTGGCCGATGGATCTTGCGATCATGACGCTCTACGCGCCGCAGGAGCGGCTCGGTTTCTCTCTCGGCATCATGCAGGGCACGCTCACGGCGGGCGGCGTCGTCGGGCCTCTGCTCGGCGGTGTCCTCGCGGAGCTTTTCGGGATGCGCACGAGCTTCTATATCGGCGGTCTGGCACTCTTCATCAACTTTCTTGCCTTTACGTTTATCATCAAAGAACCGCCGATGCCGAAAGAGACCGCACCGCTTACAGCAGAGGAAAAAAATCCGATGCACCTCTGGCATATCCCCATCCTGCGCACGATGATGATCGTGAGTACGCTCGCGCAGGTGGTGCTCTACATTCTCATGCCCGTCCTGACAACCTACATCAAGGTGCTTGCGGGCGCGATGGACAACATCGTCTTTGTCGCGGGCGCAGTATTCTCTCTCGGCGGCATTGCAGGAGCGATCTCCGCGCCGCTCTGGGGGATCTACGGCACACGGCGCGGCTATTTCAGCGCGATGTTCCTCGCTATGCTGTGCGCGGGAAGCATGTTCATCCTGCAGGGCATCCCCGACACCCTCGTTCCCTTTGCCGTCATGCAGTTCGGCGTGGGGCTCTTCCTCGCCGGGATTCAACCCTCGCTGAACGCCGTCATCGCTCAGCATACGCCTGCGCAGCTCAAGGGAAGCGTCTTCGGGCTGCTCTTCTCCGCCCAGCAGATTGGCTCTGCCGCTGGGCCGCTGCTCGGCGGCGCCGTCGCGACGTACCTTGGAATGCACTACCTCTTCCCGACCTCGGGCACGATTCTCCTCATCCTCGCCGCCTTCGTGCGCTGGCGGTATGTGAGGAAGGGGCATCCTGCGGTGGAATAAAATAAAAAATGCTGTACAAAATCAAAACACTTCGTACAGCATTTTTACGCCCCCGCGGCAGGGGAACCGTTTACAGCATATCAGAGAAGCAGCGCACCGTGCCGATAGGGCAGCTCCTTACAAGTGTCTGAGCACCGCATCCGTCATTTCCTGCGTACCGACCTTCGTGCAGCCCGTATCCGCGAGGTAGATATCCGCCGTCCGCATCCCCTCGGCGAGTGCCGCATCCACCGCCGCCTCGATGGCGGCGGCCGCTTCCTCCTCATGGAGCGCATAGCGCAGCAGCATCGCCGCCGAGAGGATCGTCCCGAGCGGGTTTGCGATTCCCTTTCCTGCGATGTCGGGCGCACTGCCGTGAATCGGCTCAAAGAGACTCGTGCCCGTCCCGATCGACGCCGACGGCATAAGACCGATCGAGCCGCCGACCACCGCCGCCTCATCGGAGAGAATATCACCGAAGAGATTGCCCGTCACGACGACATCGAACTGTGTCGGGCGCACGGCAAGCTGCATGGCGCAGTTATCGACGTAGAGATGATCGAGCTCCACATCTGCGTACTCCTTTGCCAGTGCCGCCACCGTACGCCGCCAGAGCCGCGACGTTGCCAGCACGTTCGCCTTGTCCACGGACGTGACCTTGGAGCGTCTGAGACGCGCCGTCTCGAACGCAAGGCGTGCAATACGCTCCACCTCGGGCACGGAGTAGTTCTCCATATCCCACGCACGCTCCACGCCGTCCACCTGCTCCGACTCACACTTCTCGCCGAAATAAATGCCGCCGATCAGCTCGCGCACAATGACGAGATCGACACCGCGCACGAGATCGGGCTTCAGCGGCGAGTGCTCGATGAGCGCATCCGCCACCTTGACCGGACGCAGATTCGCATAGAGTCCGAGGCCCTTGCGCAGACCGAGGATGGCGCGTTCAGGACGCAGTGCAGGCTCCACCGCATCCCACTTCGTCCCGCCGACCGCGCCGAAGAGCACGCCGTCCGATGCCTTGCAGACGGCGAGCGTATCCTCGGGCAGCGGCGTACCGTATGCATCGTACGCCGTGCCGCCCGCATCGCGCGTTTCATAGGAAAGTCCGAGTGAGAACTTCGCATCGACAGCCTTCAGGACGCGTACGGCTTCACTCGTGATCTCCTGCCCGATGCCGTCGCCCGGGACGACCGCAATCTTATACCCCATGACGAAATCCCCCGTTCTCCCTGATATAGTTCAGCAGTCCGCCCGCACGCGCAATATCCTGCACAAAGCCCGGCAGAGGATGCGCATGGAACGTATCGCCCGTCGTCAGATTTTCAATTGTCCCCGTCTCCGTATCGACACGCAGACGGTCACCCGCGCGGATCTTCTCCACATCATCGCCGATCTCGAGAAGCGGCAGACCGATATTGATGCCGTTGCGGTAGAAGATGCGCGCAAAGCTTGCCGCAATCACGACGGGAATGCCCGATGCCGCGATGGCAATCGGGGCATGCTCACGCGAAGAGCCGCAGCCAAAATTCTTTCCGCCGACCATGATGTCGCCCTGCTGCACACTGCTCGCGAACGTCGTGTCGATGTCCTCCATGCAGTGCGCCGCGAGTGCCTTCGGCTCGAACGTATTGAGATAGCGTGCGGGGATGATGACATCCGTGTCAATGTTATCGCCGTAGCGCCAAACCTTTCCCTCGAACATCACGCCACCTCCTCAGGGGCCGCAATCCGCCCCAGTATTGCACTCGCCGCCGCGACATGCGGCCCCGCGAGATAGACTTCGCTGTCCACATGACCCATGCGCCCGCGGAAATTGCGGTTCGTCGTCGAGACGCACCGCTCGCCTGCCGCGAGGATCCCCATATAGCCGCCGAGGCACGGGCCGCAGGTCGGCGTCGAGATCGCCGCCCCTGCCTCCATGAAGATCGCCAGATAGCCGCGCTTCATCGACTCCTCATAGACGTACGGCGAGCCCGGGATCACGATGCATCGCACACGCTCATGCACCTTGTGCCCCTTCAGAATCGACGCCGCAATCTCCATATCCTCAAGACGTCCGTTCGTGCACGACCCAATCACGACCTGATCGATAGCGATGGGCGACGCGATATCCATGACGCGCTTCGTATTCTCGGGCAGATGCGGGAACGAGACGACGGGACGCAGTGCGCTGAGGTCAATCTCCACCGTCTGCGCATAGCGCGCATCAGCGTCGGCAGCCACAGGCGCGAACGGCTTCGTCATGCGTCCCTCGACGTACGCCCTGCATACATCATCATACGGGAAAATTCCGTTCTTCGCCCCCGCCTCAATCGCCATATTGGCAATCGTCAGACGGTCGGTCATGGAGAGTGACGCCACACCCTCGCCCGTAAACTCAAGGCTCTTGTAGAGCGCACCGTCCACGCCGATCATGCCGATGAGCGTAAGGATGACATCCTTGCCGCTGATGTCCTGCGGCTTCTTCCCCGTCAGATGCACATTGATCGCCTCGGGCACCTTGAACCACGCCTCGCCCGTTGCGATGCCGACGGCGAGATCCGTCGTACCGACGCCCGTCGAGAACCCGTTCACCGCACCGTAGGTGCAGGTGTGCGAGTCCGCGCCGATGGTCAGCATCCCCGGCCCCACAATGCCGCGCTCGGGCAGGATGACGTGCTCGATGCCCACGCGCCCCTGCTCGTAGTAGTGCAGGATGTTATGTTTGTGCGCAAAGTCGCGCATGATCTTCGCCAGCTCGGCGGACTTGATGTCCTTTGCCGGCTGGAAGTGGTCGGGAATCAGCGCGATCTTCGTCCGGTCAAAGACAGGGCGTCCCGTCTTTTCAAACTCCTTGATGGACGGGGGACCCGTCACATCGTTTGCAAGCACCATGTCAAGCCGACAGACAACCAGCTGCCCCGGCTCCACATGATCAAGCCCCGCATGGCGTGCGAGAATCTTCTCGCTCATGTTCATGCCCATATAGCCCTCCTGAAATTACGATATGGCAATCATTTTCCCGGCCCTGCTCCTCTAAGCGAATCCTAGTGAAGCACAACGAGGCATTCGCACGGAGCAGACAGGAAAAGCTCTCCTTTGAAAAAAGAAGTCTCTTCGCGCGGAAAGACTTCTTTTTCATAAAATACGTGTATCGTTTAGAAATTGAGCTCTTTCTTGTCACGCAGCCACGGCATCATATTGCGCAGCTGTGCGCCGACCTGCTCGATCTGATGCTCCTTGTGGAGGCGGCGCTGTGCGAGGAAGTTCGCACGGCCGGCAGCGCGGTTCTCAAGAAGCCAGTTGCGCGCGAACGTACCATCCTGGATCTCCTTCAGAACCTTCTTCATCTCCTTCTTCGTCTCCTCGGTGATGATGCGCGGTCCAATCATGTAGTCGCCGTACTCTGCCGTATCGGAGCAGGACTGACGCATCTTCGTCATGCCGCCCTCATAGCAGAGATCGACGATGAGCTTCATCTCATGGAAGCACTCGAAGTATGCCATCTCGGGCGGATAGCCCGCCTCGACGAGTACCTCAAAGCCCGTCTGCATCAGCTGGCAGACACCGCCCATGAGAACGCACTGCTCACCGAAAAGGTCCTCCTCCGTCTCATCGCGGAACGTCGTCTGGAGTACGCCGGAACGCGTTGCGCCAAGGCCGCGTGCGTAGGCAAGCGCGAGATCGAAACACTTGCCCGTCTCGTCCTTTTCGACGGCGAATACGGCCGGAACGCCCGAGCCCTCTTCGAACGTGCGGCGGACGAGGTGACCGGGTCCCTTCGGCGCGACCATGAACACATCGACGCCCTCGGGCGGAACGATCTGCTTGAAATGGATATTGAAGCCGTGAGCAAAGGCGAGCGCACTGCCCTTCTTGAGGTTCGGGCCGATCTCTTCCTTGTAGACATCCGCCTGCTTCTCATCAGGGATGAGGACCATCGTGACATCCGCCTGCTTCACCGCATCGGCAACCGACGTGACCTTCAGACCATGTGCCTCAGCCTTCGCCTTGGACTTCGAGCCAGCGTAGAGACCGACGACGACATTGAGGCCGCTCTCCTTGAGGTTCAGTGCATGCGCATGACCCTGACTGCCATAGCCGATGATCGCAATCGTCTTGCCCTCGATTGCACTCCAGTTGACGTCCTGGTCATAGTAAGTTTTTGCCATAGTACTCCCTCTCCTCACAGTGTTCATATATGGTGCGTTCTCCGCGTTCGAGCGCGATGAGCCCCGTGCGGATGACCTCGACAATACCGTAGGGCTTCAGCACCTTTAGGAATGCGGTCACCTTGTCATCTCCGCCCGTGATCTCAAAGATGATCGAGGAGGACTCCACATCGACGACATGTGCGCGGAACAGCTCGCCCATCTTCAGCACATCGAGGCGATTCTCATCACCCGCACGCACCTTGATGAGTGTCATGCCACGGCACGCCGCATTTTTTTCGTCCAGACGCTGGACAGCCCGCACGACGGGCATCTTCTCCAGCTGCTTGATCATCTGCTCGACGATATTCCCATCCCCGTGCATCACCACCGTGATGCGTGAGAAATCCGGCGACTCCGTCACACCGACAGCCAGACTGTCGATGTTGAACTCGCGCCGCGAGAACATGCTGACAACACGCACCAGAACCCCCGTCTGGTTCGCGACAAAGACGGACAGCACATGTTTCATGGTCATCCGCCTCCTTCCTCAGCACATTTTTTTCGGGAAAACTCCTTTATTATCTCCTTCACGCCTCCATTTGTCAATAGATTTTTCCGCGTGGAGCATATCGGGCGCGTGAATACAATGCGCGCAGCTTTTTCATACCCGCACCTCAAAATGCGGCTGATTCCCCTCCGCAGGCGCCTCCCCCGTCTGCCCAGCCTTCGGGGCGGGCGCGGCCGGCGGCGGCATGCGCAGTTCCTTGGGTGGGGCGGCAGGTAGGTTGGGCTTTGCCGCCGCAGGACGTGCGGCCGGTACACGGCGCGGCGGCTTCGGCACACGTACGGGCGGCGGGGCGGCCGCAGGTGCAGCGTGCTCCTCCTCCGCCAGTCGTTCCAGCACCTCGCCTGCCGTCAGCCCCGTGTACTCGGGGAGAAGTTCGCCCTGCGGCGTACGTCTCTGCCGTGCCCGTTCTGCCGCTGCGAGGAGATCCTCATGAGCGCGCGGCGGTGGTGCTTCCTGCGGCTCGCTCTCATGAGCGAGAATACGCTCGCCGAGCGACGGCTCTGCCGCCTGTGCATTCTCCTTTTTCCGAAAGAAGCGGAAAAAGAGGAACGCCCCGACTGCCGCCGCAAGGACGATCATCCCCGCCCAGTAGACACCGCTCGTCGCCGTATAGGACTTTGGCGGCGGCTCAGCCCCCGTCTGGCTGAGCTGCTGCTTGAGTGCCGCATTCTCCTGCGCCATATCCAGCCCGTTCGCGACATCTGCGCCCGTCTGTCCATCCGCCTTCGTGCCGTGGTCAACACGCGACGCAGACGTACTGACGTGATCGCCCTTCGCCGCATCGGAACGCGCGCCCGCATTCCCCGTCTTGCCCTGCTGAGCCTTGCCGTCCTGCGGTGCGCCCGTCGTCGTCTTGGAGAGCGCACCGTTCCCCTGCGCGACTGAGTCACGCGCCTGCTGCTCCGCCTGCGCGTCTCCTGTCGTATGCGTCGTATTCGACTGCGCGCCCTGCGCCGCGTCGCCGAGCGTGATCTTCGGCGGCGTCGGCGGTGTCGGCGGCGTCGGCGGTGTAATCGCCATGGCGCACCTTCTTTCTCACTTTACTTACCTCTACTATAACAGAAATTGAACGGTAGTGAAATACAAAAAGCGTCCCGTCAGTCACGGGACGCTTTTATGATGTCGAAACGATTATCACGCCTTATACGCCCGAACGTTCAGACGGTCATGCGCCAAATCCTCGTCGATCTCCACGCGCGCAAACCCCGCGCCCCTGAGCAGGCTTTCGAGTTCCTCGCCGGTATAGACGGACATGCCGTCGACAATCTTCAGCCACTTCTCATGACTCTTCGTCTTGCCGCTCGTCTCATTTGTAATCATAAACATACCGCCGGGCTTCAGTACACGGTGCACCTGTGCAAAGCAGCGTGCAATCTCCGGCCAGAAATACACCGTCTCGAACGCCGTCACAACATCGAACTGACTGTCATCAAACGGCAGTTCCTGTACATTTCCCTGCACGATTTCACAGCGTCCCGCCTCAATCGCCGCATGGTTGACCTCACGCGCCTTCTCCACAGAGACGGACGAATAGTCCAGCCCCGTCACATGCCCCTCGTCCACCATCCGCAGGAATACGGCGATGTTTGCACCGCCGCCGCAGCCGCAGTCAAGCACCTGCTCGCTCCCTTGCAGATCAAGATGCGAAAATCCCCACGCTGCAACCCCCGCATGTACACGATTCATCATAGCGACGACGATTTTTCCCATCGTCCCCTGAGGTTTTCCCGTATTGCTGAAAAATTTACGGAGCAGTCCCATGACTGCACCTCCTTTCTGCGAACACCGCAGTACCGATGCAAAAGTGCCCCGTACAAAGCTGCATGAGACACCGAAACAAACCAATTGAATTTTACAGCAGCGCCTTGCGCAGCTCTGCATCCGTCTGCACCGTGAGATAGCACGGCGCGATGTCGAGGACGGTCCTGCAGCCCTTCGCGCCCTCAGCGGCGAGACGGTATGCCGCACGCGCGTATGCAGCGAGGACGCACGCCGTGAACTCGGGGTTCGAATCGAGCTTCAGGCTGAACTCGATCACATGCTTATGCGCATTGTTCTCCCCCGTCGCGCCCGAGCGGATGACGAAACCGCCGTGCGCAAGCCCTGCATGACCCTGCTGCAGCTCCTCCTCACTGATGAAGTGCACCGTCGTATCATAGTCGGAGAAGTAGTTCGGCATCGTCACAATCGCCTTCTCGACCGCCGCCGCATCCGCGCCCTCCTCGAGCACGACATAGCACTCACGCGTATGCTTCTCGCGCGTCGTGAGCACCGGATTCGATCCGCTGCGCACGGCCTCGAGTGCCGCCGGGACAGGCACGGTGTACTGCTTGGCATCCCTCACCCCCGGGATACGGCGGATCGCATCCGAGTGTCCCTGGCTGACGCCGCGCCCCCAGAACGTGTAGTCCGCACCGTTTGTGAGCACCGCATTCGCATAGACGCGCGCGAGCGAGAACATGCCGGGATCCCAGCCGACCGAGATCACGCCGACATGCCCTGCTGCCTTTGCCGCTGCATCCACCTCTGCATAGTGCGTCGGGATATTGGCATGCGTATCAAAGCTGTCCACCACATTGAAAAGCTTCGCAAACTCCGGCGTCTGCTTCGGCAGATCGGTCGCAGATCCCCCGCAGAGGATGAGCACATCCACCTTGTCCTTCCACTCCGCCGCCTTCGAGGCCGCCACCACCGGCACCTGCGTGCGCGGCTTCACCGACGCAGGATCGCGCCGCGTAAAGACAGCGACCAGCTCCATGTCAGGATTTGCCTCGACGGCGTACTCCACGCCGCGTCCGAGATTGCCATAGCCCAGAATACCAATGCGAATCATATTTCCTCCCTTGCCGTCCCCCGACGGCATAGAATCTACAGCCGATTAGTAATGCGGATGTTCCTTCACATAGTCCACCGGCCGCGACCAGTCCACCTGTACGCCCGTATCATTCCACAGACGCGTCAGTGCGAGCGCCAGACTCTCCTTGTCTGCGAACGGCGTGATTGTCTCCTTGGTAAAATCCATCAGCGTCTTGTGCGGCACCTCGACCTCATGGTCTTTAGCGAGGAACTCCTCCACCGCCGTGCGCCCCTTTTCATCGGCAAGATGAACCTCCGCACGATGCGCACTGCCATCGTAATCAATCCAACCGAGAACGTCGCCGTAGCTGATGGCGACACTGTATGTATCACTCACGCATATCACCTCGTATTCAAATCTTTTGTCCCAGTGAAGGACGCATCTTATTATAGAACGATTCTCTCATACGCGCAACAGAGGGGCAGAAATTTATTCTGGACAGAAATGCGCACGATACATATAATGAGATAGAGGTGATGAGATGCGATTTATCGAACTTGAGCGTCTGATAAAAAAGAATGGTTGGTATCTCAAAAATTCGAACGGCTCACATATGCAATATATACATGATGATGAGCCGGGAAAAATCACGATACCGAATCACCCAGGCGACCTCGATCCCAAGACCGTCAGATCTGTCCTGCGCAGTGCAGGATTAAAGTGAGGAGGCATTGTTATGAATCTGGTCTATCCTGCCATTTTTTATCCCTGTGAAGTGAACCCCGGCTTCTGTGTCGTTGTCCCCGATCTCCCCGGCTGTGTCAGTGAGGGTGCAAGTCTCTCCGAGGCAATCGCAATGGGCGAGGACGCAGCATCGGGCTGGGTGCTCGGCGAGCTGGAGGACGGGAAAAGCGCTCCGCCCGCGAGCCGCATTGAGGACATTCACCCCGACCCCGAGATGGGTGAGGGGTTCGTCAGCCTGCTCTCCCTCGATATGGATGCCTACGCCGCCAAGTACGGCAGTAAATCCATCCGCAAGAATCTCACCATCCCCGCATGGCTGAACACCTTCGCCGAGCAGAAAAAACTCAACGTCTCCAAGGTGCTGCAGGATGCACTCACCGCACTCTATCAAAAGGAAGCGGCGGCACAGTAAAGAAGGAATGGTCAACAACGAGGACCGTGATACGGAATCGTATCACGGCCCTCGTTTATTGTGTCGATATTGTTTAACGTATTAGAACGCCCAGTGCATCTGGACGCCGCCGGAGATGCCCCGACGCTGGCCCGTCATACCCATCAGCTGGATGCCGTACGTTGCACGGCCGTTCTGCGGGGCAAAGCGATAGCCCAGCTCAAGGATGCCCGTGCCGCCCGTAAGGCTCGGGCTTGGCGTATTGTAGCCCTGATAGGATGCCGCAAAATCATCGCCGAACTCGTACTCATAGGCAAGCCCTGTGTAGAACGATGCGTCGCCCTTCTTCGAGGTGTAGCGCGTACCGAAGCGGATGCGATGCGAATTCGCCGCATCGAAGTCGTAGACAGCACCGTTGCTGAGACGCACCGTATCCCCACCCTGATGAGCAAAGAAATACTTCGCGTATGTATCAATCGTATTGCCGTTCTTCAGCTGCTTCTCCTGCCCGACACCAAGATGTCCGGCGTAGTAGGTGCTGCTGCTGTCGTACGTCCGATGCGTATCTGCAATTGTCCCTGCATAGTCGCTCTTTACGCGGCCGACGCGAACACTGCCCTCAACGTATGCACCGTTTTGGCTCTGCGACTTCGCCATAACGCCCACGCCGAGATAGTCCATGTCGCCGCTGCCGTGCAGACCGTCGTCCAGATAGGAGTCGTACGAGCCCTTTCCGTACTCGACGAACGGGCCATACGTGAGCGTATTGCGTCCCGACACGCGCTGCTTTGCAAAGCCGAGATTGAGACCCCAGCCCTTTGCATCGACATGCGAGCCGGAATTGAGGCGCATGGACGAGACGTTCTGCACCGCCCACATACCGTACTCCTTCGGTGTTCCGTCGACACGGGCGCGTCCTGCCTGCGACTCAGAAGCAGGCGTTGCCGCAGCCTCCATCGCCGCTGTCATCGCAGCGTCCGTCAGGAGATCGGATCCACTGTTGATGAACGCCATTGATGCCGCATGCGTCTCGACGAGAGACTTAGTCTGCGGGTCAAGTGCAGCCTCGGTGACCTTTGCAATCAGCTTGTTGTTCACCGCAGCAGTTCCGCCTGTCGTTGTCGGAACTGCCACAGCATCTGCCGCCGGCAAAGTAACGAGCTCGAATTTATACCTCAGAGCATCCTGATGCCCCTCTGCCGGTGCTTTGATCAGATGATCCGGCGTAAGCTCCACCGGTGTATTCGCATTGTACGCTGTCATCAGGCTGATATTATCACCGCTGTGCAGTACTGCGCGACGTGCATCAAGCTCCACACCGACCTTGATATTGCTGAGATCCTTCTTGCCATTTGCATCGACATTCGTCACGTTGGTAAGTTTCAGCATGGTCGGTGCATTGACATCATTCAGCGGATCATTCTTAACATCCTCCGGCAGGTAGAAGTTGAGGTTCTGTACCCCTGCAAAATCGCCAGCCTTGGAGTCGTATCCATGGACTGCGAGCGTATTATTCTTGCCGCTGACAACATCATGTCCTGCTGCATCCTGTGCCATGCCGCCGTAGATCGTACCGCCGATGACTGCCTTATAGAGGTTAATGGTATTGCTGTCCGTCGCAGCCGTCATGTTCGACGCATCCGCTGCAGCATAGGCACCATAGACATTGCCCGTAACAGTGACGCCGTCACGGAGCGTTACCTTGTTGTTGCGCAGGGCAGAGACCTCCGCCGTCGGCGATGCCCCCGTCGTTGCCGGTGTTCCTGCCGTCGTCGCATAGCCGCCGTAGACCGAGCCAGTAAGCGTGCCCGCAAGAATCTCGACAGTATTGTCTGTTGCCGTCGCGCCGTATCCGCCCGTTACATTGCCCTTCAGCGCCGGTGCAGTGGGTGTTGCCCCCGGCTCAGCAGCGCCAAGGACAACATGATTCTCCTCTGCCGCCCCCGTCGCCGAGCGTCCGCCGACGACATCCGCTGCATGTGTTGCATTACCTATCGTCCCGCCCGTGATCTTCAGAACGTTCCGGGTTGCCGTACCGGAGCCATCCGTAGCACCGCCGTAAATGCGTGGGGCAGGATCCGTGGCGACAGCATTGTTGAACTCGCCGCCCGCGATGAACACCTGATTCCCTGAGACATCCGACGTACTCGTGGTACTCTTAAGATAGCCGCCCATCAGATCATGGAGTGTTGCGCCCTGGGAGAAGGTCACGATATTCCCGCTTACTGCTCCTGCGTTCGCACCTTCTGCATAGCCGCCATAGACGGAGTCCAGATCGCCCGATGCCACGTTGCCCGGCAGTTCCTCCAGATTGATATGAACGGCGTTGTCCTTCGAGCCGCCGCGTGCGCCTCCTGTATAGCCACCATACGCCTTGAGCGTCGTTCCATTTGCGATGCCCTCGATGTTCAGTATATTGCTCTCGGTTGTCGTGCCAAGCGTTGTCAGAACGCCACTGACTTTCTCCGTATGATCGTAGCCGGAGTAGCCGCCGTATACCTCGGAGGGCGTCTGCGCCTCCGTTCCTTTATGAGTCACCTCATCGTTGCGGAAGCGGTTCAGCTCAAGCAGCACCTTATTTGCCGACGTATCCGTCGCGCCTGCAGCGGGTGCAACATCCGTCGTCATCTTTTTCTCGTAGACGCGGTCGATTTCCGCGATCCCTGCCGTATCTGTATAGTTCGCGAAGGCGAGCTCACGGGGATAGGAGATCGTTGTTCCTGTGCCCGGTACGACTTCCTGCATCAGTGTGAAGTTATTTCTGCCGTGGATGCCCCCGCCACGCCGATCAGTCAGCTTGGAGGTATTTGCCTTGACCTTCCCCCAATCAACCTTCACAGCAGGATTCGATGCTGCATTCGAGACTGTACCAAATCCGCCCGCCTCGGTGAGCGTGAGCATCGTATCTTTATTCTCGAAATTGTCGCCGAGGACAAAGGTATACGAATCGAAATTGCGAACCTTCTTCGCAGATACTCCCGTCGTCGTGACGATCAGCTCGTTATCTTTGATCTGGTCACTGGCGCTGTCAAAGGTCAGCTCTGGTGTTCCTGCCACGCCCGATGTCACGTCACGGTAGTCCGTCCCGTAGACGGACGCACCTGCAACGTTCATGTCCAACGCGCGGGTCGGCTCCTCCGAGCCGAGCATTACATTATTTCCGTTCGAGAGCGTATGCGTTGCCGTAGGTGTCGTATCGTATACGGCACGTGCGCCTGCGATCTCGCCCGTCACCGTGCCGCCGCGCACCTGAACTTTGTTCTTCGTCGCCGCCGCATCCACCTTGCCCACAGCACCGCCGTAGACATTCGTCACCGTGCCGCCATAGATCTCGGCTTTGTTCTCGGTCGCCTCGCCGCCATTCTCTGTGGCGATGCCGCCATAGACATTCGCGACGCTGCCGCCGCCAACAATCGCTTTATTATCCTGTGCCTTGCCCTTATTGCCCTTGGCGTAGCCGCCATAAAGACCTTCGGACACCGTTCCATCGTAGACAACAGCTTCATTTCCTGCGGCGACACCTGCGACGGCCTTTCCGTTCGTATCTTCGGCATAGTCAGAGACGGTGTAGCCGCCGTAAACATTCTTGATACCGCCGGTCATCCCTGCAGTCTGTGGATGCGTACCGATCACGTTGACGTGGTTATTCGTGGAGTTCGCCGCACCTGCAGCCGTCTTACCGCCGTATGCCGCCGCAAGTCCACCATCAGGAACAGATGTCACTGTGAGCACGTTGTTATCCGTCGTATGCCCCATATAGGAGATACCGCCGAACACCTCGTTCGACTCACTTGTTGGGCTGCTGTCTGCGCCGTCATACGTCCACGCATTATCTTTGAACTTCGCATAGGTGAGGAGCAGTTTCTCTGCCTCAGAATGTCCTGCCGACGACTCCGTCGGGTTCTCCAACTCAACAACGTGCTCGATATTGCCCACCGACATATTGTGTTTCGCATAGCCTGCAATCTTGAGCTTGTCGGACGCCGCGCCCTTAGCGAGGATAACTCTGCCGCCGGGATTACCGTCCTTCATCATCGTAGGCTCGTTTTCAACCACAACGCTATTCCAGTCGATCTCCCGACCAAAGCCGCCCTCAGCGATCGACAGCATGGTTGCGCCATCAGTAATCGCACGATCAAGGATGAAGCGATGGGTATCAAAGGCTCTGACGGTCTGGACATTTGCATTCTTGGCATAGACATTGAGCGCATTCCCCGACGCCGTGCCGGTTGCTTTTACGCTGCCGATGAGATCGGCAGCCGCAAGGTCCGCATTGTGGAGGTTGTGATTATCCTCATTGCCGAGGTTGACCGCATTGTTCGTCACATTGCCGCTGCCCGTCGCCGCGCCGCCATAGACTGTACCAACGACCGTGCCGCCTGTGATGGTGACGGAGTTACCATCAACGTTGCCATCGGCGCTCTGTGCCCCCATAACGCTGCCAAGTACCGCAGACGCAGGGGGCGCCGCGGGTGTGCCAATCGTGCCGCCCGTGATAAACACATGGCTGCCGCTGACATTCCCCGTCGTTGTCTCTGCGCCAACAACTTTTTGTTTGACTGATCCTCTACGAACAAAGACTTTGTTGCCTGACGCCGCTCCACTTACCGCCTTTGCACCGTAGACCTCACCATTGACCTCAGTGCTCTGAACCTCAACGCGATTCTCCGTTACTGCCGCACTGCCCGTCGCAAAGCCGCCATAAGCATTGACTGCTGTTCCGCCGTTCAGGGAAACAACGTTGTCCTTCACCGCTCCACTGCCAGCAGAGGCGCCGCCATAGACATCGGTCAGCGTCCCACCGCCGGCAAAAACGCCGTTATTCCCAACTGTTCCCGTACCGGCAGCATGGGCACTATAGCCGCCATAGGTTTTCGCAATCGCGGCATTACCACTAATTGCGGCAAGATTTCCCTGCACGTTGCCTGTACCCGCCGTGTAGCCGGCGTAGAGGTTCGTAATGGTCGTCTCACCAGACGCCATGATACGGTTGCCCTCATTATCGCCCAGTCCGCCGACCGTGCCGTTATTCCCCGCATTCGTAATTGCACCGCCGTAGGCATTCGTCAGTGTCTCCCGATGAGGTCCACCGGAAGCAGTAGGCGTATGATCCTGCGTACTGGTAATCGTGAGTGTATTGTTGAGTACGTCGGCAAGTCCCGCTACCTCTCCGCCGTATGCAGCAGTCAGCCCACCGGTGGGGAGGTTCGTGACACGCAGAGAGTTATCCTTAACTGTATTGCCATACGCCGAGTAGCCGCCGCGAACAGCATGGTCTGCGTCAGCAGGGCGTCCCATTGCATCATAAACTGCGTTCGCATTCCGGATGCGGTTGACCGCTGCCGTCACCTTCGCAACCGAAACAGACCCGCCTGCCGTCGACACAGCAGCAGCATTATCCGTCGCGAGTTTGTACTCAAAGTCGCCGCTCAGATCCGTACGGGTCAGCGGTGAAGCCGTTTCGTTATGAATAACCAGACGTTGATTCCCGTTCGACGTCTGGATAAGCGTCTGAACGCCACTCTTGCCATAATGTGTATGTGAACCGTCTCCGTTTTTGACATCCGTCCAGTTCTTGGCACTGAACTCAATGTTGCTCCACGCTACATTTGCTCCTATACCAAAACCATCGGCATCCGCAACGGTCAGCATGGACGCATCCCTCGCCACGCCCTTATTGAGGTTGAACTGATATTTCTCGAAGTTTCGCACTTTGTTGACCGTAACGTTCTGCGCGTTGACCGTGAGCGTGTTGCCAGTGATGGCAGCATTTCCGCTCGCGACAACCGCATCACCGCTATATCGGGTGCCCCAGATATCCGCCTGAGAGAGGTCCGCTGTATAGACGCCGTGATCCGATCCAAGCACGACCCTATTGTGGTTCGACGTTGTGCCTGTCGATGCCGCACCACCCGCTACGTTGGCATTGGAGAAAGTACCCCCCGCGATGGTGACCGTGTTATTGGTCGCCGTGCCGGTATCACTCTTACCGCCATAGACAGCATTGCTGCCGGCAAACGTACCGCCATTGATGGTGACCTCATTGTCATCCACAGCCTTATCGCCGTCTGCCAGTCCGCCGAATACGGACTTTGCAAGGGCAAGCGTCATATCGTCAACCGTGACGGTGTTATGCGTTACTGCATACGCATTTTTATACCCGCCAACGACATCCCCGTTGATGGCAGGTGTATCCACAGGCGACTTTCGGCCAATCGTGACGACATTGTCCTTTACACTGTGCGTCTCATTTGTCGCGTTAATCCCCGACGCGTACTTTGTCGAAAAATCCGGATCCGTCGACAAAACGGTTACATGATTATCGGGATTCGCATACGCCGTCGATGCGTCGAGCGTGAGCCCGCTTCCTGCGGAGAGGCCGAGCGCTACATAGAGCGCCAGTCTCTGCCGATCCTTCAATCCTGTCATCACAGTTCCTCCTCATAAGACACTTCGACCGGCACAGCAAACGCATGTTCTGTTGCTTTCGTCTAGGTCGGACTAAGTCCACTCCCTTAACTTTGAATTATACATCGAATATTTTTATATAGCAAGGTATTTCCTAACGGTCGTCTTGTTGTTGTATATTTATTCTTAATCTTCGATGCTCTGTTCGTAATAGTATTCTTTAGGAATCGCTGATAAAATGAAGTCCGTCAGATTGGCGTAGATTTTTCGTCCGATTGAGGAGGCAAGCCGGACGCATAGCCAAAGCTATGTGGAGGATTTGCCGACAAAAAGCGGGCAAAAAAGATGCGCTAAGATGGCGGTGCTGAATTTATCAGTGCTTCCTTTACCTATCGACAACGACAGCGCAGATGGTTATAATGAAAAAGAATCATGGTCTCAGAAAGAGAGGTTCGCTATGGAGTTCAACGAAAAAGTTCACGTCGGTGCAACGCATGAGGTACACGGTGCGGTCACAGAGGAGAATACAGCGGCGACGGTTGGGAGCGGCTCGCTCGCGGTCTATGCAACACCCGCAATGGCGGCGTTGATGGAGCGTGCGGCGGCGGAGCTGTGTGCGGCGGGATGCCCCGAGGGGTGGACGACGGTCGGCACCGAGATCGCGATCCGGCACAAGGCAGCGACCCCCGTGGGGCTTGACGTGCGCGCTGTCGCCGAGGTGACGGCGGTGGACGGACGCGCCGTCACGCTGAAGGTCACGGCGTACGACACACGCGAGGAGATCGGCGCAGGAACGCACACGCGCTTTGCCGTTGCCGTCCAGAAGTTTATGGCAAAGGCAGAGGGGAAGAAAGTATAAAGCTTATATAAAGACAAAAGGGACTGCCATACGAAGCTTGCCGATTCGTATGGCAGTCCCTTTCCTTTTTCACATCTCCTGCCCGTAGATGACGCGAATCTCGTCCGTGTAGTGCCCCTCTGCGTCGCGAACGATGAGCACCGGCTCGTGGCGCAGTCCTGCGGGTGATGCACCGCGCACGGCCTCCATGAGGAGGAGGTTCGGCGGGCGGTCGGCGCGCGGCTGTACCATGCGCAGACGCTTCATGGCAAGCCCTGCCGCATGGAGCGCGGGGATGATCTCGCTGAGCCGCTCGGGGAGGTGTACCATCGCCAGTCTGCCGCCATGGCGCAGGGCAAACGCCGCCGCGCGGATGACGTCGGCGAGGGTCGCCGTAAGCTCATGCCGTGCCGCCGCACGCGCGCCCATGCTGAGTGCACCGCGCCCGACGGGGCGGTAGGGCGGATTCGCAAAGACGATATCGTATGCCTCATACGAAAAAAGTGCGGCAGGGTCACGATAGTCGCCCTCCCGCACGGTGATTTTTTCCGTGAGTCCGTTCAGTGCCGCATTACGTGCGGCGAGCTCCGCCTGTACGGGGTCGATCTCGGCCGCCGTCACTATCGCCGCATGGTCGGCGATGAGGAGCGGGATGATGCCCATCCCCGTACCGAGGTCGAGTACGCGCTCGCGCCCCGTGAGCGTCGGAAAGTGTGCGAGAAGGACAGCGTCCATGGAGAAGCAGAACCGATCCGTGCGCTGGATGATGCGCCGTCCGCCCGTACAGAGATCGTCCAGCCGCTCCTGCGGGTGCCGCAGCTCACTCATCCGAGGAGCTGTTCGGACGAGGTGGACGCTGCTGTGGGCGGGGGCGGCGTCCGCTCTGCGGACGCCGCTTTCCGCCCTCGCCCTTCGCCGAGGGACGCGGCGGGCGATCACTGCGCTCTCCGCGTTCACGGCGGCGATTTGCCGGACGCTGCCTGCGCTCTCCGCGCTCACGCGGCGGGCGCTCTACGCGCGTGGCGGGCATGGGACGCGTCGAGCCCTCGTCATCCTCCTCCACGCGGACAATGTCCTCCCACGCAGAGACGAGTGTCTTGCCGTCGTCGAGGAGGATGGTCGCCGTCCGTCGCTGCTCATGCACCGAGACGACACGTCCCTCGCCCTCGTCGGCGACGACACGGTCGTTCTGCGCGGGGACATACTCCTCTTTCTTTTTCATGCGCATACAGCCGCCGCAGCCGTAGCCCTCACTCTCGTATTTCAGGCAGCACATAAGCCGTCCGCAGATCCCCGAGATCTTCGTCGGGTTGAGTGAGAGGTTCTGTTCCTTCGCCATGCGGATGGAGACGGGCACGAAGTCGTCGAGGAAGGTGGCACAGCAGAGCGGTCGCCCGCAGCAGCCCATGCCGCCCATCATCTTCGCCTCATCGCGCACGCCGATCTGGCGCAGCTCGATGCGCGTGCGGAAGACGCTCGCCAGTTCGCGCACGAGCTGACGGAAGTCCACACGTCCGTCCGCCGTGAAGTAAAAGAGCATCTTCGAGAGGTCAAAGGTCAGCTCGACGCTCACGAGTTTCATCTTGAGCCCGAGCTGCCGAATCTTCTCCTCACAGACCGTGCGCGCCTCGATCTCGCGAGCGCGGTTCTCCTCGACGCGGGCGCGATCGGAGGCATCGGCAAGGCGATGTACGACGCGCAGATGCGGCGGGACTGCCTCATCGGGGACATCGTGGGGCGCGACGACGACTTTGCCGCACTCCATGCCGCGCGTGGTCTCCACGATGACGTAGTCGCCCTCGGCGAGCGAGAGCCGTCCCTGTCCAAATGTATAGATTTTGCCCGCCGACTTGAAGCGGACACCAACAACCGTTTGCAAGTGTTCCTCCTAGGTATAAGGAGTGCCCCCACCACCGCTCCGCGGTCCTCCTCCCCCGCTCTGCATGGGAGGCTAAGGGCACACTATTTCAGACTGATGCGAAAACTTCCCTTCACTTTACCATCTCCCACACTGCGGGAGACCAGAGTGGCAGTATTCTCCACCCATGAAGTGCATCTCTTCATCTCAATCCCGCGCCGCCTGCCGTGCACGCAGAAAGAACGCCTCCGCCTGCAGGGCGGGGTTCACATTCGCACCGAAGCGGCGCAGGAGCGTCCCCGCCTCCTCCATGAGCGCGAGAACACGCGGCCGCGGCATCGCGGAGAGGAGTGACGTCAGGTCGGCGCGGCGGTCTCCGTGATACAGCTCCGCGCCCGCGTCCTCACGCAGGACGAGCAGGTCGCGCAGCGCCATCTGCAGATAGCCGAGCCATGCACTGCGCTCCTCATAGGGACGCGCACCGAGCTCCTCCGCGCGCGTCCACAGCTCCTCGACGCGCAGTGCGCTGAGCGAGGTGAGAAAGGCGAGCGCATCGTCGCGCAGGGAAAGCCCCTCCGCCGCGAGCCGCTCGGCACGCCCGATGCTGCCGTCCGCGAGGGCGGCGATGGTCTCCGCCGCCTCTATGCCGCGCCCCTGCAGCTCCGCTGCGATCTCCGCACGCGGCACGGTGCCGAAGGCAATACGCACTGCACGGGAGCGAATGGTCGGCAGGACGGCATCCCACGCGCTCGTCACGAGCAGAAAGAGCACCGTCGCGGGCGGCTCCTCAAGGGTCTTGAGCAGGCGGTTCGCCGCGACCTCATTCATGCAGTGCACATCGTCGATGAGGATGATGCGGCGATCCGCACTCCGCGGCGACTCACTCGCCGCGATGAGGATGTCTCGCACCGCGTCGGCACGGATCATGGCCGCACTCTTGCCGCGCGACTCAGGGCTCACCTCGAAGTAGTCGGGATGCACGCCCGCCGCCATCGTACGGCAGGAATCACAGTGCCCGCAGGGCGCATCTCCCCCTGCCGTGCAGAGCAGTGTCCGCGCGAGCACGTGTGCCGTCCGGCGCTTGCCGACGCCCTCCGTCCCCGTAAGCATCAGGGCGTGCGGCAGGCGTCCGTTCACCGCGAGATGACGCAGGCGGGCGATGACCGCCGCATGACCGCGGATGTCCGACCAGTCGCGGGGGAACGGCTCACGCTCTTCAGCTGCGGCGGGGATTTCCTTTGCCTTTGCCATCACATATAGAGATCGACGAGCAGCCCGCGTATGGCATCGTGGCTCGCGATGATGCTCAGCTGATCCGCCTGACCAAGGCGTATCTTCTCCGCCATCTCCTCGAGCTTCTTGTCGATTTTGCGCACGGAGGTATAGACCTTCTGCCGGCCGAGGCGATCCCAGCCCGCCTGCGTATGCAGCTCGTACATGCCGTCGACGGCCTCGCCGATAAAGCTCTGTATGAGCGCACGATAGGAGCGCAGCTCCTCATAGGTCGGCGACTTCGAGAGCCGTGCCCCCTGCTCGTCGATCTTTTCGAGCAGCCGATCCATCGCCTCGCGTGACATGGAGGACTTTTGATCCGCCAGCTCCGTACCGAAATCCGCCGCTGCGCCGCGCACGCCCACATCACTTGCCGCACGCGGCATCGTCATGGACGTACTCTGCGAAATCGTGCTGTCTATCTTCATTGCCATGGCACTCACCCATTCCCTTTGTCATGGTGCGCGCGTCCCCCTCTATCCACGGAGTTACAGCCGCGCTCCCATTCCCCTACTAAATGGGGATAAACATCCACGATTATTATAGCCTGAACCCGCATCAAAGTCAAAGCATGAAAGCTATCTTAAAAAGCACAGGCAACACGGAGCCCATCCGATTGGTGCAGAGTTTTCGTCCGAACCATGGACCTCCCCATTCGTACGGTCGTGTCGAATTTATCAGCGCTTCCCTTATGTCAGTGAAATCCGATTCCGATATAATAATGGAATAAACGACAGAAAGGACAGACACCATGACACTCGAAGGAGAAAAGCTCACGGCACTGTTAAAGCATGACGCTTCCATCCATATCATTGATCCCGAAACGGACATCGATTACTACGGATCACTCGAACTCAGCGAGGAGGAGCAGGAAGCCGGCGCACCTGAGGGGGCGCTCAGCGTACGTCTCAATATTCCCGTCGGAAAATTCGTCAACACCCCTGAGACGGGACATCTCTTCCCATGCCACCTCACGGGTCCGGGCTGCGTCTATCACTTCACCGTCGCCTATCGCTCGGCATCACAGCTGCCTGACACCATCTGGTATCTCGACCTCCCCGAGAGTGCCGAGCGCATCCAGCTGCGCGACTTCGTCCGCGTTCCCATCCCAATGAGCATCGAGGTAAAGCTGGCAGGCGACCACGGCAGTCTCAAGAACTTCCGTGAGATGCACCTCATCGATATCAGCGGGGGCGGGCTCTGCTTCGTCCACGAGGAGGAACTGCTCGAAAACGCGTCCGTCGTCGTGCGCGTGCCCGACCTGCCACATATCGGCACACTCGAGACGGAGGGCGCTATCCGCCGCTCCACGCCCATCGAGACGAACCTCGGCATAACGTACCACATCGGCGTCGAGTTCACCACACTGACGCCGCGCGAGCGCGAGCATCTTGTCCAGAGCATCTACCAGCTGCAGCAGAGCTACCTGCGCAAAGGGCTAAAAGTACCGCAGATCGATCATACCAAACGGGGCTGAGCAGCATAAGAAAAGAGCTGTAACAAGAAGGAAATCCTTCGCGTTACAGCTCTTTTTCATTGTCCTCGGATGCGGCGATGCGCGCCGCATCTGCCGCGCTCACGACCACCGCAGCTTCATGAGTTCCGGGTAGACCTCCTCGATCACTTGGAGTCCGACGCCGACCATCGACATGAAGCTCTCCACCTGGAAAGCGCCGACGTGCAGATCGAGAGGCAGATCGATGTCCACCACGACATCCTGATCGTCGTCCACCACGAACTTCACATAGCGGTACTCGCTGTTCCACTCGTTGAGTTTTTCGTGAAAGACCGTCGGCTCCGCCTTCTCGCCGAGCCGCACTAGGTCAAAATACTTGATCTTGATGAAGTCGTTCGTATCGCCGTTTTCCGTTACCACGATGGCAATGCTCACGACGCTGCCATTATCCAGTTTTTGCCGCATGCGCAGGATATGATCCTCACCATCTTCGGAGGTATCCTCGCCGTAGCTCAGCTCCTGCTTGTCAAATTCTGTCTTAATCGCCTCGTATGCACTATTTCTGAGCCCTTCTTCGCTTCCGCTGAAGCCGTCAAAAAGTCCCATACAGATAATCCTCCGTTCAATGTGCGTATCATTCCGACGCCTGTGCGTGCGGGCGGTGCCCCCGTTCGCACAGTCCCATCAGACTTTCATGAACCTGCTCCACGACGCGCATCCCGATCGCCATCATTGCAATGACGGCATCCGGTTTGAACTCACCGTTGTGGAGATCGAGCGGCAGGTCGATATCGACGACCACATCCCGATCGCCGTCGAGGCAGAACTTCACAAAGCGGTACTCGGCGTTCCATTCATTGAGCTTCGCGAGCAGCTCCGCGCGGTTCCCGTTTTCCTCGAGATAGGCGATGTCATAAATCTTGATCTTGATGAATCCGTCCGCGTGATTGTACTCGCGCACGGCAATGACGACGGTGACGGGCTCGTCATTCTCGAGCTCATTGCGCATATAGAAGTAGGCTTCCTTGCGCGTCTCGTCACTCTCCTCATTCTCCTCATAACTCCATTCACGGCGATCGAGCTCGGCCTTGATGGCACTGCGAATGCCCATGTCGACCGGCTCACCGCCTTTAAATCCATCAAAGAGTCCCATTGTCCCCTCCATATTCACCCTCTGCTGAGGGCATCGTCCCCATATACGTAGAAATCGCGGTAAGATGTGCAGCAAACGATGCTGAGATCACCCGTAATTCCCAATGATGCCGGAGCAATAAAGCCAATATGCATTCGCATATCGATCGCCGCGGTACCGCGTACATCGAAGTGACACGGCTATGCATCCATGTCCCCCAAACACTCCAGATCTGCGATGAGAACTTGACGTTTTTGCGTGATTTCCTCCCCTTTTGCCACTACTGCATCAGCACGGCGGAACGATGCCCCCCGCATCTGTTCCGCGTCGTGCGTCTCCAAAATAAATCGCTATGCCGGCACTGCAGCAGTCCGGGGACGAGATGTGCACACCCCCATGTGCACTGCTCATCCCTGCACTGCCGCAGTGCGCTCCGCCGTGAGAAACAGAGCTCCGGCCGATACGTGTTCTGTGCTATGCCCCCTCTGCCACGCCCGCGCGCAGCTCGCTCAGCCCCCAGGCGAAGAATGCGTCCATCCCGACAAAGGCAAAGGCATTGTCCGTCACCGCCTCGCCGAACTCCTCCATCGTACCGATGGCGAAGGAGCCGGCATAGCGTCCCGGCGCACGCTTCGGCAGATCGCCGCGCACGCCGCGCTCGAAGAATTCCTCCGTATCGAGGTTAACGGCGGCGAGCTCCTTCAGGAAGTTGCGCGCCATCTTCATCTTGCCGAGGCGATAGAAGAGCATCGCGAGCGGCAGGTACATCATCGCCACGCCCTCCTCGTAGCGCTGATACAGTTCAATCGCTGCATCGCCCTCCTCCATTGCGGCGTAGATGAACATGAGCTGGTAGCGGCGCCCAAGGCCATCGTGTTCAGAAAGCCGCAGCATCTCTTTGCACTCCTTCGCCGCAAGGCGGAACTTGCGTGCCGCGAGCAGCGACTCCAGATAGGAGAGACGGAGGAACATATAGGGCTTCGTCTGGGGCATCGACCAGAACTTGCCGATATTCTCCTCGGCAAAGAGCCCCTCCTCCGTAAGACGCGCCGTCGCCTTGCGTGCCAGGTCTTCGTAGTGATGGACGCGGTCATCGGCATTGCGTGCCAGATATTCCACGCGCATGCACGCCGCTGTGATGTTTTCCGGCTCGATGCGCAGAACACGCTTGATGATGCGGTAGCGCTCCTCGCCTGACGCCTTGCGTGCGCGTGCAATCAACTCATCCGCCGTAAGCGTGTTCATCTCACGCGGCAGGTTCGGATTTTCGCGCAGCCGCCGGCTGAGTTCCGAGACAATCTCGGTCATACGCTCGACGCTGATCTTACCGCCCTCCGCCTTCACCATGCGGTTCAGCTCATGCTGCATCCATTCCTTGTCTGTCATGCGCGTCACATCCTCCTCCTAGTAGGCTCATCCCTATTATACTTTGTTTTCAAAAAAAAAGCTAGAGACTCCCAAATAAAAAGAAGCGTCCCCCCTTGATATCGGTGGGACGCTCCATATTTTATCGTTTTATCTTGCTTTATGGATGCTTGACGGTTTTTTTCTGTTCTTTCGCCGCCTTTGCCTGCTGTTCCGCCAGTATTTTGCGGTCAGCATCGCTCAGTATCCCCTTCGAGCGGTGGATGAGCTCCTCCTGATGGGCCGCAGCGTAGGAAATAATTGCATTAAAAAATTTTTTCTCCACGTCCTTGTCCGAGAGGGAGGCGAGGGTAAACTCCTTCGCATTCTCCTCGCGCGAGATCGTCCCCCACGCGCTGTCCAGATCCTCATGCGCCGTCACGCGCACCGTGCCCGCGCGCAGGTCGATCAAAAGATACTCCGCCGCGCCCGAGAGGTCACCGTACCCCTCGAGCGGGAGCATCCGCCAGCGGCGCTTCGAGACAACATCTTGGATCTGGATATTATCGTAGACGCGCAGCGTCGGCACGAGGATCTTCGTGAGGTCGATGTAGCCGTGCGCATCGGCGGCGTACTGGATGTACTCCTTGTTGAAGTAGTAGCCCTGCCGCGCTGTGGACTGCACCCATTCGTAAATGTATTTTGGAATTGCCTCCGCCGCATCGGCGGTACGGACGCCCATGAGCAGGACGGCACAGGCAGCCAGCACTGCACCCCATCGTTTCTGCAAATCGATCGCTCCCATCGTATTGTTCTATTAACGAATACTATGGTAGTACCAAAAGCTGAATTTTCGCTGAACATTCCAGATGATGCAGCATTTCACCGCTCCTCAGTCCTCCGCGTTGTCAAGGCTGTCCAGTTCGTATGGTGTACCCTGATAGACGTAGTAGTTCAGCCAGTTCGCAAAGAGCAGATGTGCGACGCTGCGCCAGCGAACAACGGGCGGAAGACTTGGATCGTCGTTGGGATAGTAGTTCACCGGGATGTCGGGGTTCATCCCCGCCGCGCGATCGCGGTCATACTCTGCCTTCAGTGTCAGTGGATCATACTCGGCATGTCCCGTGATGAAGAACTGCCGCCGCCGCAGATTCGCGATGATGTAGACCCCCGCATCGCCCTCGGCGAGAACGGTCAGCTCGGGTACGGCATCGACATCGGCGCGGCGTGTCTCCGTATGGCGCGAGTGCGGCACGTAGAAAATATCGTCAAAGCCGCGCAGTAGACTCTCGTGGTGCACACAGCGATGGTGCTCATAGACGCCGAAGATCTTCTTCTCCGTCCAGTGCTTCGGGATGCCGTAGTGATAGTAGAGCCCCGCCTGTGCGCCCCAGCAGATGTGGAACGTCGAGAAGGCGTGCTTCTTGCTCCACTGCATGATCTCTGCGACCTCGTCCCAGTAGGCGACCTCCTCGAAGGCATACTGCTCGACCGGCGCCCCCGTGATGATAAAGCCATCGTATTTTTTATGGCGCACCTCGGCAAACGTTCCATAAAATTCTGAGAGATAGGCGCGTGACGTATGTGTCGGGACGTAGGACTCCGTATAGATGAAGTCAGCCTCCACCTGCAGCGGCGTATTGCCGAGGAGGCGCAGAAGCTGTGTCTCCGTCACCTCCTTGATCGGCATGAGATTCAGAATGAGCAGCCGCAGCGGACGGATATCCTGACTGTAGGCGCGCGCTGCGTTCATGACGAAGATGTTCTCCCCCTCGAGAACATTCACTGCGGGCAAATTGTTCGGTATCTTAATCGGCATATTTTTCCCTTCTCAAGGATATTATCGGACCTGATAGCGCGTGATCCATGTGCTGTAGCCATCGGCAAAGGCACGCAGGCGGACGAGCCCGCGCTCCTCGGGTGCGTCGCGATTGATCATGCGGTACGCTCCCTCATAGCCGTCGTCGAGTGCCTGCCAGCCCGCCTGCGGCGACCAATAGCGTCCCGTGACAATGCGCTCCGTGCCCTGTGGGAGGTTCACTGCACGTTTGTCGAACTTGATCTCAAGAGCCTTTCCGTCGGCATCACGAACCTCCGTCCATGCCCAGAAGACGAGATTGTCCCCCATGCGGCGCATGGTCGAGGTGTCTGCCGTCACCTGCGTTTTGACGCCGGACGTTTCATCCGACCAGAGCAGGATCCAGCGGTTATCCGCACGCAGGCGCTGCATCTCCCCCTGATGAAACACCGTGTCGATGATGGCTGCATAGAACTCCTCATCAAACTGCTGGGAGTTCATCTCCTTTTCCTTGCCCTCACCCTTCGACCAGAGCACCTTGCCGGCGCTGTCGTAGAACGTCTCACCGAGGTACTGCAGCGTACGGCTCTGCGGTACAACGCGCACCTGCGCAACGGAGTACGAGAGCTGCGCGGGATTTGGGATAACGTGGTTAATCTTGTAGTTGCGGATGGTCTCCTCCGCGCCCTCATAACTGAACGAGGTCTTGATCTCTGCCTCGATCTCCGTCGCCACCGCTCTGCCGTCACTCGTCGCCACGCTCTGGGCGATGCGGACAGAGGCGGGTGCGTAGTATTTCGAGTACCTGTCGTTCGAGCTCAGCCAGACCCACGTCTGCCCCTCGTCGGCAAGCACCGCAGGGCAGAACATGAGCAGGGAAAGGAGGAGCGTCGCCGCCCCCATCCAAAACGATCTCACTGCACTCATCCGTTGCTCTCCTCTCTCGACGCTGTGCATCAGATCAGCGGGACGCTCTCACGCGTGCGCCCGCCCGTAAAGTGAATCTGCTCCGTATAGCCAAAGGAGCGGGCATACTGCACTGCCTCCTCATTATAACGCGCACAGTCCTCGGGCTTATGCGCATCCGATGTCGTGATGAGCGGCAGGCCGTGCGCATGTGCCACGCGCATAAAGTCCGGATACGGCGAAAACTCGTGCACCGGATAGCGATAGTACGTCCCCGTGTTGAGATCGACGATCATATCTGCCGCTGCCATCGCCGCCGCCACGCGCTCGAGATACGGCGTCACATCGAACGTTGGAAAGTGACGATACAGGCGGATGTTGAACGGATGCCCGAGCACGTCGTAGAGATGTGCCGCCGCGAGGTGCTCTGCCTCCTCCGTATACCACTCGTAGATCTCCGTCAGCGGGTGGTTGTCCCACTCCGCCACGATGGCCTCTGTGTCGTACGCCCAGCCGTGCAGGAAGTGCACCGAGCCGATCACATAGTCGAACGGATAGGCGGCGAGAATCTTTGCGGCCGCCGCCTGATCGCGGAAATTGCAGACCTCGATGCCCGCGCGCACCTTGTGCTTTTTCCGCAGCTTTTCAATAAAGGAAAAATACTCGTCAAGTGTGTACTTGAACTTGTTCTTTTTCAGCCATTTCCGCTGAAACTGTCCCACAGTACTGTCGTCCAAGATAAGATCGTCATAGTAGAGCTGCTCGAACTCAGGAAAGGTATGGGAGTGCTCCGAAAAGCCGATCTCATAGACGCCGCGCTGCTCTGCCGCACGGAAGAATCCCTCCGCGTAGTCCTCATCGTACGAGCCGTACTCAAGATGCATGTGATAGTCAAAGCGCATATGACACCTCAGTCAAACTCCCCCGCGAGAATGCGCTCGCAGACCTCTATCACGCCGTGCTCGCGATTGCTCGGCGCACGGTAGCGCGCACGCTCCTTGACGGCGGGCAGGGCGTTCTCCATCGCAAAGCTGTAGTGCACGGCATCCATCAGCTCAAGGTCATTGTCGTAGTCGCCAAACGCCGCACACTCCTCGGGCGCAATACCGAGCTGCCGCTGAATCTGCGCGACGGCTGCCCCCTTGCTGACACCGAGGTTAAAGAGATCGATCCACTTCGTACTCGAGAGCGTAACCTGCAGGCGGTCTCTGTACTGCTGCATCGTCGGCAGTATAGAGGTCTCGGCGTGTCCTGTAAGATCACAGAGCGAGATTTTTATCAGGACATCGTCCACGCCGGCGAAGTCCTCTACGACCGACGACACTGTAACGTACTGATCCAGCTCATGGCGAAATGCCGGTACATTGTCGCGTGACAATATGTAGCCGCTCTTTTTCCCGCACATGACTATCTGCACACCGGGAATCTCCATGCCCGTCCGCAGGGCATCGAGCACAAGCGTCCGCTCAATCCCGCTCGAAAAGATCTCCCTGCTGCCCTCCATCACCATTGTCCCGTTCTCCGCGACGAAGATCAGCTCGTCCTTCCACGGAGCGAACGTCCGTCGGAGCGATGCGTACTGCCGTCCCGAGGCGGGGGCAAAGCGGATGCCGCGCTCCTTCAGCCGCGCATAGAGATCGCCGAACTCCTCCGGCAGCCGCCCGTTCTCATCCAAGAGCGTCCCATCCATATCTGAAAAAATCAGCCGTATCACATCATCGCCCCTCTCCCGTTCGATACAATGTTCTCATTATAACAAAGACCGCTGCAGAGCGCAACAAAGGCGCGCACATCGGTGCAGTATATGCTATAATGAAAGAAATATATGAGATGAAAGGGGATGCGCCATGCTCACGGAGCGAATCAATGCGCACCTGCGTGAACTGAGTGAGGCAGATCGCTGCATCTGGCGTTACATCGACGCCAACCGCGCGGCGGCGAGCCGCTCCTCCATCCACGAGCTGGCACGGGCGTGCGCCGTCTCGAGTGCCTCGGTCGTACGCTTTGCACAGAAGCTCGGCTTTGACGGGTTCGGCGAGATGAAGGCGATCATGCGCATGGAGGCTGCCCCTGCCGCAGTACCGCCGCAGGATGTCCGCACGGCGCTCAGCGGTTTCTACGATCAAACGTGGCGTGCGCTGATGCAGCGCGACTACACGCGGGCGAGCCGCCTGATGAACGGGGCGCACCGCGTCTTTGGCTACGCCTCTGGCTACGTGCAGACGAACGTGATGCAGGAGCTGAAACGGCTCTTTTTCTATGACAATATCTTTATCTATGAGATCGCGGGGCGCGAGGAGTTCTACTCCGTCTATCAGGAGGCGGGGCCGGACGATCTCTTTATCTTCATCTCGCTCTCGGGCGAGTCGGCGCGCACGGTGGAGTTCGCGGAGCAGCTGAACCTGAAGGGCATCCCTGTCCTCTCCATCACGGAGATGCGCCGCAACACGCTCGCCAGCCGCTCCACAGAGAACCTCTACGTCATGCCCGCAGAGTTCAATCTGCCCGAGAACGAGGCGCGTCTCCAGTTCAAGTCCATGCTCGCCTATTTCCTCCTGCTCGAGATCTGGTACGTCCACTATCGGCTCTATGCGGAGGAATGTGCCGGGATGTAACAAATTTCATATGATGTACTTCGGTACGACCTCTGTATATCGCTCCCGAATGCCGCGAAGCTATTGCTTTCGCGGCGTTTTTGCATTATCGTAGACATAACGGATTATGGCTGATCCAATATCGTTGCGGAATGGGTTAAGGAGGAGAAGGCACATGGCACTCAGCAAGGATGTCATCATGCAGAACATGCAGCGGTTCGGCGGCGCGATGTATACGCCCGTCATTCTGTTCGCGTTCTTCGGTCTCACGGTGGCGGTGTCCATCGTATGTAAAAACACGGGGCTGCTCGGCAGTATCGCCGCGCAGGGTACGGTATGGTACGATTTCTGGTACGTGGTCGAGCAGGGTGCGTGGACGGTCTTCGCACAGATGCCGATCCTCTTCGCCATTGCCGTGCCGATCGGCTTTGCGAAGAAGGAGCCCGCACGCTGTGCGATGGAGTCGTTCGTTATCTATATGCTGTTCAACTACTTCATTGCAGGTTTCCTGACGCTCCATGCGGATGTCTTCGGCGTGGACTACAGTCAGGCAGCAGGCCCCGGCACGGGACTCGCGATGATCGCCAACATCAAGACGCTCGACATGGGCATGCTCGGTGCGATCTTTATCGCCTGCTGCACGGCGTTCCTGCACAATCACTTCTATGACACGGACATCCCGGACTGGCTCGGCATCTTCAAGGGACCTGCCTTCGTCGTCGCCATCGGCTTCGTCGTGATGATCCCGATGGCACTCATCTTCTGCTTTGTCTGGCCTGCCGTCCAGCACACCATCGAGCACTTTCAGTTTTTCCTCAAGACCAGCGGCATCGTCGGTGTCTGGGCATATACGTTCTCGGAGAAAATCCTCCTGCCCGCCGGTCTGCATCACTTCATCTATCTGCCGTTCATCTATGGCCCCGCGATTGTGGACGGCGGCATTCAGGCCTACTGGCTTGGGCATATCAATGACTTTATGACGAGCGCGCAGAGTCTGCGCGACCTCTTCCCCGAGGGCGGCTTTGCTCTCCACGGCAGCGGCAAGGTGTTCGGTCTGCCGGGTGCGGCACTCGCGATCTATGTCTGCGCCAAGCCCGAGAAGAAGAAAAAGACGGCGGCGCTCCTCATCCCCGCGACGATCACGGCGATGCTCTGCGGCATCACGGAGCCGCTGGAGTTCACCTTCCTCTTTGTCGCACCTCTGCTCTATCTGATTCACGCGCTGCTCTCGGCAACGCTGTCGGCGACCCTCTACTCCTTCGGACTCTCGGGGAACTTCGGCGGCGGTCTGATTGACTGCTTCGTGCAGAACTGGATCCCGCTCTTCCCGTATCACTATACGGAGTACATCACGCAGATCGTCATCGGACTGTGCTTCACTGCCATCTACTTCTTTGTATTCCGCTGGGTTATTCTGCTGAAGGACTACAAGACGCCGGGACGCACGGATGATGCGGTGGAGGACAAGCTCTTTACGAAGGCGGACTACAAGGCAAAACAGGCGGGTGCCGCTGCGGACGGTGCCGCTGCGCCGAGCATGAAGCTCGATGAGCGCGATGTAAAGGCAAAGGCATTCCTCGAAGGGCTCGGCGGCCCGTCGAACATCGTCGATGTGACGAACTGTGCAACGCGTCTGCGCGTCACGGTCAGCGACCCCGAGCGCGTTGCCCCGGCGGTTGCCTTTACGGATGCAGGCGCACATGGTCTGGTGCGCAACGGTCACGCATTCCAAGTCATTGTCGGACTCTCGGTGCCGCAGATCCGCGAGCGTTTTGAGGCACTGCTCACCGCTCCCGCATCGGATGCGGCAGAGACGGCGATCGGCACGGAGAAATCCGTCGCGATCAACGCGGTCACGACGGGACATGTCATCGACATGACCGAGGTCAAGGATGAGATGTTCTCACAGAAGATGATGGGCGACGGCGTTGCCGTCGAGCCGACGGAAGGTGTCGTCGTTGCACCGGCGGATGCCGAGGTGACGATGGTCATGGAGGACAGCCGTCATGCGGTAGGTCTGCGCATGGACAACGGTGCAGAGATGCTCATCCACATCGGCGTGGATACGGTGAAGCTCGAGGGCAAGGGATTTGAGATGCACGTCGCGATGGGCGACCGCGTGAAGGCAGGAACGCCGCTCGTGACGTTCGACCGCACGGTGATCCACGACGCGGGCTATCAGGATACGGTCATCATGGCGGTGACGAACTCCGGCGAGTATCCGCTGATGAAGAAGACGACAGGCATGGATGCAAAGGCAGGCGAGACGCCCGTGCTGACGTTCTGAGAAGCACTATGCTGTTGTGCAGCAACAACAAGGCGTCTCGATAATAGGAAAAATAGGGAAAGGAAAGGGTCTGCGATGAACGAGTACAAATGGTGGCAGAACACCGCCGTCTATCAAATCTACCCGAAGAGTTTCAACGACACGACGGGCAGCGGGACGGGCGACCTGCGCGGCATCACGGAAAAGCTCGACTATCTGAAGGAGCTCGGTGTCGGCGCGGTCTGGCTCACCCCCGTTTACCCGTCCCCCATGATCGACAACGGCTACGACATCAGTGACTACACGGGCATCAATCACGACTTCGGCTCGATGCACCAGATGGAGGAGCTGATCGCAGGCGCAAAGGAGCGCGGCATCCGCATCATCATGGATCTCGTCTACAACCACAGCTCCGACCAACATCCATGGTTCCTGAAGTCGCGCTCCAGCCGCACCAACGAAAAGAGTGACTGGTACATCTGGCGCGACCCGAAGGAGGACGGCAGTGCGCCGACGAACTGGCGCGGCATCTTCGGCGGCTCTGCGTGGACATACTGCCCCGAGCGCGGGCAGTACTACCTGCACACATTTGCCGAGGCGCAGCCCGATCTCAACTGGGAGAACCTGGAGGTACGCGCCGCCCTCTACCGCGCTGCGAACTTCTGGCTCGACAAGGGCGTCGGCGGATTCCGCATCGACGCGATCACCTACATCAAGAAACCAGCCGTCTTCACCGACGGCACACCCGATGCGGCAGACGGCATGGTGAGCGTCCACACGATGACGGTCAATACGCCCGGCATTCTGGACTTCCTCCATGAGTTCCGCCGCGAGGTATTTGACGGACACGACATCTTCACCGTCGGTGAGGCGAACGGCGTCAGCCCCGCAGAACTCCCCGACTGGGTCGGCGAAAACGGCGTGTTCTCCATGCTCTTTGAGTTTGCCCACGTCCTCGTCCCCTACGAAAGCGGCGAGACATGGTGCAAGATGCAGCCGTGGAAGCTGACGAAGCTCAAGGCGGCGCTCTCCGCAAGTCAGGCGGGGGTCGCCCGCGAGGGCTGGTGCCCGATCTACTTTGAGAACCACGACCGCGCGCGCTCGGTGAACTACTTCCTCCCCGAGGACGCCGACCCCGTCCTCGGAGCAAAGGCACTCGCCACGGTGCTGCTCACCCTGCGCGGCACGCCCTTCATCTACGAGGGCGAGGAGCTCGGCATGACGAACGTCGCATGGGACAGCATCTCCGACTATGACGACATCTCCTCGCACGGACAGTACGAACTGGCGCGCGCGGAGGGATACCCCCCCACTGAGGCACTGTCCTTCGTTCATTTCAACAGCCGCGACAATGCACGCACGCCGATGCAGTGGGATGATACCGCACATGCGGGCTTTACGACGGGCACGCCATGGCTGCCTGTCAACGAGAACTATCCTGTTGTCAACGCGGCGGCAGAGGAAAAGGATGCGGACTCCGTTCTCGCCTACTACAAGAAACTCATCCGCCTGCGGACGGAACATCCGCTTCTGCTGCGCGGCAAGTATGAGGAACTGCTGAAGGACAGCGAACAGATCTATGCGTTTGCGCGGACGGAGGGGAACCGCCGCACGGTCACAGCGGTCAACTTTACGACAGAGCAGGCAGCGCTCCCCGCAGAGCTGCAGCGCGGAACGCGCCTCATCGGAAACTATGCGGATGCGCCGCTGTACGCGCTGCGCCCGCTCGAAGCCATCGTCTATGAGGAGGAAATCGGATGAAAGTAGCGGCAAGCGACTATGATGGGACACTCCTGCGCGGCGGCAAAATCGACGCCGAGACGAAGGAGGGCATCGCCCGCTGGCGCGCGGCGGGGCATAAATTCGGCGTCGTCTCAGGGCGTGACTACGGGATGCTCGTCCCGCAGCTGCGCGCCTACGGCGTTGAATTCGACTACACGGTCTGCAACAATGGCGGCATCATCCGCGGCACGGACGACAGTGTACGGTTTCAGGCGGAGATCGCACCGCGTGCGCTGACGGCAATCGCCGCCGAGCCGACGGCGCAGAAATCGTTCCACTTCGCCTTCTCGGCGGCAGAGACGACCTACCTCTGCCACCATTCCGAGGGCTCGTGGATCGAGCGCGAGGCAAAGGAGTGGGACTTCCCCATCACCTACATTGAGGAATCCGACATCGCGGGGCTGACGAAGATCCATCAGTTCTCGCTTGGCTTTCCGGAGCCGGAGCAGTCCAATGCGTGCGCAGAGGTACTGAATGCGAAGCTCGGCGACCTCATCCATGCCTTTCCGAACGCGTGCAGCCTCGACATCACGCCCGCCGGCATCGGCAAGGACGAGGGCATCCGTACCCTCCTCCGCGTCATGGGCTGGGATGATGCGGAGATCTACGCCATCGGTGATGAGACGAATGACCTGCCCATGCTGAAGGCATTTGACGGGTTTTCACTGACTACGGCGCGCCCCGCGATTCAGGAACAGGCGCGCGCGGTATTCCCGAGCGTCGGTGCGATGCTCGATCATTTTTGTTGAAAAGGAGGAAAATCATGGGTCTGGATCATAAGAAATTTAAGGAAATCAAGGCAGCCTTTACCTTGGACGACGATACGCTGCACCACATTGCCGATGATTTTCGCACTGAGATGCACGCAGGGCTTGCGCACGAAAAGGGTGCGAGCCTGCGGATGCTCCGCACGTTCGCGAGTCTGCCGACGGGTAAGGAGACCGGCACATTCCTCGCGCTTGACTTCGGCGGGACGAACGTCCGCGCCGTCCGCCTCCGCCTCGACGGCAGCGGCAAGTACAAGGTCGAAAGCAAGGTCGCCAAGCCGCTCACGCTTCCCGGCGTCTACGACTACGTCTGCGCGGATGCAACGGCGGATGAGATGTTCGACTTCCTCGCCGAAATCATCGACGAGGCAATCGAGGGCGACCACGAGACCAAGTATCTGCTCGGCCACACCTTCTCCTTCCCCTCGGAGCAGACGAACCTCTGCAACGCGCGGCTCATCACTTGGACGAAGGAGTTCGCCACGAAGGGCGTCGAGGGCAAGGTCGTAAACGATCTCCTCGAGGATGCACTCATGCGGCGCGGCATGAAGAACGTCGTGCCCGTCGCCGTCATCAACGACACGGTTGCCGTGCTCCTTGCGGCGGCGTACAAGCGCGAGCACACCTACATCGGCTCGATCTACGCCACGGGGCAGAACACCTGCTACTTCGAGAACTTCGCGGACGGCAGCGAGAAGCCAATGGTCATCAACATGGAGTCGGGCGGATTCAACCGCCTCCCCTTCTCGAAATACGATGATGCCATCGACGCCTGTTCCGAGCAGCCCGGTGCACAGCGGCTCGAAAAGATGGTATCGGGACGCTACCTCGGGATGCTCTACGGCTCGGCACTCGCCGATCTCCTCGGGGAGGAGGGAGCCTCGTATCCCTTCACGAGCATCGAGCTCTCTGCCATCGTGGCAGATGCCTTCCTCGACCGCCACGCCGCGGGCGCGATCATCGAGGCCAAGACGGGCATGACCTTTTCCGCCGCCGACCGTGCCCTCATGCAGGATCTCGCGGGGACGGTGATCCAGCGCTCCGCGCACATCGTCGCCGCGACCTATGCGGGCATCATCCGTCACCGCGCGGGTGAGACAAAGGCAGAGAACCAGTTCATCGCCGTGGACGGCTCGGTCTATGAAAAGGTGCCTCTCGTCGCGCATCATCTGCGCGGCGCACTCGATAAGCTCCTCCTCGATGAGGCGGTCAACATCCAGATCATCCTCGAAAACGCTGGCTCCGCTCTCGGCGCAGCACTCGCCGCCGCCATGACGGAACAGAGCTGAGCGAACAACCAAGATACAGCCGAATATACAGCAACGCCCCGCAGGACTGGCCTGCGGGACGTTTTCATCGTTTTTTTAGCAATTCCTTAATGTACTCAAGCACCAACCAGATCGCTATGGGTACCCGTTCGTGCAAGCGTCAACATCAGCATAGTATCTTCAACACGATAGATGAGCAGCCAATCGGGCTGAATGTGGCATTCACGATAACCACGCCATCGACCGAGCAGAGCATGATCTCTATTCCTATCTGGAAGAAGCTCTCCGCGAGCCAAGCTGCGAATCACATCATCAAGAAGCTCTATGGGTAGACGGCGTTTCATCGCCGCCTTATAGTCTTTCTTAAACTGACTTGTCCATACGATATCGAGGTTCTTCATGCTTTGAGTACCCTCAACGCTTCCTCAACATCGGAGTATCGCTTGACTGATGGATCGTGCAAAAGATGTTCTGCTTCCATCAGTGCCGCGGAAGTTTCATTGTTCGGAACATCCATACGTACCTCGAACGGAAATCCTCCGACACGAAGTGACTGACGAAGAAATACATTGATTGCTGTCGTCAGATCCACGCCAAGTTCACCATACAGCGCCTCGCTCCGTTCTTTCACATCACGATCTAGAGAAACATTGACATCCATAACAACAGCCATTGTCCACACTCCTTTACAGATAGATCGTCTTGAGCAGATGCGTGCCCGTCGCCGTCTTGAATACGTGGTCGCGGAAGTTGCGTATCGCCGCAGCCCCCATGTGGCTCTCGTCGGCGTTGACGAGAAAGTCCGCCTCAAGGAGGATCTGATAGTCGCGCCCGTCCACATCGTTATACGTATGGTGGTGGCTGACGAGGTAGACGAGGCGCTCCGCCATCCCCGCAGGGAGTTCGATGTCCTTGAGGAACTCCTCCGTCAGAGGGCCGCCCTCCTCCTCCTGATGATTGCCGTTCGTATTGCCGTATTTCTCGCGACAGAGAGGGCAGGCGATGTCGTGCAGGATCGCGGCGATCTCCACGGTCTCCTGCTCCGTCGGCGTAAGATTCTCCGCGACGCCGATCGTGCGGGCAAAGGCATAGACCTTCATAAAGTGTGCTATATCGTGCAGATTGCCCGCCGAGTAAGCAATCATTTTCTGCATGACATCGTTTACTGTCTTGTTCCCCATGTCATATATCTCCCATAAATTCCAATGGGGCTGCTGCACGAATCTAAAATTCTCGTGCATCAGCCCCGCCTTTGTGCCCCTTCCACCGCTCACGCGGTCCCCCTTCCCCGTCATAACGGGGAAGGCTTCGGGAAGTAACGGCATAATAGCTTCCCCCATCTACGGGGGAAGTGGCGAGCGCAGCGAGCCGATGGGGGCGTGCAGCAGTCCCATTACACCAGCTTGAAATACTTCAGCTGCCGATAGAGTGAGTAGATCGCGGCTGGAAAGCCGAGGAGGATGCCCGTGATGGTGCAGACGCGCCCCGTCCCGAGAAAATCATCGGCGCATTGGCCGAGAAAGAGGAAGATGCCGAGAAAGACGACAAAGTAGATGCCGACCCCCGAGAGCAGTCCAAAGGCGCGCATGGCCTCTGCCATCCCCGACGGCATTGGCTTCTTTTCCTGCATCGGTGTCCCCTCCTCTCTCACACCGAGCCGTCACGCGCCGCGAAAGGGCTCCGGCGGCGTGTGGATGTGTCCCGCGTGGTAGAGAACTGCCTCGATGATGCGGCGTGCCGCCTCCCCATCGCCGTAGGGATTGACTGCCTCCGCCATTACCGCGTATGCCGCTTGATCGGTGAGGAGACGCTTGGTCTCGGCGTAGACGCGCTCCTGCGCCGTGCCGATGAGATGCACCGTGCCCGCCGTCACCGCCTCGGGGCGTTCCGTCGTGTCGCGCAGGACGAGGACAGGCTTGCCGAGCGCAGGTGCCTCCTCCTGAATCCCGCCCGAGTCCGTAAGCACGATGTCCACACGTGCCATGAGATTGGCGAACGGTTCGTACTCCAGTGGGTCGATGAGGTGAACGTGCGCCAGCCCGCCCAGCTCCTCACGTACGATCTCGCGTACTTTCGGATTGCGGTGTACGGGGAAGATGACCTCCACGTCCCCCATCTCGTCCACGATGTCGTGAATGGCACGGTAGACGTGGCGCATCGGCTCGCCGAGGTTCTCGCGGCGATGCGTCGTCACGAGGAGGACGCGGTGGTGCTCAAAGTCCACCTGCGAAAGCTCCGGCGGGAGGACGTAGTTGGGGCGTACGGTATGATGCAGCGCGTCGATGACGGTATTGCCCGTGACGAAGATGCGCCGCTCGGGCACGCCCTCTGCCGCTAGATTATCGTGTGCCGTCGGCGTCGGGGCAAAGTGCAGGGTCGCGATGCCGCCCGTCAGGCGACGGTTCATCTCCTCGGGGAATGGGGAGTAGATGTCGTGCGTCCGCAGTCCCGCCTCAACGTGTCCGACGGGGATCTGATGATAGAACGCGGCGAGTGCCCCCGCAAAGGTCGTCGTCGTATCGCCGTGGACGAGGACGAGGTCGGGGCGATCCTTCTGGAACACCTCGTTGATGCCCTGCATTGCACGCGTGGTGATGTCAAAGAGTGTCTGTCCCGCCGCCATGATGTTGAGATCGTAGTCGGGGACGATGTGAAAGAGATGGAGCACCTGATCGAGCATCTCCCGATGCTGTGCCGTCACGAGCGTCTGTGTCTCAATCTCCTCTGGATGGCGCGCCAGCTCCATGACGACGGGCGCCATCTTGATCGCCTCCGGGCGCGTCCCAAAGATCGACATGACTTTGATTTTGCCGGTCATTCTCCTCTGCTCCTCTCTGCGAATAGCAGCATGTATATAAAACTGTCGTATGTGTCCCCCGTGAACGCCTCGTTCCGCATGTGATCGTGCGCTTGTACGCTGAAATACCGACGAACTTCTTAAACGCGCTTCGCTTGAACGAAAGAAGTCCGTCGGGGCGTACCGCGCACTTTACTCACATGCTTCACTAAGGTTCACTGGGGGACACATAGCTCTCTTTTCTCTTACACGCTATTTCTGCGGCGCATCCATGCCGAGGATGCCCAGCTTGCGCGCGCCGACGAATACCGCCGCTGCGACGAGCAGTATGATGAGTGCCGCCGCTTGGATGCTGACCGCCGTCAGAGCGAGTGCACACAGGCCGAACAGCGCGCTGACGACATACATGAGCAGCACCGCCTGTTTCTGACTGAACCCGTGTGCGAGAAGGCGGTGGTGCAGATGTCCCTTGTCGGGCTTGAAGATCGGGCGGTGGTTGCGCGCGCGCCGGACGATGGCAAACGTCGTGTCGAGGATCGGCAGGCCGAGCGCGAGAATCGGCACGATGAGGGCGATGGTCGCCGCGCTCTTGACTGCACCGACGACGGAGATGCCCGCGAGCATGAAGCCGAGGAACATACTCCCCGTGTCGCCCATAAAGATGCGCGCAGGGTTGAAGTTGTAGTAGAGGAAGCCTATCGCAGCCCCCGCGAGCGCAATGGTGACCATGGCGACGGGCGGTATGCCCTCCTCCATGGCAACGAGGAAGATCGTCAGCGCGGCGATGGAGGAGACCCCCGCCGCCAACCCGTCCAGCCCGTCGATGAGATTGACCGTATTCGTCAGCCCGACGATCCAGAAAATCGTTGCCGGGATCGCAAGGAACTCAAGGTAGATATAGTCGCCGAGCGGGTCGGTGATGACGTCGATGCGCACATCGAATCCGATAACGACCACGGCCGCCGCAATGATCTGCCCGAGCAGCTTCACCTTTGCCGGCAGGTCGCAGTAGTCGTCGATGATGCCGATGGCGACGATGATCGTGCCGCCGACCATGAGTCCGATGAGACTCGTCATGTACTCGGGCGCGAGGTCGACGAAGGTGAGCTGGACGAGAATCGACACCATGAACGCCGCATAGATGCCGATGCCGCCGATGCGTGGGATGGGGCGCACGTGCACCTTGCGCGCGTCGGGCTTGTCGAGTGCCCCCGTGCGGCGCGCAAAGGCGATCACAGCGGGGGTCAACAGTAGTGCCACGCCGAGCGCGACCAGAAAGGCTAAGACATTATCGGGCATGAATGATTGCTCTCCTTAAAGATGTATATAGTTTCATCTTACTTTATTGCGACACTTCTGTCAAATATCGCTGTGCAAGTATCACGGCGACGAAATCGTCCACCGGCACGGGCGGCACAAGCATCCCGCGCGGCATGAGCCGACGCCAGCCGCGCGGCGGGTGCGCCGTCCAGTAGGCCGCCTTTGCCGCGTCCGTCGTACGATACTCATCGACGAGAGTGACCTCCGTGCCGAGTTCCTCAATGCGAGCCCTTGCCGCTGCACTCGTCGTCCCGTTGCCCATGATCACCGTCGGTGCGTACGTATGGATGAGACGCACCGCCGTCGCTGTGAGCTGCGTCGTCGGCACGACCTCCTGCAGGAGCACTGTGCCGTCTGCCGCGAGGACAGCGACGCCACATTTCTCTCGCCCGGGATCAACGGCGAGAACTGCGCCGCTCAACTGCCGCTCTCACTTTCGACCTTGAAGCGCAGGCGCAGGGGCCCCATCGCATCCGTATCAGCCGCCGCGTAGGCGGAGAGAACGACGTTCCCCGTATGCGCCATCAGCTCCTGCACGAGGCCATAGAACTCCGCCCCCTCGATCACGCCGACCGTCCCGCGGATCGGATCGGGGAGAATCCCCTTTGCCGACGCCGCCTCGTTCACATCGCGCAGGAAGGAGACGACCGCCTGCTCCGCGGCTGGTCCCTGTCCCTCCGGTGCGTAGACACGCGCGGCGATCAGCTCACCGCCGCGATAGATGATGCGGTTCGGGTACAGCTGGATGGTCGCGCGGATCTCGTCGCCGCGCACGAAATTGCCCGCCGCGACGATGCGCACGACCATGTCCACGGGGCTGTGCATGATGGTCTGAACCGCCGACTCATACTCCGGCCCGTAGATCCATATATCCTGATCCGTGTGGTTCTCGCCGAGGCGGGTCGAGGCGTTGCGCGTGCCGAGCTGCGCGATGCCCTCCAGCCCGCGCTCCACCTCGTCACGCGTCAGCCCCGCGGGAATCGTTCCGCTCGCGATAATCTCCCCCGCCTGATAGACGATGTTGCCCTCGCGCAGGTTCACGATGTTCTCGCGCAGGACATTGGCACGCACGCCGAGCTCGTCGATGTCCGTCAGGAGCTTGGCGTTCTCGCCCGAGAGCCGCCCGTTGAGCGAGATCAGCCCTTCCTTTTCCATCATGAGCGCACGGTTGCCCGCCGAGAGGCGATCCGACTCTGCGCGCAGATCGTCCTGTTCACTGCGCAATCCGGCGATCTCCTCCTCGGACTTCACGAGTTCCGCATCCGCCTGCTGCTTTGCATCCTCCGCCGAGGTGAGTGCCGATGCCGTCGCATCGAGTGCCGCACGCGTGTCCGCGATCATGGCGTTCAGCCGATCCATGCCAAAGAGCGCTGTCCGCACATTCTCCGATGCCGCCGCGAGGATGCCGAAGGTCACCGTCGTGATGCAGACGCCCGTAAAGATCGTGACGACCACCGCCGTATGGCGCGGGCGCAGCCCAAAGAGCGTAAGTTTTTTCTTTCCGATGCGCGTGCCGAGCCGGTCGCCGATGACAGCGATGACGCCGCCGACGACAGCGAGCACGAGAATCAGCGTAACACCGTACATGACGTCACCTCCTTCATGCGTCAGGCAAGAGCAGCAGCGAACCTCAGCGCGATGCGCGCCGCAGGAGGATGATGCCCGCGATGATGCCGACAATGTTTGGAATCCATACGGCAAGCATCGGCGGAAGCACCTCGCCGCGTGCAAAGGCATTTCCCATGGTCATCAGCGCGTAGTAGATAAAGATGATGATGACGCTCATCGCAAATCCTGCCGAGGACGAGTTGCGCGTCGGCTGGAGCCCGAGCGGCACGCCGATCAGCGTAAAGATCAGGCTCGCCATGGGGACGGAGACGCGCTGATAGAGCTCCGCCTCGAGCTTGCTCGTGTTGACATACTGCGTCTGCATGAGCGCGATCTGATGGCGCAGCTCGCGCATCGTCATTTCCTCGGGGGATTTCTGCTCACGGATGATCTGGCGTGGATCCTTCTCCACGGGGAGCACCTGTGTCTCAAAACGCATCCGCCGCTCGAGATGTTCATCTGCGATGTCGTAGACATCCCCCTTGTGCATGATCCACTCGCTGCCCGTCCACTCAGCGTACTCGGCGTTCTCGACGTGCGAGACCTTGCCGTCCGCGCCGAAGATCTGCAGGCTGACCCCCGTCAGCTGCTGCTGTTCGGCATTGTAGGAGCGCGCGTAGACGAGACGCTTGATCTGCCCGCCCTCGATCTCCTTGATGATGACGTGCTCCTGCGACTTCATGCCCGAGTTGCCCTCGATCTCGTAGTAGATCACGTTGCGGTACGCCGTATTCGCGCGTGGAACGACGTGCTCGTTGAAGAGGATCGCACCGACGCTCACGAGAAAGCCAAGCAAAATCGCGGGCGCAGCAATACGGCCGAAGCCGATGCCGCAGGACTTCATTGCCGTGATCTCGCTCGACGAGGAGAGCCGGCCAAACGTCAGAAGACTTGCGAGGAGCATCGACATTGGGAACGTCCACATGACGACCCCGGGCAGACTAAACACGAATATCTTTATGACGGACGGCAGGGATGCCCCATAGTCCGTGATGTACTGTGCAATGCGAAAAAGCGTGCCCGAGCCGATGAAAACTGCCGAGAACGCACAGATGGCAAAGAGAAAGGACAGAAAGACCTCACGAAATATATACTTGTCAAGAATGCGGATTTTCAGATGCATACTCTCCCCTTTGTTGATGCAGAATTGCATCCTGTTTATTCTATCATTTTCGAGCGTCCTTGACAAGGAGACAAAAGAGGGACTGCCGCACGTGCAGCAGTCCCATATGGCACTGAATCAAAGTGCCCAGCTGACCTGGATGTTCCCCGTCATGCCGCGCCGCGTTCCCTGCCAGCCCGCCATGTGGATGTGCCAAGATAGACGGCTGTCCGGCGGGATAAAGCGATAGCCCAGCTCGACCATCGTGCTGCCGCCGCGCAGGGCAGGGCTGTCCGTGGCAAGCCCCTGATAGGATGCTGCACCCTCGCCGTCAAATTCGTACTCGTACGCAAGACCCGCATAGATCTCCTTGCCCGTATCCTCGCAGTGCAAGAAGGTGAATCCGACTCTCATTCGATGCGACGCAACCGCATCAAAATCATATATTTCGCCTGTATTGAGCTGTGCACTGACGCCATCCTGCCGTGAATAGAAGTATCGCAGGTAGGTGTTCAGTGTATCACCCGTGCGGAGCAGCCGCGTCTTTCCGATGCCGATATGCGCCGCATAGTAGGCATTTTCGCTGTCGTAGGTCGAGACCGTCCCGACAGAGACATCACCGCTATAGCTGCTTCGTACTCTTCCGCCGTGCAGCGCCGCCTCCGCCCAGCATCCGTCCGGGCGTTCGATGCGCCCATGAGGCCTGCACCAAGGTAACTGATCTTGCCGTTGCCATGTGTGCCGTCGTCGAGATATGCGTGATACGTGCCCCTGCCGTACTCCACAAATGGGGTAAAGAGTGTCTTAGCCGCCCTGAGCCTCCCCTCCTTTGCCCAGCCGACGCTAAGGTTGTAGCCGTTCGTCGTGACATAGGAGCCCGTCTCGGCGCGCATCGTCCCCTGGCTCATCGCCGCCCATAGCTGATAGCCGCGCTTTTCGTCGTCCTCCGCCCGACCGCCCTCCTTCGCCGCCGAGGAAATCCCCGACGCCGCCAGAAGGTCGGCCCCACGATTGATGAAGTCCGTCGCACCGCAACGCGGCTCGACGAGGGACTTAGTCTGGTCGTTCATCGCAGCGCCGATGAGGGTGAGGACGAGCTCATCGGTGCCGCGCTTTTGAAGTGCGAACTGATAGCGCATCGTAACGCCCTGCGTGCCCTCAATCTGATTCGCGATATCCGCATCAGTCAGCAGAGTTCCCCCCGGCAGTGTCTTCATGAGGCTGATTACATCGTTTCCGTGCAACACGGGCGCGCTTCCCGAGAAGCCGACACCGATATTGAGATTGCGGATATCCTTCGCAGCAACGCCGAGCTGTAGCATGGGCGTATAGCTTGCCCGTGCGTCATTCGGCAGGTAGAAGCGCAGTTTCTGCACACCGGAAAAATCGTGGATGGCCGACTGTCCAGGGTAGATGGCGAGCGTGTTACCCGTGCCGCCTGCGCTCGTACCGCCGACAACGTCACCCGTGACCGTCGCGCCGGAGAGGAGGATCTGATTATCGTCCGTCTGCGCACCGGAACTGCCTGTGACATCGCCCGCAATGACGGCGTCTGTGATTTCGACGCGGTTCGCCGAAGCACTGTGGAGAGCAGCGCCGCCCGTGACACTTCCCGCGACATCCGCGCGGATGACAACGGCATTCTCCACAGCGGACGCCCCCGTCGAGCTTGCGCCCGTGACCGCGCCTGTGACCGCAGATTCGATCTGTACCTCATTTTCCCGTGCGAGCCCTGTCGCCCTTGCGCCAAAGAGATTGGCCCCGACCGTGCCGCCCGCGACATGGACGGAGCTTCCCGTCACGTTCCCACTCGCAGCCGCATCCGTAATGGCTCCGCCGTAAACATTTCCTCCAACCGAGCCGCCCGTGATGTGCGCACTGCCTCCCGCGGCATTCTTCGTCGCAGCGACAGCCGTGAGCGCACCACCGTAGGCGTTGCCCGTCACCGTGCCACCTGAGATCTCTGCTGCATTGTCCTGCGCCGCACCGTCTTTTACCGTGACGTTCGCGCCGTAGGCTGCCGCGACCGTGCCGTCCAAAGCGAGGTGCTTTGCGCCCTTTCCGTCCGTGCCCTTGTTGTGGCGGAAGCGGAAGCCGTCCACATAGACCTCTTTCGCCGCCGTCACCGTTGGGTTATCCGTGTCGATCGTATACTCAAGATCGCCACTCTCGCGATTCTTCGCACGAATGGGGTTGTAAGTATTGACGCCCGCTTTCGTAAAGTCGATACCTTGGTCGTTGTGCATAAGTGTCGCAAGACGCGTCCGATACGTACTCGGCACGAAATCGTTCGCGCCTGTGACTTCCACTTTATCCCAGTCAAGCCCGCTCGTCTGCACGCCGTCGGTGAGCTTGAGGAGCGGCGTTGTCGCATTGGAGACGTGGCTGATGTTAAAGCTAATTTTCTCGAAATGCTTGATGTTCTTGACGCTGACCGCAGTATTGACCACGAGCTTGTTGTCCGTGTCGACGGTCTTGTTGCCGCCGTAGAGGTAGCCCGCGATATTCGTCCCCGTGGGAAGGGCATTCGTCCCATCCCCGATGGTGACGGTATTGCCCGTCGTCTGACCAGTGCCATTCGTGTAGCCGCCGTAGAGATTGCGCACCTTGCCATCGACGAGGTTCACGGTGTTTTCCGTACGGTCCTTTTTCGCCGTGCGCATCGTGCCCTTGCCCGCCATCGTCGCCGCAGAGGTCGCCCGTACCGTCAGCTTATTCCCGACGACGTTACGCACATCGCCTGCAAGAGGGAGGTCGGCAGCATTGCCGACCACGGCGTTTCGATTTGGCTCCCGATGCGGCGGGGTAGGCGTTGTTTTCTTATTGATCGGTCCCGGCTCACTCATTGTCACCGCAGGATGAGACGCATCAACGACAACTTCGGGCACCGTTACATCCGCCGCATACACCGGCAGAAGCGAGGGAAGCGCATATCCTCCGGACAACAAAAAAATCGACACATAGCGCGCTATATGTCGTCCCCTTTTACATTTCCTCGCATGAACCTCTACCCTCCCTTCCTTGGGCCTCCCCCTAGTTCCATTGTCCTAACAAGATATATTGTTTTCTTCCTTATGTTAAGTTAAATTGTAACCATTTTTATAAAAGAAAAGAACCCATAAAAAGGCGTAACAATCTGTTTATTTTCGATAAAAAACGCTCTACAGCAGTCTCCCTTTCTGCTATAGAGCATTTGTTTTATTTTATAAAGTCAACAGGCGCCGACCATGCGCCGTACCATCAGACAAATACAGATCGATCATTTCCCCATCCTCCGTGCATGCGAAGTCTAGTCGTGTGATTATAATTACATTATATACATGTTTTATCACACGTCAATCTGTACGTTCAAAATTCCTGTCGGATGCCCGTATAGAAGGCGCGGCGTTGGTGGTCGTTCACCGCATTCCACTCGCCGAAGAGGTAGGTGCCGCCGCTGAGCTGATACTGACTGCGCAGGCGGACGGTGAGGTCATTCGGGTTATAGGCATCGGCGGAGAATTTGAATTTATCCCCCGCGTAGGCGTCGACACCGACACCTGCGGCGCCGCCGATCACGCCCGCACGCGCACCGAACGCGCTGCCACGCTTTCCGAGCTGGGCGCTCACCTTGTCCCCGCCGCCGATGTCGTCCACACCGAAGGAGGCGTACATGCCCTGCTGCTCACCGACATCGAGGTTGAAATTCGTCCGCCAGTCGTCAGCCTTGCCGCTATACATAATGTCCACCTTCGGTGTGACCTTGATGCTGCTAAGCCGTCCCATCAGCCCCCCCGCCTTGTCCGTCATCGTGCGTGCGTTGTGAATGAGGGTTCGTGCATCCTCCTGCGTCTGCGGGTCGCCTGCCACCGCCTCGATGCCCGCGGCGATGCGTGCGATGCGCCCCGAGGCATCGGTAATGTTCGCGAGCGTCTGGCGCAGGTTCTCCGCCGTCGCGGGGTCTGCTCCGACGCTCTCAAGGTTCGCCATGATGCGCTCGACGCTCGCCGTGCTCTGCGCAAGGTTCGCTGTCATGGTGTTCATGTTCACGAGGATGCTGCGCAGGTCGCCGCGATTCTCCGCCGCCATCTGCTCCAGCGTCGCCGTGAGCCCGTCGAGGTTCGCCGTGATGTGCTCCATGTTGACGGCGAGCTGCACGACGGAGGTTTGGAAGCCCGGCGCGCCCACGATGGCGTTGACGGAGGTGAGCATCTCCTGCACAAGGACGATCATCTTGTTCAGCTCAACGAACATCGTGTCCATCCCCATCTCATCCGTGCCGTAGAGATAGTCGCCGTTTGCGTATGTGTCGCTGTTTCCGTTCGGCGTGATGATAATGAATTTATCCCCCATGATGCCGGGCTGCCCGATGGTGACGGCAGAGCCGCGCGGGATCTTCACCCCACGCTCTATGATCATGGAGACGGTGACGCCCGTCCCGTCGCTCACAACGTCCTGCACGTGCCCGACGGGCACGCCCGAGAGGAGCACCTGTGCCTCCGGATTCAGCCCGACGGCGCGGTGAAATCCTGCGTACAGCGTGTAGTCGCTGCTGCTGCCGAGGCGCAGTCCGCCGAAGAATACGACGACAGCAATCAGGAGGATCACGCCTCCGAGGGTAAACGCCCCCACCTTTGCCTCTGCACTCATGCTCCTGCCTCCTTGCGGTGATGCATCGTACGGAAAAATGCCTGTACGCGCTCGTCTTTGATGTCCTGAAAACGCTCCGTCGTGTCCACGGCAATGAGTGCCCCGTCGTAGATCATGGCAATGCGGTCGGCGATACGGCACGCACTTGCCATGTCGTGCGTGACGACGACGGAGGTCACGCCGAGTTTTTTCTGCATACTGATGATGAGTTCGTCGATCTTCGCCGTCATGATGGGGTCGAGCCCCGAACTCGGCTCGTCATAGAAGATGATGGAGGGGTCGGTCGCAATCGCACGCGCGAGTCCGACGCGTTTTTTCATGCCGCCCGAAAGTTCCTGCGGCATCATCTCTGCCGCATCGGGCAGTCCGACGAGGGCGAGTTTCTCCGCGACGATGCTGCGGATCTCGGCGTCGCTCTTATCCGTGTGCTCACGCAGCCCGAAGGCGACGTTCTCACCGACGCTCATCGAGTCAAAGAGGGCGGAGTACTGGAACACCATGCCCATGCGCAGGCGCACGCGGTCGAGCGCCGCCTCATCCATCGCGGCGATATCGTCCGCGCCGATATAGATCGCCCCACTCGTCGGGCGGTCAAGGCCGATCATCAGCCGCAGGAGGGTCGATTTGCCCGAGCCCGAGCCGCCGATGATGGCGAGCGTCTCCCCCTCGTTGATCGTGAGCGTGATGTCCTTCAGGGCTTCCTTTGTCCCAAAGCGCTTGGTGACGTGTTCAAGTCGTATCATTGCGCCACCGCCTTGTCAAAAGAGGAAGAACGTCAGCACGGCGTTCAGGATAAAGATCACGATGATGGAGGTAACGACGGTCTGCATCGTCGCCGTACCGACCCCCTCCGCCCCGCTCGGCGCGTGGAGGCCATAGTAACAGCCGAGGACGGCGATAACATTGCCGAAGAAAATCGCCTTGATGAGTCCGCCGGTCATGTCGTAGAGGAGCGCGTACTGCGTGATGGAGTGCAGGAAGGTGTAGCCCGAGATGCCCGAGTAGTACACCGCCGTGAAGTAGCCGCCGAGAACGCCGATCACGTCGCCAAAGACGGTGAGGATCGGCACGACGACCATGCACGCGAGCATGCGCGGGACGATGAGGTAGTTCACAGGGCTGACCGCCATGACGCGCAGGGCATCGATCTGCTCCGTGACCTTCATCGTCGAGACCTCCGCCGTAATCGCTGCGCCCACGCGCCCCGCGCAGACGACACCGACGAGGACGGGGCCCAGCTCGCGCCCGATGCCGATCGCAATGACCGCGCCAATCGTGCTCTGCGCACCGTAGCGGATGAACTCATGGGCGATCTGCAGGGTAAGCACGATACCCGTAAAGAGGAGTGTCAGTCCGACGATGAGGAGGGAGTCCGCGCCGAGATGCGCCATCTGGTAGACGATGCTCCGCACGCGCAGACGGCGTGTCACCTGCCGCATCGTCTCCCCATAGAGGAGCACGACGCGCCCGATGTTCGCAAGATGCGTGAGGACGAACGCCCCGACGGATTCCAATACGTGCTGCACAGCGTTCCTCCTCTCATGTCTATATTGCGATTCTCCACCACAAAGGACGGTGGTGCAATGTTCCTAAGCGAACCCTAGTGGCGCAAGTGGAGGAAGTGCGCGTTCTGCCCCTGCGGATTGCGTCATTCAAGCGAAGCGCGTTTCACAATGCGCAGGTATTTAGGCAGATAAGCGCACGACCACTTGCAAACGAGGCGTTCGCGCGGAACATTGCACCGTGTCACAAGACGATACGCGCCACCGCCCTTAAAACCTCTCCGCTTCCGCGCGCGCAAGCGCATCGCACCGCTCGTTGCGCGGATTGCCCGCATGCCCCTTGACCCAGTGGAACTGCACCTGCCGCGCGGCAAACGCCGCATCGAGCTGCACCCAGAGATCCTGATTCAGCACGGGCTCACCGTCCGCCTTCTTCCACCCGCGCTTCTTCCACGCGGGCAGCCAAAACTTTGTAAAGGCGTTCTTAAGATACTGACTGTCCGTGTAGAGCGCAACGCGCGCCCCCTCCGGCACGGCGCTGAGTGCCATCAGTGCCGCCGTCAGCTCCATGCGGTTGTTCGTCGTCTCGGGGTCGCCGCCGCTCTTCTCCTCGACCGCACCCGTCGCCGCCGTCTCGATCACGGCAGCCCAGCCGCCCGCACCGCCCGGATTGCGAAGGCATGAGCCGTCCGTGTGGATGATGTAGTCCGCATCAGGGGCAGAAGGCTCTATCGTCGTCGCAGCGGAACGGGGCTGCTCCGTCCGTGCGCCCGCACCGCCAAGCCATGCCCGCGCCTCGTCCTCCGTCATAAAACCCTTGTAGACGGCTCCCTGAAAGCCCTTTACCTGTGCCGCGCACTCCGCCCAGACGGTGAAGAGCCCCGTTTTGCGCCCGCGCTTCACCGCATAAAATCTCTTTGCCATCAGTAGGTGTACCGATAGCCGATCGAGATGCCGACACCGTTATAGCCGGGGTTTTTCGTACGCTGCCCGTTGGACACGTGATGTCCGAGATAAGCGATGCTGAGCGCATTCCGATCGTTGAAATTATACGTGAGGCGTGGGCCGATGCGCCACATGAAGTCATAGTTCCGCGTGTGCGCGGGATGCACCTTGTTGTAGACCATGAGTCCGCCTGTGAGGTCGAGAGAGACCTCCCATTTTTTCCCGAGAGGCTTCGTCCAGCGCACCATATAGGATGGGCCGACGCCGACCGCCCCCGAGTCAAGGCGCACATCCGGCGCATCCTTCTCCGCCCACGAGCCGACGGGGCGCGTGACGGTCAGTCCCCAGTGAAGCGACATGCCGTGCATCTCCTTGTACTGGCGGAATACGTGCAGATTGTAGAGATTGATGTAGCGGCGCTCGCCGCGATGCTGGAAATAGTCCGCCTGAATCTCCGCCCGGCGGTTCTTCTCCTCGCTTGTCCCCATGTGCATCTGCTGCAGCGGGGTCTTTACCGTCTCCTGCGCGGCCGTCTGCGACGGTGCGGCACTGGCGGCACTCATCAGGCAAAGTACCCCTGCCGTCAGGAGTGCGGCTGCATACATCTTTTTCACGATACTACCTCCAACGCGTATATAGCTCCGCCTCGATGCCGAGGCGGTCGAGGATCTTCCCCACCATCATGTCAACGAGGTCGTCGAGTGTCTCCGGACGATGATAAAACCCCGGCGCGGCAGGCATGATGATCGCCCCTGCCCGCGCCAGACGCAGCAGGTTCTCCAGATGAATCTCGTGCATCGGCGTCTCACGCGGTACGAGGAGGAGCCGCCGCCCCTCCTTCAGCGTCACGTCCGCTGCGCGCGAGAGGAGATCGTCCGTCACGCCGTGCGCGATGGCCCCTGCCGTCTTCATCGAGCAGGGTACGACGATCATTGCATCCATGTGGAACGAACCGCTCGCGATCGCTGCCCCGACATCCGCATTTGGATAGAGCACGGTCACGCGCCGCGCCAGTTCCTCCGCCGATACGCCGCACTCATAGTCCAGCACGCGCATACCGCTCTCTGTGACGACAGCGTGCACCTCGATGCCGCGTTCCGCGAGCACCTCGATGAGGCGGAGGGCATAACAGCTGCCGCTCGCCCCCGTGATGCCGACGATGACTTTTTTCATCGGATGACCGTGACCCCGTGCATGTACGGAACCAGCGCCTTCGGCACGATGACCGAGCCGTCCTCCTGCTGATTGTTTTCAAGGATCGCCGCCACCGTGCGTCCGACGGCGAGTCCCGAGCCGTTCAGTGTATGGAGGAACGTCGGCTTCGCCCCGCGTGCGGGACGGTATTTGATGTTCGCGCGGCGCGCCTGATAGTCCGTGCAGTTCGAGCAGGACGAGATCTCACGGTACTTGTCCTGTGCGGGCATCCAGACCTCGATGTCGTAGGTCTTTGCCGAGGTGAAGCTCATGTCGCCCGTGCAGAGCTGGATGACGCGGTACGGCAGCTCGAGGATCTTCAACACGTCCTCTGCCGCCGTCACCATGCTCTCGAGCTCGTCCCAGCTCGTCTCCGGCGTGACGAATTTGATCAGCTCCACCTTGTTGAACTGATGCTGACGGATGAGCCCGCGCGTGTCGCGCCCCGCGCTGCCCGCCTCCGCGCGGAAACATGCCGTATAGGACGTGTAGTACTCCGGCAGCTGCTCTGCGTCGAGGATCTCATCGCGATGGTAGTTTGTCGTCGGCACCTCCGCCGTCGGCACGAGGTAGTAGTCGAGCCCTTCGAGCTTGAACATATCCTCGGCAAATTTTGGCAGCTGCCCTGTGCCGATCATGCTCGCCTCGTTCACGATATAGGGGGCAAGCATCTCTGTGTAGCCGTGCTTCTCGGCATGGAGATCCATCATGAAGTTGATGCAGGCGCGCTCAAGCCGTGCGCCGAGCCCCTTGTAGAACGTAAAGCGTGCGCCCGTGACCTTTGCTGCACGCTCTGCATCGAGGATGCCGAGTGCGTCGCCGATGTCCCAGTGTGCCTTCGGGGTGAAATCAAACGTGCGCGGCGTGCCGCAGCGGCGCACCTCGGGGTTCTCCGTCTCGTCCTTGCCGATCGGCACATCCGCCCTTGGCATATTTGGGATCTGGAGCAGGAGGCCGCGCAGGCGCAGCTCCACGTCGCGCAGGTCCTCATCGAGTGCCGCGATCTCGTCGCCGAGCGTGCGCATCTCCGCGACGATCTCATCCGCGTTCTCGCCCGCCTTCTTGCGCGCACCGACCTCCTTCGAGACGGCGTTGCGGCGCGCCTTCTTCTCCTCTACATCCTGCAGGATCCTGCGGCGGCGCTCCTCGAGCTCTGTGAACGGCGAGAGGTCGAGCGTATTGCAGCGATGCTTCAGCATCTCCTGCACGGCGGGCAGGTTCTCACGCACAAACTTCATATCCAACATTGACAATCACTCCATCATATTGTAGATATCATTTATTTGATGCTATTTTAGCATACACAGGACGCAAAAGCAAAAGCCGTTCCTTCGGGCAATTTCCCATTATCACAGAGCCAAAAATCGCTCCATTTGTAAAGGGTGAAGCATCCGTGATAAAATATAGAAATCACAAATAAAACGTGACGGAATTTAGG